>CAKQGN010000001.1 GCA_934233745.1 uncultured Clostridia bacterium
TCACTCGTCGTGTACGCCAAGTACACTAGGCGAGAGCCCGAAGGGCTTTTTCGTGCTATTCATCTGTTTGGCGCGTTCTTATAAACGGTATGTGCAACTTAAAAGACGGAACACGAGCCGCAAGGCGGCGAGAAAAGCGAACGCCGAGCTTGACGTATAGTACAAGTGAGCGGACGAGTTTGGATTCTTTTCGTCCGCGAACGAGTGACATAAAAAGAGAACGATAGCAATCTATGCGAGTGCTGAGTGTGTCCCCACGCGGAGCGGACGCCGTGGGTTCCCTTTTAAGGGGGAACGGCGGTTGGGGAAACACGTGAGGAAGGGGAAAGTTGTATTAGAGTGTTAAATGCTAGCCCTATGTGTCTGTTGCGAGTGCGCCTGACGGCTAGATTCCCACGGTCACTTTGTTCCCTCGGAATGACACGGGGGCGGGACACCCCCCACCCGAACGAGCAAAACACGTGAGCGAGAATACAAAAAAGCTACAAATTTGGCAAATAAAGTTGAGAATGTTTGCAGGTTTTGTCAAAAACGCTATGTTTTTTGAAAAAACGCTTATACAAAAATTTTTATTTTTATGCAAAATTCGATATGTTTTGCATAAAATCAACCGATATTCGCATCAAAATTGTGTCAACCGAGGGTTGCAACAATCGGGCGCACATAAGAAAAAAAACGGCAAATCGAGGCATATTTTGTCGATTATATATACTATTTATTACATATGTAGGATAAATATCCTTAAATATAAAGAAAAGGGTGGGATGTTGCGGTTGGCTAAAACGCGACAAAATTCGCAAAATCGAGGCGGTGGCAAAATTTGCATAAAAATTAAATTTTTCAAAAAAGTAAAAAAAATTGTTTACATATCGGCAAACTGCACTTATAATGTGAACATCAAAAAACATTAAAGAAAAATGAAAATTTGATACTATACAACAAATGCTTGAACAAAAGCAAGCAAAATTGCAAAAAAGTTGAAACAATTTTGCTGTCGCAAGAGTGTAGAGTGTGCGCCTGACGGTCGGGATTCAACGCGAGTGAAGGGCGCAAGGCAAAAACCTTAAATCAACAAACAAACCAAATATAAATATAACATGGAGGTAACAAACAATGAAGCAAAGAAAGATATTTGCGATTTTGGCAATGGTCCTGGTTCTCGTGCTTTCAGTTGGCGTGTTTGCAGCGTGCAACCCGAAAGAAGACGGCCCCAATGGAGGCACCACGACCAAGACAGTTGACGGAACAAAATATTGCTTGGATTCAGTTGAAAGCGGCGGTGCGGCAGGCGGCAGCTTGACAGTAACAATGGATTATACGCTCGCAGGCAAAGAAGATCATAGCTCCGATGCGGACTATGAAAAGTACAGTGCTGCACTTGGCGATTTCTATAAAGCGTATGTCGCCGCAATGGCGCAAACAGATGCTGACGGAAGATATGCAGCAATGGCAATTGCGGAAGCAAAATTACTTCAAAGCGGCACGTACGTTCCGACTTCGTCTAACGGTGGCACACTTGGTCTCAGCAGGGTTGCTCCGGGCACGGTGTCGTCAGCTCTTTGGGGTAACGACCAAAATCGCTTTCACAATGTAGTTGTTGCAACTGATTTCATCAAATCGGCTGACCGTGACGAAATGAAAGCTAAATATGCAAAACTCAAAGGTACAGGCACTTATGAGGCATGGGCAAAATCGTACCTCACAGGAAAAGGCTATACCTTGAAAGATAGCTACACCAAAGGTTACAGCGCAGATCCTAAGACTTGGGATATTCTCAACACAATGCGTTCTGCAGACGCTGAAGCAATTATCAATACTTTTGATAATCTTGTCGAATATGATAACGAAGGTCGCTTGATGAGTGCACTTGCAACGTCTTATACCGTATCCAAAGACAAACTTACGTACACATTCAAACTCCGTGAGAATGTTATGTGGGCTGATAAAGATGGCAGAGCGCGTTATGAAGTGACAGCACAAAACTGGGTTGACGGACTTCAAAGAGCACTTACAACTGGTGCTACATCATATCTCGTTACAGGCGTAATCAAAAATGCAGCAGAATATGCGGCAGGCAAAATCACAGATTTCTCACAAGTTGGTGTAAAAGCTGTTGATAAGTACACGCTCGAGTATACTCTTGAAAAACCTTGCACATATTTCATTTCAATGTTTAACTATAATCCGCTTGCTCCTTTCTGCAAAGAGTATGCCGATTCCGTTGGTGATAAGTATGGTACATCCCCCGAATACATTTTGTATTGCGGTCCGTATCTTGTAAGCAACTATACGGCAAACAACAAGATCGTTTTCTCTGCCAACCCGCTCTACTGGGCAAAAGACAGCATCACGATAAAGACTTTGACGTGGCTCAGTTATGCTGAAAATAAAGACACCACAAAAACATTTAACGATGCAGTTGCAGGTACGATTGATGGCGCAGCACTCAACACAACGACGCTTGCTCTTGCAAAGAAAGATTATGCCGATAAGATCTATGTTTCCGGCACCGATGCAACGGCGTTTGGTTTCTTTATGAATATTGATCGTGAAGCTTATCAAACCATTGAAGGTTACGGAATGAAATCTGAAAAGACAGATGCGCAAAAGAGTGTTGCAAAAGCAGCATTCAGCAACACAAACTTCCGTATGGCTCTTGCAAGATCTATCGACAAGAAAAGCTATAATGCGCAAGTCACCGGCGATGATGCAGCACTTTACTCGCTCGGCAATATGTACACTCCAGGTTCGTTTGTGCAACTCAGCAAAGATGTGACCATCGAGATCAATGGCACTGCAAAAACCTTTGCAAAAGGCACATATTATGGTGCAATCGTCCAAGCGCAACTCAATGCAGACATGGGTAAAGACGCGATGAAGGTTTGGGATCCGACCGCTGACGAAGGCCTTGGTTCTTCTTCCGGTTTCGATGGATGGTACAATGTTTCTGTTGCACAAAAATACTTTACAAAAGCCCTTGAAGAACTCAAAGCACAAGGTGTCGATGTGAGTGAAAGCAACCCGATTGTTGTTGACTATCCGTATTACAGCGGTCTCGCAAACTATGCAAACAGAGCGCAAGCTTTGAAGCAGAACATCGAAGCTGCCTTTGGTGGAAAAGTCAAGATTAATCTTGTTGAAACAAATGATATGTATGGCTGGTATTATGCTGGTTATTATTGTGAAGCCGGCAACGAGTGCAACTATGATTTCTATGACGTTTCCGGTTGGGGTCCTGACTTCAAAGATCCGCAATCCTATCTCGCAACCATGATTCCTGGTGGAGACATGATTAAGATGCTCGGTCTCTATTAATCCAAAGTCATTATATAGTAGTTTGATAGTAGTAATGCCTATCAGCCGAGAAATCGGCTGATAGGAATGCAATTTCGGAAGGGGAGGGAGAATATCCAACTCTTCCGAGTTTTGCATATTTTAGAGTGAGTTTATTATGACAAAATATCTGCTAAAACGACTTATACGCGGTTTGATTTCCGTGGTGATTGTTGTTGTCATTGTCATGGCTTTGGTATACTCGTTGATAGATAGAAACTTTATCTTCAAGGGTGATAGTCAAATTACAAAACAGTTGGCAAACGATAAGGTCGTTTACAAATATAGCCAATGGGAAAAATATGGTTATCTAGAAAATTTGACATATGCGGATTTTATTACCAGGCTTGTTGAATCTGGCGAAATATCATCAGCAGAAAGAAATCAAGCAGTAAATTTTGGTGAAACAGCCGATGACGATACTCCGTTGGTGAAGAATTGTGTTGAAAAATTCAATATATATTGTGCTCAAAACGGATATAAAGTCGTAAGACTTGATGCCGTGTATACCGGTACAAAAATTGCAAAAGGCGGAGCACAAAGGCTTTTTGCGTATAGGGAGTTTTCGACATTCAAACGCATGTTGAATTATTTTAAAAATTTGATTGAAGTCGATTCAATTCATTATGTAGAAGATGACGATCAATTGGTGGGAGCAAGAGGCATAAAGTTTACTTGGTACGACCCTGCATACGGTGGGAAAAAGTTTTCTCCCGCAATCATTGGAAACGGTACCAAACATAAATATCTTTTGTATTTTGACAATAGATTTCCTTTTATCCACCAAAATATCGTGACTATAAATCTTGGAACATCTTATGCTGTAAATACAGGTGTTGATGCATTTGAAACAATGACGCAAACACAAGGAAGCAACTTGCAATCACTTGTTACATATCCGACCGGGTATAAAGAAATGACATCGGATAATCTTCACGAAACAACGTTTGCCAAGGATTCTCTCTCAAAAGGGGGAGTGTTTTCCGCTGAAAGATTTACAGATAACTATACAAACGTTGGGACAGTAAAGCACAGTTTGTCAAGAGTCGGTTTCTCGTTTATCATTGGCATTTTGTCTTCGATTTTAGCATATTTGCTCGGGGTGCCTCTTGGTATTATGATGGCACGGAACAAAGGCAAGATTCTTGATAAACTAGGCACAATATATATTGTCTTTATCATTGCGGTGCCTTCCTTGGCATACATATTCATTTTCCGAGCAATAGGTATGAAAATGGGTTTGCCCGGCAGATTCGACATTGACTCGACAAGCAAACTGATGTACATATTGCCTATCATTTCGCTTGCGCTTCCGTCGGTTGCAGGTCTTATGAACTGGCTAAGACGATATATGATCGACCAACAAAACTCCGATTATGTCAAGTTTGCAAGATCGGGCGGTTTGAGCGAGAGAGAAATTTTCAACAAACACATTCTCAAAAACGCAATTATTCCTCTTGTGCATAACATACCCGGCACCATTCTCGGAGCCGTTGTCGGCGCAATTATTACAGAAACAGTGTATGCCGTTCCGGGCACAGGGCGGATGCTCACAGAAGCGATTAACTTATACGACAATGCGGTTATTGTCGGACTAACGATGTTCTACGCATTGCTGTCTGTCGTGTCTCTAATACTCGGCGATATACTGATGTCAATGGTAGATCCGAGAATTTCATTCTCAGATAAGGCGAGGTGACGATATGGAAAATAAAGTTATAGACCTTCAAGAATTCAATATGTCGGATGAAGAGTTGTTCTCTCATGTTGATAATAACGAACTGGATTCCGAAAAAATCACCGCGCCCAGATATTCCTATTGGAAGTCTGTGTTCAGAGTGTTTTTCAAAAGCAAGCTCAACATATTCTTCATCGCATTGTTGTTCTTTGTGATAATCTTTGCATACGTTTATCCTCTTGCTTCGGGGTATGATCCGAAAGTCACGCCGTTTATCAATGTGCTTGACAGCACGGCAAAACACCTTAGTCCAAGTCAGGCAGTTGATAAATTCGGCTTCAGTATTCATTGGATACTAGGTAGTGGCGATGCCGGTCAATCGACATTCGATTATGTTTGGTACGGCGCAAGCATTTCGATAAGCCTTGCTTTTGTGTGTGCAGCAATCAATATGATTGTTGGTATCGTCCTTGGCGCAATATGGGGATTTTCTAAGAAGTTCGATAAGTTTATGACCGAAGTGTACAACATAATCGGCAACGTGCCTTATGTACTTATCATTTCAGTGCTTATCATGATTATGACGGCAAGTTTTTGGACAATGGTGTTTGCATTGACGATAACGGGCTGGCTTGGCATTGCTTACTTTATCCGCACGCAAGTCATCATCATTCGCGACAGGGAATACAATCTTGCGTCCAAATGTCTTGGCACTCCGCTTTACCGTATTGCGTTCAAGAACATCTTGCCGTTTATGACATCTGTCATAATGACGCTTCTTGCAACCGAACTTCCCAGCTACATTTCAATGGAAGTATTCCTGTCGTTTATCGGAATCGGCATGTCGGATATGTCACTCGGCAAGATCATCGAAACCTCACAAGCATATATGTCGAATCCAGACTGGGCGCTCGAATTTTGGGCACCCGTTGTCATTGCAGCTATCATAACCGTCGTCCTCTATGTGGTCGGTCAAAAACTCGGTGACGCTTCCGATCCGAGAACGCATATGTGAGGTGACGTATGGAAAATAAAAAAGTTTTGTTATCCGTCAAAGATCTCGAAGTCAAATTCCGCGTCAGAGGCAGAATCCTCACCGCAATCCGCGGAATCTCGCTCGATATCTATGAAAACGAATCCATTGCAATCGTCGGTGAATCCGGCTCGGGCAAATCCGTCTTTACAAAGACTTTTGCCGGTATGCTCGACTCAAACGGCTTTATTTCGCAAGGCGAACTCATCTTCAACGACGACGAGCTTGCGGATACCGTTGCAACTCCGACAAAATTCGACAAATTTATTCTCGACGTCGTTTTGAAGCAGCTCAACAAAGCCTCAAAACTCGAACTCGGCGCGGATATCTATCAAAAAATCCTCGCGCTCAAGGCGGAAAAGAAGGAAAAATACACACTCAGCGAGCAAGAGCATGAGAAAATGCAGGACGAGATCGACGATCTCAAGTTCAGACGCACCGAGGCGTACAACCTCAAACTCACGCTCAATACGCGCAAGGAAAGAGACAAAGTTAAAGAAACAAACGCGATTATATCCGATTGCGACAAACAAATCAAAGCACTCGAAAAGAAAATCGCTCAGACCGTGCGCGCTCACAAACAAGCGGCAAAAGCCGACCTCGAATTTGCAAAGTATTATGCCGAGAATATGGCAAAGCTCAAAGAGGAATATAAACTCGCTTTGCAAGGCGAAATCACCGAGGATACCGTGCATCGCAACGAGATTTTAGGCAAGGAAATTTATCTTTCCGTCGGAAGATACGGCGCACTCGAAAGATTTAAGCTTATTGTCAAACTCATTCTCGCACTGCGTAAGGCTATGCGTCTTGGCGTCGACCTCACAAACGACGAGCAACTCAATCAGATTTTCGATCCGATTGCGTTCAGAGTCAAGTTCCTCGACGGCACCACCGAAACGCAACTCCACGGCGTGTGCGTGCTGAACCTCGCAAAAATCAAGTACACAAAGGACTGGCAAAAGATCCGCGGTACGCGCATCGCAACCGTATTCCAGGATCCGATGACGTCGCTCAACCCGATCATAACAATCGGCAAGCAAATCTCCTCAATCATCATCAAGCACCAACACTGCTCGGAGGCAGAGGCGAGAAGAAAAGCTGTCGAACTTATGAAGAAGGTGGGCATTCCCAATGCGGAAAACCGCTATGACGACTATCCCTTCCAATATTCGGGCGGCATGCGTCAGCGTATCGTCATCGCAATCGCGCTTTCGTGTCAACCGAAGATTCTCATCTGCGATGAGCCTACAACTGCTCTTGACGTCACCATTCAGGCACAAATCCTCAAACTCATCAAGGATTTGCAAAAAGAGTTCGATTATACCATCGTGTTCATCACTCACGACCTCGGCGTTGTCGCAAACGTTGCGGACAGAGTCGCCGTGCTTTATGCGGGGCAAATCGTCGAACTCGGAACGGTAGACGAGGTGTTTTACGATCCTCGCCACCCGTATACGTGGGCGTTGTTGTCCTCTCTTCCGCAACTTGCAGAGAAAAACACCGAGCTTTATTCGATCTCCGGTACGCCGCCGTCGCTTTACAACAAGATCATCGGCGATCCGTTTGCACCGAGAAATCCATACTGTCTGAAGGTGGATACGCTCAAAGAAGCACCTATGTTCCAAGTGAGCGAAACCCATTTTGCAAAAACATGGCTTCTCGACCCCAGAGCGCCTAAAATCGAAAAACCCGAAATCATCAAAGATATTCACGGCAGATTGCTCAAAGCATTCAATATCGAGGAGGTGGAATGATGGACAAAGACAAAATAATCGACGATATCCAAACCTCCGCATTGGATAACTCCACGCCCGTCGAACAAGAACTCGCAGTGGAGCAGCAAGAGCATATCGAAAATGCCGACACTCAACAAGAACCCGTTTGCGAACAAAGCGCGCCTTCTTTCGGGGATTCCTCCGTTGAAGAAACTTCTGTTGCCGACAATTCGGTTGAAAGCGACGAGAAGCCTTCAAAAAAATCCGCAGGGAAGGTTATAAGCGACTGGTTTAAGGGCGTCGGCGGAAAAATTCAAAGACACTTCAAACGCGTTGGCGACAGCTGGAAAACGCGAATCGATCAATACAAAAATCGAGTATATACTCTCCCTGAACAAGGTCCGCTCGACGAAAACGGCAGAGAAATTCTGTTGTCCGTCAAGAACGTCGACATCACGTTCGGCAAGGGCGACAAGGCTGTCAAGGCGGTAAAAAACGCGTCTTTCGACATCTATAAGGGCGAAACGTTCTCTCTTGTCGGCGAGTCCGGCTCGGGAAAAACCACTATTGGTCGTGCAGTCATCAGAGTAAATCCGTGCGCAAAAGGCGAGATTCAGTACAAAGGCGTGCGCATTTCGGGCAATATTTCGCATAAACTCGACAGACAGGTCATAAGAAACATCCAAATGGTGTTTCAGGATCCTGCCGCATCTCTCAACGAGCGCGCGACTGTCGATTATATCGTGTCCGAAGGCCTTTACAACTTCCACCTCTTCAAAGACGAAGCGGACAGAGTTGCAAAAGTCGAGCAAATGATCAAAGAAGTCGGTTTGCTTCCCGAACATCTTACGCGTTATCCTCACGAATTTTCGGGCGGACAACGCCAACGTATCGGTCTTGCAAGAGCTATGATTATGGAGCCGTCCCTTGTCGTCGCAGACGAGCCTATTTCGGCTTTGGACGTGTCAATCCGTGCGCAAGTACTCAATCTTCTCAATAAGTTCCAAAGAGAGAGAGGCACAACATATCTGTTCATCGCTCACGATTTGTCGATTGTCCGCTTTATTTCGGATAGAATCGGCGTCATCTATAAGGGCGAGATTGTGGAGATTGCGGACGCGGAAGAACTGTTTGCATATCCGCTTCATCCGTATACGAGATCGCTTATATCGGCAATTCCTATTCCCGATCCGAAGCTCGAAAAGAAGAAAAAACTTTTCGTGTACGATCCGTCGCAACACGATTACAGCAAAGACAAGCCCGAAATGGTTTGCATCGGTCACAACCATTATATCTTTGGCAACAAGAAAGAAATCGAAGAGTACAAACGTATAAGGGAAGAGGGTGTTCCGCTCAAATCTTCGTCATTCATGACCGAGCAAGAAGCTCTCGAATATGCCGAAAAAGAAGCCGAAGAACCGACTGTTTCAAACGAACCTATCCTTGAAACTCCCGTACACGACACGGGAAGCACATGGTTTAAGGTGTTGTCGTTCTTCTTGCCGATTCCGGGTATAATTGCGGCATACATCTTCAAAAAGTTCAATTATATAAAGAACTTCAAAGCATTCAAAAAAGGCTCGATTGCAGGATTTATATTCTTGGGAGCGATAATATTATTGTTCCTGTTCTTCCTGCTTTTGACGCTCAGATAAAAAACGTAAGGTTTAGCGATGAGCTAAACCTTTTTAATCAAAGGTGATTATGAAAAGATATGCAAAGGATAAAAACCTCCTTACGCCTCCGCCTGTGGAACAGGTCGAGGTGTCAAACAAAAACGTCAAGCTGAGAGTTGTGCTTTTTGTGCTGTTTTTGGTGCTTGCGATTGTTTGTTTTGCCGTTGTTATGGTTGTTTTGTTGAGAGTCGAGGCCGGGTGGTTTGCGATAACCCCCGATACATCCTCAACAAAAAACTGCGGAGGGGAGTTCGTCTTTACCTATTATTTTGATAAAAATCAAGACAAAAAGTATCGTCAAGGCGTGGCGTCGAAATATACCGAAGCAAGCGAATACGCATACAAAGTGCTTTACTCAACCGAACAAGTCGACGGCATGAACAATTTGTACTATCTCAATACGCATCCAAACGAAGAAGTGCAGGTTCCTGCGCTGCTGTATCGCTCGCTCAAAGCGTTTGATGATGCGAACAACAGATTCTTGTATTATGCGCCTATTTATGCGTACTACAAGGAAATGTTTACATGCATTCATGACAATGATGCCGAGCGTTTCGACCCGACAAAAAGTGATGATGTCAGAGCCTATTTCGACAAGATGATTGCGTTTGCTGCCGACGATGCGCACGTCCATATTGAGTTTTCGGACGGAAATATCGTCAAACTTGTGGTGTCCGATGAGTATAAAAACGCGTTCGGAGCGCAAACCGCAACCTATCTTGACTTTTTCTGGACAAGAAACGCTTTTGCGATAGACTATATTGCAAGCACAATGGCTGACGCCGGCTACGACAAGGGCGTTATATCCAGCTATGACGGATTCACGCGCAATTTAAGCGAAGCTCACGACGAACTGCAAGCAAATGTGTTTGACAAAACCGCGGACGGCGCAATCGTCGCAGGAAGGATGTCTTACAAACAGCAAATGTCGGTCGTCATGCTCAAAGACTATGCCGTCTCAAAGAGCGAGGACGGGTATTATACATATAAAGACGGAACGGTGCGCACGCACTTTATAAACACTTCGACAGGCGAGAATATAAGTGCAATAAACACATATACGGCGTATTCGGTGTCAAAAACATGTTCCCAAATCGTGATAGATATTCTTCCGCTTTATCTTGCCGATTCGTTTGACGATGCAAAAGTCGCCGCTGCAAAAGCGAACGGAATATTATCCGTTTTCTGCAAAGACGGGAAAATTGTTACGAATGACGAGAATTTGGCCATAAATCCGATTGAAAGAGAAAGCGGAACATATCTTGTCGAACGTATAGCGTAACAAAATTAAAGAACAAAAACACAAGAAAACGCCGATGATTCGGCGTTTTTCTGTTGAAAACACGCAAACGGCGTTGCGGTTTGCCGCCCATTCGATTCTCTGCTCGTCGCGCAATAAGATTAAAAGTTGAATGTAACCGATTATATGGACAAAAAGCGCGCAAAGTGCTACCATATACATTGTTTTGAGGCATCCTATGCCACAAAGGAGGAATTATGTCAAAAGCAACTATAATTGCGGTCGCAGGAAAGGGTGGCGTCGGCAAAACATCGCTTGCAGCAAACATCGTGCGCAACCTTGTGGAATGCTTCCCCGACAAGCGCATATTGGCGATCGATGCGGATCCGGCAGTAGGTCTTTCGACGGCTTTGGGCGTTGAAGTGAAATCCACTATAGACGACATCAGAAAAGATATTATAGAAAACGTCGAGGACGGCAACGCAAAGGGTGCAATTGACCTTCTCAACGAAGCGAGATTCCGCATTTTTGACGCAATGATTGAAAAGGACGGTTATGTTTTTATTGCCGTAGGTCGTCCCGAAAGTGCCGGTTGTTATTGCAAAATCAACGCATATCTCAAGGACGTCATCAGTATTCTGTCGGAAGAATTCGACTTTGTCGTTATAGACGGTGAAGCAGGCATCGAACAAATCAACCGCAGAGTCATGGAAAAAGTCACGCACCTTATTTTGGTTACAGATCAATCCAAGAAGGGTAGAGATGTGTGCAAGACCATAAAGAAAGTTGCGGATGACCTTGTTATGTATGACAAAATCGGCGTCATCGTCAATCGTGTTTCCGATGAAGAAGCGGTGCGTTCGCTGGACTATGACGGAGTGAAACTTTTGGCGGTGATCGACGATGACAAAAATCTTGCGTCGTTCGACCTCAGGGGCGAAAACGTATTTGAACTTCCCGCAAGCTCGAAAGTCGTGCAAGGTGTTAAAGAAGCACTTAAACAACTTGAAATAATACGATAAAGTGCCGATTTGCGCAAAAATCGGCATAAATCAAACTGTAAATATTGAATTGATATGATAGGTATTTTTGACGAGGATATAAAAAATCTTTTTGATTATATTGCTAAAAGCAATGTCAAAATTTATCCGTACGACAGCGGTAAGGCTTTGCCTACAAACGAGCAGAGCGAGCTTATACTGATGAAGGATACCGCTTTTGAATTGGGCGGTAGCGATATGCCATGCACTGCGGCAACCGTTCTGACCGACGACATGACGATCAAAAATCAAACCGTCCTGATAGGCAAAGAACTTAAAGAAATCAAGAACGATTGCAATTATGCAAAAATAGTTATTCTCTCGGTCAAAGACACTGCCGAGGACGAACAGGCTATTTTCGATCTTGCCAAATCTTTGGAATATGCCAAGTACAAAGAAAACGTCAGCGGATATATGATGCGCACGTCGGTCATTAAGCAACGTGAGCAAGTCAGAGTGTCAAAGACTGCCATCAAACGCGGTTTATCTTTTGAAGATCTCGGCGCAACCACAATCAAATCGTATTTGGCAAAAGATGTCGTTGAAGCGGTTACCGTAATTTTTGTTGCCGATGCCCGAATCGATTTCATGCCGTTGCAACATTTTTCTTCGCACACATCTCAAATACTGTCTGCCTTCAATCACATTCTCGACAACGTTCTTGTGGACTGTGCGCATTGCAATTTGAAGGAGATTTGCGACAAAGTGGAGGGAATGAGGGAACTGCATATGCGTCAGGTGCGATAATTCGAGTATAATTGTGTTAGGCACGGCTTGTTCCAAAATCATGTACGTTATGTACATCGGTTTTGTCTCAAGCCGTGCCTTTCTTGTTCGTCCTTTACAAGAGTTGAGCGTTTAGCACTCTAAAATAGATGTGCCCCTCTTTCCCCCTCGGGCTTTTGTTCTTCCTCTACAAGAGTTGAACGGCGTGAACTATAAAATAAAACATCACCCCTTCCCTTCGGGCATTCCCCTATTGCTCAAAATTATGCGGTTATTCTACAAAGCAACACATCGTTCGCAAGAGGGGAAGTCGGCACTCGCATAGATAAGTTCGTCCCCTTGTTATGCCACTTCGCCTGCGTGGCGGCTACGCAACAGAATGCCACGCATTCTCGTACTTTTCGTCAAGCTCGGCGCTCATATTCTCGCCGCCGTTGCGGCTCGTGTTCCGTCTTTGAATAGGCACATTCCGTGTACAAGAACGCCCTGAATGAGTTTTCATTTATCCGCAATCCAAACACAGTTTGGATATCATCGCACCAAGTGCGGTATCACCGTGCAACGCACGATATCATCACGAAGTGATATCATTTTTTCCACAACTGCAACGAAGTTGCAATATCACTTGCGCAAAGCGCAAATATCACTGTTGCAAAAAGCAACAATATCACGCACGCTTGCGTGCATATCACTTACATTGCAGCTGTCTCGGCGATGATATCTGAAATGCGTGCGAAGCACGCCAAACACCAAGCAGACAATCTTGCGAAATTGCGGCAGGAGGTTTTGTCCGTCTTGTTTTGATAGCAAAGATTCTCTGCGCGGTTAGCAAAGCAAAAATCAAGTTTGGCTCTCGGCAACACGCAAGATTTGCGTGTTGCCGTTGCCAAAACGATGGTTTTTGCGCATGATACACCCGAGTAAGTGGCACGCGCAAATATATAAATAATTAAGTTTAGTTTAAAAACAAAATTAATCCATATATACAAGATTTTGCGGTTTTTGCAAGATTTTGTACACTAGTTTAAAAAATATTAGAAAATTCGCAAATTTTTGCTTGACTTTAATTTTCAAAAATTATATAGTAAACGAGCGTGTCGAAAGGGATACGTGTTTTCCGTCGCGATTGCGGCGGGTAAAAAATATAAGACACACACGGACAAGTGTAATATAGGAGGCTTATAATGGCTGGACAAAAGATCAGAATTAAACTTAAGGCTTACGACCACAACCTTATCGATCTTTCCGCAGAAAAGATTGTCGAGACAGTCAAGAAGACGGGAACGAAGGTTTCGGGTCCCATTCCTCTTCCCACGGAAAAGGAAATCATCACGATTTTGCGTGCTACTCACAAATACAAAGACAGCCGCGAACAATTTGAACTCAGAACTCACAAGCGTTTGATCGATATCTACAATCCCACGAGCAAAACAGTCGATTCTTTGATGAAACTCGATTTGCCCGCAGGCGTCGATATCTCCATCAAGCTCTAAGCAAATAAAAGGAGGATGAACTTTACATGGATAAAGCAATCATCGGAAAGAAAATCGGCATGAGCCAAATCTTTACTGCAGAAGGCAAGGTCATTCCCGTAACGGTCGTGGAAGCAGGTCCCTGCCCGGTTGTGCAGATAAAGACGAAAGAGAACGACGGTTATGAAGCTGTACAAGTCGGCTTCGGCGCTGTCAAGGAAACAAGAGTAAACAAGCCGGTTGCCGGACACTTCAAGAAAGCCGGCGTAACCGTCAAGAAGTACCTTCGTGAATTCCGTTTCGCAAACTGCGCGAGCTACACGCTCGGACAGGAACTGACCTGCGACATGTTCACCGAAGGCGACAAAGTTGACGTTACGGGCACTTCCAAAGGTCACGGCTACTCGGGCGTCATCCAAAGATGGAACTCCCACAGAATCGGTCCTATGACTCACGGTACCGGTCCTATCCACAGAAGCGTCGGTTCCATGGGCGCTTGCTCCTCTCCGTCGAGAGTGTTCAAGAACAAGCACATGGCAGGACAATGGGGACATGAAAAGGTTACTGTCCAAAACCTTACGGTAGCACGCGTCGATGCAGCAAGAAATCTTCTTCTCATCAAGGGTGCGATTCCCGGCCCCAGAGGCGGCGTCGTCGTCGTGAAGGAATCCATCAAGGGTTAAGCGGAGGTAGAATATGAAACTGAATGTTTTGAATATGGCAGGCAAAAAAGCCGGCACAGTTGAAATCAGCGATTCCATCTTTGCACGCGATTATAACGAAGCACTTATTCATCAAGTGGTCGTTGCACAACTCGCAAACAAACGTCAAGGCACGATGAGCGCACTCACCAGAACGGAAGTTCGCGGCGGCGGATGCAAACCTTATCGTCAAAAAGGCACCGGACGTGCTCGCCAAGGCTCCATCGTTGCTCCCCATTATGTAGGCGGCGGCGTGGTGTTCGCAAAGAAACCCAGAGATTTCTCACAAAAAATCAACAAGAGCATGAAGACTGCTGCGTTCTATTCCGCGCTTTCTGAAAAAATTCGTCAAAACGAAGTGGTCGTTCTTGACAAATTTGCGCTCGCAGAAGCAAAAACCAAACTCGTTGCAGGAGCGGTGAAGGCACTCTCTCTCAACGGAAAAGTTGTGTTTGTCCTCGATGAGTACGACCAAGTCGCTCTCAAAGCGAGCAAGAACATCCCGACCGTTGAAGTTTGCGAAGCAAGAACCCTCAGCGTCTACGACGTTGTGGCAACGAAAAACATCGTCATCACGGTTGACGCACTTAAAAAACTCGAGGAGGCAGCACAATGACAGCATACGACATCATTATCGAGCCTATCCTTTCCGAAAAGAGTTATGACGGCATCGCAAATAAGAGATACACGTTCAAAGTTGCAAAATCCGCAACCAAAACGCAAATCAAAGCTGCGATCGAGCAAATCTTCCAAGTGAAAGTTGACAAAGTCAATACATCAAACTACGACGGCAAGTTGAAGAGAATGGGCAGAAACGAAGGCAGACGCTCTGCGTTTAAGAAAGCTATCGTCACTTTGACCGCCGACAGTAAGGCAATCGAATTCTTCGAGAGCTTGGCATAAGGAGAGTAAAGAATATGGCTATTAAGAAATATAAACCAACGTCTCCTGCACGTCGTTTCATGACGGTGTCTGCATACGAAGAGATTACAAGCACCACTCCCGAGCGTTCACTTTTGGTGTCCCTCAACAAGAGCGGCGGCAGAAACTCTATGGGCAGAATCACCGTTCGTCACATCGGCGGCGGCAACAGAAACAAATATCGTATCATCGACTACAAGCGCAACAAAGACTGTATCCCCGCAAAAGTCGCTTCCATCGAATACGACCCCAATCGTTCTGCGAATATCGCACTTCTGCACTATGCGGACGGCGAAAAGAAATACATCCTTGCTCCTTTGGGCTTGAACGTCGGTGACGTGCTTGAAAGCGGCGAGCATGCGGACATCAAAGTCGGCAATGCGCTTCCTCTTTCCGCAATTCCCGTCGGTACGATGATTCACAACATCGAACTTCAACCCGGCAACGGCGGTATCATCGCAAGAGCGGCAGGCAATGCGGCTCAACTTATGGCAAAAGAAGGCAAGTACGCAATCGTGCGTATGCCCAGCGGTGAAATGAGATACGTCCTCATCAACTGCAGAGCGACAGTCGGTCAAGTCGGCAACATCGACCACGAAATCGTGCGTGTCGGTAAAGCCGGTAAGACTCGCCACATGGGCGTGCGTCCGACCGTTCGTGGTGTCGTTATGAACCCGAACGACCACCCGCACGGCGGCGGCGAAGGCAAATCTCCTGTCGGTATGCCTTCACCTGTTACTCCTTGGGGTAAACCTGCTCTCGGTTATAAGACCAGAAAGAAGAAGAACAAATCTAATAAGTTCATTATTAAGCGTGTGAACTAATCGGAGGACAAAATGAGTAGAAGTGTTAAAAAAGGCCCGTATGTAGAAGAGCGCCTTATGAACAGAATCAATGCGATGAACGCATCCGGTGAACGCCAATCTGTCAAAACTTGGTCCAGAAGTTCCACGATTTTCCCTGAAATGGTAGGTCACACGATCGCAGTTCACAACGGCAAACAACATGTCCCCGTGTATATCACGGAAGATATGGTCGGCTGCAAACTCGGCGAGTTCGCTCCCACGCGTACTTTCAGAGGTCACGCGGGCGCAAAGACCACGAAGTAATTAGGAGGAAGATATGGCTACAAGAAGTAAACAAAAAGCCTTGGACCGTCAAGCAAAAGCGGATACAAGACCTTGTGCAACGGCTAAATTCGTCAGAATCTCTCCCTTCAAGGTCCGCATCGTTCTCGACATCATCAGAGGCAAATCGGTAACAGAAGCAATCGCTATTTTGGAAAATACGCCCAAGGCTGCAAGCGAACCCCTCATCAAGTTGGTAAACAGCGCGGCGGCAAACGGCGAAAACAATCAGAATCTTGCAAGAAACGATATGTATATCGCAGAGTGCTACGCAAACGAAGGTCCTACCCTCAAGCGTATCCAAGCGGTGTCCAAGGGCAGAGCATATCGCATCAACAAGAGAACAAGTCATATCACGGTCATTCTTGACACGGTGAAAGCGTAACAGGAGGTATACACAATGGGACAAAAAGTCGATCCAAACGGTCTTCGTACAGGCGTCATCAAATCGTGGAGTTCTAAATGGTATGCCGACAAGGCGCACTTTGCAGACAACATTGTCGAAGACAACAAGGTCCGCAAGTTCATCAAAAAGAAATACTACGATACGGCAATTTCAAAAATCGTGCTCGAAAGAGCGGCAGATAAACTGGTAGTCGCAATCTACACCGCACGTCCGGCAGTGCTCATCGGCAAAGCGGGCGCAGGCGTTGAAGAAATCAAGAAAGAAGTTGAAAAACTTGTTTCCGGCGACAAGAAAGTGAGCATCAACATCATGGAAGTCAAACATCCCGATGCAGACGCTCAACTCGTTGCAGAAGGCATTGCAAAACAACTCGAAGGACGCGCTTCCTTCCGTCGCGCAATGAAACAAGCAATGTCAAAGGCTATGAAAGCGGGCGCAAAGGGTGTCAAGACGATGGTCAGCGGCAGACTTGACGGTGCTGAAATCGCAAGAAGCGAACAATATCGTGAAGGCTCTATCCCTCTTCAAACACTCCGCGCAGACATCGATTACGGTGTTGCAACCGCAAATACCACGTTCGGCGCAATCGGCGTCAAATGCTGGATCTACAAGGGTGAAATCCTTGGCAAAAATCCACTTGAAGGAGGAAATCAATAATGTTAATGCCTAAACGCGTCAAAAGACGTCGCCAAATGCGTGGCAGAATGAAAGGCAAAGCAAACAAGGGCAACATCGTCGCATACGGCGAATACGGTCTTGTTTCGACAGAGCCGGGCTGGATTACCTCCAACCAAATCGAAGCAGCTCGTGTCGCTATGACGAGATACATCCGTCGTGGCGGTCAAGTCTGGGTGGATATTTTCCCTCACAAACCCGTAACAAAGAAACCTGCCGAAACTCGTATGGGTTCAGGTAAAGGTTCTCCCGAATACTGGGTAGCAGTCGTCAAGCCGGGCCGTGTGATGTTTGAAATCGCAGGTATCGACGAAGCAGTAGCAAAAGAGGCATTGCGTCTTGCTGCAAACAAACTTCCCGTCAAGTGCAAGTTTGTCAGAGCAGAGGAAGTCAACGGTGCCGAAGGCGGTGAAGCATGAAATCAAAACAAGTTTTGGAAATGACAGATAAGGAGCTTCAAACCAAGCTCAACGAATTGAAGTCGGAATTGTTTTTCCTCCGCTTCAAAAACGCCACGAATCAATTGACAAACCCCATGGTTATCGTTGAAACTCGTCGCGATATTGCCCGTATCAAGACTGTCATCCGTCAAAGAGAAATTGCTCGCGCAAAAGACGAGGCAAAGGGCTAATCGGAGGATAATATGGAAGAAAGAAATTTGAGAAAAGAAAGAGTGGGTATCGTTGTTAGCGACAAGATGGACAAGACCATCGTCGTCGCAGTCAGCGAACGCGTAAAACATCCCCTCTACAAGAAAATCGTAAACCGCACCAAGAAGTTCAAAGCGCATGACGAAAACAACGCATGCGGCATCGGCGACAAGGTGCTTATCCAAGAAACTCGTCCTCTTTCCAAGGACAAGTGCTGGAGACTCGTCGAAATAGTCGAGAAAGCCAAATAATAGGAGGAACGCTATGATTCAACCATTGAGTTGGCTCAAAGTCGCTGACAACAGCGGAGCCAAAGAAATTATGTGCATCAGAGTCCTGGGCGGTTCTTTCAGAAGAAGCGGAAACATCGGCGACGTCATCGTCGCATCCGTCAAATCGGCAATCCCGGGCGGCAAGGTCAAGAAAGGCGACGTCGTCAAAGCGGTTATCGTCCGCACGACGTTCGGTCTTCAACGCGAGGACGGCAGCCACATCAAGTTCGACGACAATGCGGCGGTCATCATCGACAACCAAAAACAACCACAAGGCACTCGTATTTTTGGGCCTATCGCAAGAGAACTTCGTGACAAGGATTACACCAAAATCATCTCTCTCGCACCCGAAGTGCTGTAAGGAGGACAACTATTATGGCAAAATTGAGTGTTAAGAAAGGCGACAACGTTATGGTTATCACCGGCAAGGATCAAGGCAAAGTGGGCAAAGTCCTCAAAGTCGTTCCCGATACCGGCAGAATCTACGTTGAAGGCGTCAACATCATTTCAAAGAGCAAAAAGCCCAGAAACGCACAAGAAAAGGGCGGCATCATCAAGCAAGAAGGCACAATCGATGCATCCAACGTTATGCACGTTTGCGCAAGCTGCGGCGACGTCGTCAGAGTCAAGCACGAAGTGAAAGACGTGAACGGCAAACAAAAATCCGTCCGCGTATGCCCCAAGTGCGGTGCGTCTTTGGACGAGAAGAAACCATCTGCAAAGAAAGTGGCAAAGAAAGCCGCAAAAAAGAAAGCAGAAAAGTCCGAAGATAAAAAGGACTGATAAATCGGAGGTAATATCGTGGCAGAAAAGAAAAATCAGGTTGCTAAAGCAACTGCAACCGATAAGACGAATGCTGGTAATGCTGAAAGATATCGCATGAGAAAACAGTATGCCGAAGAGGTCGTACCGGCTCTCATCAAACGCTTTGGCTACAAGAACATCAACGAAGTTCCTCGTCTTGAGAAAATCGTGCTTAACATGGGCTTGGGCGACTGCAAAGACAACAGCAAATCCCTGCAACTTGCAGTGGAAGAACTCAAAATGATTGCAGGCCAAAAACCGGTTATCACAACAGCAAAGAAATCAGTTGCAAACTTCAAGGTGAGAGAAGGTATGAACGTCGGCGCAAAAGTTACCCTTCGCGGCAACAGAATGTACGACTTCCTCGATAAGTTCATTTCCATCGCGCTCCCCAGAGTCCGCGACTTCCGCGGAATCTCCTCAAAGTCTTTTGACGGAAGAGGAAACTACGCAGTCGGCGTGAAAGAGCAACTTATCTTCCCCGAAATCGAATTCGACAAAGTCGAGAAGGTTCGCGGTTTCGATATTTGCATCGTTACAACGGCAAAGACTGACGAAGAGGCAAGAGAACTTTTGAAGTTGCTCGGTATGCCTTTTGCGAAGTAAGGAGTGAACTATGGCCAAAACATCAATGAAAATCAAGCAACAAAGACCACAAAAGTTCTCGACGCGTGAATATACACGTTGCCGTATTTGCGGACGTCCACACGCCGTGCTCAAAAAGTACGGTATTTGCAGAGTTTGCTTCAGAAACCTCGCATACAAAGGCGAGATTCCCGGAGTGAAGAAGGCAAGTTGGTAAGAGGAGGCACAAAAAATGACTGATCCAATTGCAGATATGCTTACAAGAATTAGAAATGCCTTGACCGCAAAGCACGAAACGGTTGAAGTTCCGGCGAGCAAAATCAAGGTGGCAATCGCAGAAATCCTCGTAAAAGAAGGTTACGTCAAAGGATTTGAGGTTGTGGACGGCAATGTTCAGAACAACATCGTCATCACTCTCAAATACGCTCCCGTCAAGGGACAAAAGGTCGTCACCGGTCTTAAGAGAGTTTCTACACCCGGTCTTCGCGTCTACGCAGGTGTGGACAATCTTCCCAAGGTTCTCAACGGAATGGGTATCGCAATCCTTTCCACTTCCAAGGGTATCCTCACCGATAAGGAAGCGAAAGCACAACACATCGGCGGCGAAGTGCTCGCATACGTTTGGTAAGGAGGCGCGCTATGTCAAGAATCGGTAGAGCACCTATTGCCATTCCGCAAGGTGTTACAGTTGATATCAACAACAACCTCGTTACGGTGAAAGGGCCTTTGGGCACGCTTTCCCAAACGGTTGACAAATCCATCGACGTCAAAGTCGAGGACGGACACGTGGTTTGCACTCGTCACACCGACGACAAAGACCATCGCGCATTGCACGGACTTTATCGCGCTCTCATCCACAACATGGTGGTTGGCGTAACCAAAGGTTTTGAAAAGAGCCTCATCGTCAACGGCGTCGGTTATAAGGTCACTCTTTCGGGCAACAAAATGACTCTCAACATCGGATTCTCTCATCCCGTTGAATTCACCGCGCCCGAAGGCATTACTTTTGCGCAACCGCAACCCCTCGAAATCGTCGTTAAGGGCATTGACCGCCAACTTGTCGGTCAAACCGCTGCAACCATCAAGGCTATCAAACCGGTTGAACCGTATCACAACTACGGCATTCACTACAAGGATGAAACCGTCATCCACAAGGTCGGCAAGAGAGCCACGAAGTAATTGAGGTGAAGTATGATAAGCAAAAAAGATAAAAACGCAGATAGAATCATTCGTCACGCAAGAGTAAGAAAGAAAGTCAGCGGCACAGCCCAAAGACCTCGTCTTTGCGTGTACAGAAGCACAAACCATATCTATGCTCAAGTGATCGACGACGTGAAGGGCAACACTCTTTGCGCTGCATCCGACCTCGAAAAAGCAATCGCGGCACAAACCGCAGAGCTTTCAAAGAGCGAAGTTGCAAAAGTCGTCGGCAAGGCAATTGCTGAAAAAGCTCAGGCAATCGGCATCAAAGAAGTCGTGTTCGACAGAGGCGGCTATCTTTACACCGGCAGAGTCCAAGCTCTCGCCGACGGCGCAAGAGAAGCCGGTCTTGAGTTTTAATCGGAGGAATTATGGCAGAAAATCGTGATAGAAGAAACGATAGAAACAGAGAAGAGAACGATGGTTTGAACAAAAAACTCATCGCTGTCAACCGCGTCACAAAAACCACCAAAGGTGGAAAGAACATGCGCTTCTCCGCACTTGTCGTAGTCGGTGACGGCAACGGCAGAGTGGGACTCGGCATGGGCAAAGCGGCTGAAGTTCCCGAAGCAATCGAGAAAGCAACGCAAGACGCAAAACGCAATCTCGTGACTGTTTCTTTGAAAGGCAACACAATTCCTCATGCAACGACGGGCAAGTTCAGTCGTGGTCAAGTTCTTCTCCTTCCTGCCGAAGAAGGTACCGGCGTCATCGCGGGCGGTGCAGTCCGTATGGTGCTCGAAACCGCAGGCGTGAAGGACATCAGAACCAAGTCCCTCGGCTCAAACAACCCCATCAACAGTGCAAAGGCAACGCTTGAAGGACTTATGAGCCTTCGCAATGCCGACCAAATTGCACAACTTCGCGGCGTAGACGTCGTTGTTGACTGATCGGGAGGTGTACTATGGCAAAGAAAGCGGCTGCAAAAGCAGAAGTGAAAATGATCAAAGTTACTCTCGTTAAGAGCGCAAACGGCATCCTCAAAAATCAAAAAGCCAATCTCGAAGCAATGGGCTTGCACAAAATCGGCAATTCCAGAACTTTCGTCGACGACGCTTGCGTGAGAGGAAAGATCGCAAAAGTTTCTCACCTTGTCAAGGTTGAGGAAGCGTGAGGAGGAGCATATGAATATTCAAGATCTTAAACCCGCAGAGGGCGCAAAAACCGCAACCAAGAGAATCGGACGCGGCGTAGGCTCCGGCATGGGTAAAACATCTACTCGTGGACATAAAGGTCAATGGGCAAGAAGCGGTGGCGGCGTACGTCCCAACTTCGAAGGCGGTCAAATGCCGATGACCAGAAGACTTCCGAAAATCGGTTTTAACAACAAGAGATTCGCACACGTCTACAACACGGTCAACATCGACGTTTTCAACAGATTTGAAGACGGAGCAGTTGTCGGTATCGATGAGCTTGTCGCAAGCGGCGTCATCAAGAAAGTCGAGCCTTACGGACTCAAAGTCCTCGGAAACGGCGAACTTGAGAAGAAGCTTACGATCAAAGCCAACAAATTCACCGCGTCTGCAATTCAAAAAATCGAAAAGGCAGGCGGCACAACAGAGGTGCTATAATGTTTGAGACACTCAAAAACGCATTCAAGTCGAAGGAAATAAGAGTGAAGATATTTATTACCCTCGCTCTTATCCTCGTCTACAGAATCGGATGCTATATCCCTATCCCGACATTCAACATTGCGATGATGCAAAAGGACGGCGCATTTACAAGTGACTTTTTGAGCATCCTCAACGTCATCACCGGCGGATCGATGCAGAACGCAACCTTGTTTGCTCTCGGCGTGTTGCCGTTCATCAACTCGTCGATTATCATGCAGCTTCTCGCGCTCGTAATTCCTGCGCTCGAGAAGATGTCCAAAGAGGGCGAAGAAGGCAGAAAGAAACTCACCCAAATCACCAGAATCGTTGCCGTTGTGCTTGCGGTCGTGCAAGCAATCGGTATCGTCGTGGCGTTCAAGAGTAATTTCATCAATGTGTTCTCCTTTGAAAACG
The DNA here is from genome assembly GCA_934233745.1 of uncultured Clostridia bacterium. GTDB lineage: Bacteria > Bacillota > Clostridia > Christensenellales > CAG-917 > CAG-475. Next base: position 23,261 of record CAKQGN010000001.1, read on the forward strand.
GTCAAGGCAACCCGATTTTGACAATGGCACTGACGATAGTCTTGCTTGTTGCAGGCAGCGTCATGGTTATGTGGTTGAGCGAGAGAATCACCGAATACGGCATCGGCAACGGTACGTCAATCATCATCTTTATCGGCATTCTTTCGACGGCAGGCACAACTATGGCAGAATCATTCAAGCTCGTCGGCAAAGAATGGACGTATGTCTGGAACATCATCGGGTTTGTTCTCATTGTTGTGGCGGTGCTTACGTTTATCGTCTTTATGGACGGGGCAGAGAGAAGAATCACGGTGCAATACTCAAAACAAATCAAGGGCAACAAGATGTACGGCGGTCAATCCACCTACATTCCCATTCGCGTCAACGGTAGCGGCGTTATGCCCATCATTTTCGCATCGTCCTTGCTTATGTTCCCGCAAATGATCATCCAACTCTTCTTCCGCGAGACCGAAGCGGCAGTCTGGTATGCTCAATATATGGGAAGCGGCACCGCGGTTTATTACGTGCTTTTGGCATTGTTCATCCTCGGATTCAGCTATTTCTATGCTCAAATCCAGTTCAATCCCGAAGACGTATCCAAAAACATTCAACAATACGGCGGATTTATCCCCGGCATAAGAGCGGGCAAACCGACAAGCGACTTCCTCAAGAAGATAAACAACAGAATAACCTTCTTCGGAGCGGTGTTCCTCATGTGCTTGTCACTCATCCCGACCTTTATCTTCAGAGCGCTCGCAATGGGCAACGGCTCTTGGGCGGCTCCGGCTCTCCCGTTTGCAAACTCGTTCTCGGCAACAGGTTTGCTCATCGTCGTGTCCGTCGCGCTCGAACTCAACAAACAACTCGAATCGCAAATTATGATGAAGCACTACAAAGGCTTCCTCAAATAAGCGAATCGACAAACAAACCCATATTTTTTGCTCGGTGGCGCAAATCGGTTGACGATTTGTTTGCCATCGGGGCGAAAAAGTGCTATAATAAGTAATTATGAAAAATATTATATTATTAGGCGCTCCGGGCGCAGGAAAAGGTACGCAAGCGGCAATGATTGCAGAGGAATTCAAAGTTCCTCACATCTCGACGGGCGACATTCTTCGTCGCAATATGAAGGAAGGCACGCCTCTCGGCCTCAAAGCAAAGGCTTTTGTGGAATCGGGCGGACTCGTCCCCGACGAAGTGGTCATCGGCTTGGTTGAAGACAGACTCTCCGAGCAGGATTGCCAGAACGGATACATCCTTGACGGATTTCCCAGAACAATCGCTCAGGCAGAGGCTCTCGACAAGGTTGCCAGAATCGACCTTGCAATCAACATCGACGTGCCGTTTGAAACTATCATAGACAGACTCGGAGGCAGAAGGGTTTGCGTGTGCGGAGAAACATATCACGTTTCAATGCTCGGTGGCGAAAACACTTGCAAGCGTTGCGGAAAAGAACTTTTCATCCGTGACGACGACAAGCCCGAAACCGTAAAAAACAGACTGAGAGTATACAGCGAGCAGACTCAACCGCTCATCGATTACTATCGTTCGCAAAACAAAGTCGTCGACATCAAAGCCAACGGCACGAAAGAAGAAATCTTTGCGGACATCAAGAAGGTGCTTGAATGATTAACATCAAAAGCCCGCACGAAATCGAATGTATGAGGAAATCGGGCGCAATCCTCAGAGATTGCTTGCTTTTCCTCGGCGATAGAGTGAAACCGGGTGTGTCCACAAAGCGTCTTGACGAATTTGCCTACGATTACATCAAAAGGCACGACTCGACTCCGTCCTTCCTCGGATACGGCGGATTCCCCGGGACGATATGCGCGTCGATTGACGAAGTTGTCGTTCATGGCTTTCCATCGGACAGACGCCTTAAAGAAGGCGAGATAATCGGTGTCGATTGCGGACTGGTTTTCAAGGGCTGGCAAGCGGACGCAGCAAGAACTTTCCTTGTGGGAGAGGTCAGCGACGAGAAAAAACGCCTTGTCGATACAACGAGAGAGAGCTTTTTCGAGGGCGTCAAGCAGTTCAAGGCAGGCGGACGACTGGGAGATATATCCCACGCCGTGCAGGTTTACAACGAATCGCGCGGATACGGTGTGGTGAGGTCGATGGTAGGTCACGGAATCGGCAGAGAAATGCACGAAGATCCCGCTGTGCCGAATTACGGCAAAGCAGGACACGGGCCGAAACTCGAAGTAGGTATGGTGCTTGCAATCGAGCCTATGGTCAATATGGGTACGTGGCAAACGCTGGAAGACGGCTGGAAATGCGTTACGCTGGACGGCAAACCTTCCGCTCACTATGAGAACACTGTTGCTCTGACAGAAAACGGAGCTGAAATACTTACGCTTTGATATGGAAATCGGTTCTATCGTTTATTCAAAAGCAGGTCGCGACCAAGGCGCATATTATGCGGTCGTCGAGATTGTTGACGAGAATACGGTGAGAATTGCGGACGGAAATCTGCGCCATATCAAAAACGCGAAACTCAAAAACGTAAAACATCTTCAATCCACGGGCGACACGCTTGAAAAGATTGCGGAAAAAATCAAAAACGGAACACAGGTGTTTGACCAAGAACTGTTCAGCGCACTCCGTTTTTATAACGACAATAACAATTAAGAGGACTCTATGTCAAAAGAAGACGTTATCGAAACCGAAGGCAAAGTCATAGAAGTTTTGCCCAAAACTCAATTCAGAGTGATGCTCACAAACGGCCATGAGATTCTTGCATATCTCGGCGGAAAGTTGCGTATCAACAACATTAGAATTCTCGAAGGCGACAAAGTCAAAATCGAAATGTCGCCGTACGACCTGACAAAAGGCAGAATCATCTACCGCAACAAATAAGGTCATATCGAAACAAACATCGAAAACAAAGGACTCATTCAGGAGGTTAACTATGAAAGTCAGACCCAGCGTCAAGCCTATGTGCGACAAATGCAAAGTTATCAAAAGAAACGGCAGAGTTATGGTTATCTGCTCAAAGTATCCCAACCACAAACAACGTCAAGGTTGAGTTGTCGGTCGGGCTTTTGACGTTTTGAGGCAATGCTCCGCCTCGGCATCAAAAGTAAAATTCGGCAAAAAGCGTAGGGCGGCTGGTTGCTTCATTCCAAATCTTACGGCAACTACCTATGCGTGGCATATATAAAAAACACTTTTTTCACTATTTCGGAGGTAGAAAATGGCAAGAATCGCCGGCGTGGATCTTCCGCGCGACAAGAGAGTTGAATACGGACTTACCTACATCTATGGTATCGGTCTTGCAACTTCTCAAAAGATTTTGAAAGAGACCGGCATCAATCCCGATATTCGCGTCAAGGATTTGAGCGAAGATCAAGTCAGTCTCATTCGTGATTACATCGAACAACATTTGCACGTCGAAGGCGACCTCAAAAGAGAAGTCGGTCTCAATATCAAGAGATTGATGGAAATCGGTTGCTATCGCGGCGTACGTCACAGAAAAGGACTCCCCGTACGTGGACAAAACACCAAACAAAACGCCCGTACAAGAAAAGGTCCAAAGCGCGCAGTCAGCCGCAGCAAGAAATAAGGAGGCTAGACTATGGCAGGTATCGCAAGAAAAGCTATTAAGAAAAGAAAAGATATCAAACGCGTTGAAAAAGGTCAAGTGCATATTCACGCTTCTTTCAACAACACAATCGTTACTATCACAGATATGAACGGCAACGCAATCTCTTGGTCTTCCGCAGGCAAACTCAAACTCCGCGGCAGCCGTAAGTCCACTCCGTTTGCAGCACAAATGGTCAGCGAGGACGCTGCAAAAGTTGCATACGATCAAGGCATGAGAAGCGTTGAAGTCTACGTCAAAGGTCCCGGTCAAGGCAGAGAAAGCGCAATCCGCGCTCTTGCAAACGTCGGCATCGAAGTCACGCTCATTCAAGACGTTTCTCCGATTCCTCACAACGGATGCCGTCCGCCCAAGGCGAGAAGACTGTAATTAGGAGGACTTAAACTATGGCTAAATATACAGGAGCAGATTGCCGTCTTTGCAGACGTGAAGGTTGCAAACTCTATCTCAAGGGCGAGAAGTGCGGTTCTACAAAATGCCCCCTTCTCACAAAGTACGCACCTCCGGGAGATCACGGCAAGGGCAGAAAGAAAGCAAGCGGTTACAGCGTTCAGCTTCGTGAGAAACAAAAGACCAAACGTTACTATGGTGTGACCGAAAAGCAATTCAAGATGTACTATGACAGAGCATCCGAAATGCGCGGCGTCACCGGTGACAACATGCTCGTTTTGATCGAAAGACGTCTTGACAACGTTGTGTATCGTCTCGGCCTTGGCACATCAAGAGCTATGGCTCGCCAAATCGTCAACCACGGTCACATCACCGTCAACGGCAAGACAGTCGACATCCCGTCCTACCTTGTCAAAGCAGGCGATGTCATCGCAGTCAAAGAAAACAAGAAAGATTCCGCAATGTGGAACCAAGTCAAAGAGACCAAAAACCTCAGCCTCGTCAAATGGCTTGAATTTGACAATGCTACACTCACGGGCAAGGTCGTTGCTCTTCCCGAAAGAAGCGACATTGACCTCGACATTCAAGAACACCTTATCGTCGAGTTGTACTCAAAATAATCTGATCGGAGGATACAGTTATGATGGAAATCAAAAGTCCCAAGATAACTTGCACGGAGAACGAGAGCAGAAACTATGCAAAGTTCGTCGTCGAGCCGCTTGAAAGAGGCTTCGGCACCACAATCGGCAACTGCTTGCGTCGTATTCTTCTTTCCGCGCTTCCCGGTGCCGCCGCAGTCGGCATCAAGATTGCGGGAGTCGATCATGAGTTTTCCACAATCAAGGGCGTGAAAGAGGAAGTTACCGATATTATCCTCAACCTCAAAACTGTTCGTTTCAAAGCAATCAGCAGTCTCGAGACCGCAGGCAAGCAAGAATGCAAACTTTTTGCAAACACAGTCGGCACGGTTACGGCAGGCGATATTCAATGCGCCACCGGTATCGAAGTGATGAATCCCGACCAGGTCATCTGCACATTGGATGAGGGCGCTTCAATCGATATGTCAATCTTTGTCGATTGCGGAAGAGGTTATGTTCCCGCTTCGCAAAACAAGGACTATCATCAATCCATCGGTTATATCCCGATCGATTCGATCTATACCCCGGTTGTGAGAGTCAATTATGCAGTCGAAAGCACCCGTGTCGAACAAAGCATCGATTTCGACAAATTGACGCTTGAAGTCACCACAGACGGCACAACCACTGCAAAGGAAATCACTTCTCTTGCCGCAAAAATCATGAACGACCACATCAAACTCTTTGTCGATTTGGTTGAGAACATGGGCGACAAGTCCATTCTTGTCGAACCGCAAACCGACAGCAAGGTCAAAGTTTTGGAAATGTCCGTTGAAGACCTCGATCTTTCGGTGCGTTCGTACAATTGCTTGAAACGCGCAAATATCCACACAGTCGAAGATCTCACAAAGCGCACCGAAGACGATATGCTCAAAGTGAGAAACCTCGGCAGAAAATCACTCGAAGAAGTTGTCAAGAAACTCGAAGACCTCGGCCTCGGCTTGAAGGCACAAGAGGACTAAGAGCACAGGAGGAACAAAATGTCTAAATTAGGAAAACGCACAGACCAAAGAATGGCTATGCTTAAAAATCAGGTTTCCGAGCTTCTTTGGTACGGTCAAATCAAAACAACCGTTGACCGTGCAAAAGCAGTCAGAAGCCTTGCTGAAAAATATATCACCATCGCAATGAGAGCTTATCAGGACGATGTGAAGGTCACAAAGACCGTCACCGACGCAAAGGGAGCAAAGAAAGAAGTTGTTTTCACCAACGACGGTCCCAAGAAACTCGCGGCACGTCGCAGACTTATGGCTGAACTCGTAGATCTTCAAGAGGTCAAGGGTGAGAAGGAATCCAAATCCGCTTTCAAGGCGCGCATCAAAGATACCAAACACCCCCTCATCGAAAAGATGTTCAAGGAGTATGCGCCCAAGTATGACGCTCGTAAGAACGAAGTAGGACAAGGCGGCGGTTACACACGCATCCTTAAAACAGGCACTCGCCGCGGCGACGCAGCACAAACCTGCATCCTCAAACTCATCTGATTGAGTCTTTGAAAATCAAAACCCACCGTTTTCGGTGGGTTTTTTACGTATATTTGTCATATGATTCCGACAAGCAAAAGATGATATTTTAATAAAAACATATAAAGTTTCTAATATGATGTGCCGTTTTGTACACAGATGAAATGCAAACATAAAATTGACTTTTGGGATAATTATGGTATAATTATGGTACAATGTTGTATAGGAGGTCAAAAATGCCAACTATTATACCTATAAAAGAACTCAAAAACACGGCGGAAATATCCAAACTCTGCGATGAAAAAAAAGAGCCCGTGTTTGTGACAAAAAACGGTTACGGCGATCTGGTTGTTATGAGTCAGGATTGTTTCGACGATAAGTACGGTGATGATTTTGCTTCGCTTATCAAACGCTTATACGACAAGAGAAACGATTATCTCAACGTAAAACTTTATGAAACGCTAACCGAAAATGCAAAATCCGACGACGAAAAGACGTTTTATACGGGTGTTTTCAATACAGTCCTTAAAATAAAACAAAAAGAGGTTATAAGAAATGAAAAATACTGAATTAACCATTTTTGCAGGCGTAAACGGTGCAGGAAAAAGCACTTTGTATAGAATATTGAACGGCAATTTCGGCGTGCGACTTAACAGCGACGAAATAGTTCAAAACAACAAGTGGGATTGGAAAGATTCCGCGAACCAACTCAAAGCGGCAAAAGAACTTATCCGTTTGCAAAACGAGTTGCTGAAAAATCATGAATCGTTCAATCGCGAAACGACGTTGTGCGGAACGTCTATCGTAAAAACAATTGAAACCGCCGCGGAACAGGGTTACCGAATCGAATTGTTTTACGTCGGGGTCGCTTCGCCCGAAATTGCAATCAAGAGGGTGCGTGAAAGAGAAGCAAAGGGCGGACACGGCGTCAGCGCGGAAACGATTGAGCAACGTTACGACAACTCGCAAGAGAATATGAAAATGGTTTTCGGACTGTGCGACGCAGTGCATTTTTATGACAATACCGTGTCTATGAAAGAGATTTGTTGGTGCAAAGGCAACGAGATACGAAGCAACGTCACGGCGTTCGAGTGGGAAAACGACGGCAATTTGCGCTGGCTCAAACAACTTATATCGGATATTTACGGTAATATAAGAATAATCTATCAGAACTAATAAAAACGGCACTGCATATAGTGCCGTTTGAACTTTTCATTTGAAAAATTTTATTCGATTCCGTCAAAAAGGTCGTCGTAACTTACGTCCAACGCTTTTGCGATGGCAACAATACTCGATACTGTCGGTTCAAACTTGTTGCACTCCCATTGACTCAATTGTTGTTGAGATATGCCCATTTTTTCGGCAAGTTCTTGTTGCGTCATACCACATAGTTTGCGTTCTTGTTTTAAGTTGTCACCAAAAGTTTTCATGTCTTGACAATACAGTATATATTATGTATAATGTTGTTAATACAAGGCATATCTTGTGCAAAAGTTATGCATTTTGCGTTTGAAATCGGAATATTCTATTTTATGGTTGGGGAGAATGCACCTCGTGTCTTTTTGATGCGGGGTGTTTTTGTTTTTCAGCAATAGTTTTCTTATTTCTTACAAAAGTATTACAGGAGAGCCAAAAGAGGCAAAAATATGGCGAAAGTGTAAGGTTTTTGTCAAGACTTCTGCAAGGGCGGGGTGCGATAATATATGCGTAAACAAAAGGAGAAACGCATATGGGAAAAATAGTTGCAATCACCGGCGCAAGCGGAAATATGGGACTCGAAACCGTCGCACAACTTATGGAAAGCGAAGTTGTTGAAAAAATCAAAGTTTTGCTTTTGAGAGAGAGGCGAGAGCGTAAATGCGCAAAGGAATGGCAGCGCAAATACGGAGACAAAATCGAAGTAATTTTCGGCGATATAGCGGAAATCGAAGATTGTAGAAAACTCGTGGCAAACAGCGATTACGTTCTCAATCTCGCCGCAGTCATTCCGCCGACTGCCGACCATTATCCTGTGCTTACGGACAGATGTAACCGCATAGGCGCAATGAATATCGTGGATTCGGTGTCCGAGATAAAGGAAAATCAGCCCAAACTCGTGCATATTTCCACTGTTGCGATATACGGCAACCGCAACTACAAGCACCCGTGGGGGAGAGTGGGCGATCCGTTGATATCCAGCACTTACGACGAATATTCCGCAAGCAAAATCAATGGCGAGAGATACGTTCTCGACAGCGACGTAAAGCAATGGGCGGTGCTTCGTCAGACAGGTATGCTTCACAATCGTATGCTCTCAAACAATATGAAAGACGGACTTATGTTCCACACATGTTTCAATGCCCCTATCGAGTGGGTTACGGCGCGTGATAGCGGTCTTTTGATGCGCAGGCTCGTCGAAAAGGACGCAAGCGGACAACTCGAAGAGAAATTCTGGAAGAAGTGTTACAACATCGGCGGCGGTGCATGCAACAGAGTGACGGGATACGATACATTTGACGAGGGCTTCAAGATTATCGGCGGTTCAACGCAAAAATATATGAAACCGCAGTGGAATTCAATCCGCAACTTCCACTGTATGTGGTTTCAGGACAGCCATATTCTGAACGATTATTTTGATTTTCAGCATGAGGATATAAAGGATTACTGGCAAGAAATACTGTCAAAACACGAATATTACAGACTCGGGAAGATAGTGCCTGCAAAACTTGTGTCCAAACTTGCCATAGAAAGATTGCTTAAAGACGACAACGCACCAAGGTATTGGGTGAATAGCAATCAGGCAGGCAAAGTCAAGGCGTTTTTCGGTAGCAAAGAAAATCTCAAATGTTTGCCGAGCGATTGGAGCAAGTTCCCGATTTTGGCACACGGACAGATTGCTGACGGCTATATAGATTACGATGACATGCGAGATATTAAAAAGCTTAAAGAGCATGGTTATATTCTCGATCACGGGTATGACGAAAATAAGCCTGACGAAGAATTGGACATAGAAGATATGCAATCTGCGGCGGCATTCAGGGGCGGAAAGTGCGTTTCTGCGAGTATGACGAAGGGCGATTTGTACACCAAACTCGAATGGGAATGCCACGACGGGCATCGTTTTTGGGCGTCGCCGTATTGTATTCTCAAAGCCGGTCATTGGTGTCCCGTGTGTTGTCAACCTCAGCCGTGGGACTATGACAGATTGTCAAAATTTATGCCGTTTTATGCGCAAGTGTGGTATGACACTCACGCAAAGGGGGAAAACACAACTTATTTTTACGACAATAACCATGTTGCAAGATACACACAATATTGATGCGGTAGCGAAAGAAAACGAGAGGTGAAAATATGAAAAATGCTATAATTTATGTTTTTTCGGGGACGGGAAACACGAAAAAAGCATGCGATATATACAAGCACGAATTTGAGAAAAACGACGTTGACACAACTCTCTATATCGTGAGAAAAGGTTTTGAAAAGCTGCCCGACCCAAATGATTTCGATTTTGTGGGATTTGCATATCCTATTCACGGCTTCAATGCACCATACATAATGCTCGACCTTGCAAAAGCGTTGCCGAAAGCAAATGGTAAAAAACAATATTTCGTTGTCAAAACGTCGGGCGAACCGCTAAAAATCAACAACGTGTCGTCAATCAAATTCAATGATATAATGAAAAAGAAAGGGTATGTGCTTATGAGCGAATATCATTACGTTATGCCGTACAATATGATTTTCAGGCATACCGACGAAATGGCGGTCAAGATGAAAAACACGCTTGATAACCTTGCTCCTATCGAGGCAAGAGAAGTTCTTTGTGGCGTAAAGCACAAACTTGAAAGAGTTCCGTTTGGCAGATTTATTGCATGGATTGTACGTATAGAACAGCCTGCAATGAAAATCAACGGCAAGTTTTTTAAGGTCGATGCAGATAAGTGCATAAAGTGCGGAGCATGCGCAAAGAACTGCCCCGTAGGCAACATAAAAATCGATGAAAACAACAAATTCAGTTTTGGCAACGATTGCATTATGTGTACAATATGTTCGTTCAATTGTCCTACAAACGCATTCGATATAGGCATACTCAACGGGTGGAAAGTCAACGGAAGATACACTTTCAGACTTCCCGAAAAACCGGAGGAGGACAAACATGCCAGATATTGTAAAAAGGCATATAAGAAATATTTTGAAGAGGCACAAAAGAAAATTGCGACTTGCGAATACGGATTGTAAAAAATTGTGGAAAGAAGCAGAATATTATTGTAGAATAAAAGCGAAATACAAAAGCGGAGATGGATATGAGAAAAATACTTATAGCAGAGGACAATGTCGAAATATCAGATATGATGAAGAGTTATCTCGAAAAAGCCGGATATCAGGTGTATCAGGCATTTGACGGCGCAGACGCATTGAGAAAAGCAAGCGAGATAAAGCCCGACCTTGCGTTGCTTGATATCATGATGCCGAAAATCGATGGTTTTACGGTTTGTGAAACTTTGCGAAAAACCATGACGATGCCAATCATCGTTGTGTCGGCAAAAGTCGCGGAAGAAGACAAGGTGCGCATGTTCGACCTCGGAGCCGACGATTATATCACAAAGCCGTTTTCGTTCAAAGAAATGGTTATGAGAGTTGGCGCGCAACTGAGAAGGTACTATGAGTTCAACGCTGTTCCGTCGGGCGACAGGCACTATGGAAGCCTCATGATTTCGTCATCGAGATACGAGGCAAAAGTGGACGGCGAACCGTTGAATCTGACAGCAAAGGAGTTCAAAATCCTTGACTATCTTACAATACATGAAAATCAGATTATGCCCAAACAAAAGCTCATAGACGACGTTTGGGGCGTCGATGAATACATTGACGAAAACACTGTCGCGGTGACGATTGCAAGGCTTCGCGATAAGCTGTCAAAAGTCGGAATAAGCAATGTAGTGACCGTTTGGGGACTCGGATACAAGTGGCAGGATTGATGGCAAAACCGCAAAATGCGGAGTTTATCATAGCAAAATGCGAGGTTTAACGCGTTATGTTGACAAGAAAAGAGATTCTGGAAATAGAAAAAACGCTTACAAAATTTCAAAACGGGGATATTTATTCGCCTGTTGAAAAACACGGTTACGGAGAGTATCACTCGATTGCCGTCAGGCTTGAATCGTTGCGCATTGCCATGCTCAGACTCAAAGACGAAACCGCGGATGTTTCCAAGCGCACAAACAAGACAATAGCTTCGGTTGCTCACGATATGAAAACACCCCTTGCCATAATCTCGGGATATGCCGAATGTCTTTCCGACGGAATGAATGACAAGGATTACGCTTCTCTTATCATTCAAAAAACACAAGCGATGAACGAAATGGTCATAGAAATGGTCGAGTCGTCCAATGCCGAAATCAAAAAGCAATCCGAACATAAAGTCCTTTACGGCACAAGAAATCTGTTCGGAAAAATCATAGAAAGATTGCGTCCGTTGGCGCAGGCAAAAAATATCAAATTCAAGGTGGGCAAAATTCCCGATGTTCAAGTGAGAGTCGACGAGGCGCAAATGGAAAGAGTCGTGCAGAATCTTGTTTCCAATGCGGTGAAGTATTCTCCTGGAAAAACGACGATTAAAATAACAACAAAAAGAATAGGGGCAAGCTTTGTCCTTATCGTAAAAGATCAGGGGATAGGGATATCGAAAGAAAGCTTGCCGTATGTATTCGAACAGTTTTTCACAGAGAACAAAGCACGCTCAAACGGCAGCAGCCAGGGAGTAGGTCTTTATGTCGTAAGCGAAATTATGAAAGCGTACAGCGGAACGGTATGGGTAAAAAGCAAAAAGGGGAAAGGCAGTACGTTTGCCGTTTCGTTGCCCATCGAGCTTGATAATGCAAATCGCCCGTTTACTTTAAGATTCGATGAATTGCCTCTTGCTTCGAAACTCGTGACAGAATTCTTGTTTGGTTGGATATGGGCGCCGATTTATCGCATTGCGAAGTTTACAGAAACTTTGCGTCCGCATACGCTTGTGGCGGGAGTGTTGTGTTTCGGTTTGTTTGTGCTTATGTGGCCGATTGATTTTTTCAGCGTGCTGGTATATGGCAAAATCACATATCTGGCAGACTAATTCGGCAAAATATAGTTTTGAGCAGAGGAGTCGTTTTTGCAAAAGGCTACTTTGTAGCCCGTTATTTTGCATGGCTTTGACAAGATATGTTTAAGTCGATAAAAAAATACGCAAATTATACTTGATTATTTTTTGTAATAATTGTAAAATAATTGCGGTTGGAAATCCAATCAATACAGGAATACACCTTTATGGAGGAATTTATAATGGCAAACGTAAAAGTCGCTATCAACGGTTTTGGTCGTATCGGACGTCTTGCTTTCAGACAAATGTTCGGTGCAGAGGGTTATGAAGTTGTCGCTATCAACGACCTCACAAGCCCCAAGATGCTTGCTCATCTTCTCAAGTACGATTCAACACAAGGCAACTACGCAAATTCTCACACGGTAGAAAGCTGTGAAGCGGTTCTCAACGAGGACGGCACTGTCAAAGAAGACGGCTACATCGTCGTCGACGGCAAGAAGATCACCATCTACGCAAAAGCAAAAGCTGCAGAACTCCCTTGGGGTGAGCTCGGCGTGGACGTTGTTTTGGAATGCACAGGTTTCTACACCTCCAAAGCAAAATCGCAAGCACACATCGACGCAGGCGCACGCAAAGTCGTCATCTCTGCTCCCGCAGGCAACGACCTTCCCACAATCGTCTACAACGTCAACCACACAACTTTGAAAGCAACCGACAACATCATCTCCGCTGCAAGCTGCACAACCAACTGCCTCGCTCCTATGGCGAAAGCACTCAACGATTATGCACCTATCATGAGCGGTATCATGACCACGGTTCACGCATACACCGGCGACCAAATGCCTCTTGACGGTCCGCAAAGAAAGGGTGATTTGAGAAGAAGCCGCGCGGCTGCAATCAATATCGTCCCCAACAGCACCGGCGCTGCAAAGGCAATCGGCCTTGTCATCCCCGAACTCAACGGCAAACTCATCGGTTCTGCACAACGCGTTCCCACTCCGACCGGCTCCACAACGATCCTCGTTGCAGTTGTCAAAGGTCATGTCACAGTTGACGGAATCAACGCAGCAATGAAAGCAGCGGCAAACGAGTCCTTCGGTTACAACACCGACCAAATCGTTTCTTCCGACATCATCGGCAGCCGTTTCGGTTCTATCTTCGACGCAACTCAAACAATGGTTGCTCCTATGGAAGACGGCAACAGCCAAGTTCAAGTCGTTTCCTGGTACGACAACGAGAACAGCTATACTTCTCAGATGGTACGTACTATCAAGTACTTCTCCGAACTCAAATAAAAATTTGCATATTTTTAACGGCGATGCGCGAGCGTATCGCCGTTTTTTTATGCAAATTTTTATTTTTCTACCGCGCAGAAAATCTTTGCTATCAGTTCGGGCAGGGACAAGAACTCAAGCCACAGTTTCGCAAGATTGTCTGCTTGGTGTGTGCGTGCTTTTCACGCAAGCGGACAAACGAAAACTTATTCAGGGTGTACTTATTAACGGTATGTGCCTATTCGGAGTGCGAGCCGCAACGGCGGCGAGAATATGAGCGCCGAGCTTGATGGTTGTACCGTCCGACTGCGCCGTGTTGTTGCGTAGCTGGCGCACAAAGGACGGTGGCATAATAAGGGGAATGTCCCTATCTATGCGAGTGCCGATTGTCTCCCCCACGAACGACGAATAATCTTGTAGAGAATTGTCCCTATTTGAGTGGTGGGAGAAATACCGGCGTGTCCGGAAAGAGGGGCACATCTAATTTAGAGTACACGCTACCAAACTCTTGTAGAGGAAGAACAAAACACCAATTCAAGGTGTACTTATTAACGGAATGTGCTTATTCGCAGACGGAACACGAGCCGCAAGGCGGCGAGAAAGCGAACGCCGAGCTTGACGTATAGTACAAGTGAGCGGACGAGTTTGGATTCTTTTCGTCCGCGAACGAGTGACATAAGAAGAGAACGATAGCAATCTATGCGAGTGCCGATTGTCTCCCCCGCGAACGACGAATACTCTTGTAGAGCATTGTCCCTAACTGAGTGGCGGGAGAAAAGCCCGAAAGGGAAAGAGGGGGCACATCTAATTAAAGTACAAGCCGTCCACCTCTTATAGAGGAAGAACAAAACACTCATTGAAAAGAATCTGCAAATTATTCATTATCAATTGTTAATTAAATTGTTGTGCATTTGTATATTTGGTGCTAAAATACTATTACTTACAATTTATTATCACTCAAATTATGCGGATTCGTTCGCAGTTGGAGGAAACGATGAACATTTTTACAAAAATCGGTTGCCGTATATTCCAGCAATCAATGCGCTTGGCAATGTTTTTGTTGCCGTGGAATCAATGCAAAAAGACTTTGTCAGGGCCGGGAAGCATCTCCGAACTCCCCAAATTTTTGAAAGACAACGGTTTTAAGAGCATACTTATCGTTACCGACGGATTCCTTTTCTCAAGCGGGAAAGCAGATCCTATCATGGCTGCATGCCAAGCAGAGGGCATGAAGAGTTGCTGTTATCATGACGTCGTTCCCAATCCTACCATTCAAAACATCGAAGACGGACTCAAAATGTATCATGACAACAACTGCGACGCAATCGTAGCACTCGGCGGTGGCAGCGCAATGGACTGCGCAAAGGGTATCGGCGCAAGAGTTGCTTGCCCCAAGAAGAGCGTTCCTCAAATGAAAGGCGTCTTGAAGATCATGATTACGGGACACAAACTTCCTCCGCTTGTCGCAATTCCGACAACTTCGGGTACGGGCAGTGAAGCCACTCTTGCAGCGGTCATCTCCAACCCCGAAACTCACGAGAAATATCCCATCAACGATCCGTTCCTCATTCCGAGATACGTCGTTATGGATCCCGAACTCACAAAGTCGCTTCCGCCTCACCTTACTTCGACAACTGGTATGGACGCACTCACTCACGCGGTTGAGGCTTACATCGGCGGCGAGAATACAAGACAAACAAAGAAAGAGGCGATCGAGGCTGTTCAGCTCATCCACAAATACCTCAAACAAGCATACGATCACGGTGACGACCTCGAAGCTCGTGTGGAAATGCAAAAGGCCGCATACCTTGCGGGCAAAGCGTTTACCCGCGCATACGTCGGTTACGTACACGCAGTTGCGCACACTCTCGGCGGTGAATACGGAGTTCCTCACGGACTTGCAAACGCAGTTATCCTTCCGCATGTCTTGAAGGCTTACGGCAAATCCGCACACAAGAAGCTCGCCGAGCTTGCAGACCGCATCAACCTCGGTGGCAACACCAACGAAGAAAAGGCAAACTTGTTCATCAAGTGGATTGAGGACATGAATGCCGCAATGAACATTCCAACAAAGATTTTGTCCCGCGACGGCGGAAAGCTCATCGAAGAAGAGCGTCTGCCTCGCATGGTCGCGCACGCATATGCCGAAGCAAATCCGCTCTATCCCTGTCCGCAGGTTTGGGGTAAGAAGGAAATCGAGGCTATCTACCGCGAAATTATGTAAAATCAAAATTCGCTCTTGTTTAGGGCGGTTTTGAGGGTTCAAAAGATTCAGAACCCCGTCTGACGAAATCCGAGTTGTCGGAATTTTGGCAAACGGGGTTCTTTGTTCTCTTTTGCACAAAATCCGCACCTGTTCAAAAAGCGTCAGCTTTTCAAAATAATACACTGCAATACTATCATGTTATTCGGAAAATACATAAACAAATATTACCTTAAGTACAGCTGGCTGTTCTTGATCGGATTGATAGGGCTTGTCGCTGTCGACGTGTTTCAACTTTTCATACCCGAATATCTCGGAAAACTTGTCGACATGTTTGACGGCGGAGCTATCGACAAGGCTGCGCTAAAAGAAATCATCCTTGGCGTTATGGTTGTCGCCATTGTCATGTTCTTTGGACGAATCATGTGGCGACTCTCCATTTTCAACGCTTCTCAACGCATAGAGGCAGGACTTCGCCACAATATGTTCTTGAAGAGCGAAAGGCTCTCCCAACGCTATTATCACGAAAACAAAGTCGGCACGGTCATGGCGTGGTTCACAACCGACCTCGAAACCATTGAAGAGTTTTTCGGATGGGGCTCGGTTATGCTTGTAGACGCAATGTTTTTGTCCGTTCTTGCGCTATACAAGATGTTTTCACTCGACTGGGTGCTGTCGTGCCTGTTGCTTATCCCGCTTGCGCTCATTATTGTGTGGGGCATGCTGGTGGAAAAGTTTATGGCACTCAAATGGGAACAACGCCAAACGGAATTCGATAAATTGTATGATTTTTCGCAAGAAAGTTTTACGGGTATTCGCGTCATCAAGGCGTTTGTCAAAGAAACGCAACAACTTCACGCATTCGCAAAGATTGCAAAACGAAACAAAGACGCAAATATCGAACTTGTCAAAGTGTCGGTTATATTCGACGCTATCATAGAAATCATAATTGCCGCAATCATGGCTTTTATATTGGGACTCGGCGGATATTTTGTTTACAAATACGTTACGGGTGCGCCCGTGTTCGTTTTCGGTCACGAAGTGGATATGACTGCGGGAGGACTTATCACTTTCGTGGGATATTTCGACACTCTCGTCTGGCCTATGATTGCGCTCGGACAGGTCGTAACAATGCGTTCGCGCTCCAAAGCGTCGCTAAAACGTATCACAAACTTTCTCGACCAGGAAGAAGAAATCCACAATCCCGAAAACGCATATGTGCTTGAAAACATCAAGGGAGAAGTCAGATTCGACGGTTTTTCGTTTGCATATCCCGGAAGCGATGCAAACGTGCTTAAAAACATCACTTTCGAAATCAAAGAGGGTGAAAGCGTGGGCGTTGTCGGCAAGATAGGAAGCGGCAAGACAACTCTTGTAAACACGCTTTTGCGCCTCTACAACATCGAAAAGGGCAAGGTGTTCATTGACGGGCACGATATTATGGACTGTAACATTGAAAGCGTGAGAAACTCAATAGGATACGTGCCGCAAGACAATTTTCTTTTCAGCGACAAAGTGAAGAACAACATTGCTTTCTCTTGCGACGATCTCGATATGGACAGGGTGTACGACGCCGCAAAATTTGCCGATGTACACTCGAATATCGAAGAGTTTACCGAAGGCTACGAAACGATTTCGGGCGAGAGAGGCGTGACTCTTTCGGGAGGACAAAAGCAGCGCATCTCCATAGCGCGAGCATACATAAAAGACGCGCCGATTATGATTTTGGACGACTCGGTGTCGGCAGTCGATGTCAAGACTGAAGAAACAATACTTTCAAACATCCAATCGCAGCGCAAGGGCAAGACGACAATCGTCATCGCGTCGCGCGTTTCGACAGTGTCGCACCTGGACAAAATCCTCGTTCTCAACAACGGAGAAGTCGAGGCGTTCGACGCTCCGCAAAGGCTCGAAGAGATTTCGCCCACATACAAAAAAATGGTGTACCTGCAAAAACTCGAAAGAGAAGTCGAAGGGGGTGAAGCGTAATGCAAGCAGAACTTGAAAAACTCAAAGGCGACGCTCATATTCCCGCAAAAGAGATGTTTAAGCGCATATATCGCTACTTAAAACCCGAAATGGGTAAGTTTGTCGGCGCGATGACACTTATCCTCTTCAACGTTGTTCTCGATATAATCCTGCCGCTTTTCGTCAGTCAAATCACCAACAATCTGAAATCGGACGGAATAAACGTGGAGTTTATTATCGGCATGGCTGTTGCATATCTTGCAATAGGCGTGTTCAACCAAGCGTTTCTTGTATGGGAATCCATGCTTCTTCAGAAAGCGGGGCAAAACATAATCTACACACTTCGCAACGAGGTATTCGAACATATCGAAAAACTCTCTCAAAACCAATTTGACGAGATGCCGGTGGGTTCGCTCGTAACGCGTGTTGCGTCTTACACTGCATCGATGTCCGACCTCTTTACGAACGTGATTGTAAACGTCATCAAAAACGTTCTTACGGTTGTCGGAGTATACGGCATTATGCTCTATATCTCATGGCAACTTTCGCTTGTGATGCTTGCGTTTATCGCAGTCGTTTTCGTGACTTCGTTTGTTTTCAGAAACGTTGTCAAAAAAGTGTTTACAAAAGAAAGGCAGTACATTTCCGACCTCAACACTTTTCTAAACGAAAACCTGTCCGGCATGAAACTCATTCAGATTTTCAACCGCCAGCAAAAGAAAGAACTTGAATTTTTGGAAAAGAACGAAAA
The DNA here is from genome assembly GCA_934233745.1 of uncultured Clostridia bacterium. Classification (GTDB taxonomy): domain Bacteria; phylum Bacillota; class Clostridia; order Christensenellales; family CAG-917; genus CAG-475. Next base: position 41,583 of record CAKQGN010000001.1, read on the forward strand.
CTTGCGCAAATCGAGATACAAAGTCGTGCTTGCGTTCGGCATTTATCGCCCGTTTATCACGCTGCTGTATATCAGCTCGATAGCTGTGACATTCTGGCTTGGGATGGAGTTCGGTCTCGACGCCGGTATGATAGTTGCGTTCTATCTGTATTTGTCGAGATTCTTCAATCCCATACAGAATCTTGCCGACCAACTCAACAACTTGCAAAAGGCGATAACCGCATCCGAGAGATTGTTCAACCTGCTTGACGTCAAGCCCGAAATCCGAGATAGAGAAGACGCGGTAGCCGTGGACAAATTCGAGGGTAAAATCGAGTTCAAAAACGTGTGGTTTGCTTACAAGGGCGAGGATTGGATTCTCAAAGACGTTTCTTTTGTGATAAATCCGAAGGAAACGTGCGCGTTTGTGGGCGCAACGGGTGCAGGAAAAACCACCATACTATCCCTCATCGTGCGCAACTATGAGATTCAAAAAGGGCAGATTCTCATTGACGGCAGGGATATCAGCACAATAGATATTCATTCGCTGCGCAAAGGAATAGGTCAGATGCTCCAAGACGTTTTTTTGTTCAGCGGAACGGTGAGGAGCAATATAACCCTCAACGACGAGTCTTTCACCGACGAGGAAATCGAAGCGGCATGCAAATATGTCAATGCCGATACGTTCATTTCTTCGCAAGAACACGGACTTGACGAAGAGGTTATCGAAAGAGGAGAGAACTTTTCTCAAGGTCAACGTCAACTTCTGTCGTTTGCAAGAACGGTGTTGCACAAACCTCAAATTCTCATTCTGGATGAGGCGACGGCAAATATAGACACAGAAACGGAAGTCGTCATACAAAAATCCCTTGAAAACATCCGCAATATCGGCACGATGCTTGTTGTTGCCCACAGATTGTCTACAATCCAGCACGCAGACCAAATCATTGTTCTCCAAAACGGAAGAATAATCGAGAAAGGCACACACCAGCAATTGCTCAAAAACAAAGGATACTATCACAAACTCTACGAATTACAGTTCGAAAACAGGGACTAAAAACAATATCGGATATCATACATCTGTGCAAGATACGCAACATTTTGTTGCGTATCTTTCAATCGGTTGACTTTTTCGGTATAAGTGTTAAAATAAATTCGTATATAGTATACAAATAAATAATGCGGAGGGCATTATGTATCACATCATTGTCAATCCCCAAGGCGGAAAGGGCAAAAGTTTGAAGGCTCTCAAAACCGTTGAGGAACTTTTTAAGAATAATAACGCTCAATTCACCGTGCATAAAACGGAATATGCAGGGCATGCGACCGAAATCGCAAAAGAGCTGTCTAAAACACCGGATACAAACATCGTTGTCATGGGCGGAGACGGTTCTTTCCATGAAGTGCTTTGCGGAATCGACAACTTCGACAATGTTACGCTCGGCCTTATTGCTTGCGGAAGCGGAAACGATTTTATCAAAAAGTCTGGACATTCCACAAAAGTCAAGGATGCGGTGCAAACCATTCTCAACGGTAAGGTCGGTTATGTGGATTATATGGAACTTGGCAAGTATCGTTGCCTCAATGTAGGCGGCGGCGGTATGGATGTCGATGTCCTGCTTAAATACGCAAGCTGCAAAACATTGAAGGGCAAAGCGGCATATTATTACTCGCTATTTTACACGCTTCTGCACACGAGATTTCATCATTTGCGCATCATTGCCGACGGCGTGACGAAAGACACAAGTGTGTTTATGATAGGTGTTGGCAACGGCGGATTCATCGGCGGCGGCATTCCCATTTGTCCGAATGCGGTTGTCGACGACGGGCTTTTGAATGTCGGTTACGTCAACGAAATGAAGAAGAGCAAAATCATCTTCCGTCTTTTCAAATTCCTCAAAGGCAAACATGTCGATACTGATTGGGGTGGCGAATACACGGCAAAAAAGGTCACCATCGAGGCACTTGACGACAGCCGATTCGAGCTTGACGGCGAAATTATCGACGACACCAAACTCGATATAGAAGTTGTTCATAACAAATTAAAAATGTTCAGATAATTGACCGAATCGACACTTTATCCATACAAAAAGATTGTATAAAGTGACAAATATGTTGGCAAATAAAAACAGTTTCGCTTTTTTAGGCGAAACTGTTTTTGTCTAATATAACAAACACGACAAGTTATTTGTCGTCGTTTTTAGAAACGATATATTTGAATAAGCGTTTTACGTCTTTGCTTGACAAGAAGGGATAAAGCCCGTCCATATCTACGTCTTGAAGTTCGCCCTCAACATATTTGTCGACAAGTTTTGTAAGACACTTTTCCGACACAAACGGCGCAAGAGAAGTGAGGGAGTGCGTATATTTTTTATCGTTGTCGAGTGCGATTTCCAAGAACAATGCGTCACAATCGTTTTCGCTAAGAAACGGCATTATCGCGCAAAGGTTCAACCCGTCGTATTTGTCCGGATCGCTTAAGATGTCTTCTACGATTTCATGGATGTCATCGTCATCGAGGAAAGGAAGTATTTGTACGAGCTTATTCTTCTTGTCGGGCTTTTTATCATCGACGCCTAGAAAAATATTGCCCAAAGACGCGCCCACTCCATATCCTTTTTGTGCGATTTTTTCGGCTTTTTTCAATGCGCTTTTCACAAAATCCCACGACAATGCGGTTTTATCCGACGATTCGTTTTCTTCATCTTTTTTATCTTCGATTTCTTCTTCGAGATCATCGAGTTCTTCGAGAACATCCTCGAATTTGTCTTTTTCGTCCTCGTCCGTAAAAACAAAGTCGGATTTTTCCGCGCGTTGTTCTACGGCTTCTTCGAACGATATAGGTTCGTATATCGTTTTTCCGTCTTGCAATTTCTTTTTGAGTATCATTGTGTGACCTCCGTTCTCATAAATTTTTGTTCGGCGGGCGTAAGCCTCGGTTTCAGATTTTCCATATCGGTTGTCAGCATTCCGTCCTTTATCGCTTTGAGAATCATCATTCTTTCCGTTTGCGAAAAGCGGTAAAAGTTTGCCGGAATGTCGATTTTTATGTTGCCGTCAATGATGTTCCTCACCACAAACAGCCGCTCGTGTCCCGCAAAAATGTCATCCGGATTGACATCGATTTTTTTGTCAAGACACAATAGTTCTTCAATGGTGATGTGAAAGATCTCGGACATGTTCAACAAATCGTCGATGGAGGGAACACCCGTGCCGTTTTCCCATTTGGACACGAGCTGCCTTGTCACGAAAAGTTTGTTGGCAAGCTCCTCCTGTGTGAGATTTTGCCTTTTCCGCCTCGATGCTATATTGTTGCCGACAGCAATGAAATCGATCATTCTGCGCCTCCTTACGATTGAATTATATATCGTGCGCCGAAATATGTCACGCAACCGTCCGTTGCATTTTTATGTCAAAATGGTTTTGATATAATTAAATTAGGAGCTTAAATTTACTAACGAATCGCTAATGCCATAAGCAAGAAACAATACGGAGATGATAAATTGCGGAATATCGTAAATTTAGACTATGTAAAAACACTCTATCGAATAGGATTTAAACGTGTTTATTGTTTTTTTGTTTGGGAATAGTGTGTTGTGCTGCTGCTTTTGAATACTTGCGTGCACCTTTCTAAAAAACTAAATATCTTGATGCGTAGCACGTAATTTGATGCGGTAATTTTCGATAATTTCTTCGAGTTCGCAGGTTTTCAACATGGCATCAATTGTTGATTTTATGGCAATGTTTTCTATTCTCATTTTTTGCAGTATTTCGCAAAAATTGTCAAATCTAAAAATTGCGGAATGAAACATAGCAAGGATTAGTTTGAATAATTTTGAAAAAAGAGGTTGCGCACAAATTGTGTACATAACCAAAATGCACGATACTCTCTTGTGTTGTTATATTTTTTACTTTTCACAAATTGAAATATTGAAGAATATCCTAATAAAAAACTAAAAACGGGGTATTGACAAGCCAAGATTTAAGGGGTATTATAAAATTGCTTAACGATTAAGCAAACGGTTAAGCAGAGAAAGCAATGCTTTTCAAGGAGGAATTATGAGAAAAGTTTTATCTATTGTATCGATTGCGTTGCTCATTGTGGCGATGACGCTTTCTATGGTTGCTTGCAACGAAACGGAAACCGTTACGCTCACTTTGTGCGACAACGACGGAACAACCGTTTTGTCGACGCAAAAGGTTGAAAAGGGCAAAGCGCCTACTATGCCGGAAGCACCGACAAAAGAAGGCTTTACTTTCAAGGGTTGGTTTGTTACTCCGACCAGTGCAAAGGCGTTCGATTTTGACGCTCCGATGAAAGAGGACGCAAAAGCGTATGCGCAATGGCAAGACAACAGTTTTGTCGATACGAGAGACTGGGTTATTTCCGGCACTATGAACGGTTGGGGAAATGATCTTGCAACCAACTATCATATGACCAAAGCCGCGGGTGCAAACAACGTGTTTGAACTGAAAATCGATTTGCACGTCGGCGACGCTTTCCAACTCACGGTGTTGCTTGAAAGCGGAATTCTCGATTACAACAATAAAGACGGCGCACGTGCTTCTTTCAGAAACCTTGTAGGTGCGGACGAATACATGGAAGCTGCCACCGGTCTTGACGAAAATAAAAATATCAGCGTCAAGCAAGACGGCAATTACACGCTCACGCTCACAACCGATTCCAATACAAGCAACAACCGCCTGACCGTCACGCGTAACGGCGACGCAAAGCCCGTTGAAGTGCAAGAAGTCGTCAATTATTACATCAAAGGCGCAGGAATCACCAACTGGGCAAACGTTTTCTCGCCGGCAACTCGCTTCGTTCCAGGCAATGACGGTAAACACACGTTGAAAGTTCAACTCAAAGCGGGTGAAGAATTCATGTTCATGGGCGCCGTAACAAAAGGCGACGAGATCAAAGAAAACGGTCAATATTTCAACATTACCCACGTTGATGAAGCAAGTATCGCATTGTTTACCGGGAAAACCGATGAAACCGGCAAACTTGTAGGTAATATAAAAACCAAAGAAGCAGGCATATATGACTTTGTTCTCGATCCCGAAAGCAAAACTATCTCCGCAACCAAGAGCGCGGTTGACGCAACAGAATATAACTACTTCATCGATGGCACAATACTTGGCGGAAATTGGGGTGACTATCAAAAGTCGGAAAACCAAGCAAAATACAAGATGATACAAAAAGGTGACGTTTACACCTTGGAAAACGTTGTGCTCAACAAGGACGAAGAGTTGGTTGTCCGCGCACACAAAACAACCGACAAAGCACTTACATGGGACAATGTGGCTTTTGCATACGATGCGGAATATCTTGTCGGCTCGGTAGGTTTTTCGGCAGTAAGCAAGAATAGCAAAAACGTCAAAGTCGGAGAGAGCGGAACTTATACCATAACGTTCAACTCTTACAGCAAGGTTTTGACCATCGCAAAAGTAGGCAAAGACGTTTTTGTCAAAGGCACGATGAACGGCTGGGTACACGAGTTCAAAGATGAATTCAAGATGACGGCGAATGGCGAAAACAAGGAAGTTTATGAAATTACTTTGACGTTTGCAAAAGATGTCGAATTCGGTCTGGACGTGTATAATATCGGCGCGAAGGAAGGCGGCCTTTGGGTTGGAAAGGATAAACTCGGCACGGACGGCGACGCAAACGCAATATTCACGGTTGAAGGGAAGAGCAACATTTGCTGCTCCGAAGCAGGCGAGTATCGAGTTGCTTACAACTATAAAACCGACAAAATCGATATTTATAAAGTTGCGGCAACAGCATAACAATAATAAATGCCCCTGCGACGTTTTGTTGCAGGGGCATACCTAATTTCGGTGTAAAATCAGATTCGTATATCGCTTGACACGGCTTCTTTTCGGTTGATTGCGATGTCAAGACACTCTACGATTTTGTCGATCTTTTCATCGGAATGAGAATCGATAGTCAAAACGTCAGGAGCGTTTTTTTGACAAAACTTCGACACCATACTGCCAAGGACGACAATGTTTTGCGACTCTGTCGAAACGGGGGAATCGTCTTCTATAAACCGAACGCGATTCAATTGTTGCAACATGCGTTCCTTCAATTCTTCGCTGTTTGGTTTCAGCGCAACGGCAGTCCAGTTGTTTGTGCCGAAAAGGGAGTTCGCTTTTTGTGCCACGGCGTTGTAATCGGTTGTGATTTGATAAAACAAATCGCCGTTCGGAATGACCGTATCGAGTGCGAGAAGGGGGCAAAAGTTTACCTCGCCAAGCGCACGGAAAAACGTGTTGTCGGTGTTGTAGCAAATGATTGCGTCGCAATTCGTGACACGCTTGACGGTTTTGTCAAAAGTAACTTGCAAGGAATATCCGACGGATGCAAGTTTATCGGAAAGTCTTTGGATGAGGAGCATCGTTTCGGCTTTGTAGGCAGAGGCGTCGTTGTCGCCGATATATATCGTTACGACGTCGGTGTTGCCACTGCTCAGGCATTTTGCCGAGAAGTTGATGCGGTAATTATAGAGATTGACAAGTTGCCAGATTTTGCGTTTTGTGTCCTCGCTTATGCGCGAATCGTCCTTGTCGTTAAGGACGTAACTCACGGTAGCGACAGAAACGCCTGCCTCTCTTGCAATATCTCTCATTGTGACTTTCTTGCTCATAATAATCGGATTATACAATCTTAGTAGAAAAAAATCAATATGAAAATGAACATTCAGGCAATTTACCATCGTCCCGAAAGCAATTATTGCTTTGCAACGGACCATAAAACAATAGTGTTGAGAATTCGCTTTGCAAAGGGCGAACAAATTTGCAAATTGTCCGTTTTGTATAATACAAAATATCATATTGCGCAACAACAATTCAAACAAGAAATGCAATTGATTGCAAGCGACGCGCAGTTTGATTATTACAAAGCGACGCTTTGTCTTGAGGATTCAAGACTTGCGTATGTATTTTACTTTGAATATGATAACGAGCCGTACTACTTTTGCGAAGACGGCTTGGTTTCCACATACAATTTTAACTTAGCATATTTTAATAGCTTTCAGTTTGCTTATATCAACGACGACGACATTATGCAAAACGTCGAATGGCTGAACAATGCGGTGTTTTATCAAATCTTTGTGGATAGATTTTGCAAAACGGATACCGCTAAATCAAAAATTAACGCCAAATGGTGCGATTTGCCCACTCCGACGTCGTTTTTCGGGGGCAATCTTGACGGAATAACGGAAAATTTGGACTATATCAAAGGACTTGGCGCAACGGCGATTTATCTTACGCCGATTTTCAAAAGTAACTCCAACCATAAATACGACACAATTGATTTCTATTGTGTGGATGAGTCTTTCGGCAACAAAGAGTCTTTAAAAAAAATGGTAACAAATGCTCACGACAAAGGATTGAAAGTCGTGCTTGACGCCGTGTTTAACCACGTCAGTAGGGATTTTGAGCAGTTCAAAGACGTAATAAAATACGGCAAAAAATCAAAATACTTCGATTGGTTTGTCATAGACGGTGAAAAAGTCGAACAGAATCCGCCTAATTATGCATGCTTCGGAGATTGTGAATATATGCCAAAACTCAATACTTGCAATAAGGAAGTGCAAAATTATCTTATTGGCGTAATGGTATATTGGATGAAAGAATGCGATGTGGACGGGTGGCGTCTTGACGTGTCCGACGAGGTTTCGCACGGCTTTTGGAGAAAGGCGAGAGAAGCGGTAAAAGCTCAAAAATCGAACGCGGCGTTAATTGGAGAAAACTGGCATAACAGCGAGAGTTTTCTTAGGGGCGATCAGTTCGATTCCATTATGAACTATGCGCTCACAAAACGCATGATAGATTTTTGGGTTGATGAGAACATAGACGGAAAGCAACTTGCCGGGCAGCTCAATTCGCTTTATATGAGATATAGCGACGTCACAAACAATATGATGTTCAATTTGCTCGATAGTCACGATACGGCGAGATTTTATACACAAATAAAAAAGGACAGCAACAGATTGCTTTGTGCAATAGCGACGCTGATATTTTTGCCGGGAAGTTTCAATTTGTACTATGGCACGGATATTTTGCTCGAAGGGGAATATGATCCGGATTGCAGAAGAACGTTCGATTTTTCAAGACTGGAAGATGAGGAAATAAAGAGGTTTCAAACCTCGCTCAAAGAACTGCTCGCTTTGAAACGTCAGCCTGCAATAAAGAGCGGAAAATTAAAGATTTTTTCTCAAAACGAAGCATTGGTTATTGAACGAGCAAGCGAGGAACAGGTTTTGCGGTTGATTGTGTGCCGAGGCAAAAAAAAGGGGGTTGGCGCAAAGCCGTTGATAGAATATAATAACAGTAAGGACGGCAATGCCGATTCCTTTGTTATAGAAGGAGAAAAATTATGAGAAAGGGAAAACTCGTGACGATTTTTTTGGTCGTTGTTATGGTGCTGACGACGGTAGCATTTTGCTTTGCCGCGTGCAACAATGACAAAGATAAAAAAGAGGTCGTGTTGCGTATTCTTGAAAACGATACGGCAAAAAAAGAAGGATATCTCAAGGAATTGCTGGACGCATTCAATGCAAAGTATGCAAGCGAAGGAGTAAAAGCCGTCGATGCGAATATGGACGAGTTCAGCGACCTTGAAAAAGACGGACCGTACGGTCACGGACCGGACGTATTGTATCAGGCAAACGATATTCTCATGTCGTACGTCGAAAAACATCATATAATCCCGCTCGATATAGAGCAAATGGATTGTTATGATAAAATCCCGCAAAACGCATGGAATGCCTTTAAGTATAATTACGATGGCAAAACGGTTTATTGCGGAGTGCCGGTAAACGTTCAACAACCGTTACTGTTTTATCGCAAGGACGCGCTTCCCGACAACTGGAAAACCGAATGGGATAAGAATGGCAACGACGTGCCGGATATGGTTGAATATTGGACGGAAATGTACAGATACAGCAAAGGTATTCGCGAAGCAGACCGCAATAAATTCGGCTATGCCATCGAGCTCAGAAACGAATATTTCAATATCGGTTACTTGCTTTCGTACGGCGCATACGTGTTTGGCAGCAACAACACCGACGACAAGGATATAGGTATTGCAAAAGGCAATGCGGTGAAGGGTGCAAAGATTATGTGGGAGCTTGCCGGCGTCATGGATGAAAAGTGTATTGACGATTCGTTTACAAACGGTCGCGCGCCCATGCTTGCAAACGGAACGATTTTTGCAACGATAACCACTCCGGATATCACTTCACAGTTCTTGAAAGAGATGTCGCTTCAATATCAAAAAGAAGGACTCGATCAGGCGAGCGCGGACGCAAAGGCGAAAGAGAATCTCGTTATTACAGGACTGCCGAAACTTCCGAAAGACGGAGATATAACCACTCAACAAGATATCAAAAACGGTGATCTGTGGATCGAGCAACAAACCATGGGCGGCGTGAACGGATATGCGGTGAGCAGTTATACCAAAAACCGTGATTGGGCTGTCAAGTTTGTCGAATTCGCAACGGGTTACGAAATGGTGAAAGCTCGTGCGGATATGCTCGGCGTCGTTGCCGCAAGAAGCGACGTAATTGCACAAACAGAGTCTTTAGCGTCTCAAATTACATATAGAAACCTCGATTCGGGCGTTTTGGAGGTTATGCCGTCCATCAGCGCGGTCAAGCAAATCTGGACGCCGATTTCATCGGGATTCAAACAAATAGCAACCGACGGATGCGGTAAGCGTTCCTTCGATACGGCAAAACTTCAAAGCGTTATCGAAGAAATATCGTCGAATATTTACAAGGCTATTCATACCTTTGCATAACTATGACAAGTTTGAAAGAAAGATATAAAAACCTAAAAGAGAATGCCGCTAAGCAGCGTCGGGACGTTTCCGAAAAAGCCAAGCAATCCCGAAAGAACTTAAAAGAGTTCTTTGCCACGTCGGGCAGGGCAACGTATGCGTCGATGTTCTTTATGGGAGCCGGGCAAATTGTCAACGGACAATATATAAAAGGATTTATATATATTCTGTTGGAAGTGGGGTTCATTACCTATTTCGCTCTCAGAGGAATAAAGGACTTGTTCGGATTTTTCACCTTGGGAACGGTAAAAGCAGATCCGTGGCTCGGCATAAAGGGTGACGATTCGGTGATTATGTTGCTTATGGGCATTTTTGCCTGGATTGCTCTTATTGCGCTCGTTATCGTCTATGTGGCAAACATAAAAGACGCTCATCGAGGAGCAGAAGACTTGCTTTTCAAAGGCAAAGTTTCGTCGTTCAAAGACGATTTGTCGTCGCTGATGAACCGCAATTTTTACAAGGCGGCACTCGTCATTCCGATTGTCGGAGTGATGATATTCAACGTCTTGCCGATAATTTTTATGATTTTGATTGCATTCACCAACTACGGCGGGAAAATCGTGCCGCCCGAATTGGTGGATTGGAGCCTTGACAGCTTCAGAAAACTCGTGGCTTTGGGTGAATTGTCGCAGTCTTTCGGAAAGATACTCGGTTGGAACTTGCTCTGGGCTTTTCTTTCGACGTTCATCAACTATTTTTTAGGACTCGGGCTTGCGATTCTCTACAACAAAAAATGTGTAAAACCAAAGGCGTTGTGGAGAGCATTCCCCGTGCTTGCCTATGCCGTGCCGGGATTTATATCCTTACTTGTGTTCCATTATATGTTCAGCAACGGCGGTCCGATAAATCAACTTATCGTCCAAAACGGCGGCAAAATCATCGACTTTTTGGGTATCAATTCCAAGTGGATGGCAAGAGGGATAGGTTTGTTTGTAAACGCATGGCTGTCCGTTCCGTCGATAATGTTGCTTGCATCGGGTATATTGTCCAATATCAATAACGATTTGTACGAGGCGGCAAGAATAGACGGGGCAAGTGCGTGGATGCAGTTTAGAAAAATTACGCTTCCGTTCGTTCTTTTTTCTACGACGCCCGTTCTCATCAGTCAATTTATGGGCAACTTCAACAACTTCGGCGTGTTCTATTTCTTAAGGAGCGACGTCCTTAGCGACGGATATTTCCTTGCGAGCGACACGGATTTGCTTATCAACTGGTTGTACAGAATGTCGATTGACAACAACTACTACTCGATAGGCGCGGCGATAAGTCTGATTATGTTTATCATCACCTCGGCAATAAGTCTGTTGGTTTATATGCGCTCGTCGGCATACAAGAGGGAGGATACGTTCAAATGAGAAAGAAACCCGGTATAAAGCTCAAAAAGACGGCAAATGTTTTGCTTACGTATGCCATTATGTTGCTGGTGTCAATCATCTTTGTATTTCCTATTATATGGGTTGTGCTGAGTTGTTTTTCCGCAAGCGGAAGCATATATAGTTTCAACGGTTTTTTCCCGTCGGAATATTCTCTGGATTCTTTTAAGGCGCTGTTTGCCGACACCGTTATGTACGACTATCCGAAGTGGTTTGCAAATACTTTGCTTGTGGCGACGATAAGTAGCCTTTTGGGCACTGTTTTGGTTATTTTAACGGCTTATGTCATCTCGTCTTTCCAGTTTAAGGGAAGAAAAGCATTGATGAAGGGCGCGCTGATTCTCGGGATGTTCCCGTCGTTTATGGGAATGGTTGCCGTGTATTTGCTTATGACGCAATTCAATTTCATCAATAGTCATATAGGGCTTGCTCTTATATATGCAGGAGGTGCTCCGATGGGCTATTTGGTGCAAAAAGGCTTTTTCGACACTATTCCGAATTCGATTTACGAAGCGGCAAGAATCGACGGAGCAAGCAATGCGAGGATATTTTTTAACGTAACTCTTCCGCTGTCAAAACCGATTTTGGTATATACGCTTTTGACGCAATTTGCGTGGCCGTGGAGCGATTTTATCCTTCCGAAGCTTCTTCTCAAAGACAAAAACATGTGGACGGCGGCGGTCGGGCTTATGTCTCTTCCGGAAACCGAATTCGCAAGATTTTCGGCAGGCGCGGTGTTTATCGCCGTCCCGATTGTAATCTTGTATTTCTTCTTGATTAAATATATGATAAACGGTTTGTCGGCAGGCGCCGTCAAACAATAAGAGGGTAATTATGGCAGACGTAAAACTCAATCACATATACAAAGTTTATCCCAACGGAACAAAAGCCGTAAACGACTTCACGATGGATATAAAAGATAAGGAATTTATTGTATTCGTCGGGCCGTCGGGTTGCGGAAAATCCACCACGCTACGTATGATAGCCGGTCTTGAAGAAATCACTGCCGGCGAACTCTATATAGGCGATACGCTCGTAAACGACGTAGAACCGAAGGACAGAGATATTGCGATGGTCTTCCAAAATTATGCGCTTTATCCGCATATGACGGTGTACGAAAATATGGCATTCGGTCTGAAATTGCGAAAATTGCCCAAAGCGGTAATCGATCAAAAGGTCAGAGAAGCGGCGCAAACGTTGGATATAACCGAATATCTGGACAAAAAACCAAAGGAAATGAGTGGCGGACAGCGTCAAAGAGTCGCTTTGGGAAGAGCCATCGTAAGAGAACCAAAGGTTTTCTTGCTTGACGAACCGTTGTCAAATCTCGACGCAAAATTGCGCACGGCAATGAGAAGCGAAATAAGCGCGCTGCATCACAGGCTGCAAACGACGTTTATTTACGTCACGCACGATCAGGTCGAAGCAATGACGATGGGCACGCGAATAGTCGTTATGAAAGACGGATTCGTTCAGCAAATCGACACGCCTACCAATTTATATAAGTATCCTCAAAACGTGTTTGTCGCAGGTTTTATAGGAACGCCTCAAATGAATTTCATCAACGCGGAAATCAATGTCGAAGGCGACGATATATCGTTTGTCGCTACCGACGCGCCGTTAAAAATCGCGTTGTCCAAAGACTTCTTTGCAAAAGCAAAGCAAGCGGACGTGTTCCACGGGAAAAAAGTCGTGCTTGGACTGCGCGCGGAACATATCTCCATCGATGCCGAAAAATATACGGCAAAGGCAAAAATCAAGGTTTCGCACATCGAGGAATTGGGAACCGAAAGCCAAGTATTCGGAGATTTGAACTTTGACAAAGAACTCGGCTTGCAAAGCTCGACCAAAATTGTTATAAAAGCGCCGACAATGACGCGATTCGAAGTCGGAAGCGTCACGGAAATCTCGTTTGATATCGAAAACATGCAGGTTTTCGACGCGGACACGGAATTGAATATGATTCCGAGAATTCCCGATTGCTCGAGTATAAGCGTTGGCGTGAAAAATCATACGGTTGAAATCGGTTCGTCGAGGATAGAATTGCCGTCGGCATTTTCAATGGAAGACGGAAATTATAAGTTGACCATTCCTGTCGATGCTGTCGAAAAAGGAAACGACGTTGTCGGAACGGTGAAAAAGGTCGAAGAAGTCAACGGAAGGTATTTGCATTACGTCGAAACAGGCGGTCAGATAATTTTTGCTTTATTTGACGAAGAAACGAGCGGAGAGATTACGCTTGGTATCGACCTGAAAAAAGTTACGTATTCGACAGGCGACAAGATTGTTCACGAGGCAATACCTGCGTTCAATACGCTAAGCGGAAAAATGCTTCGTCAAAGGAATAAAGACAAGCGAACGTTTAAGGAAATCGTTAAGTCTGCCGCAATCCCGAAATTTTCGTTCGAGACGATGGGACATAGGTTCGAGTGCACAAGAGAACTTGCGTCGAAGTTGGTCGGAATCGGCGGCACTAAAATCATTGGCAAGGCGTTGAGTTTTGAGTTTTCGCCACAAGACGTTGAAATTGCGAAGGACGGCATACTGTTTTCGGTCGAAAAGATTTTAGATTACGGTACCGAACGATATGCAAAATGCGAGAGAGACGGAGTGGTATTATACGCCAAGGTCGGGGGTGATTTTAATGAAGAAAGCATTGACGTTGTATTGCCCGTTGACAAGATGTCTATATTCGACGTCGAGGATCAAATCAGATTGAAATAACGCAAGTCGGCATAGGGAGTTTGTTATATGGCGGTAAATAAAAAATTCGGTTTTTCGCACAAAAGCGGATTGCTTATGGCAGTTAGCAGTTTGCCATCCGAGTACGGTATAGGCTCTTTTGGCAAGCCGTGTTATGATTGGATTGACTTTATGGACAAAACCTCAACGAAGTGTTGGCAGGTTTTGCCGCTCAATCCGACTGCCTACGGCGACAGCCCGTATCAGTCGCCGTCATCTTTTGCGGGGAATCCGTATTTTGTGGATTTGGATGAGTTGAAAAGCGAGGGGTTGCTCTCGGACACCGATTTGGAATCACAAAAAGATTGCTGCGAGCGAGTGAATTACGGGAGATTGTTTGAAACGCGCATAAACGTTTTGAAAAAAGCGTACTCCAACTTTAAGAAAAATGCCGCTTTTACGAGATTTTGCAATTCTAATTCCTGGTGGCTTGACGATTATGCGCTGTTCTTTTCCCTCAAAGAAGAATTTAATTATGCGCCGTGGTCGTCGTGGTCGGAGGAGTATAGAATTTACAAAAATGCTATCCGGTGCAGAGAGGAGTTTTCTTCGAGAATGGATTTTTGGAGATTCGTTCAATACGAGTTCTTCTCCCAGTGGAAAAAGGTGTGCGTTTACGCACACTCGAAAGGCATAAAGATTATAGGCGATATACCGATTTACGTAGCTTACGACTCCGTTGACGTGTGGAGCAACACAGACGAGTATCTGCTTGACGAGAACTTGAATCCGACATTTGTTGCAGGCTGTCCTCCCGACGGATTTTCCCCGGATGGACAATTGTGGGGCAATCCGATTTACGATTATGCGAAAATGGAGATGAACGGCTACAAGTGGTGGTGCTCGCGCATCAAAATTTGTGCGTCGTTATTTGACATTGTAAGGATAGACCATTTCCGCGGGTTTGCGGGATATTATGCAATACCGTACGGCGAGAAAACCGCTCGCAACGGACACTGGGACAAAGGTCCCGGGGAAAAACTTTTCGATGCGATAAATCAAAGCGTTCCGAATGCAAAAATAATTGCGGAAGATCTTGGTTTTTTGACAGATGACGTGCGCGAGTTGATTGCTTATTGCGGATATCCCGGGATGAAAATATTGCAGTTTGCGTTTTTTGACGAGGGCAGCGAATATTTGCCGAGGCTATATACAAATAAAGATTACGTGGTTTATACAGGTTCTCACGACGCCGACTGTACTCGTACGTGGACGGAAAACCTTGACGAAGATACGCTAAAACGATTCAAAAGAGAATGTTCGCACATCAAAGGGTTAAACCCGACATATAAGATGATTAAACTGGCGTTTGATTCAATTGCGGAACTTGCGGTGATACCGTTGCAGGACTGGCTTTTGCTTGAAAACGAAGAAGGCAGAATGAATACGCCGTCCGTTGCACAAGGGAATTGGGTTTGGCGTGCTCCGTCCGACTATGCGTCGAAAAAGTTAATATCGACGATTAAAAGATTTAATGTTCGGTCACATCGCGAAAAATGATTTGCATGTCGGTTTTGAAAAAAGCAATAAAGACTTGCGTTATCTTTATAAGGGACTATTACGAGATATGAACCGCTCAACAGATGACATTTCACCGTTTTCAAACGCATATGGTATTGCACAAGAGGCAATGTTAAACGATGAGTCTGAATGATAATATAAGAAGTTGCGCGCAAATTTTGTGCGCAAGCAGATGCATGGATAAATAGGGTGGTGTCTTAATTGCACAAAACCAGCAATACGAGTTTTTTATAAATTCTTTGGATTTATAGGCGTAGTTTTGTAGCAAAAAATTCTCGAAGAAAAAATAATACGAACCCATTATCTGAGTTCGTATTATTGTCATTTGGTGACCCTACCGAGGTTCGTAGGCAGGCGGGTTAGCGACTGCCGTAATAGCGGAGCGAGCAAGTTCACTTGCAAAGCGGAGCGTCAGTCGGGTGTACCGAGTTCGGCACGCAAAGCGTGCGGATATAAAATATCCAACCTCGGCAGGAAAGGAAAACCCCGACTTGATTAAGTCGGGGCTTTTTGGTGACCCTACCGAGGTTCGAACTCGGGTTACCGCCGTGAAAGGGCGATGTCTTAGACCACTTGACCATAGGGCCTTATTTTGATTTATTTGAGTTCAGATGGTGGAAGCTACAGGACTCGAACCTGTGACCCCCTGCTTGTAAGGCAGATGCTCTAACCAACTGAGCTAAGCTTCCGTATGGTAGCGGCGATCGGATTCGAACCAATGACCTGCCGGGTATGAACCGGCCGCTATAACCAACTAAGCTACGCCGCCATACAATTTGTGTTTTGTTGCGGGGAGTGCTTTTGCACTCCGCACAACGAGGGTTGCAAGTCCGAACCGTTTGCAAGTCGATGTCGCAACTTCGATTCCGTCGATCCGATCTCGCATATGGTTGCGGGGGAAGGATTTGAACCAACGACCTCCGGGTTATGAGCCCGACGAGCTACCAGCTGCTCTACCCCGCGATATTCAATGCTTGCTTATGATATGATAAATAAAAAAATTTGTCAAGCGTTTGAAAAAATAAATTTTGAAAGAGCAGAATGATGTGTTCAAAAGGCATTAGAAGGGATTTTTATCGCAAATGTTTATAGGGTGAGGGAGGAGCGCGATTTGTAAAAAATCGATATTCTAAATTTTCTTTGAGCTTTTTATACTACATTAAAAAGGAATGTTCTAACCGCTCGGAAGCGACGTTTCGGATTTTGATTTTTCGGTTTTTCTGATGATGCGACACGGTAAAATTCTATTTTAATTATTTGGTTTATCGCATAAAAATGCTTGCGTGCGCCCCCTCGTGCGTGTATAATAGGTGTACTATTGATATAATGCTCACAATATGGAGTTTAATATGAAAAAGAAATTGATTGTCGCAACAGCCATCGTTTTATTGCTTGCTATGAGCATGACATTATTGGTGGGCTGCGACGAAATCTTCAAGAAGAACGACAAACGCGACGCACAGCAAGTTGTCGCATCCGTCACCTATACGGGTGATTTCGGCACGCAAACGGAAAACGTGTATAAGTTCGAGCTTGCGTCCAGTTTCAACAGCTATGCCTACTATTACGTCAAGCAGTTTGGCATGAGCTATGAGGCTGCCGCCAACTATTTTGCCCAATCGCTTGCTCAACAGAAATTGCTTATGATGTTTGCAAAAGAGAAGGTTGCCAAGCTCAAACACATGACGGCACTTCCTTCATCCATTGACGAATTGCTTTCCGCAAGCGAAAAGAACAAGGCTATCGAGGACACAAACAAAAGTTTGCTCAATTCTCTCGTTTCGACGGTTGAGAGCCTTATCACCGAAGACAACGCAAACACTTCTACGTCCGATTCCAAGAAGGACAACACGACAACCGAAGTGACCGATCCCGTGTATGTCAGATTCGAATCAAACGGCGGTTCCTCCGTTGAAAAACAAAAAATCCAAAAAGGCACCGTTGCAAAAGAACCGGATGATCCCACAAAAGACGGCTATAAGTTCTATGGCTGGTATATCGAAAAAGATTTCTCCGGTGAAGAATTCGATTTCAAAAACACCAAAATAACGGGAGCTACGACTCTTTACGCAAAATGGGAAAAATATGTTGCTCCTCGCACCGAGATCCCCGCAGAGGAGGAAAAGGACGACTACGATCCCGACAAAGAGGGTGTTGAGCTTGCAAACAAATTCTTCTCCGCAGAGTACAAAGCGCAACTTCTTGACGATAAGAAAGAAGATAGCCTCTTTACAACCAAATTCCTCAAAGCCGGTTTTGTCGGCAACATCATCGTCGACAGCGGCAAGACTCTCGTGTCGGTTCTCAAGGACTACATCAACGAAGGTCTTTCCGAGATGGAAAACAATCTCAAAAACAATCTCTACAAAGAGAGCGTGGAAGAGTGCTACAACTACTATCTCAATGCTCAACATCAATCGTTGCTCGTTGCAAGACTTAAACGCATGATCGGTCAAAGCGCAACTGTAAGCGAAGAAGAAATCGAAGCAGAGTTCAACGCTCAAGTCGCAAAGAACAGAGAAACGTTTGCAGGCAGCGATTCGTCTTACGAATCGGCTCTCAAAAGCACGCTCAACAAGACTTACTATCATCCCGCAGACGATCAGGGTTACGGATTTGTCATCAATATCCTCTTCAAACTCGGCGCGGAGGATATGAAGGTCCTCAACGACATGGCGAAGAACAATCCCGAAAACGTCGAAGCGATTTTGCTTACACGCAATCGTCTGATCTCCAAGATGACGGCATACGTCGCAAATCCGAAATACGATGCGGATGCAACCGTTGAAGACGCAGAGGGTAAAAAACTCGAACTTCGCGATCCGATGACCGACGCGAACAACCCCTACAACAATGTGGGCAAAACCGCAAACACCAAATATCAAGTCGAGGGCGGAAACAACTACAATCAAATCCTGTCATTCGAGAAAAATGCGGAAACAGGCAAGTATGAAATCAAGTTCAACGCAACCGAGCATCCTGCAATGGCGTACCTGATGAACAAGGTGCCGGTGTTCGACACCGACGATCATCAGGTCGGCTTGATTCATCAGATTCACAACAGCTTGCAACAAGTCAAAGACGCAAACCTTTCAAAAGAAGAAACCGTCTATTGGCTTCGCGAAGTAGCAACAAAGTGGGCATACCTTGTCAGTGACGACTCCGGCGCAACAAACAAAGATTCCAACAACAACGGACTCGGTTACCTCGTTTCTCCAAAAGGCAAAGATAGCAGTTTCCTCACAGATTTTACAGACTATGCACGCAAACTTGTCGCTGCGGGTACGGGCACATATTCGGACGGAACGGTGAGCGATGATATGTTCAAAGGAAACCTTGTCAACGGTGAATTTGCAGGCAACAACAAAGCGTTTGTTGTGGCAGACAGCCTTGTCAACGGAGCGGAAAAGGCAACGGCAAACAACGATGCATACGCAGGCGTGTTCGTGCTTCTCAACTCCTACACCGTCTATGATGCAAACAACATAAAGACAGGCTCTTCACAAACTCTTGTTGACGGCAAACTTCCTATGGACTACGTTATGACTTTTGCCAAGGACGGCAAAGACGTCAAGACGCTTCACAATGTCATTCATGACACCATTCTCGAAGCCAAAAAGAACGATCTTTACAACTCCGAAGTCAACACAATGGTGTCAGCAAAGAAGGACGGGATCGAGTATTTTGATAAGGTTATCAAGCAACTTTACAAAGATTTGACCTGAGCGCACTATTGAGCGAATAGCATTGGACGCGATTGACTTTGTAACAATCGCTCTTCCGTCACTTCGTTCCTTACAAAGCCCCTTGATTGACAACTCATGTACTTTATGTACATTAGGGTTGCCACTCAAGGGGCTTTGCGTTCTTATACACGGCATGTGCTTATTCAAAGTGCGCCTTGCGGCTAGATTCCCACGGTCACTTTATTCCCTCGGAATGACACGGGTGGGACACCCCACACCCGAACGAACACTCATTTAGGGCGCACTTATAAACGGTATATGCTTATTCGAAGTGCGAGCCGCAAGGCAATGTAAGTGATATGCACGTAAGCGTGCGTGATATTGTTGCTTTTTGCAACAATGATATTTGCGCTTTGCGCAAGTGATATTGCGGCGTTGCCGCAGTTGCGGGTGGGATACCCACACCCAACGAATACTTATTCGGAGCTTACTTATAAGCGGTATGTGCTTATTCAAAAACGGAACACGAGCCGCAAAGCGGCGAGAAAATGAGCGCCGAGCTTGACGATAAGTACGAGAATGCGTGGCATTCTGTTGCGCAGCCGCCACGCAGGCGAAGTGGCATAATGAGAGGATTGCCCCCATCTATGCGAGTGCCGATTGTCTCCCCCGCGAACGACGGATAATTTTGTAAAGAATTGCCCTTATTTGAGTGGTGGGAGAAAAGCCCGAAAGGGAAAGAGGGGGGCATCTAATATAGAGTACACGACGAAAAAATTTTTGTAGAGGACGAACAAAACACGTGAGGAAGGGGGGGGAAGTTGTATTTAGTGTTCTAAACATTCACCCTTTATAGAGGAAGAACAAAAGCCCGAAAGGGAAAGAGGGGGGTCATCTAATTAAGAGTACACGCCGTTCAACTTTTGTAGAGGAAGAATATCACTCTCAAAAAAAAGCGGTGCGAATCGCACCGCTTTTTGTCATTTTGTGTACATGTCCAATTCGTCTTCGACGTATTGGAATTTTTTGACTTTTGGATTTTTTATCACATTGCCTCGCAACACAACCATTTTGGGATTGCGCAAAGCCTCGAGGTTTTCGAGCGGATTGTTGTCCACCACCATGAAGTCCGCAGATTTGCCGATTTCGATTGTGCCTGCTTCGTTGTCGATTCCGGCAATCCGTGCGTTGACCTCTGTCGCGGTGTGAATTGCAAATTCATTGCCGACATCGAGATATTTTTGGAAATAGCGAAGCTCTCTCCACATGTCGTAGTGGGTGACGAACGGACAAGCGGTGTCTGTGCCAAGACCGACGGGAATATCGTTTGCGAGGCATTTTTTTGCGCAGTCCAGCATGCCTTCAAACACTATTTTCCCGTTGACTTTGTGCAGGGGAGTACCGCCCGATACGGACAAGTCAAACATGCAAAGGGGTATAGTCGGAGAGATTGTAAGCACATGAGCGGAACCGTTTTGTTTGAAGAGTGCGATCTCGTGTTCGCCGATGTTTGCGCCGTGTTCGATCGTGTCAACGCCGCCTTCGAGAGCAACTGTCACGCCGAGAGGACTTTCAACGTGCGCGGCAACCTTAAATCCGAGATTGTGAGCTTCGTCACAACATGCTTTGACGATTTCTGGGGACATGCGCAGCACGCCGGGTTCTCCTTCTTTTTTTGCGTCCAAAACGCCGCCCGTGATCATCAGTTTGATAAGATCTGGCTTTGTTTTTGCAATTTCGCGAACATAGCGTCTTCCGTCTTCGGGGTCTTTCGCTTCATATGCCAAAACGCCTGCCATATGTCCGCCCTCGACGGATACCGCCATGTTCGAGGCAATAACTCTTGGTGCTTTCAACTTGCCTTTTGCGCCGTTGTCGCGGATTTTTGAGTCGATATCGTCAAGCCCGCCCACTGTGCGAATTGTAGTTACCCCGGACATAAGCTCCACTTTTGCGTAATTTGCGCACAACCGATACACGATTTGCTTTGTCAAAGCGTGATCCATCAAGAAACGAACGGTTTTCTTGTTTTGCTTTTTCGTATCTTTGGGCATGCCCGATCCCGGAAGATGTACATGAAGGTTGATAAGACCAGGCAAAATATATTTGCCTTTCAAATCGATTGTGTCAACCCCGGCGATTGCATTTTTGTCGTCTGTTATACTTGCAATTCTGCCGTTCTCAACCACGATATACTTGTCGCATTGAACTCCGTCTCCCAATTTGCCGGTTATGATATTTGCATTTGCTATGGCATATTTTTTCATTTTCGTTTGCTCCGTTATATAAAAATATATTTACGATATTTGATATAATACTATATTATACGACGAATTTTTCACCCGTCAAGCAATAGCGTGTTTGCAAATTTTCGTAAAATTATCCGCGTAGAAAAACGGCGCGTTGAAATAGTTGTTTCGAAGTGCGAGTTTTCGTGTTAAAATAAAACGAAGGACAAGAATTATTCAACAAGGAATACGGGGCAAATACGAAAAAGACATATCGAGATACCAAAGGTAGCGGAAATCTTCACGAGTATAACATCTCCATTTATAGTGCAACGCCGGCAATAAAAGACTAGTTGCTTAAATAATGGCAAAACTTGTTGCAAAAATAAATTATTTATAATATAATTACCACGCTGAATCGCAAGTATGTATCAACATACGGAAGTGTATCGAAGTGGTCATGGCAATACGCACGGCGTGCCATTATGCCCGCTTCAACAGCAATTCGACAACATAATACGGAAGTGTATCGAAGTGGTCATAACGGCCCGCACTCGAAATGCGGTAACGGGGTAACTCGTTCGTGGGTTCGAATCCCACCGCTTCCGCCAAGCAAAACCTAAATCGAATACGAGAGTGTTTGGTTTAGGTTTTTCTTTTACAAAATAAGGTTTTATCTGCGTTTTTTGGTTGATGGCGTGCTGTCCGTTTATTTTTTTTGGGGTTCGTATGGGTGTGTTCGTATCCCTTATACCGTATCATAGTTTTGTTCAGACAGAAAAATCCATTGACAAAACACTTTTTATATGGTATTATATTTTTGTTCGAAAGGAAGGGTTAGTTTCCTCAAAGTAGTTGAGTAATGTAATCCGTTTATGTTTTCCTTTGCAAGCGGGAGATATAAGTGGAAAATCTTACAATAATTGTTTTGATAAAATGAGACCTATCGTAAAGAGTAGTCTATCGCGCTAGAGGTGGATTCTCTTTGTTGGAGAGGTCTTTTTTGTTTCCTTCGGATAAATATCATATTTTTGGAGGTATCAAAATGAAAATGCAAAATCTTAACGAACATCTCGATGAGGTGCAAGAAAAAATCGATTACTATTTTAATAATACCGATTTACTCTTGCAAGCATTTACGAGAAGTTCTTATTCTACCCAATATGGTGGAGAAAACAACGAAGTTCTTGAATTTATAGGTGATGAAGTTCTCGACTTTTATGTCGTAAAAACAATCGTCGATGAATTCGGTTTTATGAAATCTCAATCGGAGTATTATGACAAAGACAACGATAATGAAGAATTTTGTATCGTAGCCCACAAAAACGAGTCGGATTTTACTGAAATTAAGAAAGAAATCGTTTCAAATAAAACGCTTGCAAAAAGAATTGATTACTTTGGTTTCGCTAAATTTATGTATATAGGCGACAGCGATATTGATAATAATGTAGTAACACAGGAAAAAGTTAAGGCGGATTTATTCGAGGCTATTTTAGGAGCAATCGCAATAGACAGCGACTGGAATGCCGATATAATTCAAAATTCCGTTGCGACCATGCTCGATATCGACAAGTTTTTGGCAAATATCGATACTACAGAAGAACGACCTGAAAAGTTTAAGGAAAAAAACGCTGTAACTACATTAAAAGAACTTGCGGAACACGGAATTTGCGCTAAGCCCGAATATGTTTCGAGCGACGGACAAGTGGAACAAAACGGTCGTTTATGGTGGGCTTGCACTTGCACTGTTAGAAGTTGGGGCGTTCAAAAAACAGGGCTTGCCGATTCTAAAAAAGCAGCAAAAAGATATGCTGCCTACTTAGTCCTTTGCGAACACTACCAATTACCCGACGAATTTGTCGAGGATGACGAGTAAACACTATTCATAAATGATTTGAGTATGGCTACCTATTATTGCAAGGTAGCCATATATTTTTTTCGAATACTGTTTTGTCTGCGCCAGATTGTCGTACGGTTTACGTTCAGTATTTTTCCTATTTGAAGCATTGTAAATCCCGCCATCAGAATAGAAAGCGTTTCGTATTCGACGGCGGTCAAGTGCATTTTGGATATAAGTCCGTCAAAAGCGGTATAATCGTTCTTTTGCTCGTCGTCGAGTATCGTTTCGGGTTCGGTCATAATCTGTTCGTTAAGGCTTGTTGTATTAAGCATATGGCTTACAAAGTTTTTAGCCAAGTATCTGTCGGCAACACTAAAACACGCTTGTTTAATGGTAATTTTTCTTCCTGTTTTAGTAACGTAAATGTCATCAAGTCTTTTGCCCATGTGTTGGCAAAGGAATAGCATTGCTTCTTGCGCTATTTCGTAACCATCGAAATAACGGCTCATATCGTTTCCACTGCGATTTACGTCGTGTAATAAGCCTTTATAAAGATTATGCAAATCTTTACCGCCACGGACGATTACCGTTTTAATAGCACATAAGGCAATCACTTCGCCCATACGTTGCACATTTTCTTCCGAGATAACTTTGTCGTTATCTAAAATTCCTTTCTGAAATTCTTTCATTTTTTCTTTACCTCCGAATGAATTCGCCTTTTTGGCAAACCCAACCAAAGCACAAAGAAAATGAGTATTTAATTTATTTGAAGTTGGCGTAATCGGAAGTCAACGAACAAGGAACAAATTGTTGTGCTGATGTTAGACTTAGTTATGTATAGCATAAAAAATAAAGCCAAGGTTGAAATCGCTCAACTTTGACTTTACCCATACATGCAAATTTTTAGCAACAATTTTTCCCGCTTACTTCCGATTTTCTTTGTGTCACCCATTTATGCCGAAAAGGCGATATATTCGGAGAATTATTATCTAAACTAAAAGAGTGTCCATAAAATGAAATAGCTACTGCTGTATTCAGTCTGATTTTGCGCTAAATTCGCTTGTAAACGACTTGAAATATACTTTTGATTTCCCAACCGATACACGCAGAAATTGACTTAAAACAACAATTTTCAAGCAATAAATTTCATCCCTGAAAAGACGGAAGCGGGTATCCCGCCTTCCCGTAACAAGTAAGCGAGACTGTAAAGTGAGTCTCGCTTCTTATCCTGTTCAAAAAAAAGGTCTTTTTCGCTCTCTTTGGCTCCATCCCTCAAACAGATTAGCGTTCGTAATTTCTATCCGCCATTTGATTTACGAGATTGTCGTTTGCGGTTGTCTGTGTAAACGATGATATTTCCGTTTTGTCGGTGTAATGAATTGTAACTCGGCGTTCGTTTAATCTGTCCAAATAGTTCCAAACAGGCAAGGTCGTCTTGTATCGTACGTTTGCTTACACCGAATTTTTTCGCCATGATTGCCACAAGAAATCTTCGCCCGCTTCGTCGCTAAACTGTAAAAGTTCTTCCCGTCGCTTATTTTTATTGTTCATCAAAATCCTCCTTATTGTGATAATGAAATACCGCTTGCTTATAAAGGACAGAGAGCGAATATTTTTCAAAACTTCTCTCATATATCCGTAGACAATTTGAAGCCTAAAGCGGGGGTATTTTAAAAATTTCCTAAAAAACTTATCTTCAGAAATCAAAAAAGCCGCTACATGTTACAGTAACGACTTTTCATTCTTCTACAAAATCTCTACCAAATGCAGTTAATTTACGGTTTTTTCGAAAACAAGGTAAATCTACTGATATTCATTTATTAGGGAGTAAATGGAAAAAGCAACAATCAATTGATATTGTTTGTTTTTTATGTTACAATATAGATGTTAAATTTTCAAAGTAGCACGAAAGAGGTCTTTATGTTTTTCTTTTTCTTCCAAGAGCAATTATATAATGATAAAATTATTCAACAAGCATTTAAGAAAATCTGTCTTGATAAGATGCTTATAGACGGCTATTTCGATATGCGCAAATATGAGCAGGGAAAGATAGAACGTTTAGATTTATATGTTAAATTAAAAAAATGTAAATCCGATTTTGCAGACTTATTTAAAAGAGATTATCCTAAAAATCATGATGCGATAATGGGGTTATGGCATTCTATATCAGAGAACGGAGAAAAATTAAAAAATAACTCTACAGATTTTATTGAATTAACTCTGGATGAGGCGGACGCTATCGTTTATTGGGTTTATCAAGTATTTGTGAAAAAAGATAGAGAAGAGATAACATCATATATTTTTGGTCAAGAAAAAGCATTGAACGGCATCGACTGTAAAATTGAGTATAAATGTGGAATACCATATAATTCAAAACGAATTGAAATAGCTGTTATTAACCATGTTTCTGATTTTTACTCAATTATAGCGGAAGAAAATATTCACGAAAGACTTTTTTATCGAGGACACTCGAATGCAAATTATTTTCTGTTACCTTCGCTTTTCAGGTCGAAAGCTCTTTTGACAAACGAAAGAAAAATGTATAATGAGCTTATGATTGAATGCCCGAATTATTTTCCTTATGGCTCGACTCATTTAGATAAACTTGTTGAAATGCAACATTATGGCTTGCCGACACGATTGCTGGATATAACCAGTAATCCATTAGTAGCTTTGTATTTTGCTTGTTCAGCGAATCCAGATAGCTTAGGAGAAATAATACTAATTTCCGCCGATGACGAATCAATTAAATATCCGAATAGCGATTGTGTTTCCATTTTAGCAAGTTTGCCATTGTTTTCGTATAAAGATCAAATTAAATTTTTTACAGCAGCAAAAACTTTAAATAAGGCCCAATTTAATAAACAGATAAGCAGACTTTTACATGAAGTAAAACAAGAAAAGCCGTCTTTTGAAGCTAAAGTCAATAATTCGGATTTATTAAGCAATTTTATCGTTTTGGCGCAAAAAAATAATCAAAGAATAGTAAAACAAGATGGTGCATTTATAATCTGTGGATTAGAAGATTTTCAATGGTATTCTTATACTCGCGCACTATCACTCAATGAATTAAGATATCGTAGAAACGGTAAAACATTAGTTGTTATTGTAAATGATAAAAGAAAAATCATGAAGGAACTTGCCACTTACGGAATAACCCAAGCAACCTTATTCCCTGAAATAGATGATGTCGCAGAGTATATCAAAAACAAATTTAATAAGTAAATAAAAAAATAGGGCTCGCCCGATTACTTTCTGATGAACAGGTTGAATTTATATTTTGTCGTATGACTCCGGTTATGATAGAGAAATATATGCGTAACAACAACTATTTAAGTGCTTTATCTCACGAACGTTATAAATCACTAATGCAAGATACTTTTATTTTAGATAAAGTACATAAGTATTCTTCTTTACAAGATTATATTCTAAATGCGATTAACGAATTAAAGTAGTTAATCTTCTACAAAATCTCTACAAAAAGCAGTTAAAAATGTGCTGAAAGTTAAAAACAAAAAATGCTCAAACAAAGCAAAAAGCCTAAATTAACGGATAGAAAAGCGGTCAAAATGCTAACATTCCGATAATTTAGGCTGTTAGATATCAATAAAGAATGGCAGGCAACAAACGCAGAGCGAAACTTGAAAACCGTTTGGGTGCAAGTCCACGGGGGTTCGAATCCCACCGCTTCCGCCATTAGGGAATAATACGAACCCTGACGATAAGTTAGAGTTCGTATTATTCTTTTCTAACGAATATTTCGGCATAAAAGTCGATTTGAACGGCAAAAAGAAGAAACTGCCGGGCGTTTAATCGCTCGGCTTTTTCTATGCTTAAAAACAGGTGCTTGCTATGAAAGACCGTATAACAGTTTTTTCAATAGACATAACAATAAAGATAACGTTTTGCCGTCGTCCGCAACCGTGATGACTTCTTCGATTTTCTTCGGGCGACGTTTATACGGCTTTTCCGTGTGCGGTATGGCGATATAATGACTGACGTCAAAATAGACTTTTGTTTCTCCGTAGTTTACATTTCTTTGCCGTTTATAAAATGTTGTCTATTTTGATTATAATTATAATAGGATATAAATTTTGACATGATTGCTTGTGTTTTAGGGGGCAAAACGATACAGTTCAGTTATAAATTGTCCCCCAAATAATTCAAGTAGTAAAAACAATAACACTATTTATGAAAGAAAAGTGTATAGAAAGTTTTAATCGATTTGACAAAACGAGAGTCCGACAAAAGTCGGACTCTCACTTTTTTTGAGGATAATATGCGACCACGGTCTTACACGGGGAGCGTGGCGATTGAGTCGCAAGTCGGCTTTATGCCTACTTCCGCATCGAGAAATTTGCGGAAAACGGCGTATTCGTCTTTTGATATTTCGCAAGGGTAGGTGAGGATATTAAGCTCCAATTCATCGTCGCCGAGGTGATATTTGGCTTGCAGATGCTTGTGAGGATTCATCACAAAACCGTTTCTTTGATAAAAGTTGTATCTGCGGATAGTTGTGTCGTCGCAAGGCGGTTCGATTTCGAGAACGATACTTTTTTGAGATTGCGATTTCAATATGCCGAGGGCGGCGGTTGCCTTGCCTTTGCAACGCAGTTCGGGCAAAATCGCAAAATGTTCGAGGTATACAAAAGATTCCGTTTCCCAATAGAGCATAATGCCGACAAGTCCGTTTTCGTCGGTTATAAGGTCAAATCTGTACGCGGGATTTTGCATAATGCGCGACTGTTCTTTTTCGTCGCGTCTTTCCAAAACGGGAAAAGCACCCTCATACAATGCCATTGCGGGGGCAAAGTATTTGTTGTTTTGGCAGGACAATCTTTCCAGTTTCATGACTTCTCCTTGTAGCGCACAGAACATAAATCGCAATGTTTTGTGAAAGTGCGCGCAGATAAACGTTTCTTTACGAACGATTTTACCATACTTTCTATGCTTGCGCAACACGAACAAAATGACAAAAATGAGGCGATGCAATGCATTTTGTCAATTTACACTATGAAAAACGCACACAGTATGCTAAAATACAATTAATACCGTTAATCGAAAACGTCAGGTGGAATATGAATATTGTTATTTGGCTGTGTTTTGCAATTATGCTTGCAATTCTAATAACGTCGATTGTCAACATCGCAAGAAGAGGCAGGGCGGACAGGCTCGAGTATTACAACAACTACAAAAAAGGCAAGTTTTGGGCGATTTACTTTGTTGCGATCCCGCTTTTCTTTTTGGCAAACACTTTCAGCGGTTCGGCGGCGGACGAAGCGTTTTTCGACGCCGTGAAATCAAGCGTCGATTTGGTCGTGTTGAAGTACGATTACTCATCCGTAAAGCCGCTTATGGATGCAAATCCGTCGTTCAGGGCGGTTATGTGGACGTGTTTTGTCATGGTTGCGCTCAATGCGAGCTTTTTGGCGGTTACGATTGCATGCAGAAGGGTTTTGAATCATGCGTGGAAAGAGCGTGCAAAAAGCGCAAAGAAATGCTATGTTGTGGTGGGATTCAATCCGCAAAATAAAAGTATTGTCAAGTCTATTGTCAAAAAGAGTAAGCACGCAAACTGCATTATAGTCGCAAAAGAAGTCAACGAGGATTTGAAGAAGTTTGCTTTTGTGCAAAAAGTTTCGTATGCGAAAGCGGAGTCTGCCGACGATTTTGCAAAAAATCTGCGCGCAATGTTCAAGGACTTTGACAATCGCAGCGTCGAGGTCATAGTCAATACAGGCGATGAAAAAGGCAATCTTGCACTTGCCGAACAAATCGCCGGAGTCATAGGCGAGTTGTCGCTTGAAAAGTACGGAAGCGAGGGTGACAGAGGCTTGAACGCTTATGTTTTCGGCGAGCCTGAAAACATGTCGACCTATCTGAAAATCGTCCGAAAAACTTCCGGACTTGTGCATTATGTCAACAAATATAAACTCGTTGCGTACGATTTTGCCGGCAAGTATCCTCTGACCGAGTTTATGGACGAGGAACAAATCGATTATTCCACGGCAACGATAAAGCCCGACGTTTCGCTCAATGTCGCGCTCATAGGATTCGGAAAAGCAAACAGACAAATTTTTCTTACGTCGGTTGAGAACAATCAGTTTATGAGCATCGAGGACGGCAAACTCGTCCCCAAACTCGTCAACTATTGGATTTATGACAAGAAAGACGCAAGAAACGATAAAAATCTCAATCACGATTACTACCGATTCGAGCAAGAACTCGGCAAAGAAAAGTATTTGCCGCTCCCTTGCAAACCCGCAAACGAAATGTTTTTCGAGCTGGATATAAACGACGATGAGTTCTACAAATCTTTGCACGAGAATCTCGGAGA
This sequence comes from uncultured Clostridia bacterium, assembly GCA_934233745.1. Taxonomy (GTDB): domain Bacteria; phylum Bacillota; class Clostridia; order Christensenellales; family CAG-917; genus CAG-475. The sequence continues at coordinate 71,139 of CAKQGN010000001.1, forward strand.
GCAAAAAGGGGAGAAGAAATACAACTATCTGATAATCGCTTTCGGCTCGGATCTTGAAAATCTCGACTTTGCCGAAAAGATTTGTACAAAGCTGAAAGAGTGGGAAATTTTCGACAAAACCAAAGTGTTTGTCAAAATCCGCGACGACAAACTCAAAAATGACGTTATCGGCGGTTTTGAAAAAGACAATGAGCAGTTTATCGTTTTCGGAAACGAGAACGAGCTTGTGTACAATGTCGACGCAATCGTCAATGAAGAGAACGAGTCTATGGCAAAAGACAGGCATTTTTGTTATGAGCTTGCCTACGTATACGAAAGCGCAAAAGCAAAGGCACAGGCAAGCGGGATCGATTCCGTTCAAATCGACGAGGCAAAAGAAAAACTCAACGCAACAAAAAGTTGGTATACGCAATCTCAATTTCAGCGTGAAGCAAATATATACGCCGTGCTTGCAATAAAGATGAAGTTGCAACTCATGGGCTTCGATTTTTGCAAAAAAAGCGAGGAAAAGAAAGATGCGTCCGACAAGTTTATGAGCATGTACGAGTGTGGTGATCCCATTGTTTACGACGGCAGCGAAATCGAGGGCAGAAAGGGCGTTAAATACACCAACGATTTCAAACTTGACAGCCTAAGGGGACGCATGGCAATACAGGAACATCAAAGATGGAACGCATACGCTATCACCTGCGGTATGATTCCGATGCCCATAGAAAAAATGGAAGAAGGCAAATTCAAAGATTTCGAGCTGCGCAAACACGGCTGCCTCACCACTTTCGAAGGTCTTGTCGAATACAGAAAAATCAAGGCGAGAGTCGAGCATAAGAGCGAGGAAAAAACCGACGTTATCAGATACGATTATCAAATCATGGACGATGTCGAGTGGCTTCTCGCAAGATTTGGCAAGAAGATTGTCGAAGAGTAACAAAAAAAAAGGAACAAATCCTGCCGAAACAGAATTGCGGCAGAGATATTAAGACCTGAACGATGCCAAAACCGAACGCACCTTTGAAAGTCAGATGAAAAACTTTCCAAGGTGCGTTTTTTTTGCAAGTGCAAATAACCGCGGCAAAACGGCGATAGGACGAAAAGTTTTTTCTTGCATATAGTACGATTGTAGTTTATAATCAAATCATCAATTTCAGGGGCAAAATTATGGCAAAACAACTTACAAAAACCGAGAAAGTGCTTTTTGCGCTTTTGGGACTTTCGGTTGCGATAATCGTCTTAGGTATTCTCTTTTTGCTCAACGCAATGCAAGATATGGAGAATCCCGACAATATAGCTTTTTTCAAGGCATTCAGTCGCATAGACAACGTGCTTGCAAAATATATCGTGGTTATACTTACGATGAGTGTTGGTATCATGCTGTTTTCAAACGTGGCGTTGAGATTCCCGAATAAGAAGTTGCGCAACGGGCTTACGATAGGAATAACGACTTTTGCGTTTGTGCTTACGCTCCCGCTGGTGTATGTGTTTATCGCCATTCTGCCTCTTGCGGCAAAAGCCACCACAACCGGCATGCCGGCGTTTGAAGAACTGTTTGCGGTAGACAGAGTTATGCGCACGGACAACATCCTCAAAGGGTTTATGGCTTGGTTTGGGGGCGGTGCGTTTCTTTGGGTTGTGCTTGTGTTTATGCTTTTGCTCTCGGTGTTGTTTTTGTTGGAACCGCTATTTGCGGGCATATGCGTAACGAAGGGCAAAATCCTCAATATTGTCGGCAAAAACAAAGACGGCAAAGTGCGTTTGTTCTGCACCGACGAGCTTCCGATACTCAAAAAACAACGTGAGCAAATGGAAGATATTTTGAACTCCGACGAGGATGAGCCGAATGGACACACCGAATGTGCGACGCCTGTCGAGGCGGCGGCTTGCGACATTATAGAGGAGTGAGCAAGGGCATAATCAAGTGAAAAACATGCAAAAAATGAAGAACGCAACGATTGAATCGTTGCGTTTTTGTGTGCGCTCATATCTTGACGTATGTGTGCGTTGTTGCACAAATCACGGTTTTATGTGTCCGATATTAATCGTTTAACCGTTCTTTTTGTTGTTATTGCGCTTTGTGTGTTTCAAAGTTATACGCTTTCTCGGCTTTACGATTTCGTTGACGGAAGTCTTAAATCTTTCAAAGTCGACACACTCGGCTTGTATGCTCAATTCGTCTCCCACTTGAAGCACCGTGTCGGACGCAGGTACGATGGATACGCCGTCGCGTTTGACCGTGCGGATAAGCAGGTTGCTCGGCCACAACACGTCGCGTATGGGTTTGTGCATGGCAATCGAGCCGTCCTCGACAGTGGTGATATAAGTGTGTTTTTCAAGATGAACATGTTGTTCTTCAAGGATGTTGTCCAAAAGCTCATCGTATAAAGATCTTCTTCCGCATACCTCGTTGACCATGTATCCGAACGATACGCCCAGCACGACGGGAATGAGCAGCGTGAATTGCCACGTAAGCTCTACAACCATTATGATTGCCGTGAGGGGAGCTTTGACGATAGTCGTGAAGAACGTTGCCATACAAATCATGACGATGCAGTCGGCATATTCCGGCGCCATACCCCACATGATTGAAAGTTTCGATACAAGTGCGCCTATGCACGCGCCTATTGCAAGCATCGGAATAAAAATTCCGCACGGTACGCCTGCGCCGAGATTGAAGGCGGTTGCGATGATTCTCATCACCAGCACCAAAATCAAAGTCACGACAACGGGAGAAGAAAAAATCGTTGCAACGGTTTGCTCCCGACTGCCTCCGAGCGTGCCGAGAGATTCTATAAACGAATGTCCGCCGCCCATAACCGAAACGCTGATAAGCCCGAAAATGCCTGCAAACACAAACGGGAAGAGAAGTTTGAGATAGTTGGTGACAATCGTATGCTTTGTTTTGATTTTTGCAAACATTTTTTTTGAAAGCATGCAGAGTGCATAAAAGCCAAGTCCGCACAGTCCGCTTGCAAGTGCCGCAAGCGCAACAAAACCGTAGCTTTTCAAGGGGATTTGCACCAAAGAGAACGTCTGCAAAGTCGATGCAACGCTCATGCCCATAACTTCGTAAAGCGCATTTCTTACAATGATTGAAGAAAGAACGGATGAGAATGCGCAAATGAAAATCGCAGGCGTGAATCGTCTGTGAGCTTCCTCAAAAGCAAACGTTATGCCCGTAAGCGGCGCATTGAACGCAACGGCAAGGCCGGCGCACGCTCCGCCCGTAATCTGATACCTTTTCTCCATGTCGGTGCAACGCAAAAGTTTTGAAGTGCCTTCGCCGCACATAGCGCCTATAAACATGCTCGGACCTTCCGCACCCGCGGTTAATCCCGAAATTATGCAAACCAGACACGATGCCGCCATTGACGGAAGAGATTTGTGCCATTCAAGTTCCAACAGTCCTCTCGCCGCTCCTTCGGTTTGCGGAATACCGCTTCCTCGCACCATAGGAACAAACTTTGAAAGGGTTGCGAGCGCAAATGCTATTATCGCAAGCACGACAAACATCAAAGGAACAAATGCCGGATTTTCCCGCACCAAAGAATATACGTCCTTGGCGTATTTTGAAAACAATTCGGCAGCGATGTTGAAATAGGTCACTACGATTCCTGCCAAAATGCCCGTAATAATGCCCACTGCCATAAGCTGGACGCCGTGTCTATATAATCTTGAAAGCAAATTTTTGTCCATATTTACTCACTTTCGATTTTGATGTTTGCATTATAGTTTTATGCAACGACAAAATCAAATCAAACGCACATATGTTTTTTTATTAAATGTTTTCGGCAATATTATAATGAGTCTTCATACAATGCAAGCGTTTTTTTGAGAGTTGCAATCACGCTGTTTCTCAACGACGCGGGAGAGAGAACTTCCACGTTACGATTGTATTGAAGCACCCAATAAAGCATCGCTTTTTCACTTGCCACTATGGTTGCGACAAAGTATTTTTCATCGAGTTTTTTTGCCGTGAAGTTTGTGCCGAACCAATCATACAGCGTATCTGCCATTCCGATCCAGCATTTCAAAGTTATTGCAACGGGCATGTCGTTGTACATGTACGGAAGAGATGTCGCGATGCGCTTGTAGTCGATGCCTTTTTCAAACCCCTCGTTGTCGCGCAAAGGTTTTGCGTCCTCGTCCGAGATGTCGATGTTTGTGATTTTGTCCATGCGGTAAAAACCGATTTCGTCAAACATCTCGTCAAACATCATCAGGTAATAGCGTTGATTGTGCAGCAGCATTTGATAGGGCGATCCGACATGCGGTTTGGACGGGTGCAGTTTTTTGTCAAGTCCGATTTTGTTGTAGTCAAACTTGATTTTTTTGCCTTGCTCGATTGCCTCGTCCACGACGTCTATGTTGTAGAAAAACGCTTTGTTGTCCGACTTGTCCCACTCTTTGACGGAGTATACGTGCTTGACGTGGCTTTTGAAGTTTTGTCCGCCAAACGATATGAGCTTGTCGATGAGCTGGGCAGAGTGAGTCGAGTTTACGTTGCGCGAGGAAAGAACGCTGTCGATAAGCAAGCGTAATTCCGCGTTTTCAAACTTGCGAGAGGCAAGAAACGTGCCGTTTGCGCCGGATTCGAGGTCAAAGCCCATTTCCTTCAAGTAGGATATGTTTCTGCCAATGGCTTTTCTTTCACACACGATGTCGTAGTCGCGCTCCAGAATGTCGATGATGCGTTGCTGCGTAAGAGGATGCTCTTCGTCGCTGTATTCGTCAAGTATTTGATAAATACGCATTATCAAAGTTTTTTTTGCTTCAAGTGCCATAGTTTCTCCTTTTGCGCCAAAGGCGCACTTATACACGGTATGTGCAACTTAAGAGACGGAACACGAGCCGCAACGGCGGCGAGCAAGCGAACGCCGAGCATTGCTCAAACGGCGCTGCGGTTATGGCAACCGCCTCAAATGTCATTCAGAGGAGCAAAGCGACGTGGGAATCCCCTAAATAGAAACGAAAACGCAGTGGCGGTTGCCATCGACCGCACTTGTTCTCGCAATCACTAACCGCGCAACCACTCTTCACTCTCAAAATAAGATGGACAAAACTCAAACCACAATTCCGTTCGAGTGCTTGCTTGGTGTTGGCGTGCTCCGCACGCAAGTAGAATATTCCACAATCCAAACATCGTTTGGATATCATCGTGCTTGCACGATATCATCACAAAGTGATATCACCGCCACAGGCGATATCATTAATTCTCCGCAACGGCGGTATGGGCGCGACGCGTTAAGCAACACATCCAGTGAATGTGTTGTAGCCAAAGCGAACGAGGCGGATTGCGGTGCGCAAACGCCGAAGTCCAAACACGTGAGGAAGGGGGGAGTTGCATTTAGAGTGCTAAACGCTCAACTCTTGTAGAGGAAGAATAAACACCCGAAGTGGCAACCGCCACTGTGTTTTTCGTTTCTATTTAGGGGATTCCCACGTCGCTTTGCTCCTCTGAATGACATTTGGGGCGGTTGCCATAACCTATGCATCGTGAAATTATCTACTTGCGCCAACGGCGCACTTCACCAAGCAGACAATCTTGCGAAACTGCGGCAGGAGTTTTTGTCCCTGCTCGAACTGATAGCAAAGATTTTCTGCGCGGTTAGTGATTGCGAGAACAAGCGAGGCTTTCGGCAATACGCCATTGAGGTTTGCGTTTCTATTTAGGGGATTCCCACGCTTACGCTCGGAATGACATTTGAGGCGTGTTGCCGTTGCCTCAGCGTAGTTTGAGCAACGGTGTACCATTTTCGGTACACAGTATAGCATATTATATGTTTGTAAGCAAGAGGAAAACAAAATTCCTCAAACGGAAAACTCAATGCAAAGGAGAACAACAATGAAAATATTTATGAGTAGAATCAACAATCAACAGAGAGTCAACAATGCGCAAATCGCAACGGACAAAAACGGGAAGGTCGTTTTTGTGCGAATGAGCCTAATGCGCAAAGCGTCATAACGATTTGAAAATACAATCGCTTTTTTCAAGGCATGTTCCATATGAGCGTTTGCTCTGCGGCACTGCAACCCATAAACCCTTTTCAGACCAAAACCCGACAGCCCCTTAAAGTCGGGTTTTGGCATTTGTCGGGGTTGCCAAATATGCTTTTGCAGTGTATAATCAATTTGATTTATAGCAGAAAACGATTTTGGAGAAAAGTATGAACAAAAGGATTTCGACATTTGTAAAGGTTATTGCGGTTGCGATATGTGTGGCAATGATTCTTGCCACGCTTTGCGCTTGCGGCTTGGCAGGCGGTGGCGGCTTTTCAAAACCAAACGGCGGCAATACCGGTGGCAATACACAGAATCCCGATTGTACGCATGCAGACGCAAACGATGACGGAAAGTGCGACAAGTGCCAAACAAATGTAATTGTCGAGTTGGATTTTTATGCGATAAACGATTTGCACGGTATGTATTCTCAAACCGAAACGCAGCCGGGCGTCGCCGGACTTACGACATATTTGAAAACAAAACAAGAGAGCGAAAACGCAATCGTTCTTGCCTCGGGCGACATGTGGCAGGGAAGTTCGGAATCCAACAACACCAAAGGAAAACTTGCCACCGAGTGGTTGAATTATGTGAATTGTTCATCGATGACGCTTGGCAATCACGAGTTTGACTGGTCAACCGAAAAGATCAGAATCAACGCTCGGCTTGCAACGTTTCCGATGCTTGCTATCAATGTGTACGAGCATGCCACAAATCAACGAGCGACATATTGCCAATCTTCGGTTATCGTCGAAAAGGGCGGTATCAAAATCGGAATTATCGGAGCAATAGGAGATTGCTATTCGTCGATATCCGCAAGCATGAGTACCGATGTTTATTTTAAGACGGGCAGTGCGCTCACTGCGCTTATAAAAGCGGAATCGGACAGACTCAAAGAAGACGGGGCGGATTATATCGCACTGTCGATTCATGACGGATATGACGGCCGCGGCAGTTACGACTTGCAAGAAATACAGGACAGTAAAATGAATTGGTATGATGCCTCGCTCTCAAACGGATATGTAGACGTTGTGTTCGAGGGACATACGCACAGATCGTATATGCTTGTCGACAGTTACGGCGTAAAGCACATACAGGCAGGCGGCTACAACGATGCGGTGTCGCATGCCGATGTTTCGGTGAATATCGCAAACGGCAACAAAACCACAAACGTCGATATAGTGCGCAACAGCGTGTATTCGAGCTTGGAAAAAGACGACATCATCGACCGCCTGACGGCAAAGTATGCAAACGAGATCGGCAATCCCGACGAGGTGGTCGGTTACAACGGCGATTACAGAAGTTCGGATCAGCTCAAACGACTTATGGTGCAATCATACTGGGAAAAGGGCAAATCGGTTTGGGGTGGCGATTATGACATCGTGCTTGCAGGCGGATATATATCGGTGAGAGATCCCTATTATTTGCCCTCGGGCAATGTCACGATGAGGCAAATTCAGACGCTCTTTCCATTTGATAATCAAATGCATCTTTGCAAAATCACGGGGCGAGTGTTGTTGAACAGATATTTCAACAACAAGAACTATGTCTATGTCTACGATGAAAAAATAAAGACAAAACTCGAGAGCGGACAAGGACTCAACGACTATTATTATATCGTCACCGATTCGTACAACACCGATTATGCGCCAAACAAACTCACAATGGTGAAAACTCTCGGCGACAGCTTTTTCCCGCGTGATTGTCTTGCCGAATATATTGCTGCAGGCAATCTTGCAAGTTGATGTTGCAACCGACAAGCCGTCGGAAAGCGGCAAAAGGTACAATCTGTCAAAGCAGAGAGGGAAACACACAAAAAACACAAAAACATACAAAAACGGCACTTAAAGTGCCGTTTTTGTGTGTTTCATCATATGATTGTTGTGTTTGAAGTCATTTTGTTTTGTAAAGCTCAAACAACTTTTCAAAGGCAGGCAGTGAGCGTTTTATCATGTCATGACTTACGCAGTATGCGATGCGCACATAGCCTTTTGCGCCGAAATCGTCGCCGGGGACAAGAAGCAATCCAAGCTGTTTTGCCTTGTCTGCAAAAGCGTTCGCATCGTCTTCAAGAGATTTTACAAACAGATAAAACGCACCGTCGGGACGCACGCAATCATAGCCTGTTTTCGTGAGAAAATCAAAAAGCAAGTCGCGGTTTTTGCGATAGGCGTCTATATCGGGAAGGGCGTCGATACACTTTTTTACAACTTGTTGATATGTGGACGGAGCGCACACGTATCCGAGAGCGCGACCTGCACCGCATACTGAAAGATATAGGTTGTTCGCATTGTTTGCATTCGGCGATATAGCGATATAACCTATGCGCTCACCCGGCAAAGACAGTGATTTCGAATAGCTGTAACACACGATTGTATCATTGTAAAAATTCATGATATAAGGCACTTCGACCTCATATGCAAGCTCGCGATACGGCTCGTCCGCAATTATAAAAATCGGATGTCCGAATTCAACGCTCTTTTTGTTGAGTATATCTGTGATTGTTTCAATGGTTTTTTGTGAATAAACAACCCCGCAAGGATTGTTCGGCGAGTTGATTATGACGGCTTTTGTGTTTTTCGATATTGCTTTTTCAAAAGCGGACAAATCGGGGGTAAAATCTTTTTCGGTATATGGTACGACAACCGATTTTCCGCCTGCAGTCTTTATGAAAACCATGTATTCGGGAAAGTAAGGCGCAAGCACGACAAATTCGTCATTGCCCTCATTGAGCGCACGCAATGTTATGCACAAAGACGCCGCCGCACCGCAAGTCATATATATGTTGTCCTTCGATATTTTCGTGCCGAAACGGCGGCAGATGTTGTTTGCGATTGCCTCCCGTACGGACGAGTCGCCTTGTGCGGATGTGTAGCCGTGAAGAGCTGTCGAGTCGCAATCGTTTGCAAGCGACAAAATCGCCTCCTTCACGCAATCGGGGGCGGGAACATTCGGATTGCCGAGAGAGAAATCGAAAACGTTGTCTTTGCCGACTTCTGCGGCACGTTTTTTTCCGTACTCGAACAATTCTCTTATAGACGAACGCTTGCTGCCAAGTTCGTACATGTCTTTGTTGAACATAATCCACCTCGTATTTTATGAGATTATACCACTTGTAAAGCGGTTTTTCAAGTGATATAATTTAGTCGGAAACAAAGGGAAAGCAAATATGTCAAAAGATTATGAAAATGCACAATCACAAGCACTGAGCGATTTGAAATCGGCGATTGAAAAATCAAACCGTATCGTCGTGCTGACAGGAGCGGGGGCGTCGGTTCCGAGCGGTATTCCCGACTTTCGCAGTTCGCACGGGCTATATTCGACGCCGTTTGGAAAGTATACTGCCGAAACAGTCGTTTCGCATGACTTTTTTATGATGCACCCAAGCGAGTTTTATGACTTTTACAAAACAAAAATGGTGTACCCGAATGCAAAGCCCAACGCAATGCACATCTTGCTTGCAAAACTCGAAGATAAGGGCAAAATCGAGGGAATTGTCACGCAAAATATTGACGGATTGCATCAGGCGGCGGGCAGCAAACGCGTGTATGAATTGCATGGCTCCGTGTGGCGCAATCGTTGCGAGAGATGCCGCAAATTTTTTGATTTGAATTATGTCGTCACGCATGAGGGCGTGCCTCATTGCGACGCATGCGGCGCAATCATAAAACCCGAGGTAGTGCTATACGGCGAGAACCTTGACGAGAATGTGTTGCGCGGTGCAATACATGCGATACAACGGGCGGATATGCTTATTGTCATAGGAACATCGCTTGTTGTGTATCCGGCGGCAGGACTGCTCGGATATTTTGGAGGAGAGATCACTGCCGTTGTCAATAAATCAAGCACCTATTTCGACACGCAGGCGGACATTTTGATAAACGACGATTGTAGGATGGTTGCCGAGTGGCTCGACACAAATTTGAATTTATAACATCAAAAACAGTAGTTTAATATGCAAAAAAACGACACATAAAGTGCCGTTTTTGCGTTTATTATGTTTTTTTTCGATGATCGTTTGCACAACCGCTTGTTGTTTTTTATTTATATCACAGTTACGCTTTTTGCAAGATTTCTCGGCTTGTCGGGATCTAGTCCCAGACACAAAGACGCCGTAAGCGCAAGCGATTGAAGCGGAATAACGGACAAGACGGGAAGAAGCAAATCATCGTCTGCATGCGGCAACCGATAAGACTTGTGCGCGCCTATCTCGCCTATGCCGGTGAGAGATATGACATATGCCGAGCGGGATTTCAGTTCGCTTACGCTTGCGCGGAGTCTTTCCTTGTCGAATGCGTTTGAAGCAACAACCACGACAACGCTTTTTGCATCGATAAGAGCAATCGTGCCGTGTTTCAATTCGCCTGCCTGATAAGCGTCAGTCATCTTGTAGGTGATTTCCTTGAATTTGAGCGCGCCTTCAAGAGCGGTAACATAGTCCGCTCCCTTGCCGATGAAAAAGATGTTGGATTTTTTGATTTTGTCTTCATAAAGCGACATCGCGCATGTGTCCCTCGCACAGTTTACGAGGCGGTTTATTTCGGCTTTTGAAGGGGGAGAGCCGACGCAAGTTTTCGCCATTGTGTATAGTGCAAGCAACTGACAAACGTATGACTTTGTTGCGGCGACGGCAATTTCCGCGCCTGCGTTCAGATACAAGGTCATATCCGCCTCGAAGGTAATGCTGCTTGCCTCGACGTTTGTCAAAGCAATTGTTTTGCCGCCGAGGTCTTTGCATTTTTTCAAGGCGAGCAGAGTGTCGGCGGTTTCTCCGCTTTGAGTGATGAACACGCCCACCGTTTTTCTATTGCAAAAACGCACTTCGTCAAATTCGCTTGACACAATACATTCGCAAGGGATTTTCAAAATGCTTTCAAAAACGATTTTGCCGTAAAGTCCGGCATGATATGCCGTGCCGCAACCGCAAAAAATGATTTTTTCGGCATTTTTCAGCTGACGTATTACATCATCGCCGAGGTCTTTCGATATCCGATTGTGAGTTTTCAAAAGCACGCAAGGAATTTCGTCGATTTCCGCGCGCATATGGCAGGAACACTCTTTCGGAGCGATGCGATTGACTTGCGTGATTTTTTTTGAAATGGTTTTTCCGTCCTTAAAAAAAACCGCCGAATCCGCTGTGATTTTTGCGCACTCGCCGTCTTTGAGAACGACGACGTTTTTTGTGTATTTGCTTATTGCGAGGGTGTCGCTTGCAACAAAGTTTTCGTTTTTGCCTAGCCCGATGGCGAGGGATGCTCCGCACTTGCGCATATAGATTGCTTCTTCGCCCGCTTTTATCGCAAGAAAAGTCGTTGCGCCTTCGAGGCGTTTGCCGACGCGCTCGATTGCCGTGAGCATATCGCATTTTTCAAGCGCAAGCAAATGCGCGATGATTTCACTGTCCGTCGAGGAAGCAAAGCGAATGCCTTTTTGGCGCAATTCCGCTTTCAAGCTGTCCGCATTGTTAAGAACGCCGTTGTGAACTATTGCGATTGTTCCGTCAAACGACAAATGCGGGTGCGCGTTTTTTTTGCACACTTTGCCGTGAGTTGCCCAACGAGTGTGCCCGATGCTTGTCGTTGAAAAAACCTCCGGGATTTCCGACGCAAGTTTTTCGACGCGTCCCGCCGTTTTGAAAAGTTTGATTTTTCCACTGTCCTCAAGCGCGATTCCTGCGCTGTCGTATCCTCTGTATTCAAGCGTTTTCAACCCGTCAAGCACGACTTTTTCGGCAGGTTGACGTGTTCCGACGTACCCCATAATTCCGCACATATTTTATTGTATGCGATTGCGATTGCGGCTGTGATGACTATTGACATATGAGGGGATGACTGATATTATTGTTTTATAAAAACAACCGAATTTCGGAGGAAAATATGAGATTTGCACAAGAGCTTGCGCCATGCAAAAAAGAGAATACGATTATCGTCGGCGACGTGCGTATAAGTGTGTTGTCCGACAGGTCTTTACGAATAGAAAAAGGCAGTTTTACCGACAACAGAACCCAATTTGCTTTTTGCAGAAATTATGCAAATCCGCAGTTTAAGTATACAAAAAACGGCGATGAAGTGTCGATTGAGACAAAAATATGTTTTTTTACCGTAAACACGAAAACGCTTGTTTCCTCAGTTACTTTCAAAAACGGAGAGAGCGCGACGCCCTCGAACGAATTTAACCTCGGCGGCACGGCAAGGACGTTGGACGGCACTTTCGGAGTGCTGGGCGGATGGAAGGGCAAGAGAGAAAAGAAAGACCATTTTTGCCTCGCTCATATCAGAAAAGGCATTTTTGCAACCAACGGCGTTAGCGAAATCGACGACTCGTCGTCCGTGCTTTTGAACGTAGACGGCAGTGTTTCCCCTCGTCCGACGTCTTGCGTAGACAAGTATTTGTTTGCTTTCAAAGACGATTATCTCGGCGGACTCAAAGAGTTCTATTCGCTTTCGGGATTCACTCCGCTTTTGCCGAAGTACGTGCTTGGCAACTGGTGGTCACGCTATCATGCCTACACCGACAAGGAATATCTTGCCCTTATGGACGAATTCGAGGACAAAAACGTTCCGCTTACGGTTGCCACGATAGACATGGACTGGCACATCGTAGCAAACGCTCCCAAAGACGCAGACTACAAGTCTTTTCAAGGCGCAGGCTGGACAGGCTACACGTTTGAAAAGGAATTGTTCCCCGATCCCGAAGGATTTTTGCAAAATCTCAAAGGCAGAAATCTTGCCGTAACCATGAATTTGCATCCGCGCGACGGCGTGAGATATTTCGAACAACAGTATCCCGATATGGCTCGCGCATGCGGCATCGATCCGCAAACCAAACGCACGGTGCAGTTTGACCTTACCGACGAAAAATTCCGCAACGCATACTTCGATATTTTGCACCATCCATACGAAAAAATGGGCGTGGATTTTTGGTGGATAGACTGGCAACAAGGCACAAAGTCCAGGATCAAAGGGCTCGATCCGCTCTGGCTGCTCAACCACTATCATTCTCTCGACATCGATCGCGACGGCAAGCACGGCGTAATTTTGTCGAGATATGCAGGCGTCGGATCGCATCGTTATCCGCTCGGATTTTCGGGGGATACGGTTGTTTGTTGGAACAGTTTGAAATTCCAGCCCTATTTCACCGCGCTTGCATCTAACGTCGGGTATACGTGGTGGTCGCACGACATAGGCGGGCATCTGTTTGGCAAGGGGGACAACGAGTTGTATTTGAGGTGGTTGCAGTTTGGCGTATTTTCTCCGATAAACCGCCTGCATTCGAGCAACAAAGGTATGAGCAAAGAACCGTGGAATTATCCTCAGGTTGAGAATATCGCGGAAGATTTTTTGCGCCTGCGTCACAGACTTTTGCCTTATTTGTACACGGCAAACGTGCGCACCGCAACAGAGGGCGTGCCGCTCGTTTGCCCGACTTATTATTATTCAAAGGATAGGCGCGCCTATGACAAGAAGTGGCGAAATCAGTACTATTTCGGCGAACAAATGTATGTTTGTCCCGTTACGCACAAAGGCAAAAACGGCGTGACAAAGCAGCAAATCCGGCTTCCCGAGGGCGTTTGGTTCGATTTCTTTACAAACGAAAAATACGAGGGCGCAAGAGAGTATACGATTGAATGTCCGCTTGAAAGATACCCCGTATTTGTCAAAGAGGGCGGTATAATTCCGCTTTTGAACGCACGCAAAAACTTTACGGAATTCGATGATATAGAACTGAAAATCTGCCTCGGAAACAATGTGTTTACCATGTTTGACGAGCGAGGCAAAATCTCGACGGCGATGAAAAAAGACGAAAACGGATATGATATAATCATCATTCCCGACAACGTGAAAACCGAGCGTCTAACCGTGTCTTTTATGGGCGTCGACCATGCAGACGTAACCGTAAACGAACAAAAATCGTCGCTTGAAAATCTGGTTGCAATGCCGTGTAAACCTATGAAAATCCGCGTCGAAAACATAGGATAAATCATGCAAAAAAACAGAATATGTCGCTCCGTTTGCAAAAAATATCCGTTTTTTGAGAAAAACGCTTGACTTATTTTGTTATATTTAATATTATTATCAAGCATATTTTTGGAAGAAGTATGGCTTGCGAGAAGAACTAGCCCCTCCGATCGAAACCTTGCTCTTGCGAAAACAATTTTTTGGAGGTTAGCACAATGGCTAAGGATTTGTCTACAATGGCAAAAAACAATAAGTCTTATATGGCAAAGCCCGGCGAAGTGGAAAGCAAGTGGTATGTTGTCGACGCAACCGATATGGTTCTCGGCCGCCTTGCATCTCAAGTTGCTTCTATCCTTAAAGGAAAGAACAAACCCGAGTACACTCCCAACGTCGACTGCGGCGACCATGTTATCATAATCAACTGCGAAAAGGTCGTTCTCACAGGCAAGAAACTCGAGGACAAATATTATCGTTATCACACAGGTTACATCGGCGGACTCAAAGAAATCCAATACAAGAAATTGATGGCTGAAAAGCCCGAATTCGTCGTGTACAAGGCAGTCAAGGGCATGCTCCCCAAGAACACCCTCGGCGCAAAAATGCTCAAAAAGCTCCGCGTTTATGTCGGTGCAGAGCATGACCATCAGGCACAATGCCCCGTTGAGCTCAAACTCAACTGATAGAGAGGTGAAATATGGCTACTAAGAAAACCAAGAAAGTTCAATATCTCGGCACAGGCAGAAGAAAGACAGCTATCGCAAGAGTTCGTCTTATCCCCGGTGAAGGCAATATCGTCATCAACAAACGCACTCTCGACGAGTATTTCCCTCTTGACACGATGAAACTCATCGTCAACCAACCCCTCGTTGCAACAAGCACAACCGACAAGTTTGACGTCTATGTCAACGTATACGGCGGCGGCTACACCGGTCAAGCCGGCGCAATCCGTCACGGCATTGCAAGAGCGCTCTGTGTTGCCGACAGCGAAGCATACAGAGCAACACTCAAGAGAGAAGGTTATCTCACACGTGATCCTCGTGCGAAAGAGCGTAAGAAATACGGATTGCATAAGGCACGTAAAGCACCTCAATTCTCAAAGAGATAATCAGACGCATTCAAACGTCGAAAAACAAAAGCACAACTTCTGTTGTGCTTTTTTCTTTGTCAGGCTGCGCGTGTGTTGCTCACGTACTGCGTGTACGCTCCGCTACGCATGCTCGCCTTTCGCGATTTTCAACGCTTGCTCTGCGCCTGATTATCTCTTTGTTTCAAACACGCTCCGCGCCTTGTCCTCGTCTTTCTTGACTTGTGCGCCTTGATTCGTGTTTGGTCAACGTTTGACAAGAGATACATTGCCAAATTCAAACGGCAACATCAAAAGCACGGCATTTGCTGTGCTTTTTTCCATCGTCAGACTGCGGGCGAGGTGCTCACGTACTTCGTGTACGTTCCGCTCCTTGTCCTCGTCTTCCTCGGCTCTTGCCGTTTGCTCTTTGGCAAGTCATCTCTTTGCAAGCAAAAAAGCAGTGTTCAAGACGCACAACAAAAGCACGGCGGGTTGCCGTGCTTTTTGATATAAAGAGTGTCGATAAAAGGTGCGTTTTCAGGCTTCTTTTCTGTATTCGGGACAGGGTATAAGCTCTTGCTTTTTGGAGCGGGTGAGGATGAATATCGTCAGCGTAACGACAAGCGTTACGAGTTCGGCTGCCGGGGTTGCCAGCCAAAGCCCCGTCATCTTCCACAGATATGAGAAGAGGTACGCAATCGGAATGATTGTCACAAGGCCTCTCAAAACGGTTATGAGCTGGGCATAGCCGCCCTTGTTGGACGCTGAAAAGTAATATGAAAACAGCAGATTGAAGCCGGAGAACAGCGACGAGATGAAGAACAGTCGCATTCCGAGCGTGGCAGCGTCTTGCAGTTCTTTTACGCCTTGCGTGTTGAATATACTTGCGATTCCGTTTGCGCCGAAGAATATTGCAATATACAACACGACGGCAACGGAGGCGACGGTGATGAGGGCGTAGCGCAGTATGCGACGGATTTTTTGATGATCGCTTTGTCCGTAGCTGAAACTAATCATGGGTTGAGTGCCGTTTGCAATGCCGTTGAAAACCGAATTGACGACATAGAATACATTGATAATAATCGCGTATGCCGCAATCGCAGTGTCGCCGCCAAGACGCTTAAACAAACCGTTGAACACCATAAGAACTGCCGCAAAAGACAATTCGTTGATAAACGGAGCAAGCCCCAGCGAGCATATTCCGCCATACGTGCGCAAGGAAAGTTTTGTTTTTTTGCAATGGAACGTGTTTTTCTTGCGAATGACATGCAAAGAAAGGATAAGAATGCTCACAATCGGAGAAAAGCCCGTGGCAAGTGCCGCTCCGAGCATGTCCATATTGCACGGAAACACCAGAACATAGTCGAATACTATATTGAAAAGATTGCCCGCAAGCGATGCAATCATCGCAAGCCTCGGTGCGCCGTCGTTTCGTACAAAGTTTTGAAAAACATTGCTGAACATAAAGAACGGAGCAAAGCAAAGGATAATCTGAACATATGTGTTGCTGTATTCGAGAGTGTCGCCTTCCGCGCCGAGAAACATCGCCACAGGGCGTGACGCAAATAAGCCGAGCATAACAAAAACAATCGCAAAAAGCGCAACGATAAAGACCGTGTGAGTAAAGACTTTGTTTGCCTCGTTTTCGTTTTGCGCGCCTTTGTGAATGGCAAATTTCGTTCCGCCTCCGACGGCAAACATCATGCCTATGGAAAACACGAGATTGAATGACGGACTTGACAAATTGAGTGCGGCAAGACCGGTTTGCCCCATCTTGAGAGAGATGAAAAAAGTGTCCGCCAAAATGTAGCAACTAAGACCGATCATTGCTATCACGTTTGCCGACACGTATTTTGTAAATTCTTTCAATACGCTTGTGTTGTTTGTGTTTTTCGTCTGTTCTTTCATCTTTTCCAACAAAAAAACGCCATGCTTTCGTGTCTTCAAAAAGGCCTAACGACACGACGCTGACGCGCTCACCCGGCGATGAGATTGTTTTATTCGATTACTTGGATTATATAAGACAGGTGATGTGTTGTCAAATGCTTTTTGCCAAATCGCACAAATGAAAAAATCCGCCGAAAAATCGGCGGATTCGGATGCGAAAGTTCAATATATAATCGATTTAGTCGTTGTCATCCGACTCGCAGTCGCTATTTGAAGAAGTCAGGTCGATTTTTACGGAACTTTTCTTTTTCGATGCGGCTTTGATTGGCTCTACAACTGCGTAGTATGCGGGGATAATCGCAAAAATTGCCCAGTAAGGATGCCACAATCCCCAGCCGCAACCGAGAAGCAGATATACTCCCGTGACGATAAACACGACAGGGAATGAGGACGGATTGCGCTTGACAATCGTGTCGAATATCCCGCCGACAATGAACGGTACGAAAAAGAGCAACCAACCCGGATGCCACAGAGTGCAAAGAAAGCCGATGAGAAGATATGCGACGGTGCAGAGCAAAAAAGTTACGCCGTTGACAATGCTCCCGACAACCGCATTGCGTTTTTCCTTTTTGTTTTCGAAAATCACATGACCGTTTTCGACGCGCACGCATGCGCCGTTATGTGCGTATTCGTCATTGTCGTCCGCAATGTCGTCATTGTCGCCGACGACTTTTCCTTTTTGCGTTGTTTTGCCGTCTTCGATGTGAATGTCGCCCACGATTTTGTTGACGAGTTTTGCGATTCCGCCTTTTATCACCACGTTCGAGCCGTCCTTGTCATGCACGCGAATGCCGTTTTCATCGATATGCACTTTGTCGCCGTCATCTGCAAAAACGTATGTTGAAGTACCGTTTTTGTCATCGTCAAGTGTCGATTGTGCGTTTTGAGCGTTGTTTTCGTCTTGCGTATGCGCATTGCTTTCGGCTGAATCCCCGCTCGATTTTGCAGGCGTATAATTCAAAAGTTCGTCAAGGCTCACGCCGTAGAGTTTTGCAAGGGCGATGAGATTGTCCGTGTCTGGAGAGCTTTCTGATCTTTCCCATTTGGATATTGCCTGACGGGATACGTTGAGTTTGTCCGCAAGCTCGTCCTGGGAGTATCCGTGTTGTTTTCTAAGTTCGTATAATCTGTTTGCGGTTGTGATATCCATACTGAAACCTCGCTTGTTTTTGTGCCTTTATTGTGGCAGAAAGAGGTCGGTTGCCGCCACCCATTTTGATTGTCAATTGCGCAACTATTGGTTGCGCTTTGCAAAAAACCGCCTTTTTTGAAAGTTTTTGTTGAAATACGGTTATTTATTGCAAAAGCGCGGAGGCGAAACAAGCGATTGACTTGCAATCTCCCAAATCACCGACTTGCTCGTTGGTTGTGGCTGTTATGCCTATTCTCTCACAGGGGATTTTCAAAGCATGCGACATGTTGTTGCGCATTTGGTCGATATATGGCGCAATCATGGGACGCTCGGCAATTATCGCGACGCTGACATTTTTAAGTGTGCGGCCTTTTTCCGTCGCTTTTTCAAGCACGGTTGCCAAAAGATTGAGGCTGTCTGCGTCGTCATAGCGCGAATCGTCAACGGGGAAGAGATGCCCGATGTCCTTTTCTCCTATTGCGGAAAGAATCGCGTCCATCAAAGCATGCACGGCAACGTCGCCGTCGCTGTGTGCGACAAACGAAAATTCGCAGGGAATGAGAGTTCCCATCAGTTTTATGCCCTTGCCCTTTTTGAAGCGATGTATGTCATAACCGACTCCGCACAGGGGTGTTTTCAAATCTTCTTTGGTGGTGATTTTTATGTTTTCGGGATCGCCTTCGATAATCCTGACATCGCATGCGGAATGTTTTTGAATCACGGCAATGTCGTCAAGATATTCCCCGTCGCACTTTTCGTATGCCTTGACAATGATATCCTTTTTTGCGCAAACGGGAGTCTGAACCCGGCGGTAGTCCTCTCTGTTTACGGGGTCTACGCCGAATCTTATGCAAACAAGCGAGTCGGTGAGGGGGAGAAGGGGGAGAGCAACTCCGCTTTCGAGCGCGCCTGCCGTTACGCTTTGAATAAGTGCGGTCGTGACATACGGGCGCGCGCCGTCGTGAACGATAACATAGTCGCAATCGTCCTCGATGGCACGAATGCCGTGTTTTACCGTTTGAGTTCGCGTCGCTCCGCCTTGCGTGAGTGCAATGCGGTTGTCTTCGATATGAGCGATTTCAAGAGCGTTCAACAATTCGTCGCTGTAAGAGGGGTGTATCGCAACGATAACTTTCGAAACTTGCTCGAATGTCAAAAACGGTTTGATTGCTTCGACAACCACGCAGGAATCTTTGCAGGGAGCAAACAGTTTGTTTTCCATGCCGTATCTTTGCGATGTGCCGCCGGCTGTAATAATGACGTTGATTTTCATATTTCACCTTGTAGTTTTTATGCAGAGAATTTCCGCCGATAAATATGCGGGGCTTGACGTAACGCGATTATTAATTCAATTAATAATCCGATACATCGTTTCCGCACTTTGCTTGGTTTGATGTTCGTCTACGCTCAACACCTCGAACGACATCGAGTTCGAGCCGAAAGTGACGGTGACTATATCGCCGATTTTCACTTCTTTTGCGGGTTTGACCGCCTTGCCGTTGATTTCGATGCGTCCGCCGTCGCAAGCCTCCTGGGCAACGGAGCGGCGTTTGATGACTCTCGATACTTTCAAAAATTTGTCTATTCTCATAACAAATATTATATGAAAAACGCACGCTTAAATCAAGAGGTAAGTTATATAAAAAATAAATAAAATTTATTAAATTTATATGCGCGCGACGCTTGACAGGCTTGATTTTTCAATATATAATGAAAAACTGCGCAATGATGCGGATTCCTACCCCAAAAACACCTCGTTTTTGGGGGTAGGGGGTTATAAATACATGGTGTATCGATAACGATTCGCACAAATTGCGTAGATTTTGAAAAAAATTTCGAGCGATGAAAATTTTTTTTCGGGAGCGTTCGGGATTTTTCGAAAAGTCGCAAATTCGGCAATTTTTTTAAGGAGTGAATATATGTCCCAAAGAATTCACAATCAAATGTACGGAACAACGGAAAGACACGATTTCTCGCAAATCAAAGACGTCCTTCCCATTCCGTATCTCATTGAGGTGCAAAAGAATTCCTACGCAAATTTCATTGACGCCGGAATCACGGAAGTTTTCAAAGATTATTCTCCGATCGTTGACTTCTCCGGCAGATTGAAACTCGAGTTTTTGTCACACAGATTCGACGGCGAACCGAAATACACCGTCAAAGAGTGCAAAGACCGCGACACAACGTATGCTATTCCTCTCAAGGTGAAGGCTCGCCTCACCAACAACGAAACCGGCGAAGTGGTTGAACAAGAAGTGTTTATGGGCGATTTCCCGCTCATGACGGATTCGGGTTCCTTTGTCATCAACGGTGCGGAGCGCGTCATCGTATCCCAGCTTGTCAGAAGCCCGGGCGTGTACAACGACAAAGTGCTCGACAAGAACGGTGTTCCTCGCTATGCAACCACCGTCATCCCCAACAGAGGCGCTTGGCTCGAATACGAACAAGACTCCAACGAAATCCAATGGGTACACGTTGACAGAACGAGAAAAATCACCGCAACCACGCTTTTGAGAGCGCTCGGCTACGGCACGGACGAGCAAATCATCGACTTGTTCGGCGGGGACGAGATGATTGTCAAGACCTGTGAAAAAGACGCTCAATGCAAGAGCGAGGAACAAGGCAAAATCGATTTGTTCCGTCGTTTGCGTCCGGGTGAAGTCCCCACGGTCGAAGGTGCAAACATCCTTATTCACAACACTTTTTACGATTACAAGCGTTATGACCTCGCAAAGGTCGGTCGCTATAAATACAACAAGAAACTTGCTCTTGCAACGCGTATTGCGGGTTACAGACTCGCAGAGGACGTGGTGAGCAACGTTACGGGCGAAATCCTTGCGCAAAAAGGCGAAGTCGTCGACGAGGCAAAGGGTAGAGAAATCCAAAACAACGCCGTCAACGTGGTTTGGCTCGCATACACCGACCAGGACGGAAAAGAAAAGAAGTTCAAAGTCATCGGCAACAACACCGTTGACCTCGACGCTTTTGTGGATTGCAACCCCAGAGAACTCGGTATCACCGAAAAGGTTTATTACCCCAACCTCAAAGCCCTCATGGACGAGTTTGGCGCAAACAAGGAAGAATTGCTCCTTGCAATCCGTTCCTCCGTGGATGAGCTTGTATACAAACACATCACGCTTGACGACATTGTGGCAATCGAAGACTACAACCTCGGCTTGCGTTACGGGTTCGGCACTTGCGACGACATCGACCACCTTGCAAACCGTCGTGTTCGCGCGGTAGGCGAGTTGCTCCAAAACCAATTCCGTATTGGTATCTCACGCCTTGAAAGAGTCATCAAAGAGAGAATGGCGTCCGCACAGGAGAATGCGGAAATCACTCCTCAAACTCTCATCAACATCCGTCCCGTTACGAGTGCTATAAAAGAGTTCTTCGGCTCGTCGCAACTTTCGCAATTTATGGATCAACCCAACCCGATTGCAGAGCTTACGCACAAGCGTAAACTTTCCGCACTCGGCCCCGGCGGTCTTAACAGAGAGCGCGCGAGTTTCGAAGTGCGTGACGTTCACCACTCGCACTACGGACGTATGTGTCCTATCGAAACGCCTGAAGGACAAAACATCGGTCTTATCACTTCTTTGTCGTCCTATGCAAAGGTCAACGAGTACGGATTTATCGAAACGCCGTATCGCAAAATCGACAAGGAAACTGGCGTCGTAACCGACGAAGTCGTCTATATGGCGGCGGACGAAGAAGACAAATACGTCATCGCACAAGCCAACGAACCGCTCGACGAAGAAAGCAGATTTGTTCGCACACGTGTCAATTGCCGTATTCAAAACGACATCCGCGAAGTCCCCAGAGAAAGAGCGGACTACATGGACGTCAACCCCAAGCAGCTTATTTCGATCGCAACCGCGCTTATCCCGTTCCTCGAAAACGACGATACCAACCGTGCACTTATGGGCTCCAACATGCAACGTCAGGCTGTTCCGCTCCTTAAGCCTCAGGCTCCTATGATTGCAACGGGCGTCGAACACAAGATTGCATACGACTCCGGCGTTTTGAAGATTGCAAAACACGACGGTTTCGTCAAATACGTTGACAGCGACAAGATTGTCATCGAGTGCAACGACGGCACAACCGATACTTACATCCTCAGCAAGTTCGAGCGTTCAAACCAATCCACTTGCATAAATCAACACCCAATCGTCAGCAAAGGCGACAAGGTGTACGGCCCGCAGTATGACGACAAGGGCAACCTCACAAGAGAAGGCACGGTCATTGCGGACGGCCCCGCAACCGACCACGGCGAACTCGCCCTCGGAAGAAACATGCTCATCGGCTTCATGTCGTGGGAAGGTTACAACTATGAGGACGCAGTTCTCATCAGCGAAGAACTCGTGCGTGACGATTTGTACACTTCAATCCACATCGAAGAGTACGAAATCGAATGCCGCGACACAAAACTCGGCGACGAGCAAATCACAAGAGATATCCCCAACCTCAGCGACGAAGTGCTCAAAAACCTCGATGAAGACGGTATCGTCATGGTGGGCGCAGAGGTCAAACCGGGCGATATCCTCGTCGGCAAAGTCACCCCGAAGGGCGAAACCGAACTTACTCCGGAAGAGAGATTGCTCCGCGCAATCTTCGGCGAGAAGGCAAGAGAAGTGCGCGACACTTCATTGCGTGTGCCAAACGGCGAAAGCGGTATCGTGGTCGATGTCAAGATATTCACAAGAAAGAACAAGGACGAACTCGCTCCCGGCGTAAACAAACTCGTGCGCGTCTACATCGCTCAAAAGAGAAAAATCTCCGTCGGCGACAAGATGGCGGGACGTCACGGCAACAAGGGCGTCGTATCGAGAGTTCTCCCCAAAGAGGATATGCCTTTCATGGCGGACGGCACGCCCCTTCAAATCGTGCTCAACCCGCTCGGCGTTCCAAGCCGTATGAACATCGGACAAGTTCTTGAAGTTCACCTCGGACTCATCGCACATATGCTCGATTGGAAAGTCGCAACCCCCGTGTTCGACGGCGCAAACGAGCAAGACATAAAACAACTCTTCCAACAATGCGGACTCGTCAACGAGGACGGAGAAGTGGACGGAAAGATTCAACTTTATGACGGAAGAACGGGCGAGCCGTTTGAAAACCGCGCGACTGTCGGATACATGTACTACCTCAAACTGCATCACCTCGTAGACGACAAGATTCACGCAAGAAGCACCGGCCCGTACAGCGTCATCACGCAACAACCGCTCGGCGGCAAAGCGCAGTTCGGCGGACAACGTTTCGGCGAAATGGAAGTGTGGGCGCTCGAAGCATACGGCGCGGCAAACGTGTTGCAGGAAATCCTGACGGTCAAGTCGGACGACGTTGTGGGACGTGTCAAGACATACGAATCCATTGTCAAGGGCAGCAACGTGTCAGAGCCCGGTATCCCCGAATCCTTCAAGGTTTTGGTCAAGGAACTTCAATCGCTCGCACTCGACGTCAAAGTTCTCACCGAGGACAACGATGAAGTCAAACTCCGCGAATACGATGAGGACATCGACTTCGATACGCCTATCGGCAAGAAGCACGAGGAACTCAAAGAAATCGACATTCTCGGCGACAACAACATCTTCGGCGATCTCGGAGAAAGCAAGAGCGACACGGATACGAGCTTGTTTGACACCGACGATGACGACGAAAGCATCTTCAGCGCACTCACCGAAGGCACTCCCGATATGAGCGACATCTTCGGCACAGGCTCCGACGAAGAGTAATAGGAGGCGACAATATGTACGAACTCAGCAATTTCGATGCAATTCAAATAGGTATCGCTTCTCCCGAAAAGATCAGAGAATGGTCTCACGGCGAGGTTACGAAACCCGAAACCATAAACTACCGTACACAAAAACCCGAAAAAGACGGTCTTTTCTGCGAAAAGATTTTCGGGCCTACCCGTGACTGGGAATGCCATTGCGGAAGATACAAGAGAATCCGCTACAAAGGCGTCATCTGCGAAAAGTGCGGCGTCGAAGTCACAAAATCCAAAGTCCGTCGTGAAAGAATGGGACATATCGAACTCGCTTGCCCCGTCACTCACATCTGGTATCTCAGAGGCGTTCCGTCAAGAATCAGCATTCTCCTCGACGTTTCGCCCAAGGAACTTGAACAAGTCGTTTACTTTGTGTCTTTCATCGTTCTCGATCCCGGCAAAGTCGGCGAGCTTCGCAAAAAGCAAGTCATCAGCGACAAGGAATACAGAGAACTCCTCGAAAAATACGACGCAAAAGATTTCAGAGTCGGTATGGGCGCAGAAGCCGTCAAGGAACTTCTCATGGAAGTCGACCTCGAAACCGAAAGCGAACAACTCAAAAACATCATCAACAATTCCGTCGGACAAAAACGTCTCAAAGCGGTCAAGCGTCTTGAAATCGTCGAAGCGTTCCGCCAATCGGGCAACAAACCCGAATGGATGGTGCTTGACGTGCTTCCCGTGCTTCCGCCCGAACTGCGTCCGATGATTCAACTTGACGGCGGCAGATTTGCAACCAGCGACCTCAACGATTTGTATCGCAGAGTCATCAACCGCAACAACCGCCTCAAAAAACTCAAAGAACTCGGCGCGCCCGACATCATCGTGCGCAACGAAAAACGTATGCTTCAAGAAGCCGTCGACGCTCTCATCGACAACGGTCGCAGAGGCAAAGCGGTTTCCGGCCCCGGCAACAGAGATCTCAAATCCCTCTCGGGTATGCTCCGCGGCAAACAAGGTCGTTTCCGTCAGAACCTGCTCGGTAAACGTGTCGACTATTCCGGACGTTCGGTTATCGTTGTCGGCCCCGAACTCAAACTGTATCAATGCGGTTTGCCGAAGGAAATGGCTCTGGAACTCTTCAAGCCGTTCATTATGAACAAACTTGTCGAGCGCAACCTCTGCCACAACATCAAGAGCGCAAAGCGTTTTGTGGATACGGGCAAAAACCAAGTGTGGGACATCCTCGAAGAAATCATCAAGGATCACCCCGTGCTTCTCAACCGTGCCCCGACGCTTCACAGACTCGGTATCCAGGCATTCGAGCCGGTGCTTGTCGAGGGTAGAGCAATCAAACTTCACCCGCTCGCCTGCGGCGCGTTCAACGCCGACTTCGACGGCGACCAGATGGCTGTTCACGTTCCTCTTTCCATCGAGGCGCAAGCGGAAGCAAGAATCCTGATGCTCTGCACAAACAACATTCTCAAACTTTCGGACGGCAAACCTATCGTTTCGCCGACGCAAGATATGGTCATCGGTTCTTACTATCTGACGATAGTCAAACCGGGCGCAAAGGGCGAGGGCAACTATTACAGCTCTTTCGACGAGGCGATGATGGCGTATCAGGACAAAGACCTCACGCTCCAATCCCTCTGCTACATCAGAGTCAAAGTCACCGATGACGACGGCTACGTGCATAACAAACTTTTGCACACCACAATCGGTCGTTGCATCTTCAATGACAACTTGCCGCAAGACTTGCAATTTGTCGACAGAACGATTGCCGAAAACAAAGGTCAACTCGAAGTCGAAGGAATTCTCGGCATCAACGCTTGCGTAGACGAAAACCAATTCCACGCGCTTGTGGACTTGTTCAGAAGCGAGGCTGTAAACGCCGACTCGTGCGTGCGCGCGCGTTCCATATTAAAGAGAAACGTATCCGACGACCAAATCGCACAAATCGCGGCAGCGGTCAAAGATGCGGGAGATCTCGATATATGCAACAAAAAAGAGTTCTCGCGTGAAATCACGGCTCTGCGCGAAAGCATCCAGAAAGTGCTTGGCAAGAAGGCTATGGCTATCGGCAAGAAGCAACTCAGCATGATCGTCGACAATTGCTTCAAGTATCACGGAGCAACCGAAACCGCAGAGATGCTCGACAAAATCAAAGCACTCGGTTACAAGTATTCGACAATCGGCGCAATCACGGCGTCCGTATTCGATATGCATATCCCCGGCGACAAGAAACTCATCGTTCACGAAGCGGAAGAACAAGTCGTTCGCATTGAAAAACTCCATGCAAGAGGCGTGCTTTCCGATGAGGGACGTTACAAAGAAATCATCAAGATTTGGAAGGACGCCGCCGACAAGGTTGAGGGCGAACTCAAGAAAGGTCTTGACGACTTCAACCCCATCTGGATGATGGCAAACTCCGGCGCGCGTGGCAGCATGGGACAAATTCGTCAGCTCGCAGGTATGCGTGGCTTGATGGCAGACCCGTCCGGTCGTACAATCGAGTTGCCTGTTCGCTCATCCTTCCGTGAAGGCTTGTCGGTCTTGGAATACTTCATTTCCTCTCACGGCGGAAGAAAAGGTCTTGCGGACACCGCTCTTAAAACGGCTGACTCAGGTTACCTCACAAGACGTCTTGTCGACGTTTCGCACTCCGTTGTCGTCAGAGAGCAAGACTGCGGCGACACCAAGGGTACGTTTATCACCGCAATCAGAGACGAAAAGAGCGTCATCGAAGCTCTTGCGGATCGTATCGCGGGCAGATATACTATCGGCGAAGTCGTTGATCCCGAAACGGGCGAAATCATCTGCGAAGGCGATACGCTCATTTCAAGCGACAAGGCAAAAGAAATCGACAAAAAACTCACTTCTTACTGGGAGAAGAACGGCTCGGATATGCATCATCAACCCGGTGTGCTTATCCGCTCCATCCTCACATGCAAGTCCAAAAACGGCGTATGCGTGAAGTGCTACGGCAAGAACATGGCGTCGGGCAACCCCGTCAAGATCGGCGAAGCTGTCGGTATCATCGCCGCTCAATCAATCGGCGAACCCGGCACACAGCTTACGATGCGTACATTCCACTCGGGCGGCGTTGCAACCGATGACGACATCACACAAGGTTTGCCGCGTGTCGAAGAACTTTTCGAAGCGCGCAATCCTAAAGGTAAAGCGGTCATCACCGAGAACAACGGTATCGTGCATATCTCCGACGATCGTCGTGAAATCACCGTCACCGGTCCCGACGGCGAAACCAAGGCGTATGCAATCCCGTACAATGCGAATATTCTCGTTGCGGAAGGCGAAACCATCGGCGCAGGCGATCCGCTCACCAAAGGTTCAATCAATCCTCAAGATATGCTCCGCGCAAAGGGCGTAAAGGGCGTTCAGGAATACATCGCAAAGGAAGTTCAATCCGCATATCGTACCGCGGGCGTCGAAATCAACGACAAGCACGTTGAAGTCATCGTAAGACAAATGCTCCGCAAGGTTCGTATCGAAAACCAAGGCGATACAAATATGCTTCCGGGCACTCTCGTCGACTTGCTCTCTTATGAGGAAGAAAACGAAAAAGCACTTGAAAACGGCGGCGTTCCCGCAACCGCAAAGCGTACGCTTTTGGGTATCACCAAGGCTGCGCTTGCAACGGAATCCTTCCTTTCGGCTGCGTCCTTCCAAGAAACCGCAAAGGTTTTGGCAGAAGCCGCAATCAACAACAGAAAAGATCCGCTGCTCGGCTTGAAAGAGAACGTCATCATCGGCAAACTTATCCCTGCCGGCACAGGCATGAAGTGCTACAAGAACGTCACGACCGTTGCCGCAAATCAAACACAACCCGCAGACATCATTCTCGACCAACACATCGAGGATGACATTGAAGAAGAATAATGAAAAAAAGATTTTTTACATCTGAAAGCGTAACGGAAGGACATCCCGACAAGGTGTGCGACCAAATCGCAGACGCAATTCTCGACGACATCTTTGCAGAGGACACCTCTGCGAGAGTCGCCGTTGAAGTGTGCGCCACAACCGGCATGGTTATGGTGTTCGGCGAAGTCACGACAAAACATTATTGCGATATTCCCACGATTGTGAGAGGCGTCATAAAAGACGTCGGTTACAACGACAGTTCGCTCGGTTTCGACTATAAAACATGCGCTGTTTTAAGCTCTATAGACGAGCAATCTCCCGACATTGCCATGGGCGTCAACG
Organism: uncultured Clostridia bacterium; assembly: GCA_934233745.1. Classification (GTDB taxonomy): domain Bacteria; phylum Bacillota; class Clostridia; order Christensenellales; family CAG-917; genus CAG-475. Next base: position 99,167 of record CAKQGN010000001.1, read on the forward strand.
ACGCAACCGATGGCGACGGCAAGGACGATTACGACAAGACGGGTGCAGGCGACCAAGGTATGATGTTCGGCTATGCTTGTGACGAAACAGAGTCCCTTATGCCTCTTCCCATAACGCTTGCGCATGCGCTTACAAAGCGTCTTACCGATGTCAGAAAGAGCGGTGAAATCGAATGGCTCCGTCCCGACGGAAAAGCGCAGGTCACAGTTGAATACATCGACGACGTACCCGAAAGAGTGGATACGATTGTCGTAAGCTGTCAACATTGTGAGGATATCGGTATGGACGAACTCGAAGAGGAAATCATCGACAAGGTTATTTCATACGCGATACCGCAAGAATATATCGACGACGACACCAAGATTTATATCAACCCGACAGGCAGATTTGTTATCGGCGGTCCTGCCGGCGACAGCGGCGTGACGGGAAGAAAGATTATCGTTGACACATACGGCGGTTTCTGTCCTCACGGCGGCGGCGCATTCAGCGGAAAAGATCCCACAAAGGTTGACAGAAGCGCGTCCTATATGGCTCGCTATATCTGCAAAAACCTCGTGGCAGCCGGCGTGTGCAAGAGAGCGGAATTGCAAGTGGCATACGCAATCGGCATGGCGCACCCCGTTTCGGTGTATGTCAACACATACGGCACGGGTGTTATCGACGACGATTTGCTTGCCAAAGTCGTGCGTGAAGTGTTTGACTTGCGCCCCAAAGCAATAATAGATCATTTGCATCTTGCCGCTCCGATCTATCGCAAGACTTCCAACTACGGACACTTCGGCAAAGAAGGTTTCAGTTGGGAAGAAACAGATATGACGGAAGAAGTTAAACAAGCAGTCGAAAAATACAAATTTTGAATACGCGAGATAAAAACGGTAGGATAACCCTACCGTTTTTTCTCAAAAATACGCCAAAAACAGCGTAAAATAATTGAAAAAACAAGCATAAGAAGAAGCATAAAGGCTTAATATAGGTCGAAAAATCGACCGAGAATATCAAAAGAACAGAAAAACATACGGAAATCGAATAAGGTTTAAGCCGAATCGAAAAGAATCATTGTAAACGGAGAGAAAATGCAACTTGCAGGCGAAATTAAAGACGTAATATTTGCAAGCGCGGACACGGGCTATACGGTTCTCGATATGAGATGCGAGGACTCTGTTTTCACCGTGGTCGGCATTTTCCCGCCCGTGAGCGAGGGTATGAATATAAGAGTCGAAGGAAAATTTCAAACCCGCACGACGTATGGCAAACAGTTCGTTGCCGAAAAAGTTTGGGTGTCCGCACCTTCGAAACTCGAAGGAATAAAGAAATTTTTGGGCAGCGGACTCATTTCGGGGTTAGGTCCCGTGACGGCGCAGTCAATTGTCGATATGTTCGGCGTGGATTCGCTCGAAATGATGAAATATCCGATGGAACTTGCCAAGGTGAGAGGCATCTCGTTGAAGCGCGCAACGGAATTCGGAATGAATTACGCAAAAGTACAGAAGATGCAAGACGCCGTGATGTTTTTGCAAAACCTGGGCATAACCATAAATCTTGCTCTCAAAATATATCGCACTTACGACATAAAAACCGTTGACAATGTGCAAAAAAATCCGTATATGCTTGTCGACGACGTGGACGGAATCGGCTTTATGACGGCGGACAGAATTGCGGGTGAGCTGGGTATAGAAAAGGACAGCGACTACCGAATCTGCGCCGCTATCACATATCTTTTGAAAGAAGCGGCTACAAGAAGCGGACACAACTATTTGCCCGAAAACGAACTTTTGTCAAGTGCAATCGCACTTTTAAGTATCGATTGTGACAATATCGAGCAAAGAGTGCGTGACAATATGATGGATATGGTGATGCTTGGAGACCTTGTAAGATACGAAACGAAAGAGCATGCCGCAATCCTTTTGAAAAAGAATTTTAACACCGAAAAGAATATTGCGAGAAAGTTGTTGCAACTAAAACAAGAAGCGTCGGATTTCAGAGTGAACGTCGAAAGCGAGGTTGCGTCTTTTGAAAGAAGTGCAGGATTTTCTTTGCACGAAAATCAAATCGCCGCCGTCAAAGAAACAATCGAAAACGGCGTGCAAATAGTCACCGGAGGTCCCGGCACGGGCAAGACTACAATTGTCAAGTGCATACTCAAACTGTTCAAAGATTTGGGACAAAAAGTCGCGCTTTGCGCACCTACCGGCAGAGCCGCAAAACGACTTTCGCAGGCAACCGGCGAGGAAGCGAAAACCATTCATCGCATGCTGGATTTGGATTATAAAAACGGCGAGGGACATTTTACATACAACGAAAATACCCGCTTGCCCGTCGATGTCGTTATCGTTGACGAGGTTAGTATGGTGGACGAATATGTCTTTTGCGCGCTCATAAATGCGCTTGAAAGAGGTTCTCGCCTCGTGCTTGTGGGCGATAAAGACCAGCTTGCCTCTGTGGGCGTGGGCAACGTACTCAATGACCTCATCAAGTGCGGAAAGTTCAATGTGAGTTATCTCACGCAAATCTATCGCCAGAGCGAAACAAGCAAAATCGTCACCAACGCACACAAAATCAACAGCGGTATTATGCCCGACATAGACAACAAGAGCAGCGATTTCTTTTTTGAAGAAAAGAATACCGGCGAGGAAATTTGCGCAAACACGATTGCTCTTGTCACACGCAGACTTCCGAAATTTCTGAATGTCGAACCGAGCGAAATCCAAGTGCTTTGTCCGATGAAAAGAGGTGTTGCGGGTACGATAAACCTCAACAAAGAACTGCAAAAAATCATCAATCCGCCCTCGCCGTATAAAAAGGAAGTCAAGCGTGCCGATTGCATCTATCGCGAAGGCGACAAAGTGATGCAACTTCAAAACAACTATCAGCAAGAATGGTCGCAAACGGACGGATTGAAAACCGTGCGCGGAAGCGGCGTGTTCAATGGCGATATAGGAGTAATTGAAAGCATAAATACGCAAATCATGCAGTTTACCGTGCGATTTGATGACGATAAAGTATCGATTTATGAATATAGCGACATAGATCAGCTCACATTGGCATACGCTGTCACTATACACAAATCGCAGGGCTGCGAGTTCGACGCGGTGGTTATCGCACTTGACGCAAACTATATGTTGCAAACAAGAAACTTGCTCTATACCGCCGTGACAAGAGCAAAGAAACTCGTTGTGATAAGCGGTGCCAAAAAGACAATTGCGCGCATGATTCAAAACAACGAAACCGCAAGAAGATACTCTCTGCTCATTGACCTTATCCAGCAGGAGTGGCAAGGGGGCGCATATGACTGAACCGAGCCGAAATATCATTGACGACGACAGCATAAACGAGCCGCAACCGAAAAATAACAGCCAACCCGTCAAAGACAAAAAACAGCAAAGACTTGAAAGGCGAAAATTAAGGCTCGAAAAAGTCAAAGCGTTTTTCAAACGTATGATAGCAGAGTTTGACAATGCGCTTTATCCGCTTGACTGCACGTGCGACGCTTGCGGAAACGAGCTTGTCGAAGATACAAGATATCGTCTTTGCTCCGAGTGTATGGCAAGTTTGCCGTTTGTCAAAGGACATATTTGCCTCAATTGCGGCGTCCCGCTCAAAGACGAAAGCGATTATTGCAATCGTTGCCAAAATCAAAAATCTCATTTTGTCAAGAATCGTTCTCCGCTCGTATACGACGGCGATGTGAAAAGGCTGATATACAAACTGAAATTCGGCAAGAAAACGTACATAGCGCAAACGCTCGGCGCACTTATGGCGGATACGTTTTTGCAAAGCGGCATGGATTGCGAGATAATCGTATTTGTGCCGATGACGGACTCCGAAGTGAAGAAGAGAGGTTTCAATCAAGCCGAACTTCTCGCGCACGAAGTCGGCAAAAGGCTGGATATTGCGGTGCTTCCCGCTCTTGTCAAAATCAAAAGCACTTCCGAACAAAAACAACTCAAAGGCAAAGACAGGGCATTGAACCTCGAAGGTGCGTTTGCTTGCGTGTTCGAGCAGGTGAAAGGAAGAAAGATTTTGCTTGTCGATGACGTTTTTACGACGGGCGCAACCGCAAACGAGTGCGCAAAAGTGCTTTTGAAAGCAAAAGCCCGTGAAGTGTGTGTGCTTACGGCGGCGGTCACACAACTGAAAATACCCAATGAATGATTGATATATGCGAATTATTTTGATATAATTCGAGTGCCGAACTGTGCAAATCAACAACAAAAACGGATAATCAATATTTGAGAAAGGCAATCCTTTGCTCAAACCCAAAATATAAAGGTGAAATATGGCACTTTTTAACGAAAACAAATTTAAGGTCAGAAAACTCGACAAAATTGCCGACAAAATCGAGGCACTTGCCCCGAAATACTCGGCTATGGACGACGATACGCTTGCATCTCAAACCGACGTGCTGAAAAAGAGGCTGGCGGACGGCGAAACGCTTGACCACATTCTCCCCGACGCATACGCAGTTGTGAGAGAGGCAGGCGAAAGAGTGCTTGGCATGCGCCACTTCCACGTGCAACTTATCGGCGGTATCGCGCTTCATCAAGGTCGTATCGCAGAGATGGGCACCGGCGAGGGCAAGACGCTCGTGGCAACGCTTCCGGCGTATCTCAACGCACTTACGGGAAAAGGCGTGCATGTTGTCACGGTCAACGATTATCTTGCGACTCGTGACGCCGCTTGGATGGGAAAACTTTATAGATTCCTCGGTTTGACGGTCGGCGTTGTCGTTCCGCAAATGGACACAGAGGACAAGAGAAAAGCATATCAGAGCGATATCACATACTGCACAAACAACGAACTCGGATTCGACTTTTTGCGCGACAACATGGTTGTGAGAAAGGCGGACAAGGTGCAACGCGACCTCAATTACGCAATCATCGACGAGGTGGACTCTATCCTTATCGACGAGGCGAGAACTCCGCTCATTATTTCGGGCAGAGGAGGAAAGTCCAGCGAACTTTATAAGAGTGCGGACAACTTTGCTCGTCAGTGCAGAGAGTGCGACGATTTTACAATCGAAGAAAAAGAAAAGACTATCATGCTCACCGATCAGGGCATTGAAAAAGCGGAGAGATTCTTCCGCGTTTCAAACCTCACCGACCTTGAAAACACCGATCTTTATCATCACATACAAGCGGCTCTCAAAGCGCATTTCATAATGAAACGCGACAAGGACTATATCGTCAGCGACGGCGAGGTGCTTATAGTGGACGAGTTTACGGGGCGTATCATGATAGGTCGCCGCTACAACGAGGGCTTGCATCAGGCAATCGAGGCAAAAGAGCATGTGCAAATCAGAAGCGAGAACAAAACGCTTGCAACAATCACTTTCCAAAACTTCTTCCGCATGTACAAAAAACTTGCCGGTATGACAGGTACGGCAAAGACCGAAGAGGACGAATTCGAGGGCATCTATGCGCTTGATGTCGTGACGATTCCTCCGAACAAACCCTCAAGACGTGTTGACGAACACGACCAGATTTACACCACTATCAAAGGCAAAATCACCGCAATCGTGCAGGATATAATCGATCATCACACAACGGGGCAACCGATCCTCGTCGGCACGATAAGCGTTGAAAAGAGTGAACAACTCAGCGATATTCTGAAGCGCAAAGGCATTCCGCACAACGTTCTGAACGCAAAATTCCATAAGCAGGAATCCGAGATTATCGCGCAGGCAGGCAGGCTCAATTCGGTGACAATCGCAACGAACATGGCAGGTCGCGGAACGGATATTATGCTTGGCGGCAATGCGGATTTCCAAACCAAACAGCGTATGGAAAAGGACGGATATCCTCTCGATGTGATAGAAATGGCGTCTTCTCCGCATGCGAGCGCGGATCCTGCGATCATCGCCGCAAAAGAAGTGTATAAGCACCATTACGACGCTTTCAAAGCCATCTGCGATGAAGAGAAAGAAAAGGTCATCGCACTCGGCGGCTTGCGTATTATCGGTACGGAACGCCACGAGAGCAGACGTATCGACAATCAGCTGAGAGGTCGTAGCGGACGTCAGGGCGATCCGGGAAGCACTGTGTTCTATATTTCTATGGAGGACGATATCGCGCGTATTTTCGGCGGCGACAGAATGAAAGCCATTGCCGAAACAATGCACCTTGGCGACGACGTGCCTATCTCAAACGGCATCATTACAAAGCAAATCGAAAAGGCGCAAAAACTTGTCGAGGGCAGAAACTACTCGATAAGAAAACAGGTGTTGAGCTACGACGACGTGATGAACGCCCAGCGCGAAATCATCTACAAAGAGAGAGGCAAAGTGCTTGACGGCATGGACGTGCACGAGCAAATCCTCGATATGATTGACGATCTTGCAGAGGAAATCATCGGCTACTATGCCGACTACAAGACGGATTATCAGACTTGGGATTATGCCGCGTTCAACCAATCGCTCGAACAAAAAATGCTTCCGCAAGGCACGAATATTATGACGCCCGAACTTTGCTCGTGCTTTGACGTGTACAAGCTCAAGGACGCGGTTTTGAAGGTCGCGCTCAAAGACTACAACGACAAAATAGAGAGAGTCAAAGCGGACGGATTCGACTTTGGCGAGCTTGAAAGAGTGGTGCTTCTCAAAACCGTCGACTCCAAGTGGATGGACCATATCGACGCTATGGACGCATTGAGAAGGGGCATCGGGCTTCGCGGCTACGGTCAGCGCGACCCCGTCATCGCATACCGCCAAGAAGGCTGGGATATGTTTGAGGATATGGTGTCGAGAATACACTCCGAAACCGCTTCCATTCTTTTGAAAATTCATGTCGAAAAGAAAGAGGACGGCTCGACTTCAAGCGTGCGACAAAACATCGCCGCCGCGCAAAAGAGCGTGCGTTCTGACAAAAAAGTCGGCAGAAACGACCCGTGTCCGTGCGGCAGCGGATTGAAATATAAGAATTGCTGCGGAAAGAACAAATAACGCAATCGATGTTTTATCGAGCAATTTCGCACAAATAAACGTCGTATCGCGCAGATACGGTGACGCTATAACAGGAAATATAAATATGCTGGACTACAACGAACCGAGAAATCAACTTAAAGAAATGCGCACGGAAACGGTGCGTGCCTATGAGAGTATCAACCCATCGAAAATCAAAGATAGAATAAAGGAACTCGAAACCGTACAAAACGCGGACGGATTTTGGGATGATCCCGAAAACGCAAAAAAAGTGTCCAAGGAGATAAGCCAGCTCCAAAGCAAAATCGAGAAGTTCGAAAAGATGATTGCGCGTATCGACGACGCTCTCGACACTATCGACATTGTCGAACTCGAAGGGGACGAATCCGAGGACGAAAAAATACTTACGACCGTGCACGATTTGTCCGAGGCAGTGGAGAGCTTGTCGCTTGCAACGCTGCTCAGCGGCAAATACGACTCGCTCAACGCAATCCTCACACTCCACGCCGGAGCAGGCGGCACGGAAGCGCAAGACTGGTGCAGTATGCTTTACAGAATGTACACTCGCTATTGCGAGCGCACGGGATGGACTTGCACCGAACTCGACTATCTCGCAGGCGACGAAGCGGGCATAAAATCCGTGACTTTCAGAGTGGAAGGCGACAATGCGTACGGCTATCTCAAAGCGGAAAAGGGCGTGCATAGACTTGTTCGTATCTCGCCTTTCGACGCAAACGCAAGACGTCATACGTCATTTGCTTCTCTTGAAGTTATGCCCGAAATTATCGATACGTCAGAAATCGAAATTCGCCCCGAAGACTTGAAAGTGGATACTTATCGCTCATCGGGCGCAGGCGGACAGCACGTCAACAAAACCGAGTCCGCTATTCGTATTACGCATATTCCCACGGGTATCATCGTTGCGTGCCAAAACGAGAGAAGTCAGATTCAAAACCGTGAAGTCGCAATGCAAATGCTCCGTTCCAAACTCATCGAAAAACGTGAGCGCGAGCGCGAAGAAGAAGCGGCGCAGATCAGCGGTCAACTCAAAAAAATCGAATGGGGAAGCCAAATCCGCAGCTACGTTTTCTGTCCGTATACAATGGTCAAAGACCACCGCACAAACTATGAAACAGGCAATGTGCAAGCGGTTATGGACGGCGATTTGGACGGTTTTATCAACGAATATCTCAAACTCTCGTCCATTCAAAAATAAAAGATACAAACGACGTTTTGACGGCATGCTTTGCGTGCCGTCGCTCTTTGCAAAGAGTTTGCAATGATATGCAAATCTTTGCAAAAGCGGCATTCTAACCGCATAAATTTGATTGCAAAATAATATGAACAGTTTGCAGAATAAGCAAAATTTGACAGTGCTTGCCATAGAGTCGAGCTGTGACGAAACCGCTTGTGCGATCGTTCGCGACGGCAGAGAAGTCGTATCGAACGTCGTTGCGACGCAAATCGAAATTCACCGTAGATTCGGCGGCGTAGTTCCCGAAATCGCAAGCAGAAATCACACTTTGGCAATAGAGAACGTCGTCAAAGAAGCCCTCGAACAAGCAAATATGACCAAGGAAGATATAGACGCCGTTGCGGTCACCTACGGCGCGGGACTTTTGGGTGCGCTTTTGGTGGGCGTAAACTTTGCAAAAGGGCTTGCTTATGCGTGGAATAAGCCGTTGTTTGCCGTGTCGCACGTCAAAGGCCATATTGCCGCAAACTACATAGACAGTGACTTGAAACCGCCGTATCTTTGCTTGCTTGCAAGCGGCGGACATACCGCAATCGTGAAAGTCGAAGATTACGAGCATATTCAGCTTATTGCACAAAGCCGCGACGATGCTTGCGGAGAGGCGTTCGACAAGGTTGCAAGGGTGCTTGGTTTACCCTATCCCGGCGGCCCCGAAATTCAAAAATTAGCCCGTGAAGGCAAGCCTGTCTACAATATGCCCGAACCAAAATCCAATGGATTAGATGACCTGTATTTCAGTTATAGCGGACTCAAAACATTTGTCATAAACCTTGTGCATAACCTCGAACAAAAAGGTGAAGAAATACCGCGTGCGGACATTGCCGCAAGTTTTCAAAAATGCGCCGTTGCACAACTTATAGACACCCTCGAAAAGGTCATAGAGTCAACCGGGATAAAAGAGGTTGCCGTCGCCGGAGGAGTCAGCGCAAACGAGGAACTTCGCCGCCGCATCGACCTGCTTACCCAAAAGGGTTGCACCGTGCATTATCCAAAACTCAAATATTGTACCGACAACGCCGCTATGATAGGTTCTGCCGCCTGTTTTATGATTAAGAGCGGAGCAGAGATGGTTGGGTTGGATTTGGATGCCAAAGCCACCGTCCCCATCAAGTGATGAGAGCGTGAATAACTGCGTCAACGCCCCTCGTTCATCAACTCATGTACGACTTGTACATTAGGGTTGCTGCCCGAGGGGCGTTTTCTTGTTCTTCGCACTCTCATCACTTGAGGTGACGAACGCTCTTGCCTATGAGGTCTTTCTTGTTCTTCATCTCAATGAGTTCGTTTGAAGGGGGGGGTGTACATTGGGGCGTTTTCTTGTTCTTCGCACTCTCATTTCGTGCACGGCGTGTACTCTAAATGCAACTTCCCCCTTCCTCACGTGTTTCCCCAACCGCCGTTCCCCCTTAAAAGGGAACCCACGGCGTCCGCTCCGCGTGGGGACACACTCAGCACTCGCATAGATTGCTATCGTTCTCTTTTTATGTCACTCGTTCGCGGACGAAAAGAATCCAAACTCGTCCGCTCACTTGTACTATACGTCAAGCTCGGCGTTCGCTTTCTCGCCGCCTTGCGACTCGCACTTCGAATAAGCACATTTCGTGTATAAGAATGCTCTGAAGGAGTTTTCGTTCGGGTGTGGGTGTTCCCACCCGTGTCATTCAGAGCGTAAGCGTGAATATCACCGCCGCAGGCTATACCGTGCAACGCACTATATCGCTGGCGTAACGGCATTTTATTGTAATATTAGTGCATGAAAACGTGTTTTTTTACTACATCTTGTATTATTTATTATATATATAAAAATTTTATAAAATCTTGCGCCAAATGTTTGACAATGATATTGAATGTTGGTAAGATATAAAAGCTTACGAAAACGTAGGCAGTTTTTTAGTGTGCAAAAGAATATGGACAAAGAAAAACTTGAACAAATGCTTACAAGCTCTTCAAAAGTTGTCGGTTCCAAACAGGTTTTGAAGGGAATATCCGACTCCACCGTCAGGTGTGTGATCGTGGCGTCGGACGCCGATGCGCAGATAAGGAAGAAAATCGTTGCGCAAGCCAAAGCCAAGGGCGTTGAAATCGCATATGTTGCTTCAAAGAAGCGACTGGGCGAGAGCGTCGGGGTGGAAGTGAGCGCGGCGGCAGTCGGAATTGTCGAGGCAGAGGCATAGAGTCTTGATTGCACCTGTTGGGTTGCAGGTACATTCGAAAAATCTTACAGGAGGAACAATAATGCCAACCATCAATCAACTTATCAGAAAAGGCAGAGAGAAACAGGTCAAAAAGTCGCTTACGCCTATCATGGAGCAATGCCCTCAAAAACGCGGTATTTGCCTCAGCGTCACGACGACCTCCCCGAAGAAGCCGAACTCCGCTCTTCGTAAAATCGCAAGAGTTCGTTTGGTCAATGGAATGGAGGGTACTGTTTACATCCCCGGCGAAGGTCACAATCTGCAAGAGCACAGCGTTGTGCTTATCAGAGGCGGCAGAGTCAAGGATTTGCCTGGTGTGCGTTATCACATTATCCGTGGCGCTCTTGATACGGCAGGCGTTGCAAAACGCGGTCAGGCAAGAAGCAAATACGGTGCGAAACGCCCCAAAAAATAATTTTTTCGAATGTATTACTGAAATTAGGAGGTTACTATGCCAAGAAGAAGCGGCGTGCCCAAAAGAGACGTACTTCCCGATCCTATCTACAACAGCAAGGTTGTGACGAAGCTCATCAACCAAATCATGCTCGACGGCAAGAAAGGAACGGCACAAGCAATCGTTTACGAGGCACTCAATATAGCAGCAGCAAAACTCGGACAAGAGCCGATGGACATCTTCAACAAAGCGCTTGAAAACGCAATGCCCATGCTCGAAGTCAAAGCAAGACGTGTCGGCGGATCGACTTATCAGGTTCCTATGGAAATCCGTCCCGAACGCAGACAAACACTTGCAATCCGTTGGATCGTTCTCTTTGCCAGAAAGAGAGGCGAAAAAACCATGGACGCAAGACTCGCAGGCGAACTTATGGACGCATTCAACATGACCGGCGGCGCAGTCAAGAGAAAAGACGAAATGCATCGCGCGGCAGAAGCGAACAAGGCGTTTGCACATTATAGGTGGTAACTTATGCCTAGAAAATATGCTCTTGATAAGGTGAGGAATATCGGCATAATGGCACACATAGATGCCGGCAAGACCACGACAACCGAGCGTATTCTATACTACACGGGCGTGAACAGAAAACTCGGTGAAACTCACGACGGTTCCGCAACCATGGACTACATGGAACAGGAAAGAGAGAGAGGTATCACCATCACTTCTGCGGCAACCACGGCTGTGTGGAAAGGACATCAGATAAACATCATCGATACTCCCGGACACGTAGACTTCACCGTTGAAGTCGAACGCAGTTTGAGAGTCCTCGACGGAGCGGTTGCGGTGTTCTGCGCCAAAGGCGGCGTCGAACCTCAATCCGAAAACGTATGGCGTCAGGCAAATACGTACAAGGTGCCCAGAATCGCTTTCGTCAACAAAATGGACATAAACGGTGCGGACTTCTACAACGCAGTCAAAATGATGCGTGAAAGATTGAACGCAAACGCAGTCCCAATCACGTTGCCAATCGGCAAAGAGTCTGAATTCGAAGGCGTTATCGACCTTCTTACGATGCAGGCTTTCTACTATGACCAAAAGGATAAGGGCGTAACTTTCTACACCAAGGAAATCCCGGCAGAGTACAAAGATCTTGCAAACGAGTACAGACTCAAAATGCTCGAAGCCGCGGCAGACTTCGATGAAAATATCTTTGAGAAGATCATCATGGAGGATTACGATTCCATCACGATGGACGAACTCAAAGCCGCAATCCGCAAGGGTACGATAGAGATGAAACTCAATCCCGTTCTCTGCGGAAGCTCTTACAAGAACACAGGCGTACAACTTATGCTTGATGCGGTCGTCGATTTCCTGCCTGCTCCTACGGACGTTGCCAGCATCGAGGGTATCAATCCCAAAAACGGACAACCCGAACTTCGTCACCCGGGTGAAAAAGAACCGTTCAGCGCACTTGTATTCAAGATTCTCACAGATGAGTTTGTCGGAAAACTCTCCTTCATCCGCATCTATTCGGGAACATTGACAACAGGCTCTATGGTTTACAACACCGTCAAGGGCGAAAATGAAAGAATCGGTCGTATTCTTCGCATGAACGCGGACAACCGCGAGGATATCGAAGAAGCGTATGCAGGCGACATCGTGGCGGTCATCGGTCTTAAAAAGAGTACCACGGGCGACACGCTCTCGGACAAAAACAACCAAATCATTCTTGAAAACATGGTCTTCCCGGATCCTGTCATCAAGGTGGCAATCGAGCCAAAGTCGAAAGCCAGCCAAGAAAGAATGAATATGGCAATCATCAAACTCCAAGAGGAAGATCCCACCTTTAAGGCTTACACCGACAAGGAAACGGGACAAACCATCATCGCAGGTATGGGCGAGCTTCACCTTGACATCATCGTGGACAGAATGTTCAGAGAATTCAAGGTTGAGGCAAACGTCGGCAAACCGCAAGTCAGCTACCGCGAGACCATCACCAAAGCCGTCAGGGCGGAAGGCAAATTCGTTCGTCAGTCGGGCGGTCACGGTCAATACGGTCACATCGTCATCGAGATGGAGCCGAATCCCGAAAAAGGATTGGAGATGGAAAACGCAATTGTCGGCGGCGTCGTAAGCAAAGAATTTGCAAATGCGGCGTGGGAAGGCATCAAGGAAGCGGCGCAAAGCGGTATCATTGCAGGATATGAATGCGTGGACTTCAAAGTGCGCCTCGTTGACGGCAGCATGCACGAAGTCGACAGCTCCGAAATGGCGTTTAAGATTGCAGGTTCGATGGCGTTCAAAGAGGGTGCGGCAAAAGCAGCCCCGACGCTTCTTGAACCTATCATGAAGGTTGAAGTCGTAACTCCCGACGATTATCTTGGCGATGTGATGTCCAACCTCAATTCAAGACGCGGACAAGTCAAGGGTATCGAGCCTCGCAACGGCGCACAAGTTGTTGATTGCGATGTCCCGCTTTCCGAAATGTTCGGTTATGCAACAAGCCTGCGCAGCATTACGCAAGGCAGAGCAAACTTCACAATGTTGTTTGACCACTATGCAGTCGTTCCGAAGAGCGTTGCGGAAAAGGTCATCGGCGAAGTGAAAGCAAGAGATTCCAAAAAGTAAGCATATATAGATTTAATATTTATATATAAAATACTTTGGAAATAAATAATAAAAAAAACCAAAAAACAATATTGGAGGAAATCTAGTATGGCAAAAGCAAAGTTTGAAAGAACAAAGCCGCACGTTAACATTGGTACCATCGGTCACGTCGACCACGGCAAAACCACTCTTACCGCTGCAATCACGATGTACTGCGCATCCAAGGGCGAAGCTCAAGCGATGAAGTATGACGAAATCGATAAAGCTCCGGAAGAAAAAGCAAGAGGTATCACGATCAACACCGCACACGTTGAGTATGAAACTCCGAAGCGTCACTATGCACACGTTGACTGCCCCGGCCACGCCGACTATGTCAAAAACATGATCACCGGTGCTGCACAAATGGACGGCGCAATCCTCGTTGTTGCTGCTTCCGACGGCCCGATGCCTCAAACTCGTGAGCACATCCTTCTTGCTCGTCAGGTTGGTGTTCCTTACATCCTCGTGTTCCTTAACAAATGCGACCAAGTCGACGACGAAGAACTTCTCGAACTCGTTGAAATGGAAGTTCGCGAACTTCTCAATGAGTACGGATTCCCCGGAGACGACACTCCCATCATCCGCGGTTCTGCTTTGAAAGCAATGGAAGCAGGTCTTGCAGGCAAGTGGGACGATCCCGCATTTGCACCTATCCAAGCACTTCTCGACGCAGTTGACAGCTATATCCCCGATCCTCAACGTGACACGGATAAGCCGTTCTTGATGCCTGTTGAAGACGTCTTCACCATCACCGGTCGTGGTACTGTTGCTACAGGTAGAGTCGAGCGTGGTGTTCTCCGTATGGGCGACAAGGTTGAAATCGTCGGTCTTTCCACCGAAAAGAAAGAAACAACCGTCACCGGTATCGAAATGTTCCGTAAGCTCCTCGACTACGCAGAGGGCGGCGACAACATCGGCGCATTGCTCCGTGGTATTCAAAGAAGCGAAATCGAGCGTGGTCAAGTTCTTGCAAAACCGGGCTCCATTCATCCGCACACTCACTTCACAGCTCAAGTGTACGTTTTGACAAAAGACGAGGGTGGCCGTCACACACCGTTCTTCGATGGTTATCGTCCTCAATTCTATTTCAGAACGACAGACGTTACCGGCTCCATCAAATTGCCCCAAGGCGTTGAAATGGTTATGCCCGGCGACCACATCGATATGGAAATCACTCTTATCACCCCGATCGCAATCGAAGAAGGTCTCCGTTTTGCTATTCGTGAAGGCGGTAGAACAGTTGGTTCCGGCGTCGTTGCGAAGATCATCGAATAATATTTGTTCTTTCAATAATATATACAATCATGCTCTGCACGGCAAAATGCTTGCCGTGTAGGGCATACGTATTGCGATAGAACAAAAAGGAGGCTACTATGGCTCAAAAAGGAGCAAGAGTTAAGGTTGTCTTGGCATGCACCGAGTGCAAACAACGCAACTACAACCTTACCAAAAACAAGCAGAAGCATCCCGACAGAATGGAGCTTCAAAAATACTGCAGATTCTGCAAAAAGCACACCTTGCACAGAGAAACTAAGTAAGGCTGGCTAGGATAGGAGGCAATATGGCAAAGAAAACGCCAAAAACCCAAACCTCAACCGAAGAAACGACAAACAACGCAGCTCAACAAGAAGTTCAGAAGGCTGCCGTGAACGTTGATTCTAAAAACGAGTCTTCCAAAGCGAAAAAGTCCGCAAACAATAAAAAGAACACCGAGAAAAAGCCCAACATCTTCAAGAGAATGGGCAAGGGTATCAAAGGTATTGTTTCCGAGCTTAAAAAGGTTACTTGGCCCAAGGGAAAAGAGGTCGGAAAGAATACAGCCGTCGTTTTGACAGTGGTTGTGCTTTTCTTCGTCATTCTTTTCGCGCTCGATTACGTGCTGGGCGGTCTGTTCGGTCTTGTCACCGACGGCAAATGGGCAACCATTTTCATTGGTAAGTAAGAGGGCTGTATGGAAAATTTGGAACAACCGAAATGGTATGTCGTCCACACGTATTCAGGATATGAAAACTCTGTGGAAACCGACCTTCGCAACATGATTGAAAACAATAATCTTCAGGATTATATCTTTGATATAAAGATTCCCGTTGAAGACGACGTCGTTGAAAGAAACGGCAAGAAAAAAGTCATCCAACGCAAGAAATTCCCGAGTTATGTTTTTATCAAAATGATCTACACCAACCACATTTGGTTTATGGTGACAAGAGCGCGCGGAGTTACGAGTTTTGTTGGCTCGGCAGGTCGTCCTATTGCGCTTACCGATGACGAAATCAGAAGAATCGGACTTGAAACGGTCACCATTGAAGACTTCGACATCAAAGTCGGCGACGATGTAAGAATCGTCAACGGCGCACTCGAAAACTTCATTGGCGTTGTTGAATCCATCAGCGCAGAACGCCAAAAAGTCAAAGTCATCGTGGCAATGTTCGGACGTCAGACGCCCGTCGAACTCGATTTTGCACAGGTTGAGAAACTTTGAAACTCGCACGCAAGTGCATATCTTTAATCGCGTCTGCAGGACGCAAGTCGCAGGACTATAATCTTCGTGGGAGACGGCAAATCCTTTCATACCGTCGCAAAACCACGCTAGTCAGGAGGATTTATGGCTAAGAAAATTACAGCAGTTGTAAAACTTCAATTGCCCGCCGGCAAAGCAACCCCCGGTCCGCCCGTAGGTTCAACGCTCGGCCCTCACGGCATCAACATTGCAGGTTTTACTAAGGAATTCAACGAGAAAACTTCCAAAGACGTCGGCTTGATTATCCCGGTTATCATCACCATTTATCAAGACCACTCTTTCACTTTTGTGCTTAAAACACCGCCCGCGCCCGTTCTTATCAAGAAGGCATGCGGTTTGCAAAGCGCATCGGCAGTCCCCAACAAAACAAAAGTTGCTACTCTCACAAAAGAGCAACTTCGTGAGATTGCTACTCAAAAAATGCCCGACCTTAACGCAGCAAACATCGATACCGCTATGAGCATGATCGCAGGTACCGCACGCAGCATGGGCGTTCTTGTGGAAGAATAAGGAGGTTCGTATGAAACGCGGTAAACATTATATTGATTCGAAAAAACTCATCGACAACACCAAACTTTACGAGAGCCAAGAAGCAATCGCTCTTGCAGTTCAAACCGCAAAGTCCAAGTTCGATGAAACGATAGAATTGCACGTCAAACTCGGTATCGACCCCCGTCACGCAGACCAACAAGTTCGTGGCGTTGTGGTTCTTCCCAACGGTACCGGCAAAACCGTCCGTGTCCTCGCAATCTGCAAGGGCGCAAAAGCGGACGAAGCTCAAGCTGCAGGCGCAGATTTCGTCGGCGGTGAAGAGATGGTTCAAAAGATCCAACAAGAAAACTGGTTCGATTATGACGTCATCGTCACAACTCCCGACATGATGGGTGTTGTCGGTCGTCTCGGTAAAGTCCTTGGTCCTAAGGGCTTGATGCCGAACCCCAAGTCCGGCACCGTCACCATGGATATCACTCGTGCTATCCACGACATCAAAGCCGGTAAAGTCGAATACAGAGTCGACAAACAAGCTATCTGCCACGTGCCTTTCGGCAAAGCGTCTTTCGGCGTTGAAAAACTCACCGAGAACTTCAACACCCTCATGGATGCTCTCGTCAAAGCAAAACCGGCAGCAGCCAAAGGCGTCTATTTCCGCTCCATTTACATTGCAACGACTATGGGACCGTCCATCAAAGTTCTCTACAAAATGGGCTAATATCGCGCCAAATAGCGACTAACTTTGTCAGCACCCATCGCCTAAACAGTCACGTACATTCGAGTACGCTCCTGTCTATGCGGTGGGTGCTTTCGCGTTATTCATCTATTTGGCACGATATTAGCTCATTATCCAAACAGCAAATAGCGCAGTTTTATAAAATATTGTGCCAAATAGCGAATAGCATTGTCAAAGCCCCTTGTTCATCAACTCATGTACTAAGTGTACATTAGGGTTGCTGTTCAAGGGGCTTTTTCGCGCTCTTCATCTAAATATCGCAGTTTTTTACCATGAAAAGAGGGGGGCTTCATCTCAATCAGACGGTTTTATGATTAAAAATAAGAAAAACGAAAACTTATTCAAAGCATTCTTATACGCGGAATGTGCCTATTCGAAGACGGAATTGGAGTTCGCAAGGCGACGACCGGTCGCTCGAGCGTCATTGCGGTCAAGGCAATCGTCCTATGTCATTCCGAGGAGTGAAACGACTTGGGAATCCCCTAAATAGAAACAAAAACCGTTTGACGATTGCCATAAACCGCATTAGCCCTCGCGCCTACTACCGCACAGAGAATTTGTGCTATCAGTTCGAGCAAGGACAAGAACTCCTGCCACAGTTGCGCCAAATTATCTGCTTGGTGGAAGTCGGGCGGGACACCCACACCCGATTAGAATGAACGGCGGTATGGGCGCGACGCGTTAAACAACACATCCTGTGAATGTGTTGTAGCCAAAGCGAACGAGGCGGATTGCTTTGCAAACGCCGAAGTCCAAACACATGAGGAAGGGGGAAAATTACAATTTAGATATGTAGGGGAAAGCCCGAAGGGAAGGGGTGATGTTGCATTTAAGGTATACGCACGTTACTTTTGCAGAGGATGAACAAACATGTGAGGAAGGGGAGATTGCATTTAAGTGTATAATGCGTTGCTTTATAAACTGCGTATATCTTGGTTTTAGACTATATATAAAATTACGCAAAGAAATTGTGTGAATCGATTGACATTTATGCGACAAAAATTGTATTATATATGCGTTCCAAAGACAGCAAGTGGCTTTTGCCGTAAGTACTCAAACGCTTGCCGAGGATGAGCTGAATACAAAAAAAGGTATTATTGCGTCATTCTCTTTTGGAATGACGCTTTTAAATTTCGCGACGAAAGTCGCCAACTTTTATAGGAGGTAAAGATGAACAAAGAAGTTCTTGAAGCCAAAAAGCAACAAGTCGAAGACATCAAGGCCAAAATTTCTTCTGCAAAGTCCATCGTCATCGTTGACTATATGGGACTTACGGTCGCTCAAGATACGGCTTTCCGTAAGGAACTGAGAGAAAACGGTGTGGATTACGCAGTTTTGAAAAATCGCCTCGTCAAGATTGCTTTCAACGAACTCGGTTACACCCAGTTTGATGAAGCACTCAATGGACCTACGGCTGTTGCGTTCTCATTTACGGACGCTGTCGCTCCCGCAAAGTACGTTGTCAAAAACATCAAAGCATTCAACAAGATGAAGACAAAGTGCGGTATGGTCGAAGGCGAATTCCTCGATGAAGCAGGCTTGAAACAAATCGCAGAAATTCCTTCAAAGGAAATTTTGCTCTCAAAGATGCTTGGCTCTTTGCAAGCACCCATCTCGAAACTTGCTATTTGCTTGAACAAAATCGCAGAGGCAAAGGCAGAGTAACCGCAGCAGTAGCATGACTGCAAAACAAAAATAAATTAAACGGAGAAAACTAAAATGGCAGATTTGAATAAACTCATGGAAGAAATCAAGGCTATGACAGTCCTTGAACTCAACGATTTCGTTAAAGCACTCGAAGAAGAATTCGGCGTAAGCGCAGCAGCACCCGTCGCAGCAGTCGGCGCAGTCGCAGCAGCTCCCCAAGAAGAAGAAAAGACCGAATTTGACGTCGTTCTCAAAGAAGTCGGTCCCAACAAGGTCCAAGTCATCAAGACCGTCAAAGACGCAACCGGACTCGGCCTCGTCGAAGCAAAAGCAGTTGTCGACGGCGCACCCAAGACCGTCAAAGAAGCAATGCCCAAGGACGCGGCAGAAGCTCTCGTTGCAAAATTCAAAGAAGTTGGCGCAACCGCAGAACTCAAGTAATCTTTACACCTACTATAAGAAAAACGACTTGCAATTTGCAGGTCGTTTTTTCTATGTGACGATGGAAAATGCGCCGTGGTTTTTTCGATTGCGTGTAATATCTGTATTTTCAGAAAAACGAGCAACAGATGTCGCTTTTGGCAGTCGGCAGAATAAAAAATTCTTGAATATAAACGGATACTATTGTATAATTATTTTAATATTTAATACTAAACGAGGGACAAATGAAAAAAGTTTTATGTATAGAACTTTCATACACCTGGGTATTGACGCGCATAGACGATTCCAAATACCCCATTGAAACCATCAAAGAAAAATTGCTCAGGGGCAACAAATATAATGTTGTGAGCGAGTCTTATGTGCATTTGACTCTCGAAACGGATGAAAGAGACATCGAAAAAGTCAAGGCGCGAGTTACAAGCATTTTTACGCAAAAATACGGAAAAGAAAACCTCGACGCATTGAGTTTTTCCGATAGGGATAAATTTGCCGACGACGAGTCGACGGACATATCCGAAGATGAAGATTTTGACGTAGACGAAGAAGAATCTGCGCCTTTGGGGGACGTGCTTGAAAAGATAGAAACGCTTGTCGGAGCAAAAGAATTCAAAGGCTTTGTCAAAGAAATTGTAAAACTTGCGCCCGAAATCAAGAAAAAACATTCTCAGGACGTGTTTATGTCGCAAAGCTATTTGTTTTCGATTGGGGACGGCGGAGGGCTTACCACATATCTCGAATCGTTTGCGACGCTTATCGACGTTCTCGGTTTGGCGTCTATGTCCGCGCTTTCTCCCGTTGCGGAAATAAAGCTCGATTTGACGGGAAAACCTGTCGATGATTTAAGCCCCGTTTACGAAATTCTCTCAAACGGAGATGCAGAACTTGTCAGGGTACTTTGCATAGACATCAGCAAATGGATTGACAAGACGGATACCGAAGTGTTCAAAAAACTCCTCAAAGACCTGCAAAAGGCAAGCAATGAGTTTATCCTTGTATTCAGAGTGCCGTTTGTCGACAAGGATGTGCTGGGAAGAGTCGCAACCTCTTTGAACGATTTGATGAGCGTGCGAGTGTTGTCGTTTCCGCCGTTCGACAGCCTTGAAAACAAAGAAGTCGCAAGACGAGATTTGAAAAAGTACGGCATGACTATGTCGTCGTCGGCATGGCAGTATTTCTTTGAGCGTGTAGCAGAGGAAAAGGGCGATGGCAAGTATTATGGGCTAAATACCATAAAAAAGGTGATAAAAGAGCTTGTATACAAAAAGCAGGTTGCCGTTTCAAACGGTTCGAAGGACGAAAACCGTATCTGCGCCAAAGACGCCAAAAAGATTTGTTCGGTCAAAGAAAATAGCAATGAGGGCATGAAACAACTCGATAAACTTGTCGGTTGTGAACAAATCAAGCGTCAGATTGAGGAAATACTTGCGCAGATAGAACTTACAAAGACCGAAAAAGGACTCGAAAAGCCTTGTTTGCATATGCGATTTGTCGGAAGTCCGGGAACGGGCAAAACGACTGTGGCAAGGATTTTGGGCAAGATTCTCAAAGAAAAGGGAGTATTGCGTATAGGCAACCTTTATGAATACAAAGGCAGAGATTTTTGCGGTCAATATATAGGCGAAACCGCGCCGAAAACCTCTGGAATGTGTCGTGATGCATACGGCTCGGTGTTGTTTATCGACGAGGCGTACTCGCTTTACAGAGGCGATGACAACAGCAGGGATTACGGCATAGAAGCAATCGATACCCTCATTTCCGAAATGGAAAATCACAAAGACGATCTTGTCGTAATAATGGCAGGTTATACCGACGACATGGAAAAACTTATGGACGGCAACCGAGGCTTGAAGAGCAGAATGCCGTATACCATCGAGTTTCCGAATTTCACGCGCGAGCAATTGTTTGAAATATACAAATCAATGGCTTCCGGCAAATTCAAAACCGCAGACGACTTATATCCGACAGTCAAAACGTATTTCGAAGGGCTTTCGGACGACGTGTTAAATTCAAAAAAATTCAGCAATGCCCGCTTTGTGCGCAATTTGTTTGAAAGGACGTGGGCAAAAGCGGCAATGAGATGCCAGCTCGAAGGACAAAAATCGGTCGTTCTTTGCGCAAGCGACTTCACAAATGCGGCAAGCGAAAAGGATTTTGCTTTCCAAATCGAAAAGAAAATCAAATTGGGGTTTTGATATAGGAGAAAGTCATTATGGCAGTAACGTTGAAACAAAAACGACTTGCAAAAGACGTCTTCAAATCGCTTTGCGAATTGTTTGACGAAAACAAATTCAAGTATACGAAAGACAAGGACAGACTGTGCGTCGATCTTGTTATGCAAGGCGACGATATTCCGATCGGATTGAGTATCATTGTCAGCGCGGAATTGCAGGTGGCGCTGCTGGTGTCGCATCTGCCGTTTATCGTGCCTCAGGACAGGCGCGCGGCAATGGCAGTTGCCGCCAACGAGGCAAATTCGTACATGATTGACGGAAGTTTCGAGATGAACTATTTGACGGGCGAGGTCAATTTCAGAATGACAACTCATTTTGAAAACAGCATGATAAGCAAGGATTTGTTGCGCTATTTTGTGTTTACCGCATGCAAAACCATAGACATGTACAACGACAAGTTTTTGTTTGTGACAAAAAACGATATGACGGCAGAGCAGGTCATTGAATATTTGCATTGAGGAGGTCGCCATGGAAAACGCCAACCAAAAAAACGCACAAATCGTGTTTGATATGATTTCGGATACGCTAAAGGCAAGAAATCTTAAATTTGTCAAACCGGAAGGACAAAAATCGGTGTATTTGCAAGTTGCGGCCGATGAAATGACAATCGGGCTTCTTATAGATGTGGATGAAGACAGACAGCTTATCCGCATGATATCTATGTTGCCTTTTGAGTTTCCCAAGGAAAAACGCATCGAGGGAGCCATTGCCACAAGCATGACCGATTTCAACATGTTTGACGGCAGTTTCGATTTCAACTATGAGAAGGGCAACGTTACGTTCAGAATAACCACAAGTTTTCTCAACAGCGTTATTTCTCCTGCGGTATGTTTGTCCATGATCGGTCGCGCGTTTACGACGATCGAAGATTACGGCGTCAAACTTATGAAGCTCGCAAACGGACAAATGACTCTCGACCAATATGTCGATTTGTTTGACGAAGAATAAATGGAAAAGGACAATACTTATAAGATGACCTACAAGGTGATCGGCTGGACGTGGTGGGGTGACACCGACTATGTTGAGGCGTCGCTTACGGATGAGGTCGTAGATGCGGTTGTAAAAGAAATCCGCAAGTGCGGATACTGTTTTGGCGGCGATTCGCACCAATATCGCGACGGATGCGTGCCTGTTTTAAGCACGGGGGAAGTCGTGAAATGCAGCATGCGAGAGTGGGGCGCGATTATGTCTATGGCTTTTTTCGACGGCGTTCGTTTTCCGCTTGACTACATGGGCTGGTATATGGATACTTGTATAGAAGATGACGCCTTGAAATACCCCGAAGAAGGCGTGGATGAACACCTTTTTACGCACCCGCACTATTTCAAAACAGGTATAACGCACAAGAGATTCGAGTCACTCAAAACAAAAGGTAAAGTCCTCCATGTTTTGGCAACGTCCGATGAAAACACCAATGTCGACGTCAGCGATATAGGTATATTCTGGGATTATGGTTGCGAAGATTTCGATCAGTTGCAAGCCAGAGTGATGAAAATCAAAAGATTCAAAAATCCCGAGGAGTTTATCAAAAGCGATGTGTTCGAAAAAACCGACCTTGCCGATCTTACAGGGCATGAACTTAAGGTTGCGATAAACAGCGCATGGGAGAGCGTGCCGATACAAGACGACGAAGAAATCACGGTTTATTATCTTGAACTTATCGATATAATCCCCGACAGAAGAAAAAACGCATAAATCGTTGTTTGCACAAAAAAGCAATCGCCCGCTTTAGCAGGCGATTGCTTTTTAATAAGGAAGGTTTGGATATAGACAGTGTTGAGTCTTGCTTTTTGAAGTGATATTTGTTGTTTTTTGTCGTAAGTGTTTTGTTGCTTGATTGCAGAAATCGCATGTTTATTATGCAAATATTGACATATAAAATATCGTTATTGCAAAATGAATGTTGTTACAAATCAAGAAAATCCACGCCTGCAAGCAACACGTTTTCTATTTTTCTGTTTTTCAATGAATAATAAATAATCTTGCCGTCACGGCGTTGAGTGACTATATCTGCTGCTCGCAACAGCCTCAATTGATGCGAACAGGTGGTTTGATTTATGCCGAGAATCCTCGATAAATCGCTCACGCACATTTCGCTTATGCAAAGTGCGCAGATGATTTTGTTTCTCGTTGCATCCGAGCATGCAGAGAAAAACTCGGCAAGCGAATGAAGCGTTGCGTTGCGCGGGATGTAGTCGATGACGGTTTGCTCGTCGATATAGTCTATCTTGTTTTCCATACATAGATTTTAGCGCATATATGAAAGCAAAGTTTTTGTAACTTTGACGCAATTTGTTACATAATGTGGTAAAAAGTCAAAGAGGTGCGCTATGTTTGAGGACAACTGGTATTTGTTTTTGCTTATCGTTATGATTGTGTTTATCTCCGACGGCGATTTTTCAAAACGAGAAACCGCGGTTATGACGGGGATTCTTGCCGCACTTGCTTTTACAAATTCTGTCGATACATCGAACACGACGTCAACGTCTGCGAGCAATTGTTTTTGCAACAAATAGATTTGTGCAAGTCAAAGACAATACGCAATGTAGAAACATGGATACACACAACATATGCGCAAAAAGCCGATATTGTCGCTTTTTATAATTGTTTCCGTTTTTTTTGTTTTACAATTGATTTGAATCAAACTTAATAATAGAATCGATAAATTTATCTCACCGTTGATTTTGCCTCGCATAGCGGTTATAATAATTGTGAGGTGAATTATGAAAAGAAACGGAAAAATTGCCCTTGTCGTTGTTTGCGTCCTAGTTGCGTGTGTTGCGGTTGTTGCAGGTTCTATGGCAGGCGTTGCGACTTCCGCGATTGACAATGAAACCGCCGACGAGTTTTTGAGCGGTTGGATGAGTTATATATCTGACGACGCGCTCTTGTCGAACGTGGTTATTCCCGGCTCTCACGATTCGGGTACGGCGCAAATGATGTGGGCGGCAAGGACGCAGGATAAAAGCATCAAAGAACAAATGGCTTGCGGCGCAAGATATTTCGATATCAGACCGCAATTGAAAAACGGGAAACTCGTCGTTTTTCACGGCCCGATTACCGGAGAGGATGTCGAGCCGATAATACAAGACGTAAAAGAGTTTTTGATAGGCAATCCGAGCGAAACGCTGATTTTGGATTTTCAGCACTTTATGAGTGACGAGTCTGCAATGGAAAAGACCGACGCTTTGCTTTGCGACAAACTTGCGGGACTTATGGTGTCAAACGATACAATGCAGTCGGATCTCGAATTTGTCAAATCTTTGACGCTCGGTGACGTCAGGGGCAAGGCAATCGTGTTTTGGGGCAACGTTTTCAAAAAGACGTCGAATTGCGATTACATACAAGGCAAGAATTATCTTTTCCAACGCAACGGTGACGGCGATACAAGACGAGGCAGCAGTTTGCAATCGTTTTATGACGGTTCGCTAAATCGCAAATCTTCAAAGAAGTATCTCTCGGACGCCATACCCGAATATGTTGACATGTACAATAACAGCGACGGAGGATTGTTTGTGATGCAAATGCAACTCACCGATCCGATTGCGATAATAGGTCCGAAGTTTTATGAAGGCACACACATTGGCAATGCCGAAGGGTTTATATCCTCGTTGAGTGAAAAAGAGTATTTCGACAAAGTCAACATCATCATGCGCGATTTTGTCGGCGCAAACAAATGTAAGCGCATAATTGCGCTCAATAAGAGCAAAGGAACGGTTGCAAGCGACAAGCTCGGTGAATTTGAGAACAAATGTAAATAAAACACGAAACGTATTTGTGTTTTTGACAAAAAGTATTGCAAAATGCTGAAAACCCTAAATATCGACTGCAAAACAAACAAACGATATTTGACATAAAATACGATATGTGTTGCAAATGTGCAGAATTCAAGCAAAACACGAATCGTGGCATACGCGATTTTGAGGCAAAATGGTAGATTTTAAGGCAAAAATCAAAGATGTGCCGGACAATCCCGGCGTTTATATGATGTTGGACGAGCAAGGCGAGATTATTTATGTCGGCAAGGCAAAAAATCTCAAAAACAGGCTTCGTTCCTACTTTTTCAATTTGTCAAACCGCACGGCAAAAGTTATGGCTATGCTCGAGCATGTTGCGGATTTTCGCTATATCATCTGCGCAAGCGAAGTCGACGCATTGCTCACCGAAAACAACCTCATCAAAAAGCATACGCCGAGATACAACATACTCCTTAAAGACGACAAGGCATATCCGTTTTTGCGTATCGATATGCATGAGCCTTTCCCCACAATCGAGCTTGTACGCAAACTTAAAAACGACGGAGCAAAGTATTTCGGACCTTACATGCAATCCGTCAATATACGTGACATATTCGACCTCATTCACACGGCGTTTCAAATCAGAGAGTGCAAACGCGATTTGTCAAAGCCGTCCAGACCGTGTTTGAACATGCATTTGGGGCGATGCCTTGCGCCTTGCACTCATAAGGTTAGCGAACAAGAGTATAAAGCGGAAATGCAAAAAGTCATTGACTTTTTGAGGGGCAACGACAAGGAAGTCGAGCGGACTCTTTCCGAAAAAATGAAAAAGTTTGCCGCCGAGGAAAACTTTGAAGTTGCGCTCAATTATCGAAACAAGCTCGCTTTGCTTGACAAACTTGTAAGAAAACAAGTCAGCGCATTGCCCAAAGACTTCAATCTCGACATTTTTGCTTTTGAAACAAACGGTATCGTCTCGGCAATAAATATGCTTGTCGTGCGTGCGGGAAAACTGGTCGGAGCAGAAAACATTATTGTCGATTCCTGCGACGAGGACATCGCGAGCTATTTGTTGCAATACTATCAAAACAACGCTCCGCTTTGCGATGAAATCGTCACCGACAACGTTGAAGACATCGAGTCGCTCGAAAAAGCGGTCAATACGCTGTGTGCGCATACGGTGCGCGTTGTCGAGCCGAAACAAGGGGTGAGGAAACAACTTTTGGAGCTTGCTCATTCAAACGCATACGACGCAATGACAAAGCACGGCACGCAAGAGGAAAGAAAAACCTTGCGTACAAAAGGAGCGGTCAAGCAACTGGGAGAATTGCTGAATTTGAAGACGCTTCCCAACCGCATGGAATGTTATGATATTTCGCATATATCCGGCACGGATAAGGTTGCGAGCATGGTGGTTTTTGAGGGAGGAGAGCCGAAAAAATCCCATTACCGCAAGTTCAAAATCAAGACGGTGGAGGGCAACAACGACTTTGCCTGTATGAAAGAAGTGCTTATCCGCAGACTCAACGAAATCGCAAAAAACGAGGACGAAAGTTTTTCTTCCGTTCCGGATTTGCTTGTAATTGACGGTGGAAAAGGACAGCTTGCATATGCCATGGAAGCACAGAAGGAAACGGGCAGAGAGGATATTGAGATTTTGTCGCTCGCAAAGCGGGAAGAAGAGGTGTTTTTGGGCAGTTCTCCGACAACGTCGGTTATACTTCCAAAGGACAGCGTCGCGCTTCAATTGTTGCAAAGGATAAGGGATGAGGCGCACCGTTTTGCGATCACATTCCACAGAAATTTGCGCAGCAAGCACCTGAGCGAAAGCGTGCTGAAAGCAATTCCCGGAGTCGGAAACACAATATGCGCAAGGCTTATAAAAGAATTCGGTTCGGTGGAAGAAATACGACTGAAAACGCCCGAAGAATTGGCAAAAATCGACGGAGTTTCCAAAGCCCTGTCCGAGAGAATCGTTGCAGAGCTAAATAAAAACGGCGCAGAAGATGCCGAAGAGTAACATGAATCATAAGTCGAAAAAAATCGCAAAAGCGCGGAGTTTTCAAAATAAACACAAACAAAAGTTTAATAGAAATGAAAAAAGGACGATGAAAATCGTCTTTTTTCGTGGCATTTTCATATAGTGAATCGTGGGTGTAAAAGAGTATATAAAAGACGAAATAAACGTGTTCGGACAGTGGAAAAACGCAAGAGAAATATCAACGTTCAAAGGGGGCGGAAACGCATTCGTTTTTTATCCGCAAAGCATTGAAAAAGCTGTTGAACTCATAAGCGTTTTACATAGCGAAAACATTGATTTTTCTATGCTGGGGAAAGGCTCGAACACACTGATTTCGGACGGCGATTGCAACCTAGTGCTGATAAGTTTGAAACATCTGAACAAGGTCGAATTTTTTGGCGATAGCGTTGTTTGCGAGTGTGGCGCGAGCGTAAGAAAAATCGCGGAATCGGGACGAGAAAAAGGGCTTGGCGGTCTTGAATTTTTGAGCGGAGTGCCGTGTTCGCTCGGCGGCGCACTCAAAATGAATGCAGGTGCATTTTCATCACAAATAGCAGATTATATAACAAAATTGTACGTTTTAACCCCTTATTGTGTAAATTGCGACAAAATGCGCATAGAGGAAAAATCTGCTTGCGAGTGCGATTTTTCTTATAGACAAGGCGCAAGCGGCATTGTGCTAAAAGCAGAGCTTTTGCTTTGCGGCAAGTCGCGCGAGCAATCGATTTGCGAGGCGCAATCCTATTTGGCAATCAGGCGGCAAAAACAGCCTGCTTTGCCCTCTCTCGGAAGCGTGTTCAAAAACGGCGCGATTGCAAGTGGGAAACTGCTTGACGAGTGCAAACTCAAAGGCATGAAAATCGGAGGAGCGAAAGTGTCCCGAATCCATGCGAATTTTATAGTCAACGACGGCGGAGCGACTGCCTCCGACTATCTGAATCTGGCAAATTTTTGCAAAAAGGTAGTTTTTGAGAAAACGGGAATTCTCCTTGAAGAAGAATATTGTGTTGTGTGGTAGAATGAAAAGTGGCAGACAAGGGGAAAATGTTTTTGTAAATCTATTGATAAAAAAAAGTTATTATATTATAATGCTATTAAGTTTGCGCATGTACGCGTTTACGCATACGCAGTATGTGCGCACGAAGGCGGTTTATGAAGATTTACGGCGACTACCACACCCATACTTTTGCAAGCGACGGGCGATGCTCGATTTTTTCGCATGCCAAAAGGGCCGACAAACTCGGACTTTGCGAAATTGCGGTGACGGATCACAGCTTTGCAAGCACTATTTTTCATATGACCGAGCGCAAGTGGCAAAAACAGAGCCGTCAAATCGCAAGCCTTTCCTCTGCCGTCAAAGTGTTGCACGGTATCGAAGCGAATCTTGTCAATACGAGCGGAGATATCGATGTGCCTTGCGACGTGATAAACGATTGCGACGTTTTGGTTGTGGGCTTTCACAGATACATCGGATTTTGCGGTGAAAAGCGAGGCGGATACGCAAGAAAGTGGCTTTTTCAAAACGGGTTTTGCGGCTTGAAAACAAGGCGGAAAATTGTCGATGTAAACACAAAGGCATATCTTGACGTTATGGACAAATTCCCGGTCGATGTGGTTGCGCACCTCAATCATCGCGCGCTTGTGGACGTAAAGGCAGTCTGCGAAAAGGCAAAAGAAAAGGGCGTTTATATCGAACTTAACGAAAAGCATCTGGACGCGCTTGAAAGTCACGCAAAAGATATGATAGAAAGCGGAGTAAACTTTATTGTCGGCACGGATTCGCACGATACGAAAAAACTCGGGAAAATGAGCAAAATCGAGCAGTTTATCTCAAAATGCGCCATACCCGAAGACAGAGTTTTCGGCATAAACGGAAGAAAACCCTTCTTCAAAGACAAAAAGAGTTTCAAAGAGGATAAAAATGAGCTTCAAGGATAACGCACGAAAAGAATTGCTCGGAGTATTGCCGAAAAATCGCGATGAAATAATTGCGTTTTTGAGTGCGCTGTGCAAGACTTGCGGCAGCATAGAAATCGCAAAAAAAAGATATAATCTCTGTTTTTGGCTTAACGATTACGACGAGGGCTTGAAAATCGTCGAGCTTTTGAAAACATTGTATCCTGCCGAGTTCGAATTGTCGCTTGACAAGACCAAAACGGGTGCCGAAGCATGCACGGTGCAAGTGCCGAGCGGTTTTTCAAAACAAGCACTTCAAGACTTCGGACTTATGCAAATCAACGTCGACGAGTACATTGGTTTTGTGGAGGGGATTCCACAGGACATAGTTGCGACAACGGCGTGCAAAGTTGCGTATTTCAAAGGGCTTTTTCTCGGCTGTGGCAGCGTGTACGTACCTTCGACTTCGACGCAAGAGGAGAAAAGGGACGGATATCACTTCGAGTTGCAACTTGACGACGACCTGTTTGCCGATGACGTGATGGAACTTTTGAGCGATTTGCGCATAAACACGCGTATGAGCGACAGAGGCGAGCATAAACTCGTCTACGTCAAGGATAAGGACGAAATCGTCAAGGTGCTTGCAACGCTCGACCTTGCCGATTGCGTGCTGAAACTGCAATCGATCATAGACGAGCGCGAAATGACCAACAGCCTAAACCGCGTGATAATTTGCGAAACGGCAAATCTCGACAAGACTTTTACCGCCGCAAGCAAACATCTTCTTGCTATAGGCGAACTGAAAAACAAGGATATTTTCGATACGTTGCCGATTCAACTCAAAGAAACGGCGGACGCAAGAGCGCAACATCCCGAGGCGTCTTTGAACGACCTTGCCGAGATACTCGGCGTAAGCAAAAGCTGCTTGAATCACAGGCTAAGAAAAATCGTCGAACTTGCACAACTCAACTGATTGCACCTTAGGAATGATAAAGTCTATTCGAAGACGGAATCGGAGTCGCAAGGCGACGACCGCAGCGAGCGCCGAGCTTGATGGATAGTACGAGAATGTGTGGCATTCTGTTGCGAAGCCGCCACGCAGGCGAAGTGGCATAAGTAGAGAACGATACCTATCTATGCGAGAGCCGAGTGTGTCCCCACGCGGAGCGGACGCCGTGGGTTCCCTTTTAAGGGGGAACGGCGGTAGGGGAAACACGTGAGGAAGGGGGGCATTGCAATATAAAATGCACGCCGTTCACCATTGTAGAGAAAGAACAGCCGGGTGATATCGCAACTGCTTGCGGTTGCGGATAAACACAAATCAATTCACACGTATAGATAAAGAACAAAAATAACCATAAACAAAGGATAGACATGACGGATTTCGTACATCTTCATTTGCACACTGAATACAGTTTATTGGACGGCGCGGTGCGACTTTTGCAAGTTGCTCCCGATCCCAACGACCCCAAAAAGACAATAAAAAAGCACCCGCTTTGCGACGCTTTGAAGGCGAGAGGTATGAATGCGGTGGCAATCACCGATCACGGCAATATGTACGGCGTTCATACGTTTGTGTCTGTGTGCAGGGCAGACGGCATCAAGCCTATCATCGGCGAAGAGTTTTACGTTGCCGACGATATGTATGCAAAGACGGCGGATGTGCTTAAACAAAGATATCACCTGATTTTGCTTGCCAAAAACATGACGGGCTACAAAAATCTTATGAAACTCTCCTCGATGGCGTTTGTGGACGGGTTTTACATGAAGCCCCGTATCGACTTGAAGCATCTCAAAGAGCATAGCGAGGGGCTTATTTGTCTGTCGGCGTGTCTTGCAGGCAAAGTGCCGCATCTTCTTTTGCAAGGCAAATACGACGAGGCAAAGGCGGCGGCAATCGAGATGAGAGATATATTTGCCCCGGGCGATTTTTATATCGAACTTCAGGACCACCACTTGCAAGAGGACAAAGTCGTGATGAATCCGCTTTGCCAAATCGCAAGGGAAATCGGCGTAAAAGTGGTTGCTACAAACGACGTCCATTACATCGAAAAGGAAGAAGCGGACATACAAGACACAATGATGTGTATCACGCTCGGCTGCAAAAAGAGCGAGATAAACGGCGCAAGATTCGAAACAGACGAGTTTTATCTCAAATCGGGCGACGAAATGGCAGAGCTTTTCGATTGGTGTCCCGAGGCGATTGCGACGACCAGAGAGATTGCCGACAAAGTCGACGGCGACTATTTTGTGACAAAACACGCCTCTATTATCCCAAAATACACCAATGAGGAAATGGGCGATCGCGACGAGGCGAAATACCTGCGCGACCTTGCCTACGAGGGCGTAAAAAGAAAGTACGGCTACATAAACGACGAAATCACTAAGCGTTTGGAATACGAGCTGGGCGTCATTCACAAGTGCGGATTTGACGGTTACTTCCTAATCGTATGGGACTATGTGCATGCCGCTCAACAAATGGGTATCCCCGTCGGGCCGGGGCGCGGAAGCGGTTGCGGTTCTATCGTCGCATACGGCATAGGCATCACCGACATCGACCCCCTCAAATATCAACTTCTTTTTGAAAGATTTTTGAGTGAAGAACGTGTGTCGATGCCCGACTTCGACGTGGACTTCTGCTTTGTCAGACGACAGGAAGTCATAGATTATTGCATCAAAAAGTACGGTAAAGACAACGTTTCGCAAATTATCGCGTATTCGACTATGACCGCAAAGGCTGTCGTAAAGGACGTTGCGCGCGTTTTGGACGTGCCCTACAACGAGGCGGCAAACTGGGTGAAAGAAATCCCCGCGATGGGCAAACCGCTCCTTCCGCAAGTGCTTACCGAGGGCAGCGATTTTTACAGCGAGGATTTCAAAAAGATATACGAAAACAATCCCACGGCGAAGAACGTCATCGACGTTGCCATGAAATTGGAGGGTATGCCGAGGCAGACCTCGATGCACGCCGCAGGCGTCGTTATCTGTGCAGACCCTATTGTCGAGCACTGCGCGCTGTCGCGAAACGGCGCGATCGTCACCACGCAATTCGACAAGGTTATCGTCGAAGAACTCGGACTTCTCAAAATGGACTTTTTGGGGCTTAAAACCCTCACCGACATAGACGAGGCGTTAAAACTCATCAAAGAGGACAAGGGGATAGACCTCGACTTCCACGAGATAGGCTATGAGGACCACAAGGTGTACGAACTTATCGCGTCGGGTGACTGCGAGGCGGTGTTCCAGCTTGAAAGCGGCGGCATGAAAAAGTTTATGGCGCAACTTCAACCCGACAACCTCGAAGACGTCGTGGCAGGCATTTCGATGTACCGCCCCGGTCCTATGCAGTTTATCGACTTGTTTTTGGAGGGTAAACGTCATCCCGAAAACGTGCATTATGCTCATCCGCTGCTCAAAGATATTCTCGAAAACACCTATGGTTGTATCGTCTATCAGGAGCAGGTTATGCAAATTGCGCAAAAGATTGCGGGATTCAGCTTCGGCGGCGCGGACATTATGAGACGTGCTATCGCAAAGAAAAAACTTTCGGTTTTGGAGCAGCAAAGGGATATCTTCCTGCACGGAGGAAAACTCGATGGCGACAAGACGGGTAAGTACGTCCCCGGCGCAGTCGCAAACGGCGTGAGCGAGGAGATTGCAAACCACCTATTCGACCAAATCCTGAAATTTGCGAGTTACGCTTTCAACAAGTCGCACGCGGCGGCTTATACATTCCTTACCTATCAGACGGCTTATCTGAAGTGCTATTATCCCACGCACTTTATCGTGGCTGTCGTCAACAACCGTATCACCAATGCCGACGAAGTGAAACACTATATGAACTATCTGCGCCGCACGGGCGTAAAGACGCTCTCGCCGGATATCAACCGCTCGCAAAAGAACTTCTCTATAGAGGGCGAAAACGTGCGATACGGACTTATGGGAATCAAGAACGTCGGCGAACAGGCTATGGAATACGTGCTGTCCGAACGTAAACAAAACGGCGCGTTCAAGGATATACGCGACTTCCTCGATCGCTGTGCGGGACAGGTGAACAAACGTATGATAGAAAGCCTTATCAAGGGCGGTGCACTCGACAGTTTCGGCAAAACAAGAGCTACGCTCATGGCGTCGTACGAGCGCATTATGGACACCGTTTTGGCGGACAAAAAGAATAAACTTTCGGGACAACTGTCCTTGTTTGACGAGCTTATCGATGACGAGGAAATCAAGTATACCGAAACGGAGGAATATCCCAAAGCCGATATTCTCAAATATGAAAAAGAAGTGCTGGGCATGTACCTTTCGGGACACCCCTTGGACGATTACAACGACGACAGACACGAGTTCGATTTCGACACGAGCATGCTGTATATCGAGGAAGCCGACGAGGACGGAAACGTCGGAATGGTCGTTGACAAGAATCTTGAAAACAAACAAGTCAAATTCGGTTGCATAGTGTCGTCGTTTGAGAAAAAAGTGACGTCGAAACAACAAAAATTTGCGGTTGGCAGACTTGAGGACCGCTCGGGTTCGATTGCGTTTTCTATGTATCCGCGCGCATTTGAAAAGTACGGAGAATTGCTCCTTGCAGACGCTCCTCTTAAAGTCGTGGGCAAAATCGATTTGCGCGACGAAAGCGAAGCGAAAGTATCCGTCGAGAAGGTGGAACTATGGCAAAATGCAAAAGCCGAAGCGACTCAATCCGCACCTGCTCGGACAAAAAACAACGGCATATTATACGTGCTTGTGTTCAACAACGTGGAAAAAGACATGGTGGCGGACGTTTTGGCAATGCATCCGGGCAGCGCGCCTTGTCAGGCACAAGTCAAGCAAAACGGCAAGTCAAAACTTATGGAGTTTTCGCAACACGTTGAGATTTGTCCCGACCTGTTGTCCAGATTGGAGGACGTGTTGGGAGCGAGCCGAGTGAAGTATGTAGCACGTTGAACACATGTTCAACGCGGTGATATGCACGCAAAGCGTGCGTGATATTGTTGCCTATGGCAACAGTGAAATTTGCGCTTTGCGCAAGTGATATTGCAACTTCGTTGCAGTTTTGGTGGGACACCCACACCCGAACGAACACTCATTCATAGCGTGCTTATACACGGTATGTGCAACTTCGAAGACGGAACACGAGCCGCAAGGCGGCGAGAATATGAGTGCCGAGCTTGACGAAAAGTACGAGAATGCGTGGCATTCTGTTGCGTAGCCGCCACGCAGGCGAAGTGGCATAATGAGAGAATTGCCCCTATCTATGCGAGTGCCGACTGTCTCCCCCGCGAACGACGGATAATCTTGTAGAGAATTGCCCCTAACTGAGTGGTGGGAGAAAAGCCCGAAAGGGAAAGAGGGGGCACATCTAATTAGAGCACACGACACAACACTCTTGTCGAGGAAGAATCTACACTCATTCGGAGTGCGCTAAACCTAGAAAATAAAAAAATTTATATATTGCAAAGAGGTAATCTTATGGCAAAAAACAATTCAAAAGCAAAAAAATTCGCTGTGCTTACAAGCGGCGGTGACGCCAGCGGTATGAACGCCTGCGTGCGCGCTTGCGTCAGATACGGGCTCAATCACGGCTTTGAGGTGTACGGCATCAAGCACGGCTACAAAGGACTTGTCAACGATGAAATTTTCAAAATGGAATATTCGAGCGTGTCCAACTGCGTCCATGCGGGAGGCACCATTTTGCGCTCGTCAAGATGTCCCGAGTTCGTTGATTCCGAGGTTATGAAAAAGGCTGTCGACAATCTTTTGGACAAAGGAATCGAAAATCTCATCGTCATCGGCGGCGACGGCTCGTTCAGAGGCGTTGAAGCCATGCACGAGCAAACCAAACTCAACGTCATCGGCATTCCCGGTACAATCGACAACGATATGGGGTACACCGATTCGACCATAGGGTTCGACACGGCGTGCAACACGGTTGTTGACGCTATTCTGAAATTGCGCGACACCATCACGTCGCACGACAGAATCATGATTTTGGAAGTTATGGGCAGAGAGTGCGGAAACATCGCCCTCAACAGCGCGGTCGCAGGCGGCGCGGAATACGTCATCGTCCCCGAAGTGCCTACCGATGTGGATGAAGTTGCGGCAACCATAAAAGACGGTTTCGACAGAGGCAAATCATCCGCAATCATCGTGCTTGCGGAAGGCAAAACCGAACTCACCGACGAGCTTACTCAAAAAATAAGCGACGCAACGGGCAGAAGAGTCAACCATATGGCACTCAAATGGATGCAAAGAGGCGGCAATCCTACCGTTGAGGACAGGGTTTTGGCGGCAAAGATGGCATGCAGAGCGGTGGAGCTTATCGAGTGCGGTCAAAGCGGCAGAGTTATCGGTATAAGGGGCGGCGAAATTTTCGACACGACGGTTCTGGAAGCTCTCGCATGCAAGAAAGGTTTTGACGAAAAACTCTATGAAATCGCACAAATCATCTCAAGATAACAACTTCGCAAGAAGCCGAAAAAACATTAACAATTAAAAATAAAAAACCAACACCGCATATGCGGAATAAGGAGTAATCATGAAAAATTTGAAAGGTGCATGTATGTTCGGTCAAAGCGGCGGCCCGACTTCCGTCATCAACAGCAGCGCGGCAGGCGTATTCACCGAGGCTTTGAAGCAAGGCAACATCACGGCGGTTTACGGTCTCGAACACGGTATCGTCGGACTTCTCAACGAAAAATTCTTCGACATGTCAAAGGAAGATCCCAAAGAAATCGAACTTCTCAAATACACGCCGTCCTCGGCTCTCGGCTCGGTGCGCTACAAACTCAAAGACGCCTCGGTCGATGACACCGATTACAAGCGTATACTCGAAGTGTTCAAAAAGTACAACGTGCGCTATTTCTTCTACAACGGCGGCAACGACAGCATGGACACTTGCAACAAAATAAGCAAATATTTGCAATCCGTCGGCTATGAATGCAATGTCATCGGCGTCCCCAAGACCATCGACAACGACCTCTTCGGCACGGACCATTGCCCCGGCTATGCAAGCGCGGCAAAGTATATAGCAACCACGGTTATGGAAGTAAACCTCGACGCAAAAGTGTATGACACTCCCATGGTGTGCATCATCGAGGCTATGGGCAGACACGCGGGCTGGCTTACCGCAAGTGCGGCTCTTGCAAAAGTCAACGGACTCGGTGCAGACCTTATCTACCTTCCCGAAACGGATTTCGACGTCGACAAGTTTGTCGATGACGTCAAAGCAGTTTGCGCAAAGAACGGCAACAAGTGCATCGCAGTCGTATCCGAGGGTATCCACGACAAAAACGGTACGCTTATTTGCGAAAGCGTCGGAGCGGCGGCGGCAAGAGACAGTTTCGGTCACGCTCAACTCGGCGGCGTTGCTGCCATTCTTGCAAACGTCATAAAAGAAAAGACGGGCTTCAAGACAAGAGGAATCGAACTCAGCCTTATGCAACGTTGCGGCGCACACCTTGCATCCGAAAACGACGTCGAAGAAGCGTTCAGCGCAGGCGCA
The DNA here is from genome assembly GCA_934233745.1 of uncultured Clostridia bacterium. Taxonomy (GTDB): domain Bacteria; phylum Bacillota; class Clostridia; order Christensenellales; family CAG-917; genus CAG-475. The sequence continues at coordinate 135,798 of CAKQGN010000001.1, forward strand.
TTCGCAGTCAAGAGCGCATGCGAGGGCGAAACCGACAAAATGGTCATCTTCAAACGCGATACGGATGAAAACGGCAACTATGTTTGCACCAATGTGCTTATGCCCCTCGAACTTGCCGCAAACACCGAAAAGAAAGTGCCGTCCGAGTGGATTGTCAACAACGGTACATACGTGAGCGACGAGTTTGTTGAATATGCGCTTCCGCTCATTCAAGGCGACGCAAAAGCTCCGCTCGAAAACGGACTTCCGAGATTTGCAAGACTCAAAAAGGTCTACGCCGAAGTCAAATAGTCTGAGAAAAGTAAACAACTAATGTGGGGCTTTGTCCCCACATTAGACGTAACTAATTCAGAGCGTTCTTATACACGGAATGTGCAACTTAAAAGACGGAACACGAGCCGCAAGGCGGCGAGAAAGCGAACGCCGAGCTTGACGGATAGTACAAGTGAGCGGACGAGTTTGGATTCTTTTCGTCCGCGAACGAGTGGCATAAGAAGAGAACGATTGCAATCTATGCGAGTGCTGAGTGTGTCCCCACGCGGAGCGGACGCCGTGGGTTCCCTTTTAAGGGGGAACGGCGGTTGGGGAAACACGTGAGGAAGGGGGAATTGTATTTAGAGTACACGCCGACAAACTCTGAATATAGAAAACAATACTTGATATGGCAATGATATGGGGGAATATTTATGAAACAACACGAATATTTTGAGGCGGATTATCGCACGGGCAAAAAGAAACTGAAAAGAGATTTTGCTCACGATATGGTTGCGCTTTTTGAGAAAGAAAACGCGTCTTTACAGGATATGCGCATGGGAAGAAAAGTTCTCAAAGCAAAATATAAATCAGACAAAAAATCTCTCAAAAAAGAGAGTAAACGACTTGAAAAATCTTTCCGAAAAGATTACGGAATGTTCCGTCGTCCGATTATGGCGGACATATTCGACTTTTTTGAAGAGGACAGGGCGGAGCCGAACGGCAGAACGCCTTTCAACAACGAAATCGAAATCGAAAAAGATATAGTATATAAAACCGTTGACGGCAAACGGCTTTTGATGGACATTTACTATCCGTCGCATCCGATTGAGGGCAAGGCGCCTTGCGTGATGGATATACCCGGTGGCGGCTGGATGATTCACAACCGCTTGCGCCGTGACGGATACGCAAGATGTTTTGCGGCTATGGGGGCGGTTGTCGCCGTCATAGAGCATAGACTTTGCCCCGAGGTTTTCTTTCCGAAAGACCTCGAAGATTGCGTTGACGCATACAACTTCCTTTGCGACAATGCGGACAGATTCGGAATCGACAAGGACAATATCACCGTGACGGGCGACTCGTCCGGAGGACATCTTGCGGCGTGTCTCGGCATTGCCGCAACCGATGAGGAATATGCAAAATCCGTCGAAATCGACGTGCCGAAAACAAAGCCGTCAGGACTTATCTTTGTCAGCGGCGCATTCAGTTTCGAGGTGATGTATCGCATTCCGCTCACCAACACGCTCATAGTCAGATATGTGTCGGGACAAAAGAGCAGAAAAGCGTTCAGAAATTGGAAATTTTATAAGCAATCGAATCCCTACAACTATCTCAACGCAAATCTTCCGCCTTGCTACAACAGCGGCGGCATGATGGATTTTTTGTGTCTCGGAGAGGCAAAACGTATGGGTGAGGCTCTCGCGAAAGCGGGAGTAAAGAGCGAGTACACCGTGGGCAAAAACCCGTTTCGTTCCGACCATTGTTATGTTTTGCGGTTTCCGTTCGCCCCTGCAAGAAAGGACGCTCTTGCGCTGTACAACTGGTATTTCAGGCTCGAGAAGGAACTTGGCGTGGATTTGAGCGCGGGGTATAAGAGAGTGGAAACGTTTATGACTCGATACAAAAAAGCGTTGAAAGGAGAAATAGAGTGCTGACAGTTGCAGTCGGGGACGTTATAGAGGGCGAAGTTTGCGACTTTGCAAGCGAGGGCGAAGGCATTGTGAAAATAGGCTCGTATGCCGTTTTCGTGCCGTTTGCCGTAAAGGGCGAGATTATCCGCGCCCGTATTCGCTATGCAAAAAAGGACTATGCTTTTGCAGACCTCATCGAGGTCGAGAAGCCCTCGCCCGAGCGCATAAAACCAAAATGCACCTATTACGGCACTTGCGGAGGTTGCGATTTGCAACACGTATCGCGCGAGTGTCAACTCAAAATCAAGAAAACAAACGTAGAAAACGCATTGAAAAAAACGGGGGGATTAGACGTCAAAGTCGACGACGTCGTGCGCCTCAACGACTGGGAATATCGCAACAAAATCGCCCTTCCGTTCGGGTATAAACGAAAAACGGGGAGGGTTACGCTCGGATTTTACGAAAAGCGTTCGCACTCCGTCGTGCCTATGAAATGGTGCGCGCTCCACGGCGAATGGGCGGCAAAACTTATAGAAATCGTCACCGATTGGGCAAACGCAAACCACATAAGCGTCTATGACGAAACGAAGGGAGAGGGTATATTGCGCCATGTCGTTGCAAGAAATCTCGACACGCTGTCGGTGACTCTTGTAGTAAATTCGCATTTTGTGCCGAAATTGCAGGAACTTTGCCAAAATCTTGAAAAAGAATTCGCAGGCGTGTGCGTGTACGTGAGCGAAAACACAAAAAATACCAATGTGATTTTCGGCTCAAACGTCAGACTCGTGTTCGGAAAAGAGAAAAAACAAAATCTCGGCGCATTCGAGGCGGTGGTGTCGCCTCTGTCGTTTTTGCAAGTCAACAACGACGTGCGCGACGCGATATACGACGAAGTTTGCAAAGAACTTGCATCCTTTGACGGCGATATTCTTGAATTCTATTCGGGCGTCGGACTGTTGAGCGCACAAATAGCAATGCGCTTGAAAAACGCAAACATCACGTCAGTCGAGATAGAACCGAGTGCCGTGGACAACGCAAAAGCTCTTATGAAGTCTTTGAATCTGGATTCGAGAGTGAAGTGCGTGTGCGACGACGTGCTGGACTTTGTAGACGGCATTTCAAAAGCGAAAAACAAGGACGCAAACTTAGAAGCGGCATTGCCGGACGAAATTGTATCGTCCCCGTTTTATCTTGGCGAAAAAAGTCAAAAACCCTCAAAAAAACCTATGGCATTGATTCTCGATCCGCCAAGACGCGGATGCGACAAGGCAGTGCTTGACAGTGCGATTTCGGCAAAAATCGACAAGATAGTTTATGTCAGTTGCAATCCGCAAACTCTCGCAAGAGATTTGAAAATACTTGCGCAAAATTACGAAATAAAGCGTGTGACGCCTTTCGATATGTTTCCGCAAACGAGCAATGTCGAAGTTCTTTGCACGCTGGAAAAAAAATAAATGATATTTCGCCGTTGCGCGCGTGCGAAATGCAAAAGTGAAAATTATGAGAAAAAGTTTTATTTGTGTGATTGCCGTATTGTGTTTGTTTACGCTTTGCTTTTTGTTGTTTGCTTGCAACGACAAAGACAATTCCGTGACTATGGAAACGGATTTGAGCGTGGATACGACAAGCGACATCGGCTTGTACTTTTTTGCCTCGGACGGTACGCATGCAAGGTTTTCCGAGGATATTTCGTCCGATTATTTTGACAGAACAAAGCCCACCGTTGCATTCTTTCACGGTTGGATGACCGAAACTTTCGAGGACGGCGAAATTTGCGAAAATCAAGGATTTTTCCGGCGAGTGCTGGACGCGGGATACAATATGTGTTCGTTTGATTATTCGCACCATGCGCAGACATTGCCCGCGCTTTTCAATTACATCTGGATGGGATACGACGATTCGCACTCCGTGGCATGCAGATTTGCAAGAGAGTATGCGGCGTGCTTTTTGGACTATACGCAGGATATTACATTTATATCCCACAGCTTCGGCGCGCATACATCAACCGCAACCGCATATCTTGTGGCAAAAATGGCGGAGCAGGGCATTGTAAGCAAGGCTTGTCTGCCTAAGCGCATGACATATGCCGACCCGTATTTCGGCGATATAACGCTCAATTTGTTCGGCGGTATCAAAGGAGATACAATCGAAAATCTCGGCGAGGCTATCGGCTCGAGAAGCTGCACGGAAGTCATTGCCGACGCAATGCAATATCTTTCCGACGAGAAAGGAGTGGTTATGGACGTTTATTGCGGTATGCCGATGGCGTACGACCAGTTTCTCGAAAAATATCCCGAGCGCAGAGAGGCGTGCAAGAAAAAACTTTACGACACGGGCGCATGGGTTGTGCTTAAAGGCTTGCAAGAGTGCTATGGCGTTGTGGGCGACATTCACAACAGGACGCTTGATTGGACGTTCGATTCCTTCTTTACGCCTATAAAGTGCGATGGCACAAAATACTTCCCGACAGCATCTCTCGACAACGAAAAAACCCGCGCTCTCAAAGGCAGGTTGTATGAGTCCACGCTCGTAGGACTCGACGTCGACAACGATACTCTTGTCGAATCGGAAAGATAAATCGCAAATACTATGACTAGGCAGGAATTTGAAACGTATATTCTGAAAACGTACGGCGTGGAAGCGGATTATCCTTGGCAGGACAAATCCAATGCGGTGTTCAGACACAACGCGGGCAAAAAGTGGTTTGCGCTCGTTATGGATATACCCGTGTCACGTCTTGGCAAAAGAAGCGATGAAATCGCCGCTGTCGTCAATCTCAAATGCGCACCGTTGCTCATTTCGTCGTTTCTGAAAGACGAGGGAATATATTCTGCCTATCATATGAACAAAGCGCATTGGATAAGCGTTTTGCTCAAAGAAGTCGACGGCGACGAACTGAAAGCATTGCTGGATATGAGCTATACGCTGACTATGGCGAAAGTCAAGCGCGCGAATCCGAACGGATAACATATATGGCAATATAGCAAAAATCAAATAAACGACAACAAATAAGGACATACGAGTATGAAAATTTCCTATCTTGCAAAAAGCGAAAAGGGCATTGAAAGTTACAAAATCGAAAACTCAAACGGCGCGTACGCAATCGTTTTGACATACGGCGCGCGCATTGCCAATCTTTGCGTTGAGGGCAAAGACGGCAGCCTTGTCGATGTGGTTGCAGGCTTTGACAATCCCGACGGATTTTTGAGCGACAACCCATATTTCAACGCCGTTATCGGCAGAGTTTGCAACCGTATAGGCGGCGCGAAGTTCACCCTTGACGGCAAAGAATACAACCTCTTCAAAAACGACGGCAACAATCACTTGCACGGCGGAAAAGTCGGATTCGATTCAAGGCTTTGGACAGCGCAAATTGTCGAGGGTAAAGGCTTGAAAATGTCAAGATTGTCACCAAGCGGCGAGGAAGGATACCCTGCAAATCTCAACGTGTCCGTGACCTATTCGCTCTCGGACGAGAATGCGCTTTCAATAGAATACGAGGCAAGCGCGGACGGCGATACGCTTTGCTCGCTCACAAATCACGCTTACTTCAATCTGGACGGCGATTTCAAAACCGTACTCAATCACAAAGTGTTTATCGATGCCGATTTTGTCACCGCAGTCGATGACGAACTTATACCTCACGGCGAGAGGAAAAACATACTCGGCACAGCGTTTGATTTTACCAAAGAAAAGACAATCGGCAAAGACATCAAAGCGGACGAGCATATGCTCAAAATCGCAAGAGGGTATGATTTCAACTATGTTGTAAGAGGCAAAGGTTTTAGAAAAGTCGCAACCGCAAAAGGCGAAAAGAGCGGCATAAAGATGAGCGTTTATACCGATAGACCGTGTATGCAATTTTACACAGGCAACTTCCTTGACGGCATCGTAGGCAAGAAAGTTTACGAATATCAGTCCGCTTTTTGTATGGAAACGCAAGGATATCCCAACGCATGCAACGTACCGTCTTTTGAAAGTATTAAGCTGGAAAAAGGCAAAACGTACACGGCGCGCACAGAATATAAATTTGAAATCGAATAAAACAGATTCTGCAAATTGAAACAAAAACGATATTTTACATGTGCGAAAAGCACAGATAAAGGCATTGTTATGACAATTGACGAGAGATTGAAACAATTTGAACAGCTTGCAAACGACGGTATGAATTCTCAAAATGCCGTACGAGCATTTAGCCTTATAGGCATAAACGACTATACCGCACAAGATTTGCAATCGTTCAGACTTTGGGGAGATTATATGCCGATGGGAGATATAGACCCTTACACCGAAGTTCAGCGCAATTTGCATATTTTGTGGGACAGCATAGACAGAGTTCCGCTTGGCGTAAATTGCAATTTTGCCGTGCCGTTCAGACAAATCATCGCAAAAAAACTTTTCAAAAAATGCGGCGACGGATTCGTTGCAAACGAAGGATGCAGATTCAATTACGGTCATAGATTGGAAGTAGGCGACAACGTGAGCTGGAACGCAGGGTGCTATATAGACACAAAGGGCGGAGTCAAAATGGGCGATTTTGCAATGCTCACCGAGTATGTGAAAATCTTTACACATTCGCACAGCGAGCATGACCACATGCAAAGAGAGTACAACGGCGTGGAAATCGGAGCGTATGCAAAAGTGTACACCAACGCAACAATTCTTCCCGGCGTCAAACTCGGAAAAGGCGCAGTCGTCGGCACGGGCGCAATCGTCACAAAGAGCGTCGACGATTTCACGCTCGTTACCGGTATTCCCGCAAAAGCGCAACGTTTGCGTAAATTCGACGGGGAAGACATCGAAGAAATGAATCAATATATGATGAAAGAAGGGCTGTTTCAAAAGTGATATCGCAACGGTTTAGGTGATATGCACTCAAGACGTGCGTGATATTGTTGCCGACGGCAACAGTGATATTTTGCTAAAAAGCGCAAGTGATATTGCAACGCTTTGCAGTTGCGGACAAACAAATGATATCACTTTGTGACGATGTCGTACGTTGCACTATGATATCTTCGCAAGGCTCGGATTGCGGATAATATAATAACGGTGGCTGAAATGAAATATAAACTGTACATATTTGATTTGGACGGAACTATACTCGATACGATAGACGACCTTGCGATAAGCGTCAATTATGCGTTGTCGGTTTTTGGTTTTCCAACGCTTTCCACAAGCGAAGTTGCCGACAGAACGGGCAACGGCGTCAGGCGTCTTGTCGAAGAAAGCGTGCCTGCAAATACAGATAAAAAAACGACGCTTGCGGTGTTGGATGTGTTCAAACAGCACTACTTTTATCACTGCGCCGACCATACAAAGCCTTATGACGGGATTGTCGACATGCTAAAAGCATTGAAAGCAAACGGAAAGAAACTCGCCGTCGTTTCAAACAAAATGGACAGCGCGGTGCAAGAACTTGCCAAGGACTATTTCGATAAAATTTTCGATGCGGTTGTAGGACAACGCGACGATGTGCGTGCAAAACCGTATCCCGATTCGGTGGACAAAGTTATCGGGACGCTCGGCATAGACAAAAGCGAAACGCTGTATATAGGCGACAGTGAAGTGGACGTTCAAACCGCAATCAACGCAAACCTCGATTGCGTGGGCGTAAGTTGGGGATTTCGCGGCAGGCAACGCCTAAAAGAGTGCGGCGCAAAAATTGTTGTCGACAACCCGAAAGATATTCTCGAATTATAGTATTTTTTCAAATAAAAAACGAGCGATGTTCAAAGTCAATCAGAGAATAATCGCTCGTTTTTATATTGCAGTTTTAATATCAATCTTTGTTTTCGTCCTGATTGCAAGCAACGGATTGTTCAACGGTTTGAATCGTTTGAAGAACATGTATGCCTTCATCACCGGTTGCGGCGTCGTTGTCGTGCAAATGCTCTGAAGGAATTATATCCGACATATCGATTTGTTCAACCTCTCCGTTTCTGAGCAGTTTGCCTCCCGTGAAGCCTTTGCCGGAAACCTCGCCTGCTTGGGTGATGTACATAAACGCCTGAGGATCGCAGGCGGTGACGATATCTTTGACGCGGTTTATTTGTTTTTTGGACGTGACGCAGATGATCACGCTATGCTCCTTGCCGGTGTAGTAGCCGACGGATTTTGTGATTGTGACGCCTCTGTGGAGTTGAATGGAAAGCTCGTGAGCAATCGCATCCGATTTGTCCGTGATGATTGTGAAAACCAAAGACGACATCAAGCCCGATTCGACGATATCGCACACCTTTGACGAGGTGAAAAGAGATATGAACGAATAGAGAATGGGAGAGAGAATTTTTGTGAGTATTGCGGTTGCGCCTGCCGATTTGTCAAGATTGATGAGCCCGAGAAAACCGGACGCGACGGCGACGACACAGTCGCAAATCATAATCCACCAGTGAGTGTGTGCCGAAGGATTGTGCGTATAGATGATTTTGCCGACGATATCGGTGCCGCCTATGCTTAGATCCTGTCTAAGCATAAATCCCATGGACACGCCGCCTATTGCTCCGCCTGCAAGCGCGGCAATGAGCATAAGACCGTAATTGCCGTCCGCATAGTATTGAGGACACTTTACGGCGCCGAGCATGTAGACAAAACCCGAATAGAAGATGACTGCGATTGTTGTGTTGATTGCAAATTTTCTTTCAAGCACGCAAAATGCCGCAATGATGAGAGGAATATTGAGTAATATCGTAAAAATACCCGGATCGAACAGAGAAGACGACAGTTTCAGAATGGTGGGATTTGAGCTTCTTTCGGCTGCATAGTGAATGATTGCGGCGATACCGCCGACTCCTCCCGGCGCAAAACCGTTCGGGTTTATAAAAAGATATGCCGACAACGCTCTTACAAACGCAAGAACGACCAACATTATAAAAAACTTGGTAAGGTAGGCGGTTTGATTTTTGTCGAGGGAGATTTTCTTCATGTGTTCACCGAGTCGGAAACATAGTTTCCGTATGTATATCCAAAGATAAGAATTTCTGAGATAAAAGTCAAGCGTTTTGACAATTTGAATATTTGGTAAAAAAATATTCATACAACTGTACGACTTTAATATGGCTTTAACAATTTGTCCGTATGATTTTTTTTGTAGACAACCGAATTTGCGACAAGATTGACAGAATGTCGTTTTTATGGCATAATAATATCCGCAAAAGAAAAAGACTATTATACCTTAAAAAAAATATGGAAAAAGAAAAAGATTTCGTTCTCCAAAAATCAATGGCAAAAAGCATTGGTATGAACACTCTTTCAAAGCTGAAAGAGTCGCTTTTTTCCGTGCTGCCGGTTGCCGTTATAGTGCTTATCTTTGCGCTTACTCCGATTACGGATTTTTCTTCAAAGGAGATTGTGACGTTTGTGCTGTCGGCGGTTATGCTGATTCTCGGCATAGCACTGTTCAACGTAGGCGCGGATCTTGCTATGACGCCTATGGGCGAACATGTCGGCGCAGGCTTGACAAAGTCGAAAAAACTGCCTCTTTTGCTTGGCGTGGGCTTTGCAATGGGCGTGCTTATCACTGTTGCCGAACCGGATCTCAGCGTGCTTGCCGAGCAAGTCAAAGCCGTTATGAACAGCACCGTGCTTATCGTGACGGTTGGCGTGGGCGTGGGATTATTCCTTGTTATCGCAATATCGAAAATAGTTTTCAGAAAGGATTTGTCTGCGCTTTTGATTTTCTTTTATATGGTGCTGTTTGCGCTCACCGCAATTATGTTTGAAAACGACAAGGGAATATTTCTGCCCATGGCGTTCGATTCGGGCGGCGTAACGACAGGCCCGATAACCGTGCCGTTTATCATGGCTCTCGGCGTCGGTGTTGCACTCAACACGGGCGGACGAAACGCAAAGGAAAACAGTTTCGGTCTTATCGCGCTTTGCTCGATAGGTCCTATGCTTGCGGTCATGGCTCTTTCGCTTGCGTCAAAAGGCGAGATATCTTTTACCCTCCCGGATTATTCCATCGAAGCGAATCTGGGGGCAAATTTTGCTCCCGCGCTCGGCGCGGTTGCGCTCGAAGTGTTGATTGCGCTCGGACTTATCGTCGTATTTTTCCTGGTGCTTCAATTTACCGTTTTGAAATTGCCGAAGCAAAAACTTCTCCAAATAGGAATAGGAATCGTATATACATATGTCGGACTTGTGGTGTTTCTCACCTCGGTTAAGGTCGGATTTATGCCAATAGGCTTCAAGCTCGGTGCGGAAATCGCACAATATTCAAAACCGCTTCTTATCGTGTTTGCATTTGTGATAGGCTTTGTCGTCGTCCTTGCAGAACCTGCGGTACACGTTTTGAACAAACAAGTGGAACAGATTACAAACGGCGCGGTTTCAAAGCGTTCGATGCTTGTTGCACTGTCGCTCGGCGTAGGACTTTCGATAGGACTCAGCGTCATAAGAATCATTTACGGATTCTCTCTGCTGTATTATCTGATACCCGGCTATCTCATATCTCTCGGGCTTTCGTTTTTCGTGCCGAAGATTTACACGGCAATCGCGTTTGACTCGGGCGGAGTCGCAAGCGGGCCGTTGACATCAAGTTTCATTTTGCCGTTGGCAATCGGCGCGTGCGCAGTGCTTTGCGGCGAAAAAGAAGTGCTGAATCTTGCTTTCGGTATCGTTGCGATGGTCGCAATGACTCCGCTTATCACCATTCAGCTTCTCGGTTTCAAAGCGGTGGCAAGCGCAAAGGTCAAACATAAAATCGTTATGCGCCGTATCCTTGACGCCGACGACGAGCAAATCATCAACTTTATGTGAGGGGGCTTGCAATGGACAGAATCGAACGAATCGAAAGAAAAGCCAAAATCGCACAAAGGGCGGCGGAAAGACGCACCGAAATCAAGGCTATGCGCCACGGCTCGCAAAACTCGCAAACGGTCAGCTCGGGCAAACTTATGCTGCTGGTGTGCATCGTGCCAAACAACAAGGCGGAATTCTATTCGGACTTGCTGCATTCATCGTTTGAAGTCAACTTCCAATGGACATCTCGTGCAAGAGGCACGGCAAACGCCGAGATGCTGAGCCTGTCCGAATGGAACGACCAAACGAAAACCGCAATCTTCAGCGTCATCAAACAGGAGCGAGCAAAAGAGGCTCTTATTACGCTGAGTGAAAAATTCAGAACAATCCGCAAAGGGAAAGGAGTTGCGTTTACCGTGCCTTTTACAAGCATGATAGGCGTTGCCGCATACGGATTTTTGAGCAACAACCTCGAAACCGTAAAGGAGGAAACCAATGAGTGAAAAATATCAAGTTATAGTGTGTATAGTCAACAACGGATTTGCGGATGAAGCCATGGATGCGGCAAGAGCGGTCGGAGTGAGAGGCGGCACCGTTATGAGCGCAAGAGGTACGGCAAATCCCGAAGCGGAAAAGGCGTTTCATATCCAAATTCAACCCGAAAAAGAAATGATTATGATTTTGGTGTGCGAGGACATCAAAGAGGATGTTTTGCGTGCGCTGTACAGAAGCGTGGGTACGCATACTCCCGCTCACGGAATTGCTTTTGCAATGCCCGTAGACGGCGTTGTGGGCATAGGCGAAAGCGAAAAATAAAGGCAAAGGCGCGTTGTGCGTTGCAGTTGTGGGTGGGACACCCACACCCGAACGAACACTCATTCGAGGCGTACTTATTAACGGTATGTGCAACTTCAAAGACGGAACACGAGCCGCAAGGCGGCGAGCCAAGCGAACGCCGAGCTTGACGAAAAAGTACAAGCGACTGCGCCGTGTTGTTGCGTAGCTGGCGCACAAAGCGCAGTGATATAACAAGAGGACGATACTTATCTATGCGAGTGCTGAGTGTGTCCCCACGCGGAGCGGACGCCGTGGGTTCCCTTTTAAGGGGGAACGGCGGTGGGGGAAACACGTGAGGAAGGGGGAGTTGTATTTAGAGTGCTAAACGCTCAACTCTTGTAGAGGAAGAACAAACACCCAAAGTGGCAATCGCCACTGGGTTTTTCGTTTCTATTTAGGGGATTGCCACGTCGCAACTCTCGTTGCTCCTCGCAATGACACGGAGAATCATATCACTTTGTGATGATATCGCACTTTGTGCGATGATATCCAAACGGTGTTTGGATTGTGGATAAAAGGACACTTACTTGCAGGCCGCTTGGGAGGAAAGGGTGCGCTTGCTGTAGAATCACAACTACTTCGTTCGGCAAGCGTGGGCGTTTGGAATTTAGCTATACCAGTCTTGGTAGGCGCTGCTAGTGGAGAGTTTTCAACAGCATTAAGTGAATTTTTGAGGTGGTTATGATTTGTGCTATAGTTTTTGGAATTGAACTTCTAGAATTCGTTGTGTCATTATATTTGATAGGCAAAATGGACATGTTTCTCAATTACAGCATGAAAAGGAAAGTTGACGCAAAAAAATTGTCGTTCTTGTTCCCATCGAACAGAGCAAACGAGTCAACATATGGTCCATCGCTTGAACAGCCAAATCGTGGTACATATTTGCCGGCATTTATTTGTTGTTGTATTACATATGCGATATCTATAATATTGTTTATTGTTGCCATAGCAATCCATTTTTCTTTACAAAATCAACACGCGGATCTTTGTGTGTTATGGACGACAATTGGTGTTTGTGCTACAAATACGCTCGCAATACGAGTGATAAATGAGTATTATATGAAGAAATATTACGAGAATCAACCATATTGGATTGACCATATTAATGCTGAAATTGCAAAGCGCAACGTCGAATTTGAAAGCAATGATCAAATCTAAACAAACTGATTAAAAACAAGCCTCCAAATTTGATGGCTTGTTTTCTCTATACAAAAAAAAGTCCCTCGGTGTGTGCCGAGGGACTTTTTGCGTTGTAAACGAGTGTTATATGATTGCAAGCGCCGACAACGATTGTTTTTGCGTTGCTGTCAACATATATTCGATTGCGTTGCAACCGATTGGGTTGCGTAACTATTGTGTTGCGTCGAAAAGGGAGAGATTAGCGGCGGTCGTAATCGTCGCGCGGTGCATAACCGTCGCGCCTGTCGTAGCCGTCACGTCTGTCGTAGCCGTCACGTCTGTCGTAGCCGTCACGTCTGTCGTAGCCGTCACGTCTGTCGTAGTCATCGCGTCTGTCGTAGCCGTCGCGAGAGTCGTAGCGGTCATCACGGTATGTGCGTGAAGAATCGTAGTCGAAATCGTTTTTGCGACGTTCGGTGCGCATAACGCTCTTGCCTTGCGAACGGTCGTTTTTGGACGGCTTGAAAAGCAGAATCGCTATGATGATTGCCGGCACCGCAATGCCTATAATGAGAATTATGCGCAGCGCAAGCGACGTGTTGGGGATAATGTCGCCTTTTTCGGGATCGGGAGCAGGTTTGCTGTTGATGAGTCTGTCGCGCTCGGCTTGCGTTATCGGGTGGTAAGGCACAACGAAGTCTTCAAAAGAATCGCGAGAAACAAAACCGAAAATACTGTTGCCGTCAAGCATTGCCACAACGTATATTTGAGTCGAGTCAGTCGTGTGATACCCCAAAAATCTGACTGTATAGTCGGAGGTTATTTCCACGCCCGACAAAGTGAGAGTTTCGGTTTTTGCGGTAAGTCTGACGTCGGGATAAAGCGTTTGGTCATCCTTGAACGTCACGGTTGACGTCGAGGGACGCTCCTGCGCTTTATAATAGAAATCGAAGCCGCTGTAACTGACCTGATAATATTGAGGGACGGCAGGCTTTTCGCTTATATTGCAAATATAATAACTTTCGGGTATAAGGAAAGTTTCGTCACCGTTTGTAAGCTCAAGCGTCGAAGGGGAAGCATAGGCATTGCCTTCGAGATTTGAAACGGGCGCAATCAATACGTTTTGCGTGGAGTCCGCATATGCAATGGAATAGGGCAAGAGTATGCCCATAAGCACGCATACGGAAAGAGCCGCGCTTGTCACAATCATCGCAAGAGCGAAAAGAATTTTTTTGGATAGATTTTCAGAACATCTTTTTCCCATACGTTTATAATACTATAATCTTTGACAAATTGAAAGTCTTTGTATACAACTTTTCGACGCTTTTTTTGTCGCAAGAACGAAAATAAGGTGACATAATTGTTTGTTTTTTGAAAGTTCGAAGGCTTATTCTTGTGGCATGAAAGACGATTCGGCAGTATTGCAACTTATAAAAATTCAAAAAGAAATAGATTTGAGAAGTCGGGATGCGCTTGCAAATTACAACAAGGACCTCGTTCATCAAAAACAAATGGCTTTTCATCGCTCGCAAAAAAGAAACAGATGGGTTTTCGGAGGAAACCGCTCGGGAAAAACCGAGTGCGGCGCGGTGGAATGTGTGTGGCTTGCAAGGGGAATTCACCCCTATCGCCAAAACAAGGACGACGTTTTCGGTTGGGTGGTGAGTGTGTCGCAGCAGGTGCAACGCGACGTTGCGCAGGCAAAAGTTCTCAAATACCTTGCGCCGAGATATATCGAGGATATAGTTATGCTCGAAGGAAAACGAGGCGCGCCCGAATACGGAGTGATTGACTACATCGTCGTGAAAAACGCCTTCGGAGGAACGAGCAAAATCGGCTTCAAATCCTGCGATCAGGGCAGAGAAAAATTTCAAGGCACGTCGTTGGATTTTGTGTGGTTTGACGAAGAACCGCCGAAAGATATATACGACGAGTGTCGAATGAGAGTGTTTGACAAAAAGGGCGACATATTCGGCACTATGACTCCGCTCAAAGGGCTCACATGGGTGTATGACGAAATAGAGATGAACGTTTCTCAAAGCCCCGAAGTATGGTGCGAGTATATGGAGTGGAACGACAATCCGTATCTTGACAAAGGCGAAATAAAAGCCATGGAAAGCACCCTGTCAAAACAGGATCAGTTGTCGAGAAGATTCGGCAAATTCTCAACGGCGGAAGGGCTTGTGTATCCGGAATTCGACCAAAACGTCCACGTAATCGAACCCTTTGACGTGCCAAAAGAATGGCAGTGCGATTTGTCCATAGACCCGGGACTTACAAACCCGACCAGCTGTCACTTCTATGCGGTCGATTTCGACGGAACGATATACGTCGTCGCAGAACACTTCGAGGCGGGACAATCGGTGGATTTCCACGTTGACAGAATCAATGCCGTGGCAAACAGTCTGGGGTGGAAACGAGATGAAAAAGGAAGGCTGCATGCGCTCATAGACAGCGCGGCGAATCAGAGAACGCTGGCGTCGCAAAAGAGCGTCGCAGAGCTATTTTGCGAAAGGGGAATTGTTGTCAATACAAACGTAAACAAGGATTTATATAGCGGTATTCAGCGTATAAAGTCCTTGTTTGAGCAACGACCTCCCAAAATCTATATCTTCAAAAACTGCGTAAATCTTATACGAGAGCTGAAAGGGTATTGGTGGGGAAACGGCGACAGACCGAAGAAAGTCGACGACCATGCGCTGGATGAGTTGCGCTATTTCGTGATGAGCAGACCTCGTCCGTCAAAGCCTGTCGCCCCGCCCAAATCCGAGATACAAACAGACAAGGAAAAGCTGATGCGTGAGTGTAGGAGGGAAAGATGGATGAGGACTTGATGAAGTCGCTTTTGAAGAGAGCAAAGGGATATAGATACAACGAGGTGCAAGAGGAATATTCCGTCAAAGAGGACGGAGAATTTGTGCTGACAAAAAAGAAAATCGTAAGAAAATATTGTCCGCCCGATTCGAGTGCGCTCAAAACATATATGGATATATCTGCGCATAACGATACGGCAAGTTGGAGCGATGAGGAACTCGAAAAGGAAAAGAAGAAGCTCATCGATAAAATCAAAGACGATATAAGAAAAGAGGATCAAAACAAAAAGTGAAGCGACGACGTCGCTTTTTTTATGCCGTTTTGGCATAGCGAAAACATACAGGAGATTTATATGTCTGGAAAAGAACAAAAAATCGTGGCGGATATAACCGCCGACTTCAAGAAAAGGCAAGAGGCAAGACGCGCAATCGAGTTGAACTGGCGACTGAATATGAATTTTGTCATCGGCAATCAGTTTGCGCAAATATCCTCCAAAGGCGATATCGAGGAACAAGGCAAAGAGTATTTCTGGCAAGAAAGAGAAGTGTTCAATCATATCGCACCTATTTTGGAAACAAGGCTCGCAAAACTCGGCAGAGTCAAGGCAAAAGCGCAGGTGCGTCCCGCAACTGCCGATGACGACGACGTCGCTTCCGCCGCGCTTGCGTCAAAACTTATTGACGCCGTATGCAAGGAAAACGACTTCTCTTCACAGCTTGCGCTTGCAAACACGTGGAGCGAAATTACGGGAAGCGCGTTTTTCAAAATTACGTGGGACGCTCAAAAGGGACACGCGCTCGACGCAGAGGGCAAAATCAAGGAAGGGGACGTGACAATCGCACTGTGCCCGCCGTTTGAAATTTTCCCCGAAGATATCGCAATCACCGATATCGACAAGCAGTCGTCGATTATGCACGCAAAAGTGCTGACCGAGCAGGAAGTCAAGAGTATTTGGGGACGGGACGTCAAAGGCGGCGACGTAAACGTGTTCTCTTTTGACAACGCAGACGTCGGCGGCGGATTGGGCTATACGGTTTCAATCCCCAAAATCGTGAGCGAGAAAAAAGAAAATGCCGTGGTGGTCATCGAAAAATACGAAAAACCGACGAGCGAGTTCCCAAACGGCAGGCTCACTATCGTCGCAGGCGATACGCTGATTTTCAGAGGCGATATGCCGTATCTCAACGGCGAGGACAATCAACGCGGATACCCGTTTGCAAAGATGACGTGTATAGACAACCTCACAAACTTTTTCGGAACATCCGTGGTTGAGAGAATCATTCCCGTTCAGCGCGCCTACAACACCGTCAAAAACCGTAAGCACGAGTTTATGAATCGTATGGCGGTGGGCGTGTTTGCGGTTGAGGACGGCTCGGTCGACACCGACGATTTGCAGGAAGAAGGGTTGCCGCCCGGAAAAGTGGTGGTGTATCGCCAAGGAAGCACTCCGCCGAGAGTTATCTCTCCGACGCATGTGCCGAGCGAGTTTTCGCAAGAAGAAGAAAAGCTCCTCAACGAATTTGTAATGATAAGCGGCGTGAGCGAGGTTACGACCTATTCGCAAGTGCCGTCAAACGTTGCGTCGGGTACGGCGATTTCGCTTTTGCTCGAACAGGACGATACGAGAATAGCTCTGACCGCGGACAGCTTGAGAGAGTGCATAAAACGCATAGGAAAACACGTGCTAAGACTTTATCGTCAATATGCGAAAGTGCCGAGAGTCAAGCGTATCACAGGCGAAAACGGAGAAGTTGAAATCGCATCTTTCTCTGCCGGCAACATCGACAGCGAGGACATCGTTTTTGATACGATAAGCGACATCGAAGATACGCTGTCTGCAAGACGAGCTATGGTTTACGACCTTTTGAAGCTCGGACTTTTTGCCGATGAAAACGGAAAATTGTCGACGTCTACAAAGTCGAGAATCTTTGAAATCCTCGGTTTCGGCAACTGGGAGGACGGAAGAAACAACGACGAGATGCACAGAAAAAAAGCCCTGAAAGAAAATATGGAAATGCTCAGAAAAGACGTGGCGTGCGACTTCTACGACGACCATGCGATTCATATCGCCGAGCATGTGAGAATGTGTGTGTCCTCAAAATGTACGCAAAACAAACAGTTGCGCGACAGAGTGGCGGAACACATAGCAAAACATACCGAACTGCTTGGATTTAACAGCAACGTGTCCGCACTTAAACAAAGACTCGACGAGGAGATAAAAAATGAACAACAATCAAATTGAAAAAGCAATTATCAAAGGAATAGAGTCAAAGGGCCAAGTAGATGTCGGAGAAGAAATCGCAAAAGCGATTTTGACCGACAATGTGCAAAACAATGACTTTATTGATGAAAAACCTACAGATAAAGTAGCAGATAAAGCAATAGAAACAAAAAACGAAACAAATTCAACCACGCCCGACGACAAAGAAAGCGGCGCGGATAAACAGGACAACAAACATTCGTTCGGAAAATTCAAAAACCCCGAAGAATTGCTTAAAGCGTATCAGGAACTTGAAAAAGAATTTACCAAGAAGTCGCAAAAACTATCAAGGCTCGAAGCCGTTGTAGACGATGAAAAGCAAGGTTTTGACGATGAATCCTTCAAAATTGCGGTGGACAAGTTTTTTGCTCAAACCCCGTCCGCAAAACCCTTTGCGAAGGACATAGCACTCAAAATCATGCAACAGCCCGAGCTGAAACAAGACAAAAACTGTCTGAGTGTGGCTCTTGTCAAAGTTCTTGTCGACAAGTTCAGAACGCCCGAGCAACTTATGCAGGACGGACAATTTTTGAATGACTATGTGCTTTGTTCGAGCAAGGTCAAAGACGCAATCATCGGCGAGTATCTCAAAGGACTTCAACAGGGACAACCTCCGAGAACTTTGTCAGACGGCGGAATGCAATGCGTCACGCCCTCGAAAAAAATCAAGAGCATAGAGGAAGCAGGAAGAATGTTTTTGAAAAATAACGAATAACAGGAGAATGAAAAATTATGGTTACAATCTCAACTGCCGATAAGGCTCTGAAAACCTTTTATCTCGGCGTACTTGCCGATCAACTCAACGTGGGAGTCAATCCGCTTCTTGCAAAAATCGGACAAACATCCGCAGACGTTTGGGGCAAGGAAGTCAAAAAACTTGCGCCTTACGGCATCAACGGCGGCGTCGGAAGCGGCGAGGAAAATGACAACCTCCCCCAAAGCGGCGGTAACAACTATGCTCAATTTACCCTCACGCTCAAAAACCTTTTCGGCAAAATCGAACTTTCGGACAAGGCGATTCGCGCATCTCAAAACAACGCGGGCGCATTTGTGAACTTGCTCAATGCCGAAATGGACGGTTTGCTTAAAGCAAGCAAATTCAACTTCGGCCGTATGCTTTACGGCGACGGCAGCGGCCTTTTGGCAACAACCGTTGCAAATACCACCGGCGCAAAGAACAAAATCCAGGTGGACAACATCAAAGGTCTTATCGAAGGGATGACAATCGACGTGTATTCTTCATCCGGCGTAAAGGACGCAAATATTTCGGGCGGCAGAATCATGTCTATCGACAGAGTGAACAAAATCGTCACGGTGTCTCAATCGGCGGCAAGCGTACTCGGCGCAGGTTGCAAGGTGTACGTTCAAGGTTCCAAAGGAAACGAAATCACCGGTCTTGAAGCGATATTCGGAAGCAGCGAGTATATTTACGGACTTAAAAGAAGCGATTATTCCTTCCTCAAACCCTACACCAAGACCATTGCCAAAGCGGTAAGCGTGGGCGCAATTCAAGACGCAATCGACGCAGTCGAGGAAACGTCGGGCGGCACTATCGACTTTATCGTGGCGTCTTATAAGATGAGAAAACAATATGTCGATGCCCTTTGCAAAAATCGCACGAATATCGACTATCTCACGCTTGACGGAGGCTACAAAGCACTGTCGTACTCGGGTATTCCGTTTGTGGCGGACAGATTTGTCGGCGACAACGACATGTATTTGCTCAACAGCCAGGATTTCAAACTCCATCAACTTTGCGATTGGCGTTGGCTCGAAGGCGAGGGCGGTACCGTCCTTCATCAGGTTGCGGGAAAGGCATGTTATAGCGCAACTCTCGTCAAATATGCGGACTTGCTTTGCGAAAGACCTATGGGACAGGCAAAACTCACGTTCACGGGAAGCGATACGGAATATTATTACGTTTCCTTCGATTCGAACGGCGGCAGCGCGGTTCCCACGCAAATGGTTGCTCCAGGTCAAAAGGCAGTGCAACCCACCGCTCCTACAAAAGCGGGTAAGGCGTTTGACTGCTGGAAACTCAACGGTACGGAATACAACTTCGCAACTGCGGTCAACGGCGATATTACGCTTGTTGCGGAGTGGATCTGAGATGGAACTTGAAAGAATCACTCACGATCTGTTCGATATAGCCAAAAGGCTCAAAGGGATTGACAGAAGATATAAACTCTTCTTCAATCGCAAGAAGAACAGATACGAAATCTACGCAAACGGGGCAATGCAAATGGCATTGCCCTTCGAGCGTCTTGACGCGCGCACTTTGAGTTACGCAAGAAAGACAAGGCTCGAAAACCTCGAAAAAATCATTGCGGAAATAGAGAAAGAAAACGCGCGAATCGAAATCGAAAACGCAAAACGATCGCGCGATAAAATTCTCGCCGCAGCGGAGGGATGATATGAAAATCAAGGATGTTGTCGGCGAATGTCTTATCAAAATGGGACAAACCGACTTTTCAAACGAGCAAACGCTCGATGCGCAACAAACGGAATTAAAAAATAAATTGCTTGCTGCGATAAACATCGTATACAGAGAAATCGTGAGCGAATATCTGCCGCTTTACAAAACGGAAACGGTCGATTTTTCGGGTGGCAAAATCGCTTCGTCCTCACTGTCCGAAAAAATCCTTTACCCTGTCAAGGTCATAAAAAACAAGGAGAAACAAAGCTTTTTTACGGGCGCGGACGGGGTGTATTGCGATATAGACGGCGAGGCGGAAATAACGTATGCGTATATGCCTTCATTGCCGCTTGCGTTTTCAGACGAGATAAACGATATGCGACTTACGATCGGCGCACTTTCGGACGGCGCACTGGGAGAATACTACTTCCAAAATAAAATGTTCGATCTCGCAAAAAGTTTCGATTCCGATTTCAGAGCGCAAATCGGAGTGTTGAGATATAAGGGCAAAAACATTCGAGTCAAAGCCGGGAGGTGGCAGGCGTGAGAGGAGTGCAGACATACAGAAAAAGAATAAGGCTCGGATTTGAAGGCATCGTCAACTCCAAAGACGAGGCGATTGCCGGGACGGAATACGCAAGGTCGTGCAAAAATTTCGCTTTTGAAAAAGGCGTGATAAACGGAAAAATCGGAGTGGAAGCCGCAAGCGGATACTATGCTTTTCCGAGCATTGACCGTCACGCATACCCGACCTTTGCCCAAGACAAGAAAATTGTCAAAATATTTCATTATCGAAAGTTGCTTGGAAAAACACAGTATTCCGACGATCGATTGATCGCCATTTTGTCGGACGGGAGCGTCTGGTATACAACAATGTTCGACGAAGCGGCAAACTGGACGCAGTTTTCGGATTTTCTTTTGTCGGGCGATTCGGAAGGGGTGAGTTACAACTACAAGAGCAAAGACGTTTTGCTTTTGTCGTCGTCGGACGACGGACTGTTTATCGTCAACGACGCAACGGTCACTTATTGCACAAACGCTCCGAAATTTACCTCTATCACCGTTCACAACGAAAGGGTGTTCGGCACGGTGAACGGCGTGAGCAATCAGGTGTGGTTTTCAGACGATTTCGATCCTGCAAACTGGAGAGTGTCGCCAACGGAGGCAGGTTATATAAACTTTGCGGACGATCTTGGCAAAGCAATAAAAGTCGTGTCGTTTCTTAACTATCTGTATGTGTTCAGGGACTATGGAATATTCAGATTGACCGCATACGGAGATCAGAACGATTTTATCATGAAAAAGGTGTTTACCGATACGGGACGGATATATAAAGACTCGATTGTGTTGTGCGGAGATAAAATTATGTTTTGCGCCGAAGACGGCGTTTATGCCTTTGACGGATACGACGCCGTAAAAGTCGGAAAAGAATTTCCGCCCATGAAGGACAAGCGCGAGATATGCGCGGGATACCTTGAAAACAAGTATTATCTGGCTTGCAGAATCGACGAGTTCGGCGGCGACGGAAACAACGCCGTCGTGAGATACGACACGGAAACAAAGGATATTTCAATACTCTCAAACGTGCGGGTTTCAAGTTTTTGCGGTGTTAAAACTTCGAACGGAGCTGACGTGCTTTGCACTTTTCAAGACGAGAACAAAAACAGGCTCGGCATGATGAGCGACAACGGAAAAGTGTTTGCGGCGGTAACTCAAAAGACTTATCAAAGTCCTGAAACTTCGCTGGGTTCGCCATTTTTTAAGACGGTGAGAGGGGCGTCGATTCTGACAAAATATCCCGTCACGTTGGGCGTGACGACAGACGGAGTAGGCTATGAGTTCAAAGTGGCAGGCAGCGAGAAACAACAGTATATTCCGATTGAAAAGTGCGGATTGAGAATTATGTTCGAGATTAAGTCCGCAGAGCAAAACGCATACGTTGCGCCGCTTCTTGTCGATGTCGATTTCGGGAGGGGAAGACTATGAATATCAACGAAATAATATCTTCGATAGAGGAGCTGACAATCCGCGTAACGGCGTTGGAAAAAAGTGCGACTGCGCTTAAATCCGTCGTCGAAAGTCTTGCTCAAAGAGTGTCTGCACTCGAAAATAAAACTGAATAGGAGGCTTTTATGTCATCATTGTGGGACGAAATCAAAGACTTGTTTAAAACCGACAAGCAATTGGAACAAGAAAGACAGGAAAAAATTAACAACGCTCTCGAAAAAGAAGCAGATGTGTCGAAAAAATTGGCGGAACTTGAAAAGAGGTATAACGACTCTTTGCCCAAAGAGGAGGAAATCGATTTTGACAAAATATTTCCGACCGAATCCGGACTCAAAGAAATAGAGTATGCGCCCGAGAGCGACGAGGACATCGTAAAGATGGCGCAAAGCGCAGTAGACAGCGAAAAAAACAAAGCGCAAACAAAAATCAGAGACACGTATAAAGAAGCGGTGGACGCACTCGCAGAGGACAAAACCGCCGCGCGAGAAACCCTCGCCGACAGCTATTCGAATCTGTCAAAACTCTATGATGAGTTGAAAGAAAAAGCAAACAACGACTCTATTAGACGAGGACTCGGAAGAAGCAGCGTTGCGACAAATCGCATCGACGAGCTTGACAAGCAGCATGTCGCCTCGGCTGTCGACGTCGAAAAAGCATATGCGTCGGAAGTGGCTGAAATCGAGAGCGAAATATCCAAACTTCAAAGAGATATGGACAGTGCGCTGACGCAATTGGATTTGAAATCGGCGGCGGATTTGGAAGAATCTATCTCAAAGCTAAAAGGCGAAAGAGACGCAAAAGTCGAGGAGTACGAGAAGTATAACAACGACATCCGCAAAAAGAACGAGAGCTTTCAAGATGACAGACAAAAGAAAATCGACGCATACGTCAAATCCGCCGAGGAAGCAAAAAAAGAGAAGGAAAAAGAACAGCAAGAGTACGAGAGTAAGTACGGATATAGCGGCGAAAAAGGCGAAAACTATTCGGAAAGATATCGCATAGCGTATGACTTTTACAGCTCGCTTTCACCCGACATTGCCGTTGACGCACTCAAAGCGTCACCGAGCATGAAATACTATTTGGGCAACCTTTACGATACTCTTCTTGCATCGCTTCAGAGCAAAAAGAAAGCGCAAAAATTCTACTTTTGAAATATGCGAGAGCAATCGCTCTCGCATATTTTTCGTTGTATATTATTTTGTTTTTACGCATTGCAAATAAAACAAATCGCAGTTTGTTCAAAGCAAAAAAATCTTATTTGAAACTCACTTTTTCTATCAGATCGGCGTATGCTTTGACATAGATTTCAAAAATGGCTTCCATTGCTTTTAGCGAAAGTCTTTCGTTGGGTTGGTGTATAATCATCTCGCCGTAACCTTCCATTTCGGGACCGAAAGCAACGCAGTTTTTAAACTCTCTTGCGTAAGTTCCGCCGGCTGAGCAAATGGGCTGTGATACGGTGTCGCCCGTCACGTCGCGATAGGCGTTGTAAAGCAATCGAATCATGTCGGAATCGGGTTCGATTTTGAAGCCCTCCGATTCGCTCATAGGCACGAATTTTACGCAAAACTCGTTTTTAAGTGTCGATTTTATATTGTTAAACATCTTGTTTGTGTCGGTTGAAAACGGGAGACGACAATTGACTTTGATTGAAAACTTGCCGTTTTCATAGTGACACAAACCGACATTGAACGCCAGTTTGCCATACTCGTCTTCGGCAAAACAACCGAGCTTTTCGCCGTGTACGCAGGTGGATATGTAGGTGTTGTAAATGCGTATAAAGTCGTTGTCGACAACGCCGCTCAGTGCATCGATTGCATACGAAATTGCGTTTACGCCGCATTCGGGAACAGAGCCGTGCGCCGCTTTCCCGTGTACCGAAAACATTATCTTTTCTCCGTCTACGGTGCAGTCGGACGAAAGTGAATTGCATGACAGTTTATCGATTATTTTTTTCGAGATACTTTCGGGATTTTCACCGTTTGCGTCAAGAGTGAAAGTGCAGATATCCGGCACTGCATTGATGACGATACCGCCGTCGAGCCTGACGAGCCTTGCGCCTTTTCTGTCGGCGGATTCGCCTTTCAGCTCAAAGCTGTTTATGGTCTTTTCCGCAAAAATCACCGGGAATGCCGAATCGGGAGATACGCCGTATGAAATCGGCTCGTCGACTTTGAGGTAATGCTCCATGCACAAAGAACCGGTTTCTTCATTGCAACCGAATATCACGCGCACACGCTTTGAAAATTCGAATCCGTCATCCATCAATGCCTTGATTGCAAAAAGCGATATGATTGACGGGCCTTTGTCATCGATTGCGCCTCTACCCCAAATTGCGTTCTCTTCGAGTGCGCCGGAGTAGGGCGGATACTTCCAACCGTCACCTTCGGGAACAACATCGAGATGTCCGATGATGCCCACCAGTTCGTCACCTTGCCCGACTTCTGCATATCCGCAGTATCCGTCCAGATTTACGATGCGAAAACCGAGCTCTTTTGCAACCGACAAGACGTATTCAAGACAATCCTTGTTGCCTTGTCCGAACGGACCGCCGGGTACAGGTTTGTCAAGCACCGTTTTGAAACGCACGGCATTTTGAATGGTTTGTATCATTTGAGGATAATATTTTTTGAGATCCATATTTGCCTCCGTAATTCAGTGTGAAAATTATATCACGCGAAAACGCTGCGTGCAATTAAAACTTGGTTAAGAATGAAAGACTTATATAATGTGCATCCTGCGATGCACTTCCGTTGTTGCTCCGTTGATACTCAACGCAAACACACTGCGTGTCACGTTTCTTTTATATTTGGCGCACACGTATGCAAGCATACAGTGTGTTGTGTGCTATAGTAATGTGAATCCTACGATGCACTTCCGTTGCCGCTCCGTTGGTACTCAACGCAAACACACTGCGTGTCACGTTTCTTTTATATTTGGCGCACGCGTATGCATGCATACGGTGCGTTGAGTGCTATAGTAATGTGCATCCTGCGATGCACTTCCGTTGTCGCTCCGTTGGCACTCAACGCAAACACACTGCGTGTCATGTTTCTTTTATATTTGGCGCACATCGTATGCATGCATACAGTGCGTTGAGTGCTATAGTAATGTGCATCCTGCGATGCACTTCCGTTGTCGCTCCGTTGGAACTCAACGCAAACACACTGCGTGTCACGTTTCTTTTATATTTGGCGCACATCGTATGCATGCATACAGTGCGCCAAATATAAAAGAAACACCCTCACAAGTGAGAGTGTTTGCGTTGGCAGGAGCTATAGGAATCGAACCTACACAGTGGGAGTCAGAGGCCCAAGTGCTACCACTACACCAAG
The DNA here is from genome assembly GCA_934233745.1 of uncultured Clostridia bacterium. Lineage (GTDB taxonomy): Bacteria > Bacillota > Clostridia > Christensenellales > CAG-917 > CAG-475. Next base: position 161,208 of record CAKQGN010000001.1, read on the forward strand.
CTCCATCGCGTGTGTTATTATATATCAACGTGTGACAATTTGCAATCGATTTTTCAAGAGGGAACAAAAAATAATCGAACAAAACATATTTTTTGAGAGAAATGGCGTGTTTTTGTTGCAAAAATGCAAGATTTGATGTATATTGCAATGGCAGTCAAATTTGATTGCGCAACAAAACGGGGTGTAGCGCAGTTTGGTTTGCGATAAGAGCGTAAACAAAACAAGCTACACAGCAACATAACAGTCGATTTCAAAAAGACTGTAAAAAACGCAAGACCTGGCGGACATGCGCAACGCGCTCCCAAATGCGCCATATCTTTGTGACAACTCAATATTTATTTCGGGGTGTAGCGCAGTTTGGTAGCGCGTACGGTTCGGGACCGTAAGGCCGCGAGTTCAAGTCTCGCCACTCCGACCAGACAGAAAGCACGGACAATTTGCCCGTGCTTTCTTGTCTCAAGAAGTGGCTCGACAGAAACAAACACTGACGCGATTGGCTGTGCAACAATCGCTATTCCGCCGCGCGCATTTCCGAAGGCAAGGCGCGCGGCTTACAAGTCTTGCCACTCCGACCAAGAAACTATGCGAGTGCAAAGTCACTCGCATTTTTATATACAATCGCAACCTTTGCGAAGTAAGAACGGTTGAGATTGTATATAAAACGGCAGAGAAACTCTGCCGAGTTTCTTGAATTGGTATGAGTCGAAGACGAAATACCACAGCTCACGCCTTGCGTGCCGAAGTTTGTGCTGTGGAACTAGCCATAAGGTGTATGTACCATAAACCAACCGAACAAAAAGCACGCTCGGTGAGCGTGCTGTGTTTTTGTGCGTACTGTGTTTATTCTTCGTCTGCGGCGGCTTGGTCGAGAGCGGAATCTGCGGATTCGGTTTGTTCTTGACCGCAGCAAGAGCATTTTTCTTCATCGCATGCGGGTTCTTCTTGGGACTTTTTCTTTTCGCCCCAGTTGCGCATAACGAGGAATTTGTTGCCTACAAAGCTCATAACAAGAGCGGTGATGCCGCCGACTGCTTGTCCTGTGAGGTTGTAGATCTGATACAAGAACTCGGTTTGAGCAACGGGTTTTGCACCCATGCAAGCTGTCATAATCGCACTGCCGAGGAGGGTTTGGACAAAGATGATTGTGACTGCCAAAATGACGTACATAATGCCGGAAACGAGAACGTTGTTTGTGCAGTTGAACGTCTTTTTGCGGTTGAGAACGAAAGTGAGGACTTGTCCTACGATAGAACCTATCAAAAAGCCGATAAAGTCGGACGTCGTCGGATAGCCGAACACGTCTTTTAGTGCGCCGAGGTCGAAACCGTAGAATTTTTGATTCAAAACGCTTGTTTCGGGTGCGAGTTTCAAAAGCGCAGGAAGAACGAGCGTTATGATAAGCTGTGAACCGCCGCAAACGAAACTGAAGAGAGTGAACACCACCATTTGTCGCACGTCTTCGTTGGAGTTGATTTTGTCAACGAGCTTTTGAAGCCAGGCGGGAAGTTTGATTTTCTTTTTCTTGCCGCTTTGTGTTGCATCGGAAGTTGCGACTTCTTGCTCGGTGACTTCTTCTGCCACTGCGTCGGCTGCGACTTCTTGGTTTTCGGCGCAATCTTGCACTGCGTCGGTTTTGATTTCGTCCATAATTTTCCGTCCTTTTAGTTGGATTTTTTATATTTTTAACAAACTGTATTATATATAAATACAAGCTGTTTGTCAATGCTTAGTTTTTTTAAGCGTGCATAGGCAAAAATCGGCGGTGAGTGACATGTGGGTTTTTGCTTTTACGTCTTCAACTGCCGTCTTAGGCGCGCGGTACACATACGGCGTCATTGTGAGCAAATCCGATATTTGCTTTGACGAATCCAAAGAGAAAGAATACGTTATTTCTTTTTTGGTTTCAAAATCAAGACTGCTCTTTGGAAGCGAGGTTGCGACTTCACGAACGTTTTTGTACAGCGCATGCCGAAGTTCTATCAGATGATTTTCGCACGGATATGCCAAGATAAGAATGCCGCCGTCTTTCAAAATCCTGGTGTACTCGTCCATTGCGAAGGGCGAAAAAACACATACGACGACGTCGGCAAAATTGTCGGGCAGGGGAATATCGTAGACGCTTGCCACTGCGCATTCTGCCGAACGGTTGCGTTTTGCGCAAATCTTTACGGCATTTTTCGAGATGTCCAAAGCTGTGTAAACATCGTCGGCATTTTGTCTTTTTTCGATGATTTTCGACAAATAAAATCCGGTGCCGCATCCGGCGTCCACAAGTGTAATCGGACAATCGAAACGAGCGACGATTTCATTTGCGATTGCGTCTTGCAAAGGAGAATAAAAACCGCAATCGAGAAAATCTCGTCTTGCACGAACCATTTCGGCATTGTCGCCCGGCGCAGTGGATTTTGGAGGCAAAAGGTAAAAATAGCCTTCTTTTGCTCGGTCGAAAAGATGACCGTTTTCGCAAGCGGCATCGCGACCTTTTTCTGCCAGCGGGGCTTTGCAGTTGGGACATAAGAAATGCAACATAAAGAAAGTATAGCACCGATTTTGAATTAGGCAAACGATTTATGCAAGGTGATTGCATAGCGACGGGCTGTGTGGTATACTGATGGCATGTTGGAACTATTGGCACCGGCAGGCGATACAGAAGCGTTTGAAGTTGCAATCGCAAGCGGAGCAGACGCGGTATACCTGGGACTCGACAATTTCAACGCGCGTATGAAAGCGCAAAATTTTGACTGCGAAAATATCGCAGAGGTTGTTTCATACGCTCATTTTTACGGCGTCAAAGTTTACGTCACAATCAATACGATTTTACAAAATCAAGAGTTTAGCGAGTTGATATCGCTTGTTAAAGCGGCTGTCGATGCAAAAGTCGACGCATTTCTGGTTCAAGACCTTGGCGTAAGCAAAGTGCTTAAAGAAACGTTTGACGGCATTGTGTTGCACGCAAGCACACAGCTTGGAGTACACAATCTTTACGGCGCGAAAGTTGCCGAAAAAGCGGGCTTTTCAAGAGTCGTGCTGTCAAGAGAAACAAAACTCGAAGATATAAAAGCAATCAAAAACAATACGAATCTCGAAATAGAATATTTTGTTCAAGGCGCGCTTTGCGTGGCGTTTTCGGGCAATTGCTACCTCTCCTCAAAAGAGCAGAACGCAAGCGGAAACAGGGGACTATGCAAGCAAATGTGCCGTTTGCCCTATCGCGCCGAAGTCAACGGAAAAACTTGTGACGGATACCTTTTGAGCGCAAGGGACTTGTGTTTGTATTCGTCTTTGAAAGAACTTGCGGACGCAGGCGTTTGTTCGTTCAAAATCGAGGGCAGACTCAGAAGAAAGGGCTATGTGGCATGCGCCGTGCAAGCGTATCGCAGAGCAATCGACGAGGTTGAAAAAGGTATGTCGCCAAAACTCGACGTCAAAACCCAAACCATGTTGAAAACCGCTTTTTCCAGAGGCGATTATCTTGAAAGGGCATATCTCGATCCCGGTACGCCGAAAGTCATCGAAAAGAGATTTAACAATCACATCGGCATAAAAGTCGGAATGGTGAGAAGCGTCAAAGAGTTTAAGGACGGGCTGTTTGAGATTGTCGTTGCGACGAAATATCCGCTCGCAAAAGGGGACGGACTCAAATTTTTCGACGGAGATAAAGAAAAAGCAAGTCTTGGAATCGGCGAGCCGAAAGCATGCGGAACGGGGGCTTATTCGTTTGTCACAAAAACAAAGGTGAAGGCGGGTTGGCAAGTCAATCTGATATCCGACGCAAAGCAAGACGAAGAACTTTTGAGAGTGCAAAAAGTTGTGCCTATAAGACTCGAAGTCGTGGCAAAAGTCGGATTGCCTCTTGCGATAAGAGCGATTTTCGATAGGGACGGAGGACAAATAGAAGTCGAAAAGCACACCGAACAAAATCTCGAAAAAGCATTGAACGCGCCTATGGGTGCAAACGATGTCGCGACTGCCTGCTCGAAAGTCGGCGACAGCGGTTTTTATGTGACAACATGCGCCGTCGATACAAACGGTGTGTTTGTCGCAAAATCCGTTGTCAACGGATTGAGACGAGAGGTGCTTGATGAACTTAAACAAAGAATAATCGAAAGCAATTCACCAAAAAAAGTTGTTTTCGACAAAGAAAAAGCCGATAAATTTTTGGCTGCGCTCGACACTGTACAAGAAGAGCGGAGCAAGGTTCTGAGAGTCATAAAAAGCGAGAATATGTCAAGCAAGTTTGTAAGACAAGGAGAGAAGTTTTTGCTCAAACCCGACGTTTATAGCGCGCAAAACATCTCAAAAACACTCGATTTGCTCGATATAAGCGTTGACGATGTGATTTTGGATTTGCCGATTTTCGCAAGCGGAGAGGACTTGAAAACACTTGAGAAAGCAATCTGCGATAGCGGCATAAAACGCCTTGCAAGCGAAAATATTTACGGTCTTTATTTTGCGTCGGAAGGATATTTTGTCGTTGCGGGACAGGGACACAATATCGCCAACGTTTTTGCCGAAGAAGAAGTAGGTAATCTCGGAGCGTTGTCATATGTCCCTTCATGCGAATACAAAGATTTTCTCGGCGACGGTTGCTTGGAAAGACTTGAAGTCGACGAGGATATACCTCTTATGACGTTTGCGCATTGTCCTTTCAAAACCATATTCGATTGCGACTGCAAAGCGTGCGCATACAAGCCGAATCTTGTTATGACAAGAGAAAACAAGAAATACGCCGTGCGCCGAGTTCGAGTTGCGTCGTGCAGATTTGAAATGTATCCGCTTTGAGCAAAATATATTGTGCAAAATCCTTTTTATGACTTGTCAAAAACAAAGCGGTGTGCTAATATAATTGCAAGCGAAAGCGAATATAATTTTGTAAGGAGATAAAACTATGCCCAGAGTTATCAGCGATGAGTGCATCCAATGCGGTGCGTGCGCAGATACTTGCCCTGTCGGAGCAATCGCAGAAGGCGACAGCAAATACGTTGTCGATCCCGAGCAATGCATCGATTGCGGAGCATGTGAGGACGGTTGCCCCGTCGGCGCAATCAAAGAAGCGTAATAGCAACACAAGACAATAAAAAACGGCGTATTCATTGCGCCGTTTTTTATGTTTTATTAGAAAATACAGCCGTAGTTCTATATGGTTTTTGAGTATAAAAAAATTCGTTTTTGTTTATGTACCCATATGTCCAAAATGCAATACAATTGTCTGAAAAATAAGATAGCAGCGATTTTTTGCGCTAAAATGTCGAAAAATGAAATAAAAAGGGTTGACCGCTCGGTGGTCGTGTGCTAATTTTTTATATAAAATATGTAAAACACACCAATTAGTGGAAATTTTACGATTTTTGCCTTTTGGCGAAAGAGGAATTTATGGGAAGAGAAGTAAGGGGCTTTTCCGCATTTTTACGGTTATTTTCGGTTTTAGCTTTGGCGGCTATTTGTATCGGCGCACTTTGTTGTTGCGACTCACAAGACGTTGAAAGTTTATTTCAGCCAAGCGATTTTACGGTGACTTTCGTTCTGAACAACGGCGAGGAAAATGTGGTTTGGCACAAAGGCGACGACGTTCCGACTCCTAAAAAGAAAGATTTTGAGTTTTTATATTGGTGTTCGGATGCCGATTTAACATCAAAAGCAAATCTGGACTTTGAAAAGCTGAATCTTGTCAACAGCATTACGGTTTACGCAAAATGGAAAGAGATGGACGAGATGACAGGCGTTGTTTTCAATGATTTTTCTTGCGTTTACGATACAAATCCTCATTCTGTAATTGTTAAAAATCTGCCGGACGGAGCAACCGTCGCGTATGACAAGCAAAACGTGCAGGTCAACGCAGGCGTTTATCCTATCGTTGCAACTATCAAAAAAGAAGGTTGCAAAGACCTTGTGTTGAGCGCAACCCTGACAATCGGCAGAGCAAAAGTCGAAAACATACAGTTTCCGTCCGTCATCGTAAATTGGGACGGGCAGGCATACGGAGCATTTGTGACGAGCAGTCTTCCCGACGAAGTGAAGGTGAGTTATACGGGCAACGGACAAAGCGAAGTAGGCGAGTATGTCGTCACGGCAAAATTCGAAGTGAGCGAAAACTATGAGCCTATTGCCGATATGACGACAAAACTTGTCATCAACGAAGTTTATTACAATGTGATTTTCGATGACGGAATTTGCGCTCCGATTGTCAAAAAAGTCGCGCACGGAGAGACGTTGGAGGACATACCCGTTCCGACTCCCAAGCGCGGCTATATGGCACAATGGCAGGAAGAAAGCGTTGTGGACGTGTTTGAAGATATAACGGTGCATGCGCTTTACATTCCTATAGATTACACCGTTTCGTTTGTATCGGACAATGAGGTGATTTCATCGGAATCATACAATATCGAATCCGAGTTGACATTCGAGGACGCAAGTAAACCGTACTACATTTTCGGTGGTTGGTTCGAGGACGAAAACTGTTTCGGTGACAGAGTAAGCGGGCTTGACACGGGAAATGTCGGCGACAAGACGTTTTATGCAAAGTGGACTTGCGAGGACTATTATGTTTGCTATCACCTTAACGGCGGGCAAAACAGCGAGTTGAACACAAACGTCGAGGATAAGTACAAATATACCGTCGAGAGCGACGAGTTTGAGTTTCAAGCTCCGTCGAAAAAGAACTATGTGTTTGACGGATGGTATGCAAGCTCCGATTTCGAGGGCGAACGGATAAGCGCACTCAAAAAGGGCGCGCACGGCAATATAGACCTGTACGCAAAATGGACGGCGGAAAAGTTCGATATAATCTATGACCTCAAAGGCGGAGTGAACGACGCAAACAATCCCGCCTTTACAAGCGTGGAAAGCGGTGAAATCGTTTTGTTGCCCGCAACAAGAGATTGTTATGACTTTGTGTGCTGGAAAGACAAATCCAATCGAGTTGTCGAAAAGATTGCGGCATCAACCGCTTGTGAAGTGTATCTCGTTGCGGTTTGGAAAGCAAAAGAATATTCGGTCGAATACGAGCTTGGCGGCGGAATAGATGCGGAAAACAAGACTTCATATACCGTCGAGGACGGAAGTTTTGCGCTGAACGCTCCTTCAAGAAAAGGGTATACGTTCGACGGATGGTATAGTAGCGAAGATTTTTCGGGAGAGAAAACAGAAAGCGTAAATTGCTCGCTTGCAACAAACTTGAAATTTTACGCAAAGTGGAGTATCGAAACATATATCATCGAATACGACCTTAACGGCGGCGACGCAGTGCGCAATCAAACGGAGTACACCGTCGAGTCGGAGGATATCTCGTTGCACGCCCCCATAAGAGAGGGTTATGAATTTGACGGCTGGTATGACAAGGCGAACAACTTGGTGGAAAGAATAAAGAAAGGCAGCGTCGGCGATATAAAGATGAAAGCAAAATGGAGTGCGTTGACATACACGGTTACGTTTGTGTCCGACTGTACGATTTCCGTTGCGCCGATAGAATATACGATTGAGAGCGACACGATTGTCATCGAATATCCCAAAAGAAACAATTATATTTTCGAAGGTTGGTTCGATGCAAAAGGAAACAAGGTTGACCGCATAGCGGGCGGCACGGTCGGAAACTTTACGCTTTACGCAAAGTGGACGCCAATCGAATATACCGTTACATTCGAGTCAAACGGCGGCGATGTCGTTAAATCGATAATCTATACGGTTGAAACCGAAAGTTTTGATTTGCCCGTTTGCAACAAATCCGACTATGAATTTGAAGGCTGGTTTAGTGGTGAAATAAAAATCGAGCGCATCGAAAAAGGCAGTTGCGGCAATATTAAGCTTGTTGCAAAGTGGAGAGCAATCGGATTTAAGGTTTCGTTTGAAACAAACGGCGGAAGTAAGGTTGCGGACAAAACGTATAACGTCGAAATGACCGAGTTCGAGTTGCCTGTTCCGACACGCGAATATTATGCGTTTTGCGGTTGGTTTGAAAATTCCGACCTGAGCGGTGAGGCAATAGAGAATTTTGCAACAAACAAAGACGTCACGCTTTACGCAAAGTGGACGCCAATCGAATATACCGTTACATTCGAGTCAAACGGCGGCGAGAGCGTAAAACCGTGTATCTATACGGTCGAAAGCCAAGATTGCGTCTTGGCGGCAACAGAGAAGAAATACTATGATTTTGAAGGTTGGGAGGATAAAAACGGCAACAAATATACGGCGATAACAAATGAAAATCCAAGCAGTTTTACGCTTTATGCCGTATGGACTCCGACAAAATATACCGTCACGTTTGACTCGAACGGCGGAAACGAAATAATGCCGTATGTTTACACCGTCGAAAGCGAGGACTATGCTCTTGCGCAAGCAGAGAAAGAATACTACGATTTCGAAGGTTGGTATGACGGCGATAAAAAAGTCGAATTTGTTTCGGCTGACAATCCCTCCGATTTCACGCTTACGGCAAAGTGGGTTGCGCATAAATATGTCGTTGTGTTGAAGGACGGCGCATCGGTGAGCAAATTGCCTTATACGGTCGAAAGCCAAGATTTTGCATTGCAAATACCTCAAAAGGATTTTTATCTGTTTGAGGGTTGGATGGACGATGCAGGCAATAAGGTTGAAAAAATAGATTGCTCAAACCCCAAAGACGTGAGTTTGACGGCACAATGGAGTGCGATAGAGTACACTATAACATATGTTCTCAACGGTGGCACAAACGGCGAAAATCCGACAATCTATACGGTCGAATCGGAGGACATCGTTCTTGTCGCGCCTACAAAAGACGGCTTTGTTTTTGACGGCTGGTTTTTGAATGACGACAAAACGGAACGCATTGCAAAAGGCTCGCACGGCAACTTGACGCTCGTGGCGCGCTGGACGGAGGAAGTGATTGTTATTCCCTCCGACTTTACCGTTGAAAACGGCATTGTAACCGCATACAACGGGAGCGCAACATCGATAACGCTCCATGCAACCGAAAGCGGCGAAATTGTAAAATCTATCGCAAACCGCGCGTTCGACAGCGTGCGCACAACCGTCAAAGAAATACTTATCGAAGAAGGAATCCAAAGTGTCGAACAGGGTGTGTTTGAGGGTATGAGCGCACTCCAAACGCTGATTCTGCCCTCGACAATCTCCGTTATGCACAAGGGTATGCTGCAAGATTGCGCCTCGCTTGTCAATCTGACCGTTCCGTTTGCCTCGTTTGCCGTGAATAGCGATGAAGATGCGGAAGCGACAAAATATGTATCGGGTTCGTCATCAACCGTTTATAATTTCGGTTATATTTTCGGCGAAGCGAACGATAGCGCATTGTATAACAATCACGCAATCTATCGCAACGGTAGCAACGCTTTTAAGTATGCAGATATTCCGAAATCATTGAAAAATATAACCGTACTGGGCGGAGATATTTGCGATAGAGCATTTTTTGAGCTTGAAATTAAAACTGTTGTGTTAAAAAATGTTTGCAGTATAGGCTCGCTTGCATTTGGCAAATGTTCAAGTCTTGAAACGCTTGAGTTTTCACAAACCGTATCGAATTTTTCTTCTACAATGCTGTCCGGCTCAAGTGTTTCGACAATCTATGTCGCAAGCGAGGAGCAAAAGGAGTTGTTTGTCAAAAACAATCCCGATTATGCCGACAGAGTGCAAATCAAATAAGGTTGCTTCAAATTGACATGTGTGATATCATTCCATTGAGGTAAATATGAACGCATTGACACTTGTACATAACGCCATAAAGGCATACATAGGCGAGGGAGGAGTTTGTATCGACGCCACGGCGGGACGAGGATACGACACGGCTTTTTTGTGTGAGCTTGTCGGCAAAGACGGCTTAGTCACGGCTTTTGACGTGCAACAGGACGCAATAGACAGCACAAGACGGCTTCTTGACGACAAAAGTCTTTCGGCAAGGCTTGTTTTGGATTCGCATGCAAACATGGCAAAATATTTTGAAGACGAAAGCGTTGACTGCATAGTTTTCAATCTCGGATATTTGCCAAAGGGCGATCACAGCGTATATACGCATTTCGAATCCACAAAAGCGGCAATAGAGGCTGGATTGAAGATTCTGAAAAGAGGCGGACTTATGACGGTGAGCGTCTATTACGGCGGTGACAGCGGCTATGAGGAAAAGGACGCATTGCTTCCGTGGCTCAAAACTCTCGACGACGAAAAGTATCAGGTGCTTGCCACGTTTTTTTACAACTGGAAGAAAGACCCGCCAATCCCGATTTTTATTATAAAAAACTGAAAATATGTCGATAGAACATCGAAAACGTCAAATATACAAGATGAAACGGCAAACAGTTTTGAGGATGAAATATGCAGAATGATAAAAAATACAACGTGCTTTTCGTTTGTTCGTCAAACGTGTGCAGAAGCCCTTATTGCGAGTTTATGCTTCGTCGAATGGTCGAAAACGATGACGATTTGAGAGGCAAAGTCGATGTATGCTCGTCTGCGGTGTTCAATCGCAGCAAGAGCATTTTCCCCAAAGCGGTCGACATTCTGAAAAGGGAAGGCTTTGACGAGAGCGAAATCCTTGCGCACAAACCATCGTTCAAGACGGACAAGGCGCGCTTTGAAAATGCAGACGTAATCATAGGCATGTCGCGCATGCACGGGTTGCTTACGCCGAGAAAGTATCGCAAAAAGTACGTTACGTTGTCCGAAGCGGCAACAGGAAAATACTCTCCCGTACCCGATCCGTTTTTGGCAACGTCGCAACAATCATACGACAAAACCATGCAGGTGCTGAAAGGATTTGTTACTCAATACTTTTCAAAACTCAAAAGCCTGCTCGAAAAACAAAAATAAACATTTTTCGACGACAAAAATTTGCTTTTGTACGGAAAAAAAAACAGATACTCGGTTTTTGAAAAAAATCTTTAGAAAATTTTAAGGTTGAGAGTTGCATATAGAATTGACTTGCAACCTATTTTTATATTAAACTTATGGCATAATGTACAGTTTGTATCGCTATTTTGCGATATAACGACAAAAATGCGGCAAATAAGGCGAAAAAAAAAGAAATATCGTTTGCTTTTGCAATCGAGAGTAATATCAAGGATTGCAGCTGTTTTGAGGGGTTAAAAATGAGAAAGTTTGTGTGTATATCGCTCATGATCGCAGTGCTTGCGACAAGTGCGTTTTTCCTTGTCGCGTGCAACAGCGACGATCAGGTTGTGTCTACGGGTGAGTTTTTGAAAGACGTGGCGAATGTCGTAAAGATGCCCGATTTCGCATCGCTTTTCACTGCGGACGACAATGCCGCTATAACCAAAGGCGTTAAGGAAGCGGCAAAAGCCACCGACGACGCAACGAGGGACGAGGAAGCAATCAAAGACGCCGTTATGTTGCTTTATAACACGGCAAACACGTCCAGACTCAACAACGAAAAAGGCAAGAAAGGCACTTCGCTTATGGTGCAACGCTCGCTCGGCGGCAATGCGCAAGGCAGAGTGTACATGAACGGATTTACTCTCCAAAGCGGCGGGAAATGGTATTATCAACTCGCATCGCAAGCGGCAAAGGGCGATGTCGCGGGATTTGAAACAATCGCAAGAATTATGAGCCCGATTGCGGGCAATTTGCAAGTTGCGTATACTCTTGACAGCCAAAAATACATGTATGCGTACATTATGGGTACGGCGACTCAGATGGATTGCTCGTCAAACGTATTTCCGTACGCAACTTTCACAATTCCGAAGGGAGATGAACCAAAAGAATATGACGGATTCGAGGCGTATCAGGCGGACAGAAACTGCCGCGACGGTCAACTCGAACTCAACAACATGCGCATTTACAGAGATTTGCTCAAAGATTGTCAAATTTCCTATGACGCGCAAAAACAATGCTACACCGTCAAGTTTGCAATAGAGTGCGAAGACGGCGATAAGGAGCATATCAACGATTTTCAGGCAAAATCTCGCCTCGACCTCGACATCGGCGTCAAGTCTTTTACAATCAACAACACCATAAGCGGTTGGCATGCCGAACTCGAAGTGTACAAAAACGGATACGCCAGAGCATTCCGCTCGTATGAGGATTGGCAAATGATAGTCAAGGTCATAGGCATGAACGTACCCGTGGAATCCCATCCGTCAAACGAATTTGTGTATGCATGGAACAACGATGAGATTTTGAGAATAATCGGCGGCGACTCCCGCATCGAAACGACGTTGCGCACAAACACGCTTGCTTCCGACGACGTAAAGATTGAAAAATGTATCGACTATTATGCGAACATCGCTCAAAACGGAAGCGTGTTTGTCTTTGACTATTTTACATTCACTCTTGCGCTTGTGGGCAGCGTTGTCGGCGCAATGATAATTGTGGCGATAGTGCTTACAATCCTCTTCAAGAAAGGCAAACTTCCCAAACTTCAGGCGGCAATCGAACGCGACAAAGCGCGCAGAAAAGCAATTTCCGCACAAAACAAAGAAGATAAAGAAGAAAAGAAGGAAATCAAAGCCGAAAAGAAAGAAGAAAAAGCCGAACGAAGAGCCGAAAAACATGCCGAAAACAACGATGTCGAAGACGGCACAGACTTGGCAAACGGCGTCGATACGGCAACAAACGATGAAGAATAACATTTGATTTTACGGCATTGAACGCCCGACAAAAGTCGGGCGTTCTTTTCTATTGACAAGCTCGGATACAAAATGTAAAATATAAAAGTAATGTTTGTCGATTATACTTTGTATAAATATAATCGATTTGCAAAAAAACGGAAAGGGAAAAGTTATGAAAAAGCGTATTATTGCAAGTTTGCTTTGCGTTGCGGTGATTGCGACAAGTTTGTTTTTGGTTGTCGCATGCAACGACAAAGACGCAAACACTCCGACATCTTTCGAGATGCCTGTGGGCACTCGTCCCGACTATGAGAGTTTAATTTCGCCAACCGACAAGGCGATCATCGACAAAGGTCTTGCCGAAAGCGCAAAAGCAGAGAGCGACGAAACAAAAGATCAGGACGCAATCAAAGCCGCGGTTATGACTCTTTATACGGTAGCCAACAAAAGCCGCATAGAAACTCCGCTTTCGCTTGTCGTGCAAGAGAGCGACGCAGGTATCAGCATGGCAAAAGTGTTGATGCACTCGTTCAACCTTCGTCAAGGGGACAAGTGGTATTATCAGCTTGCAACCAGCGTTCAACCTGCATCCGACGATCCTTTGTACAAAGTTATGGCGGCGGCAGCGGCTGCGTTTGCAGGCTATTTGAAAGTCGCCTACACGCACGGTGACGGCGAATACTGGTTCTTTGCAGGCAAGGGCGCGGCATACTCATGCGATTGCTCGCTTGCGACTTTCCCTTATGCAAGGTTTGAAATTCAAGAGAAAGATCATCCGTTCGAGAGTTCGCTCACGCTCGATGAGTTCAACAACAAACTTCACGTTTTGAGCGGCTCTATTCACGAGATCAACAACATGAAATTCTGCAAAGAGATCATTGCCGACAACGCGACTATCAAATTTGAAAACGGACTTTACACGGTTGATTTTGCAATAGATATGAATTCGGATGCCGAAAAGCTCACGGAGTGGTATGCAAAACCGCAAGAGGATATGCATGAGGGCAACGAACATATCAACAAATACAATTCTTACACCGCGCATCTTCAATTGTGGGACAACGGCTATGCAAAGTATTTTGAATCCCATGCCGACAGAGATGCGGGAAAAGCAAGCGGAAAGCCTCTTGACAAATACAGCTATATCTGGAACGAAGACGAGATTCTCAAACTCGCAGGTCAGGACGTCGACATCAAAGAGAAAGACAAACACTCCAGAATCGAAACGGTCGAACAATATATAGAAGTTTACAGCAATCCCGATTATGTCAACACAATCAAACTCGGCTTCTTTGAAATCTTCGGCATTGTGATCGGATGTATAGCGGCGGTTGTTATCGTCATCGTCGTGACAATCGAGGTGCTTGTCAAACAAGGAAAACTTCCGAAACTCGCCGAAAAACGAGAAAAAGCAAAGCAAAAACGACTTGCAAAGAAAGCGGCAAAGCAAGAGAAGAATATTCAATTGATAGATTCCGACGCAAGCGAAACCGAAGTCGATACCGATAAAAACGAATAAAAACAAAACAAGCGCAAAAGAACGCCAGGCAGGCGTTCTTTTTTTCGCCGCTTTGTCGAGGGGAGAATTTGCCTTATAGAAAATTGGGGCTTTTATTCTTTGAATAAATGTTGTATAATACAATGTACAAACAAAAATACGTGCGCAAGCGCACGGGAGGCAAATATGAGAATGTATGACATCATCCGCAAAAAACGCGACGGCGGAGAACTCTCGAAACAGGAAATCGATTTCTTTATCGACGGTTATGTCAAAGGGGAAATTCCCGACTATCAGGCATCGGCATTACTGATGGCGATATTCTTTAACGGTATGAGTTTCGACGAAACCGTTGCGCTTACGTTTGCGGTGAGAGATTCGGGACAACGTCTTGATTTTTCGTCCATAAACGGCATACGGGTGGACAAACACTCCACGGGCGGCGTAGGCGACAAGACAAGCCTTGTGGTTGCTCCTCTTGTGGCGTCACTCGGCGTAAAGGTTGCAAAAATGAGCGGCAGAGGCTTGGGACATACCGGCGGAACTATTGACAAGCTCGAATCGATTCCCGGGTTCAGAACCGATATTTCCGAAGAAGAATTTTTGAAAAACGTCAACGAAATCGGCGTCTGCATCGTCGGACAAAACAAAGACCTTGCACCAGCGGACAAAAAACTGTATGCCTTGCGCGACGTTACGGCAACGGTTGACAGCATGCCGCTTGTCGTGTCCAGCATAATGGGCAAGAAACTTGCCGCCGACGACGATTGCATAGTGCTTGACGTCAAGACGGGCAGCGGCGCATTCACAAAAACTATAGAGGCAAGCCGCGACCTTGCAAAAACAATGGTTGAAATCGGCAAGCAGGCAGGGAAGAAAATGCTTGCGCTTATCACGGACATGGACAGACCTTTGGGCGACGCAATCGGCAATACGCTCGAAGTGAAAGAGGCAATCGACACAATGAACGGACACGGCCCTGAGGATTTCACCGAAATTTGCCGAATTCTTGCCGCAAACATGCTTTATCTTGCGGGCAAAGGCAGCCTTGACGAGTGTGAAAAGGCGGTCAAAGGAGCTTTGCAAGACGGCAGCGCGCTTGCAACGTTCAAAAAGATGGTCAAGGCACAGGGCGGCGACGTCGAATGTATCGACAACCCCGACAAATTTGCAAAAGCTCTGTATACGATGAGCGTAAAGGCAAAAAAGAGCGGTTATATACAACACGTCGACACAGAGGGCTACGGCATATCCAGCTTGCTCCTCGGCGCAGGCAGAAACACAAAGGAAGAAAACATTGACTTTTCGGCGGGTATCGTTCTGAAAAAGAAAACGGGCGATTTCGTAAAAGAAGGGGAGGAGATTGCGATTATGCACACATCCGACCAAAAGAGATTTGCTCCTGCTCTTGACAAATTTTATGCTTCTACGACAATCGGCGATGAAGAACCCGAAAAACGTCCCATCGTTTTGGATAGAGTCGAATAAAGCGCGAAAAGAATAAAGGACACTGTACAAATGGCAAAATTATATTTCAAATTCGGCGCAATGGGCTGCTCGAAAACGGCGCAAGCACTTATAACAAAATTCAATTATGAAGAAAGAGGCATGAAAGTCATGCTCATCAAGCCCACCGTGGATACTCGCGACGGCGCAACGATAACGCGCTCCCGCATAGGTCTTTGGGCAGAGGCAATAGCTGTGGCGCAAAACGAGGACTTGTACAAACTGTTCAAGGAAAAGTTCAGCGGATACGATGTCATAATTGTGGACGAGTGCCAATTTCTTACGCCTGAGCAAGTGGATCAGCTCGGACAGATCGTGATCGATTTCAACAAGCCGGTGCTTTGTTTCGGGCTTGCGACCGATTTTACGACGCATATGTTCCCGGGGAGCAAACGCCTTTTCGAGATTGCAGAGTCGATAAGCGAGATAAAGTCCGTGTGCAAGTGCGGCGCAAAGGCGACCGTCAACGCGCGTATGGACGACCACGGCAACATAGTGTTCAAAGGCGAACAGGTGTGTCTTGGAGGCAACGACCGCTATGTCGCTATGTGCAGAAAGTGCTGGCTGAAAAAGAAAGCCGAACAAGAAGCCAAGGGCTTATATTTGTGAGGTGAGTATGGAAAGCATCGTCATCGGCATTTGCGGAGGTACGGGAAGCGGAAAAACAACGCTTGCAAGCAGAATCAAAAGCGCATTCGGTCAAGACGCCGTTATGCTCAGCATGGACTCGTATTATAAGTCAAACAGAGATATTCCGTTTGAAGAAAGAGTGAAAATCAACTACGACCATCCCGATTCTTTCGATACGGACTTGCTTGTCGAGCATATGCGAAAACTCAAAAACGGCGAAACCGTCTATCACCCCGTTTACGACTTTACGCAGTATATGCGCACGGATGAGGTGAAAGAAACAAAGAGTGCGAAAGTCATCATTCTTGAGGGGCTGCTCAACTTCTACAATGACGAACTGCTGAAACTTCAGGATATCAAAATCTTTGTGGATACCGACGCCGACGTGAGAATACTTCGCAGAATAATGCGTGACGTGAGAGAGAGGGGAAGAAGCCTCGAATCTGTTGTAAATCAATATCTTTCAACCGTCAAGCCAATGTACGAACACTTCATCGAACCTACAAAAAGAGTTGCGGACATCATAGTCCCCGAGGGCGGATACAACGAAGTCGCATACGAAATGATTGTCAATGCGATACTTCACAGAATCAACAGATAAGACAATGCAATCGATAATATAAAACCCTTATTTTGTCAAAACATAAAAAAACAAAAACAGGATTGCAAAGACGAAAACCACTGCAAAAACATCGTAAAGCAAACGTATGTTTTTGGAAAGATACAAATATAAATTTGAGGTAACATATATGGAAATCAAAGAAATTCTGAGCAAATGCGACCACACCTTGCTTGCGCAAACGGCGACATGGGAAGACATAAGAGCAATCTGCGACGACGGCATAAAATATCAGACGGCGTCGGTTTGCATCCCGCCTTGCTATGTTAAAAAAGCAAGCGAGTATTCAAAGGGCAGAGTTGCAATCTGCACGGTTATCGGCTTTCCCAACGGCTACAACACCACGGCTGCCAAAGAGTTCGAAACCAAAGACGCAATCGCAAACGGCGCAGACGAAATCGATATGGTCATCAATATCGGAGAGCTAAAAGCAGGCAATTACGACTATGTCGAAAACGAAATAAGAACGCTCAAAAAAGCATGCGGCGACAAGATTCTCAAAGTCATCATCGAAACGTGCCTGCTCACCGATGAAGAAAAAATCAAGATGTGCGAGCTTGTCACAAAGGCGGGTGCGGACTTCATCAAGACCTCCACGGGATTTTCCAAATCGGGAGCGACTTTTGCGGATATAGAGCTTTTTGCAAAACATGTCGGCAAAGGCGTTCGGATGAAAGCGGCGGGAGGTATATCGTCAATCGAGGACGCCGAGAAGTTTGTCGAACTCGGCGCATCGAGACTCGGCACGAGCCGAATCGTCAAAATCGTCAAAAAGCAAGAAAGCGACGGCGAATATTGACGCACATATGATAATATGTTCATATGAAAACTTGTGATGCCGAGCATAAACGAGCAAACAACTCTTTTTCATATGTACATACGGATAAAAGTAAAAACATACTTTTGCATACATGCAAAAATTTGCATTTATGCGGGTATACCGCTCCGATTTTCGGCGCGACAACAAAATAAATCAAAAGGGAGTCAAAATTATGTCAGTTCCAACCCCCCATATCACAGCAAAACTCGGCGATTTTGCCGAAACCGTCCTTATGCCCGGAGATCCGCTTCGTTCAAAATTCATTGCGGAAAACTTCCTTGAAGACGCCGTACTCGTCAACAACGTCAGAGGCGTCAACGGCTATACGGGTTATTACAAAGGAAAGCGCGTGTCCGTCATGGCATCAGGCATGGGACAACCCGCAATCGGCATTTATTCGTACGAGCTTTTCAACTTCTACGATGTGAAAAACATCATTCGTATCGGTTCTTGCGGTTCGTTCGACAAAGATTTGCACGCACGCGATATAATCATTGCAATGGGAGCTTGCACAAACGGCAATTATGCAATGCAATACAATCTTCCCGGCACGTTCTGCCCGATTGCCGATTTCGACCTCGTGCGAAGAGCGGCAGAACTATGCCAAAAGGCAGGCATAAACTACAAAGTGGGCAACATCTTTTCGTCCGATATATTCTACGATGACGCAAACAGCGGTATGCAATGGGCAAAGATGGGCGTGCTGGGCGTCGAAATGGAATCCGCCGCACTCTATTGCAATGCGGCGCGCGCAGGCAAAAAAGCACTTTGCATATGCACCGTAAGCGACAGTTTCATCTATCCCGAAGAAAATACAACTGCCGAAGAAAGACAAAATTCCTTCACAAAAATGATGGAAATCGCTCTCGAACTTGCATAATATCTCGGCAACTTACGGAGCGTTTGATTTTAGGTGAAAATATGAGTAAAAGAGTTTTTATTATAGTGCTTGACAGTTGCGGTTGCGGCGAAATGCCCGATTCGTATCTTTGGCACGACGAAGGAAGCAATACGCTCGCAGCAATCCGCAAGGACGAGCATTTCGATTGTCCGAATCTTGTGAATCTCGGTCTTTTCAACATCGACACCGTAGGCGGCGCAATCGCAAACCCCAAAGGGAGTTTTGCTCGCCTCAAAGAAACGTCGATGGGCAAGGATACGACAATCGGACACTGGGAAATCGCGGGTATCATATCTCCCAAACCGCTTCCGACTTATCCCGACGGTTTTCCCGAAGAGGTCATTGCGGAGTTTGAAAAACGCACGGGCAGAAAAGTGCTTTGCAACAAGCCTTATTCGGGCACGGAAGTCATCAAAGATTACGGCAAAGAGAGTATAGAATCGGGCGCGCTTATCGTGTACACATCGGCGGACAGCGTTTTTCAAATCGCCGCACACGAGAGCTATGTTCCCGTTCCCGAACTTTACAAATACTGCGAAATCGCGCGTGAAATGTTGCAAGGCGCACACGGTGTAGGCAGAGTTATCGCTCGTCCTTTCACGGGAGAGTGGCCCTATACCCGCACGGCAAATCGGCACGATTATTCGCTCATTCCGCCGCATACGACTATGCTCGATTGCTTGAAAGATGCAGGGCTTGCAACGATATCCGTCGGCAAGATATACGATATTTTTGCAGGGAAGAGTGTGAGCGAATCCAACCGAACCACCTCCAATACAAACGGAATGGAGGTCACTCTCGACATCCAGAAACGAGATTTCGAGGGACTTTGTTTTGTCAATCTCGTCGATTTCGATATGAAGTACGGTCATCGCAACGACATCGCAGGATATGCAAACGCCATGACGGAATTTGACGTGCAACTCGGTCGGTTTTTGCCGAATATGCGAGAGGACGACATCTTGATCATCACTGCCGATCACGGTTGCGATCCTTCAACACCGTCCACAGACCATTCACGCGAATACGTGCCGATGATTGTTTGCGGCAAACATATAAAAGAGGGCGTCAACCTCGGCACGAGAGATACGTTTGCGGACATCAGCGCAACAGTTCTCGACTATCTCGGCGTTGACAAAAAGGACACGTCGGGCAATAGTTTTCTTGCCGATGTCATCGATTGACAGGTGAAAGGAGAAAATATGATTGACTATAAACGTCTTATGGAAAAGGCAAACGATATGCGCAAGATGTCCTATGTGCCGTATTCTCGTTTCAGAGTCGGCGCAGTGCTTGTGACAAAGGACGGAAAGGAATATACCGGTTGCAATATTGAAAACGCCGCTTTTTCTCCTACGATTTGTGCAGAGCGCACCGCTTTTGCAAAAGCGGTCAGCGAGGGCGAAAGAGAGTTTTCGTGCATTGCGATCGTCGGGGGCAGAGAGGGGGAGATTTCCACGCTTTGCGCACCGTGCGGAGTATGTCGTCAAGTGATGTCGGAGTTTTGTGACAGCAACTTCGAAGTCGTGTTGGGTACACCGGAAAAATTTAAGGTATTCAAGCTCGACGAAGTGATGCCTTTTCGGTTCACAGGGGAAGAACTTTGACAAAAACAGTGATTGACAACTGTGGATGACATAGTATCGTTTAACGAAAAAAGTCGCTTGCGATTGCAAGCGACTTTTTAAGTTTTGTCGATATTTTTTAGTTTTCGTTGAGAATCTTGAAGGCTTTTTTGTTTTGCTTGTAGAGGGATTTGAACACCTCAAAGCCTTTGTCGTAAACCTTCTCTTTCAGCTCAAAGTTGGGGTTGAACGTCTTTTTTGCAGGGATAAACTTCTTTATTTCGTCAAATGACGCAATAACACCAAGTCCGACGCCGACGCATGCCGCAGCTCCTACCGCACCGATATTTTGAGGATTATCGACGGTTTCGATTACGTGTCCCGTGATGTCGGCAAGCACCTGACATGTGAAATCCGAAAGTGCGCCGCCGCCCACAAATCTGATTACGTCGGAAGGTTTGACCTTCTTTGACGACGCTTCGAGCATCCAGCGTTTGTGGTAGCATATACCTTCGAGTACCGCGCGTATAAGTTCGGTTTTGCCTGTTTCGAGGCTGATGTTGAAAAACATGCCTCTTGCGTTGGGATCTTCAAACGGACAACGGTTGCCGTGAAGCCAAGGAGTGAATATAACCCCGCCGCTTCCTGCGGGGATGTCGTCTACAATCGAGGTCATATAAGAGAACAACGAGAGATATTTGCTTTCGATGTCGTCGGTGACGTGCTTTTTTTGGATGTAGATGCCGCACTCGTCAAGAGCGATGTGGTCTTTTACCCATTCAAAACATTTGCCCGAAGTTTCTAACTCTGCGAAATAGTTGTATTTGCCGGGTTGCGCCGCAACGACCGCCGCAATCATGGAAGATACGTCAACGGTAGGTTTGTCGGTGATTGTTCCAACCCAGCCCGAAGTGCCGCTGTAAATATGGGTGTCGCCAAGTCCCGTAGAGCCTGCGCCGACGCCGATGAGGTTTGCGTCCATGCCCCCTCCGTAGACTTTGATGCCCTTGACAAGTCCGAGTTCTTCAGCCGCTTTGTCGGTGAGCGTGCCTGCGCATTCTGTCGATTCTATAAGTCTGGGCAGGTGTTTGACATCTATGCCGAACATCTTGCACATGGATTTGCTTATACACTTGTTTTTGAGATCGTAGAGCATTGTGCCGAAAGCCGAATCGTGCGTAAGCACAAATTCGTCTGTCATGCGCGCGATGAGATATTCCTTGACGTCGAGCCATTTGTAGATACGAGCAAAGTTTTCGGGTTCGTTGTTTTTGAGCCACAGATATTTCCACAGAGGATCTTTGACGGACAGAGGAGCCGCTCCCGTGATCGCAAGCGATTTGAGAAGCCTGAAAATGTTTGCTCCCTCGATTTGCAGACCGAAACGGAGACCGTCCTTGATTTCTTTGGTTGCGCGTTGATCCATATAACTGAAAGCGCGGTGAACCGGCACTCCGTCCCTGTCAACGAGAACCAAACCTTGCGCTTGAGAGCAAAACGAGATGCCTTCCACTTGTTCGGGCTTTATAGGAGAGTTTTCAAAAATTCGGCGGGTGGTTGCTCTCATTGCGTCCCACCATTCGTTGGGATCTTGTTCCGCGCCTCCGCCCGGGAGAACGTAAAGCTCGTAACCTTGCGATGCAGATGAGAGTATTTTTATGCTTTTGTCGATTTCGATAAGACAAGTTTTGATGCCGGTTGTGCCTACATCGTAGGCGAGAACATAATTGCCCATAGTCCACCTTATTTATAAGATAAAATAAGTATAACACACGCAAAAAACCGTGTAAATATACTATTTGTCAAATAGTTGAAAAATAATTGCATAAATAATACAATCGTTCGAGTTTGTATTGTTTTTTTTGTGTTGCGGGGTTTGCGCAATTGTAATATCGCTATGAATCCGACAGATAAATACCCGAAATCGTAAAAGAGAAAAGCAGCAATGAAAACGAAGAAGCGGATATAACTCCGTTATGCGAGTTTTGCGGCTTTGAGGGCAAGTACGATGGGCGGTGTAAGCAATGAGAAAGAAACTACTTCAACCGCGAAGTTCACCCCAAACCAGGCGAGTACGTATTTTACGGTGACAATCGTGTTTTGCGCAATGGAAGTGCCGTTGAAAAAAATGAGAGTGAATATGGCGACAAACAGTGTGTTGGTGATAACTCCCAGGGCGGCGGACAGGGCGTATATAAACTGGTCGGTGAGGATTTGTTTCGACCTCGCTTTTCGGTCACAGGATTTTGAGATGTTGCATGTGCGATGATTATCATCGCAAAAATCCGAGACGTTCGGGTTGGTTGCCGTCATGCGCATATCGTTGTTTTTAGTGTTCTCGTATGCACATTCGCGCACATATTCATAATCGCATATGCGCTTGATTCGAGCAAAAAAGACAACTTTTTGAAGTCCGTATCGTGTAAAATAGCAAACTATCGCAATGAGGATTCTCGGCAGAATACACACAATCGGGTTTTGAAAAATCGGTGCGACGGGAGACGCCGCTTTTGTGGTGAACCAAGCGATGTAATTTACAATCCCCATCATGATTCCCATTGCGAGCGAAGTCTTGAATGACGCAACCTGTGAGAGTATGATTGTCGGCAAAATCATCAGGGCAAGCGTGATTGTCCCGAACTGAACGGGTACAAAACAAAAGATAATCGTCAGCGCAAGCATGAGCGCAAGGAGGGTGATGTTTTTTATGGATGAGAGTCTTTTGTTTTGCATACCGACCTTTGATGGCTTTTGATAAATATGATTATATGCCTTATTCCAAACTATGTCAAATGCAAAAGAACTTTCAAAGTCAATTTGCATAAAACGATGTTTATCGTTGCAAAATCGAAACTTGAAAGTCGTGTTTTGAAATATAAAGATTTCGACAATGTGTGCTATATTACTGTCGGAAAAGACAAAATGTTCTTTCGGACAGCAATTTTTTTCAGCGTCTGTTTTGTAAAATATTGCTATGAAAAGTCATGTTTTAACCGCCAAAAGAAAAGTGTGTCCGACATTTGATTTGAAGATGAGCGCAAAAACCGCGGTAGCGTTTGCGCTTGAAGGTCTTGCGTTGTTTTTGTTTGCGAGCGTACCGTCATTCGGTTTTGCATTGTCGCTTGCTTTGTTTTGTGCGCTTGTTTTCGCAAGGCAGAACGTGCTTGCCGTATCGCCGTGTTTTATTGTTGCAAACGTCGTGTTTTTACCCGATTGGCGAATGCTTTTGTATGCGCTTGCGCCGGTGGTTACGTTGATTGCGCTATACGCGATTTTTTACAAAATTCGCAAGAACGTTCCGCTCTGGGCGGTTGCGCTTTGCGCGCTTTTAGGTATTAGTCCGTATGTCGCATGCGGTTGCGTGTTCGAAGGCGATTATTTCCGTTTGGGGCTTTGCGCGCTCTTTGTCGTTGCCGGCACGTTTTGTTTCGGTATTTGCGCTTATGCCGTGTTTGTGCGTTCCGTTCTTCACAAAGCAACTGTTGACGAGCTGATATGCGCAGGCATAACTCTTGCCGTGACGGGATATGCGCTTTGCGGTGTGGGAGGTTTCGGTTTTTATGCCTATGGCGGAGTGCTTGCGTTTTCCGTGTTGGTTTGCGCTGTATGTTTCAAGGCGCAGACAACGTTGTTTGTCGGCATACTTTTCGGAGTCGGAGCAAGCATTGCAAAGTCAGATTTGACTTATCTCGGCGCATCGGTAGCACTTGCAACGGCGGCGGTTGCGTTTTCGCCCTTTACAAAGTGGTCGTCTGCGCTTGCGGTGTTGGCGGTCGAGGGCATAGAGTGGCTTTTGAACGCTTATGCGGGAGCGGGATGGCAATCGCTTGTCATGTGTGGCGTCGGAGTGATTTGCGCTTTGTTGATACCTTCGTCGGTCACGACAAAGATAAAAGGACTGGCAAAGGGCGACAACCGCAGAGCTTACACAGGTATTGTCAACAGACGAGGCAGAGAGCTGGCGTCACGCCTGGCGTCCGCCTCGGACGTGTTTTACGACATGTCGAAAAATCTCGAAAAACTTGCCGCAAATTCATCCGAGTGTTCGCCGAACAGACTTGCAAAGGAAGTTGCAAAGAGTTTTTGCGGACGGTGCAGGGACAGAGAGATTTGTTTTACCGCGCTCGGAGGGGATACGTCAAGCGTGATTTTGCCTATGGCGGACGCGGCAATCAATCGCGGAAAAGTCACCATACTCGATATGCCGCCTTTTGTCACAAGCAGATGCTCGAATATGCACTCGCTGGCATCTGCGATAAACACAAGTGCGGACGCATACAAAAAGAGAACATGCGAAGCAAAAAACCTTGTGTCTTGCAAAAATCTTATGTCCGAACAATTTGCAGGCATTGCGCTTGTACTAGATTCGCTTGCAAGCTCTTGCGCAGAACAGGTGAACTTTGCCTCGGACGATGCGGAATTGCTCAAAGCCGAGCTTTTGAAACACAACGTCGTCGCAAGCGAAATCGTTATTTGCGGCGAGGGTTCGTCGTCGAGCGCAACGCTGATTGTAAGAGATTGCGACGCGCAAAAAGCCGTGTTGCCGAGAATCGTATCCAAAAGCCTCGGCGTGCGTATGGAAGTTTCGAAAATTCAGGACAGAGGTTCGCAAAAGGTCGTGTTTCTGGATTGCGCTCCGATATATGAAGTCGCTTACGGAGTTGCGCAAAAGAAATTCGGCGAAGAGTCAGAGTGCGGAGATACGGTGAGCGTGCTTTGTCCGTCGAGAACTCGCAGACTGTTTGCCGTTTGCGACGGAATGGGACACGGTGAAAAAGCAAGCGAAACAAGCAAAAACGCCATTAAAATGATTGAAAGTTTTTATCGGGCGGGCATAGAATCGGGCATCGTCTTGAGCCTTGCCAATAAGTTGCTCAAACTCGGTGCGGAAGATATGTTTTCCACCCTCGACATTGCGGTTTTGGATATGCAGTCGGGCGGATTGGACGTTGTGAAGTTGGGCTCGGCAAGCAGTTTTATCATCCGAAAGGACAATATAGAAATGCTCACTTGCACCGCAGCACCCATAGGCATTGTGGATGACGTAGAAAGTATCACGTCGCGCTATCAACTTTTTGACGGCGATATGTTGCTTATGATGAGCGACGGAGTTTTCGACGCGCTCGAGGGCAAAGGCGTGTGCGAGGTCATTGACGAAACCGACACCCAAAATCCGCAAACTCTTGCCGATTCCGTGCTTGAAAAAGCCCTCGAAAGCGGCGCAACCGACGATTGCACGGTGCTTGCAATGCGACTTTTTATGGTATAAATCAGAGTGCAGAGGCGATATCGTGCATAAAATGTTGTGTTTTTTGCGTCGGTGCTGTATAATTGCCGTATGGCAAACGATATTCAAATATATTTGAATAAATTTTTGGACAATCCGTCTTTTGTCGGAAAAACGATTGGCGTTGCTTTAAGCGGCGGCAGAGATTCCGTCGCGCTTGCGTATGCATTGAAAAACGCAAACGTCCCTTTGGTCGCAATCAATGTCGAACACGGTATCCGAGGTCAGAGCAGCGTGGACGACAGCAGATTCGTTGCCGATTTTTGCAAAGAATACGATATTCCTCTTTTTTGTTTCAAGGTGGACGCGCCTGCGTTTTGCAAGGAAAACGGCTATACGCTCGAACAGGGCGCAAGGATTTTGCGATACGAGATTTTCGATAGCGTACTCGACGAG
Organism: uncultured Clostridia bacterium; assembly: GCA_934233745.1. Lineage (GTDB taxonomy): Bacteria > Bacillota > Clostridia > Christensenellales > CAG-917 > CAG-475. The sequence goes on from CAKQGN010000001.1 coordinate 186,978, forward strand.
AAAAAGTGCGACTATATCGCGCTTGCTCATCACGCCGACGACCAAGTCGAAACCGTAATTATGCGCATAATTCGCGGCACCGGCGTAAGAGGTCTTTGCGGAATGAGTGCGGTGAGCGGAAAGTATATTCGCCCGCTTCTTTGTTGCGAAAGAGAGGATATAAACGATTTCGTTGCCGAACATAATTTGCCATACGTCGACGACGAAACCAATTTTGACACCGACTACACGCGCAATTTTTTGCGAGAGGAGCTTGAAAAAATAAAACAAAGATTTCCTTCTCTTTGTACGTCCGTGTCAAGGCTTTGCGAAAACGCAACGGAAGTTTGCGATTTTATAGCGAAAAATACGCCCGAATTGCGTCTTGAAAACGACGAAGTTAAAGTTGATGTGAAGTATTTTGAGGATACATTGATTGCAAAAGAACTTGTTGTGAAGGCTGCGAGAATGCTCGGCGTTTGTCAGGATATCGAACAGAGGCACTTTCCGCTTGTATTCGACCTCAAAGACGCTCAAAACGGAAAACGTATCGAGCTTGCTCACAAACTCGTGGCGCACAAAGACGGCAGATATATCGTGTTTTCGAAAAAGCGCGAAAGAGGCGCACTCGATTGCGTAGAGAGTTTTGCGGAAGGCGAATTTGCCTCTCTCGGCGTGTCGGTTGCAAAAGTCGATTGTATGTGCAAAGAAAAGTTGCGCTCGGGCAGTTGCCGCGATTGTGATAGAATTTTGTTTGTAGACGGCGATAAATTGCCTCAACATGCCGTTTTGAGAAGAATAAAACCCGGGGATTATATCCAAAAATTCGGCGGCGGAACAAAGAGTGTGGGCGACTTTCTGACCGATAAAAAAGTGCCTTTGCGCAAGAGAGAAAAACTTGTCGTTGTCGCAAACGGAAGCGAAGTTTTTGCGATATTCGGCGTGGAAATTTCCAAAAACGTCGCGGTAGAAAACATCGGCAAAAACATATATGAACTTAAAACAATGTAAAAACGGCTGCAATGCACCGAAAACGCACCATAGAAAACTATACAATGGAGATATAAAAATGTACGGCAAAGAAATCAAAAAGATTCTAATCGCACGCGAGGACATCGCAAAAAGAGTTGCCGAACTCGGCAGACAAATCACAGAGGATTACAAAGGCGAATCCGTCACTCTCGTATGTACGCTCAGAGGCGCAAGTATATTTTTTGCGGATCTCGTAAGGGAAATCGAAGGGGATGTCGAAATCGACTTTATCGCTGTTTCGAGCTATGGAGCAGGCACAAAGTCAAGCGGCGAAGTGAAGATGATAAAAGACCTTTCCGAACCCATCAGGGACAAAAACGTAATCATCGTCGAGGATATAATCGACACGGGCATTACGCTCTGTTATCTGAAAAAACTTTTGCTTGCACGCGCACCGAAAACACTCAAAGTTTGCTCGTTGCTCGACAAGCCGTCAAGAAGAAAAGTCGACTTTAAGGGCGATTATGTCGGATTTGAAATCGAAAACGAATTTGTTGTCGGATATGGTCTTGACTATGACGAAAAAATGAGAAACTTCAAGGACGTTTGCGTGCTTGCGCCCGAGGTTTACGGTGGCTGAAAAAGAAAACGCATTAAAGAGTTTGGCGATATGTTTCAAACCGTTTGCCACACTCTATCAAGTGGGCGGCGCGGTGCGCGACGAGTTGCTTGGCATTGAGTGCTTTGACATTGACGTTTGCGCAAAACTCAAGGTTGAAGATGTCAAAAAGATATTGTCAAACACCGATTTTGTCGTTTCTGACAAAAATCTGCGCATGGGGACCGTGCATATTTCATGCGGCGATTTTGTGTGCGAATACACGACTTTTCGCACCGACAGCTATGATATATCGAGCGGCGGGCATACGCCGAAAGACGTTCGTTTCACCTCGGATATGAGCCTTGACGCAAGGCGCAGAGATTTCAAATGCAACGCGCTGTACAAGGATATTCTGACGGGCAAAATCCTCGATTTGCTCGGCGGAACGGAAGATGTGAAAAACAAGATTATTTCAACCGCCGACGAGCCGAATATCGTTTTCGAAGCGGACGGATTGCGCATTTTGCGCATGGTGAGATTTGCCGCCGAACTCGGATTCGATGTAGAAAGCAACACCTTTGAAATCGCAAAGAAAAACGCATGGCGCGTAAAAGATATTGCGGTTGAAAGAATACGCGACGAGCTGGAAAAAATTTTTGTTGCGGATACGAAACATCCCCGATTGAACCTGAAAGACGCCCATGTCAGAGGGCTTGCGATGCTTGACGAACTCGGACTTGTCGATATGCTTTTTCCTGAACTCGCAACGCTCAAAGATTTGGAACAACCGAAAAAATACCATCTGTACGATGCCTACAATCACTCTCTCAAAGCGTATGAGTACGCTCCGCCGAGGTTGAGATTTGCCGCTCTTTTGCACGACGTCGGCAAAGCGGAATCGATAAAGCGCAACGGGAACATGCATGCGCACGCCGAAATCGGTGCGCAAATTGCTGACGAAATATGCAAACGGTTCAAGTTTTCGACAGCCGAAAGAAAGAAAATCGTAAAACTCGTCGCACTACATATGACCGATTTGAAAGGCGATATGTCAGAGGCAAAACTGCGTCGTTTCGTGGCGATAAATCAAGACGTCGTATATGATCTTTGCGATCTTGCCGATGCAGATGCGCTCGCTTCATGCGTACGACTCGATAAAGAAAATCGAATCCGCCAAATCGCAAACGAGATGAAAAGCGACGGTACGCCGCTTTGCGTAAAAGATTTGGAAGTAGACGGGAAAGACCTCGTTGCGCTCGGTGTAGACGAAAAGCAAAGAGGAAAACTCCTCGAAGAATTGTGGCTGGATACGGTGATGAATCCCGATTTGATAGACAGAGATAAGGCACTTGCGTATCTCAAAAAAAAGAAAAAGTCGGTATAAATCGCACATTTTGAACTCATGGAAATGCAGTATATCTGCAAGTACAAGTATAAACAAAAATCAATGCGAGATTTGTCTTTGCAAGGATAAAAAGCAAGACGATTTGCGCACGGGAGGTATGTATGACGGGATTGTATATTATGGTGGCGGTTTGCATCGCGCTTGCGCTTGCGTGCGTTGCAATGTGTATCCTTTTATTCAAAAAAGGCGGTGCAAAACTCGATAATGTTACACTGTCGAATATCAAAGAGGACAACGAAAAGCTCAAAAACGACATCGATACCGCGATGAAAATCAACAACTCCATGCTTGTGGGAACGCTCAATGCTCAAACCGAAAACATACGAGCCGTGGGCGAGCGCATGGATAGGTTTATGCAGACAACGCAACGCAGCCTCGAAGAAGTCAAGACAACGACCGCTCAAAGCATCGCAAATCTGCGTGTCGCAAACGAGCAAAGCATCGCAACGCTCACCGCACTCAACTCGGCAAGCATGAAAGAGATGAAAGAGGACAATGCGAAACAGCTTGAAAAGATGCGCGAAACAGTCGATGAAAAACTCAGCGCAACGTTGGAAACAAGATTCAATCAATCTTTCAAAATCGTCAATGACAGGCTTGAAGAAATCAATCGGACATTCTCCGAACTTCAAAACTTGCAAACGGGTGTCAACGACCTCAACCGTATTTTCAAAAACGTAAAAACGCGCGGAACGTGGGGAGAAGTTTCGCTTGAAAGTTTGCTTGCGCAAATCCTTGCGCCCGAACAATATCACAAGCAAGTCCGTATAAAACGCGGCAGCGAAGATATGGTTGATTTTGCCATACGCATGCCCGGCAAAGGCGACGAAGAAGTGCTTTTGCCAATCGACGCAAAGTTTCCCGTCGAGGACTATGCTCGCCTTGTCGAAGCGTCGGAAAAAGGCGATCCCGACGGAGTGGAGGCTGCAAGCAAGGCGCTTGCAAACCGCGTGAAAACCGAGGCTATGAGCATAAGAGACAAGTATGTCAATCCGCCAAAAACCACCGATTTTGCGATTATGTATTTGCCCACGGAAGGGCTTTATGCCGAGATTATCAGAAGGGAAGGACTTGTTGAGGATATACAAAACAAGTTCAGAATCGTGGTGTGCGGTCCAACCACAATCGCGGCATTGCTCAACAGTTTGCAAATGGGATTCAGAAGCGTCGCAATCGAAAAACGCAGTACGGAAATAGGCAAACTTCTGCAAGGATTTATGAGCGATTTCGCACTATTCACAAAATATTTGAAACAGACGGGAGACCGCCTCGACACTGTCAAAAAGTCGCTTGAAAACGCAGAAGAACGCACGAGAATAATCGGCAAAAAACTCAACAAGGTCAACAGCCTTTCGGATGAAAAAGGTCCCGATATGGAGCAACTTATCGCATCGTCGGGCGATGATGAAATAACGTTTGAGGATGAAACATATGAAGGCTGATTTGCATATTCACACAACCAAAAGCGACGGCTCGCTCACGCCGAGGGAAGTCGTTGCATGGGCAAAAAACAAAGGCTTGGACGTGATGGCAATCACCGACCACGACAGCGTTGCCGGCCTTGACGAAGGGCGTGAAGAGGCAAAAAAACTCGGCATAAAATTTGTCGGAGGAATTGAATTTAGCACGTACTCAATATGCGAAATCCATATTTTAGGATACAATATCGACTACAAAAACCCTGATTTTGTGCAAGAATTGCAAAAAGTAAAGGATTTGAGAAAGGAAAGGAATATCCGCATCGGACAAAAACTTCAAGACCTCGGAGTAAAGACGGAGCTGGACTTTTCGGCTGACGGATTGGGACGTATGAACATGGCGCGCGAGCTTGTCAAAAAAGGGTATTGCACCGATATCAACGACGCATTTGAAAAATACCTCAGACCCGGCGCAAAAGCGTACTGCGAGGCAAAGAGGCTCACACCCGTCGAGGCTGTCAGAATCATCAAGAAGTACGGAGGGTTTGCATCCGTCGCACACCCGAAAAAATACTTGCTCGACAAAAGACTGGAGATCCTTTTGGGCGGATTGAAACAGTTTGGGCTTGACGGCATGGAGCTCAACTATCCATCTCACAACGAGCAAGACAAAAAAAACTTCTCCGAACTCATGAATAAGTATAAATTGCTCCCCACCGGCGGAAGCGACTTTCACGGTGACGAGGACAAAAACTTCGTGTACGAGCTTGACCCTCGCACCGCAAAAAGACTGCACGTTTGAGAGTACTTCTAATATAGCAACTGCGTTGCGGTTGCGGAAGATTTCAGCTTATTCGGAGCGTTCTTATATATGGAATGTGCCAATTCGAAGACGGAATTGGAGTCGCAAGGCGACGACCGCAACGAGCGCCGAGCTTGACGGTTGTACCGTCCGACTGCGCCATGTTGTTGCGTAGCCGGCGCACAAAGGACGGTGGCATAAGTAGAGAAATGTCCCTATCTATGCGAGTGCCGAGTGTGTCCCCACGCGGAGCGGACGCCGTGGGTTCCCTTTTAAGGGGGAACGGCGGTATGGGCGCGACGCGTTAAGCAACACATCCAGTGAATGTGTTGTAGCCAAAGCGAACGAGGCGGATTGCTTTGCAAACGCCGAAGTCCAAACACGTGAGGAAGGGGGAGATTGTAATTAAGGTATACGCCTAACACTCTTGTAGAGGCAAAACAAATATATTCAATTATGTTGCGGTTGCGGAAGATTTTAGCAAAAAAAACGACGCGGAAGGCGTCGTTTTTTTGTTGGGTAAAACTTGCTTGACGTTGAAAAAATTATCTTATTTCCGTCACATCATATCCTGCGTTTTCGACGGCGGCTTTGAGAGCGGAATCGGAAACGTCTTTTGTGAGCGTTACGATTGCGTTTTTGTTTTCGAGCGACACCTCGACAAGAGATACTCCGTCCACTTTTGAGAGTGCGTCGTTTACATGTTTGACGCAGTGCATGCACATCATGCCTTCGATTGAAATTGTTTTTTGCATAGCGGATGCTCCTTTTTTGTTTTCTGTTTTATTGTTTACAGCGTTCGATTTGGATTTGTCGCTTGCGATAGGGCAAGTATTTTTTTCGTTGCAAGCGTCGATTGCGACGTCGCTCAGTGCGGAATCGGTTGAAAAATCCGCCGAAAGTTCAACATTTTTACGACTTGCAACCACGCTTTCGATTTGTGCCACGTCAATGTCTACGGGCGGTTTTTTGCGCTTTGCGTGTTTTGCGAGATTCGCCAGATTGAGCCTCAATGCATTGAGGACGACGCACACGCTTGACAGGCTCATAGCTGCCGCTCCTATCATCGGATTGAGCGTTATGTTGACAGGATCGAAAGACAGCGCGCCTGCCGCAATCGGGATGCATATAACATTGTAAATAAACGCCCAGAACAAGTTTTCTTTGATGTTGAGAAGGGTACGCCTTGAAAGGTTGATTGCTTTTGAGACATCGGAAAGAGATGACTTCATAAGCACAATGTCCGCACTGTCGATTGCGATGTCCGTGCCTGCGCCTATCGCAATTCCGATGTCGGCGCGGGAGAGGGCGGGTGCGTCATTGATTCCGTCTCCCACCATTATGACCTTGCCGTACTTTTTGAGGGCAGACAAAACGTTGTCTTTGTCGCTTGGCAAAACGTCGGAAATGACCGCGTCGACACTGCATTTGTCGGCAACTGCTTTTGCACTCAATGCGTTGTCGCCTGTGAGCATAACGACGCGCAAACCTTGTTGTCTGAGAGTGGATATTGCTTGGACGCTGTCGGGTTTTATCTCGTCGGCAACGGCGATTATGCCGGCGATTTTGCCGTCCAAAGCGAAATAAAGAGGCGTTTTGCCCTGCGACGAGAATGCCTTTGCGACATCTTCCGCTTCTTCTGAAAGCAAGCCGCCGTTGCGCATCAAAGAGGCGTTTCCGATGAGTGCGACAAGTCCGTTCACCTCGCCTTTTATGCCGTGTCCCGACAAGTTTTCAAAGCTGTCGGCAGGCAGGATTTCATCGCCGTATAGTTCTTTTGCGCGATTTACAACCGCCGACGCGATGGGGTGTTCGCTGCCCGATTCAAGTCGTGCGGCAAGCAAAACAAGTTCGTTTTCCGAATATGACGAAAGCGTTTTTACATCTGTCACAACGGGCATGCCTTTTGTGATTGTGCCTGTCTTGTCAAGCACCGCTATATCCGCTTTGCCTGCTTCTTCGAGGGCGGTTGCGGTTTTGAAAAGTATGCCTGCTTTTGCGCCTTTTCCGCTTGCAACCATGATTGCGACGGGGGTTGCCAAGCCGAGCGCACAAGGGCAGCTTATCACCAAAACGCTAATGGCGTGTTTGAGTGAAATTTCGATATTTTTGGTCACGCTTATCCACACGACAAAAACAAGCAATGCAACCAAAATGACGGTTGGTACGAACACTCCCGACACTTTATCTGCCGTTTTTGCGATTGGAGCTTTTGATGACGATGCGTCTTCGACAAGTTTTATGATGCCTGCAAGGGTGGTGTTTTCTCCCACTTTTTTAGCCTTGACCGTGACGAATCCGTTGATGTTTGTCGTGCCGGATATGACCGACGATCCGACGGTTTTGTCAATGGGCATGCTCTCGCCCGTGACGGAAGATTCGTTGACCGAAGTGTCGCCCGAAACTATTTCGCCGTCGGCGGCAAAGTTCTCGCCCGGACGCACGACAAACAAGTCGTTTTCTTGAAGATCGGATACCGGAATTTCTTTTTCAACGCCGTCAACAATCACATGCACGGTTTTTGGGGCAAGGTTCATAAGTCCTTTGATTGCGGAAGTAGTTTTGCCCTTGCTGTACGCTTCGAGGGTTTTGCCCAGGGTGATGAGCGCAAGAATCATTGCCGCCGATTCAAAGTAGAGGTTGTGCGCAAGGTGGGCGAGATGCTCGGGTTGTACGCCTGCTTGTATCATCAGCGCAACACTGTATATGAAGGAGATTGCGCTGCCCATAGAAACAAGCGTGTCCATATTGGGCGCACGGTGGATAAGACTCTTTGTTCCGCTGACAAAAAACTTGCCGTTGATAACCATGATAACAAGCGAAAGCACGAGTTCGTACACGGCAATCGCCATTGTATCGTCCGCAAACGAGAGCGGCCAGCCCCACATCACAACACCCATCGAAACGTACATGAGCGGTATGAGAAGCACAAAGGACAAAACAAGGCGAATCACCATGACGAGAATGGGATTCATCTTATCCTTTTTTTCGGATTTATCGCTTGCGAGCGCGGCTTTGTAGCCTGCTTCGGCAACCGCTTTAGATATGTCTTTTGAGGTGAGAGGCGGATTGTACTCGACCACCATGGAGTTGGTGAGAAGGCTCACGCTGACGCTTTTTACACCGTCAAGCGCACCCACGACTTTCTCCACTCTTGCCGAGCATGCCGAGCATGACATGCCCGATACATTGAATTTTTGTTTTTCCATAATTTTTACCTATGATGTGTGTTTTTCAATTTTTCCTTTTTGTCATTGCGAGGAGCAACGAGAGTTGCGACGTGGCAATCTAGCGGAGCGAAATGCGCCTAGTGGCTGGATTCCCACGCTACGCTCGGAATGACGGTAGGGGTGGGACACCCACACCCGATTAGGTTACGCCTTACGGCTGGATTCCCACGCTACGCTCGGAATGACAGTAGGACAACGATGTTATTTCAGTTTTTTTATTAAATCAATCGCTTCGTCCATGATTTGAGTATTGCCGTCTTCGATGTTTTCGACAACGCAAGTCTTCATATGCTCGGCAAGAATCTCGTATCCCAAACTTTGCAATGCGCTCTGCACCGCAGAAAGCTGAATCAGTACGTCACCGCAATAGCGGTTGTCCTCAAGCATACCTCTTATGCCGCCCAGTTGCCCGATTGCGCGGTTGAGCCGCGACGTGAGTGCTTTGAGCTGTTCCTCACTGCGCGGAGTGTGTTTTTGGCGGTTGCAACACGAGTGGCATGCAGAGCAATTTTGCGTATTTTCTATGTTTTCCATATCTTTCACCTCGTATACATCATATACCCAGTGGGGGTATATTTAGAGTAAACCCATTGGCGAAAAACTGTCAAGGAAAACTTTGCAAAAATGCGAAAATGAATCAATTTTGCAGATTGTCCAATAAAACGATTGATTTGAATGTATATATATTATAAAATATATAAAATCAATGCGACGTGGGCGCATACACGGAGAGAAAAACATGAGAAATTCAAGGACAAAAACACAAACGAAATTGAGAAATTACATAAAGCTGACCGCAGGCGCATTGTTGCTTGCTATTACGTTTGTCCTTGTCTTTGCCGGCACGCTCTCCGGTGCTTTCGGCATTGAAAACGAACTGCAACAAAACGGTATTATTGAAAATAACGTGGCAAGCGCGACAGGGACAACAAAAACAGTTACGTATAATGCTTCCGACACGACTTTTACTGCGACACCAAACAAGAAATGGAAAAATGATCTTACAAAACAATCTATTGTAACATCATACCCATCAAAACACCAACAAAAATGGAAGAAGTTGTTTGAAGATTTTGTTGGCGATACTACATATGATGGTTGCCATGGATATTATGATAGAGATACTTATACGGAGAATGCCACAGTTGCGTTGAACAAAACCGAGATAACGCAATTTCTTTCCAGCGGAATTGGAGAGTCGGATGACCTTTATTATACAGTGTCTGCCACCGCAACCATTAAAATGGGCGCATGGCAGGACGGATCGGCAACTATTACGCAAAAAGTATCGGCGTGGGTCAGTGACAATGCAACACATAATAGCAACACTCAAGGAGAGTTGTTTAGTCATCAGCAATCAAAAAAAGAAGAAGCTTGGAAACACATCTTGTCGCTTGAGAGCAATATTTTCAAAACAAAGCCCACGACAAGCACTTTGTATTTTGGAGTGCATTACGAGCATAAAAATAATGCTAGCGGCACCGCGTTTGGAGCTAACACATATGATTTTATGTTGGTTGAGTCGTTTGAGATTACAATCACAAAGTATAGCGGATATTCCGGTGGAGATGGTACTCCGGCTTCTCCATACATCTTGGCAAAAAGAGCAGATTTTGATGATCTTTCTGTAAACGTTGCATCGGGGTCAACTTATTCTGGCAAGTATTTTATCGTACAACCCGACACGACGATCGAAGGACAAAATGCAACTACAATAGCAATGGGGGACACGTATTTTACCCCGATTGGAAACTCTACGACAAAGTTTGCAGGCACGTTGCTTGGCAATGGTTGCACGATAAACGGTTTGGTTACAAGCGGTCAACACTCAGGGTTGTTTGGCTACGTAAACAATGCGCGTATCGATAGTTTGACTGTCAATGTGTCAAATGATTCAGACAGCACTTCGGTAGGCGGTCTTGTCGGGGTTGTGAACGGCACAACAACTATAACCAATTGCAACGTTACGGGATCTGTAAAAGGAACACACCAAATAGGTGGTTTTGTCGGTTTTGCGCAAGATTGTGTGCTGACCATTTCAAACGGTACCAATTCAGCAACAATAACCACGACAAGTCAATCTTCCAACGACAAAGGAAGGACAAGCGGCGGCGGAATCGTCGGATACGTAAACGCCAATGCTACAGTCACAATAAACGACGTGACCAACACGGGGGAAGTGAAAACAACGTCAGGCAACGCCAATTCGGGACTTGGTGGTATCGTAGGTTTTGCAAACGGCGGAACAAACATAAACAATTGTCACAATACTGCCTCAATCACGGGCCGTGCCGGTCTTGGCGGTATTGTCGGATATACGGCAAACGGTTCTATCGTGGGCTGCCGTAACGACGGAAACATCACTTCGAGCAAACCATATAATTTGGGCGCAGGAGAGGCATCATACAGCGGCGGTATTGCAGGTTATTGCTATGCAGACGTGGCAAAGTGCTACAATTCGGGCACAGTCAAGACAACATCAGATTGGGGAAATTCCAATATTGTTGGCGGTATTGCGGCTTATTTGGGTTCGGGCAGGAATGTCAAATATTGCTATAACGGCGGTTGGATTGAGGGTTCGGATTATGTTGGCGGTATTGTCGGAAGAAGGGATGGTACGGTTTCATATAGCTATCAAGCAGGCAAGATAAAGGGACTGTATAATAAAACTTCAACCATAGGACATATCACGGGCAATGATACATCATCGAAGATAAGCACTTGTTGGACATTGCCGGGTGCAAGCAATTTAACAACTGTCACAAACACATTCAATCATAACGGATATACGGTCAGTTCCGAAGCCAACGTCGCAATGAAACCTGCATTTGGCAATGCAGTGCTTGAAAGTTGGGAAGAGATCACCGATACGGGCGCAACAAGCGATACGTTTAGCGAAATCACGGGAATTGATCAATTTGTTTTTTATCCAAACAACAATGAACATAAAATTGAAAACAACCAATACTTGTTTGTGTATGCCACGGATGCAAACGCCGTTGCGTTGGTGCCCAATCATATCGATTCCGGTGTGTCGGTTATCACCGACACAACCACAGCGAGTGTTGCAAAAACGGTGCCGTTTGTATCTAGATTTTATTTTAATGCGAGTAGTGACAAAAATCTTGTTGCCAGCATCAGCCCTATCGATGCTCCGCTGACGAGTACGCAGACTGTATATAACGGCAGTGGACAAAAGGTCACGACTGATGTTGTTGGTGCAGATGTCCAAGAGAAGAGTTACTATTTCACGAGCGGCAATGACAATGCATTGGCAAAGAACAAAGTTATTGACGCAGGTGAGTATGATATTGTCACCGAAGTGACGATGAAAGTCGGAGAAAATACATATGTTGTCGTAGGCAGACAAGTGCATGAAACAAAGTGGACGATTAAAACACGCCCAATCAGTTTTTGGAATAAAATCTATTATTATGGCGAGACGCCGACAAGTGCCCCTGTCCCTCAGTCGATGAGCGGTGATAAGGGCTTATTGAACGGGCACACATTTATTTGCACTCACGCAGATGAACTTACGTATGATTTTATGTACGGCGCAATACCCAATGCGCAAAAAGAAGTCACAATCAATATGACCGGCGAAATACGTGATGCAGCCGGCAATGATGTTACTTACAATTACGATTTTCAAAATGGGACATTTACCATTTCAATGCGAGAGGGCAACTTTGGCGTGAAAGGCACCACGGATATTGTCAACAATCCTTGGGGAAGTCAGGGCAACCCGTTTGTTATAAAAACCGCTCAACATCTTGTCAACCTCTCAAAAATCGTCAACGGCGAGACTCCCACCAATGCGGATACCTCGCAGATTGTAAACAGTATTTTTGACAACACTACATACACACATGTTGTGAGCAACAATACAATTAGGTATCAAAATTGCTATTTTGTCATTGTCAATGACCTTGATATGAATGGCAGCGGTTTTGCTCCAATAGGCAAGGATGCGACCTATTTCTTTGAAGGCAACATCAGCGGCGTTAAGTCGATTGAAGATACATTGCAACAAAATAGGTTTATCAGCAACTTGACGGTTAATCTCGCCTCAACGGACAACGTGGGCTTGTTTGGGTATGTCCTCAAAAAAGGCACAGAAAAGCCTTATATCAAACACATCGTTTTGAATAATAGTTGCTCGTTTGTCGGCAAGAGCAACGTTGGTTCGATTGTAGGTTGGGCTCAAGACGCAGTCATCCAAAACTGCATCAACAACGCAACCGTGGAGGGGAAAGGCGAAAACGCAGGTGGAATTGTCGGCAAAAACTTCGGCACCGAAACTTCAAATTGCGAAAACCACGGCACAGTCAAGGGTGTGAAAAACGTCGGCGGAATTGCAGGTACGCTAGACTGGGGGGTTATTTCAAATGTGCAAAACTCCGCTACGGTCGAGGCTTCGGGAGAAAACTGCGGCGGTATTGTAGGATATATGATATCTTATTCCACTCTCAAGAATGTGACCAACAATGCACAAGTAAATGGCGGTAACAAAACAGGCGGCGCGCTTGGATATTATGAAAAAAAAGCTACGTATAGCGTACAACCTATCTATGGCTTGACAAACAATAACTCTGTTGAAGGTTTATCAAACGTTGGAGGTATCATCGGTTGCGTTGCGGGAGATTTGGTGTTTGACGGAAACAATGAATCTCAAAAATGCACTATGAGCGGTGGGTCTGTCAAGGGTACATTCAACGTTGGCGGTCTTGTCGGTGGTGTTGAAGACGGCTCGACTGTGACATTGACAAATTTCACCAACAATGCCAAAGTCATAGGCGGATATGTTGTGGGCGGACTTGTCGGTCTTTTGAGAGGTTCGATAAAAAACAGTGTAAACAATGCCGATATAACAAGTGAATACAATAAAGCAGGTACGCCTAGCGGTTTGTCAATTGGTGCATATGTCGGCGGTTTGGTCGGTGTGGCATATGGGGCTATTTCACACTGTTATAATAGCGGAAATATATCGGCAAGTGGCGATAATAGCGATTTTCTCGGCGGCATTGTCGGATATACAAATGCAAACGTTGCGTACTGTACAAGTCTTGAAAATTCGATTATTTCAGGCTCCAATCAAGTCGGCGGTATCGTTGGCAAAGCGAGCGGCAACAATGTAAAAATCGAGTATTGCTATTTCGGCGGAAAGATAAACGGACTTTGGAATGATAATAGAGCCAAACTGGATTTCATTTGCGGTGAGATAATCGATGGCTTAGTCAGCAACAGTTGGAAGTTGCCAAATGCGCAAAACGGAGACACGGGTAATAGGACATACACAAATGCAGGTAATGCTTTGACTATTGCGACCGGAATGACGTTCAAGCCATATTTTGTACAAGAGGGGAGTGAACACGATACTGAATGGGAGCAAATTGTTTCCAAGAATATAGTCGGATTCAGCGTGTCGGGCAATGTGCCGACAAATAGTTATTTTAACTCCGACAACGGTAACGATACTGCATATGTGAAACCCGATAAAACCAACGGATTTGCCGCAAACAGCACAAGCGGCAACGTTACGGCATGGTATGGCGCGGATTTTGGCAGTGACGTGCGTTGTAGTATCGTTGAGATTCAAGTCGACACAACTCCCGACGAATATAACGGCGAGAAACAAGGTTTGACAAGAGAAGACGTGTATATGCCGTCAGCCAACAATGGTGTATATGAGGTGCAGTTTGCATACAAAGGCAACAAATATGGCGACGTCATTCCGGAAGACGTTGACATGTATAATACAACCGTCACTGTGAAAATTGATGAAAAAGTTGTCGGTGTGCGTACAGGTGTACAATATGAAATCACCAAAAAGAAAGTTACAATCACAAATATTTGGACTTGGAAATATGTGAACGGAAGCAATGCCGACTTCTATAAATTTGAATATAATAAAGACATACAGGGAATGTTGTCTATTACTGTTGACGGCGTGCTTGAAAATTCGCATTACACATTAACTCAAACGGAAAATAAAGCCGCGGTCGGTAAATATTCAAGCAGTGTCGTGATATCAGATAGAGACTACGAAGTTGAAATCGTATCAAAGTATTGCACAATTCAAAATAACAATGCAAACCTTGAAACGGACAATGCAAAATACGGCATTAAAACAACTCAAACCAACGCAAACACGTCAAACAGTCAAACCACTTATACATATAATTGGGAGATTGTGCCGTTTGATTTGGCGGCGGATTTTAATAAAAACAACGTGTGGTTTGGCGGAACAAAGAATTTGATTGTCGGCAATCAAGGCATTGCAAATGTCGAGGGTGATACCACTAAGAGTTTCTATCCTTTGCAGGTAGGTAAGAAGGGTACGGGCGTGCAACAAGTGCTTGTGTATGCGCAACACAACTACGCAGCAAGCAGTTTTGTGGTGTACGTCAAGTATAACAACGGCAATGTTTTCCCGCTCACGCGAGACACGGAATACACCGTGGGGACGCTTGAAAACAACGTATTCGGCACATTTAATGTGAACGTGGTGAGCCAAGCCAAACCTGTTGAAGACACCAACGTGACGGCAAGAGGCACGGGCAATTTCAGCGGAGATATCACCAAATATTACACCGCGATGTTCAGCGATTTCGGCGGAAAC
The DNA here is from genome assembly GCA_934233745.1 of uncultured Clostridia bacterium. Lineage (GTDB taxonomy): Bacteria > Bacillota > Clostridia > Christensenellales > CAG-917 > CAG-475. The sequence continues at coordinate 202,007 of CAKQGN010000001.1, forward strand.
GTGACGGGGGCAAATTGGGGCAGTGCAGGCAACCCCTATGTCATAAGCAAGCCCGAACATTTGTTGCGACTCAGCCAAATCGTCAACGGCGGCACGGCTTGGAACTCGATTATAACAACAAATAACGCTTTGTGTATTTCACCTCAAGGCACGGCAGTTGCCACGGATAGAGCGTACAGTGGCGCGTATTTCCTTGTCACCGCAGACATCGATATGACGGGCAATATCAGCACGGACGGCGTTTACAACTTCTTGCCGATCGGACACAGAAACGAACAAAGCCAAACCGATATGCCTTTCTCCGGCACATTTGACGGTAATGGCAAAAAAATAAAGTTTGTCTACAATGTAAATCGAAACAATTTTTACAATAACAACAAGGCGCATTCGGATTATGTCGGGCTTTTCGGCTATATTGCAGGCTACAAGGTTGATGCCGAACAAAAGTATGCAACAATCAAAAACCTAAGCATTGAAAGCATGGATGGAAACGAGGTGGATGACAACGGCGGAATCATCGGCAAGGATTATGTCGGAGGTATCGCCGGATACGCAGTTGATTCAAAACTGTACAACGTGAGTATGATGTATGGCAGCTGGGTGCGTGGCGAGAACTATGTTGGCGGCATAGTCGGCTATGGCGAAAACACATGGTTGGAAGTAGGAAACGAACACGACAATGCGATAACATATGCGAACGTCGGCGGTATACAATACGTCGGAGGCATCGTCGGGAAGTGGATTGTCAGTTCCGAGGAGCAAATCGGCGGCGGTAAGGACAAACAAGAATACATAACCACAACACTCGGCACAGACGTCAACGGTACACAGTATGTAGGCGGTCTTGTAGGTTGGCTGGACACATCGACATGTACTGACTCGGTTGTTTTTGCACCGATAGTCAAAGGCAGCGATCAAAACAAGAACGTTGTCAAAGGCACAGAATATGTCGGTGCGTTGTTCGGCGTGGTTGTCGGCAACGGATACCACCAAAGCGCAACACAGGGCAAGTACACGGCTATCGTCATAAGCGACCAAAAAGTAAACAATATAACGCTTCAAACAAACACAAGCGCAAAAGTTGTCGGTGGACTTGTCGGATATGCCGAGAGCGTTGGTATTTTGTTTGAAACGGATTGGAATACAAGTTCCACGACATTCACGCTTGACGATTCGACGTCGTTCTTCGGCGGTGTTGTCGGCGTGCTCGGCAAAAACTCAACGATAGAAGCTATAATAGTAACCAAAGAAGGTGACGGATCCTATCTCACAGGCTCGGAGCATACAATCTTAAACAACACTGCGCTTGGCGCAAGCGGAAAACCCATAGGCAGTTTTGTGGGCGGAATCGTGGGCTATGTGTCCTCGCAAGCAGGCACATATTGGGAAGCGAACACAACAATCTTCGGCAACGGAATATCGCTTGTCAACAGTGGTCAAATTCATGCAACCGGTTATGCCGGCGGTATTTTCGGCGCGCTCGGAGATCTTAGCACAAGCGTTGCGCAGACTTTTGAAAACGACACGAATTCCATTCTTTACAATGTTCTCACAAAAGGCGTAAGAAGCGGCAATGCCAACACCACGCTCGGCATCGCTCCGACAGTTGACAGCGCATATTTCATCGGAGCAAAAGGCAAACTTGTCAACAGCGCAAGCCTTTCGGTGACAGACGGCTATGTTGGCGGTATTGCAGGTTACAGCGGCGCAAAAGTCCGCTTTGTATTGCGCAATACGCCTCAAACGGGAGCAATCGCCACCGCAAATCTCAATGTGTACAGCGGCGGCAACGATATCTATATCAACGGAAGCTATGCAGGCGGAATTGCAGGCTATCTCTCGTTTGGTCTTGACCACGAATTGCAATACGTCGTGGTGCAAGCCAAGTTTGCAAGCCAAGACGCAACGCGCGTTGGCGGTCTTGTGGGATATATGGGCAGCGGCAAGGTGGAAAGATGCGTTGTCACAAGCCCCGACGGCACAATCTCGGCAAACACAGACAACTATCAAGGCACGGAATATGTGGGCGGTCTTGTGGGCGAAACCCAAAGCGCAATCATACGCAACAGCGTGTCAACAGGCTTCAATCTTGAACAAACCTCCAACACCAAGGGCGGTTTGCTCGGCTACGGCGCAAACCCGACGATTGATTCGAGCTGGACGTTCTATATCGCAAAATCCGGTGCAACATACAGCACCGTCAGCAAAAACACCTATGGCAAATATATCCTTGTGGACACAGACATTGTAACCACCGACATTGTAACCACCGACAAAAGTTCTTATCCGACATTTGCCAAACTTTGCGAATTTACAGGCATTGCTAAAAACGGAACGGCGGGTATGCTTGAATTTGCAATCAACGTGCCGACGCAAAGACAACTCGCTTTCTACAACGCAAGTGGCAGCGATGTCGAAACGTCCAACAAAGACAGTTTCAAAGGCTTTGAAAACCGCAACAATGTGTTGACAATCAAATTGGACATGGCAAGTGGCACAAGCATGCAAATATGCGTTGTGGATATCGAATTTGTCAACGTTCCGCAACATGGCACGGACAATGACGAAGCCGCACATGCAGTTGTTGAATCTACATACAAAAAACCCTCAAACAGCACAAGATATCATGTTGATGTGACGCAAGCAAACTTCGATATTGCAAATACGAAACAAGTCACGCATATCAAAGCGAACATTTACTTTGACTATGACGGTGATGGGCACTATATTAGTATCGGTGATGGCAATGTCGAACCGAACAACCGTATTGGTGGTGAATATGATTCAGAAGAGATCATTCCCGGCAGCAGTGCGGAAAATCCGCTCACTATCAGCAGTCAAGAGGAGTGGAACGACTTTGCGTGGAGCATTTATACGGGTGCAAACGATTATGCAGGGCAATACGTGAAGTTGCTGGCAAGTAAAATTGTTATAAACACCGGTGAAAACAAAAACGGCAAGCATAAAGGCACAAAGTTCAACTACGACTACGACTTCACGTCTGTCAGCACACCAAACAAAAGCCAAGAAGATACCAAAAACGCAAATTCCAACATGGGCTACAACTTGGCTGGCAACATCTCGCAAGGCAGTTCGGAAGTTGAAAAAGTGACGGTTGATGGTGTACAAGGCGCAACAACACCGTCATTCAAAGGGCACTTTGACGGAAACGGAAATACGATTGAGATTACATATACGAGCGGCGGATATCACCGTATCAGCGTGTTCCCGAATGCCGCAGGCGCAACGTTCAAGCACCTCACTATAAAAGGCACAATTCAAGCGGCAAGTCAAGCTGACGGAAAAGGGAATGAAGAGAATGATAAAAAAGATATTGTTTCCAAAACAGCCGCTTATGACATTGCAGGATTTGTGGGCAAACCGTTTGGAACACTCAAATTTTACAACTGCAAAAACGAAGCAGACATCATCGGTTTGAGAAATGTTGGCGGCATCGTTGGCTACAATGCAGGCGGACAATCGATAACGCTTGAAGCATGTGTCAACACAGGCGACATTACATCTTTACAAGGGTCATACACTTTGGGTGGAAAAAACTCGGACACATATAACTACGATGATGGTTTGGATGGGACAGGAGTTGGTGAGACAAACGTTGGATATACATTTGGCACTGGCGGTATTATAGGTTCTTACATTGGTAATATTCAAATTGAAAGTTGTCGTAATTCAGGCAAAATAATAGGCGGCCATAATGTGGGTGGTATTATCGGTTTGCACAATGGCAAACAAGAAAGTTTTGCAACACTTACCATAAACAACTGTGCAAACACCGGCGATATACTCGCAAATTCAGGATACTGGGGTGAAGATCAAGGGGGAGCAAAAGATAATCCTTCTAGAGGCGTAAGGCAAAGCATATTCGGTTACGCAGGCGGACTTGTCGGAAAGACGAGCAGATACTCTTCCCTCAAAATGTTTGCATCGTACAATATGGGTACTGTAATTACATATTCGAATATTGTCGGTGGGCTTGTTGGCGCAGTTGGAGCTTTGTCGAAAACAAGCAAAAACACAGGTACGGATACTTTGTTGACAGGTTCAAAATCTGTGATTGCATACTGTTATAACAACGGTACCGTTCATTCAGGCGGTACGTATCCAAAACAAGTTAAAGAAAGACTTTCTGGTCGTGAGAACTATGGCGGAACAATTTCCGGCGGTATCGCAGGTATTGTCGGCAATATCAAGATTTCAAATTGCTACAATACGGGAGATATAATTGCTTGGGGCGTTGTAGGCTATAGTGGTTCTTGGCAACTGCGTTCAGGTGGCATAGTTGGTCAATCTGAGCCAACAGGCGACACATATGTTGTTGAGTTTGAGACTTTGTACAATGCCGGTTCGATTATGGCAAAAGCAAAAAACACTCACGTAGGTGTAGAGTGGATTGGTATTGCTTATTATATGAATGAAAAATTGAGATACGGTGGTGCCATTTCCGGTTATTGTGATCATTCGGAAATAACAAGCCGAATCACTTCATACAATGTGTACTCAATCAAATATCCTGTAGGAACGAAGATACTAAAAAAAGACATTAACTCCGCTAATAAGTATAAGGAAAGCGATTATGCAGAAACTGACTTTCACGAACAAAGACGAGGAGATTATCTTGCAGACGGCGGCGTGGCAGGTATTGGGGCATCGCAAGAAGGTCTTACAGTTTCGGGTACGACGTTTGACTCGTATGAACAGCTTACAGCGCGTTTGAATGCACGTGATGATGTTGTGCCAAGAGCAACAGAGTATACTGGCAACAATAAAATTAATATAATACAATCCATTGAAACATTGACTGAGGGTATCGATTATACTCAACCTAAAATTGACGGCAAAATGTATGATGGTTGGATATATGTTTATGGTTGCTTGCCACAGCTTGCCATGTTTGCATTGGACACTCAAAACGGCTTGAGTATGCACTCGGTTGGTTATAGAAAAGATCAATACGGAGAATACAATGCAACAGGTGAGAGTGCAGGTTCTGATCAATATCCATACATCATTAAAGACGGCATCGATCTTATGGGTATGCAAGCACTTGTCGATAACGGATTTGATTTTAACGGAAAAATTATAGAGTTTGCGAACAGCACCAACAATCTATCAGGGGTATGTTCTGAAACAATTGTTTTCCCAACAACATCTAGCACGTCAACCAACCTCAAAGACAGTAATGCGTATAAGGCAAAAGACAGCAAAGGAAACTACCATGAGGGCAAAAGTTACCACTTGTTTGCAAAAGGTGCATTATGCAATCAAGGTTGGTCTGATGACAAAGGCAACGTCAACTCTGTTGCCCAAGAATATGGGACTTGGATAGAAAACAACTATAGGAATCTTGGCGAAAGTAAAAATACCACATTAAATTTGCAAAACTTCATTGCTATCGGTAGAAAAGGCAATTCGTTCAAAGGAACAATCAACGGTCAACAGGGTACAGCGGAAGCTAGTTTTGCAACAATCATCGATTCGTTGCGTGTGACAATCAAAGGGTATAAAAACACTCACGCAGGACTTTTCTCAACTATAGAAAATGCCATTGTGCAATATGTTGGAGTCGGTGGTAATAGCCAAGTTTTTTCCCATGAAAAAGTTGGCACAACAGTAGTTGCCACGGCAGGTGGCATTGTCGGTATGGTATACGGCAACTCTGTTGTTGAAAACTGTATCGTGAAAGGTTCAACGGTAGTTGGTGCATATGGGTCTAATGCGTATGCAGGTGGAATTGCAGGCATGGCTGATCCCAAGCAAGGCAATACGTACAATGCAGGTATCACCACCACTATCCGCAATTGCTCCATTTCTTCAAGCGGCAGAATCGAATCCGCAAAGAGCAACATCGGCGGTGTTCTCGGTTATGTCGGTGGTGACGCAGGAGCAAACGAAAAAGGCAATAGCGTGCGTATCGAGGGGTGCGAGGTGCAAAAGGCGGCAATTCAAGCCGCAAGCAGCGCGACAGAAAGCAGTCATATCGGCGGTGTGCTGGGATACGGCTCGGACTATGTGGCGGCATTCATCACCGGATGCTCGGTCGGCAACGGCGCAGATACTGTCACCATAAAGGGCGAGCATAGCCTTGGTGGCATCGCAGGCGGTATGTCCAATGCAAAAGGCGGTTATATCGACTCCTGCACGGTCGGAGCAAACACCACAATCGAACGAATAAATCAAGGCGGTGGCACAGTTTCTGAAAACCCCAAGCACGGCACTGCAATCGGCGGTCTTGTCGGTTTCACCGAGGACTCAACAGACACTACAAGCCCGCTCACCACGACGTTTAGCGGAACATCGGCTTTCAACGGCACGATAACCGTTTCGGTTGAGGCATCCTATCAATCATCAACATTGGACGCGAAGATAAGCTGTATCGGAGGTATCGTGGGCGATATGGGTTCGGGCGCAAACTTCGCGTCGGGATCGAATGTCACCGTGGACGGAACAATCAATATCACGCTTGCGGCTGCAAACGTCGGCGGCGTTGCGGGCCGTACAAACACTGCAACGTTTATCGGCAATTTTGTTGTCAAACCGAATATGCAAACCGATAAAGCCGAAAACGTCGGCGGTTTCATCGGCAAGAACGTTGGCACGGTGTACATACTTGCCGACACCACTGAGCGCATCGTGAACGACAAGCTCAACGGCACGGATATCACCATTGGCGGAACGATTCGAGGCACGAGCGAGGTGGGCGGCTTCATCGGCGTCAACAACTCGGGCAGCTCGCTCAATATCGGCTCAAACGTCGCAAACGCAAAGCCGTATAGATCGGGTACGCTGTCCATTACAATTGAAAACGGGACGATCACCGGTGGCGATAATGTCGGCGGTATCGTCGGCAAAAACGAGGGTGCGGACGGCGGCGCAAGCTATGCGAGCATAGATATCGTCAAAGGTACTATAACTCAACGAGGCACGATCCAAGGCGCAAACTATGTGGGAGGCATCATCGGACTCAACGACGGCTTGCTCACTACGGGCGGTGGCGAGGCGGATACGTCTATCGGCGGAACTACGCTTGATGAAAATCAAATCGGGCTTATCAAAAACCTCTCGATCACCAACAACGGCAACGTCACGGGTTCGGGCAACTATGTCGGCGGCGTGGTCGGCAAGCTCGATTCGCCTGCCGAAGATTCGGGCAAGGGTGCAATCGCAGGTACGTTTACAAACAGCGGCACGGTTGTGGGCAACAACTTTGTGGGCGGCTCGCTCGGTTTTGTCGGCAAAAACGTCACAATCACTGCAAAGAATAATGTTGCAACATTGTTTGTCAATGACGGCGAAGTCAATGCGACAGGCTACTTTGTGGGCGGTTCTATCGGCGCACTTGTCGGAAAGATTCTAGGCGAAAACTCGTCCGTTGCGGTCAAGTTTGAAAACAAAAAGAAAGTCAATGCGACAGGCTTTGTGGGCGGATCTATCGGCGTGCTGGCAGGTCCCGTTTCCTATGCGCAATTTGTCAATAGCTCGGACGGCCTCGAAATCGCGGCGGTTAACTCGGTCGGCGGCTCGGTGGGTTACATCGGTGTGCCCTCGTTGCTTAGCTATGAGTTGATCGGCTTCACTGCGCATCAGATCGACATAAATAACACTCACTTCGAGGCTTCGGGAACTCTCAAGGCAAATCCGAGCCAAGACGCTATCAATGCGGCAAAGGAAGATAAAGAGGATAACGGTTGGGGCGGCGTCGGCGGCGCAATCGGAGTCATGGGCGCGGCTATCAATTCGTGGACAGACAACACATACTACGCCAACGGCAACGTCAGTGCAAACGTCATAGAAAACGGTATAGAAACAGGCATATACAACGTCGGCGGCATCGTCGGACTTATCAATGCAGGCAACATCACGATAAGCAACATGCTCGCCTATCGCACAACAGTAACCGGCGGTAAAAACGTCGGCGGCATCGTCGGTGCGACCACGGGCGCAAAAACCGTCATCAATTCCGCATACGCAATAGAAGGCACGTTCAGCGGCACTGAAAACGTGGGCGGCATCATCGGTCTTGCCAAAGACGATACCGACGCAAGCACTTCGTACTGGGTTAAAGGCTACGCAAACAGCGATATAGCCACGTATGACGTAAAAGATTTGTCCAAACTCGGCTTCACAACCGGCAAAGCAACAACCGGCTGGTTCTTCCTGTATGCAAACGATGCAACCGGCGCAAACGGACTGGGAACAATCAACACTTCACACTCCACAAATTCCGATTTGCAATACTGGAAACGCATTGCCGACGCATACACCGCAAGCGAGCGACAAACGAAAATAAAAGACGAAACCGGCGTAGAATATACATTAGCAACGATTCCGCTTAAATCGGATATCGTCAAGGACAAAGATATCAATGGCACAGATACCAAATCTCCGCAAAAATCCACGCTCTACGCAACCGCCACGGCGGCAGAAGTGACAGAAAAAGGCTATTATATGTATACAGCGACGTCGAATAACGATGTTAAGCCGTCTGTCATATACGATAACGGAGTGTATTATATTAGCGTAAAAACAAACGTTATCAATGCGGAGGACGAAAAAGTCCAGGCGCAAAATGTTGCAGTGTTCTACCGTTCGGTTTCTTCAAGTAAAGAAGCATTGATCTACAATGGTTATTTGCGTAATGCCATTATTGGTTTGGACGGAGTTTACTTGTATGAAAACCCAATCGGCGACAATGAAACTCCGACAATTAATGGCTATAAAGGACAATACATATTTACCGCTACAACAACTATCAAAAACGCAGACGGTTCGACAAGCGAAGTGAACGAGGCTCAATCGGATCCGAACACCTATTCTTCCGTCATTAAGATTTACTATGTCGACGACAACGGCACGGCACGTCTTGTCGGCGGCAATACCGAATTGGCATGGAAGATCACCGAGAGAGAATTGGCGGTTGCATTTGAACATACTACGAATAGAACGTATGGAACAGGAACCGAAGACAACACGACCGATATGACGGTTACAATAGACAACATTGCACCAAAAAGAGGTGTTACTGTCCCGATTAGAATAGTTGTTTCGTATGGGGCACAAGAGGATAGTCGTGTTATATTCACATGGGATGGTACAAAATTTAATGGCGCTGACGAAAATATAAAACTTACGTCGCTTCCAATGACGCAAAGCGGAACTTTGAGCGATAAGGATAAAGAATCGACAAGTGAAACCATTGAAGATGAGGCCACATATCAACTTGTCGTAAAATTGTTTTTCAAACAAGCCAAATCGTATACGATTACCGTTTTGGATAGCTCACAAAAAGCTCGCTACACATTCAAGAAAAACGGAGGAAGCGCGAGTGCTGAAGTCAGCGATGAATTTACTGTGCTTCCTGCCGAGTTGAGGCTGGTGAGTTCTTACGCTACATCCAGCGCATATGACGGAACGTACAAAGGCAAAGAATGGTTGGTAACAGGATTCAAGTATAATGATGGTGTTCTTCAATTTGCAGAGTTTTTACCTTCGTTTAATATAAAATATAAAAACGGAGATGTGACAACAAAAGCAATGACTGCCGATAATATGACAACAGGAGTGGACTTTAACGGGCCAAGGGTTTCAGTTGCAGGACCATCCAACGGAAATCTGACCATTTCACTTGTCAATGCCATCAACAAAGGTGAGTACTATCTTACTTTTGGGAAAATCGCAGCGGGCAACTATACGCTTAAAATCGAAGATTATTCATTTAGCATCGTAGAAATACAAATTGAAATTTCATGCGATGATAATGGAAAAAGCAAAATATATGACGGAAACGCCAAGGATGTAAAATTCACATTCAAAGCGAGCGCACCCGCCGGTGTTACGTTTGACGGTATAAGTGAGTATAAAACCTTTATCAGCAAGTTCTTTAAGATTAACAATCAAACTATTGAAACAAACAGTTTGAAACTTGTTGATAACAAAACAATCACATTGACATTGCAAACGGAGAAAGATGCAGCAACATATAAATTTGTTTTCGGAAAGGGTGAGAAATACGACGACCACATTAAAAACTGTGCTCTTAAACCAGCAACACTTCCGACATATACATACACTATAACCAAACGTTCGATCACATTGAGCACAACGCCGACGAGCACCAAAACTTACATTTACAACACCGAGCATCAAGGGTTGAGTCAAGTCAAATTGAATGGTGAGAGTGGCGATGTGGGCATTGTCTCAGGCGACACCGTCATGGTTAAGGTGAGCGTTCCGGGTGGGGATCCCTCGTCGAAGACTCTGTCGTTTGACAATCAAACGCTTGAGGTAACGGCAGGCATTTCGACTATCGACGCAAACCAATATGTCGCATCTTTCGATTTGGATGACGCATCGAGCAAAAAGAACTACACGTTGAGTGCAACAAACGTGTCTTGGAAGATAGACAAATACAAAATAATGATTGGTGAGTTTGAGATTGGGGCTGAAAAAACATACAACGCACAAGCAGAAGTGCCAAAAATCAATGTCACCAACAGCGAAGTATCGGTTAGCGGAAACACGTTTACATATGGTACAGATACCTTTACTCTTGAGTATGCTGTTTCTTACAATAACCAAACCTATGCGAGCAACAATCTTGTCAATGCAGGCACCTACAAGATTAAAATAGGCACCTCAAATGGAAAGATACATGCCAAGCATAGCGACGGGAATGATGCGTCAAACAACTATGAGTTTGGAAATAGCTCAACAGAACATCAATACGTGATCAATCCTTGCGAGATAAAAATCGGTTGGGAAAAGAAAACATTTGTGTATAATGCAAGTAATTGGAAACTAAATGTTGCAAGTATCGAAATCAACAACAAGACCAAGACGGTTACAAACAATAGAGTTCAAACCGGTTTGGGCAACGATACTTTGACGTTCAGTCGTGGTGGCGGCGGAACAGACGTGGGAAGTTATACAACAAATGTAACGTCGCATAGTGTCAGTGTCAGTGTAGAACCAAACCACGGCGTAAGGCCTATTGCAGGCAACTATAAGATTGTATCTGGTGCCACAAGCGACAAGTTTTCCATCACGCCGTCCAAACTGAAGATTTTCTATGCAGGCGGTACGACAAGCAAAGTTTATGATGCGGGATTTGGTATATCAGGCAAGCCGTTCGTGTTTAATACTCAATCCCAAAATGGCGGCGCACACGGCACTTCGGAGTTGTTTGATATTAGCTATGTGTACAAAGACAAAAATGTCGGCAACGACAAGGAAGTTGTGTTTACCTATGTGTTGAAGAACGGAAATGCGAACTACGAATACGTTGGTACGGGAACGGAAAGTCAAAACAAAGGACAAATCACGCCGGCACATATCAAGGTTGCGCTCGACAAGTTGCGTAGTGGAAAAGCGACAAGGACGTTTACCAACGAACCTTATTATGGTGGAAAAGACGGCGCAAGCGGCGGCAAAAACGACGGCAAAAGCACAGTGTATCGTTCGGGTGAAGGTTTCCGCATAAGCGGCGTGTTCGGCAACGACGACATCAAAGTTGTTGCAAAATACGCCGAGGCAGGCGACGATAGAGTGATGTTTGACAAATATGTCAACGACATTGTGAAAAATACAGACGAAACGTTTGCCAAGGCGGCGGCAGGCACGCATTTGAAGATGCTTGTGTTTGAAATGACGGGTGGTGACGCAACAAACTACACGTTCAACGTATACGATACATCTGACAAAGCATACAGCAAAAACAATGGCGATAGCCAAACGCCGGTGAATGTTTATGACAAGGATGATGAGAAAAACAACAAAGATAAACTGTCCCAAATCAAAATCGAAATCACCGTCAAAACGTACAAAGTTGAGTATAAAAACGCCGCTCAAAGTTATGCCAATGCAGACAATACTTACAACACAAATTGGGAAAGAGTTGGAGTATCCAACAACCCGCCAGGAGTTACAGTAACCGTTTCCAACGGCTGGATGTATGCCGACGGACAAGACCATGGTGATGATGAACAAGCCGAAAAGAAAGTCTACAAAGCGTACACAACCATTAGAGGCTCGCAAAACAGTGTCTTGTTGGGTGCAAAGATAAGCGGTATCGATGGAATGGAACTCAACTATAAGATGGTCAATCAGCCCATTCTTACCATCGGATACTTTGTCGTAGACAACAACGACGTGTTTGAAATCGGTTCGGCATCGAGTTTAATGATTGCATCCTACTATTGGTGGGTTGCGCAAAACGGTCAAAACCCCGACTTCAACCTGCCGCTCGTTGCAACTTCAACATGGCATAAGATTGTCAGCAACGATGATTATATGACAAAACCGTTTGAGAAACCGAGCGATGCACCCAACGATGTTGATATGACGGGTTGGGATTGGGATATGTATTTTGCTTGGTTTGAACAACAATATAATGTCAAGATTTTCCTCAATGAAACAGGAATTTCAAACGAGGACGGCACGTGGGGCTATTATACAACCGGCGAAGAATCGCAACAAACACAATATAAAAAGTATAGAATGGTGCGTGATTTCAGCGGCAAATTGTCAGAGTCCGATATTGCCATACTTGAGGCGTTCTTCCCGAAAGAAAAAGGGTGGGGCGTTGGAAAAACGTATCTTGACAACTTCCTCAATACTTCAGTCGGAAGTGTGTTGACGGCAGTCGGAAGTGTGTTTAGATGGTATAATGGTAGTGTAGGACAGTTTGAGTTTGACGGCAACGGATATGTCATAGAGTATCTCAACATTATGGGCTACGACAAAGAGAATGTCGGCTTGTTTGACATCATCGGCGCAAACGGAAGTGTCAAAAATCTGCATTTGAGAAATATCACAATCAATGCAAATCAAGGCAACGTCGGCGGTATTGCCGGAAGTATTGCCGCGGCTGAGGGTGAGGGCGATGCAACAAATGTCACCAACGTGTCCTTCCACGGCAAGATTACCGCAACGGGCGGCACGGTCGGCGGCTTGTTCGGCACAAGCGCAAGAGCAATCAACGGCGCAATCGTCCTTGGCGAGATAAGCGCAAGCGGCGCAAACGTCGGTGGCGTTGTCGGCACTGCAAAAGCAGACTTAACCAAAGTTGTGTCAATGATGCAAATCACCGCAAGCGGCGGCACGGTTGGAGCGTTTACAAGCACTCAAAACCCAACAATCTCAGATTCTTTCCATATGCATAATGCAGTGTGGAAGAGCGGCACGGGCTTCGTAAACGTTGAAGGCAAAAACGTCGGCTACAATGATTTGATGAGCGGTTCAAACTCGCTTTATGCAAACGCCGCCTCCGATTCAGGCACATACGACGTTATCAACGAAACGTTTGCCGACAGCGGTCAAAACGTCAATCCGCGCCAAAGCAAACGCTTGAGAGATATGGTTTCCGTGTATCTATTGATGTATTCTTTGAAAGTCAATGGCGACAAGTACACCATAAGCGCGTCAAGTTGGCTTGTCGGTTCGGCGGATGGCACAGACGCGAAACCGATTGCGATTGCCAACAAACAAAACGTATCGCTTTTGCGCGAGCTACGCTTTGCGGCGTTTGTGCTAAAAGCCAACGTGAGCATTGACATTGCAAGCACGTTTGGCGGCTCGTTCTATGGCAGCGTGACAAGTGAGAACGGCAAAGACTATAAGATAACTTGCAACAAGCAGATGTTCGAGGTATACGCAACCACACCTCCGGCGTGGCTTGAAGTAAAACCTTAATATTCGGCGCAGACGGCATGCCGTCTGCGCAAAATGCGTTTTCAAGCGAAATCGACATTCTAACCGTGCAAAATGCGCCTTTTGTCGTTTTTGATACAAAAATAAGGCATATTGCGCGTTGTGTCGGTGAAATCGATATTCTAACCGCACTGATTGCGGGTTTTGTGTCTGCCGCAAGAAAATACGAGCGTAAACCCCAATAAAAACGCTTTATAAATTGTAATTTATATATAGTATATACAAAGTGCAACGCATATGCACAAGGAAGCAAGAGCAAATGAGTCAGCCAAGCAAAACCAAAACTTTCAAAATCATCATGTCAATCATGATTCCGCTTTTGATTGTCGTGACCACCGTTGTTATGGTGGGCGCGTCTTTTGCGTGGTTCTCAAACGCCGACAAGGTCACTATCACCGAAATCACGATGTCCACTGCCGAGTCTTACAAAATAAAATTTGAATTGCAAACAAACAGTCAACTTTGGGACAATATGGAGTATGTCGGGCAAACCGCATTTTGCGATATAGATCCCAACGCCGGCAAACTTATGACCAAAGCTATAGCAGGCGAAAACACCGTTGACATCAGCAATCGTCCCTATTATTTTATCAATACCGTTGCGCTTGACACGACAGGCAAAACGTTTGATATGAATATGGCGTTCGACACCGCAAAGATTGTCACCTACAAATATGAACTTGTTGACAATGCGCAAGGAGAAAAAACGTGGCAAAAGGCGGTTGACGAAGACGGTAAGCCTATTGTTTTGAAACAAAAAACTTATTCTGCAACCGAGGCGGAAGACATCAAATATGCGTTTACGTGGTTTTTCAAGGAGCACGTAAACGAGCAGGGCATTGCAAGCACCAACCACACAGTCGGCGACGACAAGATTGACAGATTGAAACAACTCAATCCAACCAAAGATGATGTATGGTACACTCCGTACGGAAAACTTGAGTTTGCCGAAACAAACGAAACCGTCAAAAACGTTTACGTTTCAAAAGTCAATGGAAAAGATATCCCTAATGATTACAGTATAAAAGATCGTGAAAAAAGTGATATCACCTACTTTAATACAAACAAATTGTACGATTTCTGCATAGTTTTTGCGCCCGAAAAGCTGTTTTGGATGCAATACTTCAAAGCCGATGTGGACAAGTATACAGCGGAAAATGTTTACAGTTCAGACGAATTAAAAAAGATTTTCGGCAATCTAACCAATCAGATGTTCTATTCGAGCAGGGACTATTCCGGCTCGACGTTTGAGTTTTCAGCCGTCATCAACGTCACGGGTATGAGAGAGGAGGGACAAGGCTAATGAACAAAACCAAGCGCACCCTCATCGTATCGTCCGTTGTTATGGCACTCATTTTGGTTGTCACCGCAGTCAGTGTGACGGCGGCGTGGTTCAGCAACTTTGCAGGCAGCAACCAAGGCGGATTCACCATCGATTCGGCACTCTTGCAAGAGAGCGTCAACATCACGATTGACAGCAGTGCGTCGGACTATGGCAGTGCGTTGTGGCCTGCCGTCGCAACTCCCGGCTATCTCGAAAAAGGCGCGCTCGCGCCGTATGGAACGGATTTGAAAGAAAAAAAGAACGAAACTTATGCCGTGACAGGTGTTCAAAAAGCGGCAAAATGCGCGGTGATATATTTCCCCATTCGCTTTGAAGGCTCGCCCGATTTGAATGAACAAAACGTTGCAATCGACGGAAGAAGGTCGTTGTATTTGGATGTGAAACACGCCTATCTCGGCACAAAACCAGATGACGGCAATGGAAGCAACACCCAAAACGGCGCAATAACTGAAGATGCGACCAAAGACTATTTGTCCTGGTTCAACGTTGAAATGAAACTTGTTAAAGTCACAAAAACCGTCAACGGAGAAACGGTTACGACCACCGTTGAAGATTTGCCGTCAACTCAAACACCGCAAGGTGAGGCAGGCGATGTGTACTACAATCAGCCAAACACCGCAAATGATAAATATCCGGGGTACAAGCTCTATATGCTCCTCAAACCGGGCGTTGAATACTATGTGCAAGCCACAATCTATTTCAACAAACTCGACGAGGAATGCGATGAAAAGTTGCTTTATCTTGACGCATTTCAAGAGGCTCAAAAGGCAATATCGTTCAAGTTTGAACTTCACAGCACGTTGCCTGCAGGCACAAGCATAAGAAACAATAATATGACGCCATGATTACAAGCCGTAAAAACAAAATCGCGATTGTTGTCGCAATCATAGTGCTTTTTGTCATCGCCGTTTCGACGATGGGAGTTTCCTATGCGGTTTGGACGTCGCCCGACGGCACAATCGGCGGTGGACAGTCAACCGCGTCACCATCCGTCACCCCCGACAATTCATATGTGTGGGCAAAATATTTCAAGGGCAACGTAATAACCGTTGACAAACAGGAATATGCGGAGCTTACAACTTTCTACACGGACGATGCAGGCTTAAACCTCTCCGACGTTTTCATTCCCGACAAAATCACGATTGAAGGCAAGGATTATCAAGTCTATCGCATCACCAACGGCATATTTGCGGACGCAACGCTCAAAAATTTGCCTGTTATGGTGCATATACCATCAAGCGTGCGAGAAATTGACGACGCGGCATTTGCAGGACTTGAAAATCTCGAAACCGTGTATTTTGCAAACGAAAACGTCTGCACTCTCGGCGAGTTTGCCTTTGCAGGCTGCTCGAACCTTAAAAACATTTACAACGTTAAAGGCGGCACTGTAACAGCAAAAGACACCTCTTTCATCGGCACACCAATAAAGCTCAATGACGATGGCACAATCCCGTTTTCAACGAATTAAAGATACCGATTCAATTTTGTTGAACATATCGCAACGATATGTTCTTTTTTTGTTTAGAACAAGAAAATATCGCCAACACAAAAAAATCCGCGAATGAAACTTTATTTATCCGTGTTGGCTTATGACGGCGAGCAAAGGCGATGAGAGCACGAAGTATTCTCAATCGCCGTGCGATGACGACGAGCGCTCCGCGCGGTTGAAAGCCGCGCTTTTATATCTTTGTTGCACAAGATATAAAAAATCCGTGAACGAATTTCGTTCACGGATTTGGAGCTGATGACCAGACTTGAACTGGTGACCTCATCCTTACCAAGGATGTGCTCTACCACCTGAGCCACATCAGCATATTGTTGGCGGAAGCGGAGGGATTCGAACCCCCGTGGGCTTGCACCCAAACGGTTTTCAAGACCGCCTCGTTATGACCGCTTCGATACGCTTCCATAATGCTTAAAGCAAATCATTTCTTTTTTGTGAAAACCGTTTCTTGTCCAAACGGTTTGACGCTTCGCTATCAAGCAAGACACGCTCACGCTCGCCTCGTTATGACCGCTTCGATATAATTCCATAATAAAAAGAATTATTGGTTTTCATATCAAGCTCATTTAGTATAGCAAGAGTTTGCGATTGTGTCAAACATTGCTGTCAATTTTGCAAAAAAACATTGAATTTATTTTATGCAAAGGCTCTCAGACGATTTTGCGGATATCTAATCGATAATTCTAAAATGCAGAGCGGAGCATATATGCATACGAGAACACTCGTATTGGTATATGTGCAAACAGACATATGTACAAATAATTGCGGCGCAGGTATTTACTATGCGACAAATGTGTGATATAATACTTAATTATAATCATTACGATAAGGTGAAAAATGAGAATCAAATCCAATCGTTTTTTCAAAAGCGACGTAAACGGCGTCGAGGTTTTGCTTGCGGAATCACCGGAAGTAAAAGAGCAAATCAAAAAGCACAAGAAAACAGTCAAAAACGCAATCGTATGGTCGATTGTGGGTACATTGTTATTTGTGTTTGTGCTTAATGTCGTGATTTTGCCGCTCACGGGCGGATGCGCAAGAGTCGCGCGTGTGACGAATTATGCGGGGGATAACAAGTACATCGCTTTCCATACCGAAAGCGGTTTGTATTTGTCCGCTCACCGCGCAGGCGGCGTGCTTGAACCCGAGGAAACTATGGCGGCGTTCAAGCAATGTATGGAAGAAGCGGAGCGCGAAAACTACAAAGTCGATATTCTTGAATTTGACCTGCATCTTACAAAGGACGACGAGCTTGTGCTTATGCATGACCACGAGATCGACCGCACCTCAAACGGCTCGGGCAAAATTTGCGACAAGACGCTTGCGGAGCTTAAAACCTACAATTTCGGTCACAACTTCAAGACTGTGGAGGGCGAGTATAAATACCGCGATAAGTCGGACGCCGAGCTTGAAGACGTGCGCATTTCCACGCTCGGAGAGGTGCTTGAATATGTCGAAAAGGTCGCTCGCCCCGACAAGTCTATGAAGTACGTCATCGAAATCAAGGACGGTGGCGAGCCGGGCAAGCGCGCAATGAACAAGCTCTACCGCATGATGGACGAGTACGACATCATCGACAGAACGGTGTTTGGCACGTTCCAGGGCGAAATCAGCAAGTACGTTGACGAGTGCAACGCCAACGGCGCGTTTGAAAAAGAAATCGTCCGCTCGGCAGGCATCACCGAAGTGCTTGATTTTTACTATGCCTTCCTTTACGGCAACACAAAGGCAAAATTCAACTTCAAGGTGTTGCAAATCCCTATGGGATTCAACGGTTTTTTCGATTTGTCCACCAAGGAGTTCATCGACTTTGCGCATAGCCTCGGTATTGCGGTTCAATACTGGACGATCAACGATCCCGACGATGTTGCAAAGCTACAAGCCAACGGAGCGGATTGTATCATGACGGACAATCCGAAAATGGCATACGAAGTTCTGCACAGAAACGAGAAATAAGTTTGCGTAATAAATCGCAAGAACCACTCGAAAGGGTGGACTTATGTTTAGCGATAACGAGCGAAGTTTGCTCCGAAACGCTGTCTTTTACGATAAGTGATAGTTTATAAGGGTGAGATATGAATAATACAATAAATAGCGAGTTGGCGATTGTATATAGAGAATGGCTCGAAGCGTCAAAACGCCCGAACGGAATCTTTTGCGATAAAAGCGGCATCGAGAAGTATTCAAATCCGTATTTTTTCGGTGTTCCGAACGAATGGAACATTGAGAAAGACGGTGTAAGAATACTGGTTGTCGGACAAGAGGGCGCAAGCGGACATTGGAACGCAATCGATATGAATAGTGATAAATATATTGCTTTCGACGATGTGGAAAAGCTGCAGGAAGCGTCCATCGCGACTGTTGAGAAACGTGTTGGCGGCAAAGACGCAAGCATCGATATTTGCGGCGAAAAGCATCTTATAAAAGACAATCATCGTGCGTTTTGGCAGTTTTTCAATCGCATAGCAACAAATGACAAAGCGGTGGAAGCATGTCCTTGCGCATGGACAAATATCGACCTTGTTTGTTACAACCAAAAAGCCGCAAACCGCAAGTATAAACTTAACGAAACCGATAGAAAAATTTTGCACGCCGATACAATTCCCGCAATTTTCAAAAGGCTGGCGGACATAGCAAAACCCACGCATATAGTGTTTGCTTCTTGGCGCGACATTTCGTTCGATCACGAGTTCGAGTCGAAACCGTCTGGTTTTTTTAACGATTCTTTTAAGAGAAACGGTGTAAATTCCGTTTTGCTCACTCATTTGTCGAATATACCGTGTCTTGTTTTGTATCATCCGCAGTATTTGAAAATAAAGAAATCTTTTGATGACGTAATCAAAACCATATGCGACTACATATATGACGAAAAGAAAGATGAAAATCTAATAGAAACGAGTTTCAAGCTCGGCTGAACGTATAAAAAACAATTTTGCGATGTACCACAAACGGTGCATCGCTTTTTTTATATTATAAGCGAAAAAACACAGGAGGTGAGCTTTTATGGGAAAAAGCAGCAGTAATAGTATGAAGGAATTGTGTATCGAGATATCTGAGAATTCGGTTGGCTTGGAAGTCGAATACGACAGCCTAAAAAAAGCATATGACGAGGAACTCCCGATTGTATATGAAAGAGGGTTGGCGGAAGAATTTTTGCTTGCTCAAAAGGTGGCGGATGTTATAAGGAATATTTGTCCGTTTCTCGAGTTTATCGGTCTTGCAGCAAGCAGTATGGTCGCATATTTGCTCTATATAACCGACATAAATCCCGACAAGTACAAATTGAATTTCAAAGACGTTATAGATGCGCCCTGCAACGGGTATATGTGGGGATATCATTTTAGCAAAGAAAATTTGTATGAAGTTTTCAAAGAGTTGAAAAAACATTTTCAACATGTCGAGTTGAGTGCAAACGACGATTGTTTGACGGTGAACGGTCTTAAAATATTTGTTGAAACGTCTTTTGAAAGAATCCGCACCATCGGTTTGTGTACGGAACATTGTTTACCGTTTTAAAGGAGAGTAAATGATATGGATGCATTTGATAAAATTGCAGGTTACGAGAAACAAAAGAAAAATTTGCGCTATATAAGCGATATGTGGAAAAACCCCGAAGAATACAAGCGTCTCGGCGTCAGAATTCCCAAAGGAGTGATGTTGGACGGCGACCCGGGAAACGGAAAAACGCTTATGGCTCAATGCCTCATCGAAGCAACCGAATGTGCGTATGAAAAATGCACGAAAGACAGGGCGCAGGATGAATTCATCGTCCATTTGAAAGAGGTGTTTAAGAGGGCGGAAGATTATGTGAAAAGCAACAACAAACCGTTTATAATCTTTTTGGACGATATGGATAAATTTGCCGAAACGTCAAAAGATACTGACAATCCCGAAGAATATGCGATCCTTCAAACGTTTATAGATTCAATCAAGGATTTTGACGTGTTTTTTGTCGCTACCGTAAACAGTTGCGCTGCTTTTCCAAAGTCGCTTATCAGAAGCGGAAGAATTGACAAAACATTTGTTATTCTCAAACCGTCAATATCGGATTCCGAAAAAGTCGCGGATTACTATTTGCAAAATCAAAACGTCAATATAAAAGGCGTGTCGGGTCGCTATATCACACAAATGACGGAAGGCGTTTCATGTGCAGAACTCGAATCGATTATCAATGAGGCAGGTATGTATGCCGCTTTCGAACGAAGCGATTGCATAACGAAGAAACACATCGATTGGGCGATTATGTGCATCAAATTCAAGATAAATGTTGCGGGAAAATTGGAACGAACGTATGATAAAAACAATCCGAATTGCCGCGAGTTTGCGTATCACGAAGCAGGGCACGCAGCGGTTGCGCTGTTGAGCGAAAACTTTATTCCGACAATTCTGTTCACCGATGATTTAAAGAAAAACTGTTCGTTTTGCTATTCGCATAATAAAAACAAGGGGTCTCAATACAACAATTCAATCGAAAGAGTGTTTATCGATTTCGGCGGGAAAGCGGGGGCGAGTATAGGGTTTGGTCCGCTGACATTGGGGTGCAATCTGGATTTGCGTGAGGCGTGGAAAAATTTGTATTGGAATGTTTCGAAAGACTGCGTCGAAGACTTGCATATGTTCAATCCGATCGACAATCGAGATTCCTTGCAAGGTGAATTGTTTAAAGACAGATTGGACACAACGACCGAAAAAATGAGCAACGCTTACAATTTCGTCGTGGAGTTGTTGAATCTAAACAGAGCCTTGTTAGACGCGCTTGCCGACCGTCTTATGGAAAAGTATTTTATAACCGTCGACGAGATTTCCGAAATCTTTGAGGAATATAAAAGCAATCATAAAGTCGTTACGATTCGCGATTTGATGGCAACTCGTTCGCAAACGCTTGCCTCGGCATAAATTCAGAGAAAAATTGCAGAAAAAGAGGATAAAGCAGGCGTTTTGCCTGCTTTATCTGTTTGTTGTGCGCTGTTAAATCAAATTGATTATTTCTTCTTTGCTTTTTCCTTGCCGAAGCCTTTGAGGAATCTGCGGAAACCGCCTTTTCTGCCGTTGAGCATGTCCACGAGTCCGTCGAGCGAACGCTTGGAGATTATGCCCATCGACCATGCGGCAATCGTACGGTAGGGCATATCCTTGACGGAGTTGGTGAGCATTTCGGGGTTCTCGGACGAGAGCGCGACAAGGTTGACGGCTCCGACGCAGAGGTTGTACATAAACTTTCCGAACGGCGACACACGGCATTGACCGATAGTGTTGCATGCCTGCAATTCGCCCTTGGCAAAGGGTTTGTTTTCAATCATCTTTGCGCCGTATAGTGCCTCGAATTGCTCGACGGGGATTTCGGTTGCGTTTGCGATGTCATAGTAGCACGGAGCGACCGCTTTGTAGTCGGGGATTTGTGCGTCGGGATTTTTTGACGTCACATGTACGACGTCTTCGAGTTTGATGTCGCGAGAAGATGCGCCAACCAAAATCTTGAAGTCACCGCTTTCGACATGCCAATCTTTGATTGCAACGTTGTAGTAGGCAAAGGCTCTTGAATCGAGATTGATTTCGACATCCTTTTCTTCGCCGGGTTGTAAGAAAACTTTTTTGAAACCTTTGAGTTCTTTAATCGGACGATAGAGTGTCGATTCGACGTCGTTGACATAGAGTTGGGCGATTTCCGCACCTGCCACTTTGCCGACGTTTTTCACAGTGAACGTAACGGTGAACGGCTCGTCCTCATTGATTGCGTTTGCGCTCAGACGGAGGTTGGAATATTCAAATTGCGTATACGAAAGTCCGTAGCCGAAAGGATATTTGACTCTCTTGTTTGCGCTGTCGTAATAGCGATATCCGACGTAAACGCCCTCGCGGTATTCCACCGTTCTCGGTCCCATACGGAAGTATTTCGAGCCGAGGTAGTCGTCCTCGTGGACGGGGAATGTTTCGGCAAGTTTGCCCGACGGATTGACCTTGCCGTAGAGAAGATTGTACGCCGCTTCTCCGCCTGCCTGACCGCCTAGATAGAGGTTGAGTATGCCTTTTACGTCCTTGTCCCAGTCGCCGATTTCGACGGGTGAGCCGCACGAAAGAACAACGACGACGTTTTTGTTGACTTTCAAAATTTCGTTGATTAGGGTGACGTGCGAGGACGGCATCTTGATGTGGTGGCGGTCATAGCCCTCGGATTCGAATGCGTCTGTAAGTCCGACAAACAGAAGCACGACGTCTTTGTCTTTTGCCGCTTTGACCGCTTTTTTGATGAGGTTCTTTTTGTAGCCTTCGCCTTTGAGAACATAGCCGTCCGCATAATCATACGACTGTCCGACTTTATCCAGCGCATCGGTAAACGATGTAAGCTTTGTGGGAAGAATGTGGCTCGAACCACCGCCTTGATAGCGGATTTGTTTTGCGAGTCTGCCGACGACGGCGATACTTTGTTTTTTATTCAAAGGCAAAATGCCGTCGTTTTTGAGGAGTACGGCTCCGCTTTCGGCAGCTTTGCGTGCGATTGCGTTGTGCTTTTCGACGTCGAAAGTCACGCCTTCGACTTCGCGCACGGTGTTTTCGTATGCAAACTTGATAAGGCGGAATATAACCTTGTCGATATCTTCTTCCGTGAGAGTGCCTGCTTTGAGTGCTTTGTATACGGTGTCGCCGTTGAGTCCGCATCCTTTGCTTCCGGGCATTTCGAGATCAAGCCCTGCTTTGACGCCTTCTGCGCGATCGTTGACTGCGCCCCAGTCGCTCACGACGATACCTTTGAATCCCCATTCGTCGCGCAGTATGTCGGTGAGGAAACGTTTGTGGTCGCTCAGATACGTTCCGTTCAAGCGGTTGTATGAACACATAACCGTTGTCGGTTGCTCCTCTTTGACGATATGCTCGAAAGCAGGCATATAGATTTCACGCAAAGTGCGCTCGTCCACAATGGAATCGATAGTCATGCGGATGTACTCTTGGTTGTTGGCGAGGTAGTGTTTCAATGACGTGCCGACATTCATCTCTTGTACGCCGTGTACCCATGCGCCGCCCATGCGTCCCGCAAGGAACGGATCTTCCGAAAAGTATTCGAAGTTTCTTCCGCAAAGAGGACCTCTTTTGATGTTGACGCCGGGGCCAAGTACGGTGGAAACTCCCAGAGATTGCGCTTCGACGGCAATCGCTTTTCCCACTTCTTCAACAAGTTCCTCATCCCAGCTCGACGCTGTGGTGACTGCGCCGGGGAAGCAAGTTGCAGGCTCGGGTGTTTGCATGATATTGACGCCACCGCCGATTTTTTCACGGCGAAGTCCGCTCGGACCGTCGCTCATGCGAACGGCGGGGATGTCTATATCGTCGCGCTTAATCGGTTGGGTAAGCCAGTTTGTAGAGCCTGAAAGCATTGTGACCTTCTCGTCGAGAGTCAGTTTTTTCAAAATCTCCAAATAATCCTTATCGTTCATATTTTCCTCCAAATGGTGTTTATTTGTATGTTTTGTGACGATAAACCGTCTGTTTTTGCAATTTTGACAGTCGGTACATGCCGTATATTTTTGTTGCGGCGTTGATTGCATAAGCACTTCAACCAATCGCTTCTATCCATTATATCATTTGATTGTTGTTCAATCAACAGAGAATCGGTTGTTTTGTTCATCGAGTCTTTGTTTATCTCTGATTGAAAGAGGCAAATCATCGTTTACATAAGTGTTCCACACATCCATTTTGTCGTTCTCATCGAGGTAGCGCAGCACTTTTGCAGGCGAGCCGACGGCAATACAGTTGGAAGGAAGGTCGCGCGTAACCACGCTGCCTGCGCCGACGATTGTGTTTTCACCGATGGTCACGCCGCCGCATATGGTGACGTTCGATGCAATCCAGCACCCCTTTTTTATGGTGACGGGCTTTGCGTATTCGAGGTCGTGAAAACCGTCGGGATATTGCACGCATACTCGCTCGCTTGCCAAAAACGGGTGGCACGGCGTTGCAATCGTGACGTGTGCGCCAAGCCAAACGTCGTCTTCGAGAGTGATGGGCGCGATGTCCAAAAGCGTGCAACCGTAGTTGAAAAACACGCCGTTGCCAACGTGAATATTCACGCCGTATTCGCAATAAAAAGGCGTAAAAGCCCACACGGATTTGCCTTTTGACGAGGGGATGAGCTTGTTGAAAAGTCGTTTTTGTCGAGGTTGATTGAGAATGGAACACTTGTTGAGTTTTTGCGTGAGCCACAAGCCTCTTGCGTGTTGCCAAAAAATATCCTTACTCGTGGAATTGTAAAGTTTGCCGTCAACCATTCGTTGCCAATCGTTTTTTCTTTTTTGCATAGTCAAAAACCTAAAAGGCAGATATTGCGCCTTGCGCGTGAGAGGGGTTTTGGATGCAAACATCCACTTTGTTACGCTATCATTTTATTTGATACGCAAAGAGATTTATATCAAAAATCACGACGAAATATCAAAAAACCGTTGTAAAATACAAAAAGTATGATATTATTTTTGTATGGATAAGAATGAAAAGCAACTCAATGTACATTTTTTGCCAAAGGGAATCAGCAATCCTCGGTTTCAACAACGAGAAAGCGGCGTTGCGCATACGCCGTACAGCCGAGAAGTTGCGTTCTACACTTGCATAAAAAACGGTGATTTGCAGGGACTTGAAAGCAATATGGCAAGTTTTATGAGCGACGCGCTTGTGGTCGGACGTATGAGCGACGACAATTTGCGACAAGTCAAGTATTTGGCGGTGAGTTGCATCACTCTTGCCACACGTTACGCCGTCGAGGGCGGACTTATGGAAAGCGAGGCTTACAATCTTTCGGACTCGTACATTCAATGCGTCGATAAAATGGATTCGGCAAACGACATTATGCGATTCCTCGTCGAAAAGGCAACCGAACTCACATTGCTTGTCGAAAGTCACCGTCAAAGACTGGAATACCCTCCGTACATAAGAAAGGCAATCAGGTATATCAGCGCGCATTTGCACGATAGGTTGAAATGCGATGACGTTGCAAACGAGTGCGGAGTGAGTGCGGATTATCTGTCGCAAAAATTCAAAAAGTATGTTGGGGAAAGTTTGCACGGATATATCCTGTCGCAAAAGCTCGAAGAATCGAAGGCGTTGCTTTTTCAGGGGACGGAATACGGCGAAATCGGTTATTATTTCGGTTTCTGCTCGCAAACGCACTACATCCGGTGCTTTAAGAAAAAGTACGGTATGACGCCGAAAGAATATGTGAACGCATGCTTGACGTGACGTTTGAAAACGGCGATTGTGCGTTGTGTGCAATGCATCTCAATATCCGATGATACGATGCTTTTCACAATAGAAAAAATCGAGATATTGACATTGAAAAGGAAAATTTAATATAATCGTAACCGAAAACGTTTGATAACGTTTATAAAGTGAGGAACAAATGAAAAGCACGGCATGGGAAAACTTGTTTAAGAGATATTACAACGAGGCTCTTTTGTACGTGTATTCGTTTTGTCACAATCGCACGCTTGCCGAAGACATAGTGCAGGAAGCGTATGTAAGAGCCATTCGCTCGATTGACGAGGAAAAAGACGGATTTAAGTTCTGGTTGCTGAAAGTTTGCAGAAACTGTTACTTTGACACGTTGCGCAAAAACAAAAAGCTCGAAGCAATCGAAAACGACATGCCCTCAAGCGATTCGCTTGTCGATGACGTTATACAAAAAGAAGAATACCGAGCGTTGTACAAGGCCGTTTCTCTTTTGAAAGACAGCTATCAGGAGGTTGTCAGACTCTATTATTTCGATTCGATGTCCGTCAAGGAGATTGCGTCGATAATCGGAGAGTCTGCCGACAATGTAAAAATTCAATTGTACAGAGCAAGGCTCAAACTCAAAGAACTTTTGGAGGAAAGCATATGAATTTCGATGATGCGTTCAAGCACTATCGGGACGGTGTCGCAACCGATGAAGAAAAACAATTTGTCAAGGATCAGCTTGCCAAGGCAAACGAATTTTTGCAAAACGAAACATTCAGGGACGAATCTCCCGTCAAAGAAGCGGATGCGAAAGAAGTAAAGCAAGCAAAAAAGAAATTAAAATGGCAGTATATCGTCTTGCCGATATGCTTTTTTGTGTGCGTGCTGGCAATCATTGCGGCAATATTGGGCGGAGTGTTCGGCTCTGCAGCGTCATACGCAAAGCAATCCGCAATGTATTCAAGATCGACATGCGTCGATATCGCCAAAACAAAAGCGTTTGAATTTGTCAGTGATTCGGCAAACTTCTCCTATGTGAACGTGCAAAGCAAGGACGATTTTGTCGTAGACGATGTCGATGCCGATTTCAATTACAACGGCAAGAATTTGAAAAACAGTTATTACACGTATATCGTGGAACTCGAAGTCGAAAGCTGCGATTTTGAAATCAAAATCGAGGTGGATACGCGAAACGGCCAAAGCAAAGTCATCAAAGTCAAATAAAGCTGAAACAAAAATTCGTAATCTATAATGCAATGTACGGGCGCGCCTAAAAGGCGTGCCTTTGTTTTTTCAAAGCCAGTTGCCAAAACGTACAAAATATTCCACTAATTTTTATATCCTGCTTGCATACAATAGTTGTATGTGGTCAAACGTGATAAGCATAGGCAAAGAGTATTCAAAGGAAATAGATTATATACTTGCGCAACTACAATGTACAAAAGATGTTTCGTATGCGACGGAAGAAAGCGAGCAAAGGATGTGGATTTATCTTGCGTCGTCTTGCGAGAACGCTCAACAAATAGAAAACGAAATGTATCGTATATTATCGGTAGTATTTTTGTCGTTTTTGAAATTGAGATTCTTTCTTGAGAGGTTGCCGATACATTGTATGTCATATGCAAAATGCGTCCTGATAAGTTCTATGTTGCACTTTGACGAGGCTTTTGAAGAAAACCTGATTGCAAAAACGTTGTCCGATTCGATGGATTATAATGTGGACGGGCTTTTCAATTTTCGCTTGCGTATGCTCAAAGAGTCTTGGGAGGAAATAGCAGACGTTGCCGCGAGATTGCTTGAGGGAAGCGACGGCGACAAGGACGTTTTCGACATAGCAACGTTTATAGCAGGCAGTGAGGGCGGAAAAAGCCGTATTGCAACCGACGGACAAACCATAGACAACATAACGCAACGTCGCAGAGTGGAAATCGTAAGATTGTACGATGATAGCGAATACAATCTGATTGATGCCATAGTAAAGGAAAAGCCTTTTGAAATATATGTCACAAACAAGAATCTTTCGGATGCTATGAGAGGAATATTGAAAAAAATCGCAAAAGTAATAGAAAAGATATAAAACACGATAAGTGTGACAAAAATCGCAAAAATACGATATAAACGGAAATAATAGCCCAAAATTCGCTTTATTTTTTATATAAAAAACACAATACGTGTTGTATATTAAAAAATAAAAACACGATATGTGTTCAATATTAAATATATTATGCTTGTATTCGGACAAGCAATACCAATAAAACAAAAAAGGCAGGCCGCAGCCTGCCTTAGACTTTGTTTGTCGTCAATATACTTTTCTTGCTTTTATTATGTCGTCGCCTTCGAACGACAGAGTGTCGTCGTCGCTGTCAATGACGGTATATCTCAGACCGTTTCTCGTTGCGCTTACGCCGCCGAATCTGTTTGTGCCGATATCTGTTGAAATCACCGTATAGCGATGGGTTGCGCTTTTAGGTGCTTTTACGTTTGGAAGATTGACCGAATTTGTTATATTGCCGTTTTCGATATAATCTTTGAGTTGTTGCGCCGCCATAACCGCACAATTGTCTTCGGCTTCTTCCGTTGACGCTCCGAGGTGAGGAATTGCAACTATGCCGTCCACGCCTATGCAGTCTTCGTTTGGAAAGTCAACGACGTATTTGCGTATTTTTTTGATTGTAAGAGCCTCTTTTATTGCGTTCACGTCGCAAAGTTCTCCTCGCGCTGCGTTGATGACGATAACTCCGTCCTTCATTGTCTGTATGCTTTCGGCATTGACAAGCCCTTTGGTGTCGGGAGTCATAGGCATATGCAAAGTGACAAAATCGGCGTCCGCCCAGCTTGCTTTCATATCGTCATAAACGGTTACAAACGGGATTTCTTTCTTTGCGTTTTCAGAAATAAACGGATCGTATCCGACAATATTCATGCCGAGTGCATGTGCGGATACGGCAACTTTGCGACCTATCGCACCGAGTCCCAAAACACAAAGTGTTTTGCCTGAGATTTCTGTGCCTGCAAATTGTGCTTTCCCTTTTTCGACTTGCTTTGCCACATCGTCGCCACTTAGGTTGCTTGCCCAGTTTATAGCTTCGCTGATATTGCGTGCGCCGATAATCAATGCGGCAATGACAAGTTCTTTTACGGCGTTTGCGTTTGCACCCGGTGTGTTGAATACGCAAATTCCTTGCTTTGCATATTCCGCATGAGGAATGTTGTTTACGCCCGCGCCCGCTCTTGCCACGGCAAGAAGGGAAGACGGCACAGCGTATTCTTCCATTTTGAAGGAACGAACAAGAATTCCGATCGGATTTTCGCTCGAATCAGTGACGTTGTATCCTTCAAGCACCGGATTTGCAAGTTTTGATATAGAGTTGAGTTTTAATATATCCATACTGTCTCCTTGCAAAACGTTCTGACTCGGCAGAAGTTTTGCATTGTGTACGAACAGAGTTCGTAAGGCAAAAAGAAGCGCAAAATGCGCCTCATTTCGTTATTTGTTTTCAAGCTCGAACTTCTTCATAAAGTCGATGAGTGCTTTTACGCCTTCAACGGGCATTGCGTTGTAAATCGACGCTCTCATGCCGCCGACGAGTTTGTGTCCTTTAAGACTCACAAGTCCTGCCTGTTCCGCTTCTTTGACAAACTTTGCGTTGAGTTCGTCGCTCGGGGATACAAACGGCACATTCATAATAGAACGGCTTTCTTTTTCAACGAAATTGTTGTAAAAATCGCTCTCATCGATAAAATCGTAAAGCATTTTTGCCTTTTCGCGATTGATTTGTTCCATGACGGGAACGCCGCCGAGTTTTTTGAGGTGACGAAGGTTGAGCATCATCATATAAATCGACCAGCACGGAGGTGTGTTATAGAGGCTGTTCGCGTCGATTTGCGTGCGATATTTGAGCATAGTCGGGCAAATCGGCAATTCGCCTCCGAGCATATCCTCTTTGACGATAACAAGCGTCACGCCTGCGGGAGCGAGGTTTTTTTGCGCGCCTGCGTAAATGAGAGAATATTTGCTCGGGTCTATCACTTCGCTCATTATGCACGAGGATAAGTCCGAAACCAAAGGCACGTTGCCCGTATCGGGCAGAGTGTTGTATTTCAAGCCGAAAATAGTGTTGTTTTCGGTGATATGCACATAGCTTGCGTCTTGTCTGAAATCTTCGCGAGCGGTTTTGGGAATATAAGTGAACTTTTTATCTTCGCTTGAAGCGACAAGGCGAATATCTCCGTATTTTTGCGCTTCTTTGTATGCTTTTTTTGCAAAGTTACCCGTCACTATATAGTCCGCTTTGCCCGTTTTCAACAGGTTGAGGGGTATAGCCTCGAATTGTGTGGACGCACCGCCTTGCACCATGATGACGTGATAGTCGTCGGGAAGATTCATAAGCTCGCGCACAAGATCAAGTGCTTCGCTGTTGATTGCGTCATACCATTTTGAGCGATGGCTCATTTCCATCACGCTCATGCCCGAACCGTTGTAATCGGCAATATTTTTGCTTGCTTCTTCGATAACTTCGAGAGGGAGCATACTGGGGCCTGCCGAGAAATTGTAAACTCTCATAAAATTCTCCTTTTAAGATGACATAATCGCATTCGTTTTTGCGATTTGTACATTATAATCGTAAATGATAAAAAGCTTGTTGTAAAGATTTTTTTTCGTGCAAACGTATAGTTTTTGACGCTTTTTGGCGAAAGCCTTGCAAAAATCTCCGTTTTGATGTAATATAATAAACTGCGTAGCTATTGACTAATAATAAATAATTATATGTACATACTTGCGCGCGGACGTTGTTCGCAAAACAAAACAAATATATTCTAATATAAATAGACAGAAATCGGAGAAAACACATGGCAAAAAACGCAAAAAATGCTAAAACAGTAAAAGTTACCTTCCTCGGCGGTGTCGGCGAGGTGGGCAAAAATATGACCGCAATCGAGTGCGGCGACGATATGATAGTCGTCGACTGCGGCGTGTCCTTTGCAACAAGCGAAGAAGCGCCCGGCATCGACGCAATCATCCCCGACATCACTTATATCAAAGAAAACATATCCAAATTGCGCGGAATCGTGCTGACACACGGTCACGAAGACCACATCGGCGCAATTCCGTACTATGCCGACGATCTTAAAAACACGCCCATTTACGGCACTGCGCTCACAATCGGACTATTGAAGAGAAAACTCGACAAAAACGGCAAAAAATGCAATCTTATTACCGTATCGGCAGGCGACAGCGTTACGCTTGGCGGGTTCAAAGTCGAATTTATCAAAGTTTGTCACTCTATGGCAGGTGCATGCGCTCTTGCGATAACGACGCAGGTCGGCACCGTGTTCGTGACGGGCGATTTCAAAATCGACAACACGCCAATCGACGGCAAGAAAACCGACATAGGACGTATTGCCGAAATCGGTGCAAAGGGCGTTTTGCTTATGTTGGGCGAGTCCACAAACGTTGAGCGAAAGGGCAGTTCCACATCCGAAAAGGTGGTCGGTCAGACTCTTGAAAATATCTTTGCGTCAAACCTCGACAAGAGAATCGTTATCGCATGCTTTGCATCTTCCAATTACAGAGTGCAACAAGTGCTTACTCTTGCTCACAAGTATCACAGAAAAGTCGTGCTTGCGGGCAGAAGCATGAAGGGTATGGCGGACGTTGCGTCGGCTTGCGGCGAATTGCAAGTGCCAAAGGGCGTCATAGTGGACAGCGTGGGCAAACTCTTGCCGAGCGAAACCGTCATTTTGGCAACGGGCTCGCAAGGAGAGCCTCTGTCTGCGCTCAACAAACTTTCCAAAGGAGAATTCAACAAAATCAACATCGGACCGCAAGATCTTGTCGTGCTTTCGTCATCTCCCATTCCCGGCAACGAAAAATCGGTATACGACGTCATCAACGACTTGTTCAGAAAGGGTGCAAACGTAATTTACGACGCGATGAACGACATCCACGTTTCGGGACACGCATACGAGGAAGAACTCAAACTTATGCTCACCCTCGTGCAACCCGAGTATTTTATGCCGGTACACGGTGAATATCGTCATCAGCATAAGCATGCGGAGATCGCAAAAACGCTCGGCGTTCCCTCAAAAAATATCGTTATTCCGAATATCGGCGAGTGCTATGGCGTAAACCACAAGGGCATAAGACAACACTCAAACGTCACCGCAGGCAATGCGTATGTGGACGGCGTTGTGCTTGAAAACGGCAAAATGCTCGTCAACGACAGAAAATCGCTTGCCGAATACGGTATGCTCGTGGTGCTATGCGCAGTTGATACGGATCAAGGCAAGGTGGTTGGCGACGTCGACATCGTTGCAAGAGGGTTCAATCTCACCGACGATGTAGTAAATTCCATAAAGACTACCGCAATCGACACGATAAACGGTGCCGACTTTGACAAGGCGGACGTCAATGAGGTTGCAAGAATGGTCAAAAAAGCAGTCAGAAAGCTCTTCTACAAAGACAGACAATTCCCAATTATTATTCCGGTGATTGTCGAGGACTGATATTTTAGACGCAATACTCGCATTTTCAAAGAGATGCGGACAACAATATTTGTAGAAAAAGAAGGCGCAAAATGTATAGAAAACGCATTATTTTGATACTCACTTCACGCGACGAAAACGACGGAATCTCGCAAAAAATTGCAGAGGCTATCCGCAAAATCGGCACGCATAACGTGGTTGTGATGAGCGACGACAAGTACGGCTCGGCAGCCAAACTTTCCGCGCTCGACAAACTTATGGACAGCGGAAGCGAATATCAGTATTTGCTTGAAAAGAAAGACAAAGGCGTGCTGCGCGACATATTTAAGCTCAAAAGTTTTTCAAAACGCGTCAATCGCATAAACAACATGATAAAGCGTTTTCATCCCGAGTATATTTTGTGCGTTACACCGTATGCTCATCATTGCGCCGTCGAGGCAAAACGCAGAGCTAAATTTCGCACGCAGATAATATACATGCTCCAAACGTTCACTCTTCCAAAAAGAGTGCATGATGACGCAACCAATGTGTTTATCGTCGAAAATGCGGATGTAAAAGCCGATTTGGTGCGACAAGGCATAAAATCAAAGGATGTTATGGTGATGGGCTTGCCCTTTGAAATCACACCGAAAACGCGTCAGGAAATTGTGCTGAAAAAGCAGGAACTCGGACTTCCGAAAGTCAAGACGGTTTATGTAAACATTCAAGAAAAAAAACAACTCGAAAGCGTGTTTTCGCTCCTTCTCGACCAAGGCGAGATAGCAAATCTGGCAGTTTACGTCAACGACGCGCATATGCTTGAAACGCTCTCGTCACTGTCAGTAAAAGCACCCGAAACAAAGGTTATATTTTTGCAATCGCCCGAGCAAGCCGACGACTGTTTGCCCGTTTGCGACGTAGCAATTACGCTTTACGATCCGGCAACGCTTTATAAGTGTTTCAAACTCGGTGTGCCGTCCGTTGTCGTAAAGGAAGGAGAACACGAGCAATCGGACATATCCTATCTTGCTCAGAACGAGCTTTGCCTTGTTGCAAAAACCGATTTGGAAATCGTGGGATTGCTGTATAGAGTTTTGCAAACGGACGCAGGGGAGCGAATTGCCGCAAACGGCAAAAAGTGGGTGGAGTTCAGCTCGCTTGAAAATATCGCAAACTTCCTCACGGCGTATATCGCGGTGTGAGCGTGCGCATAAGGGAGGTGCGTCTTTTGCGCAAGTGATATTGCACTTCGTGCGGTGATATCACTGCGTGATGGTATCGTGCTTTGCACGGTGATATCGCACTTTGTGCGATGATATCAAAACACTGTTTGGATTGCGGAATATTGCACTTGCGTGCGTGATATTGTCGTCGCTGACGACAGTGATATTGCAACTTTGTTGCAGTTGTGGAAAACTAAATAATATCGCCTGCGGCGGTGATATTTGCTCAAACGGAGCCTAGGTTATGGCAACCTCCCAAACGGTGTCATTGCGAGGAGCAACAACGTTGCGACGTGGCAATCCCCTAAATAGAAACGAAAACACAGTGGCAATTGCCATTCACCACGCTTGTTCTCGCAATGATAAAGATAAGACAGTGACAACGATAACAAAACAGGTTGAGATATGCCAAAGATTGTAAAATTGAACGAAATTGCAAAAAGACAAGGGTTTAAGCTCGGTGACGATGTTATACGTATCGGCGGATACAAAATGGTTGACGAGTTGGACTATCTCTACTACGACAACGAAAAGAAGTTTTCGGTGGATATTGTGCGTGACGGAAAAGAACACACCGTAAAAGTCCACAAAAAAGAAGGGCAGTCGCTCGGATTGGAATTTGCAATCGACATGAAGCCCGTGGTTTGCAAAAACAAGTGCATTTTCTGCTTTGTCGATCAACTTCCCAAGAATATGCGCCCCAGTCTTTACGTCAAAGACGACGATTATCGATACAGCTTTATGTGCGGGTCGTATGTCACCATGACAAATGTCACCGAAGAAGAAATCGAAAGAGTAATCAGGCTCAAACTCAGTCCGCTGTACATCTCCGTGCATGCGTGGGACGACGATATAAGAACGTATATCCTCAAAAACCCGAATACGAGAAAACTGCCCGAGCAAATGCGCAGACTCGGCGCAAACGGCATAAAAATGCACACTCAACTTGTTGTCGTTCCGGATGTCAACGACGGCAAAGTGCTTGAAGACAGCATAAGGGGGTTGCATACCGTCGAAGGAGTCGAAACGGTTGCGGTTGTTCCTGTCGGCATGACGGGACACAGGGAACAACTTGCCAAACTCAAAGCCGTTGACGAACAGAACGCAAGAGATACCATAAAACTCGTCGAGAGTTTGAACGAGGAGTTTGGCGGAAACTTCTGCTGGTGTAGTGACGAATACTATGTCAAGGCAAACGCAGACGTGCCGCCCTGCTCATATTACGGTGCTTTCGACCAAATCGAAAACGGCGTGGGACTCATTGCCGACTGGAAAGACAATTTTCAATACAGCCTGCAAGAAGCTGGAAAGGCGAATCTCGGCAAGAGAATTGACATGATAACGGGCGTGTCGTTTGCGCCTATGCTCAAAAAGTATTCCGAAATGCTTGCCGACAATCTCGGTTTGCATGTCGAAGTGCATGCGATAATCAACAACTTTTTCGGCACGAGCGTTACGGTTGCGGGGCTTGTGACGGCAGGGGACATGATTGAGCAGTTGCAAGGCGTAAAGACGGACGCTTTTGTGATTCCCGACAATATGTTGCGTGAGTTTACCGACACCTTCCTTGACAACAAAACCGTCAAAGAAGTCGAAGATGCGCTGGGCGCGCCGTTTATCGTAGTGTCGCACTCAGGAAGCGATACCGCACAAAAAATAATCGAGTTTTTCCAAAAGTGAAAATATGTGCAATATGACGCAAACAGGTGTTTATATTGCAAAAAACAATAGATAAAAATCGGAAACGGTGAAAATATGAAACCATTGGTGGCAATTGTAGGAAGACCGAATGTCGGAAAATCGACATTGTTCAATCGGCTCGCGGGACAAAGAATATCCATTGTCGAAAATACGCCGGGCGTTACTCGTGACAGAGTTTATGCCGATTGCGAGTGGTGCGGAAGGGCGTTTACGCTCATAGATACCGGCGGTCTGGAACTGAAAAGCGACGACGTGATGTGGAATCACATTCGCACTCAAGTGGAAATCGCAGTTGATACTGCGGACGCTATCCTTTACGTCGTAGACGGCAAAACGGGACTTACCACCGACGACAACCTCGTGTGTTCGTTTTTGAGAAAGTCCAAATTGCCCGTCATACTTGCGGTCAACAAAATCGACAACAACGATATGAGCAATGTTTACGACTTTTACGCACTGGGATTCGGCGAGCCTCATGCAGTGAGCGCAGAACAGGGCAAAGGGCTTGGAGATTTGCTCGACGCGATACTCGAAGATATCCCCGAATATTCCTTGGACGAAGATCCCGATCGAATCAAAATCGCAATCGTCGGAAAACCGAACGCAGGCAAAAGCTCGATTACAAACAGACTCCTCGGTTATGACCGCTGTATCGTGAGCGACATCGCAGGCACGACAAGGGACGCAATCGACACCGAACTCGATGTCGGCGATGACAAATACCTCATCATCGACACCGCAGGTATGCGCAAAAAGAAGGTGGTGAGCGAGGACTTGGAAAGATACTCGGTCATGCGCAGTCTGCTTGCCGTAAGGCGCGCGGACGTTGTGCTTGTTGTGTGCGACGCAACGGAAGGACTCACCGAACAGGACGTCAAAATCGCAGGGTTCGTACACGAGGAGGGCAAACCGTCCATCATCGTTATGAACAAGTGGGATCTGGTTGACAAAAATACTCACACGATTTACGAGTTTGAAAAAAAGCTCAAAGAAGATTTGAAATTTATGGATTACTTCAAATCCGTGTATATATCGGCGTTGAGCGGCAAAAGACTTGACAATTTGCTTCCGCTTTGCAAGGAAGTTGTGGCAAATTCGAAAAAGCGTATTCCCACGGGACTTCTCAACGAGGTGGTCGGGGACGCTATCCGAATAAGCGAGCCGCCGTCTTATCTCGGGAAAAAGCTCAAAATTTTCTATGTGACGCAAGTGTCCGTCGCACCGCCGACTTTTGTGCTTAAAGTCAACGATCCGACGATTATGCATTTCAGTTATAAGAGATATCTCGAAAACGCGCTCCGAAAGAGTTTCGATTTTTCGGGTACGCCGATTCGCTTGCTGATAAGAGGAAATAACGAAAGCGATCAATAAATTTTTCGCATTTGAAAATAACAAAGATAATTTATCGCATCAATCGCAGACAAACGAATTGTCAAATCGAAAATTCGGTGGTATAGTCTTTGCGTTGAAAAACGCCGCATAGTATGGACGATATATGGCATATGCGGCATATAGTATACAAATATGGAAGGTGGTCTTATGGACTATAAAGCATTGTCGAAAAACGAACTTGAAGAATTGCTCAAACAAGAACAAAAAGCCTACAAAAAGCTTCAAAAAGCGGATAGGCATGTCGATATGACGAGAGGAAAACCCTCCAAGGAACAACTGGACATATCTATGCCCATGCTCGAAAATGCAGCAAAGTGCGACTTTATGATGAGCGGAGTCGACGCAAGAAATTACGGCGAACCTGCCGGCGTCAAACAAGCAAGGGAGCTTTTTGCGGATCTTTTGGGGGTAAAGGCGGACGAGGTTATCGCCATTGACGGATCTTCGCTCGACATCATGTACAATGTGGTGCAGTTTGCAATGCAGTTCGGCGTGTTGGGCTCGACGCCGTGGAACAAACTCGACAAAGTAAAATTCATCTGTCCCGCTCCCGGATACGACAGACATTTTTCCATTTGCGAGAATTTCGGCATCGATATGATCACCGTGCCCATGCTCCCGGACGGTCCCGATATGGATCTTGTGGAAAGACTCGTTCGCGACGACGAGAGTATCAAGGGCATATGGTGCGTGCCGAAGTATTCAAATCCCACGGGTATCGTGTTTTCCGACAAAGTTGTGGAGCGTATGGCAAATCTCAAACCCAAAGCGAAAGATTTTCGTGTGTTCTGGGACAACGCCTATTGCATACATTCGCTTTACGACACCGACGATAAACTTAAAAACATCTTTGACGTTGCAAGAAAAGCAGGAACGAGCGATATGATTTATTGCTTTGCCTCGACTGCCAAAATTACGTTTGCAGGCAGTGGAGTAGCGGTGTTCGCGTCCTCGCAAAACAACGTGCAAGATATGCTCAAACGCCTCTTTTTTAAGAGAATAAACCCCAACAAAGTCAATCAGGTTATCCATGTGGAATACTTGAAAAACGTTGACAATATCAAAAAAATAATGTCGCAACACGCAGCGATTTTGCGTCCGAAATTCGATCTTTTCAAGGATAGAATGGAAGAGGCTTTCGGCGATGACGAAAACGTGAATTGGTCAAAACCGAGAGGCGGTTATTTCATCTCGCTCGATGTCGCAGGATGTGCAAAACGTATTGTCGAACTTGCCTCCGACGCAGGCGTCAAGTTTACGGCGGCAGGCTCGACGTTCCCTTACAGAATCGACGACAACGATTCGAATATCCGCATTGCCCCGAGCGTTCCGACGCTTGAAGAAATGAATTTTGCAATAGACGTGCTTGTGTGTTCGATAAAGATTGCTCTTATCGAAAAATACCTGACTCGATAAAAGAAAAAAGACAACGGTTGAGCGGCGATTCGACGCCGCTCTTTTTTTTTGAAAATTATCGTACAAATGCACGATTCGGTATTGAAAACGTCATGCTTTTAATATATAATTGATACATATCAAATTGGCGCGTTTGCGCAAAGGGAAAATTATGACGGATTTGGTAAATAAAAAAGAGAAAAAGGTCGGTGCGTTGACCGCGAATATGTGGATATACGCATTGGGACTTATGGGCATCAACCTGGGCATCGGTCTTATCAACAGCTATCAGGCGGAATTCTTCAACAAAATTCTGCAAGCGGATCTGATGGCGGTTGCAGGAATTATTCTTGCGGCAAAATTCATAAGCATCGTTGCGGACTTTGTTATAGGAAATCTCATAGACAGAGCCAATTTCAAGGCGGGCAAAATGCGCCCGTGGATATTGTTTTCGGCGTTTCCGCTTGCGGTGCTGACGATGATTTCGTTTGTATTTATTCCTTTTTCGTCGAATGCGGGCAGATATATCTACATCATATTCATCGTTGTACTTTGGAATATTTCAATGACAATGGCGGACATTCCGTCGCAGGGTATGCTCTCGCTCATTTCAAAAAGCAGTGAAGAGGTCAACAATGCGGCAGGACTGGGC
The DNA here is from genome assembly GCA_934233745.1 of uncultured Clostridia bacterium. Taxonomy (GTDB): domain Bacteria; phylum Bacillota; class Clostridia; order Christensenellales; family CAG-917; genus CAG-475. The sequence goes on from CAKQGN010000001.1 coordinate 240,607, forward strand.
AACACTCTCAAATCCGTTGCGCTCGCCGCGCCCGGCATATTTGTAAGTTTTGTATGTATTCTCACCGGCTCCGACGGCGCAGTCGGGCAATTGCAATATCTTATCACGGCAGCCATTATGGCGGGATTGGGACTTATATTCCAACTTCTTATGTACTTCAAGTGCAAAGAAGTCGTCAAATCCAACACGTCCGCGGGCATGAGTTTCAAAGAGATGTTCAGAGAACTGAAAAACAACAAGATGTTGCTCATAGTTTTCGGAACGTATATTCTCGGATTCGGCAGAAACATCGGGCTCGGCATCGCGGTGCAGGCAACGTGTATTCTCATACGTGACGGCATCGACCTCAGCTTTATCGGAATGGGCACGCTTTACGGCGACGCTTGCAGCTGGGCAATAGGCATTACGTCGGCGATTTCGTCAATGGTTACAATCGTACTCAATCCGATAATCAACAAAAAATTGGGCGAAAAGAAGTATTTTATCGTGGCAGGGTTTTACGGCTTTTTGGTCACGCTCATCGCAACGCTCATCTACACGCTCAGCCCCGGCGGCGGCTTCGGAAGAGGCATCTGGGCGATTTGGATTTATCAATTCTTCCTCGGCTTTGCATACGGCCCGAACGGTTATTTGCCAATGGTTATGACGGCGGATATCGTGGACTATCAGGAATGGAAAACGGGCAAACGTACCGAGGGTACGCAGTTTGCAATCCTATCTATGTCCAACAAACTTTCAAACGCGCTTTCCGTATCTCTCGGCATTTTGTTTATAGGCGCAATCGGATACGATGCGGCAAAATATGCGGAAGTTTCGCACATCGGCGTGCAGGGCAGTCAAGAAAATCTCGCCGCCATTGCAAGCTATGTCACCGACGGTATGCAAAACAAAGCGTGGATAATCTACTTCCTGCTTCCGGGACTTTGCATGCTTGCAAGCTCGCTTCTGATGTTCTTCTACAAGATTGACAAAAAGACGAAAGAGCAAATGAGAGAGGAACTTGCGATTCGCAGAGCCGAAAACGAAGCGGCGCAAATCGTGGAGGAAGAGGAATGCACCGACAATTGTGCGGAGTGTGAAAAAGAGTGCGATTTGTCAAAAGACGACGCGCAATCCGCCGAGCCGTTTGACGAAGCCCTTGCCGAGCATTTTGAAGAAGAATTGAACGAAGTGCCTGATTCGCAAGACGATAAGGATATGGAAGAATAACCTGCAAGCAACAACGTTTCAAATTCAAAGCACAAGAAAAAGCCTCGCAATCCGCGAGGCTTTTGAATATGTTTTTTAACTGCTATTTGCAAAAACAATGGGTTAAAAGCGCAATATCAAAACGATAAAATGCTTATTTGACGATATACACCTTGCTTTGACATTTTTCAAGAGATATTGCGAGAACTCCGTCGGTGGTGAGGTTTTCGCCGCTCCATTGCTCTTTTGCACGGTACTCGTTTTGTTTTGTCATCGCGACATATTCATCGTCGACAAGCGTGTTCAAATCGAATTTTACTCTTGTCCCGTGCGATGCTTTGTTGAAGAAACACACCGCAACCGAACCGTCCGCAAGAGGTTTTGCAAGCACGTCCACAACGCCTTTTCTGACGCGTTTGGCTTGTTTTGCGAGAGCGTCCTGGTTGATTGCTATCATGTTTCTGTTGGTTACGATACTCTTGACCTGCTCGTTCATATTGCGCAAGTCGTTGCCGAGAATGAGGGGAGCGTTCATCATGCACCAAAGCGAGAAGTGCGACACGTTTTGATTGTAGGTGAGCTTGCCGTTGCCGACTTCCAGCATATCGGGATCGTTGTAGTGTCCTTTGCTTGCGTATTTATAGAGCTTGACGGTGTGTTCGTATATGAGCTTTATCCAAACCCACCACGGGCGAATGTCGGGAGTAGTGCGCCACAGATTGCCTGCTTTTGCGCCCCAGTTGTAGGGTTTGCCCCAACCCCATTCGCAAATTGAAAACACTATGGGTTTTTCCTTTTGTTTGCGCTCTTTTGCAACTCTTGCAGCGGCGTCTTTGAGTGCTTTGCCCATGCGGCGATATTGATACAATTCGCTGTCGGCATTGCTCGTGACGGGATTGAAGAGTTCGATTTTGTTTTTCCCTGCGGTGAGATTTACGATGACCTGGAATCTTGCGGTGAGGTTGTAGTGCTTTTGAGGAGGGAAGAGAAGTTCGTATTCTTCGTCGTCGTTGACTTTTGCTATGAGATATTTTTCGTACGCGCCCTTCTTTTTTATATTGACGGTGAGTACGTATCTGCCGTCCTCGTCGACTTCGATGTTGTTGTATGTGATGCGACCTTGGTTTGCGTCAAGCCCCGAAACATAGCTTCCGCTCGGAAGTTTTGTGTCCGTCATAAATCTCGCAAGCCCCGAAAGCACCGCATTATGCACGGAATATTCCATCGGGTGCGAATCGAATTGCGATATGCTTATAGAATATACCAAAGGCGCGTATTTCGAGATGGGAATGTGATGGCAATAATCGTATTTGAAATATTCCACGCCCCATTTCGCAAGGGTGTAGGCGTCAAACCGTTCTCTGCCGAGGCTTGCGGGCAAATCCTCGCAGGTGAGAGTGCCGTTCGAGGTGTACGCACCGAGCTTCAAGCCCATTGCGTTGACTTGTTTGACAAGGTTTTCGATACCGCCGGGGAAAGTTTCGTAATCGCCCACAAGCTCGCCGTTTTCGTCGCGCAGAGAGGATTGCCAGCAGTCGTCGAGATTGATATATTTGTATCCTGCCTCGATAAGTCCGTTGTCCCTCATCGCTTTTGCGGTGTCGAGAATGAGCTTTTCGTTTATGCGATTTCTGAATGTGTTCCAGCTTGACCAGCCCATCGGGGGAGTGAGCGCAACGCCGTTTTCGTAATCGGGCAATTGCGGATTTACGCTTGTGGGCTTTTTCTTTTTGAAAAGGCTTTTGATAAAACAGAACGGACACATGTTGTTACGTTTCATTGTTCACCTGAATTAAATATTATTTGAGTTTCGGCGCTTTTACGCGCATTTTTGCGTCGAGGCGTTCGAATTTTTGTTCGATTGCCTCGCCGTGTTCGAGTTTGATTTGATTCATTATGGCAACAAAGCCGACATATGCAATCGTAAGGATTGCGCCTATTGCAAGCATGGCTTTGCCCATCTCCCACGTGATGTGGTTGTCGAGGCGGAAGAACGTGCGGACAATTTGCACAATGTCGATGTTCCGACCGTTTACAATCACGTTTATCGACAGGAAGTACGAGCCGACAAAGAGAAATACCATGGCGATGTATGTGAACAAATTGAGTACGACAAGCCACTTGGATTTGCCGAATTTGCGTCTTTTTTTCTTCTCTTTTTGAGGTTTGGAGTTGTCGGAATCCACCACCTGCATTACAACGCCGTTTGTGAGCGAGTATCTTTTTTCTTTTTCGTCAACGTAACCGTCGTACAAGCTGGAATCGATTTTTTGCGCCCTTGCCTCTTCTTTCGCTTTTTCAGCCATATAGTCGCTTATGCCGAAAAACGCCGACCAACTCGATAGTTTTGTGGGAAGGGAAACTTTGAACAAAAGCAAGAATCCGACAAACGTGATTATCCATATGAACACCGTCTGCGACTGAGCGTCGGTGATGTCGGTGAGGAAAAACCTGTTGCATATGATGACTGCAATTGCGCCCATAAGCACGGTTATACCGCCGGGCAGGGCGTTTGACAGCACTTTGGGCAAGAACCTTCCCGTAACTCTGTCCGCATTCGGTTCGAGTGCAAGCACGACGGAGGGGATGCCTATCGTCACCATACCCATAATCGTGAGATTCTGCGGAGTGAAGGGGAGAGGATCGACCACAATCATAAACAAAAGTGCCAAAAGCGTGTTGTAAATTGTTTTCATGATGTACAACGCCGCCGAGCGTTCGAGATTGTTTATCGAACGTCTGCCTTCGGCAACCACTTTTGGCATAGAAGAGAAGTTGCTGTCCAAAAGCACCAGTGAGCTTACGTTTTTCGCCGCGTCCGAGCCCGAAGCCATTGCAACCGAGCAATCCGCTTCTTTCAGCGCAAGCACGTCGTTGACGCCGTCGCCCGTCATGGCAACGGTGTGTCCCGCTTTTTTGAGTGCTTTTACGAGCATGAGTTTCTGGTCGGGCAACACGCGTCCGAAAATGGTGTATTTTGTTGCTGCCTCAAAAACTTCTTCTTCGGTTTTCAAAGTGGACATATCAACGATATTGTCGCAATTTTCAAGCCCTGCGCGCATAGCCACCGCACGCACGGTTTGGGGGTTGTCGCCGGATATGATTTTGACCGTGACGCCTTCTTGTTTGAAGAAGCGCAGGGTGTCGGGAGCTTCCTTTCTGATCTTATCGGTTATAAAGATATAACTTTCAAGAGAGAGGGTTTTGGGAAGAGTGCCGTCGCCGAACATATTTTTCGATGACGCCACAACCATAACTCTAAAACCTTTTTGAGCCATTTCCGAAACGGTGTTTTCCATGGCTTTCGTGCGCTTTTTGAATACGAATTCGGGTGCGCCGATGACATATGAAACGCCGTCTATTCTTGCGCCGCTCCACTTACGTTGAGAGGAGAAGGGAACGACTTGTTCGATTGTTCCCGAATTTTGCAATTCGCCGACATAGGTGCGCAAGGCGTTTATCGTGGCATTGTCGTCCTCAAGCGCGCTTGTCACGTTTTTGATGATTTGATTTATATCGTCGACGTTTTTTCCTTTTGCAGGCATCACTTCATTGACTTCCATCGTGCCTTCGGTGATAGTGCCTGTTTTGTCGAGGCAAAGCACATCGACGCGTGCGAGAGTTTCCACGCAATAGAGATCCTGCGCCAGCGTTTTGTGTCGGGAGAGTCGCATAACGCTCACGCAAAACACCGTTGATGACAGAGCGACAAGTCCCGACGGAATCATGCCGATGACGGTCGCAACCGTGCCGAGTACCGTTTCGGAGAGGTGCGAACTTATTTTATATCCCAGCAGGGTGGTGATGGTTTTTTGTGCTTCTTCGGGATTGTTCTGCACAAAGTATTTGACGCAGAACAGCATAATTCCGAGCGGTACGATTATGCTCGCCATGACTTTGACGATAAACATAAGCGAACGCCAGATTTCGCTGTTCGGTTTTTTGAAATACTTTGCCCCCGAGCTGATTTTTGTTGCGAAGTTGTCCGCTCCGACATGTTCGACTTGCGCTTTTGCAGTGCCGGACACGACAAAACTGCCCGACATTATTTCATCTCCGGGATTTTTGAGGATTGCGTCGGGCTCGCCCGTGATAAGGCTTTCGTTGACTTCTATCGAGCCTTCCGCAACGATTGCGTCCGCACAGATCTGACTTCCGCTCGAAAGTATTGTCAAATCGTCCAGAACGATGTCTTTGATTGCGATTTCCTGTTCTTGCCCGTCACGCAAAACGATGGCTTTGGGCGCGGAAATCAAGGAGAGTTTGTCGATTGTGCGCTTTGCGCGAAGTTCTTGAATAATACCGACAAGCGCATTGAAAATTATCAAAAGCATGAAGCCGAAGTTGCCAAGAACAGACAAAATGTTTTCGTGCGAATCTATGAAAAAGAAGATTAAAACCGCAAGCACAATAAACACGAAATTGAAAAACGTGACGATGTTTTCACGCAATATTTGCCCGACGGTCTTTGTTTTTACGTTTGTGTCGCCGTTGACTTTGCCTTCGGCAATCCTTTTTTTCACGTCCTCCTGTCCGAGTCCTTTTTCAAGGTCGGTGACAAAACGTTCGCTGACGTTTTGTTCTTGCTCCGACATTATTTCGGACGGCATATAGATGTGATCGTGATTTTCGGACATAATCTCCCTTATGCGCATGCGCGCTTTTCATAGTATATATAGATGATTATAGCATAAATTGTTCATTATACAAGAAAAAGTTGACTCAAAAATGAGTTTTATACATGTTTTTTTGCATAATTGCAACTTTTCCAAAGTATATTTTGCATATGAAAAGAAAAATATGTTTGATTTTTGTTGCAATATTGTGCGTTGTTTCCGCTCTTGTCGCTCTTTGCGCATGCAATAAGAAAGACAATGCCGAAAGCAAAGACAACGTGTCAAGGCTCACCGAAGCGTATTATGCCGGAGAGAGCGATTTGTTTGCCGTCACAATCGAAAAGGGCAGACGTGAAAAGAGCTTTATAGCCGACGGGATTGCAAAGGATGTTTGCGATTTCACAGAGCTTACAATCACGCCGCTGAAAAGCAACGAGTATCAGAGCATTGCATACGTCGTCTGCGCCGACAACAAAACCGTATCGGGTGAAATTCAGAGCGGAAAAAGTGGCGAATTTACGGCATCTATCGCACTCGATTTTGTTCCGACAACGATAAGGGTGACCGCAGGCGAGGCAGAATCGGACATCGAACTATGCTCGATTCTCGACGGAAAACTGTCGTCTTCCGACATCATAAATATTGCCAAAGACGCATTCAAAGATAAAATCGACAAAGAGTATTCGGAGGGCAAAGCCGAGCGCGAAATATACGTGAAACTCATCACTGCCGACCGCGAATCGTATTATTATTACGTGTCGTTCATCGGTGACGGAGTGGACTACTGGGCGATGCTGATTGACCCGAGTACAGGCAATATAATCAGCAAAAAATAAGCGTTATAGTGAAAACAAAATATAAAAATCCCTTTTGACTCTCGCAACAAAAAGACGGTTTTCCCGATGAGCGTCAAAAGGGGATACTTCTCAATAATCCGTAAATTAAAATTTCCGTGACGAATATGGAGTGTTTACATCATATTTTGTAATATGACAATTGCTTTCAAACAAACCGCCGAAACCCCGAACGGCGATTTGTTTGTTGATTTGTATGTGAGGAATCGGGGTTTACTTTTTGATTGCCTGCGACATAGCGGTTGCCATTTGCGTCGCTTGCTCCTGAAGACGATCTTGCTCGTACAATTCCATTTGTGCGAAAATCGCTTTTTTGAATTCCTCAGGCTTTTTAATGCCGTAAAATACGACGGGAGAAGAACCGGCAGTTTCGATTTTCAATCCGCCGTAGCCGAATATCTTTCCGAATAAGCCACTGGCAACGGTCACGTTTTGAATTTTGTTCAAAGGACTTGTGATCGTGTGGGTGCGAATCAGACCTTTTTTACCGACAATTCTTTTGTTGGTTATAGCCAATTCTGAGGTCAAAAAACTGATAAAGTGCGGAAAAACCGCAAGGAACGACTTTTTAGCTTTGCGGATGACTTTTTCGTTTTTCGTTAAATTTTGTTCTGCATAGTTACCCATTTTATTACCTCCGTAATGGTTGATAAACTTATTGTAATGTAAGAATTCTTAAATGTCAAGAATAAATGTAAGAATTCTTATATGCTAAAAATCTATGAAAGATAACACAATCGGCGAATCGATAAAGCTCAATCGTATAGAGCAAAAATATACTCAAAAGCAACTTGCGCAAATGATAGGCGTTACGCATGCTGCTATAAGCTATTGGGAAAACGGAATAAATATACCCAACGTCAAAGATTGCTGGCTGCTTGCCGATGCATTGGAAATTTCAATCGACGAGTTGGTGGGGCGGGACGGCAACGCCGAATGAGCGAGTAGGTTTGTTGTGTGGATTGATATAAAATAGCCCTTTGATTGTCAAAACGATTGCAGTCAAGAATCACGCAAGTCGTTTTGGTTGTTGCGCATAAAAGGGTTATTCACCTTGTGGTATACTAATTGTACTAGAAATTTGTATAAACTGTTTTAATTTTTTACAGGTGTTGCACTTGAAAGTATAATTCACCGCCTGACATAAAAAAGCACCGTCGCGTGACGGTGTTTTTTATGTTGTTTTCGTATCAAAGCAATTAGTTGAACAAATCCTTGAACGCTTTGCCGAATTTGACGACGGGAGCTTTGCTTGCCGCGATCGTGATCGGTTGCTTTGTAAGGGGATTGAAGCCTTGTCTTTCTGCTTTTTCTTTGATTTCGTAAGAAGCAAAGTTTGCGATTGCGACTTTGTCGCCTGCTTTGAGTGCTTCTGCGATGACTGCTGCGTATGCGTCAACCGCTGCTGTTGCGTCTTTGATGGAAAGGTCGGCTTTTGCTGCCACTGCTTTGATAAATTCTGCTTTATTCATTTTTGTTCCTCCTTGGGGATTGTATTGCCATTATAGACGAAAAAAACGGCTATTGCAATACTTTTTTTAATATTTGCGCTTCGCAAGCGATTTTATATCTGTCACCTTTTGCCGTCAAACTTATAGTTTGAAAGCAAAGAAACTTTGCAAGGTCGTTTTCGATTATTGCGGAATTTGCGGCGAAGGTTGTTCGCTGTCCGATTGGGGAGGGACGTCCGCAGGTGCGGATGTGTTTGTCGAATCCGTCGTTTCATTGACCAAAGGCGGATTGATAGGCGTATCGTCCGATTTGCTCTTTTTGTATGTAAGTTTCAAAAGCAAGGGCGTAAGCAAGGACGACACGATTATAAGAATAAGCACAAACGGCATAATCGAAGCGTCCACAAGCCCGCTGTCCACGCCTTTTTGAGTGCAGACAAGCACGACTTCGGCTCTTGCCATCATTCCGATACCCACACGCAAACTGTCCATAAACGAGTATTTGCAAATGAGAGAGCCTATTCCGCAACCGAGTACTTTGCCTATAAGCCCCACGGCGATAAACGCAAATCCGAATCCGACGATAGCGGGGGAGATTGCTCCGAAATCCGCTTTTATACCGATGCTTGCAAAAAACACCGGAGCAAAAATCATATAGTTGCTTATCTCGACTTTGCTGTCGATATAGTCCGATTCCGAGAGTGTGGAAAGCATGATTCCGGCAACGTATGCGCCGGTGATGTCCGCAACGCCGAACCATTCTTCTGCGGCGTAAGCAAAGAAAAATGCCATCGCAAAACCGATGATAGGAATACGTCTGTGATGCTCGGGGTGACGTTTGAGATAATGTTTGAGGATAATGTGCGCAACAAACCCCACTGCGATTGCCGCGGCAAAAAAGCCTATCATCTTGCCGATGGAGATGCCGATGCCGTCAAGTCCGTTGCCTTTGTCGAGGGATATGAACAAAGAGAGAAGGATGACGCCGATGATGTCGTCGAGGATTGCCGCCGCAACGATAGAAGTGCCGACTTTCGTGTTGAGCTTGCCGAGTTCTTTGAGTGCGGCAACGGTTATGCTGACGCTTGTAGCCGCCAAAATCGCACCGTAAAACAGGTTGGTGATGATTTGGTGTTGTTCAACGTGAAAACCGCCGTTGAATGCCGACGCAACCAAAAACCCGAGTCCCAACGGGAAAATCACGCCCAATATAGTGATCAAAATCGATGGCAAACCGCTTGTTTTGAATTGTTTGAGGTCGGTTTCGAGTCCTGCCGAGAACATGATGAGAATGACGCCGATTTTCGCAAGAAAGGACAAGCCCTCCATCGTCGATTCGGTGAATACGTTCTGATTCGGGATATACTTTATAAATCCGAGAAGTATGCCCGCAATCAGCATACCGACAACCTGTGGCAACCCCAGTTTTTTGCCCATAAGCGAAAACAGCTTCGTGCAAAGAAGAATGAGTGCAAGCGGCAATAGAATTTCAAAGTATGCAATTGCAGATATTGATTGAGTGAACATAGTTTCCTCTATATTTTGAAAAAATTTTATTTATTTTTAGTGGCAGTGCGCCCTGAATAAGTGTCTGTTCGGGTGTGGGTGTCCCGCCCGCAACTGCAACGAAGTTGCAATATCACTTGCGCAAAGCGCAAATATCACTGTTGCCAAAGGCAACAATATCACGCACGCTTTGCGTGCATATCACTTACATTGTCGTTGCCGCAACGCCGTTCGAGCAACTTTGTTATACTCTCTTAAACAGAGGATAGTCAAGCGAAAAAGAGGAAATAAAAGTTAAAGAAAGATTAAAAATTGTGGCAAAACGTCGTCAAAACCACAAAATATAGTTTTTATTTGACAACGGTTTGAGTTATTGATAAAATAAACTGGTAATTGTGTGCGTATATTCTAAAAATAAATCACGCGCGCAAGGAGAGAATTTGGACTTTTTGTCATTTCTGACACAAGCTGCGGATTATCTTGTAGGCTTTGCAAAAACGTTTGCAGGGCTTGTTGCCGCGCTTACCATATTTATGATTGCAAAATGCTTACCAAAGCGTATTCGAAGATACTTTTCAGCATGCGCGACTTTGGTGATAACTTTTGCATTGTTCAGAAGTTCGGTTCAACAGTTTACGCTTTTCACGTTCAAAACGGCGATTGTCAATGTCACTCTTGCGAGCCTGACCGTTTTGACGTTTTTGTTTTTCATTTACGTTGCAACTTATATCGCAGACACAGCTTCTGTCCGTTTGCTTAACACTCGGCGGAATGTCAAATGCGACTCTCGCATCGTAAAAGGGTTTGCGCTGCACAATGACGACATAGTCGCATCGTCGTCGTTTTTGCGCATTTCACCGATTTGCTTACAATGATTTTATTTTGACGGCATGCTTTTGCTGTTGCAGATGCGTGCGTGCGCGCGTGTAAATGCGCAATAGAGGGCAAAATGCCCCAATAACTATTTCAGGAGAAAAAATATGCTTAAAGTTGAACATTTGAAAAAAACTTATCCAAAGAGCGACAGAGTCGCAGTTGACGATATATCTTTTGAATTGCGCCCGGGCGAGATTTTCGGATTTCTCGGACAAAACGGCGCGGGTAAATCCACTACGATAAAGTGCCTTACGGGCATTCTTCCGTTTGACAGCGGCACTATCACCATTTGCGGTCACGACATTGTCAAAGAGCCTATCAAAGCGAAAATGGAAATGGGATATGTCCCCGACAACCACTCCGTTTACGAGCGTCTTACGGGCAGGGAATACGTCAACTATGTTGCCGACCTTTACAAAGTGCCTGCTTTGGTTCGCACCGAAAGAATCGACCGCTATGCAAAGCTGTTCAAGCTCGAAAACGCCATCGACAGACAAATCAAGTCGTACTCACACGGTATGAAACAAAAAATATGTATCATTGCCGCGCTCATTCACGATCCCAAACTTTGGGTGCTTGACGAGCCTATGATGGGACTCGATCCGCAGTCTACCGCGGAAATCATTTCGTATATGCGCGAGCATTGCGCAAAGGGCAACACCGTTTTCTTTTCGAGCCACAACCTCGACCTTGTCAAGAAACTTTGCCACAGAGCCGCAATCGTCAACGACGGACATCTCATCGACATCATCGACCTTGCCGGCAACGACGCCAACAAAGCCAATCTCGAAGAAACTTTCTTCCGTGTCACAGGCACGTACGAACAAAGATTGTTTGAGGACTATATCGCGCAAGAGAGCGCGGATATGCGCCCGGATATGCCCGTCAAAAGCGATGTAAACGACATCGAAATCGACGAGGAGGATGCAAAATGAGCAATAAAAGCGATTTTTCCATGCAAAGCGTGAGGACGCTTTTCAAGCTCGACCTCAAATCGAGATACGGCATATCACCCGATGCGGGCAAGCTCAAAAAGTTTGCGCAATTCGGCAACATATTGTTTTTTGTCCTCGTTTACGCCGTGCTTGTGGTTGGTATTTATTATCTGAGCAATGTGTTTGTGTCGCGTTCGGGCTTGAGAATAGAGTTTCTGGTCATTATCGCAACATTTACGATTACACTTGCGACAATCGTATCGACAAGCACCGTCATAAAGAACTTATATCAGAACGGCGACAACGAAATGCTGTTGCGCTTTCCCGTCAGCGGAAAAGAGATTCTGGTTGCAAAGTCCGTATATTGCTACTTGCACAATCTTGTGACATGCCTGCTTACGATGTTGCCGTTCTACATTTCGTTCGGCGTCGTGACGCACGCAAGCGTAGGCGATTACTTTGCGTACATCGGCATAGTGCTGTTGAGTACGTTCTTGCCGTTCTTTATCGCAAATATCATCGCAGTGCCTGTCATGAAAGTGATGAACCTTGTCAAAAACCAATTCCTTTTGGTGCTTATATTCACCATAATCGTGGTTTGCGCAGTGTTCGTTTTCTATCTTGTATCGCTCAGCAACGTTCTTAAATATCTGAAAGACTCCAATCAAACGATTTTTTCTGCGGATATGATTGCAAGATACAAGCATTTTGCTCAAAACGCATATCCTTTCAACTGGTATGCCGAAATCATCAACGGCAGAAAGTACGCAGGGCTTTCGGGCGGACAATATGCGCTCCGTTTCGTGTATATGTTCCTCATCAACGCAGTGTTCGGCGTATGCGCCTATTTCGTTACGACAAAGGAATATTACAAGACAATCCTTTACGGTATCGAAACGCAAAAGGCGTCTTTCAAAAAGAAAATCAAGGACGTGCGTCGTCCCGTGTGGTATGCGCTTTTCAGACGTGAGTTTTATCTCATACTGAGAAGTTTCAACTATTCGTTCCAATACTTTGCAATGGCATGCGCCGCTCCCGTCATGGTGTTTTTCTGCAACAGACTTGCCGCGTCCATGGGTACGGAAAGCGTCGGCGCAAGCATTATGCCCGGTCTTACGCTTATGGTAATCGTGATTTTTGTCACGATTATAGTATCGTTTGCGTCCACCTGCATTTCGAGGGAAGGCAATTGCTTCTACCACACAAAGATAATTCCCGTAAGTTACACAAATCAGATTCTCGTCAAGTTTTTGCTTTACTCTATGACGGGTACGCTGTCGGTTGCGCTCTCTTGCGCGGTATCGGGCGGTTATTACACGAGCAAGGCGGGCGGACATCTTCTCACTCCGCTTGACGTGGGCGCAATATTCGGCATTGCGGAAATGCTTGTTTTGAGCCTCACTTGCCTCAGTATGATTGCGGACATCAAATCTCCGACTTTCAACGTGTCGGGGGACGGCGAGCTTGTTGCGGCAAACAAAAACGTCGCTCTTGCACTTGTCGTCGGCATCGTCGCGGCAATCGCTTACGGTTTGTTCACTATGCTTTTCAGTTTCTTCCCGTTCTCAATCGGAAGTTTGGTTATCGGAGGAAACATGAGAGCAATATACCTCATTTTGAGCGTAATCACGCTGTTGTTGCTGGCAGGCTCTTTGGCAGGGCTGTTTGTCAACCTCAACAAGCGTTATCAAAAGATCGTTCCTTGATCTGAAAGGAAATTCGCATTATGAAAAAAGTGATGATAGGTATATTGATTCTTATACCGATTATTATTCTTCTCGTCGTTGCGATGGTTTCCACAATCGTTTCGGCACAAGCGCATATTGCGGTTGAAAATATAGAATTAAAGTATAAGAATTCGCAAGATACCATATATGAGTTGCCCCTTTCTCTTGAAAGCGTGGCAAACAAAGTTGTAAATATCAAAGACTATCTCGACGTTGCCGTTTTTCCCGAAAAGGCAAACAACTATACTATCGAGTGGAAAATATCGGGAAACGTCACATACACCGACGAGGAATACTACAAAAAGTATAAAAACTATCTCGACAATCCCGAATCGAGCGAAAAGGTCGCCCCTGCGGCGGCGTTTGTCGACGACAAAGGAAACGACGTTTCCTCAAACACATCGGGAAGAATGGTTATAGGCTCGTACTGCACTTTTACAATGCAAGTCGTTGCCGAAAACGTCAGTAAAACATTGAACGTTAAAGTCGTAGGCTATGACGTCAACAGAGTGGATTTGCGCGCGCAAAACGGCAGCAACAAGATAGAAGTCGGCTCGGCAGTGCGTTTGCTCCCGTCCTATACACCGATTGACAGCATTGTCAACGAAACCGTGTGGACAACCTCCGACGCATCTGTTGCGCGTGTCGACCAAAACGGCATAGTTACGGCGATCGGACAGGGCAAAGCGACCATAACTCTCGGCGCAAGCGTGTTTTCCACGGGCGAAAAAGTTTACGGTTCTTTCGATGTCGAAGTGACGGCAACAGGCGCAAGCGTGCGTTACGGCAACAAAATCGTGACAAGCAAATCTTCGCTTACGCTGACAGAACTCGGTATCGACGAGAGCGCAACGGCAATAGACGGATGTGAAATCGACAAAGGGATTGTCACGGTGACCAAGGATGTCGCAACGCTGAACGTCGGCGGCAAAAACTTTGTCATAAAACGATGTGCGGCGGACGAAATCGTAATTCAGAACAAGGATTTTTACGAACATAAGGACGACGGCTATGTGCTTGCAGTCGGAGAGCATACACTCAAACTTGCGGCAATGTGGGCGGATATGACCAACGAAACCGTTTTGTCCGGCGTTGTTTGGACGTCCGACAATCAAAACGTTGCCACAGTCACCGAAAACGGTGAAGTCAAAGGCTTGTCAAGCGGTCTTGTCACAATCACCGCCACCGCAAACGGAAAGAGTGCGAGCGTGACGATAAACGTACAAAACAAACTTGCGTCCGTGCAATTGCGCACGTCCGACGCGTCGTTGGCGGTAGGTCTTGCAAGAGAAACCGTTTTCGCAAGCCAGAAATTTGCAAATCCGACAAATGTTAAAAACGACGACGGCAAGGTTGCCAACAGCACCCGCATTGTCGTTGAAGGCGAAAAGGTCGGAGCAACGAAAGAAGAGCTTGAGCTGTTCTATTCGGCATACGATTTCGAAGTAGTCAAGGGCGGAGAATATGCGTATTTTGACGATACGATCCGCAATATGCTCGTCTTCAAAGACGGTGGAAAAGCACTTGAAGGCAAGGGCAGGCAACAAATCGTTGTCAGAGTCAGCGCAAAGTATCCCAAGTACGAGGGGATGACCAAATTCACCACACAGGAAGTCACGCTAAACGCCATATTCGGCGTTGCGGTATCTTCGGTTGCGGAGCTTGAAGCGGCGGCAAAATATCAACGAGCATACGCGGAAGCGTCTGAAAATGTCCTCGAAGCGCAAAAAAGGTACGAAATCACAAACGATTACGACAACAAAACGTATCGTGTTCAATCCAACCCGTATTCAAAGACGACGTATGCGATTTGCTTTGAAAACAACGTCGCTTATACGATTGCCGAACAAGGCGAAAACCTTGTGGGGCCTGAGGACAGAGTCAATTTCTACGGAGACGTGTACGGCAACAATCATATGCTGTCAACCGAGACAAATCAGCTTTCGACAAACACAAAACTTATGCGTATTTCCTGGTCGAACGTGACTATGTCCAACCTCATTCTCCGCGCAAACAGCGCAGCGCAGGGCACCGAAATCGATTCGGCGGAGGATACGAAAGGCTTTACGGGTATTCTCGGACTTGTCGGCAGCCACGTAAACTGGGACATATATCGTCTTGAAAACGTCAAAATCGAATATTGCATATTCGAAAATGCAAAAGAAGCGATCAATGTCAACAATTCGAATGTCGATTTCGACGGTTGCATTGTCAGAAACCTTTGCTACTGCGGTATTGCAACGCAAGCCCGCATAAACGAATCGGACGGAGTTTTATATCCGTATTATTCGCATATAGGCATGAACAATTTTGTGTTCTCCAACACGCTTGCGTCAATAATGGTCGTCAACTATGAGCATTATACGACGACGGGCAAAGCCACGGATTATCGTTTTGCGGCAACGGCAGAAGAGAACGAAAAATGGTTTATGGACAACTTCTATGCAAAAGGAATCAATTTCCGTTTCAGACAAACCGGATTCATCGACGCATACAACTGGCAACCCGTGTCCAACGCTTCGCTTATTAGCGTCGGAAACGTGAACGGCGTAAATATCGACGAACTTATCGCAAAATTCAGCGACATGATCATCAGGGGCAATTCAGCATTCGAAAAGCGCAGATTGATCGACTCCGAGGACGTTTGCTGGATTCACGTTGCGATAGTCAGCGCAGGCATCACGAGCGGACTTACCGTCGAAAAGACATACGAGGACGTAGCAATGGAAGATTCTCGTCTGTCTTATTTCAGCACAAAAGAAATGCCGATTGAAAACTCGGGACTCGCAGGGCTCGGAGAAAGTTTCCTGAAGAAAGCCTCGGCGGGTATCTGGGGGTATGATAATCAACAAAACATTCAACCTTCGACGACTTATCAGGTCAACGATGCGTTTATTGAAAGATTGCACTCAAGATAAGGAAAGCTTATGAAAAAAGTAATGATCGGAATCCTAATTCTCATACCGATAATCGTTTTGGTTGTCGTTGCGCTTGTGTCCGTCATCGTGTCGGTCAACGCTCACATTGCCGTTGAAGACTTGCAATTGAGATACAAAGGGACGGACAAAACCGTTTACGATCTTCAAATTCCTTTAGACGAGGTTGCAAACGTCAATATATACAACTATGTCGATGCGATAGTGTATCCCCAAAAAGCAACCAACAAGACGGTTGAATGGCAGATAGTGGGCGATGTTTCCTACACCGACGAAAACTATGAAACACTGAGAAACAAGTACCTTTCCGACCTTTCTGCTCTCAAAGCGGAATTGGAAGGGGAGCTTGCAAGAGGCTCGTTTTCAACGGCGGCAAGGCAAAATGCTTATAATATCGCAAAGGGAAAGTATTACAAAGATTCGTCGCTTATCATCTCCGCAATGGCGGATATATTGCTTGAAAAAGTGTATCCGGCGGCGGCTTTTGTGGACGGCAACGGAAAAGAAGTCGAGTCCAACACAACAGGCAAGATGATTGTAAGCTCATATTGCAAATTTACCATTCGCGCACAAGCCGAAACCGTGTCAAAGACAATCACCGTGTCCGTCGTGGGCTATGACGTCGAAAGAGTTACGCTCAACGTTTCGGAGGAAGAGAGTACAACTCTCGGCGTGGGTGAATCCATGCGTATTTTCGAGTCGTATACACCCATTGACAGCATTGTCAACAAGACCATTTGGTCAAGCTCGGACGAAAGCGTCGTTTCTGTCGACCGAAACGGCGTTGTAACCGCGCTCAAAGAAGGCAGAGCGACGATAACGCTTAAAGCGAGCGTCTATTCGTCCGAAAAGGAGGACGCGCTCAGATTCGTCGAAGGCTCTATTGAGCTGAATGTCGAACAAAAGGGCGCAAGTTCGAAATTCGGAGAAAAACTTGTCACAAACAAGTCGAGTTTTTCGCTTGCCGAAATCGGCGTTGTCAAAGACGAAATAACAAGCGTTGAAGGTGCAACCGTCAATGCGGACGGAACTGTGTCGATGATTGCGGATACGGCGGTAATCACAATGCAAGACGGCAAAAAACTCACCGTCACGAGTTGCTCCGACAGAGACATTGCTTTTAGAAATATACGTTTTTACGAAAACGAAAGCGGATATGTTCTTGCCGTCGGCGAAAACGTGCTTGATTTAGATTTGGTTTGGGCAGATATGCTCAAAGAAGGCAATCCGCAAGGTGTGGTTTGGGCTTCTTCCGATTCGAAAATCGCGACCGTCGACGAAAACGGCGAAGTCAAGGGCGTTTCAAGCGGTCTTGTCACAATCACCGCTACATTGGGCGCAAAATCCGTCAGCGTGACAATCAACGTACAAAACAAACTTTCACAAATCCAGCTGCGCACGTCCGACGCGTCGCTTGCCATAGGTATTGCGCGCGAAACCGTGTTTGCAAGTCAAAAGTACGTTGACGTGAGCGTAAACAACGACAAGGTTGCAAATTCCACGCTCATTGCCGTTCAAGGTCAGCCGGAGGGAGCAACCGCGGCGCAACTTGCGGCATTTTATTCGGCATACAACTTTGAAATCGTTGAGGGCAAAGAATTCGCTTCGCTTGACACGGTTGTAAGAAACAAAGTCGTGTTTACAAACGCAACGGAAGGCATGGGCAAGCAAAAAGTTGTTGTCAAGGTCAGCGCAAAGTATCCCAAGTACGAAGGAATGACCAGATTTACCACCGAAACCGTCGCTTTGAACGTGGTTTACGGCGTTGCGGTGAAGGATATACGAGAGCTTCAACAGGCGTCGAAAGATCAGGAAGCGTATGCGAAAAAAGAAGACAATATCGTCAATCCCGACGGAATAGAAGTGTGGCGATTGCAAAACGGCAACGACACATATATCGTGCGAAATGCCAAATATTCAAAGCAAACTTATGCGATAGTGTTTGAAAACAACTGTGCGTATACCCCCGAATATGACAAAAACGGCGAAATCGTGGCAAGTGTTACCTACGACAATTTTGTGCGTTTTTACGGCGACGTATACGGAAACAATCACATGCTTTCCGCAAAGAGAGGACAGGTCAAGGACTATCTTGTCGGCATACATTGGAGCAATGTCAAAATGTCGAATCTGGTCATGAGAGTCAACGACATCGGCGACAATGCGGAAATCACCGATGCGGAAGACACTCAATCGTTTAAGGGAGACGTCGTTGACGTCGAATACGGACACGACAGACTAAAAGGTATACGCTTCGAATATTGCATATTCGAAAACTCGCGTCAAGGCGTAACCACGTATAACGCAGACATCGAATACGACGGTTGCATTATGCGCAATATGATTCAATGCGCTATGTATATTCCGCAAAGGATTTATCAGGACGAATACGGATATCGTCCGTGGTACTCGCACGTGTCGCTCAACAACTTCATTTGTTCAAATACGCTCGGTACGCTCATGTCAATCACATATGAGGCATTCACTATGACAAACAGCACAACCGGCAGATTTGTTAAAAACGACCTCTCTGCAAACGAGGAATTCTTTATGGATACGTTCTATAAAGACGGCATAAACTGCGTTGTCACTCAAACGGGTTTTCTCGACGCATACAACTGGCAGGACATCCGAAATGCAAAACTCATCGATTTGGGCGAGGATCAAAAAGCGTTCAACGATGTCATAGGGAAAATGCTCGGCAATTTGATTGAGGAAAACTCCACCTTTGCCAATTACAAATTTGCGGCAGCCGACGGCAAGACATACATGCATGTCGCATTCCTTGTCACGGGCATTTCATTCGGTGACGGCATCACCGATGCGCCGACGTATCTCGAACTCGATATGGAAGACAAAAACTATCATTGCATAGACACGCACACGCTCAAAGAAGAGGGTGGCACAGTTGCGGCGACGGCGGCGAAATTCCTTAAAGGTATGTCCATAAAACTTTACGGTTACGACAATACGTCGCCAATCAATCCGAACACGCCTCCGTATCAGGTCAACAGCGCGTTGATTGCAAGGATTCACTCGTAATCGAGAAAACTTATTCAAAAGAAACGAATACAAAAAAGAATCTCGCAAATTTGCGAGATTTTTTTTGTGTGAGCGTTATAGTTGTCCGATAGCGGTTTATTTTCGCTCAAACGGATGTTCAGAAAGGACGTTGTGTGTAGACTGCAACGTAGTCGACAAGGAAGTCGACGGGGAAAGTGCCTTCGGGGTTGTCGAATACGCTTTTGGCAAAAACAAAGTCGGGCTTTGCGGCATTTCCGTTTTTCCCGCCCACTTCGACCGAAAGGAACAAGTAGTCGTCCTGCACCGTGGAAATGAATCTTTTGTCGGTTAGTTCAACGACGAGTTGTCTGTCAAAGTAGAACCGATAGTATTGTTCCGTCCATTCCAACCCGAAAGTATGCCAACCGTTGTACAGGCGTATATCGGTGTTTTTGACGCGGCTTGAGTTGACGAACATCTCTTTTTTGTAATAGTTTTTGTCGTAATCGCCCACATGCACCGCACATTGATAGGTATCGATATCGGTGGGCATAATGTTTGTCATCCCGATTGGGTTAAAGTAGGGGGATTCCATGATGTCGATTTCCGCTCCGCAAATGCTTACGTCGTTTGTCGGACTGTCATTCATCATACCCTGTGGCATAAGCCAGAAAGCAGACCATATTCCGCTTGCCTTGGGAAGGTGACAGCGCGCTTCGTAATAACCGAATTTTCTTTCGTATTTGTTCATTGTATCGATTGCGCCGCTGTAGAATTTTCCGTCTTTTTCAACCGTGCGCAACACAAGATAGCCGTTGTCGGTGAAGGCTTGTTCACTGTCCCAATATCCGCCTTTTCTCACTTCGTGATGAACATTCCATATGCTTGTGTCGAGTTCGCCGTCAAAATCGTCGAAAAACACGCGATATTCGTCGCTGTCGCGGTCAATCGCTCTCAAAAGCGCAATATCCGCATCGCATGCAACGAAACATGCAAGACAAATAAAAAGCAAAAACAAAACGGCAATGTA
Source organism: uncultured Clostridia bacterium (assembly GCA_934233745.1). Lineage (GTDB taxonomy): Bacteria > Bacillota > Clostridia > Christensenellales > CAG-917 > CAG-475. The sequence goes on from CAKQGN010000001.1 coordinate 260,729, forward strand.
AAACGCAAATCCTTTTTTGTTCATATTTTCCCTCCTCTTTTGTATGATACGCTTTTATCTTAAACAAGGTTTGTTGCAAAGTCAATGGCGAAAAGAGCGCAACAGATGAAACAAACTGACGTTTATGTTTGTTTAATCGAGTAATTTTGCAAAAATGTATCGTAAACAAAGCTCAGTTTTCGACAAAAATCATTTTTGCAAAATCATAGAGTGCACTGCGCCACACCGATTGGTCGTGACCACCCGCATATTTTTTGCTCAAATGCGCTATATTGTTTTGAGTGAGTTTGCTGTCGATATGCGGATAGAACAGGCTTGTCGAGGTATCGAGATTGCCGATTGCAAGCATCACGACGTCGAAGATTTTGCCCTCTTCATATCGAAAATCAGGCACGGTCGTGTCAAACGATACGGGTTTATCGCCGAATCCGGACGGAGAAAATGCCCCTACATAGTTGAAATAGTCCTGATATTTGAATGCGGTGAGCAAAGTTTCTCTTCCGCCCATCGAAAAGCCCGCGATAGCGGTGCCGGTTCTATCTGTGAGGGTGGAGTATTGCTCGTTGACGTAGGGCATAATCGAGGTGACTATTTCGTCTGCGGTTTTGTCAAACATAGTGCAGTAGTCCTCGGAAAAAATGCTCGGCATCGCGTCGCTTGTGATATTGCTGTCCACGGATACGACAATCATAGCCGCTGCGTCACCCTCTATTTGCAGGTTTTGAAGCACGTATTTCGCATTGCACATCGTAAGCCAGCTTTTGTATGTGCAGGACATGCCGTGCAAAAGGTACAATACGGGATACGCTTTTGTTTCGTCATAGTTTGCAGGCAGGGTAACGTACGCTTTTCGCTCGGTGTTCGTGATGCTTGAAAAATATGTTATTTCAATGTCTTCGCCGTAGGCATAACCCTCTTTTTCTTCGTAAAAAAGCGGCTCTGACGGAGGTTCGGGTTCGGGTGTAGGTGTCGGATTAGGCGAAGTAGGTTTTTCGTTGCAGGCAAAAAGAATGCAACTTGCCGTGCAAATCGTTATGATAAGAATAATAAACCTAAAGATACTTTTTTTGTTCATATGCAATTTCAAACCGATTTCCGCCTTCCTTTGCCTAAATGTAACACACATTGTTTGAGTTTGCAATACTTTACTCGGCAATCGCACATCATTAAAAACAATAAGTATGTTACAAAAAAACAAGAAACGTCGTGTCTGACGCTTCTTGTTTTGACAATTTGTGGTTTTTATGCAAAAATCGACAATCTAAACCGACATTTATGAATTTTGTTTTTCGGCAAGCATACGGGAGAGAAACTCTTTTGTGCGTTCTTCCTTGGGGGCGGTGAAGATTTGATCCGGCGTTCCGCTTTCGACAATAACGCCTCCGTCCATAAACACAACCTTGTTTGCGACGTCGCGCGCAAAAGTCATTTCATGCGTGACGACGATCATCGTAAGTCCTGCCTCTGCAAGATCTTTCATAACTTCGAGCACTTCGCCCACCATTTCGGGATCGAGAGCGGAAGTCGGCTCGTCAAAGAGTATGACTTCGGGGGACATCGCAAGGGCGCGCGCTATAGCCACGCGTTGTTTTTGTCCGCCCGAGAGTTGACGCGGCTTTGCGTTGACGTATGCGTTCATGCCGACAAGTTCGAGGTATTTCATTGCAACCGCATTTGCCTCGTCCTTTTTCATTTTCAACACTTTGCGAGGACCTATAGTGCAGTTTGCAAGCACGTTGAGATTGTTGAATAGGTTGAACGATTGAAAAACCATCGTCACTTTTTCGCGATATTTTGCCGCGCTTTTCGTCTTGGTAACGTCTTCGCCGTGGAAAAAGATTTGCCCCGACGAAGGCGTTTCAAATAGATTGATGCAGCGAAGAAGGGTGGATTTGCCGCTGCCGGACGAGCCTATGATACAGGTGACGTCTCCTTTTTCCACATCGAAGTCGATGTCTTTAAGCACTTCGTGATTGCCGAAAATCTTGCCCAGATGACGCACTTCTATTATAGATTCGCTTGCGCTTTCGTTTTGCGTGGTTTCGCTGCAAAGTGTCTGATTTTGAGTATCTGTTTGGGTGTTTTCCATATTCATTGCTTCGGTGTCGGCAATGTTTGTGCCTGTTTCGGCGGTTATGATTTTTTCGCTCATTGTTCGTTTCCCCCCATTGCCTTGTTTTCGCGCGCCATGGACTCTGCGTCCATATTTTGCGAACCCATAATTTGATAATCTTTTTTGCCGTCCATTTTCTTTTCGATGAGACGCAAAATTCGAGTTATAGTAAATGTAAGCACAAAGTAGATTGCCGCAATCACAAGATAGGTTTCAAATGTTTGATATGTGGAAAGCACAATGGATTTACCATAGAAGAACAGCTCTGTGAATCCGATGACGTTTAGCACCGACGTATCCTTGATGTTGATGACAAATTCGTTTGCGACGCTGGGCATAATGTTGCGCAACGATTGTGGCAGAACGATGTTCCACATAGTTTGCGAGTGCGTCATACCGATTGCTTGCGCGCCCTCGAATTGACCTTTGTCGATTGAGATGATGCCGCCTCTGACGATTTCCGCCATATACGCGCCCGTGTTTATGGATACGATAATCAAACCTGCAAGCGTGACGTTCATCGTGCTGCCGTTGTTGATAAGCGCAAAGCCCCAGAAAATAACCATTGCCTGCACCATCATAGGCGTGCCGCGGAATATCTCGATGTACGCCGACAAGATGAAGTCGCCGATTTTTTTGAGCGCCGCCAAAAACTTGTTTTTGGGAGTGTCGAGAGTGCGATACATACCTATCAAAACACCGATAAGCAAGCCGACTATCGTGCCGACGATTGCCACCAACATAGTGTATCCCACACCTTTGAGAATCCACTTGTAGTAGGTGGAAATTATATTACCGATTCTTTCAAAAAAGCTCATAGTTATCCTTTGTTAGTTGTTTTGCGTTGACCAAAGTTTTGCGTTTTCCATCATTTGTTCGCGTTCGGCTGTCGAAATTGAGGCAAGAGCCGCGTTGACAGCGTCTTTGTATTTGCTACCTTTTTTCATACCTATTGCGATTTGAGTGTCCTTGTCGCTTGCGGTAAATCCGGTTGAGTTGTTTTTGAGGGGAATGTAGACAAAATCGGGATTTGCAGCACAGTCGGCAATCGCACCCGGCTCTTCTGCAACGTATCCGTCAAGGTCTTTCGAGTTTTTGAGAGCATTGACCATAGCAGGGAAAGATTCCAACGGGGTTGCGCGCTTATAACCGATAGCGGTCGCTTGAGCCTCCAATGCTCTGTCATGGAAAGTTCCGTTTTGAGCCACTAGAGTTGCGCCTCTGAAGTCTGCAAGAGTGGTTGCGTGTGCATAGTTGCCCGACTTTTTCACGACAAGCACAAGGTTGCTTTGATAGTATGCGTCCGAAAAGTCGATTGCCTTGAGTCTTTCTGCCGTGGGACTCATACCTGCAATGATAAAGTCAAGCGTGCCTGTTGTTACACCTGGCAGAAGCGCATCCCAATCAAGTTTTTTGATGACGAGTTTTTTGCCCATAGAATCGGCAATGCGTTGTGCGATTTGAATGTCATAGCCGTTGGCATAGCCCTCGGCGTTTGAAATCTTCACGGCATTGTTGGCATCTGTGGTTTGAGTGAAGTTGAAGGGAATGTAGCCACATTCTAGTCCGATGACAATCGAATCTGAGTCTTTTTGGTTGCATGCGGCAAAGGACAAAATTCCAAATGCCAAAACTGCAACGAGCAGTAGGGTTGCGAAAATGCTTGTGAGAGTCTTTTTCATAATTGTTTCTCCTGCGAAAAGTATTTTACAAATCGACGGTAGGCGACATCGAGGATAAAAAAATCCGCAATGCCAACAACATTGCGGATATAAAATATCGCTCAACGTTGATAGCGCTCCACCTTTAAGGTGACAGTACAACGCATATTCTGCGTTGTCCCAAGAAAGATCGTTTCAGACCAAACAAGTCTTTCTTTCGGCGGATTTTCCTTTGCCACCGCGACGAAGTCTGCGCCGTCGGCTTATCATAAAATCCGCACCTCTATCGAGATGATGTACAAAGTTTAGCACGCCGCTTGCTTAAAGTCCAGCGTTTATGACAAGTTTTTTTCACAAAAAAATATTCTTTTGTCGCTTGCTTTCATGTCGTCATTGCAAAAGTGCGACGACATTGCATTGCGACTTGACAAGAAAAGTAACGAAACAAAAATCACAAAAACGCTTGTCTATGTCGCAAAAATGATGTAATATAAGTGAGCAAAACAAATTTAACCTCATGGGGGTATAGCTCAGCTGGGAGAGCGCTTGAATGGCATTCAAGAGGTCAGCGGTTCGATCCCGCTTATCTCCACCACCAAAATACCATACATTTTGTATGGTATTTTTTTGTTTATTTTTTGTTTGTGTTTCATAGATATATGGCGATTTTTGGGCGTTGACTTTGTGTTTGGGGGAAAGTATAATTTGGATATAAGGCGGTGAAGATATGAAAAAACATTTGTTGAAAATCGCAAGTTTGATATTTGTGCTGGCACTGGTGTTGGCAACGTTTGCGGCATGTTCGGCATCGGGCGGCGCAGGCGGCGTGGTGGACGCGCTCAACGTCGAGTGCAAAGAGGGTGCAAAGGTCAAGAACTTCATATACGTTATCGGTGACGGGATGGGGCTTGAACACATTGCGGCAGGCGCGATGACAAGCGGCGAGGCTTGCACATTCGGGGACTGGAAGAGAGCGTCCGTCAACACGGATTCGCTCACGAGCATCAAGTTCAGAGCGACGAAAACAACCGACTCTGCGGCGGCAGGCACTGCGCTTGCAACGGGAGTTCTGACCAAAAACGGGCGCATAGGCAAGGACAAGGACGGCAGGGATACCGTAACCATTCTTGACGTTGCCAAAAGCAAAGGCAAAGCCACGGGTATCGTGACGTCGGACAAATTGAGCGGAGCAACGCCTGCATCGTTCAGCGCGCACGCAATGAGCCGCAAGGACACCGACGATATCATTGCAAGCCAAATCAAGTCGGGCGTGGATTTGTTGTGCGGAGCGTCAAGCGACTCTTACGCAAAGAAACAGGGCAGTATCGAGCAAGAGGGATATGCGTTTTGCAGCGATTTTGGGAGCAGACAAGCCGTGCTTGACGCACAAAAGGCGTACTGTCTGTTCGATATGGGCGGCAACGGCGGCACGGTGTCTTTGAAAGACGCAAGCAAGTTTGCAATCGACTTTTTAGCAAAGGACGAGGACGGTTTTGTGCTGATGATCGAGCAGGCGCACGTTGACAAATATTCGCACAAAAACGACTTCGGCAATATGGTCAAAGCAATGAAGGCACTCAACGATACCATTGCTATGATTCTTGATTGGATAGGGGATAGAAACGACACCGCAATCATCGTCACCGCCGACCACGAAACGGGCGGATTGAGCGTGAGCAAGCAAAACAATCTTCCAAACAAGTACGACTCTGCAAGCGGCACGGTCTACTATGCGTGGGAAAAGAAATCGCACTCCGATTCGGACGTCGGAGCGTTCTTCTTCGGCATCGACTTCAAAGTGGCGGATTATTCCTATTTCAACTCGGAATTTTTGCTTAAAAACTGCGATATTCCCAAAATCATAAAAGCACATATTTAAGTTTAAAAAAAAGAGGAAAACGATAAAAACCGTATTTGAAAAGAAAAATCAAGACGTATGACAATCAAAAAGCGGCGGAAAATCCGTCGCTTTTTCGATTGCGTTTTAGGCTTTTGGCTCTTGAATCAGAAAATCTTGATTGCGCCTGTCGTGTTGAGGATAAGAAGCACAACGTATGTCACATAGCCTGCAAGCAACAGCACTCCTTGCCAACGTTTGAATTTGCCCATAACAAGAGGTGGAATGAGCGCAAATCCTGCCACGGCAAGGCAGAAGGGAAAATCGATTGTGAGCGATTGAGGGTCTACAGGCAGGGGATTGCCGGTTTTGCCCATTGTGATGAATGTGCAAATTGGAAGAATCAAGGACAGGTCGATGATGTTTGCTCCGATGATATTGCCGACGGACAAGTCGGATTTCTTTTTTACAATGGCAGTGATTGCGGTGACAAGTTCGGGCAAAGAAGTCCCGACCGCAAGTATAGTGACGCCGATTATGCCTTCGGGGACTTTGAGCGCACGGGCAAGCTCCGCACCGTTGTCGCACATAAGTTGCGCGCCGACAAAAATCGTTGCCGCACCGAGAACAAACAGAACAACGTTTTTTGCGATGTCCTTTTTCTCGATGACCATGCCCGTTTTTTTGAGGACTATTTTTTTGCTTTCCTGCTTTTGGAAGTATGAAAACAAAATACCCTCGCCCTTTGTTTTGTTTTCATCTATGCTTTCAAAGCCTTTGTCGTTGATTAGAGTTTGGGAATGTTTTTTTGCGCTTATGACGTTTTCGATAAGGAACAGCACAAACATTGCAAGTATGATGATTGCGTTCCACCAATTAAATTCGCCGCGTGCGCTGAGTCCCCACAGAAGAGCGATTGTGCCAAGCAAAATCGCAACCTTAAAAACGTAGTCTTTGCGTTTGAAAGCAGGGGCGGTGAACACAAGCGAGATTGCCATGATAAGAGCAATATTGCAGTTGACCGAGCCGACTGCGTTGCCGATTGCCATAGACGCCTGACCTTGCGCCGCAGATATGCTCGAAACCAAAATTTCGGGTATCGTCGTTGCGACGCTGACGATTGTCGCGCCGATGATAAAAGTCGGGATGCCGGACACCTCGGCAATCCAACTTGCCGCGTCCACAAACCAATCCCCGCCTTTGACGACAAAGATGATGCCGAGCGCAAGCAGGATGATATATGCCGCCATGCCGTTGCCTTCCATCATGGATAGTGTTGAAACAATCATAATTCCGCTCCCTTGCGCGTTTTACGCACCGCTATAAAGTAGCACTTTGCTCTCAAAAAGTCAAGAGCGACAATGCAATGCAACGAGCTTTTTTCCTCGTCAAAATAACTTTGGGTTTGTTATCTTGCAAAACACGATATGTGCCGACATTAAAACAGCCGCTCGGCGAGCGGCTGTTTTGGGTAAACTCAAATTATTTGTTTTTTGTTTCGTCGAGAAGAGCGGTTGCCTTGTCAACTTGTTGTGCTTTGAGAAGGTCGCGGATTTCGCGGAGCAAATCGTCCGTCGTTTCGGGCTTGTTTTGAGCAGCTTTTGCCGCTTCTTCTTCCGCCGCTTTTGCGGCTTGCTCGTCACGAGCCGCTTTGATTGCTCTCAGTTCTTTCTTTGTCGCAAATCTGCCTTTGATTGTGGCTTTCTCTTCGGGTGTGAGCGATTCGAGGAATTTGGTGTCGCGTTTAAGTCCCGTAAATCCGCCGCGAACCATGTTTATGAGTTTGACCATTGCAAACAACACAAGCGCGGTGATAAGGAAGTTTATGATTGCCATTATAAACGCGCCCCAGTCGATGTACACGGACTTGGACATGTCCGTCACAAACGCGATGCCTTGTTTTGCGCATTCCGCTGCCGTAAGACCATCGGCATTTTTTGCAACGAGCATTGTGATAAGGCCTTGCAAATCACCCATCGGGATTGCGTTGATGAGAGGCTTGAATATGCTGTTGACAAGAGCGGTTACGATTGCGGTGAATGCTGCACCTATAATCATACCAACTGCAAGATCGACAACGTTGCCTTTTGTTATGAACGCTTTGAATTCTTTGAGAAGCTTGAATTCGGGCTTCTTGAAATCTTTTTTCATAAAAGTTATCTCTCCTATCGTTGATGCAAAAAACAATATAGTACTTTTGGTATTTTAAGTCAAGAAAATGACAAATTTGACGAGTTTTTTCCATGTTGACGAATTTTCCGATATTGTGCAAAACAATTGACTAAATCTCCGCCTAGGCATACAATAGGTGTCGCTAGGGGTGCTGTAAAGCTGAGATGATACCCTCAAACTTGTGAGTTAATCCTCGCGTAAGGAAGCAAAAACAACGAAAGTTTCGATATTGCCTTTTCTTTTCAAGTTCTCCTAAGCACAGGTTAGGAGATTTTTTTATGGACATCAAAACTCTTGCGGAAAAGTTGCAGTACGTTGCGCTTTATACGGCGATTGCAATTATTGCAAGCTGCATTGTGGTCGGTTTGCTCGTGTGGTTTTTCAAGCGTGAAAAATTCAACGATTTCAAAAAGTACGCAATCGGCATCGTCACGGGATTTGCCGCGACAATGCTTGTGGTATTCTCATACGTTATGTTCCAACGCAACATAAACAAAATGCAAGCGATGCTTTTCTATCCCATTCTTGCAATGCTCATCGTGGTGGTTGCAGGCGGCATAGCAGTGCTTATCAGCTCGCTTTTCAGCAATAAAGCCGCAAAAATCAGCTTGATAGTCACAGGCGTATTGTTGCTGGCAAGTTTTATCGCGTTCGTCGTCGTTGTGTGGAAATACTATAACGTCAATTATGACAAATTCAAAAAGATGTATCCCGGTATGAGCCTAATCGGTATGGTTGTGTCGGCGGTCGTGATTTTGGCGGTGTTGATCGTTTTGTGGTTTGTAGGCGACAAACGCAAGTTGAACGACACTCGCTCGATTGTTTACGGCGCAGTTGCAATGGCTCTGGCGTTCGTGCTTTCGTATGCAAGACTTTTCAAGCTCCCCAACGGCGGTTCTATCACCTTTGCAAGCCTTTTGCCGCTTATGATTTACTGCTGTATGTTCGGCACGAGAAGAGGTCTTATCGTTTGCAGTCTTTACGGCGTGTTGCAAGCGCTTCAAGATCCTTACATCATTCACCCGATGCAATTTTTGCTCGACTATCCTCTCGCATTCGGACTTGTCGGCGTGAGCGGCATCTTTATGGAAAAGGGCGTATTCAAAGAGAAAAAAATCTTGGCATTCTTGCTCGGCGGCGTAGTTGCGGTGTTGCTCCGCTATATCTGCCACGTTTGTTCGGGTACGTTTGCATTTGCAGAATACACCGATTTCAAAGCCGCGCTTGCATACAGCTTGGGCTACAATGCAACGTACGTATTTGCGGATATGGCAATATCCCTCGTTGCGGGCAGTTTCTTGTTTACGTCAAAGTCGTTCACGGCGGCTATGCAACAATCGAGTGACGGCAACAAACTCGCAGCGGCAACTCAAACCGCAGACGGCGCAACAGGTGTCGACAACGACGAGGAACTTGACGAGGTTGACAAGCAAATCATCGCAAATCAAGCAAAATCCGAAAATAAGGATAGCAACGACAACCAAGACAATCGATAATTGCAATTTGCAATCGGCAAGAAGGGGAGAGGCAAACCGCCCCTCCTTTTTCGTTTCAAATGGGCTTTGAGTTGTGACTTAGAAAATACCGCAGTTGCGGACACAATTCAAAAAGCACGGCATGCCGTGCTTTTTTGTTAGAAAGGTTTGAAAAACGATGATTTTGTGTTTTCGATAAATATACAAATCAAGGTTTTGTTTTATTGGGATTTTTTTGAAAAAACTCGCATTTTTCAAAAAAATTTTGAAGAATGCGAGCAACTTTTGTATGACCTTTGTCAAATATTTTGCGAAACGTGCAATTTTTTGCGATTTTCGTATTGGTTCAGCGTTTTATATAGCGAAAAACGAAAACGCCGCCGCGCTTGACATCGATATGAATTTTGCCACCGAGGGACACATTGGACAATCCTCTCGAATCGCAGGATTTGAGCAGGAGTTCGTCAAGAGGGTATTCGAGATTTTGAGAGTCGCTCACAAGCGCACTTTCGCCGTAGGGGATAATGGATATAGTTTCGCCCTTTTGCGTGGCGAGGTCAAATTTGCCCTCGACATAGTGTATATCGAGTCCGTCCTCTTCCGCCTTTGCGTTCATACCGAGAGTTGCGGCAAGACGCATAATGGACAGGTTGCAAAGCACGTGGTCCACTCGTCCTCCTGTTATGCCGTAAAACACGATTGAGTCCGCATGCAAAACCTCTTTTGCATAATACACGGCAAGTTCGCCGTCGCTTGCGTCCTTGTGCGGATTGTGTTCTACAAGGGGAATGTCCGAGCTATCGGGTTTTTCGAGGGAGTCGAAGTCGCCCAGAATCACGTCGGGTTTGACGGGGCATACGTTGAAACCGCCGTCACAGCATACGACTTTGTCGCCTTTTATTTTGCGTTTTATTTCGTTTCCGCAGTTTAAGATTATGGATACTTGCATAAATACAGTGTAGCACTCCTTTGCGAATTTTGCAATTTTTGATTTGTTATTTTTGCAAAGTGCTATTGATAAAATGAGTTTTATTGGTTATAATGTGCTTAATAAACCTTATTTTGTGCGGAGAGTGCAATATGAAAGAGTTTAAGCTCAAAAGTTTTGACAACACCGAGATATATTGTAGGCTTTGGGACGATGTGAAAGATCCCAAAGGCGTCATTCAACTTGTGCACGGCATGAGCGAGTATGCGGGTCGCTACGACGAGTTTGCACGCTATCTCAATTCAAGAGGTTACATAGTTTTCGGCGACGATCACCGCGCGCACGGTTTGACCGAAACCGATCAAAACCGCGGCAAACACCCCGGCAACATATTCAAAAAGACTTTGAACGACGAATTGTTTTTCCGTGAATGGCTAAAATCTCAATATGATTTGCCCGTGTTTCTTATGGGACACAGTTACGGCAGTTTTCTCTCGCAGGCTTTTGCGCAGGAGGGGACGGACGTCAAGGCGATTGCACTCATAGGTTCGGGACATATGCGCAACCTGTTCACTTTTGGCAAAATCGCGGTTGCGCCGATATTCCTTGTGGCAAGAAACTGGCGTCCTCGCATTGTCAATTGGGTGAGTGACAATTTTCAAAAATTCAAAGGCGACGAGGGAAAGCTCCAATGGGCAAACAGCGTCAGAGCAAGACGAGAGGATGTGCTTGCAGATCCGCTTGCGCATCAAAATATGTCCGTCGGTTTTGACTATTATATGATGAAAGAAACATCGAAACTGTACACCAAAAAAGCGCAGGCAAAGCTCAATCCTGCAACCGCAATCGGTATTTTTTCGGGCGATGCGGACTCTGTCGGACAAATGGGCAAGGGCGTCAAAAAACTTGACAAAATGTATAGACAAAACGGAATCAACACCGAACTTCATCTCTATCCGGGCGCAAGACACGAAGTGTTTTACGATTGGTGCGGCGAGCAAATGCAAAAGGACGTTGCGGATTTCTTTGACAAGTTCATCATCTATGAGCAGACAAGCATAGACGATTTGTGCAAATAAAAAACGAAAGTCCTTCTTGTTCGGAGGACTTTTTTGAGGTGTGAAAATGAATGTAACAATACCTTCCGGTTTTAAGATAGGACACTATGAGGACGAGTTTACGGGCGTAAGCGTAATCCTTGCCGAAAACGGAGCGGTCGGAGGCGTGGATTGCAGAGGAGGCGCACCCGGTACGAGAGAAACCGACCTTCTTCACAACGAAAAGATGATGCAAAAAGTCAATGCGGTCGTGCTGTCGGGCGGCTCGGCGTACGGGCTTGCCTCGACCGTCGGCGTTATGGAATATCTCAAACAAAATGGCAAGGGATTCAAGTCTATGGGCAAGATCGTGCCTATTGTTTGCGGTGCGGTGCTTTATGATCTCAATCAAAAGGAATATCGCTATCCAACTGCGCAATACGGACTTAATGCGTGCAAAAACGCCTCAAAAACCCTCGATTTCGGCAATATCGGCGCAGGACGAGGCGCAACGGTAGGCAAGATCAGAGGCTTGAAAAACGCGTGCAAGAGCGGTATCGGCGCGGCAACCGTGAAAGTTGCAGGCGTCACGGTTACGGCAGTCGTTGCTGTCAACGCTATGGGCGACGTCGTAGATGAAAACGGCAAAATCATTGCAGGAGCAAAGGGTAGAAAAGGCGAGTTTATCGACACTGAAAAGTGCCTTGCAAACGGTGAATTTGCCAAACTTTTGCTCGGAACAAACACCACAATCGGTTGCATAATCACCGATGCGAAACTCTCCAAAGTCGAGGCAAATTTGATTGCAAGCATATCCCACAACGGGCTTGCAAGGGCGATACGCCCCGTGCATACGATGTACGACGGCGACACTATGTTCTGCCTTGCAAGCGGCAGACGCCCCGTTGTCAATCTTGCACCGGTGCAATCGGCAGCAGTCGAGGCAACTCGCCTTGCAATCGTCAATGCCGTGAGCAAAAGCGCACAATACGAGATTGTATTCGACCAGGACGAAGATTGCGATACGCAACAATAAGCGAAACAACAAGGAAAATTGGTTTTATGAACATAAGCATAATGCTCAAACCTGCCTCGTCAAATTGCAATTTGCGATGCAAATATTGTTTTTACAATGACCTCTCAAGCCATAGAGAGATGCCTTCGCACGGCATGATGAGCGAGCAAACGTTGCGCGCAACGCTCAAAAAAGCCTTCGATTTTGCAGGACACGACAGGGTTATGCTCTCCTTTCAGGGCGGCGAGCCGCTGCTTGCCGGCAAGGAGTTTTTTTTGAAATTGCACGATATTATTCGTGAGTTGAACGTCAATCGCGCGCCCGTCAGCATAGGCGTGCAAACCAACGGAACGCTCATAGACGAGGAGTGGTGCAGGATATTCAAGCGCGGCGGCTACCTGGTCGGATTGAGCTTGGACGGTGACGAAACTGCCGATTCGCTCCGCATTGACGCAAACGGCAATCCCACGTTTTCACGCGCGCTCAACGGCGCAAAACTTATGCAAAAATACGGCGTGGATTTCAATATCCTCGTGGTGCTTACAAAGCAGGTGGCAAACCGCATCGAGCCGATTTATAGGTTTTTCAAAAAGCAGAATTTCAAGCATTTGCAGTTTATCCCCATGCTCAAACCATTGCGCGTGGACGAGAGCGGCAAGCCTATCTCAAAAACCACCTACAACGAGCCGTTTCCAAGTGAGGAGGAAAACTATTCCATGTCCGCTGAGGACTATTCCGAGTTTTTGCAAAAGTGCTTTGCGATGTACCTCAAAGACTGTATGGACGGCAAATACACCTCAATCCGCCAATTTGACAACTTCGTGCGTCTTGCTCGTTTCGAGTGCCCCGAACAGTGCGGAATGGAAGGGCATTGCTGTCACCAATTCGTCATCGAGGGGGACGGCGAGGTCTATCCGTGCGACTTCTATTGCCTCGATTGCTACGATATGGGCAACATCAACGACACCGATTTCTTTGCGCTGTCAAAGCACCCCGTTGCCATCGAGTTTATCAAAGAAAGTATGATTGTGGAGGACAAATGCAAGGAGTGCAATTTCTATCATATGTGCCGCAACGGCTGCAAGCGCGAGCGTATCGACCTCGACAAATGCGCCGCCTACAAAAAGTTTTTCGCCTACGCCTTGCCGCACTTGAAAAGAATCAGCTGAAATTGCTTTGGTTTTTAGCGGCGTTTGCGCCTTATTGAATCTTTCAAACGTCATTGCGAGCGCAATGCTGCCGTGCAAATCTCAACATAGCAACATTTTGGAATTGAAAAAAAAGAAACGACGGATTCAAAATCCGCCGCTTCTTTTTTATAGGGAAAATTATGAGGGTTCAACGTTTGTTGCGTGCAGTATTTTTCGGGTGCAACCGATTAGTGCTTTGAAGTGACAAGCATTTCGCCGTCTTTTGCGTCAACCACGATTGTGTCGCCTTCGTCCATATTGCCTTGAAGGATTGCGCGGGCAACTTTGGTTTCGACGTTGCTTTCGATATAACGCTTGAGCGGTCTTGCGCCGAACGTCACGTCATAGCCGCCGTCTACGATGAGGTCTTTTGCCGCCTGCGTAACTTCGAGTTTGAGGTTTTGCTTGTCGAGCCTCAATTCGAGCTTTTTGAGCATGATGTCGATAATCTTGTAGACGCTTTCTCTTGTGAGCGGCGTGAACAGCACGGTATCGTCAAGCCTGTTGAGGAACTCGGGGCGGAAGGTTTGTTTGAGCAACTTGTCTATTTGCGCTTTCGCATCGTCGGTGATGTTGCCGTTTTTGTCGATGTTGTCGAGGATTATGCCGCTGCCGAGGTTGGACGTCAAAATGATGATTGTGTTTTTGAAGTTGACCGTTCTGCCTTGGCTGTCGGTGATTCTTCCGTCATCGAGGACTTGGAGCAGGATATTGAACACGTCGGGGTGCGCCTTTTCGATTTCGTCAAAGAGGACGACGGAGTAGGGTTTTCTTCTCACAGCCTCGGTGAGTTGACCGCCTTCGTCATAGCCGACGTATCCCGGAGGTGCGCCGATAAGACGAGATACGCTGAATTTTTCCATATACTCCGTCATATCGATACGAACAATATTGCGCTCGTCGTCAAAGAGGTAGGACGTAAGAGTCTTTGCAAGCTCGGTTTTACCGACGCCCGTAGGTCCGAGGAAGAGGAACGAGCCGATTGGTCTGTTCTCGTCCGAGATGCCTGCACGGGAGCGGAGAACCGCCTCGCTCACGGCGTCCACAGCCTCGTTTTGACCGATAACCCTCTTGTGAAGCTCGTCGGAAAGGTGGAGCAGTTTCTCCTTTTCGCTCTCCATAAGTTTGGTTACGGGGATACCCGTCCATTTTGCCACGATTTTTGCGATTTCGTCCGCAGTCACTTCGTCCCGCAAGAGTGTAGAGCCTTTTGCGGATTTCTTTTCCACTTCTTCGAGCTTCTTGTTGAGCGCGGGCAGTTCGCCGTATTGAAGTTGAGCCGCTTTGCCGTAGTCGCTGTTGCGCTTTGCCTCCTCGATTTGAAGATTTATGCGGTCAATTTCGGCTTTTGTGTCCTGAACGCTGTTGATTTCCTTCTTCTCGTTTTCCCATTGCGCTTTCATTTCGTTGAATTTGTCGTGGAGTTCGGCAAGTTCTTTCTTGATGGATTCGCGGCGATCAACCGAGAGTTTGTCGGTTTCCTTTTCAAGAGCCATTTCCTCGATTTCGAGTTGCATAATCTTACGGCTGATGACGTCCATTTCGGTGGGCATACTGTCGATTTCGGTACGTATCATAGCGCACGCCTCGTCCACGAGGTCGATTGCCTTGTCGGGCAGGAATCTGTCGGTGATGTATCTGTCCGAGAGAGTCGCCGCCGCAACGAGTGCCTGGTCGTGAATACGCACGCCGTGGAAGATCTCGTATCTTTCTTTCAAGCCACGCAAGATTGCGATTGTGTCCTCAACCGTAGGCTCGTTGACCATGACGGGTTGAAAACGTCTTTCAAGAGCAGGATCTTTTTCGATATATTTGCGGTATTCGTCGAGGGTGGTTGCGCCGATGCAGTGCAACTCGCCTCTTGCAAGCATAGGCTTGAGCAGGTTGCCTGCGTCCATGCTGCCTTCGGTTTTGCCTGCGCCGACAATTGTGTGCAGCTCATCGATGAACAGAAGCATTCTGCCGTTTTGTTTCTTGATTTCGCCAAGAACGGCTTTGAGCCTTTCTTCAAATTCACCACGATATTTTGCGCCTGCGATGAGCGCGCCCATATCGAGTGCAAAGATGTGTTTGTCTTTGAGTCCCTCAGGGACGTCGCCTCTGACGATACGTTGGGCAAGACCTTCTGCAATTGCCGTTTTGCCGACGCCCGCCTCACCGATAAGAACGGGGTTGTTTTTTGTCTTTCTTGACAAAATTCGAATGACGTTTCTTATCTCGTCGTCACGTCCGATGACGGGATCGAGCTGACCGCGAGCGGCTCTTTCAACCATATCGTGACCGTATTTGTTGAGTACGTCATATGTGTCTTCGGGGCTGTCGCTTGTCACTTTTGAGGTTTTAACCTGTGAAAGTGCGTCCATAAAACCCTTTTTGGTGAGTTTGCACTTTGCAAATACTGCTTTGAGGGCAGGAGTTGGGTTGTCGAGGATTGCCGCAAAAATATGTTCGACGCTCACAAAATCGTCGCCCTGTTTCTTTGCGTCTTTTTCCGCTTGCGCAAGCATGAGGGAGCAGTCTTGCGACAAATATACCTCGCCTGCGCCGTTGCCCGTGACGGAGGGCATTTGAGAGAGAATTCTGTCGATTTCTCTCACCAGTTGCGGAGCGTCCGAGCCGCACTTTGTGACGAGTTTGGGGATAAGTCCTTCCTCGTCGCTCAGAAGCGCATAGGCAATATGCTCCTTGCAAAGTTGTTGATGATGTCTTTCAAGCGCAAGGTTTTGCGCCGCATTTATAGCGTCCAATGCTTTCTTTGTGAATTTGTTGGTGTCCATAGTCATTTCCTCCTTTGGATTATATTCCGTATAGTGCCGACGTCAAACGCTTTTCTTTGCCGGCGCTCGCCCTTTTGCCTGCGACCTCTGGCAATCTTTTTATTTGACTGTTAGCACTCTTGTTCTTCGATTGCTAATTATATCACTAAAATATGAGATGTCAATATATTTTGCACAGAAAATTTGATTTTTTTTCAAATGCGGTATAAAAAAACAAACCGATTTTTCGGTTTGCTTCGACTATGTTTGCAAGTTGTCAAACGTTCACTTTTTGATAAAGCAACGCTCGGCAAGAGGGCAGGTTGCATAGGAGATAAACTCGTCATATGTATACTTGCCGGGGTTGTCCACGCACCAAAGCACGGTGTTTATCATGCCGCCCGCGACAAACGTTGCAAGAATTTGAAGGGGCATTTTGATTTCATACGTGTCTTTATACTTTGAAAGTTGATACTTTATGGAATGTGCGATGGAATCCTGTATCGTGCTTATCACTTTTCCGTTGCGGTTCATGCGCAGAATATTTGCGATATGATTGTGCTTGTCAAAGAAAAAGTCGACTGCCATCACAATCATTGAATTGAGCGTTTCGGTGGGGGTGGTGAATTTTGTTTCCTTGGTGAATTTCTGATAAAGGTCGTCTTTAAGCTCTTCCAAAGCAAATGACAAAAGGTGGTATTTGTCTTCAAAATGCGCATAGAACGTGGCTCTGTTGACCATCGCTTTGTTGCAAAGGTCGATAACGCTGATTTTTTCGATGGATTCCTCCTCCATCATATCGAGCAGCGTGTTGCTCAATAGTTTTCTTGTGCGAACGATGCGCAAATCTTCTTTTTGTGCAGACATAATGTCCCCCAAACCGTATTGTTGTATAAATTATTGCACCAATATGCCGTTTTTGTCAAGATAACTCCACAAATATTGACATATATAAACGCCGATTTTTTTACGTTTTCGATGTGATTTGAAACCACGCACAATTGTGATTTGAAACCAAGCACAATAAGGAATTGTTAAAATATATTTAATATTTATAATTATTTTTAATAATCAATTGACATTTTTTTTAATAAATTGTAAATAAAGTATTGACTGCAACCGATTTGGCAGTCGATGAAACATTTGGCTTTTGCACAGTTTTTCATCGTCGCATCCTGCGACATTAAGGTGATTATGGCAGACGAAAAAAGTAAAGCTCCGAGGGCAAAGAGCGGACTCAAAAAAATGGCGAGTTGCGTGGGACAGTACAAAGCTCCCGCGATTTTCACATCGGTTTTGGTTGCGCTCGAAGTATTGTTTGAAATTTTGATTCCTCTCATCATGGCGCAGATCGTAAACGTCGGC
Source organism: uncultured Clostridia bacterium (assembly GCA_934233745.1). GTDB lineage: Bacteria > Bacillota > Clostridia > Christensenellales > CAG-917 > CAG-475. The sequence continues at coordinate 278,278 of CAKQGN010000001.1, forward strand.
ATGGCGGAAAACGCCACGTCTTTTACGTTTACTTTGCAATTGGGAAGCAAAGGCTTTGAACTTTTTACGATGACAAACCGCATTTGGTTTATCGTAACATGCGGCGCAATGATGGTCGGCATGGCTCTCATATCGCTGTTTTTCGGCACGATGTCGGGCAGACTTGCCGCTTACGCGTCCACGGGATTTGCAAAGAATCTGCGTCAAAAGATGTTCTACAAGATTGAGAATTTCTCCTTTGCAAACCTCGACAGATTCAACACCGCAAGCCTTGTGACAAGACTTACGACGGACGTCACAAACATGCAGATGGCGTTTCAAATCATCACTCGTATGCTTGTGCGCTCGCCCATAATGCTTGTGCTTGCCATGCTTATGTCCATATCGATAAGCCCCGATTTGTCCACGATTTTTGCCGTTGCGATACCCGTTATCGTGATAGGGCTTGTCATCGGCGTAAAGATTATCTTCCCCAGATTCGAGAAGATGCTCAGAAAGTATGACGATATGAACGAGTCCACTCAGGAAAACCTCATCGGTATCCGCGCGGTCAAGGCGTTTGTGAGAGAGGATAACGAAATCGACAAATTCAAAAAAGTGAGTTCCACCGTTCAGAAACTGCAGTTTTCGGCGGAAAAAATCATTGTTATCGCATTTCCGTTTATGCAAATCGTGGTTTACGCGTGTATGATTTGCGTTGCGTGGTTCGGCGGCAACGATATAATAGTCGGCAAAATGCAACTCGGCGATTTCACGGCGTTTTTGAGCTACATAATGCAAATTCTCATGTCGCTTATCATGGTTGCAATGGGCTTTATGAACATCGTTATGTCCCGTGCCTCGCTCGATCGTATCGTTGAAATTCTGGACGAAAAAATCGACATCGAGGACGCACCCGACGCACAGGATATATGCGTCAAGGACGGGAGTATCGATTTTGACAACGTAGATTTTTCATATTCTAAATCTCACGACGTTCTCAATCTGGAAAATATCGATTTGCACATTAAAAGCGGTGAAACAATAGGCATCATAGGCGGAACCGGCTCGGCAAAATCCACTCTTGTGCAACTTATTCCCAGACTTTACGACGTGCTTGACGGCGAAGTCAAGGTCGGTGGCATAAACGTCAAAGACTACAAACTCGAAATGCTCAGAGATTCCGTCGCAATGGTGCTTCAAAAGAACGTACTTTTCAGCGGAACTATAAAACAAAATCTCATGTGGGGCAACAAAAACGCCACCGATGAGGAAATCGAACATGCGGCAAAAGCGGCGCAAGCACATGATTTCATTATGTCTTTCCCAAACGGATACCAAACCGAACTCGGACAGGGCGGCGTAAACGTATCGGGCGGTCAGAAACAACGCCTTTGCATAGCGCGCGCATTGCTTAAAAAGCCCAAAATCATGATTATGGACGATTCGACGTCGGCAGTCGACACTGCAACCGACGCCGCAATCAGAGCGGGACTCAAAAAAGAGTTTGGCGACACAACCGTGCTTATAATTGCTCAACGTATAGCATCGGTCGAGGACGCCGATAGAATAATTGTCATGAACGACGGAAAAATCGACGCCGTAGGCACGCATGAGGAGTTGCTTGCCACAAACGAGATTTATCGGGACGTGTATAATTCTCAAAAGAAAGGAAGCGACGAGGAGGTGAGCGTCAATGCGTAAAAATACGAAAACCGCACAAGGCAAAAATCCTCAACAAAACAAGTTCAGAGCCAAAAACCCGATGCAAACCTTAAAGCGTATTCTCGGCTATTGGAAGCCGTTCAAATGTCAGCTTATCGGCGCGCTTTTTTGCATGATTGCAAACGTGCTTTGCAATATAGCGGGTACGTTCATGCTCGGTTCCGTTGTCGTAAACAACTATATTCTTCCGCTTGCGTACCAGCATGGCGTTTATGTTACGTCAAATGCCGACATAATCGCAAGGGCGGCGGAGGTTACAATCCAAAGTTTCGGCGGAATTATAGGCGTTATGGCAGCGATGTATGTCGTCGGCGCAGGTCTTCATTATCTTTACAACTATATTCTCGTCAGAGTTACGACAAAAACTCTTCAAAACGTTCGTGACGAGATGTTTGAAAAGATGGAAAAACTGCCCATCAGATATTTCGATACTCATACGCACGGCGATATCATGAGCCTGTACACAAACGACACCGACACGCTGCGCGAATTGCTCTCAAACGGCATTCCCAACCTCATATCGAACTCGCTCACCGTTGTCGGTATGTTTGTTGCAATGATGCTGGTGTCACCGCTTTTGACGCTTTGTTCTGTCGTGATGCTTGTTATCATGCTCTTTATAATGAAGTTTATCGCAGGCAAGAGCGGAAAACATTTTGTCGGTCAACAACGCCAGACGGGCGCAATCAACGGCTTTATCGAAGAGCATATAGACGGTCTGAAAGTCGTCAAAGTGTTCTGTCATGAAGACGAAGAGAAAATCGACTTTGACAAATTCAACGAAGATTTGTTCCATCATTCCGACAAGGCGCACACTTACGCAAACGTCTTGTTCCCGATAATGGGCAATCTGTCCTATGTGTCATACGCCGCAACGGCAATTGTGGGTACAATCATGGCAATCGGCGGATTCGGAGGAATGACTTGGGGCGGACTTGTATCCTTCATGCAATTCTCACGTCAATTCAGCAATCCGCTCTCGCAAATCGCTCAACAAATGAACGGCGTTCTTATGGCACTTGCAGGCGCGGAGCGTATCTTTGAATTGATTGACCAACAACCCGAGCAGGACGAAGGCTATGTAACTCTTGTAAACGCAAAAGAGGACGAAGACGGCAACATCGTCGAAACCGATGAATACACCGGCGAGTGGGCGTGGAAGCATTTTCACAAAGCCGACGGCACGACAACGTACGTCAAGTGGAGAGGAGAGGTCGAATTCGAGGATGTATCTTTTGGGTACGTTCCCGAAAAAACCGTTCTCAAACACGTCACTATGGAAGCGTTGCCGGGACAAAAAATCGCTCTTGTCGGTTCGACGGGTGCGGGCAAAACGACTATCACAAATCTTATCAACCGATTCTATGACATCAACGAGGGCAAGATAAGATACGACAACATCAATATAACAAAAATCAAAAAAGACGATTTGCGTCACTCTATGGCAATGGTTCTTCAAGATACGCACCTCTTCACGGGGACGGTCGCCGACAATATCCGTTTCGGAAAACTGGACGCCACCGACGAGGAAGTCAAAGCCGCGGCAAAACTCGCAAATGCGGATTACTTTATCCGCCACTTGCCGGAAGGGTATGACACCATGCTTACAGGCGACGGCGAAAACCTTTCGCAAGGTCAACGTCAGCTTCTTGCAATCGCTCGCGCCGCAGTCGCAAATCCGCCCGTTCTCATTCTGGACGAAGCGACAAGTTCAATCGACACCCGCACAGAAAAACTTATCGAGCAGGGAATGGACAAACTTATGCAAGGTCGCACCGTTTTTGTCATCGCGCACAGACTCTCCACCGTACGCAACTCCGACATGATTTGCGTTCTCGAACATGGCGAGATTATCGAGCGCGGCAATCACGAGCAGTTGATTGCGCAGAGGGGGAGGTATTATCAGCTTTACACCGGCGCTTTCGAATTGGAATAAACGCACTATTGAGCGAATAACTGCGTCAACACCCTTTTGTTCACCCGTCACGTACACATCAGTACGTTAGGCGGGTTCGCAAAGGGGTGTTTCCTTGTTCTTCATCTCAATAGCTCGTTTATTTATAGTTAAAAAAGGGGCAAGTCCTTGTTTCTCATCTGTTTGCTTTCTGTTATTCCAACTCGAAAGTACGAGTAGCAAGGGTGTTTCCTTGTTCTTCATCTCAATATTACGTTTATTTACAGTTAAAAGAGGAACAAGCCCTTGTTTCTCATCTGTTTGCTTTTTGTTATTCCAACTCGAAAGTACGAGTAACAGGGGTGTTTCCTTGTTCTTCATCTCAATAGCGCGTTTATTTATAGTTAAAAGAGGAGCAAGCCCTTGTTTCTCATCTGTTTGCTAAAAGAAAAAATCCGACGCCGAAACGTCGGATTTTTGGTGTATTTTTTGTTGTTTTCGATGATTTAATCGATTGATTCGGTATCTTCGGCGATTTGTTCCGCTTCCTTTTCCGCCTCTTCAAGAGATTGTTCTTCATTCGCGTCATGCGCATCCGATTGCTCGATTTCGCCTGCGGAGTTTTCGTCGAGTTCGACATCCGAACTTGCGATTTGTTCGAGATGCTCTTGCTCCTCTTTGAGTTTCGCTTTTTTCTTTTCGCGAACGACTTGAAGAATTGCAAATACTGCGCAAATCGCAATGCCCACAAACAAATATGCCGAGCCGACGAGCTTTGGCGACGCAAATCCCAAAATAAGCGAGAAGGCGACAATGATGGCAAGCGGGAATACGGCGAGCTTGATGTTTTTGACGACGTATTTTCCGCCGAGCGAACCGAATAGCGCATACACGACGCAGGTGAACGCAGGCGTAATCCACGGAGTGTTTTTGATTGCCGTTTCAACGTTGCTGACCGCAAGGATAAGCACAAACACCGCGATGATAACCGTTGTCACCAGAGTGCTAGTCGCAACCGAGAGGGTGGACACCACTTCGTTTTCTTCCGTGCCGAGTTTCGTGCCGCAAATCTCTTGCGCTTTGACGACGCAGGGGATTTTGAGGTTTGAAAGGTTGCCTGTGATAAAGGCAAGGTACGCACTGTTGATGCCCAGCATCGGGGAATAGATAATGGGTTCGAAAACTCCCGATAAGAAGTTGATAAGGAAGGGGACGATAACCGCAATCGTTCCCATAACGCTCATGTCGGGTTTGACATCGAAATACAGACATATCGTGGTCGGAACGGCGAAGAAAATCAACATCGCCAAAGCCATCCAAATTTTTCCGATAATGTGTGATTTGAGGTTGTAATCCATTGTGACTTTTACTTTTTCTTTTGCCATAATCTAACCTCCTTACAGTATCATTGCAAAGGCGTTTCTTGCAGCCTCTGCGGCTTGTTCCGCTGCCGCCGACGAACTAGGCGAGAGTGCCCAACCGTATTTGTTTGCGCAGTAGCTTATCACGCCGACCACAAACATTGCTATGAGCATGGACACGGGCGTTGAGAAGCTGTCAAGCCATTTCCAGTTTGCTTTGTTTATAAGCACGTCGCACACGTACATGCAACCCATTGCGACAAGTACGGCGATGAAGTTGTAATATCCGTCAACAAACGCAACGTTGTGAGCAATCGTTTCGATGCTCATTGCGAGATAGCCTATAACCATGCCGATGAAGGACACTTGAAAAACGAGATCGCCTATATTGACGCCGCCTTTCTTTGCGCCGCCCGTTGTCTTTGCCATAAGTTTGCCGATTTTGGGCTGATATAAACGGTAGAAGAAAAGCACTTCGACGCCGCCCGAGCAGATTGCAATCGTCATAATCATAGCCATAGTGGCAAATTCCGTTGCCGCGTCAGGGGTAATACCTTTTTCCGCAAATCCAAAACCGACAGCGGTAGCCATTTGCGTTTCGTATTGAAGAGAACCTACGACGGACAGTCTGATTGCAGGGAACGCAACGCCCAAAGTCCCTACGAGCGTGACAACACCGAGTGCGATTCCAAGCCCGGGGAGTATGGAAAAGGTTGCGGAAGTCGTGATGACTTTTTTGATTTTCGAGGATTCGATGCCCAATTGCTTTGCGTGTTTGATTGCGGTAAGCATGTAGTACAGCGACAATGATATGACAAATGCAAGCACAATACCGTATAGCACATAAATAATTGGATGGCGCAAAGAAAACTCTTTTGACCAAGCCGCTGATAAAAGCATAAGCAAACTCCTTTTAATGTTATTTTAATATTAGAAACAGTATAAACCACATAATCGCATTGCGCAATATTTTTTTTTGTTGCGCTGTCCATTTTCTCTTGCAACTGTTTTCGAATGGTGGTAAAATCAAATCAACATCTATGGAAGTAGTAGAAATTGCGCGTTAAGTGCCGTGCGAACGTGGGGTGTCGGCGGACGAAGAGCTTTGCTCGCGGTGCAATATTCACTCCGGACTTCACATATTACCGAAAGGTTTTTTTGCGAGTGCTTCCAAAGGAGGTGCTTTTTGTTTTATCAAGAGGCAATCGACTACATCAAAAACATCGAAAGGTCGGGATCGGATTACGGCATAGAGCGCATGCGCGAGCTTCTCGACCTTCTCGGCGCGCCCGACAGACATCTGAAATTCGTGCATATCGCAGGCACAAACGGCAAAGGCTCGGTCAGCGCATATCTCACGTCAATTCTCAAAGAGGCGGGCTACAAGGTGGGGACATACAATTCGCCCTCGGTATTCTGCTACAACGAAAGATGGCTCATAAACGGACAACAGCTTTCGGACGACGACGTGGCAAAGTATCTTACGGTCGTGAAGGAATGTATACAAAGCGAGCAAATCTTGCGACAAGCCTTCGATATAGGCGAGTTCAAGCCCACTGCATTCGAGCAAGAAACCGCCGTCGCCATGCTTGCTTTTTTCGACAAGGAATGCGACATATGCGTGCTTGAAACGGGACTCGGAGGAAGGTGGGACGCCACCAACGCCATTGACGACAAGGTGCTTTCAATCGTCACTCCCATAGGTCTTGACCATTGCGCTTTGCTCGGAAATACGCTCGGAGAAATCGCAAGCGAAAAGGCGGCGATAATAAAAGACGAAGTCGTCACTTGCAATCAGCCCCCCGAAGTTATGGAGCAACTAAGACGCCCCTTTTCGATTAAAGACGGCAAAAAAGAGTACCGCAAAGCAAACGTCGTTGTTTGCAAAGAACCGAAGTTTTTGAGAGGCAATCTAGACGGACAAGTCTTTTCCTACGACGGAAAGGAATATGAAATTTCCATGCTCGGCAAGCATCAACTTGTCAATGCGTCCATTGCGATTTGCGCTGTCGGGGAACTGAGAAAAAAGCACTTCTCAATAGACGACAACGCACTTGAAAAAGGGCTTAAAAACACGGTATGGAAAGCAAGGTTACAAGTCGTAAAAAACGCAAAAGAGGAGTTTAATATCACGATTCCGCAAGATAAAGTGCTTGTTTTTGACGGTTCGCACAATCCGCAAGGAGCAATGACTCTTGCAAACGCAATCAAAGAACTGTTTGAAAACAAACGCATACACCTTGTGCTGGGAATACTCAAAGATAAGGACGTACAAGGCATTTGCGACACGCTCGTGCCTCTTGCAAGCAAGGTCACCTGCATTACGCCGCCATCGCCAAGAGCCATGAAAAAAGAGGAGTTGCAAAAAATAGTCGCACCGCTTTGCCGTGGAGATTGCGATACCGACGACAGTATCAAAGACGCCGTGCAATCATCTCTTTTGGGAGATTGCGACGCAACAATACTTTGCGGCTCGCTTACCTTGTTTGCGGGCTTGAAAAACAACTGATATACAATTATGAAAAACAATACAATCGACAAAGAAACAATCAAAAAAGCAGTCAACGACATCCTTGTTGCCATCGGCGAAGACCCGAATAGAGAAGGGCTTGTGCAAACCCCCGATAGAGTTGCGCGCATGTTCGAGGAATTGACGCAAGGCTATTTTGACGACGCAAAAGTGCATCTTTCAAAGGTTTTTGCAGAGAGCGGAAGCGAAGTAGTCATCGAAAAAGACATAGAGTTTTCTTCAACGTGCGAGCATCATCTTATGCCGTTTTTCGGCAAGGTTCACATCGCATACGTTCCCGACGGAAAGGTTGTAGGGCTGTCGAAACTCGCAAGAGTCGTTGACGTTTATGCAAAACGTTTGCAACTTCAAGAAAGACTCAATTCGCAAATAGCTGATGCGATTTTTGAAGAGTTGGCTCCCAAAGGCGTAATTGTGGCAATAGAAGCGCACCATACGTGTATGAGCGCAAGAGGCGTCAAGAAAATCGGCGCAAAGACAGTCACGTTTGCCAAAAGGGGGGATGTCGACGAGCGTATCGAAAGATTGATTTTGGAGGGGCTGATATGAGAAAAGAACGGAAATACGATTTCCGTGTCGGAGACAAGATTTTCCATTCGGGAACGCACATTATGGCAATCCTCAATGTCACTCCCGACAGCTTTTATGCAGGGAGTCGTCATGCGCACGATGCGGTCGAAACGGCAAAAAAGTTCTTGGAGCAGGGTGCCGAAATTATCGATATCGGAGGACAGTCCACGCGTCCCGGCGCACAAAGCGTAAGCGCGCTTGAAGAAATGTCGAGGGTTCTGCCTGCCGTGGAAAGTATAAAAAAAGCGTTTCCCGACGCGCTCGTGAGCGTAGATACGTTCTATCCCGATGTGGCTCAGGCTGCAATCGATCTCGGTGCGGATATGATAAACGACGTGAGCTGCCTTGCCGACAAGAATCTTGCAAAAGTAGTCGCTCAAAACGATGTCGCGATTTGCGTAATGCACGACAGACGCAAGTCAGGGATACCCGACTTGTTTTTCGACAAGGAAACGGGACTTATGAGGGCGGTGGATACGCTTCTTTCATCGGGACTTGACAAAAACAGAATACTGCTTGACGGTGGAATCGGTTTCAACAAATCCAACGACGAGGATTGGCAACTTCTCAACGATTACGACAAACTTTTGGATATGTTTGAAGAGTATCCGTTTTTGCTGGGCACGTCAAGAAAGTCTATGTTCGGCGGCACTCCCGAAACGCGGCTTTCCGCCACGCTCGACTCGACGATGCTTGCCGTAAAGCAAGGCGTTTTGTTTGTAAGAGTCCATGACGTCAAAGAAAATCGAGCCGTGATAAACCTTGCAAAATAACAACCTAAAATATAAAAAATCAAACCCGAATTGCATATGAACAAGATTATTCTAAAAGACTTTGAAGTAAAAGCATGCCACGGATGCAATCCCGAAGAAAAAACAAATCCGCAACGGTTTTTGTTTACGGCGGAAATTTTTTATGATTTTTCGCAAGCGGCAAAAAACGACGATTTGACAAAAACCATCAGTTATAGTGACGTAAAAAAGACTTTAAGGTCGTTTTGTGAAAACAATTGTTTCAATTTGATTGAAACGCTTGCGACAAGGGCGGCGGAGGTATTGCTAAAAAAATACCCCGCAAAAAAAGTCGTTGTGCAAGTGAAAAAGCCGGATGCTCCCATGAGCGGTGTTTTTGATTATGTCGCTGTCGTAGCGGAAAAAGAGTGGCATGAGGTTTATCTTGCGCTCGGTTCAAATATGGGAGACAAAAACGCATATCTCGATTTTGCAATCGCAAGACTGAAAGAGGATGACAATATAAAAGACGTCAAAGAAAGTTTGCGCTATGCGACCGCTCCTTACGGAGGCGTTGCAACGGGCGAGTTTGTCAACAGCGCGGTGAAACTATCAACTCTTTATTCTCCCGAAGAATTGCTTGTTGCCGTATCGAAAATCGAAAAAGACGGTGAGCGCGTGCGCAATGAAAGATGGGGAAACAGAACGCTGGATATTGATATAGTGTTTTATGACGATTGCGTGATTTCCTCAAACGATTTGTGCGTGCCTCACATCGATATGCAAAATCGCGCTTTCGTGTTGGAACCTCTTTGCGAACTTAGTCCCAACAAGCTGCATCCTATATTAAAAAAGCGCGTCTGTGAATTGAAATCAAACCTTGACAATCGCCGATAGCTCGAAAAACGGCGTGTTTCATATTATTTTGCGTTGAGAAATTAAATCTTGCAAGTGTGCATATTGTATGATAAAATACATGCAACAAACAATTTGCGTATTTTTGCAAACAAGGAGGAAATATGAAAGTTGTCATAAAACAAAAGTATTTTACTGTCGGCGCAAAATTCGAAATCAAAACCACAGAGGGACAAACCGTGTTTTTTGCCGAAAGGCAGTGGGATAGGTTTATGGGGAACGTCGTGCTTTTTGACAAGGACGGCACACCCGTTGCACGCATGCAGTCAGAATTTAAGAAGGTGTTTACTTCCTGGTTTTCAATCTCGGATTCGCGCGGCAACGAGGTTTGTTGCATCAACGAAAAACTACCTTTTCTTTGTTTCCGTCGCGCCGAGTCCTCTCATGGCAATCTGAAAGTAAAAATCAAAGCCGGTCCCTTCCATATGAAGGCTTATTTGCTTAACGAGCAAGGCAAAACTCTTGCCGTCAAAGCTCGCAAAAAGATTCTTGCCATCCGTGACACCTACATCATCGATATCGATGAAAGCAAGATAAACCCTGCCTACGGAGTGTTGGTGGGGGTGTGGTATGATTTGGTCTGTCACCCCTCGCATTAAAACCGCGCTATTGAGCGAATAACTGTGTCAACACCCCTTGTCCATCAACTCACGTACGTTTATGTACGTTAGGGTTGCTGTTCAAGGGGTGTTTCCTTGTTCTTCATCTCAATATCGCGGTTTTTAACTTCCAAACAATGCATAAACAGCGTGAACTCTAATTGCAATTTCCCCTTTCCTCACGTGTTTTCCCTATCACCGTTCCCCCTCTGCGTGCCTTGAGGGAACCCACGGTGACCGCGTAGCGGGGGACAACACTCAGCACTCGCATAGATTGCTATCGTTCTCTTTTTATGTCACTCGTTCGCGGACGAAAAGAATCCAAACTCGTCCGCTCACTTGTACTATACGTCAAGCTCGGCGTTCGCTTCCTCGCCGCCGTTGCGGCTCGTGTTCCGTCTTTTAAGTTGCACATTCCGTGTATAAGTACGCCTTGAAAGAGTGTTCGTTTATCCGCTTGCGCCGAAGGCGCATCCACCAAGCAGACAATCTTGCGAAACTGCGGCAGGAGTTTTTGTCCCTGCTCGAACTGATAGCAAAGATTTTCTGCGCGGTAGAAATTGCGAAAACAAGCGAGGTCAGTGGCAACCGCCACTGTGTTTGCGTTTCTATTTAGGGGATTCCCACGTCGCTTTGCTCCTCTGAATGACAGTTGGGGCGGTTGTCATAACCTAGGCGCCGTTTGAGCAAATATCACTTGCGCAAAGCGCAAATATCACTGTTGCCATAGGCAACAATATCACGCACACTTTGTGTGCATATCACTTACATTGTCGTATAGCCCATTAGCTAAAAAAGGACGCTGTATGCGTCCTTTTTTGGTGAAATCAAACTGTTCGTTAGTCAATCAATGCGTCAAAATGTATTCTTCAAGTTGACTGAACCATACGAATGTCATCTCGTTTCCGTCGATTTTTACGGACAGAGGAAAGTGGCAAAAAGCAAACTCGTTGAGAGCTTGCTTTTTGTCTTGATAAATTTTGTTTTCAAATTCAATTATCATATCAGCAGTTGAGAAGACGCCAAATCGATTTTTTGACAATCATGAGTACGAGGTCAACAATCCACACGATGTTGAATCCGAAAATCAAACGGAGAAGTCCCGCAACGATTTTGCCTTCCTTAAATCTGGTGACTGCGCCGAGAATCCAGGAGGTGACGGGGATGATTGCAAGAATGAGACTCACGACATAGCCGAGTCCGAAATAATCGCCTTTACGTTTTGCCATAAAAAATCCTCACATTATTGTTTTTTAGGAGTTATCCTACGTTAAGTATATTAACACATCGATTCAAAAATGTAAATAACGAGTGAAAAAAACCGATTGAAATTCTATGATTTACGGAATAAATATTTCCATGTGCAATGGTTGTTGAACGATTGTCGATTATTTGATATGCTATGCAGATTATTTTTTATTCGATATTGAATTTTACATTGCGGTTTGCTATAATCTACGTATCAAGCATAAAGGGGAAAATTATGCATAAAAATGACCTAAACGCAGTCGAAATCACTGATTCGGCAAAAGAGGACGGCAATCTTTTAAGCCAAGACAAACTGTCCAATCGAAACCTGTTTATGTACGCGTTCGGCACGCTGGGCAGAGATTTTTTGTACAATCTGTTCAACGGATATCTCTTGTCGTTTTGCGTGTTTACGAAGAGCCTCAACACGGCGCAGTTTTCAGCAATCACAATCATCATCGTGCTTGCAAGAATCTTTGACGCGTTCAACGACCCGATTATGGGAGGCATAGTCGAGAATACCCGCACAAAGTGGGGCAAGTACAAGCCGTGGCAGCTCATAGGATGTCTTACGACGGGCGTTGTTATACTCGTGCTGTTCAACGTACCTGCGCAAGGCTGGGCGTTTATAGGCTTGCTTGCCGCAATGTACTTCCTTTTCTCGATTACGTTCACCATGAACGACATATCCTATTGGGGCATGATGCCCACGCTCACGTCCAACGCGCATGACAGAGACAAACTCATGACCGTCACGCAAATCTCGGTGAGCATAGGCGGAGGACTTGCGGGACTCATCATTCCCACATTCGCAATGGGCGACAATCCGATAGGGGGCAGTTCGACGGCGGCTTTCGGGATAATGTCCGTTGTGGCGGTGGTGCTGATGTGCGGATTCCAACTTTTCACCATACTCGGCGTCAAAGAGAAGCCTCTTCCCAAAAACTTTCTCAAAACTCCGCCGATGAAACTCAAAGACATGTTCCGCGTGCTTTTCAAAAACGATCAGCTTATGTGGAGCGCGCTTGTAATGCTCCTGTTTAACATCGGCACAAACGTTGTCGGCGGCGGACTCGGCATGATGTATGTTTACTTCGACAACGCCTACAACGGCACGCTATGGATGGTGTTCGGTTTGGGCTTTGCGGCGGTGTCGGTGATCTTTACGCTATTCTATCCTGCTCTTTCCAAAAAATACGGGCGCGACAAACTGCTGTATTCTTGCGGATTTGCCATCATAATCGGCTATGCTCTGATGATGATTCTGGGGCTTACGGTGCCCAAAATCGTACTGTTTGAAGTGCTTGGCATGACGATAACTCTGCGCTTTTTGATGACGTTTTTCGCCTATACGATTGCAGGTTGGGGTAGCGGATTCTATATGATTATGGTTATCAACATGGCAAACACCGTCGAATACAACGAGTATAAGACGGGCAAGCGCGACGAGGGTTTGATTTTCGCACTTCGTCCGTTTACTGCAAAAATGGGCTCTGCGCTTATGCAAGGGTTGGTGTCGCTCGTCTACATCATAGCAGGCGTTCTCACTTACACCAACCGACTCACCGCAATAGACAGAAATCTCAGCACCGAAACGAGAGAGATGGTCATCGCCGACGTGCAGGCAAACGGGCAGAACAGCATAAAAATCCTGCTTGTATGCACGTGCATTATTCCTATCGTATTTATGATTGCGGCAATGCTCATCTACAAGAAAAAATACTTCCTCAACGAGGAAAAAATGACTCGGATGCTTGCCGAAATCAACGCTCGTAAAGAAGAAGAAATCTCGGACGAAATCGCCGACGAGCAAGCGGAACTTGCCTTAGTCGAAGACGAAATCGCAGGCGGAAATCTTCAAGAGAGGGAAGAAGATGCGACAAACGACGAAATCGATTGTGCGGATGACAATTCAGAGGAAATCGAGAAGGACATAGATTGACAAAAACCCGAATATAAACGGCGGTTTGCAATGAAACGAATCAAAATTTTGACATTATTGTGCGAAATCTTGGTTTGCATCCAAGTTGCATGCCGTCGTTTTTTATAGAAAGTGCAAACGGAGCATACCCTTTCTTGTCTTTACAAAATTCTGTTTCAATGATACAATTGTTTCAAATAAAATAAGAAACTATTATAGGATACAAATGAGCAAAGCAAAACGAAAGTTGGGATTGGTTCTCGAAGGCGGCGGCGTGAAGGGCGCATATCAAATCGGCGCGCTTATGGCGATAAGGGAGCTGATGGTGGATTTCGACGGCGTTGCAGGCACGTCGATAGGCGCAATCAACGGCGCAATTTATCTCGAGGGAGGGTATCCCAAACTTTTTGATGTCTGGAGCGAGATAACAACCAACACGGTTTTCGATTTGAGCGACGAGGAAATCGAAGAACTCAGCGGACTTGATTTGAAACCCGCCATTTTCAAAGTTGTGCTTGAAAAAAAGCTCAAAACTTTCAAAATGCTCGAAGTTTCGTATGAAAAGTCGCAAAAGTTTTTCGAAAATCTTGTCAACGAGGACGACATACGCGCGTCGGGAAAGGATTTCGGGCTTGTCACATTCAACATTTCGGACATGCAACCCGTTGAAAAGATGATGAGCCAAATCGATGAAGGAAAACTTGTGGATTATATCGTTGCGTCCGCAACTTTTCCGATTTTCCCGCCGAAAATCATCGATGACAAAAAGTATATAGACGGCGGAGTTTACGACAACATGCCGATAAACCTGCTTGTCGCCCACGGTTACGACAAAATGCTTGTCATCCGCACCAACGTCGAAAGCAAGCAACCCAAACGCAAAGTCAAAGGGAATCCGGATTTGTTTTTCATCGCTCCCAAAGAGGATTTGGGGCCTGCAATGGCTTTTTCGAGAACTCGCATACATGCGTTTATGCAAATGGGCTATGACGATGCAAAAGAGCTTATGGAAAACGGACTAAAAGAGTTTTTGATAGGCTGAATCGGGCAAATATAATTACGACATAGATTTTCAGGTGAAATATGGCACAAAACAAAATATTGCTTTTGGACTCAAACTCTCTTATGCACCGCGCATACCATGCGTTGCCCAACCTTAAATCCTCAAAAGGACTTTATACCGGAGCGATATACGGTTTTTTGAGCATACTTTTGAAAATAATCAAAGAACAGAATCCCACTCATATAGCGGCGGCATTCGACCTTCACGGGCCGACATTCCGTCACGAGATGTACAAAGACTACAAGGCGACGAGAAAGCCTATGGACGAGGAACTTCGACAACAAGTCGAACCGCTCAAAGAACTCATAACCGCAATGGGCATAAAAATCGTCAGTATGCAAGGCTATGAAGGCGACGATATCCTCGGCACGTTATCAAAGCGTTTTGACGACGATTGCATCATCGTAACGGGGGATAGGGACAGCTTTCAGCTCGTAAGCCCGACGACAAAAGTTTTCTGGACAAAAAAGGGCGTGAGCGACATAGAAGTTTACGACGTGCAACGTTTGCTGCAGGACGGTTTTACCGTGGAACAGTTTATCGATTATAAGGCGCTAAGAGGAGATACTTCGGACAATGTTCCCGGAATTCCCGGCGTCGGAGAAAAGACCGCAAAGCAACTTCTTGACAAGTATGGCTCGCTTGAAAACATTTTGCAGAACGCACACGAAATTCCCGGCAAACTCGGACAGAATATTCAAAGCAACAAGGAACTTGCGCTGTTGAGCAAAGAACTTGTGACCATCAACTGCAACGTTCCTGTCGAGTGTGAACTTGAC
Source organism: uncultured Clostridia bacterium (assembly GCA_934233745.1). Classification (GTDB taxonomy): domain Bacteria; phylum Bacillota; class Clostridia; order Christensenellales; family CAG-917; genus CAG-475. The sequence goes on from CAKQGN010000001.1 coordinate 293,593, forward strand.
GAGATTGCTTTCACGCCCGTGTATTCGCAGGATGTCAAGGCAAAGCTCGGTGAACTCGAAATAACATCGCTTGCAAACAGAATGACTTTCGACGGTGCGCAAGAGTCGACCGAGCCTGCGAAAAAAATTGAAAAAACTATCGTAAAACTTACTTCCGCAAGCGAAATCGAAAATGCGGCACAGGGTGAGAAAATAGCAATCCTCATAGGGCAAGACGTGTCGTTTGCGGTGGATGAAAAGACGGAATACACCATAAGTTGCGTTGAAGATTTGTTCAGTGAAGGCATAGGTTTCGATGAGGCTGTCGAGGCTTTGAAAAAGGCGGCAAAGGGCAGAGAACTCGTGTGCTATGACTATAAGCATATGAGCAAAACTTACGGTTTCGAACAAGACAGATTTTTTGATGTGATGATTGCCGCGCACCTTGCAAGAGGCAGTGCGCCGATAAAAAATATCGAGCAGGTTTTGGGAGCGGACGGCTATGAAACGGGAGCCGTCGAGTTGTTTGCCGAAAGCGAGAATTTGCGCACTCAACTTGCACAACAATCACTTTACGACCTCTTTTTGAGAGTTGAACAGCCGCTTTGCGTTGTTTTGCGCAATATGGAAGAAAGGGGCGTCAGAGTGTCGGTCGATGTTTTGAAAGCCCTTGAAAAGAAGTACGGCGAGATTATCGAAAACCTCACGAAAGAGATATATGCGCTTGCGGGCGAAACATTCAATATTGCCTCGCCAAAGCAACTCGGCGATATACTTTTCGACAAACTCGCTCTGCCACACGGCAAGAAAACAAAGACGGGTTATTCGGTGAGCGAGGACGTTTTGTCAAACCTTGCCTTGCAACATCCCATTGTAAACAAAGTGCTTGAATATCGTCATTATGCCAAGCTGCAATCCACATATGTCGTGGGGCTTCAACCTCTTGTAAACAGGGGGAGGATTCATACCGAGTTCAATCAGTGCATTACCCAGACGGGCAGATTGAGTTCTACAAATCCGAATCTTCAAAACATTCCTGCAAGGAGCGACGAGGCAAAGGATATCAAGAGTGCGTTTATTCCGAGCGAGGGGTGCGTGCTTGTGAGCGCGGACTATTCGCAAATAGAGTTGCGTTTGCTTGCGCATATGAGCGGTGACGAACAACTCATCGAGGCGTTCAACCATGACGACGACATCCACGCCATTACTGCGTCGCAGATTTTGGGCATTCCCGTAAGCGAGGTTACGCCGCAACAAAGACGTGACGCAAAGGCGGTCAATTTCGGCATCATATACGGCATAAGCGGATTCGGGCTTGCCGAAAACCTGTCCATTCCGCAGTACAAGGCAAAAGAGTTTATTGCCAACTATTTCATCAATCACTCCAAAGTGCGCGAGTTTATGGACAAGAACGTGCAAGACGCAAGAGAAAGGGGATATTCACTCACGATGCTCGGCAGACGGCGCAATCTTTCCGACCTCAAAGCGTCAAATTATATGGTGCGTTCGGCGGCAGAGCGTATGGCGATGAATACGCCATTGCAAGGCTCGGCGGCAGACATCATCAAACTTGCCATGATAAGCGTCGAAAAACGCCTCGCGGGGATGAAATCCAAAATGATTTTGCAAATCCACGACGAACTTATCATTGATGCGGCAAATGACGAAGAGGAAGAAGTCAAAAAGATTCTTTCCTATGAAATGGAACACGCAGTCAAACTGTCGGTGCCTCTCGTTGCGGACGCGGCGAGTGCGGACAACTGGGGAGAACTCAAATGAGAATCGCAATCATAGGCGGTATAGGTTCTGGCAAAAGCGAGGTTTTGAAAATCGCAAAAGAGCGGGGATTTTTCTGTCTGAGCGCAGACGAAATCAATGCCGAACTGCTCAAAACGCCGTCATATATTCAAAAAATCGCAACCGCTTTTCCATCGGCGGTCAGGGACGGCGTAGTGGACAAAAAAACGCTTGCAAGCATTGTGTTTTCCGATGAGAGAGGGCGCAAAAAGCTCAATTCGATAGCTCATCCCGAAATTATGAGAGCGATTGCCGAACATACCGAAAACCCGCTTGCAATCGAACTTCCGCTGTTTATAGAGGGCGGCGACGAGGCTTTCGATGAAATCGTGTATGTCAGAACTCCGCTTTTGACAAGAATCGCACGTCTTAAAAAGGACAGAGGGATGAACGTGGCGCAGGCTATCAAGCGTATACGCTCGCAAGTGCCGTCGTCGGTTTTGATGGCGAAAAGCACGCAAATAATCGACAATAAAGGCTCGCTTGACAAGCTCAAAAAGAGGGCGACTGTCTTGTTTGACAAGATTTTGGAAAAGCATAAAGAAATATAATTTTCACATAAAGGAGAAAACTATGATAAAAGGCAAAAATATCGTCATAACCGGCGCAAACAGCGGTATCGGTCTTGAAACTCTCAAATTGCTCGCAAACGGCGACAACACGATTTTGGCAGTCGACCTGCGTACGGACAGAATCGAGGCTCTCAACAAAAAAAACATTTTCACGATGGTGTGCGACGTGTCCACAAAAGAGAATGTGGATTTGATTTTCAAAACCGCTGACGAAAAACTCGGCTCAATCGATATATTCTTTGCAAACGCGGGCTTCCCGTATTATGAAACAATGGACTATGTCAACTGGGAGCGCATAGAGGACATCTTCAAAGTCAACGTGTTTTCGTCCATTTATACATATCAAAAATACGTCGAATATCTCGGCGGCAAGCAAGGTCAGATGGCAATCACGGTGTCGGCAATCGGCAAGCTCGCAATGCCCGGCTACACACTGTACAGCGCAAGCAAGTTTGCAATGCAAGGCTTCCAACAAGGTTTGCGCTACGAGCTTCCCAAAAACGTTGCCCTCACTTGCCTCTATCCGATAGCCACCGACACGGGCTTCTTCAAAAAAGCGGTCGAAGGGCAGGATGGCAAAGTCATTCGCGAGCGACCGTTCCCCGTGCAAAAACCTCAACACGTTGCCAAATGCATGGTGAGAGGCTTGGAACATAAACGCAAATTTGTCAACCCGTCCAAACTCTTCACGTTTGCGCAATTCCTCTTTGCAATCTGTCCGCCGATAAAATGGGTGTATCTTAAACTGGAAAAAAACAAGTTGGACAGGTTCGAGGCACAAAAGGCAAGCAAATAAATATACGATGCGCAGCGAGTGATATTGTTGCCACGCAACAGTGATATTTTCGGATAGAACCAAAAGTGATATTGCGACTTTGTCGCAGTGATATTCGCACTTTGTGCGAGTTGTGGAATATTTCAAATAAAAGTCCCGACTTTTTACGAGGTCGGGATTTTTTTATATTTATACATTTTATATGATAAAAATAGCGCGCGGATTGACAAATTTTTCCATTGAGTGTATTATAAAAATGCGACAAATCTGAATATTTTGGTGTGAGAGACCTATTACCTCGGTAACAGGTGCATTTTCGCATTACATAGCTCTTACACCGTATATAGCATGTGGATTTGTCGCAGAATCAGCGAGATGCACTTGTTATATTTTTATATTTTTTTATAGTATTAGTGCCTCTCGATATAGCGGAGGAGAACAATGAAAAGATTTTGTAGAGCAACTATTTTAGTGGTTTTGGTGCTTGTTTTATCGCTTTTGGTTGTTGTTGCTTGCGACGATAAAAATAATAATAACAGAAATGAAAATAATAACCAAACCGCTCATACGCATACATTTTCGAGTGATTGGCAATCTGACGCAACATATCATTGGCACAACGCAACGTGTGAACATATCAATGAAAAGAGCCAAATGGAAGTTCATCGATTTACAGACGATACTTGTGATGTCTGTCATTATAAAAGAATTATCGACACAACTGAAATAAGCGTTGATTTTTACGTTGATGGTGTTTTATATTTTTCAAATGATACGATAAATAACGCTGTTGTTTTTCCAAATGATCCACAAAAATCAGGTTTTACTTTTGATGGATGGTATTTAGATAACAATATCTGGAAAAACAAAGTTATGAATGGAACACAGTTTGATAGTGATAGTTCTGTCATCTTATATGCGCATTTCAAAGAGAATATTTACAAAAAGTTTTATAGCGAAAATGATTTTTCGTCTGTCGAACTTGAATTAATATTAGATGAAGGGTGGTGTGTTTATACGACTTCCACGTCAAAGTCCAGCCAAAACATTGACGTAAACAGCGACGTGGGATACATAGAGAGTATCAACGGATTTGTGGCGGAAAAGGACGGCTCGCTTTCTATCGTGCTTTGTGACGACCAAAACGTCTATTTCGAAGGCGGTATGAAGGGGCAAATTTTCCCCGATTGGATTAACGTGAGTGCACTTAGAGTTAAGGACAATCTCATTGCATGTAAGTTTGCAAACGGCGAGGCAGGCGTTTTTGATAAGAGCGGCAATACTGTGTTGTCGCGCTCTACCGTAAGCGGCGCGTCCGAGGCAAACATTGACGACGTCATCAAGATTTTGGACGGAAGTATGATTGCCGTGTCCGAAAAATACGACACAAAACCGGCAAAAGGCTTTACTTCCGTTTATCGTCCTACAACGAGCGGCGACGTGTACAATAGAGGTCAACTCGTGTGCAGAGTGCAAAACGATGACGCAAAACTCTCTTATATGAGAGGTTTTGACGGCAAATACGTGAGCGTTGTGGGCAACTCCGAAGGCGATTATATCTTTGCGATTCCACAAAGCGCAAGTAGTGATATAAACATCATTGCTACGACAAACGGTACTGTCGAGAACAACGGCAATGACGATTATTACAGCGAAATCACATATATGGGAAATGGTAAGTTTTTTATTCACGAGGACTGGACTGTCTCATCGACGGACAATTACGCCTACTATGACGGATTCGGTTATTACTGCTTTAAGCGCAGAATTTATACACCCGATAACGATGTTACGAGTGAATATACACAAAATGCAGACAAGGTGTTTCTCTATCTCGAAAACGCGTACTACGGTGGCGATAAGGGCGGTGTTGATTGTACTCAATACATCAATAATGAGTTTACATATGCGTGCTATGGATTGTCGATAATAGATAAGGTTGGCGTTTATGATCAATTCATTTTAGATGAAAATTTTAATATTGTAATGTCGCTAAAATCTTACTATAAAACAAATACTAATAGTGTCGGTCGTACTGATAAGCATTATGATTTACTGTTGCATTGCGTAGATGGTTACTATTATTGCCCGTTTAGTACGAACGAAATTATTATTTGGGATGAAAATTGCAATATTGTCGGGAATAATAGCATTTCAATTGTAGAGGCACAATTGTCAAATGGAATAATAATAGCAAAGATTATTAACCCTGATGATGAGAATAGTTATCTCTATGGCGCAATGGATGTTAAAGGTAAGGTAATTATTCCGTTTGAATATTCTTCTCTTTCCGCATTTAGAGATTCTTATACCATAGGCATGAAGTACGATAGTGATGCAAAGAGAACGCTTCCGTATATTATCGGTAGCGACGGCAAGGTCGTCACCGAGATGAGCGACGGTACAACACCACTCGGTGGTATTGCTCTAACGTCCTCTGCCCAACTTATCTACAAAAATGGTTGCTATATGTATCGTATCCATACGACGGATGAGAATGGAAAAGATGTCAGTCTTTTCGGTATCAAGAACTTCAACCCGAATGTCAATGAAAACGTGGTTATGCCTGCTACTATGGAATCGGGGAGTGCGCTTTACGCATCGTCCAAATGCCCGAATAGGGTGTTTGCGTTTGCAAAAAATACAAATGGCACTAGTGCAACTTATAAAATTTATAGGTTGATTTAATTGCGATATTTGGATTGCGCGATATTCAAATTTTAGACTAAATATTATGTAGGTAACAATTATGGATTTTATGAATGAACTTGAAAATTTTAAGAAAAAGTTTAATAAGGAAATACAAACAACTCTTGACCAAAAAGGTGCAAGATTTATACTGCTAAAGAGTCCTTTAATACAAACCGAATTATCTAATTTAAGACAAAATGATTGTGAACTATATTTATGGATAGAAAATGATGGAGAATGTAGCATAACAGTAAATGATGATATATGTACACATATACTCCTAGGAGATAGAAAAATAGTATCCAATAAAAAAGTATATAACAATGATGATTTATCTAAATATAAAGGTGCGGTTATTGCTTGTTGCGTATATCTCGATAGTATAGATGCTAACAACATAAATACGTTTTTGGCTTAATAAATTAAAAGGCAGTCGAAAGATTGCTTTTTCCATAATTTTTAATTATGGATATGGGGCGGTTTCGGTTGACTTTGGCGGCGGAAGTGATAAAATAGTCTTTCCATACGGATAGAGGGAATCTGACGAGAAATATTTTCAAACGATACGGATAGGGTATGAAGCCAATTCATTTGCATCATCATCACGGTGCTTCCGCACTCAAAGACATGGATATGACCAACGGACCGCTGCTCAAAAAGCTCATTGCGGTGTCGTTGCCTCTTGCTTTTTCGGGCATATTGCAGTTGCTGTTCAATGCGGCGGATTTGATTGTCATAGGACAGTTTTCCGAGACGAGTACGCAATCGCTTGCGGCGGTTTCCTCAAACGTTGCGCTGATAAATCTTGTTATCAACGTTGTCATCGGATTGTCGATAGGCACAAACGTCGTTATGAGCCAAGCCATAGGTTCTCGCGACGAAAAACGCGCGCAAAACACCGTGCATACGTCCGTGCTTCTTTCGCTCATCGGCGGAACTGCGGTGGGGCTTGTGGGTGTGTTTTGCGCAAGGTATTTCCTTGTGTGGATGAAGACGGATCCCGAAATTCTCGACAAAGCCACCGATTATTTGTTTATTTATTTCATCGGAACGCCGGCAGCGGTGCTGTACAACTTCGGCGCGTCCATATTGCGAGCAAAAGGCGACACGAAACGTCCGCTCGTTTATCTGACGATTGCCGGCGTAATCAACGTTGCGCTCAATCTCATTTTCGTCATTGTCGCAAAACTCGACGTCGAGGGCGTTGCGATTGCCACCATAGTGAGCCAATATATATCCTGCATACTGCTTGTCATCACGTTGCTTAAAGAAGAGGGATATTGCAAACTCGTTCTCAAAAAACTCCGTTTTCACAAGAGCGAGTTGTTGCAAATACTCAAAGTCGGATTGCCGAGCGGAATTCTCAATTCGTTTTTCTCGATTGCAAACGTGCTTATACAGACCAATCTCAACGTATTCGGATATTCGCTTGTTGCAGGCAGTTCGACGGGCAGCAATCTGGAAGGCTTCGTATATACGTCCATGAATGCCGTTTCAAACGCAACCGTCACTTTTGCAGGACAGAATTACGGCGCGAAAAAGCCCGAGCGTATCAAAAAAACCGCCATCGAAGCCTCGATTATGATAATCGTAATCAGCTTGATCTGGACGTTGATTTTGCTCACGGCAGGGCAGTATATCGCAAAACTTTACACGCCCGATCCCGTTGTCATTCAATATGCTTGCGAAAGGATGAAAATCATTTTGCCCATTTATTTTGTGTGCGGAATCGTGGAAGTTTTGGTGGGATGTATGCGCGGTATGGGTTATTCGTTTACGCCGATGATTGCCAATTTCTTCTGCATATGCGTTTTCCGTATCGTGTGGATTTACACCGCTTGCAAGGCGGTAAATACGCCGCAAATGCTGTATTTGAGTTGGCCGATAAGCTGGATTCTGAACATCGTTGTGGACGGAATTATTATGGCGATTATCTATAAGCGCGAAAAACCAAAACTTATGGCGGCAAGAAATGAGCAATCCTCATCTCAAACCGATAAGAGCGAAATTTCGCCCGAGATTCAGGCACAGGACGCGGAAGAATACAGAAGAGAGGCGATATTCGAAGAAGAATGTGCGTGTTCAAAAGACGGGCTTCAAAACGACGATACATGCCGGGAAAACAACGAAAAGGAACAATAAAGTTTGTTGCCGTGAAAAAATCCTTCCGAAAGCGGAAGGATTTTTTTGATAATACGATTTTTATTGCTTGCCGACGTGCTTTTTGATTATTTTGCGATATCGCGGTCAAAGTTTTCAAGGCACTTGACGGAGATAGCATAGCAGTCTGCAAGACACTCGGGGTTGAGATTGTCGGCAGTGTCGCGCATTGTGTGATAGTAGTCTTGAAGGTTGTGGTCGAGAGCGGTTATTCCGGTTGAGCGGAAGCCCGCTTTGTTGAACGCCGCATTGTCTGTCGCGCCGCCAAAGGGAGGAACCCATGTCTTTGTGCATTTGATGCCGAGTTCGTTTGCCGCCGATATGAACGAATCGCTGACTTCTTTGTCTGATTTTACAGTGCCGTTGAGGTCGCGATAGTTGACGCCGAGAAAACGGCTTTCGTGAATTGTGTCGTATGAGTATATCCAAGTAGGCACATCGTCGAATTCGCCTTTGTGCGCTTCACACCATGCCATTGCGCCCCTGAGTCCCGCTTCTTCGCTGCCCGAAATGATGACGCCGACCTCGGTGTGTTCGAGCTCTATGCCTTGTTCTTTCATCGCTTTCAGGATTGCGATGCCCATATAGCAACCGGTGAGATTGTCGTTTGCGCCGTCGGTGATAGTGTTCTCGTCCCACATGAAGTACATGCCGACAAGGCAGGGAACCATCGCCAAAATCGCGATACCCATCCAAAACAGCACTGCTCCGTACAGCGAGATATAGCCTGCAACTGTGTAGTCGACAACGGGTTGGCATTTTGTCGCGACCGCAGCCGCAATGTTCAATCCCAACACCACAAGACCGCTCACAACGCTCGTCACAAGGTGCGCAACGTGTGCGGTGCCTCCGAATCTGTTGTTTACGGGCCAGTTCCAAACCGCATCGGGATGTCCGTTGAAAAAAACTCTGCCTTTGACTTCGCCTGTGCATTTTTTGATTGCGGTGACGCTGTGTCCGGTCTTTTTGGGGAAGAATTTGTCAACGAGTTTTTTGTAAAGTCCGAATTGAACGAACAAAATCACAAAACCGATTGCCGTCAGAATTGCGCCGAGTATCGGCAAAAAGAAGAACAGAACCATGCCTGCAAGCACAAGCGTGATCGTGAAATAAATCCAACCGAAAAACGCATTCGGGTGTTCGGTGAATGTTTCTATGTCCGATCTCTCGCATCCGCAGTCGTTTTTCAGGTAATCTGCCATATACTCGCATGCCATTTTTTCGCCCTCCGATCCCGGATCGCGTTTTGGCATATTGTTGCAGATATGAGCAATTTCGTCGCACATGAAAGTTGCGCTTTGCGCTTTGTTGTCGATAAGTTTTTGAAGTTTTCCCATAAACCTCTCCCATATATTTGTATAAATTTATTATACAATACAAACGTTTGACGTTTCAATATGCGCTTTTGTCAAAATCTGCCCGAATAATCGACAAAAATTCAAATTTGTATTGTTATTGTCGGGCTTTTTTTAACAGAAAATAAAATCTTCCATAATGAGCGGCGATGTGATATACTTATCAAAAGAAAATCTGCAATGAGTAAAAGAGGAGAAAGTATGCAAGAAAAGTGTAGTTGCTCAAAAGAGCCGAGCGGAACGATTCCTATCATGAGAATCATCGAAAAAATCGACGACATGTTTGAAAAAGACGATTTGCAAGGCGCAAAGCGTGTGCTTGAATACTGGGAAAAAGAGGCGAAAGCACTCAACGACGCAAAAGGTTTGCTCGAAGTGTTGAGCGAGCAAATAGGACTTTATCGCAAGCTCGGCGAAAAAGACAAAGGGCTTGCCGCCGTCGGCGAGGCTCTCGCGCTTTTACAGTGCAGCGGCACTTGTTCGAGCGTGGGCGACGCCACAATCTATCTCAACTGCGCCACCACAATGAAAGCGTTTGGCAAAGCGGATGAGGCTATGCAATACTATGAAATTGCAAAAGAGCAGTATGAAAAGTCGTTGCCAAAGGACGACTACCGTCTTGCAGGACTTTACAACAACTATGCAACGGCTCTTTGCGATTTACATAGATTTGAAGATGGCAGAGAGCTGTACGACAAGGCAATAGATTTGCTTAGAAACAAGGGCGGTTTTTGCGAGCTTGCAGTGTCGTATGTCAACCTTGCGCACCTTGTATACGACGAGGCGCAGGTTACGGGAAAAGAGAGTGACGACGAGATTGACAAATTGCTTGAAAAAGCGTATGAGTGCTTGAACGACGAGTCGTTCGAGCATGACGGAAACTATGCGTTCGTATGCTCCAAGTGCGCTCCGGCATTTGGATTTTTCGGCTTTTTCAATGAGAAGGCGGAGCTTGAAAAGCGTGCAAAAGAAATTTACGAAAACAACAGAAAATGAGTTTTATATCGCTATAATGCGACTATAAAACGGCGATTGTGTCATATGAAAGGAATTGAACAAGCAAGAAAGTTTTATACTGAAGTCGGCAAAAAGATGATTGCGGACGAGTTTAAAGATTATCAAAACCGCATAGCAGTCGGACTTGCAGGACACGGCTCGGAGTGCTTCGGATTTGACGATGAAGTGTCGTGCGATCACGATTTCGAGGTGGGGTTTTGTATGTGGCTGACAAGGGAAGACGAGGAGAAAATCGGCTTCAGACTGTTGCGTGCCTACGACAAATTGAAAGAGGAATACGCCCTGCAAAACGGTTTGAAAAACTCACGTCAAAGCACGGCGGGAGCGAGCGCGCAAGGAGTGTATACGATTGATGATTTTTATCGTCGTTACACGGGGTGTGACGGTGCGCCGAGGACATGGCAGGATTGGCTCTACACAGATTCGCTTTTCTTTGCAGAGGCGACCAACGGAGAGGTTTTTCGTGACGACTTGGGAGAGTTTTCAAACATTCGCAACAAAATCTTGCAAGGTATGCCCGAGGACGTTCGCGCCAAAAAGATAGGCTCGCTTGCAGTAAATATGGCGCAAACGGGACAGTATAATTATGACCGCTGCCTCAAACACGGCGAGGACGGAGCGGCTATGCTTGCGCTTTGCGAGTTTGTCAAGGGGGCGTGTGCTATGGCATTCTTGCTTGAAAAAAAGCATATGCCGTACTACAAGTGGGCGTTTAAGGCGATGCGTACTCTGAATAAATTTGGCGAACTTGCCTCTCCGCTTGAATTTTTGCTCACCGCCGACAACGATGAAAACGGCAAGAAAGTCAAGCGCGAAATTGTCGAGGACGTGTGCGGCGCGTTTTCAAAAGAGATAAACGAACAATTCGATTTGGGCGTTGAGGGACGATATTTGGAACCGTTCGGATATGCCATACAAAAGCGCATAAAGAACGCAGAAATCCGCAATTTGCATGTGATTTTGTGAGGTAAATATGATAAGCGTAAATATTTATTACAAAGGTACGAACGGAAAAGCGAAAAAGTTTGTCGAAGAGATGATAAAAAGCGGCGTCGTCGACGAAATCCGCGCCGAAAAAGGCAATCTCGGCTACGAGTATTTTCTTTCTGCGGACAAGCCTGACGTCGTACTGCTGGTTGACAAATGGGAAAATCAAGATGCGATAAACGCGCATCATTCTTCGCCGATGATGGCTAAGATAATCGCTTTGCGCGACAAATACGATTTGCAAATGAAAGTGGAGCGTTTCGTGTCCGACGACGTGCCGAGCGGCGACGAAAAATATATCCGCAAATAAAAAATTACGGTGAGCTATGAGAGAAAAATCTTGCGGAACAGTGACTTTTACAAGAGTTGACGGACAAATAAAATACTTGCTCACAAAAACCGAGTACGGCGTGTACGGCTTTGCAAAAGGACATGTCGAGCTGGGAGAGAGCGAAAGACAAACCGCAGTGCGGGAAACGTGGGAAGAAACGTCCGTAAAGCCCAAAATAGTCAACGGATTCAGAAAAACAATCCAATACAAACTCAAAAACGGCAACGACAAAACGGTGGTGTTCTTTTTGGGATACTTTGAAAATCAGACGCCGTGCCACAATGAAGGTTTTGAAGATATGTCGTATGAGTTGGTTTCTTATGACGAGGCTATGAAACTGCTTACTTTTGACAATACAAAGCGTATTCTCAAAAGAGCAAACGATTTTTTGACGAAACAGAAGGAGAAAAAATCATGATACTTTGCTTTTCGGGAACGGGCAACAGCAAATATATCGCAAAGAAAATACAATCCGCGCTCGGCGACGAAATAGTGGACTTAAACGCAAAGATAAAAAGCGATGACCATTCGCAAATCGAAGTGAAGGACAGACTTGTTTTCGTCACGCCGACTTACGGTTGGCGTATGCCGAGAATCGTAAGCGATTTTGTGAAAAATACGCCGTTTTCGGGAGAAAAAAGAGCGTGGTTTGTGTTGGATTGCGGAGGAGAAATCGGCAATGCGCAAAAATACATCGTCAAACTTTGCGAGGATAAAGGGTTTGAATACATGGGTGTGAAAGGTATCCTCATGCCCGAAAACTATATTGCTTTGTTTAACGCACCCGACGAGGAGCATGCCAAACAAATTATAAAAAAAGCAGAGCTTCCCATCAAAGAAGCCATCGAAACAATCGATAAAGGCGAGTGCTTTGCAAAGCCGAGATGCAATTTGTATGACAGAATCATGTCGTCGCTTGTCAACGATTTGTTTTTCAAGCACATCGTCAAGGCGGACAAATTTACCGTGTCGGACAAGTGCATAGGTTGCGGAAAGTGCGCAAAACTTTGTCCGCTCAACAATATCGTTTTGGACAACAACAAACCGGTGTGGGGCAAAAACTGCACTCATTGCATGGCATGTATCTGCCATTGTCCGACCGAAGCTATCGAATACGGCAAAAAGAGCGTCGGTAAGCCCAGATACCATATCGATTGACAGGTGACCGTATGGCTTCCGACAGGGAATATCTGAATTTTATCCTCGAACAGACGGCAAAACTGAATTTGACTCATCGCGCCATGATGAGCGAGTTTTTGCTATACAAAGACGGCGTGTATTTCGGCGGAATTTTTGATGACAGATTGCTTGTCAAAATGACGAAAAGCGTTGAAAAATACGCAATGAGCGAGCAACTTCCGTATGAGGGCGCAACGCCGATGTATCTTGTCGATTGCGTGGACGACGCGGAAATTCTATGCGAAATCGTCTGCGATGTGGTGAGGGATTTGAAAAAAAACTTAAAGCAAAGAAAGTAGTTTTGTGCTTTGTTGTTTGCGACAAAAAAAATACAAAACGCATGTTTAACGTGCGTTTTTGTTTTTTTAACGTCTTGTTTTGTTCTATTGCGGTTATCTTTCCGCCAACGATTCCGCCTTCATCATCAGGTCGTAAAGCGGCTTTATCATCTCAAATTGTTCGCACAATACGTTTGCCAGATTGCAAGAGAAAAGAAGGTCGATGTCCGTCGAGTCGGCGATGAAGCAAATGTCTTTTTTTTCAAGCCATCTGCTCAAATCTTCGGGATAGTCCGCATAGCGCGGCTTTTTGAAAGTTTCGCCCACCATCTTGAATGCGGATTGCTTGTCAAAGCACTCTTTCGCTTTTTGAAAAGCGGGGGAATTCGACAAAACCAAGTTGCGCAGGCTTGCCATGCTTTTTGCGTCCGCCATATAGTATCCGCAACCATAGCTGAATTTGTAAGGGGACAACTCGAAAAAGAATCCCGGCAGACCGCACCCAGCGTTTGTTCCCCTCATAAAAGTGAGCCACATATGATCGCGGTAAAGACTTGTTTTGTCCTTCGCAAAGCGCAAATCCTTATATAGTCGCGACACGATGCTTTTGGGTTCGGTTATCATTTTATCGTCGATTTCGAGCATGCGAGGGGACATTGCGGTTACAAGATCGCGAAAGGGCACTGCGAGGTACTGTTTGAAGTCCTCTTTATGTTCTGCGTACCAGAGTTTTGAGTTGTATTTGTTGTTGAAATACAAAAAGTCAAGCGACCTTTGCGTGAATGTCGTCATTTATTTTCAAAAAGTGCAACCAGCGTGTCTTTGACGATGTTGCGCATAGCGTCGTAGTCGATGTAGGTGTGGTGATCGTACACGTACTCGTGCGAGAAAGATTGCACGATATCCATAGCAAAGTGTATACGCTCGTTGAGATTGTCTTTTTTGACGCCGAGATCGGCAAACTTTTGCGCAATTGAGAGGGTGATTTCGTCTTCGAGTTCGATAAACTTGTTGTTGACCGCCTCGTCGCTGTGAGAGAGCGAATGAAGTGCCTCGTGAATATTTGCGTATTGTTTGTGCGTGTCGATTGCGCCGTCCAAAACATGAGTTATTGTTTCGTCGAAATTTACGGGAGCGGTGAGATTTTGAATCATATTAAGCACCGGTGCAAAAGCGGTGTTGACATAAATCTCCAAAACATCGAGAAGAATATCTCTTTTGTCCTTGAAATATCCGTAAACGATACCCGTTGACACACCCGCGAGTTTTGCGATCTCGGCAGTGTTGGTATTGTAATATCCGACTTTTGAAAAAAGTTCAAAACCGGCGCGGACTATGCGATTCTTTTTTTCTATCGATCTTTCTTGTTTCGGCTCTCTGATGTCCATTTTGCAAAAATCCTTTGAGTTTTTGTGCGTATTCACACGTTTTTGTCGCTTTTTCAGGCGACTCTATATTGATTATTTATATTATATAACTTGTTCAAAAATAAATCAACAAGAAAAACATGAAAAATTTTTCATATTTCTTTTTCAAAACTGTTGACATCCGTTTTTTTTAGATGTAATATTCTAACGTAAATATGAATAAAAGTTCATATTCACATTACCGAATGAATAAAATCGGCTTAAAGGAGAGAGAGATTATGCCGCTTGTATTTGCACCGATCGGAAAAGATTTGAGAATCGTCAAGATTTTGACTGACGACAAGACAAAAAAACATCTTGAAAGTTTGGGTATTACCATCGATTCTACAATCAGCATCATATCCCAAAGCGGGGGAAGCGTCATCTGCCTTATCAAAGACGGGCGTCTTGCTTTGGACAAAGAAATGGCAACAAAAATATTGGTAGCATAAAAATAGGAGGACACAATGGAAAAGCTACTCAGTGATTTCGTTATAGGTGAACAGGGCGTCATCAAATCCGTTGCAGGAGACGGAAGAATCAGACGTCGTTTGTTCGACATGGGCGTGACACCCGGCGCTGAAGTTTATCTCAGAAAGAAAGCACCGCTTGGCGACCCTATCGAAGTGACAATCAGAGGTTATGAATTGACGCTTCGCAAAACCGAGGCATCTGCCGTTACAATGGAGGTTAATGACTGATGAAAAGATTTGCTCTTGCAGGCAACCCCAACTGCGGTAAAACAACTTTGTTTAACTCGTTGACGGGTTCCACGGCACACGTAGGCAACTGGCCTGGCGTCACGGTCGATAAAAAAGAGGGTACATACAAAAAATGCGCAGAACCCATTTCGATTGTTGACCTTCCCGGCATTTATTCACTCTCTCCGTATACACCCGAAGAAGTGATTTCGAGAAATTACATCCTTGAAGAAAAACCCGATTGCGTCATCAATATCGTGGACGCAACAAACCTCGAACGCAACCTTTATCTTACGACTCAGATCATGGAAATCGACGTTCCTATGATTATCGCGCTCAACATGATGGACACCGTTGAAAAGAACGGTGACAAGATTGACGCAAAGAGTCTTGAAGAAAAAATCGGTCTTCCCGTTGTCGAGATTTCCGCTTTGCGCGAAAAAGGCCTTGACGAACTCATGCAGAGAGCGTACGAAGTTTGCGGGCAACCGAGAAAGGGCAGAACCGTACTCGAAGGCACTCAACTTACGCACCTCATCAACGATTGCAGAATAGCACTCGAAGGCAGCGGAGTCGAGAATTCTCTTTTCCATGCGGTGAAACTTGTCGAACTCGATGAAATCGAAGTCGGTCAACATCCGCAGGCGGCTCAAATGGTCGAGGAGTTCAAAAAGACCTTCAAAGACGACGTTTTCGGAACGGATTTCGAAGCAATCGTCGCAGACGCTCGCTATAAGTACATTTCAAAGAACTATTCTTCTGTGGTAACAAAGAAAGAAAAAACCGAAAAAGAAAAGCTCAGCGCATCCGACAAAGCGGATAAGGTGCTTACGCACAAGGTTTGGGGTATTCCTATCTTCCTTGTGATTTTGTTTTTGGTGTTCCACCTCACGTTTGCAGAGGACTTCTTGTTCCTCGGTGCAGGCGGTGTGTTCGACAAAGAAGCGGTAGCATATCTCGACGCGCAGGCAACTCAGGTTGCGGACTTTGCTCAAAACCCGTATGACGAAGGGACAACCTATTATACCGAAGACGGATTCAAAGCGGAACTCACGTTTGCGGAGGACGGTAAACTCGAATCCGTCGAACCAAAAGCGCATGTTTACACCGCGGATCACGAATTGAAATACGTTGACGAACTTGATGAAAGTCAACTGAATCAAAAATTCTATGCCGACGAAAAAGGCAAATGGGAAGTTACCGTTGCGGCAAACGATGACGGCGAACTCGAATCGTCTTTCGTAAGCAGTATAGACGAATGGTGTTCGGGAATCAGTGCGGCAACCTTCTTCGGATATGAAGAAAGCGTTTACGGCCCGGGAGTCATTCTTGCAAACATCCTCAACACGTTTACCGAGTTCCTTAGCGTTTGCGTAAACGAAGGTCTTACGCTTGCAGGTGCGCCGGAATGGTGTACGGGACTCATCGTTGACGGCGTTCTCGGCGGCTTGTTCGCGGTGCTAGGTTTCTTGCCGCAAATCCTCTTGCTGTTCTTGTTCTTCTCGATTTTGGAAGACAGTGGCTATATGGCGCGTGTGGCGTTCATTCTCGACAGAATTTTCAGAAGATTCGGCTTGTCGGGCAGGGCGTTCATGCCGATGATTATGGGCTTCGGTTGCTCCGTTCCCGCATTCATCAACACACGTACTCTTGCCGACGAAAACGAGAGAATCGCAACGATCAGAGTCATTCCGTTCTTCAGCTGCGGCGCAAAACTCCCGATTCTTACGGCTATCGCGGGCGGTATCGCAACACAGTTCGGATTCTCGCACCCCGACGTCATCACCTATATGATGTATGTGCTGGGCGTGGCAGTTGCAATCTGCGCAGTCATCCTGATGCGCGCAACGACAATGAAGGGCGAAGTTCCCCCGTTTATTATGGAACTGCCCGCATATCACATGCCTCAACCCAAAAACCTGGCTCTCCACCTTTGGGACAAGACGAAGCACTTTGTGAAAAAAGCATTTACAATCATCCTTGCGTCGACAATCCTCATTTGGTTCATCAGCCATTTCAGCTGGACATGGCAATTCCTTGCGGACGAACAAATGGATAAATCGATTCTTGCAGGTATCGGCGGACTCATTCAACCTCTGTTTACACCGCTCGGATTCGGTTCGCAACTTAAAGCATTCGGTTGGGTGTTCGCAGTTGCGGCAATCACAGGTCTTATCGCCAAAGAGAACGTTATCGCAACGTTCGGCACATTGGCGGCATGTATCGTCGGCGGTATGATTGACGTCGAAGCAGACGGCGGTATCGCCGCGGCAGGCACAATGATCGCCGCAACAGGCATCGACGTGCCGGGCTTGATTGCATTCATCGCATTCAACATGCTCACGATTCCGTGCTTTGCAGCCGTTGCAACCGCAAAGGCAGAACTCCCGACAAAGAAGTCATACAGAATGACATTGCTCTTCTGGGTAGGCACAAGCTATATCGTGTCCATGATGATCTACCTCATCGGCGCATGGTGGTGGACAGTGTTCATCTTCGCAGCGATTTGGGCGGCGATCATCACGCTGATCGTGCTAGACAATAAGGGTAAGATCAACGTCAAGAAGTTCTTTGACGACCTCGGCGCAAAACTCAAAATAAAAAAGAACGCGTAAGTCGCGCAAAATGCGCAATACAGACTTTGCGTGAAAAGAGCGAAATATGACAAACTTAGTTTTTGAATCTGTTTTGTCGGCAATGCACCCGATCGGAATCGTGACGATAGTCGTTGCGGTTGCGATTGTGGCAGGCGTCATCATCGCGTCAATCGTAAGAAAAGCGAAAGGCAAGCCTTCGCTCGGAAGCGATTGCGCAGGATGCTCGCACGCAGGGAAGTGCAACGGACATTGCAACTTGCAAGACAAAGATGTCGATTGGACGGAACTTGTCAAGCAACGCAAAGCCGAACTCGAAGCTCAACGCTTAAAAAGCGAGAAAGAATCTCAACAATCGCAGGATTCGGAGCATGCCGACAGCAATAATTAGTTCAACTTCGCATTGAATAATGATAACCTCAATGCACAAAACAACAGATAGTTGTAGCAATACGACAATCTATATTCTCTCTCAAAAGCAGGGGAAGCGCAAATTGCGCTTCCCCTGCTTTACATAAATTTCAAATCGCTTGCTTGCAATACTATTGCGAGTGCGCCGATACAATCAATATATTTCGGGAATTTCTATATCTCATGCCAAGAGTGATAGAATTGTTTGACATTGTTTTGTCAATACGCTAAAATAGCAGAGTAGTGCAAAGGCGATACGGCATATGCATTCAAATCATTCGAGCATTATTGCGTACGTTTGATTTTACGCCCGCCCTCGGAGAGCTGCTCCGTGTAAAAATCAACAGCAACCTGCGGACATGGCGGAATTGGCAGACGCGTTAGATTCAGGTTCTAATTTTCGAAAGGAAGTGGAGGTTCAAGTCCTCTTGCCCGCACCAAACAAGAATAAAACGAACCTTGATGAAAAGTCAAAGTTCGTTTTATTTTTTACAAGAGATTATTTCGGACTAAAAATCAAACTATAAAAACATTACATCTTTTAACCGAGTGGTTTATCGATAGTGTTTTTGCAAAAAATCAAAAATCACTATCAGTAACTTAGTTTTTTTGAAACTGACACCACATAAAATCAAAAAAATCGCTGAACAATTATTGACAAATAAGGTATAAAACTGTATAATCTAAGAGCAAATGGAATATAATATAGCGAGGAAATATGGAACTTGTTAGATGCTTAAAAAATCAATATGGAGAAAACACGCCTATCTTTTTTGAAGATATTGCCAATGTTTGTTCCGGATATACAAGAGGACGTGTATATCAACTTATTGATGCCGCTATGAATAGCGGCCTTTTGGCTAAGGCGGGATATGATTGCTACTATATTCCTACAATAACTCCGTTTGGCAAGTCCTTGCTTAATCCCCGAAAGGTGATTGAGAAAAAATATATATCGAACAAGGGTGAAGTGTATGGCTTTTATACGGGGTTGGCATTGCTTAATAGTTTTGGCATAACGACTCAAATGCCGAACGTCATAGAAGTTTTCACAAACAATGAAGCCACAAAATCAAGACATGTGACAATAAACAATCAGACGATTATAGTCAAAAGGGCGCGTACTACAATAAATAACTCGAACTACAAAGAGATGATGCTTTTGGAATTGTTCAACCTTGCGGATATTCGTTCTATTGACGCACGGGCGACACAAAAAATCGTTGATTATATGAAACAGAACAATATATCCATTCAAGGTATTATGAAATACGCCAAGTTCGTTCCTGCGAGAGCTATAAAGAATTTTATGAGTAGCGAGGTGCAAAATGTTTTTGCATAAAGATAAAAATCTATTTGAACAAACGATATTTCAAGTTGCTCAAAGAAGTGGAATTGAGTCCGGAATTATAGAAAAGGATTATTATGTTTCCTTATTGCTCAAAGAATTGAGTCAAACGCTTCCGTCTATGATATTCAAAGGCGGAACGTCTTTGTCTAAATGCCATAAAGTAATAAAAAGATTTTCTGAAGACATCGATATTACGTTGGATGAAAATCATTTGTCGCAAGGCAATCGCAAGAGCGTAAAAACGGCGATTGTAAACGCATGCGAAAAGCTGGGATTCTCTATATCGAATCTCGATGACATAAAAAGCAGAAAGGATTTCAACCATTACAAGATAGAGTATGCCGGCTTGTTTATGATTGACGGGCTAAAGCCTGATATAGAAATAGACACGATTTTTTCAATTCGTTCTTTTCCGTATGAGCAAAAATTGGCTACGAGTATAATTTATGATTATCTTCATGAAATGGGACTAGATGAGTTTATCGACACATATGAACTCTTGCCGTATCCTGTAAACACACAATCTATCGATAGAACTTTCATTGATAAGGTTTTTGCATTGTGTGATTACTATTTGGAAGGTGAAACAAAAGAGAGGTCACGGCATCTTTACGATATTTATAAACTGTATCCGCTTTTATCTGATGACAATGTGATAAGAGTGCTTGCAAAAGAAACACGAGATACAAGGGCAAATAGTCCGTTTTGTGAATCGGCAAAATCTACAAAAGGCATAAACGTACTTCTTCAAGAAATAATCGATAAAGAGTATTATAGGATTGATTACAAGGAAAACACATCAATCTTATTATATGACGATATATCATATGAAGAAGCGATAACTGTTCTTGCGAAAATAATTAGCAAAAAACTGTTTTGATTGATGTGTTCAACTGCGGTTGCTTTCTGCGCACCAGGATGAACCCGGTTGAACCAGAAAGGTTTGACCGGGTTTTTCTTTTTCTAATATTTATAATATTAGGCATACATTTCAAACCTAGCATACATTTCAAATCTAATGGTTTTCTTTTTATATTCATTATTAAACGATGTTTTGGAGTGAGAAAACGTTGACCGATGACGAATATTGTGGTAAAATGTAAAAAATGTATGTTAAAATCAAGAGGTTGTATGGTTTTTCGGTTTTCAATCCATACATGTGCACGAGTGGCTTTGTGCAGAGATTTTGACAGCATTGTTTGTGGTATTGACCGAACTTTGGCGGCATGACGTCGCAAGGGCGGTGTTGTTCTTATGCCGAGAAGGATTGCAACGAAAGGTAGGATTCCTTTTGGCGGTTTTTGGGGTTGATATGCAATCGGCGTTAGATTGAAATCGGAGATATCATTGGAAAAATTGATTAAAAGCAAAAAAGAAAAGGCTTTTTCGTTGATAGGATTTATCCTATTGTTTATCCTTTTGACTTTATTGTTGTCGGCGGCGGTCAAACCCGACTCACCTATGGACTGCACGGATAAGCGCAAGTTTGAAGCTCTGAGGGTGTTTGACGAGCCTAACAATACTTTGGACGCACTGTTTTTTGGGCACAGCGGCGTGTTTTGCGGCATAAATCCTATGGAAATGTATGCAAAGTACGGCTTTACGTCGTACGATTGCTCGTTTGCATCGCAAATGCCGTGGGAAACCACCGAATTTTTGAGAGAAACCCTGAAAAGACAAAAACCGAAAGTCGTCGTTGTGGACGTTGACCAGCTCCTGTTTAAAAACATCAATCACAGGGCGGATTACGTGTGGTCGCAAATTAGGCGCGCCGCACCCATAATCGACAACCATACGGCGTGGAAAAAGTTTTTGCCCGGGGGCGAGCAGCGAGAGCGAAACTTCAACAAAGGGTATAGGCGTTCAAGGCGCGTTTCGCCATACGACAGCGACGGCAGTGTCGGCGGAAAAAACAAGAATAACGGCGACAAACAATATAAAATCGCCGCAATGAGCCTCAAGTGCTTTGACGAGATCGTCGAGCTTTGCAAAGAGCATGGCGTGGAGCTTGTCTTTGTGGAATTGCCATCCAAAAAAAGGTGGAATAACTCAACCTACAATGCCGTCAAAAAGTACGCAGACAAGAAAGGCGTGCGCTTTATCGACGCAAACCAAAGAGAAAAAGAGTTCGGCTTCAATTGGAAAAAAGATACTTCGGACGGCGGCGAACACCTCAACGAAAGCGGCGCGCTCAAAACGTCGCTGTGGCTTGGCAAAATTCTTCAAGAGGACTACAAACTCCCCGACAGGAGAGAGGACAAAGCCTATGAGTTTTGGAAAGAGGACTACGCAAAGTATTTGGTCTCGCAAAAACAATAATCGTACATTAATCTCAAGGATGTTCGGCATTTTATAAAATTGCCCGACAAATGATTGACAATATGAGCGAAAAATCGTACGCTGTCTCAAAAAGATACATTGTTTAAGTTAAATATATTTATATATTTAGCATAAATTGCACCATAACGAGAATACGCAACATTATGTAATCATTGTCGGGAGATATACTGAGGATAATCATGAACAAGGTAACTTTAATATTTTTAGCATTTTTGGCAGGCGCAGCCGTCTTGTACTACGTCGTGCCGAAAAAAATACGCTGGGTTGTCTTGCTGATTGCAAGCATAGGCTTTTACGCTGTGACGGACAAGTACCTCATTGCGTTTGTTTGCCTTACGACAATCAGCGTGTATTTTGGCGCGCGCGGTATTCAGAAAAACAACGATAGGCTCAAAAAGCCTGCGCCGCTCAAAGAGGCGCAACCCACTGTCGCAATGTCTGAAAAGCAGGACGCGCAAGCAAATGTCGAAACTGTGGAATCCGCAAACGTAATATCTTGTGAGGTTGCTGCCGATTGTGACAACGCTGTCGTTGACGGCGCGGCGGAAATGCCTAGCGCAGCGCAAGAAACGGGGCAAACCCTTGCCGATTCGGATTCAAACAACTCGGATAAAAAACGCAAGAAAAAAGTCAAACAACCCCTTGAAGGCAAAGCACTCAAAGAACACATAAAAAAGCAAAACAAGGCTTTAATCGCGTCGATTATTATACTTAATCTTGCGATTATAGGATTTTTGAAGTATTTCAACTTCTTTGGCAGCACGGTCAACTCACTCCTTGAACTGTGCGGTGCAAAGGGCAGAATCCCTGCGCTCAAACTGTTTTTGCCTTTGGGCATTTCATTCTATACTTTGCAAGCGATAGGCTATCTTATCGACGTGTATAGAAAAAAGTATGCGGCGGAAAGGAATTTTGCAAAAGTTGCGTTGTTCCTCTTGTTTTTCCCTCAAATTCTCGAAGGGCCTATCGGCAGATTCGACAAGCTCGCCGACCAACTTTACGAGGGGCGTTCGGCAAACTATGAAAACATTATTTTCGGGCTTGAGCGTATCGCTTGGGGCTTGTTCAAAAAAATGGTGGTTGCCGACAGGCTGTATATGCTCGTCTACAAGATTTCCGAGTCACCGAGCGAATATTCGGGCGTTGCCAGCTTGATGTTTATCGTGTGTTATACGTTGCAGCTTTACGCCGATTTTTCGGGATTTATCGACATCGCAATCGGCGGCGGACAACTGTTTGGAATCAAAATGGACGAAAACTTCCGCCAGCCGTTCTTTGCAAAGAGCGCGCAAGAGTTTTGGCAAAGGTGGCATATCACCCTCGGCTCTTGGCTCAAAGACTACGTTTTCTATTCGGTTGCGCTCTCGCCAAGGCTCAACAAGGGGTGCAGTAAACTCAAAAAGAAACACAAAAATCATTTCACCAAAATGCTACCGACGGCGGTTGCGCTGCTTGCGGTGTGGATTTGCAACGGCTTGTGGCACGGCCCTGAATGGAAGTATATCGTTTTTGGATTGTACTATTTTGTGATTATCGTGTCGGGTATGATGCTCGAACCGCTATTCAAAAAAATCGCCGAAAAAATCAAGCTCAACCTCGACGGCAAGGGGTGGGGAGTCGTAAGACATTTGAGAACGCTGTTGATTATCTTTGTCGGCGAAACCATTTTCGGCGCAAAAACCCTCAAAGACGCCGTTCATATTCTCGGCTCAGTGTTTGTGCCCTATCGCGGCAACTTCTTCTCGCTCGGTCTTGACTACAAGGAATTTATCATTGCCGTGCTTGGCGTAATAACCATTTTCATCGTCGGCATTGTCAAGGAAAGGGGCGTGGATATAAGGCAGAATTTGTACGAAAAGGCAGTCCCCGTTCGCTGGGTGACGTTTTTGGCTCTCACGTTTTCGATAATGGTGTTCGGCGCATACGGCGGAATGTATTCGGTTGCACCGTTCATATACGGCAATTTCTGATATAAGAGAGGATAGAATGGAAAAAGTAAAAAGTAAAAAAGAAAAAATCATTTCAATTATAGGCTTTATCATTTTGCTTGCGGTTCTCACGGTTATGCTCTCGCTGTTTTTTAAACCTAATAATCCAATGGATTATGCAGATAAACGCACTGCAAAAGGATATCGAGTCTATGATGAGCCTAATAACACTCTCGATGTATTATTTTTTGGTCATAGCGCCGTGTATTCTGCCGTATCACCTATGGAAATATACAATAACTATGGGTTTACGTCATTTGCTTGTTCTTATCCACTACAAATGCCATGGGAAACCGCAGACTTTTTAAAAGATGTTTTAAGGAAACAGTCTCCAAAAGTTGTTGTGATGGATATAGATAGCCTGTGTTATGACATAAAGAGGACTAATATTAAGAAAATCTATGATGACGCGGTACGCAAGAAAAAGTATCCTCTTTTGCAAAACCATATAGCGTGGAAAGATTGGCTCCCAAATGTGGAGATCAGAGAGCGAGATGTTAACAAAGGGTATATTATCCATAAAAAAAAGAAGCCGTATAAAGGCAATCGTGCGTTTAAAGAAACAGATAAAAGGTTTGCTACAACTCAAGAGTTTATTAAAGGTCTTGATGATGTGGTAAAAATTTGCAGAGAAAAAGGCATTGAACTATTTTTAATGGAATTGCCAAACAAGACTAGATGGTCTTATGAGAAGTTTAATACCGCTTCTGATTATGTGAATGAACGTGGACTGCATTTTGTTGATTTTACACAATATGAAAAGCAAATGGGATTCGATTGGGTAAATGATACTATGGACGAAGGGGATCATCTTAACTATTACGGAGCAGTAAAACTAAGTGCACATCTTGGCAAAATCCTTGCAGAAAAGTATGATTTGCCGGATAGAAGAAATGACGAAACATATGCGTTTTGGAAAGAAGATTTTGAACAATATAAAAAACGCTGTGGAAAGTGAGGAACATATGGAAAAAAGAATAAACAACGTGTTGGAGTTCTTGTGCGAAAGCGCAAAAAAGTATCCCGACAAAGTGGCGTTTGCGGACGAAACGGAATCGATAACCTACAAGCAACTCGTTTTCGAGGCGAGAAAAATCGCAAGCGGAATTGCAAAAAAAGTTGCTCCGCGCACACCCGTTGCCGTGCTTGGCGAAAAGAGCGTGCGTGTGGTCAAAATGTTTTTTGCGTGCGTATTTGCAGGCTGTTTCTATGTGCCGCTCAATCCCTTGCATCCCGAGGAGCGCAGAAAGAGAATCCTCGACACTTTGAAAAATCCGCTCGTCCTTGTCAACGAGGACTCGATAGGACTTTTGCCCGAGGGCGTAAACGAGGAGTCGGTGGTGCTGTTCAAGGATATAGAGGGAAGCGAGGTTGACGAGTTGCTGTTGCAGGATATTGCAAAAGGTCACGTTGACATCGACCCGCTCTACGTTATGTTTACGTCGGGTTCGACAGGCACACCGAAGGGTATCGCCGTGTCCCACCGCTCGGTCATCGATTTTATCGACGAATTTACCGATGTTTTCGGCATAAGCGATTGCGATGTCATCGGCAACCAAGCTCCGTTCGATTTCGATGTGTCGGTGAAGGACGTATATTCGACGATTAAGTGCGGCGCAACAATGCAGATTATTCCCAAAAAGAAGTTCTCATTTCCTACGTTACTCATCGACTATCTCATCGAACGCAAGGTTACGACTCTCGTTTGGGCGGTGTCCGCGCTGTGCATTTTGTCAACATTCCGCGCATTTCAGTACAAAATCCCCCCAACCATAAACAAGATTTTGTTCAGCGGCGAGGTTATGCCCATAAAGCACCTCAATGTGTGGCGACAAGCGTTTCCAAACGCAACGTTCGTCAATCTCTACGGTCCGACCGAAATCACCTGCAACTGCACTTATTTTGTGTTGCCCAAGGATTTTGCCCAAGACAGTTTGCCAATAGGCAAGGCGTTCAAAAACGAAAAAGTGTTCCTTTTGGACGAGAACGACAGGCTTGTCACAGCCGTGGGCGAGGCAGGCGAAGTGTGCGTGTCGGGCACCTGTTTGTCGCTCGGATATTACAACAACAAGAGCGAAACCGCAAAGGCGTTTGTGCAAAATCCGCTCAATGACGCATACCTCGAAACTATATACAGAACGGGCGACTTGGCGCACTATGAGGCGGACGGAAACTTGTATTTCAACGGCAGAAGGGACTTTCAAATCAAGCATATGGGGCATCGTATCGAGCTTAGCGAAATCGAAAACGTGATGATGTCTAACGAGAATATAAACCGCGCGGTTTGCATTTTCGACAGCGAAAAGGACAAAATCAACGCGTTTTACGTCGGCAGTATCGAGCCTACGGACGTAATCGTGTTTTTGAGAGATAAGTTGCCTGCGTTTATGATTCCGCACAAATGCGTCAAAAAGGACGTGTTCGAGCTGAACGAAAACGGCAAAATCGACAGAAAAAAACTTGTATAGGCGGATAGAACAATGAGCAAAACCTCAATGAATTTGATAAAAACGCCCTCGTTCGTGTTCGATATAGACGCGCTAATCGATAGGGTGAACGGCATCAAAAGCCTGCTTGCGCACGGCGAAAAATTGTGCTATGCCATAAAGGCAAATCCGTTTCTTGTCAACGACCTCAAAGACGTTGTGGATTGCTTTGAGATTTGCTCCACGGGCGAGTTTCGCATTGCAATGCGCGCAGGTGTACCGCCCGAAAAAGTGGTGCTGTCCGGCGTCTACAAGGAGGAGGGCGATATAAGGGAAATCGTGGGCATTTGCAAGGATAAAGCGACCTATACGGTGGAATCGCCTTCGCAGTTTCACCTGCTTGAAAAAGTCGCAAACGAGTATGGCTTGACGCTCGACGTCATCTTGCGTCTGTCAAGCGGCAACCAGTTCGGAATGGACGAAAATACTATTTTAGGCTTATTTTCCACCGAACAGAATACGCTCAAAATCAAGGGTATTCAGTACTACTCGGGGACGCAGAAAAAACGCGAGAAAATTTTGAAAGAGATTGAAAGCGTTGTTGATTTTGCAAATAGGTTGGAGGCAAGCGGCAACACAATCGAAAGGATAGAATACGGTCCGGGGCTTAGGGTTGCCTATTTCGAGGGCGACGAGGAAGTTGACGAAAAAGCGGCTGTCGAGGAAGTGTCAAACGCCTTTGCAAAAAGCGACAACAAGCGCGAAATCGTCTATGAAGCAGGCAGGTTTATCGCGGCATATTGCGGCAAGTATTACACCTCGATCGTGGATATAAAAAACACGAACGGAACGCAGTTTTGCATAGTTGACGGCGGCATAAACCACCTCAATTACTATGGGCAAACGATGGCAATGAAAAAGCCGCATATAAGACAGTTTTCAAGCGATTTTGCCGAGAAAAAAGATGGCGAAAAACAGATTTGCACCATATGCGGCTCGCTTTGCACCGTCAGCGACGTGCTTGTCAAATCCTTGCCGCTTGAAGATGTGAAAAGCGGAGATATACTTGAATTTGCAAGGACGGGCGCGTACACCGTGAGCGAGGGAATCTACCTCTTTTTATCGCGCGATATGCCCCGAATCTACAAGAAAAAAGAGGGCAAAATCACGCTCGTTAGGGACGTTTTTTGTACTGATACACTCAATTTTGAAACAAAATAAAACATAAATAAGGAGAATAAAAAATGGACAAACTACTTGAAATACTCAGCGAAGTCAGACCCGACGTTGACTTCAAAAACGAAACGAAACTCATCGACAACGGCATTCTCGACTCCCTCAACATAATGGAAATCATCGCTGAAATCAGCGACGAATTCGACATCGAACTTTCCCCTGCGGACATCGTTCCTGCAAACTTCAACTCTGCCGCGTCCTTGTGGGCAATGATTGAAAGATTGCAATAAACTTCAATACGGGTTCACGCAAAGATTCACAAACTGCAAAATATTGCCGTGGGGTGCTGCGGCAATATTTTTGTTGCGTGGAAATTTTTGAAAAAAGCCTTGCGGAAAAGAGATATAATACTTTGTAGGATTCGCAATAACTATTACTTATTATTACTTATTATCAATTTGTAAAAAACATTTAGCATTTTAGACAAGAACGTTTGAGTTCGGTCAATCTTTTTCGCATGCGAATGAAAAATTTTCCTCAAAAGTACTTGACGTACATATGTCCATAATAGAAAACACCTTTAATCTTAAGAAGTTAGTTGTCATCTTCCAAAATAATACAATTGATTTTTTTGCTTAATGCTGTGCAAGCATCAATGGCAATTATGCCGTCGCCATAGAAGGGCGAGTGGTCTGCATCTTCGCCGTATTGACTGCCTTTATGTTCAATGACGGAATGCCCGTAGGAGCAATTCCAGTGTCCGCAGACAATGGTTTTGCCTGTCTCTCGCACACCGCTTTTCCATGCCGCCATACCGTTTGTCCATCTTGCGAAATACCAGTCTTCAGGCTCTGCGGTGCGCCAGTTGTCTATGACTTCGAATCGTTCAACTCCGTTTTCTAAGAATCGATAGCATGGTATCCAGCCGTGGACAAAGATATAGTGCTTTGTCTCATAATATTTGATCATTGATGGAATTATCTTTTTTATAAACGGAGTGTTGAGCAATTGTTCCTTCACATGGTCACAATTGTCGGGGAGGATGGCTGTTGCATTCGTTAATTGAAGGATGGTGTCGGTGGTTTTGTTGGATCTGTGATGAGCAAACATATAGGACTTATTCTCCCAATTATAGATAATGTCCATCATCAGATCTTCATGGTTGCCGCGGATTAAAATGACCTGGTTTTTGTCCATAAGATCAAGAATGAACTGTTGGACTTCTATTGCCTCGCCGCCGCGATCCATAATATCGCCACAGATTATAAGCTTGTGCGGAAGGGTATCAGAAAAGAACCCTTTTTCGGTAAGAGCTTGTTTTAACTCGGTGTAAAACCCATGTATGTCTGCAACAACGTAATATTTCATTCGGCACCCACTTTTGTCGGGAAACGGATAGCTTGTTGTGGCTACCCGTTTGTCCAACATGCACTCATGTCTACGAATGCAAAACTTATAGTAAATATTGCTTTTTGTTTGATGCTAAGATTAGAAATCGAACGAGTCGAAAGCCGGTCTCGATCGCTTTTGCTTTTCGGTAAGTTTTTTGTACGTGAATCTTTCCGCTGTGAATGGTTCGATCGCTGTAGGCGTGCAGTTTTTCAGGTTGTTGTCGTTGAAACCGGTGAATGCGCCTTGTCTTGCACACACGTAACTTCTGATAAACTGTGTTGTCACGACAGGCATATATAGCCGTTTGAGGTACATTTGTCCGGGTTTTATCAAATCCAAATCGCTTATAGGGACAAGCGGAACTTCACGAATGGAGTTGACAGACGGGTCTATTCTCGATTCAAGCGAGGGGATATAGTGTCTGCCGCATTCATTGGCAAATATTTCTTTGGTGGCTCTGTTCTGTGCGCCCAAGAATATCTGTGCGTTGCAGTTGTCGCGGATGATGACCGATCTTTGTTCACCATAGACTACATCGATTTGTTTGTATGATTGAACAACCAAGTGAAACCAGATGTTGCGTGATCTCGAAGTCGCTATCTTGTTTTCTAAGTCTTTTATCTCGGGGATGTTTCCGAATTCGTCGAGTAAGAAGTGAAGCGGCCTAGTTGCTTTGTTTTCTTCTGCACGCTTGAGCATTTGTCTGTAAACCCAATCGATGAAAAGCCCCGCAATGAGGAAATCGCTCTTCTCATAATCTCTGGTGATGAGAAAGATTGCGAAGGGTTTGTCATATCCGGCGTTGTCGAGATTTATTGTGTTGTTTGTTGTGAGTGCAAAGATGTGTCCTTGGAACCAGTCTTTAATTGCGCCGTCGAAAACACCGCAATAACTTCTCATTGTGTTGGGTGCGTTTGCCAGTGCAGTTGCCATCAGTGCTTTTATTTTATATGGTTTGTTTCGCAACAACCAATGGTTGTATAGTTGTGTTTCATCGGCGAAGATGGGGTCTTTGAGTGCAAGGTAGTACTGTTGTATTGTGCGGAAAGTCATCATGTCACGAGTAAAACCCGATGAGTCGTCGGCGGCGTCTTCCAACATACTGAGAATTATGCCTTTTAACAAGTCTTGCGCACCATATTCCCAAGATTTATCTTGCATACATTGATCATTTATTAAGATGTGGACAAGTTGTCCCAAAAGGCTGTCGATGTTTGCTTCTAAAAAATCTTTTTCGAATTGGATGTAGTTGTCGCAAGTTGTGCCGTTAGGGAAGGCGAGCCCTTTATATTCGACATAGCCCTTGGGTGAATATTGACTTTCCGGATAGACGCATTTTAGTTCCGGTTTTACCTTGCCTGTGCGCATTTTGCAGCTTTTCCCGAGATTTTTGACTTGCATTTTAGTGTCGTAAATCTCGAGCAGAGGATTCCATCTGTCCGAGTGGATCAGGTCCTTGAAGTTCAAAACAAACAGTTGGTAGCCTTGATCCTTGAGATGCTGTGCATTCCTGTCAAACAACTCGCCTTTCGGGTCTGTCAAAAAAAGGTTAGGTTTGTTCTTTTGAGAGGATATCGCTCTTAATTGCGGTTCCACACACCCCGTTGTCTTGCCACTGCCGGTTGTCCCGATATAGAGCTCGTGTGAATATGGCAGATAGTAATAGCGCAATCTACAAGCCTTTTGTTGCTCGTCGGTGAGCTTGTCAAATGCTTCGACGTCATAAGAATTGCCTGCCGCATCCACATAATCGCTCGCAAAAGGATATCCCTTGACTTCTGTGTTTGGAAGCTCGTCATAAAAGACGGTGGTTACACCATGTTCTTTGGCGAGCTCGGTGTAATTAACCTTCTTTGCGCTTTCAAGATTTTCGTCTATGTAAGCAAATTTGATTTGGTCAATAATCGAACAGTTTTTCATAGTTTTCCTCCTTATTTGAAACCGAGCTTTTTAGGTGGTTTTTCGGATGAATTTGTGACGTTTTTCCACTCCTTCTTCTCGTAGTTGTTGATATATTCCATTTTTTCGAAATAGTCCAAAGAATCGGATGTTATGGCTTCTACGAAAGAAAAGTCGATTGCGGTTTTGTCATAAGCATAAACGACATCTTGCTTTATCGAGGATATGTATACATAATATGTCTGTGCTTCTTTGGAATATAAGTTCTTTACGGCATCCGGCAGGATGGTATATCCGCTCTTGAGATATTTTTCGGACAAATCCGCAAGTTCGTAGAAAACCTTGGATTTTTGTTTGTCGCCAGCAAGAATGTAGGTGTAGGCAAGGTAGAACATGGACGGAATGTCACCCCAAAATACGCACTGGGTAAAACGATGAATCGCCTCGTTTATATCCGTGTCGCAACCGATGCCCAAAGCAAGCAAAATGCCGACCTGTCTTGTTGTCAAAAGGTTGCCCGATGCACTTGCTGTGTAAATTTTGGAGAATCTGATGTTTGATTGATATGTTTTATAGTGAGAGTAGTCAAACCAACTTGGGTTTATTTCAGCATTGTGCATATCCGAAAGGTTTTGAAGTCTTGTCAAAACATCGCCTTTGATATCAAACAAGATATCTTTGTCTGAATAGTTGTCGCCAAATGTTCTGCTACGATACACTGCCTGCTGGTCTGCCGTCAAACCTAAGGACGACAAATCGTCTAATATGATTCGTTTACTATGGTCAATAAAAGCCTCGTTCAAACGCAACGCACGACCGATAAAATCAATTATTCTATTTGCGTCTGCTTTTAGTTCGGGCGTTTGGGTATTGGACATCATGGTGGTTGAAAGCACCATGTTGTAGAAAGCTATGTAATTCTTGAAGATGGTATCCATATAAAGAAACACCCCCCTTTGTCGGTTGTCATGTTTTTAGTATAAGGTGAATTAAAACAATTGTCAAGATATACAGAATGTTCGAAATCTCGTAAATATTGCGGGAAATCTACAAAAAATGAGGGGTGAAGTGCAGAAAATTTGAGCAAATTGTACAATAACAAAGTGTATTCCATTATGTTGGGCTTAGCAATCTGTTTTGTAAAACTCCGATAGAGGAGGCAAAATGGATAACAGAACACCGGCACCGGTTTTAGATTTTGATGGAACGATAGTTCGTTTATTTGCAAATTACGACCTAACGGACTTAAGACAAGGGAAGTTTTCCTTTGCAAATAGCCGTTTATTATTTATTGATAGTCAATAATTCATTTTCACTAATTATTAGAGTTGTATATAGGCGAAGCTTATTTCTTGACAAAATGTTGTATTATTCGCCAAAAACCGCACTTTGATATTGACAATGTTGAGGACATAAGATATACTAAAACAAAAATGCGCAGTTTTTAGTTGTTAAATGTAGTTTTATTTGTTCTAAATCTTGCGAGGGAGAAAGAATGTACAACGCCGAAAGAAAATATATCGATTGGGATAAGACAGGTAAAAACCTCAAGTTGCTTAGGTGCGACAATATTCTTTTGCGCAAATATGTGTGCAGGGCTTTGAAAACCGCATCTAACGATTGCGACGGCGCAGATTGTGAAAACTGCCGTTTTGATATGGATAACAGCATCAGCCAAGCAGAACTTGCAAAAGTTTTTAACGTTTCAGAAAATATGGTGGCAAATTGGGAGAATAATCGCAGTACGCCGTCACTGGAAGATCTGATTTTTTATAGCCAAATTTGCGGAATTAAATTGGAAAATATTATAGTTTTTAGGAAATAGCCCGTAGAAAATACGGGTTTTTTGTACTTTATACACTATAAGTCTAGAATTTGCCAAAAGGTATCACGAATCGAAGGGATGACGTATAGACAAGTGTAAACATGCTATTGTAGAATGTTAGCGTAAGGGAAAACCTACGAAACATAGAAACAAAAAAAAGGAGCATTAAAGAAGATGGAAAAGAAAGTCGAAAAACAAGCACAGGAAATTTTTGAAAGATTTTGCAACTATTTAAAGAGCGTGGACTGGCACTTCGACACGGACACGTCAAACGGGAATTTCATTATTCTTGCGTCGGCGCGCGGAGATGATTTGCCGATAAATCTTATCGTTCAAGTCGATCCGCAAAGGCAATTGATATCCTTGTTCTCAAATATGCCGTTTAATATGGATAAAGAAAAACTCTTTGAAGGTGCAGTTGCGACAAGCATCATAAATCATTTGTTGGCGGACGGCAGTTTTGACTACGATGTACATGATGGCTCTATCCTGTTCAGAATGACTACCAGCTGGAGGGGCGGAGCAATAAGCGATGATGTGTTCGAGTATCTAATGATGGTTGCCTGTAGAACCATAGACGAGTATAACGACAAATTGTTGATGATATCCAAAGGGGTAATGTCGGTTGACGATTTGTATAAACTCACGCATCAAGAGTAACAAAAACTTTGCAACAATAATAAAAACAACAATTAAACATTATAAAAGGAGAGGAAATTATGTCTACAAACCAAGGATTAGATTACAATGTCGATATCGTTATGTGCATTGACGCGACAGGAAGTATGTCATCAATCATTAACGAAGTAAAAACAAACGCGCTTTCGTTCTATCGCAGCTTTGTCAAAGCGATGCAAGATGGGGATAAATCCGTACAACAATTGCGCATCAAGGTGATTGCATTCAGAGATTACGGTTGCGACACGGAGCCTATGGTAGAATCCAAGTTCTTTGTACTCGATGACGAAAGCACGGATTTCCACGATTTTGTCAACGGAATAGAAGCGACAGGCGGCGGCGACGGTCCCGAAAACTCACTCGAGGCAATTGCTTTGGCGATGAAATCGGATTGGGTTAGAACGGGTACGAAGAGACGTCATGTCATCATCATGTGGACGGACGCTCCGGCACTCGCACTCGGAGCAAGAAGAGAATCCCCCAACTACCCGAGCGACATGCCGGCAGACCTCGCAGAATTGCATGAATGGTGGGAAGGACAGGAGATGGATAAAAACGCAAAGAGACTGCTTATCTTTGCTCCCGATACCGAACCGTGGTCTGATTTGGTGGACTGGATGAACACATTTCACGAGGCATCGCAAGCAGGGCAAGGCTGTAAAGAGACGGATATCAACGCCTGCATACGCATGTTGGTAAACTCAATCTAATCGGCATCTATTTGTCCCGAGATAATTTACGGAGCAAAGAATTGTTATAAAAAGGCTTTGTGCCAATTGACACAAACGGATTGCTCTCTTATAGGGCAATCCGTTTTTATTCCTAGGGGGAAAAGAGATGATTGTTTACAATCAAAGAATTCAGAAATGGGAACCTAAAGTTTATATTGGAGAAGACGCGCATCCGTATGCGAAGGATGGAATTTTGCTCGTCGCAGACGGATTGGGTGGCAGGGGAGGATATCCTCATAAGAAGGCCGATAGGGGAATCATAGACAGAGACAAGTTTTATGACCTTGTCTTTGGCGATGTGTTTAAAGGGAACGTCGATGAGGATTTTGTAAATTACGTCGTGAATGGTTTTTCGGAAATTTTCGAGATGAAAGACTATTATTTTGAGTGCGAAAGAGCAATAAGAACGAGCGGGTATTTTGCTTCTCGTCTTGTGGCAGCCATTGCATTGTACGAGATTAAGTATGTCAAAACATTCGATAGAGAAAAGTTGTTTGACGACATACAAAACCATCAAGACACAATCGACCGGGTTTTGAGTGAATATGCAACACGTCTTGCGAAAGAGATTCGCGATAAACTTGAAAAAATAGCGAAGAAAATAGGTTTGGAAATAGAAACGAGTGTCACGGGAGCATATCTGTTGCCGACAACACTGCAAATTGCGCTCACAAAAGAGGAAAAAAACGTCGTTAAATCTGTGTTTCTGTGGGCCGGTGATTCGCGCGCGTATATGTGGAATAAAGACGGGTTGGCACAAATAACAGACGATCACGAAAATGCCGAAACCATGTATAATCTTGTGTGTCTATCGCGCGATTTTAAGATTGAAGCAAGATATGAGAGTTTTCAAAAACCATGTGTGTTGTTTGTTGCGACGGACGGATGTTATAAATGCTCTTGTTATTCATCTCCGCTTGAAATGGAAATGACGTTTTTGAACGCATTTAACGATGCAGATACATTTGAAGATGCGGCGAAAAATTTTGAGGAGACATACGACCGTATAGGCAGACACGACGACAGCAATTCAATGGCATTGCAATCGTTCGGCTACGATAATGAGGATAATGCCCGGGATTATGGCATTTTTAAGAACGCAGTAAAAGAAAGACTGAAACATATTCAACAAAACATCATAAGAAAACTGCCGGATATATTCGAAGTGAATTATTCCGAAGAAAGCCGTAGAATAGAGGAAATGAAAAACGATATCGTTTTTGAAAACGCAACAGAGTGGATAAATTCACAAAAAGTTTTCGAATATGTTTCCCGACTGATGACCGATGCGCAATATGAGCCTTTTTTCAAGGCGAAAAAAGAAAACGCTGATAATTTGAATATGCTGAACGATAGGGCATCGAAAGCAAAAAAACAAGCAATGAATTGGTTTGGAACAAACAAGGAATTGTTTTTTAGTCCATCGGTGAACGAGAAAGACGACGAGACTCTGTATGATATGCTTATAAAGAAAGAATTGGAAGGACGATTTACTTCGTTTAGCTTGGAAACATCTAGCGCAAAGCAATTGAGAAAAATTGCAGAAAAACTAGAAGAATTTCGTGCCGTTGAAGACGAGTTGAATATCATTGAGGAAGCGAGAGCCCATCTTTATAACCAAGAAATAGAGATTCGCAATCAATATACTATGCGATTTTGGAGAACGAGGCGCAACGAGATTGTGCGAAAAATTTGGGAAGAAAAAAGAGATTTGCTCGCTGAGCAAGAGCGTGAGGAGAAAGAAAAAAAACTTGCCGCATTCGAAGAAGAAAACGAGCAGATATTGAAAAAAATCGGCATCATGGATGAAATATGTGCCGAGTATGACAGAAATTATAAGAAGTACTTTAAGGAGGCAAGAGTATGAATGTCGGTGCATATGAACTGATAGGCAATTGGAAAGTGTCGAATGTAGGTTTTACGGCATTGGCAATGAGAGGACACAAGAAGTATTTTCTCAAACGTTACGGCGAATATAAAAAACCAAGACGGAATGCATCGACGAGCGACAAGCTTTATGCAAGGCTTGAAAGGGAATTTAACGATTTCGTGAAATATAGATCCGCCGTGAACGAGGCTCTTTCGACAGTTGCGTGCGAGGGGGGGAATATTATTCTTCCGACACATTGGTTCGTGGATGATATTAACTTCATAGAAGCCACTCAATTTATCGATGGTCTTTTGGAGGATAAAGAAATAATGGCGTTGCCTGTCGATCAATTGCACTTCGTTATGATGACCGCGGCAAAAGCCGTGAAAGAAATTCATGGGAAGAATATTGTGCACAGTGACTTGAAGCGCACAAACATTCTTGCAGCACGAAATTCATCCGGAAAAGTTGTTGCAAAAATCATCGATTTTGATAAGAGCTATTTTCCGAACAGAGTGAGGGAGAATGATTTGGGCGGAGATCAACTTTATATGTCTCCGGAACTTACTTGGTGTCTTATTAGCGAATGTGAAGAGGATGCCGTGTCGAAATTGTCCACAAAATCCGATGTGTTTTCGCTCGGTATTGTTTTTTACAACTATCTGACAAAAGGCGAATTCCCTCAAATTACAGGGTTAACCGGCAAACTAAAGGAAAAAGAAGATTCGGGGAAAGCGGTGTACTGCGGAGAGGCGTTAGTGTCGGGAGCAAAACTTGTAATATCAAAAAAAATAAAAGATGAATATATGCAACGCTTGCTTGCAAATATGTTGTATCTCGACCCGGAAAAACGAATTTCCGCACAAGAAGTGTTGGACGTGCTCAAAAATAAAAGGGTTCTTGCTTTTGATCCGAATCAAGGCATTGTTATTAATGGGACTACAAGCACGTTTTCGACAAGACCGAGCACGCCGACGGAAAGGTCTGACACTGACACACCGAGAAGCTATTGTGAGCCATGGGACGAGCATAAATGCAAATTCGATATTGCGGAGCTTAAAGCAAGCGGATTCGTATCATCGAAGAAAATCAATAGAAAAGGGGTAAATTGTTATCAATTTTACAGAGCAGACGGCACCCATAATATATTTTCGATAAATACTCTGCGCATTTTAGGTTGGGTTACAGATATATCGAGTACGGATGAGAAAATGGATGAAAAAACATCTGATACATTTGTTCCTTCCGATGATGTTTGGGACTCGGATGCAGGTTACCGTATATATAATGAAAAGGCAAAAAACGATGGTTATGCAGGAATTGCAAAACATCGAAAAAACGGTAGAAACGGGTATGTTTTGTTGAGAAAAGACGGCACAAATCAATTTGTATTGATAAATCAACTCCTAATGATCGGATATGCCGAGAAGAAGTGACGCGGTTAATCCGACGGAAAAAGAGCATATGGAAAGTACAAGGGTATTTCCCCGATAAAACACAGTTATTCAAATTGGTAAAATCACAGATAAGAGAGATTGACTCTGTCGCTATCCGCAAGGATGGGTCAATAATTATTCGAGGTCAAAAATGGAGAACACTAAGTATTTGAAAGCACAATGTTCGCTTACCCGGAAGCATTTTTGTTTGGAAATCAAACAATTCGGTAGAGATTGGAAAGTCGTAAACTTTTTGGGAATATCCGCCGACGAGGCGAAAGTTATGACCTCCGAAATAAGACAGGCAAAGTTCGAGACAAATTCGACTCTTTTGCCGTGCACCAAGTGCAAAAGTAGAGTTGTGGGAGGTTGTGCCTGCAAGACAAAAGGATGCCAAGGCGGCGCTGATTTTCAGTGTATATACTGTAAGAATATGAAAATCGATTATTCGGATGCGGCGCGAGTGTCTTGCTACAAAGATGGCGACACAATCAAATTGTCACAGGGACAAGAAATAAAGATTAGATACAAAAATAAGCCTTTAACGAGAATTGTCGTCGGACTGGGGTGGGATCCCGTAGGCGGTTTTAGGGGTGCAAATATGGACATTGACTCGTCGGTGTTCGTGATGGGGTCGAGAGGGTTTGACATCGTGTATTTCGGACAATTGAAACATCCGAGCGGATGCGTGGTGCATCACGGAGACAATCTAACGGGTGAAAATAGAGGCTTCAATGTCGATGACGAAAACATAGATGTTTTTTTGGATAAGGTGCCTCAGGACAGGAATCAACTTGTGTTTGTGTTGAACATATACAAGTGTGTGGAAAGAAATCAGAATTTGTCGAAAGTGAAGAATATGTACATAAAACTTTACGATCCTATTTCACACACTCCGCTTGTTGAATATAGAGTAAACGAGAACTTGAACAACGGCACGGCGTTGATTATCGGTGTGGCAACAAGGGTTGGCGGCGAATGGGTTTTCAAAGCCGTCGGCAGAGGCAGTAATGCGACATCGATTTCAGAACTGGCGGTTGAATACGGCAAATTGTACTGATAAAGTGTGGAATATGAAAGATGGCATGGGTTTGTAAAAATTGCAACTCGGATAATGACGATTCGCTTACCGCTTGCGAGCTGTGCGGATGTACGGAGAAACTTGTGATAGAAAGTCACAAGTCTGTTTTGATGCGCAAGCAGGCTCTTGAGTTGGATGTTGTATCGGGCGTGGTTATCGTTCCTTCTGCATATAATATAATCGGCGCACATGCTTTTGAGGGAAACAATAATATAAAAACGGTTGTTTTGCATGATGAAGTCATAAGCATTTATAAGCAAGCTTTTAAAGACTGTGTCAACCTTGAAAAAGTCGTGTGTGAGGGCATGCTTGACAGCATAGGCCCGGAGGCGTTTAGAAATTGCAGGGCATTAAAAATAAAACCTGTGGCAAAATCTGTTGATAAGAGTGCGTTTGAAACGGATTCATTATTTATGGAAGAAGGGTCGGTTCCATCGCGTACAAGTACTATGACTCCCTCTATCACGACCACTCCGATTCGTTCCGGCGTCACAAGTTATGAAGATACAACTAGACATACATCGTATCATTTTAACCTTGAAACACTTGTCAAGACACTGGCTGTCGTGATACCGATAATCGCTTTTATTGTCGGGCAAGCATTGCAGTACTATTGGCTTTTTATTAAGAATAAAATATATTTTCTTGATATGTTTTTTTCAGCTGTTCCCGCAACGGTATTATATGTTTCGTCTGCGTTTTGCCTTGTTTCGACCATTCACGTTATAATTAGGTCTTGGAAACTTGCCGATGACGACGAATTGGGCTTGGGAGCGTTGTATTTTAGTTTTTCATCGTTGTTTTTAGGCGGTATAGCCCCTGTTGCCGGTTATGTCGGGATTATTGTTACTTCGGCGCTCTCATGGCTGTGTGTTACATTCAACGAAGAAAAAGTACCGGCTTTGTTGCTTTTCCTTTCTTGTGCGGTAGGATTAACATTTATGTGGCTAAGCTATAACAGGGACGTCAATATCTTTTTATTTACAAAATTCATGCGATTGATAGACGCAGACCCTTTTCGCGTGATGATTTACTTAAGCGTTGCGACAGGAGTAAGTATCGTTGCGTCCGCAGTGATGGCGGTTGGGATGGCTTATTTCCCGAATCCGACGGTAGGATACGGTTCACTGGGTGTGTTTTGCAGTTTGATGGCAATTGTGCCGGCGATTGCAATCCCCGGATTGTTAATATACGCTATCGTATTTGCCATTATATCAAAAAACGATGACGAACATGTCGCAAAAGTAGGTGCGATAGCCGTTGTTGTCGTATTTTTAATAACGGTTGGCGGATTGGGTGTTTTCTGTGGAGTGGGAAAGCAGAAAACGTACACACTTTCGGATTACGAGATAGTGAGCATAAGTTCTTTTCAGGACTTTCGACAATATCTGAATGAAGAAGTCATAGCGATGAATATCTCAAAGGTTTCGGAGTCCGATGTCGCGACTATTATTACCGGAGAAAACTGTAAGACATTGGTGCTTGTGTCCGATCATAATAAGAAATTTTCACTTACAATCAAGACATCTGCAAAGAAGATTATTCTGAGTGATGTGAATATCAACTACGGCGGACTTGTGTTGGATGCAGAAAAAGTCGAAATCAAACTGTACGGACGTAACAGCATAATGGGAGAGACAGGAAAGTCCGGCACGACAGGAAAAGACGGCGAGGACGGAAAAGCGGCTATAATCGGGAAAGATATTACTTTTACGGGGAAAGGTCGTATTACGCTCATTGCAGGAAACGGCGGAACGGGCGGTGTCGGCGAAAAGGGCTCTAAAGGATCTTTCACAGGAAGCGGTGGAAAAGGCGGTACGGGTGGAAAAGGCGGCAACTCAGGTTATACCATAGACTGTGAATATGTCGAGGCAAATTATTTCTCAGGGAAAATAACACTAAAGAAAGGCTATGCCGGAAGCGGAGGCAACGGAGGTCCTGGAGGGGACGGAGGATTCTTTGGATGGAGCGGTCAAAAGGGAGATAGAGGTGAGAGAGGAGAGGTTTCCGATTATTGCTCGGGGAAAATCACAATCGATGATAAACGCATTAAAAAAGCGTGAATGTAACTGTAAATACAGTATGAATGATATTAAAAGCCTTAAAAGCACCGATGCACGGTTATGAACATTGTTAAGGAGAGTAGGTTATGAACTACAACCACAAACTAGACGAGAGCGCAAAGTATTTGAAGGTTGTTACACGCGGGGGCTCTACGCCGAAGGGAAAGCGAAGAGTGTATTTCACTTGCCATCCGAAGGATTTTGACAAGTACTTCCAAAAGGTGTGCGACGATATCTTCAAAACGCAGGATTGCGCGATTTATTATACGGCAGATATGTCCGCGCCGATACCCGAACAATACGTGGAGTCGGACTTGGGACAGATGAATTTGTTTGTTGTACCGATAACGTATGCTCTTCTTACGGAGAAAAACAGGGCAATGGATTTCGATCTCGCATACGCTATGCGAGACGACGTGTCTATCCCCATTCTTCCGCTGATGATGGAAAATGGTATAGATTTCTTTTATGAGAAAAAGTTTGGCAATCGTCAATATTTCAGCCCCTATTCACAAGATTTGTCAGCAATCGGTTACGAGGAAAAGCTGAAAAAATATCTGTCGTCAGTTTTGCTCGACGACGGAACGATAGAGCGTATTCGCAAGGCTTTTGACGCTTATATTTTCCTCAGTTACCGCAAAAAAGACCGAAACTTTGCAAATGAACTGATGAAACAAATCCACCAAAATCCATTGTATAGAGATATTGCGATTTGGTATGACGAGTTTT
Organism: uncultured Clostridia bacterium; assembly: GCA_934233745.1. Taxonomy (GTDB): domain Bacteria; phylum Bacillota; class Clostridia; order Christensenellales; family CAG-917; genus CAG-475. Next base: position 334,811 of record CAKQGN010000001.1, read on the forward strand.
TGACACCCGGTGAAGATTTTGAGGAAAACATCCATAAAGCATTTGACATAAGCAAGCTGTTCGCATTGCTTGTAACGCCGAACCTTGTGAATGAAAAAAACTACGTGCAAACCACGGAATACCCGCTTGCAAGAAAAAGCGGAAAGAAAATTTTGCCGGCAGAGTGGGTGGATACCGACAAAAAACTGCTGAAAGAGCAATATCCCGACATTCCGCAATGCGTAAACGGAAAAGACCAAGCGGAGCTGGATAAGGGAATTGCCGACGCACTTAAGACAATAGCATTGCAATCCAACGATAACGATCCCGAGCATTGTTATCTCATAGGTCTTGCATATCTCGACGGAATAGACGTTGAGATAAACGTCCCGTACGCCATTGAGCTTATCACGCGTGCCGCCGAAAAAGATTATCCCGATGCTATGGATAAGCTGTTTTTTATGTATTACAATGGCGATCGTGTAAAAGTAGATTACACAGAGGCATTAAAATGGTCAGAAAAACAATATGGGTTTTATCTGCGTACAAAGGGGGAAGATGCACTTGAGACGCTTGCCACGTTAAACAATATCGGCATGGTTTACAACAGCATCGGGGAATACAACAAAGCGCAAGAAATAATGCAACAGGCATACGAACGTTTACGTATTGCATATGGCGAAAAACACAAAAAAACCATTAAGATTCTAAGCAATCTTGCGGTTGTATATTTTTACCGCGGTGACTATGAGAAATCTGTAGAGCTTGGCGAAAAAGCCTATAGTATAAAATGTGAAGTGTCGGGCGCTTTGGAGCAGGATGCGATTATAACATTAACAAATCTTGCTCACACATATAATTGTCTTGGAAATTATAAAAAAGCATTTGAATTAGGACAAAAGGCATATGAACAATTCCGCGAAACGCTAGGAGAGCAACATTATCATGCTGTAGTTGCGTTAAATAACTTGGCAATGGTATATTATACAACCGGAGATTTTAAAAAAGCGTTGGAATTGGCGTTGAAGGCAAATCAACAAAACAAAGAAGTGCTGGGAGAGGGGCACCCTGAAACATTTAGGGTATTAGGAAACGCTGCTATAATTTATAACAAACTTGGTGATTTCAATAACGCACTGGAATTAAGCAAAAAAGCATATGGTCTTGCAAATGAAGTGTTTGGTGAAAAACATCCTGAAACAATTAAACAGTTGACGAACATCGCAGTCACTTATATTAGCCTTGGAGATTATAGAAAAGCATTTGAGTTAAGTCAAAAGGCATATGACCTTGCTTGTGAAACGCTAGGAGAACAACATCCAAATACCATACTTGCGTTAAATAACTTGGTAATGGTATATTATACAACCGGAGATTTTAAAAAAGCTCTAGAATTAAGCCAGAAAGCATACGATTTATATTGCGAAGAATGTGGCGAAAAGCATCCCGATACTATCACTGCGCTAAACAATCTTGCCCAAACATACATGAAACTCGGAGAGCATCATAAAACACTTGAACTAAGTCAAAAAGTGTATGACTTAGATTGCGAAATACGCGGTGAGAAACACTTGGAAACCATAGTTGCGTTAAATAATCTTGCCTTAGCATATGGCCAACTTGGTGATTTCAATAAAGCACTTGAATTAATGTTGAAGGCATACAATCTTTGCTTTGAAGAATGTGGCAAGAAACATCCTAATACTATATTGACGTTACTCAATTCCGCAAAAGTATATTTGGAGCTTGGCGATTGTGCTAAGGCACTTGAACTAAGTCAAAAAGCGTACGACTTAGCTTGTGAAATACTCGGTGAGAAACACCCAAATACTATCATGGCGCTAAATAGTCTTGCCATGGCTTATGTGCAGCTCGGAGATTATAATAAAGCACTTGAACTAAGTCAAAATGCATATGATTTATGTTGCGAAATACTCGGTGAGAAAAACCCAGATACTATCATGGTGCTAAATAATCTTGCCCAAGCATATGATCAACACGGAGACTACAGTAAAGCACTCGAATTAATGCTGAATGTATATTATCTTAGCCGTGAAGCAAGCGGCAAGAGCCATCCGGATACTATACTGTTTTTATACAATCTTACTCAAGAATGTGTAGAGATTGGAAATTATAAAAAAGCATTGAAGTTAGCTAAATATGTCTATGCCCTTAGAAAAAAGGCTTTTGGCACAAAACATCCAGATACGATTGATTCAATTGATCTTATTTCTGACATATATCACAATTTAGGGCGAGATAGGATTGAGTTGAAATTGGTGCGAAAAAAATATCTTTTATTGCGTGATGTTAGCGGCGAAAAGCATCCCGAAACAATTACTGCATTAGGTGAGCTTGCTTTATTGTATAGTAACATAGGGAAATTAAAAAAAGCACAAGAATTGAACATGCAGGCATATGCGCTTTCGTGTGAGGTGCTTGGCGAAAAGCACCCCGATACGCTTACGTCTCTAAATAATTTAGCATATGTATATGATGAAATAGGGAATTATGAAAAATCGGTAGAACTAAATGAACGATCATATGCTCTTTATCGTGAAGTCTATGGCGAAAAACACCCTGAAACGCTTACATCGTTGAGCAACCTTATTGCCACATATGGTAATGCCGGGAATTTTGAAAGGGTAATAGAACTAAATGAACAATCGTATGCACTTTGTCGTGAGGTGCTTGGTGAAGAACACCCGGATACACTTAAATCTTTAAGTAGTCTTGCAATTGCATATGGCTATATAGGAAATGATGAAAAATCATTGGAATTAAATAAACAAGCATACGTTCTTTATTGCAAGGTATTTGGTGAAGAACATCCTGAAACGCTTACATCATTGAGTAATCTTGCCATCGCATATAGTAATCTTTGGGATGTTGAAAAAGCAATAGAACTTGGCGAGAGGGCATATGATCTAAGATGTAAGGTGTTAGGGAAAAAGCATCCTGACACACAAGAATCTCTAGCAAACTTATATATAATATACAGAAGATTCGAAGATTAGAGAAAAGACGTATAAGCTCTTATAAATAGCGAAGTATAAAGCAGAAAAAGAACAAGAGATAAAGGAGGAAGGATTATGGCAAAAGAGGGAAGGTCGCTTGGCGAGGAGTTGAAAGAGAGCCGTATTATCGTCGTGAGCGGATATATCGACTCGGACAAGGCGGCGACAATTATTTATCAATTGATGGATTACAATGCGAAAAGCGAAAAGGAAGATATTCAGTTGTTTATCGGCTCGGGCGGCGGAAGTTACTTGGATATGATGGCGATTATCGATACGATGAACACGATAAAAGCTCCTATATCGGGGACGTGTATCGGTATGGCGGACGGGTATAGCGCATTGTTGCTTGCGTGCTGCACCAACGGAAAGAGATATGCGCTCAAGCATAGTCAGATTTCTTTCGAACAGCCGTACGGAGTGTTGCAATCGGGTGCCAATCAAGAGACGGAGATTGCAATCGAGGCAAGAGAAGTCAAACTCGAAAGAGAAATTTTTGAGAATATGCTTGCCCAAAAGACGAATACGGAATTTGACAAAATACACCGTGATTGCGAGGTCGGGGTGAGCTTAAGCGCACAACAGGCTTTGGAATACGGAATTGTCGATGAGATACTCGAGTGAAAAGGAGGAGAACGATATGAAAAACAATAACCCTCGTATAGTGTTGTTAAACGGGGCGGTGGATGAAGAATCCGCAATGAAAGTTATTTTGCAGTTGCTCGAGCTTAACAGACAGGATGAAAACAAAGAGATAAGTCTGTATATCAATTCAAACGGCGGTAGCATAGTTTACGGATTGGCAATCTACGATACGATAAAACTCATCAAAGCGCCTGTTTCGACCGTTTGTTGCGGTATGGCGGCATCTATGGGGGCGTTCTTGCTTTCGTGCGGAGAGAGGGGGAAAAGATATGCTTTGCCGCATAGCAGAATACTCATTCATCAACCCCTCATGCAGATAAGACAAGGAGTGTCTCGCCCTCAAACCGCTATGCAACGTATAGCGGAAGATATGGCGAAATCCCGAAAGGAGTTGGAGTCCGTTATGGCAGACAATACGGGTAAATCTCTCGAAACGCTGCATGCGGATTGCGAGAGGGATAAATGGATGAGTGCAAAAGAAGCCTTAGAATATGGAATTATAGATAAAATATTGGAATAATCTACGGTTATTGATAAAAAGCCAAGGTTAGACATACGAAATTTAAAAAATAACAAAAGAAAAAGGAGACAATTGATATGTTGGGAGCAGTTTCTTGGAATTTGATAGGCGGAGCGTTTACCGGCTTTATAACGTTAATAGTTTTTTATGTCGGTATTATGTGGGCGTATATTGCATCGAGAAAAAAGTTTTCGGGTGCAAAGTATGCTGTCGAGCTGTTTTATATTGCGTTGGTGGTTTTGTTTGGCTTCGGCGTAAAATGCGCTATTTTTGTGGCAAACAGACCCGACACGTTCGATGACGGACTTGCCGCATTCTTCTATGCCATTTATTCGAGTATCGGCGGGCTCGAGTTCGAAGGCCTGGCGGACGCGGGTGAGGTTGGTACGGCATTGTTACAATGGCTGTATTCGGGAAGTTCGGTGCTTGCCGGACTTGTGTTCTTCAGCATCATCCTTACAAAAATCAGCTACGAGATGTACAGCGGAATTTTGCTGTTTTTCTTGCGTATGAGGTTAAAGACAAGCGTGAATACCGACATCTATTTATTTACGTCCGTCACGCAGGATTCGTTGCTTTTGGCAAACAGCATCAACGAGAAGAGACTCGGTGATAAGAATAATTACAAAAAAGCACTAAAGGCATATAAAGAGGACAAAGGAAACGGTAAAGTCGCTCAAAAACCCGAGAAAGCCAGAAATAGTAAGGTGATTTTTGCCGGCGACGATATCGGATCTTTCGATCGTAAAAATCCGCTGCATAGAGAAATTATGTCCAACGGGTATATGTTTTGGTCTTACTCAAAGAAAACGGGCGGTAATGGACCGTCTATGCTCAAAAGGCTTGGATTGTATATCGACAATGTGTTTTTTGAAATAGAATCGCCAAAAGACAAGCAAAAGCAAAACGAGCAAGAGAAAAAAGACAGAGAAAACAAAAAAATCGTTGTAAAAGCCAAGGCAAAAAATAGCAGGATACATGTTTTTGCAATGCACAACGACGAGGCTTTCAGTGGCGAAGAGACTGTGAATGCAGAAACCGTTTTTGACGAAATCGAGACTGTCGTGCGAGAAATCGTGGAGTATAATAAGAAACCTGTTTTCGTCGATTACTACATACTTACGAACACTGATATAAACTACACGTATTACGACAATTACAAAAAGAAGTGCATAGAAAGTGCCTTAGAATCCGCAAAAACGAGGACTCACCGTAAAAATAATGTGAAAGATCCTGTTCTTGTAAATGACGTAATCGAAGTGCGCAACGAAAGGGGAAGGGTTTGCGAAAGTGAGTTCGCTTTGCATATTATCAACGAGTCCGATATAACGTCAAAACTGTTTGTGGAGGCTAGAAATAAGGATTGGGATGCGAATTTATTGATTCAGGATACGGGCGAATCGACTTACAAAGTTATGGTTGTCGGCTTTGGTGCGACGGGACAACGGACTATGTTGCAATCCTATATCATGTCGACGAAAATAGACAATAAACAACCCGATTATCACATGCCTACGCAATTCAGAGCCGACGTATTCGATAAGGACGCAGACTCTGTGTGTGGGATTTTTGAATTGCAACATCCTCTTATCGTCTGTGTTAACGATAAGGATGCAAAGGACAATCCTGATAAACTCGAAACACAAATTGAAAAGAAACGCAGAGAAAGAATCGATATGACATATCATAGCGTAGTCGGCAAGACAATGAATCTTTCTTCGGATTTCAAAAAAGATCGCGCGGCGACAATCGAGGACATCGAAAATCAAATGAAATTGCCTGTGGTTGTTATGCACAATGCGTCGTGTTTCGGCTCGGATTATCTCGATTATTTGGATTCGAGAACAGGCGCAGATTCGCGCTCGCAGGAATATAACCTTATAATAGTTGCTCTCGGGAAAGACGAGGATAATATCAAGATGGCGAATGCTTTGCTTGCGGATATCAAGCACGAACTCAACAATCTGCGCAATGCAACGAGACCTGCAAAACTGCAAACAATTGCAATCAATTTACTTAACAAGAGAAACCGCGATAGAATCAACTGGAGCAAAGAGGATAACGAAAGATATGGAAATTTGAAAGTGATTATCTTCGGAAGTAGGGATGATATTTACTCGTATAGACAAATTATAGACGAAACAGAGTGCATGGAATATCATCACGCATATTATCTTCTCGATACCAACAAAATACCAAACCAAAGCAAACCAATGAAATCATATTATCTTAACAGAGAAACACCGTACGTGGGGTGGGGATATTTTGAGTTGTTGTGTGGCTTTTACGATGCTGTAAGATGTGAAGATAAAGAGAATTTAAGATTGGAATGGAAAGACGTTCCGCTTGTGGAAAGAGAATCGAACAGATCTGCATTGTTATTTAAGAATGTTATGGCGGCGATGAAGTCGTTCTATTGTACGAGTTATTCTTATAGCGAGTTGCGCTTGTTGGTAGAACTCGAACATGATAGATGGAATAGGTCGTATATCGCCAACGGCTGGACTTATAATCAAAAAATGCCGAAAAAACAAGAAGATGAGTCCGATGAAGCTTTTAAAAAACGTCGCAAGAAAGCAAAGAATGACGGTAAAGATAGATGTGAACACGATTGCCTGTTGCCGTATTCTATGTTGGAAGAAAAGTACACGGATTATGATATAGCGAATGTCGCCTGTGTGTTTGAAAAAAAGCAACACTAATGTGAGAGGTGCAAAATGAACGAGAGGCTGTTGATAAGAACGCTCAGAAAAATTATGAAAACAAAATCACTCAATCTCGAAAGCGTGTCGGCAATCGGAAGTTGCTCGTATGCGGAGGCTTTCGATGTTATGCGATATTTGCTTGAAAAAGGCATTATCAAAGAAAGCAATGACGGGGAGTTTGCCGTTACGGAAGATAATGAACAAATCGAAGAGTTGCGCAGAGCGAACGGGGACTGGAAAAAAGAGTTCTCCAACAGCGAACTTAAAAGCATCCTGTATGAAATAGATATGCAAGCGTTTAACATCATCAGAATGTTGGAAGATCTCGATGGGAAGACCATTGAGGAACTTCGCACCGCATCAAAAGACGCCGCAATCGACGTGGATGCCACGCTTGCATATCTGCAATCGCGAGGGCTGGTTGTGCCGGACGGAGATACGTATCGGGGCATAATAGGCGAAGAGAACTACATCAAAATGGTGAATATGTTCAAAAAAGACAAAGCCGAAATGCAACGGAAGATCGATGCGGAAGGCGAACGTCAGGCAAAGGCTGCTACGGCAAGAAAAGCCGAGGAAGATGAAAAGGAAAGGGAACTTTCCGAAATTATTGCCAATGCGAGAGCGTTGCAAGCGGAAGAGCAGAAAAAGGAAGAATCTGCCGATGAAACGCCATTGGCGGAAGATACCGAAGTGAGCGCAATTATGTCGCAAGTCGATAGGTTTAGGAAAAAACTCGGTCAAAAAGAAGAGAATGTTGCGGAGATACCGGTGTGGTTGAATTCAATCCACACCACCGTAATGGTGAAAGCGGATTTGTCGGATACACCGATTGCGGTTTTGCAAAAAATATATTTGCATTACAACAAAAGAGGCATTGTTAAAAAGTTTGGTGAAAACAACTCGCTTTGCAGTTTTAACGGGAACGTGGCGGCGTTGGATAAAAAGAAAAGCGTGTTCCAACTTGTGTTTAAGAATGAACTTGTTACGCTCAACTGGGATTTGCCGATAAAAGAGCAGATCAGCGCAAAGCACAGCAGGACGATTGGTGAAGATGGCGAACTTGCAGTGTTTGTTTTTGTAGCAATGCAAAATTGAGAAAAGGCTCATTATAAGTCACAAAACAAAAGTTACAGCTAGTTATGTGCAAACAAATTAGAGACTAAAAATGTTGGCGATCATTTTTGAGTTGCGATAATGGCAATATTTTTATACGAAAATAACGTTCACAGTATATCGGGTGTTATGGCTTGCAATATGTACCGAAATATAGTAGAATATAACCATTGTTTACGAGAGATGGAAAGTCTCTGCCTGCTCGGGAGAAACGGCACTCGTTTACGGGGGGGGGGAAGCATGATTGATTTGCATATGCACTCTGTTAATTCAGATGGAACATGCACAACAGAAGAACTTTTACAGCAGTTGGTAGAACTCAATGCTGAAATAATTTCCTTTACAGACCATGACAGCGTGGGCTGCTATTTTGATTTGAACGATATTTATATTAAACATAATATTCCAATAAAAATTGTACATGGAGTCGAGTTGAGTTTTTTAGAAGATGGTGTTTTAAGGGATATGTTAGGTTATGGCATCGATGTAAAAATAATAATTAATTGGCTTAATACACGATATTCTAAGGAGTACAGAATAGCGAAGCAACGAAAGATATTAACAAAATTCAAGGAAATATGTAGAAATAAAGGGATGAAGTTTTCGAACGATCTTGATATTTGCACCGGAAATAAAAGCGAAGCATTTGTTGTCATGTATAACGAACTAATTAATTATCCCACAAATCGTGAGGCTTTTCCATTTATTACAAACAACACAGCCTTTTATTGGCAATACTTTGCAAATAAGTCTAGCGAATACTATGTTGATGAAACGGATGGACTACCTACAATGAAAGATGTTATTGACATAATACATAAATCGGGAGGTTATGCATTTTTGGCACATCCTTGTGCTTACAAATTAAATAGAACAGAAGTATCTGCGTTTATAGATATTGCCATAAAAAATGGTATAAATGGAATTGAAGTAAAACACTCATCAAATAAAGATGACGATGTTCCTTTCCTAAGACAAATCGCAGAAATTAACAATCTGTATATTAGTGGGGGCAGTGATTTTCATGGTTCAACAAAACCAGGATTAAATCTTATCGTTGGGTACAATAATATGTTAGTAACAAAGGATGATATTGGAAACTGGATAAATAGTGTGGAGTCAACCATATTTTGAGGTGAGATATGAATATTTTTATTAGCTATGGACACGACGGCTTTTCCTCTCTTGCTGAAAGGTTAAAGCATGATTTAGATAGTATGGGTCATAACGTTTGGTTTGACAAAGAAAAGCTGAAAGGCTCGGCGGAATGGGAAACTGAAATTGAAAAAAATATTATTTCATCCGATTGGTTAATACTTTTGATGACTAATCATTCGGTAAGACGTCCCGATGGAGTTTGTTTGGATGAGGTAAGTGTGGCTAGATATATGAACAAAAAGATTTTGCCTATAATGATTCAGAATGTGATGCCGCCGTTTTGTATTGCAAGAATTCAATGGCTTGATATGCAGAACAATTGCTGTGATGAAAATGGAGTAATTAATGAACTTAAATATGCCGAGAAACTGGAACAAATCCTTCAAATAGTTGAGGGTATATTTCAAATAAATCACGAGGGTAGCCAATCCAATTTATTGAGATCTCTTTCTCCGCTGGATAATGATGTTTACATTGAAAGTATTAAACAAAAATTTTATGGAAGGAATTGGCTGTTTGATAAATATGACAATTGGGTGACATCACACTCATCGCCGAGAGCCTTTATGATTACAGGACAAGCTGGAATTGGAAAAACCGCATTCGTTGTGGCGCTTAGTTCAATGCGTCCAGAAATAGTAGGGATACATTTTTGCAAATATAATGATAATGATAGATCTAACCCCAAAAGGGCTCTTATGTCGATAGCATATCATTTATCGACTCAAATACCAGAGTATTCTGCACAATTAATGTTATTAAACGATCTAAACAGATTGGAAGAAAAAAGCGTTACAAGATTATTTGAATATTTATTTATAGAACCACTAAACAAGATACCGTCTAGAGACAAAACATCAGTAATTATTATTGATGCATTAGATGAGGCTGCAAAAGAGACCAAAAATGAATTGCTCGATATTATTGCAATGGAGTTTGATAAAACACCAAGTTGGCTAAAATTGTTGGTCACAAGCAGACCAGAAAATCAGATTTTGCGGAAAATGGCTAAGTATAATCCGATTGTTATTGAAAAGAACAAGGAATGCGATGACGATATCTTGGAATTTTTAACGAAAGAACTGGTTGATGTAAACTGTTTAGACAAAGAACAAAAAATATTTGAACTTTCAAAAAAGTGCCAAGGCAGCTTTTTATATGCAAAAGAAGTCATGCGTAATATAAAAGATAAACATTATGATTTATCAAATGTGGATAGTTTTCCAAAAGGGTTGGCGGGCATATATGAGTCATATTTTAATAGGCTATTTTCAGGTGATATGCAGTTTTATAAAACTATGATAAGGCCCGTTCTTGAAGTGTTAGTGGCTAGTTTTGAGCCCTTAACATTGGAGTTGGTTCAAAAAATATCAATGGTTGATGAATATGAATTTGACGATGTAATTGAAGCCATTAGTTCCTTATTTCCATTGAGAAACAACACAGCGACGGCGATGCATAAGAGTTTATATGACTGGATAATTGATGCCGAAAAGGCAGGTCAATATAGGGTATCTCTGAAACGCGGACATAAAAAACTGTCGGATTACTATTTTCAAATGAATAAGAACGAGAAATTAACATCTCAAGTAATAAAATACACAACGATGCACTGCATTTTTGCCGAAGAGTATAATTTTGCCTATGAGTTATTAATAAACAATTCATTCCAAAATACTCGAATTAAATCTCTTGGATTGGATACTGCGCTAAGGGAGTATTTTTCAGAGATATATAAGCTAAAAGAAAAAGAGCCTACGTTGTGTTTAAATGTATTGCGTAGTGAATGTTTTTTGTCAATTATCAAAAATAATCGAGCATTTCTATATAATTCCGGATTATTTTTCGAAATAAAAGAATGTGGCTTTGATCAAGTTGCAGAAACCATTATTTCAAATTATTCGGATGCTGAATTGATAGTATCAATTGCTTACTACTTCTATATTACCGAAAGGTTTAAGCAAGCGGAATTATTGTTTTCTAGGCTAATTGATTTTCAATTTTCCACATTTCCAGAACGACTTAAAGCAGGCGTTTTTAATACTCTTGCTTTATGCAATAGAAAGTATGCGGATTTTGACAAAGCAAAGGATTATTTTTTGCTTGCAGAGAGTACTGCCGTCCACTCATCTGATTATGAAAGGTCAATTGCTGTTGTAAATTTAGGGAAAATCGCATATCATCAACTTGATTGGGAGTTGGCTAAAGAATATAGCGAAAAAGCTATTAAAATACTGCGACGCGAATACGACAATTGCGAATTAGATGATGATGTTAATTCGTTGAGATTATTTGTTGCGGAATATCATCGATTATTTGCTGAAGCAGTAATTTGGCATGGAGATGTGGAATTGGCTAAAAAACACCTTTCTGAAGCAGCAAAACTGTACTCAATTAACAAAGCCCGAGACAGATACTATGTGCGATATCTTTATACTGGAATATTGGTCGATATTATTGGCAAACGAAATATTGATCTTCGTCGTATTGATGAGGTGAAATCCTTAGCATCCAGCAAATACGACAAGTCGCAAATTTTATACTATGAAGGGCTTTACTTTTACTTAAAAGATGATGTTGTTGGAAGTAAAGAAAAGTTGCGAGAGGCATTGGTTTATACTGAAGATATAAATGCATCCCTTGAGGTCGGAGAAATAACAATGTTGCTCGATTTGTGCGGAGAACACATTAAAACAAACAATAACAATCGTTATATAGAAAAATGGTGCAAATATGTAAAGAACTTTATTGAGGAATTAAAATGAAAATACATGTATTAGGTTCTGGTGGGTGGATGCCAGGTAATAATAGAGAAACTTCTTGTCTGCTTATTGAATATAAGGGAAAGTTGCTAATGATTGATGCAGGTACTGGCGTTGCGAATCTGTCAGGGTATGGTGATGTTCTCGACAGATATAATGAAATACACATATTGTTAAGTCATTACCATCTTGATCATATTATAGGACTAACTTATATCAGCAAGTTTTTTGGGAGTAAAAAAATATGTATATACGGACCTCAATATGGTGTATTTTCTAATGTAAAAAAGGAGTTAAGTAAATTATTCATCCCAAGCTTTCACTCTAGAAGTTTGAAAGATTTAGGGGAAAGTGTGCTTTTTTTTGAGTATACTGCAATACCATTTATGATTGATGATATTCTCGTTGAAACCAGAGAGCTAAACCACTCTAGTATAACTTATGCTTTTTTTATTGATAAGATATTCGCATATATTAGCGATACTTTATTTTTGAAAAAAATAATAGAGGAAACGGCTAATTTTAAATGGGTATTTCATGAATGTTGGGGAATCGAAAAAACAAATGCTGCACATTCCTATCTGCAAGAACTTAAAGAAAAACTGTATTGCACTTGCAAGTATTATCTAATTCACCTTAACCCAGATATACCATATTGCGAATATAAAGCGGCTATAAAAGGATTTGACAATGTATATGTTGGTCAAGATTTTGATATGGTGTTGATTAATAATATACTCGGCTTAATGGAATGAGTTGAGCCTATACCTCCTTTTTTAGTATTTTTTTGCAAGGACGGAAAAGGAAGTAAAGACGAAGATTTGGCTTTCACGGACTTGGTTGCTACATGTGCTTTACCTCTTTTTCTCGACCTTGCGATTTTATTCATAACACAGGTGAATCGGCGTTGTACACAGACTCCATCCGGACACTTTTGGATATGAGTAGGACAGTTTCAAGACTCAGCCGTACTTTGCCAAGATTAACCCGTACTCTATCAAGACTCAGTTGTACTCGCTACACCTTTACATGTTGTGAACAATACACATCGTAAACATAGACGAATGAACAAATAAGAACATCGTTGTGCGCAATTTGGACAAGTTTGAAATCGTGACCGAACACCGTTCGAGCCCTGTTGTGATATGAACTACCGACAGCGTATCATTGCCGACGTATTTTGCACAAATGGGTGCAAGTTTAGTTTCAATGGTTTTCGTTCGGTTTTGCGGGACAACTCTCGGGAGCGAGAATGGCTACGCAATGGCTTTTGTGTGTTATGAACAGTTTTTAAGTTAGCACAGAATCGTTTTTGAGCGTGAGTACATAAAATCCAACTTTAGGGGAAATTTTTGTGAAAAAGCGAATGTTGAGTGGGAATTTGAATGGGAAAACGCATATTAAGGTAAACTCGAGCGGGAATCCCGATGCCGAAAAGATAAAAGCAGAATTCGCCGGTTGATATAAAAAAAAGAAAAAATCCGCCTATGAAAAAGAGGACAAAAAATCACATTGCCGATGTGCGAGAAAAACGGGCCCGATTCGCCAAGCGGTTTAGCGCGAACGGCCCGTTCCGCACGGCTGCGATTTTGCCTTTTTAGGCGGTTTGTTTTTATACAAGGCGTATGCTTGTCTCGGCGAGGCGCATCGGGGTTCCCCGCAAAACGGAGCGCAGCGACGTTTTGTGGGGTGAAAGGCTCGCCGACTTGTTCAAAGACAAGTATACGCCTAAGTGCCAAAAAGAATTTTTGCGCAACACACGAGAGGTAAAATATTAAAACTTTGACAATGTCCCGCAGATGGTACGTTCGATTGGATAAGATAAAAAAAATTATACAGGAGATTGTCATGGGGTTTGAAACGATTATTGATTTGGAACGAATTGCAAGAAATAATGTCAAAAAAATGTTGCCTTGCGATACAAGATGGGACGGTATGATTGAGAAAGAGATCATACGGATAACAGAACTTGATATGGCAAAATATTTTTGCATTGTAAGAAGGATAAGAGAGTTTTTGAAAGAGAAGGATAAAAGCACTCGGTTTTTCGGGAACGGGGGTTGCAGTTTAGTTGCGTATCTGCTTGGGATAACCGATATAAACCCGTATGAACATGGTTTGATATTTGAAAGATATTTTAATGAAAAGTACAATATGCAATGTTTATTTGGTTTTTACATGGACGAGGATACGCTTGACGAGTTGGCGGAATATCTCAAAAAAGACTTTGAGTTTGTGGAAATCGAGATTGGGGAAAGAGAAAACATTTTGCATATCGACAAAGTTGAGATACCGATAATAACGTCTGCCGTAACGATGAAAGAAGTTGAAGGTTGGATGTTTGATAGATTTCGCTATTTGGGAACTACGCCGTATACCGAAGATTATATGCATTTCATTCATTATATTGCGGGGTATAGTTATGACGAAGTCGAAAAAATACGGCGTACTATATGTAGCTTCAAAAAGAATGAAATAGACGCACTAGAAGCACAGTTCATCATGCGTTGTCCTCAATGGATTGCTTGTGCCGAAAGGTTTGCGCTTTTTTACAAAATTGCGCGAAGAATGCGCATGTCGATAAGTAAGGCGTATTGCGTGTCGGCGTTAAAAGTGCTTGGATGCAAAGAAATCGATTGCGATGAGATGCCGTTTGGCGGTGAGTACGATGACGAAAAGTAATATGCGAAGAATTGTTTGCACTGTATACGGTACATTGTGTATTTACATTTCGATAAATCGGGGGTATGATATATGAAAGGAGATTTGCTTATGGGATTTGAAAATAAACAAACTTTGCTTTTCAGATTGTATCAAGTGCTTTTTGATTATTCGGACGAAAACAATTTGCTTACGCAACAGGACATCATCGATATTCTTGAAAGGGAATACGGCTTGGCGGTGGAGCGCAAGGCAATCGGGCGCAATATATCCTATCTCAACGAGATGGGAATTGACGTGGATACAAGCCGCAAGGGTGCGTATCTCGTGGATAGACCGATTGAAAAATCCGAACTGCACATGCTCATAGACAGTGTGCTTTGCTCGACGCATATAAGTGCGACTCATTCCAAACAACTTATCGACAAACTCGTAAGAATGGGCGGTCGCAACTTCAAATCGCGCGTTAGATACGTGCAATCGCTCAACGATTGGAACAAAACCGAAAACAAGGCGGTGTTTTTCAATATATCGGTGATAGACGATGCGATAAGTCAAGGCAAACAGATAAAATTCTACTACAATAAAATCGGCGCGGACAAGCAACTGCACCACACGTCGCACCCGTGCGTAAGCCCGTATAGAATGGTGCTGCACAATCAGCACTACTATCTTATGGGATGCAACCACAAGTGGATGAACATAAGCTTCTACCGCCTTGACAAAATCACGGGAATCGAAATAATCGACCAGCCGATTGTGCCTATCAAGAGCCTCGACGGATACAAAAACGGCATAAATTATAAGGAATTGTCCACCGCACGCCCATATATGTTTACAGATAAACCCGAAAAGGTTGTTATTTCAGCGAAAAAATGGATGATGGACGACATCGTGGATTGGTTTGGCAAAGACGTAAAAGTGTCAACAATCGATGACGAAAACATAAAAGTCGAACTGATTGTCAGCCCGACGGCGATGAAGTTTTGGGCATTGCAATACGGAGAAAACGCCGAAGTGCTTGCGCCTAAGCATTTGCGCAACGAAATAAGACAAAGCATAGAGCAAATGTGTGAAAAATACAAAAGGGGATGTTAAAGTGGAAAAACATAACAAAACCGAAAAAAATGAAATTTTTGATTTGATAATCACGCTTACAAAAGGAATACAAAATAAAGATAATGCTGTAAAGTGCAAGTACCGTAACGACGATTACAAACTAAACGCTTGTACGTATTTGTTGGGGCAAGTTTTAAGACAGTACAGCAAAAACGGAGGACGTATTTACGTTTCGGAGAAAGCAGCCGAAAAATGGGAACTTTTAAGTGGTCATGACATGAATGACTATTGGTATAGGAATACGGTTAGATGCGACGGCGAAGCGTTCAAAAACAGCGAAGAGGTGGAAGAGTATTTGTACAAAGGTAATTCAAATACGCCTGAGAAAGTATGTTTTAAGAAAGGGAATAAATTTTCATTTCGCGAAATTTTCCATGACGAACATATAATTCCGATTGCAAGCATAATTGAAGATTTGACAAACCTTAAAGGTGATGACTTGAACTACGACAACGTAGAAAAGGTGCTTGCCAATCTATGCCTTTGCCGAATATTAAAGTCGGAAGATCGTAGCATTAAAAGCAGATATGCAAGACCAAAATGCTTGATAAAGGCGTATGAAGAAGTATATCAAAAAGTGAATGGCAAACCTATAAATCTAATAGGTTGGGACAAAATCGAAGAAGAATATAGAAAAGAACATGGTTGTGACTGCGGTTGCGATAAGTGTAGTTTGAAAGGCACATTTAGACGCTCAAGGAAATCTAAAAACACTCAAGATAAGGAGTAATTATGTATTTCAGCAAATCAAGATATTGCTCTTTGTGTCAATGCCCAAAGAGTGTGTGGCTCAAAAAGTTTAAGCCCGATGAATATGAAATTGACGAAAGCGTCAAGGCAAGAATGGACAACGGCAACGTCGTTGGCGATTTTGCCATGGGGCTGTTTGGCGATTACGTTGAAGTGACCGCAACAAAAGAAAACGGCGCGCTCGACTTGTCCAAAATGATTGCAAAAACCAAGGAGTGCATTGCAAACGGAGTGCAGAACATTTGCGAAGCATCCTTTGATTTTTGCGGTTTGTATTGCGCCGTGGACATTTTGCGCAAGGACGGTGACGGCTATTCCATCTACGAAGTCAAGAGCGCAACCGACATAAAAGCGGTGTACATCTATGACGTGAGTTATCAAAAATACGTGCTTGAAAAATGCGGTGTCAACGTCAAACATACATATCTCGTGTACATCAACAACGAGTACGTCAGAGGCAAAGAGCTTGACATCAAGCAAGTGTTCAAGGTGCGCAATGTTGACGAGCTGGTGGCACAGGAATACGGCAACGTTGAAGGGCTTTTGCAAGGCGCGGAAGAATTGCTTGCCGATGAGCAAGAGCCCCGAATCGACATTTCAATCAACTGTTTTGCACCCTACAAGTGCGGATTTTGGAAATATTGCTCGCAGCATCTTCCCAAACCGAGCGTGTTTGATATGTATCGTTTGCCAAAGCCGAAAGCCTTTGAATGTTATGAGCAAGGCGTTGTTTCGTTTGAAGATTACGCGCGCACGGGGTGGTATTTTTCCGACAAAATCGACAAGCAAGTTGACTTCTATTTGCATGATCGCGGAGTGTATACGGACAAGGACGGCATCAAGCAGTTTCTTGCCACGCTCTCTTATCCGCTGTACTTTTTGGACTTTGAAACAATGCAACCCATCATTCCGCCGTTTGAGGGCGTGCGACCGTATCAGCAAATCCCGTTTCAATATTCCTTGCATTATATCGAGAGTGAAGGCGGTGCGCTCAAACACAAAGAGTTCTTGGCAGTGTCCGGCGAAAATCCGCTCCGCGCCATTGCCGAAAGCCTTGTGCGAGATATCCCCATGAACGTATGCACGCTTGCCTACAACAAGGCGTTTGAGTGCTCGCGCATAAAGGAGCTTGCCGATATGTTTCCGGACTTGCGCGCACATCTTCTCAACATAAGGGACAACATCAAAGATTTGCTCGACGTGTTTAGGGGCGGATACTATTATCGCAAGGAAATCGGCGGCTCGTTCTCGATCAAATCGGTGCTGCCTGCAATGTTCCCAAATGATTCCGAACTCGATTATCACAATCTTGACGGCGTGCACAACGGCGGTGAAGCAATGAGCATATTCCCGGCAATCAAAGATATGCCGCCCAAAGAGCAAGCAATCGCGCGCCACAACCTGCTGAAATATTGCGAACTTGACACCTACGCCATGGTGAAAATCTGGCAAGCCCTCTGCGACCTAGTCAAAGATTGAAAATATACAATGCAAAGGAGAAAATGATATGCAAATTGATTTAACAAGTATCACCGATAGACAAATTTTGAATTTGGAAAAAGCATTGCTTGATTATGAATATATACAAAGTCATTGCCAGAATCCTTGTAATAAGGATTTTCAGGAAGTGTATTATTCTTTTTATTTAAAGGCAAGGTGGGCACAGATTGGGGGAAAATATGGTTCTAAATGTGGCGCATATTTCAATGTTTTGAATTCAATAAATGGGACAGCGTCATTGGAAGACGTTTTGAAAAAATTAATAGTAGCGGGGGTGTCGGATACGTATGAGTGTTCAATAGGCTCAAAATTGTTGCATACAAAAAATCCAAATTCGCCGATTTTTGATTCTAAAGTTTATAGTTATTTGACAAAAGATGAAGGACTTCAATTGCAATACCGCGAAGCATTAAAAAATGGGCAAACAAAACTTCAACAAATCCAACATGATTGGAACATAATAAACGACTGGTATGACAATCTTATAAAAAATGATCCTAGAGGCAAACAATGGATTGCTTGGTTTGACAACAAATTTCCGCAATATAAAGGAATATCAGATGTGAAAAAGATAGATTTTTTAATCTTTATTTTTAATTAAAGCCAATTATACGAGCAGATATATGTTTTGCTATTTGGCACAAAAACAAGGTGTAAGCCCCCATCGAATATGACTATTTGATGTGGAATAATTAAACAAAAGAGGTGGAAAAATGCTAAAAAACACTCAAATCAACGATTTTATCAATGAAGTTACTTCTGCTTATAATAAAGCAGCGCATTTGATAACAGAAGACACCATTCGTTCTTTGCTTATCAAAGCTATGAAAGTTCCTGTTTCAGATATTGAAATCGAAGTGCCATATGTTGTAAATCCGGGAACAAAAACTAATAAAAATAGAAATTATACACCAATAAAAGTGTTGAACTCAACATGGTTTAATAGTGAAAGGAACAGGGCTGATATTTATTATTCTACGGATGATATGGTGATAGAAGTTAAATATCATAGAGTAACACCATATAGTGACAGTTGTACGACTTCAAAAGCGGGAGAAGTTTTCAATGATTTAAACAGATTGTCAATGATCGACGCAAAGAATAAGTATTTTGTCTACGTGTTTGATGATGATATGTATAACACATATAACGGAGACAGGACAAACTATAATGCAACGATTCTCAAAACAACGTTTAACATTGGGGATACTGCCGTGATTGATAATAATTATCCTATCACCTCAACATCTAAGAAAGTAAAAAATTTTAAGGAAAATGCATTTAAGACTTTCAAAGATAAGTATTCAGATTTTAGTTACTTTAACTACAAAGTTAAATGTGTCTATAACGCAAATATTGTATCCCAAAAACTGTGGTGTATAATATTGGAAGTTGAAAAGAATAAAATAGTAACAAGCGATTTGGAATTGCAAGGGTGCTAATATAAAAAAAACGAGAGAGCAAAGTTCTTTCGTTTTTTATATTATTAAATCCCAGTTGTTAAGCATATTATACGATTGCAAGTTTATGTACCATACGCGGTACAATGTTGGGCGAGATTTAGTGGATTTTTTTGGGAAGGATGGTGTATGATAATGTTGTAAATCAACCAAATCACACAAACAAATACAAAAACACAACATAATCAATCACAGAAACAAACAGGCAATCGACAGCAACGAAAACGCAGCATTGACACACCGACTTTTCAAGGTAGGGGGAGCAAAACACAACAACACCGCACAATCGATTTTGCATTGACGGGCAATTTGTAACAATCACAACGACAACTAAAAACAATGTATTATTTCATTAAATTTCGGAGAGAAAACAATGAGGTTTTTTAATATTACCATAAAAGTGAAAGATGCAAAGCAAATCAAGGATTTTAAGCCGGAAGAAGCGGCTTGCGCTAGCGGCAAACTTTTTGAAGAAAATCCGGCGTGTTTTGTCTATGTTCGCGAAATACGCAAAACCGTGGTCGACGCCATTGCGTGTATTGATTGTGCATGCGATGAAAAGAAATTTGCCAAGACTTTTGCCGAAAAACTTTTTGACAACATTGCGGATATCAAGGTTTCCGAGGGGAAAATGTTTGATTTTGTGAACAATATAGGCGATGCGGAGATTGACAGCTATTTGACCGACAGCAGCGCGACGATAGACAGATTGGGACTTGGTTTTTTCTATGAAATTTGCCATGGTTCGTTTGACGAACGTATCGTGACGGAACATAAAACCAAAACAAGTGTATACGCGGATGTAAACAAATACTTTTTGGATGAAGAATACAAGCGCGAACTTGACCGCATTTATGCGAGTAAAACTCTCAAAAAACCGATTGGCAATCCGGCGCACTATTTTATGGTGTCCAATGACGACGACGCTCGCATGGCGCGCAATCGCAATCTTGTCTTTTCGCTGTTTCACAAAGGAAGAATAAACACCAAAAAGTACACGATAATCGGGCTTAGAGATCGGCGCATTTCAGAATGGCACATCGAACAGTTGTACAGGATAAACGCAGACGGCGTGATAGTCCTGCGCGTCGACGAAGATATTTTGTTCGAGAGCGAAGAAAAGTCTTACAAATGGAAGTGGAGTGGCGTTGTCAACATCATAAAAAGATATGCGTCAAGCGTTGTTACGATCATTTCTATGGACAATGCGTCTATGAATACGCGCAACAGAATTATAAGCAGCCTACACGGCATTGCGTTGATCAAGTTTTATGATCAAGAATACAAGGGAGAATCCGCAGTGGATTGCTTTTGCGAGATCGCGCGTCAAAACGGCACAAACGCGCCCGAAAGCGAGATTGAAAAAATCAGAAAATCCGATAGGACGTATTCAAAAAGAGCGTTGCAGACCATATATAGCGAGTGGCACAACGAGTACGTTGCCACGGTGCAGTTTCCGGAATATGGCGCATATTTCAACGGCAAAAGCGGAGAAGACGATACATTGAACGAGAAAAATGCGTATGACAAGTTGTCCGAGATGATAGGGCTTGGCAATGTCAAAAAAGTCATTGACGGCGCAATCAACTATTTCAAGCTACAAAAGGAATACAAAGAGCGCGGCATTGACTTTGCGCGCCCTGCAATGCACATGGTGTTTTCGGGCAATCCCGGCACGGCAAAGACAACGGTAGCGCGTCTTTTGGCGCAGATATTGCGAGATAACAAGATTATAAGTCGCGGCGGACTCGTTGAAGTGGGCAGGGCGGATTTGGTAGGCGAATACGTCGGACAAACCGCGCCCCAAGTCAAGGAGGTATTTAGACGAGCAAAAGGCTCGGTGCTGTTTATTGACGAGGCGTACTCGCTGTTGGACAACAAAAAGGGGCTTTACGGCGACGAGGCAATCAACACCATAGTGCAAGAAATGGAAAACGCACGCGACGATGTAATCGTGATTTTTGCAGGGTATAAAAACGAAATGGAAGAGTTTGTAGAGCGAAATCCCGGTCTTTCGTCGAGAATAGCGTTCCACGTTGACTTTGACGACTATTCTGAGGATGAACTTTTGGCTATCACCAAATTGCTCGCGCGCCAAAATAGCATCATCATTGATGAATCTTGCGATCAAAAGTTGCTCGATATATACAAAACAGCGCGCCAAAATCCGTCTTTCGGCAACGGCAGATATGCAAGAAACGTGCTTGAAAAAGCAAAGCTCAATCAGGCAAGCCGTATAGCGAAGCAAAACATCGAATATTTGTCAAACGAGCAACTGAAGACGATAGTTGCCGACGATATAGGCGTAGATGACCAAAGACAAAAACAAACGATAAGTCGACTGGGCTTTTATTGATTATGGAGAGAAAACGTGAAAAGAAAAAACGATTTGAACGGCATCTATAAAGAAGCAACACAAAACGCAGAGTTTTGCAAGAGTGTGGAGAGATTTGCAAACGAGGCTGAAGCGTTGGCATTTGCATATGAAAATGCACCCGATAAAAGTGTCGAAATAAATGCACTTATCGGTATACATGGCAGTGAACCCATATTTTGGAATATGTCAAAGCAAAACGTGCTCGCGTCGTGCGACTCGGGATACGGTGTTTACTTGTATGGTCACAATTTGCCGATTATGAACATAAGAGAACACTATTCCGCTCAGAAAGTAGGATATTACGTGTTCGTTGGCGACGGCACGGTGTGGAACGCGCGATACGACGAGCATTGTATTGCATGCTGCGAATTATACAATGAAAATCAAGACCGGAAAGAATCCGACGAAATTGTACGTAAATTGTATATGCTGATGAAAGAGCGTGAGAACATGTCTGACGATGACTTAAAAAATCAAAAGCATATAGAGCTGTTTTTCGTAGGCATCAACGTGCCGAGTGCCTATGATTTTTATGTGCGTAACAAGTATGAATTTGATGAGATAATCAAAGCAGTGTTTGATGATGGCAACAGATTGAAAATCGGATTGTATTTGTCAGGACGTCCGAATTTGTTTGATATGAGCCCTACGAGAGATATGTTTTGGGCGTATCGCAAATCGTTTGACGCAAAACTAATAGGCGTTTGCAGATCAAAATTATCGTCTGTGTTGCTGACCGGAAGCGACGTTGCGTATTACGACAAATATAGGTTCGTAAGTCCGCTTATGCCTAGACTGCCGGCAGTGTTTATTCACGGTGATAGTATCGAAAACTTGAAGTTCCCGAACACTTGGCAAATAAACAGAGATTGAAAAGGAGAAAAACATGACGCTTTATATATCGGGAGATACTCACGGAATTTGGGACGTAAACAAGCTCAAAGAACTCAATGCCACCAAGGACGACTATATAATTATATGCGGTGACTGCGGTGTGCTGTGGGACAAAAAGGGGCTTGGCAAAATGATTGAACTGTACGAGAGCTTCGGCGCAACGGTGTTGTTTGTGGACGGCAATCACGAAAACTTCGATATGCTCAAGGCGTTGCCGATCGTGGAGATTTTAGGCGGGCGCGCGCATAAAGTGAGCGATAGAATTTATCATTTAATGCGCGGAGAAGTTTTTGATATAGGCGGCAAGAAAATCCTTGCGATAGGCGGTGCGGAGTCGCACGATAAAGAGTGGAGATTGGAGCATAAAACGTGGTGGAAAGACGAAGAAATTTGCGAGGCTGATATTCGAAATGCAATGTTTAACCTTGCAAAATGCGACAATAAAGTTGATATTGTGTTGACACACATACCGCCATCCAGATTTAAGAAACGCATAATCGAAGAACTCACGCAATGCGGAGAAGATGTGCCTTGCTATCTCGAACCGAAACTTAAAAACACTCAAAGCGAGGAGCTTTTGAAACAAATCGAAAAGGTCGTAGAGTTCAAATATTGGTTTTCGGGACACCTGCACACGGACACGCACATAGGCAAATATTATTCGCTTTATGACGACGTTGTGTCGATAAAACTTTGAGTTGTGGCGGTGCAACGCTTGCAAAAAAATCGGAGGCAATAGCATATGAAATGGAAAATATGGCTTGACGATATACGAGAATCCCCACAAGATTACGTATGGTGTCGCAGCGTCAACGAATGCAAAAAACAAATTGAATTGTGTGAAGCCTTGGATGGTGTCGAGTTGCTCGATATCGACCACGATCTCGGCGAATATTCATCGGACGGCGGTGACGGAATCGCACTTATTGATTGGCTTGCAAAGAGAGATACTATGTACCCCATTGCTTTGCACACGCAAAACCCTGTTGGTCGGAACAATATGCTCCGCGCAATCGAGGCATATTATAGGTATAAGAATAAACGAGAGGAACAGGCGATGCCATTCGATAGTATTGATGAAAACCCAAAAACACGCGTGTACTACAAGGGCATCTTTTGGATTGTGGATGAAAATCATTTAGAAAACAACAATGATTATATTTTCAGAATACCCGTGGATTGCAACGGTAACTTGCTTGATATCGGTTTGTTTTATCCCCTCAACAGCAAGAGCGGGAGAGGCTACAACCATCGACTGACTTGGCTTACATATGTCAAAAATGAGTTGCAAAAGGGCAAAGAATACAATTATTTTCCGCGCGGACGGGTGGAGATTAGAAACTCAACGGCAACGATTTTTCTCAATCCCGACATTGCAACAAAGGGAATCCTGGAACACTTATCCGCACAATTTGCGCTTGCCGATCTTTCGATTAAAGTTGTGTGCGACGGCTCTAAGCATTATAGAAGTTTTTTAGATTTTGACACTTAATGTACCGTATATGGTACAAAGTGTGGATTATAATGCAATTACAATAAATGATAGGATGGAAATTAAAATGAAAAACCTTCTCACAATCAAAAATATCAACGACCTTTCAAACACTCAAATCGTGGACGCTTTGTTTGGCGCAATCCAAGACGGAGTGTTGAATGTCGGTTTTGAAAGCGCCGAGGATTATTGCGTGATTGCAGATGATGCCAAGAGTGCAAATATCATTGAGACTTGCACGATCGATTGCAAAAAAGAAGACTGTGCGCAATTTCTCAAAAGTTTTGACGAGACTCTTGCAAAACTCTCGCAAGTGAAGACGGATAAGATCACCGGGACGTTTTCAGGTGAAGTGTCCTGCTATATCAAGCGACTTTGCAAACTTATCGAACTCGGCGCACCGCAAATTCTCATTCGCAACGAGCAGATTTCTTTGCTTATTTATTCGTTCTTGAACGAATACACGTTGCTTAGAGATATAGAGTGCGTCGGATAAAAATGGGCAATGCTTGTTGAAAGTCGCAAGCAAAGCGGCTTTCGACAAAAAAAGGGAAACCGACACACTAAAAATAATGTCATATTGTCGTATGGGACGATAGGTTTTTTTCGAAAGTGGCGGCGAGTCGCCGTCTTGCCACTCAATTTCTCTCACTCCCTGCGCTTGTATGTCATTATAGGGAGAATAGGAGAAACACATGGAACTTATCAGCCCAGATGCAAAAAATATGCTCGTCAAACACCAGGAAGAAATCAAAAGAAGCGTGCTTTTGCCATTGTTTATCGATGCTCTCCTTACAGGCGGCATAACGCTGTTCGATGAGGTGCGCTCGCTGCTTGAAAATTCAGGAATTTGTTTGGATGACTTTGATTTTTCCAAATTGAAGTAAAACGGCTGTGTTTTTATGAAAAAAGTTAATGATATGGGTGTAGCATTGTGAGAATTATTGCCTAATTGCTCCGAGTTTTTGTTACCTTTCGGCGTGGCGGTTTAGCACAGAGAAAAGACTATATCAACGGCATAAAAATCTTGTAATATTGCTTCAAAAATTATCTCAAATCTAATGCGCATTTTATATGCTTTTTAGTCGTTTGCCTGTTAGACGAGCCGTAGTCTTGATACAAGTGTGACGATTAGACGTGCCGTAGTCTTTGATACAAGTGCGCACGCGCGTGCGCGAGGGATTGTTTTGATGCACTTTTTACACAACATTTTTATGCGATTCGTTGACATAGGCATCTTGCAATTTGAAATGATATGTTTTTGAGTTTTCTCGGTGCTGCGCCGTCTTGTTGCCGAAAGACAAATAAACTCGGAGCGTATACAAAAATGAAAACTCAAATCAAAGATCAAAATCAACTTAATGAACAAAATCAATTTAGTAAGCAGTGCAAAATTAGCGAAGGAAAACGTATTAATGGTCAAATTCTAAAGAAATAGTATTTGCTTTATTATCTCGAAGTCACACAACTTTTGAAAGTCAATCGCACAACTATATGGCGCATAAGAACGAGAATACAAGAAAAGTATTATTTATTGGGAAACATCAGATTTTTAATTTGAGTGTATATGTGCTGATTTTTAAAAGCGAACGAGAAATACAAAAATGATAAACACAAATATGATTGAAGGAATGTATATTGACCTATCGCACAAATTATGATAGTATTTATTATAATATTTAATCATAAACGCGAATGCCGACTCGGCTACGATTTTGCAAATCGGAAAGCAAATGTGCAATACAAAGGACAAGAATTATGAGTGTAAACAAGATACTCGACACAATGTGGGACGACAACCCGATTGACATAACACAGGAAGCGAATTTTATATGGTCAATTGCAAATAAATTGCGCGGATCATATATGCCGGACAAATATGGCGATGTTGTGATACCGATGACGATATTGCGCCGTTTCGAGTGCGCGCTTGCCGACACAAAAAAGCAAGTGGTTGACGCATACAAAAAGAATCCGAATTATCCTGCGAAAGCGTTATGCAAAATTTCGGGTTTTTCTTTTTACAATACGAGCGAGTATGACTTGAAAGAGCTTTGCAACGATCCCAATCATATTGCCGCAAATTTCAAGAATTATATAAGTGGTTTTTCATCAAATGTAAAAGATATATTCGGTGAACTCGAAATGTCCAAGCACATTGACAAAATGGAGAAAGACGGCTGTCTTTATTCGGTTGTTGAGGCGTTTTCCGTGCTTGACCTATCCATAAAAACTTACGACAGTATCAAGATGGGCTATATTTTTGAAAATCTTATCGGTAGATTTTATCAAAATGTGGATGCCGGACAATTTTACACAGGCAGAGATATTATTAAGCTACTCGTCGAAATTTTAATGGCGGAAGGATGCGACGATATTTTTGACAGCCATAAGGTTATCACCGTTCTCGATCAAGCTTGCGGAACGGGCGGTATGCTTTCCACGGCGTATACCTACATAAAACACTATAATCCTACGGCGGAAGTCAAACTGTTCGGACAAGAATTTATGGGGCAGTCTTACGCAGTAGGCCTTGCCGAAATGCTCATCAAAAATCAAGACTCGGACAATTTCCGCCACGTCGATACCTTCAAAACGGACTGCTTTGCGGACACAAAGATGCGTTTTGTGCTTGAAAATCCGCCGTTTGGCACGCCGTGGTCGGGCAAAGACGCAAAAGACGGACAGGAGCAAGCCGTCCGTGAAGAGTATGCAAAAGGCGAGATGGGAAGATGGGGACACGGGCTTCCAAGCGGTGGCGACTCTCAAATGATTTTCTTGCAATCCGCCGTTGACAAAATGGATGACAAATGCGGAAGAGCTGCAATTATTGAAAACGGCTCGCCACTGTTCAACGGCGATACGGCATCCGGCGAAAGCCAAATCCGCAGATGGTTGCTTGAAAGTGATCTTATTGAAGCAATCATTGCGTTGCCAACAGACTTGTTCTACAACACGGGAATACAAACGTACGTGTGGATACTTTCCAAAAACAAGAGAAAAGAGCGCAAAGGCAAGGTGCAACTCATCAATGCCGCGGAGATCTATCACAAATTGAGAAAAGCCGTAGGCAACAAAAAGAATGAGATCACAAAAGAAGATAGAAAGGTGATAACTCATCTCTATGCCGATTTTGTGCAAAACGACGTTTGCAAAATCTACGACAACACGGAGTTCCTTTATAAGGAATACACTGTTATGCAACCGCTTCAACGCAGTTATGCCATAACGGAAGAGCGTATTGAACAGATGCTGATGAAAGGCGCGCTGTCGGGTGTGTATGATGAGGCAAAAATTGCCGATTATGAAAGCCAGGGCGTTGCGCTTGCCGATAAGGACAAGAAAAAATACGAAGAAATGCTTGCAAGAAAGCCGTTATATGAGGACATTCTGCAAACGCTGAAAGAGCATATCTCGGACAAGGTGTATAAAGAGCCGACAAGTTTTGTCAAACATCTTTCGGGGATTTTGTCGTGCGACAAAAAGCTCATAGACCGCATTGCGGACGGACTTTCCGAAATGGACAAAACGGCAGAAATTCAGCGTGATAAAAAGGGCAATATCATCTACGACAAAGAAACGCGCGACACCGAAATCGTCAAATACACCGAAGATATACAAACTTATATGGCAAGAGAAGTGTTGCCTTACGTCCCCGATGCAAAATGGTTTTGGGAAGAAAATCTTGGTGCAAAAAAGCCCGTAATTAAAATCGGCGCGGAAATACCGTTTACAAGATATTTCTATAAGTACACGCAACCCGAAAAGAGCGAGGTTTTAGAGCAGAAGTTTTTAACGCTTGAAAAGAGCGTAAGCGAAAGAATAAGAGAGTTATTTAGGGAGCAAAAAGATGAGTGAAATTAAAAAGGTGCAAGTTCGTGGCGGATTTAGTGATAGAAGAGGCATTAAACCGCTTAATACAAAAATGCAATTAGATGAATTAGACAAGCGTACACGGATAGGAATTGCGAATTTGCTTCGTGAATGGTATGACGATGGGGAATTTGCGAGATATCGCTCTGATTTTTGCGAACGATTGCTAAAAGATATATATTTTGAATTTGTCGACGATCAAGCGAGATATATAATTAAATATCAAAACGATGATTTTATTGAATTATATATTTATTTGCCAATAAGTGAAAACAGTTATGATGAAGTTCTTACGGTTGTCGAATATGTCACGAATTATTTTATTCAATGGCAAATATCGCAATGTCAAAAGGGTGTTCTCTATTACGATTTGATTGACTATAAAGCCGAAATAAATGAACTATTTCAAAGGGAATATGTGGGTTATCGCTTTATAGACGGCGAAATAACCCCGATTAGCGACGAGATTGAAGTTGCCGAAATTGAAAAAAGTTTTGATATTGAATTCCAAGGTTGCAAATCTCACATAAAGAAGGCATTGGGCTTTTTATCTGATAGGGAAAACCCGGATTACAAAAACAGCATAAAAGAAAGCATTAGTGCGGTAGAGTCGATCTGTCAGATAATTGCACAAAACAGCAAGGCAACTTTAGGTGAAGCCTTGAAGAAGCTGGAAGACCACGGAGTGAAAATTCACGAAGCCATGAAAAAGTCATTTTCTTCACTGTACGGTTATACGTCTGACGAGGGAGGAATACGCCATTGCGAGGGGATGTTTGAAAGTAACGTTACATTCGAAGAAGCTAAATTTATGCTTGTAAGTTGCTCGGCTTTTGTAAACTATCTTATAGCGGAATACGGAAAAATAGATAAGGATTAAAACACAATGCGAGAGATGAAAGACAGCGGAATATCTTGGGTAGGAGAGATACCCAAAGAGTGGCTTTGCATAAAATCTAAAAATATAATCAAGTCGAATGATGGCGGGGTTTGGGGAAATGAACCAACAAGTACAGAAAATGATAAAATTGTATTGCGTTCTACCGAACAAACAATTGACGGAAAATGGATAATTGAAGAGCCTGCAAAGCGAGATTTAAGTAAAATACCATATAAAAATTGTCTTATTAAGCCTAATGATTTACTGATTACGAAATCAAGCGGGAGTTCTTTACATATCGGAAAAACCACTTTGGCTGATGACTATTTTACAACTAATGAATGTTATTACTCTAATTTTTTGCAACGCATTAGACTGCAAAAATCATATTATCCGTTATATGCTTGGTTTATTTTTAATGCAGTTTTTGTTAGAGAACAATTTGCATATATGCAAAATTCTACATCGGGCTTAGGAAATATTAACTCAACGGATATAGAAAATATAATAGTACCAATCCCGACACTTGACGAGCAACAGAGGATTGCGGAGTTTTTGGATAGGGAGTGCGGAAAGATTGACGAATTGGAAGCGGATATTCAAGCGCAGATCGATACGCTTGAACAGTACAAGCGTTCCGTCATCACCGAAGCCGTTACCCATGGTCTGAACCCGTCTGCCCCGATGAAAGAGTGTAGTGTTTCGTGGGCGCGGCAAATACCACAGCATTGGAAAGTTATGCCGAACAAACACTTAATGACGAAGATAAAGAATATTTGTCCTATATACAAGGGAGAAGATATTTTATCTTTGACTATGTATGGTGTGATTGTACGGGATTTAGACGCAGGGGGTAAAATGCCGTCATCTTTTGATGGCTATCAATACATAAAAAAGGGCAATTTGTTGATGTGCCTTTTTGATATTGATGTTACACCGAGATGTATAGGAATTATAAAGCAAAACGGTATAACAAGTCCTGCGTATAGTCAGTTCAAAATGAAAAAATTAGCAAATGCGAGATTTTATTATTACTATTATCTAATGTTGGACTATACAAAGGAACTATTGCATCTTGCAAAAAATCTGCGGCATTCGCTTACAGAAGATCAATTGGGTGCAATAAAACAACTTGTTCCGCCGCTTGACGAACAGCAAGAAATAGCCGATTATCTCGATAACAAATGCGCCGAAATTGAGCAGATTATCGCGGATAAAAAATCGCAAATCGAAACGCTGGACGGCTACAAAAAATCACTCATTTTTGAGTATGCTACAGGCAAAAAGGAGATCGCATTATGAGTGAATGGTGGCAACTTGTTATTGCAATAAGTGGCAGCATTGTCACAGGCATAGTTTCTCTTGTCGGTGTTTATCTTACATTGAGACATAATGAGAAACTAGAACAAAAAAGATTTGCTCAACTGCAAAAAGATAAACAGCAAGAGATAATTGAAAATCGACCGGAATTTGAAATTTGCAGTTGGAACTTCGACACAACAGAAAAAGGATACGAGCCTGATGATTCTGTTGATATTGATTGTATGTTGACTTTGTATGGCGAGAAATATAAGAAAACTGATTTTGAAAATAAGTTGGTTTGTGCCAATTACACGATTAAAAATATAAGCAACAATGTCGTTGAATTTGTTGATTTGTGTTTTTATGACAATCAATACGAATTATTGAATATGAAAAAAGCAAATATAATCAAATTTGTTAAAGATCCTGATGCATATCCTACGACAACTTATATTAGATATTCGGGAATGAAAGTTAAACACAACCAAGAGATAAAGGTCAGGATATGGTATAGAGTCAACAATGTGCCACAGCGATTCATCTCATATTTGTGTTTTATCGGGTGCAGATCATTTGACAAAAGGTATTGGATTCAAAATTTTGAAGCACCGTTTGACGGAATAGAAGATAGTTGTCTTAATACCGAAAATGAATACTATTCGCTAATACATAGAAAAGGACAATGGGGAGCATAAAATGAACAACATACTCACAGAAAAAGAATATCAGCGTTTTATCATAGATAAACTCGTTTTGGAAAACGGGTACATAGAGCGGAAAAGTGTGAAGTTTGACCGTAATTTTGCCATAGACCGAGAAGTTTTGTTCAAGTTCTTGGACGACACACAGCCCGATGCAATGGCAAATATCCGCAAAGTGTATAAGGATGCGACGGAGGATACTGTCGTAAACTTTATCAATGCGGAAATCATAAAATCGCGCAGTAGCCTTGTTTCGGTGCTCAAGCACGGCGTTGAAATCGCAGGATACAAGATCGATTTGATGTACACGAAGCCGGCAACCACTTTCAACAAGGAACTTCTCGACAAATACAACAAAAACATTTTTTCCGTTATGGAAGAAGTGTGGGCAAGCGATACGGAGCGTGTTGATCTTGTCGTGTTCTTAAACGGGTTTGCGATAATGTCATTTGAGTTGAAGTGCAATCTTGCAGGGCAGAATTATCAGGATGCCATAATGCAATTTCGCATGAATAGAAGCCCAAAAACGAGATTGTTTTTCTTCAAAGCAGGGTGCATTGTCAATTTTGCCATGGACTTGCAAGAAGTGTATATGACAACGCGTCTTGCAGGTGAAAGCACGTTCTTTTTGCCGTTCAATATGGGCAGCGGAACCGGGATCGACGCCGGCAAAGGAAACCCTATATATGCGGATAGATACTCGGTTTTCTATATGTGGGAAGATATACTCAAAAAAGATACGGTGTTAGACCTTATCTCGGAGTTTATCTTTATCGAACGCAAGGAAAAGATCGATGACGTCACCGGCAAGGTTGTCGCAAAGGAAAGTGTTATATTCCCAAGATATCATCAACTTGACGTAATCCGCAAGGCGATTGCCGACGTGAAGGTCAATCGCACGTCGCAAAACTATCTTATTCAACATAGCGCAGGCTCCGGAAAAACAAATTCGATTGCGTGGCTTGCACACAGGCTTTCGTCTTTGCACGACGATGACAATAAGATTGTTTTTGACAACATCATTATTTGCACCGACCGTGTGGTTGTGGATAGACAATTGCAAGACGCAGTGCGTGGCATAGAGCATAAGACAGGGCTTATAAAGGTGATGGACGACAAATGCTCGTCGGCAGATCTTGCACAGGCGCTTCAAAGCAATATCAAGATTATCGGAACGACAATACAGAAGTTTCCTTATATCGTGGATACGGTCAAAAACCTGAAAAACAAGACTTTTGCAGTAATCATCGACGAGGCGCATTCTTCCACAGCCGGCAAGGATATGGCGGCAATCACAATGACGCTTGGCGCGGGCGAAGTTGATTTTGAAGAGGGCGTTACCGATACGCAGGATATGATTGCGGACGAGATTGCCCGAAACGGAAAGCAAAAGAACGTTTCTATGTTTGCGTTTACCGCCACGCCAAAAGCAACGACTTTGGATTTGTTCGGCAGGCTGAATTCAAAAGGACAAAAAGAGGCGTTCCATCTGTATTCTATGAAACAAGCCATAGAAGAAGGCTTTATTTTGGACGTGCTTGCAAATTTCACCGAATACAACACTTATTATACGCTAAACAAGGAAATATCCGAAGATCCCCAATATAAAACGGCAGAGGCAAAACGAAAGATTGCGCGATTCGTCGAGTTGCACGAAACAAATATTGCGCAAAGGGTGGAAGTTATCGTTGAACACTTCCGCACAACAGTTATGCAAGAGCTTGGCGGAATGGCAAAGGCGATGGTTGTTACTGCATCACGCGCAAGTGCGGTGAAGTATCGTCAAGCATTCGAAGATTATGTTGCAAAGAAGGGTTATGACGGAATTCATGCACTCGTGGCATTTTCCGGAAAAGTCAAACTCGACGGCGACGAAACCGAGTATACGGAAACGTTATTGAACGGTTTTTCGGAAGATAAACTGCCCAAACGATTCGATTCCGACGATTACAACGTTTTGCTTGTTGCAAACAAGTATCAAACGGGCTTTGATCAACCCAAACTTTGTGCAATGTACGTTTTGAAGAAGTTGCGCGGTGTGAATGCCGTACAAACGTTGTCGAGATTGAATCGTATCTGTCCGCCGTTTGAGAAAAAGACGTTTATTCTCGATTTCGTCAACACTTATCAGGATATAGTAAATGCGTTTGCACCATACTATACGACAACGTTGCTTGCAAATTCCGTTACGCCAACGGCAGTGTACAATATGGAAACGAAACTTGACGGATATATGATATTCGATCCCTATGATATAGATATGGCGGCGGAAATTATCTATAAAAAGTCAATTGACGCACGAGCAAAAAAGCAACTGCAGTTTTATTTGCAACGCGCGGAAAAGAAACTCAAAGAATTCGATATACAAAAGCAAATCGAAATTATGGCGGTCATAAGGCACTTTCTGCGTTTTTATGAATTCCTAATACAAGCGTCGTGCTTTGAAGACGTCGAGTTGCACAAAAAGTATTTGTTCTTGACCTATTTTATCTCGTACGTCAGCATATCGCAACCCGGTGGCGGATTTGACCTTTCGGGCAAGATTAAGGCGGATAATTTCATCCAAAAGAAAGGCGAAGAACATAAAACCGTAAAAGTTATGCCGAGTCCGCTTGTTAGATTGCCAATTGCTGATGATTTCAATCTCAACGAAGATCAGATGAAACGTTTGTCTGAGATTATTGACGAAATCAACAGCAAAACCGGCAAAACGTATGACAATGACGTTGTGATCAAATCTATGCTGCAAATCAAGGATTTGATGATGAAATCCGACAAGCTGCGCGAGAGTGCAAAAGCAAATACTGAAAGTGACTTTGCGTTTTCTTATTTCGACGGGATCGACGACGCGCTTATAGAAGGTCTCTCACAGAATCAAGATTTCTTCTCGCTTTTGCTTTCAAATGACGAAATGAAAAAAGAAGTTTTGGGCATATTCGTCAGCGAAATATATAAGAGTTTGAGGGAAGATAGAAAATAATATAAAGTTGGATAATATTGTGTTGTTAGTCCTTGCCAAGAAATGCAGATGATTCATTTATTGTAATGAAAGAATATCTAATAAAAACATTTGATAAAAAAGAATATGCAGAGCGATTTCTCAAAGATGGAGAAATGCTTTTTCGTAACGTGTCTTATTTCCGTAAAATTGAAGACGATAGAGTCAGAGGAGACATAAATGAGGGTTTCTCAAAGGAAAGAATTTATGTTAATGTTAATCCAAATCTCAATACCATCTATTTAGGAGATAAATATATTATTGATTGGAGAAAGGTAAAACAGAATGTGCCTGATTTTAGAAGAAAGTCAGGTCAAGTTTATTTTGATATTTCATACATAGCAGATATACAAATGTATTGTCTTACATATATATCTGATGATATGGATAATAAATATGAAGTCATTAGTAATTTGAAAACTTTCGGAGAATATTGTGTTGTAATTATAGACTATAAAGAATTCATAGACAGAATAAACAAAATACTCAAAATTCAATATGGCAAAGTTCACTACATAGATGGCGAAATCAAGAGTGTTTTTGAGAAAAAATCTATTTATAAGCCACAGAGCGAATTCAGAATAATAACTGAATGCAGTGAACAATACTTATTAAAACGAATAGGCGCAATAAGAGGATTTATGTCAAAAACAAATGACACACAAAAGATGTTAGAATATTTATTCTAAATCAATCAGTTCCGTCTTTTTATTAATACAAATTTCACGCTATAAAAAGTTAAGGAGAATAAAAATGGCAATAGATATAACAATCCACATTTTGCTTGGTATTATGATAATACTTATGTATTTTGAGTTGGCGTATTACATGGAGCGAGAATTATTAATTCAAAAAATACTTCATAAATGTAAAAAAGTGATTGATTTTTCAATAGTTATTTTAATTTCAATAATAGGAATATTGGGGTGTTTTATTGAAAAAACAAGTATTGCAATCGCATATTTATTGGTTTATCTTTCGGTATATTCATTATTAAAAGAAGTGTACGATGTCACTGTTACAAGAAGACAGAATAATGCGCTTTTATCAAAATTACAAACATATGTTGAAAAGGAAATCGCATTTTTAGATATTTTTAGACTTGTTCAAACAGAGTACTCAAAAGGGACTTCTTCAACATGGTGGGTTTCAACATCTAAAGATAGAACAAAACTAGTTTTCTCTTTCAAAAATATGAAGTACACATATAAATTAAAAGACGATTTCTACAAAGACAACGTTGCTTTTATAGTAAAACAACTATATGAAAATATTGGAGATATAAAAACCAAAGAAGACATAGAAAATATGTCATTTTTTACAATTACTGACAATAGAATTGTAAATGATTTTTATAATGATTTGTATATCCATAAAACTAATACCCCATCTCCTATAAAGCCAGTATTCTATAATAAAACTGTTTTTAATTTATATATGATTTCAGGATTCATTGTTGGATTGAGTGTAATAAACCTAATTTTTAAATGGCAAGATATTAACACAGTTGAAAAGGTGTTTTGGTTTATTTTTGGAATTTTCTTTCTTTTGTCTTTTTTGTGTGGCACAATTCTTTTTACACTTAGCAGTATATGTGATATATCTGTATGGAATAATTATAAAAAATCTTGACAAAGTTTACAATATGGTTTACGATTATTACAAACTAGGTTTACAATATGGTTTACGACAAGGAGCGATATATGAACGAAAAATTTGATTTAATGTTGTTTGGTCCAATGTATTATGACACGAAAGATTTGCGCTATAATAATGTTTATAAATTCTTTCTGTCAAATCAGCAACTCATAGAGTATAAGCAATATAAAAAGCAGCTTATTCAAAATCACGATAAAAAAATTGTGGTTGTAGATTTAAAACCATTCAACTCAGATTATATTTTCTTTGTCGAAGGGTTATGTTTGCTTAATTTGCAAACCACATACTTGCGAATTCTGAAAGATGACTTTCAAAACTTTCAATCAACCGTCGTTGAAAGAAACCTTGGAGATATTTTGTGGGCGAGAGTATATTCTGAACTTGAAGGAAGTATGGAACTAGAAAATGTCCCAACCACACGTACGAGATTAGAACAAATAAAAAAAGGTTCTATGCCTAAAAATAAAAATGAAATCATTGCGAAAAACATGCTTGATGCGATAGAATTCATTTTGTCAAAACCAAAGTTTAACAAGGAAAACCTATACTCGCTTTATAGTATTTTGAGCCATGATTGTTTGGAAGACCAACAAAAACTAAATGGTAATTATTACAGAAACGACAGCGTATATATTGGCAACTATGAAGGCTGTCCATTTGAAAAAATCGATGACTGCATGAATAGCCTTTTCGATTTTGTCAATGCAAACTTAAGCGAAAAAAGCTACGTTAGTGAGAGCCTATCTCATATTTGCCATTACTACGTGTTATATATACACCCGTACTTTGACTATAACGGAAGAACAGCGAGAATGGTTTCTCTTTGGATAAGCGTTTTGCAAAATGACTTCTCAACTGCGCCGCTTTTCATTAGTGAGGCAATTAATGACGATAAAAAACGTTATTACGATGCATTGAGCGAAACGAGAGATATGGAAAACGATATGACATATTTTTTGATTTACATTATGAATACGTCTATTAGGTATTCCCTACTTTATAAGAATCTAAATTATATAAGCGACGAGATGTTAAAAAAGGGCATCACATTGACAAATTATGAAAAAGCTTATATTAAGAAGATTTTGCTCGGTGCGGAAGAAGGATATTTCGATTATAAAAAATTCCTAACTATCGCAAATATCGACATATCAAAGCAAGCAGCATTAAAAGCGTTGAATAAACTTGTAGAATATGGAATTTTATCAAGCATAATAAATGACAAAAGAGTAAAACTGTTCAAGCTGAACAATGAATTTGTCAAATATCGTTGTGTAAAAGATGTTAAATAGTGTTTGCCAATTAAATGGGTTCTTGTCTTGAACAAGTCGGCTCGCTTCAACTTTCAAAGGCATGTATGCGAAGGACAAATTAAACTCGAAAAGGCAATATCTTTTTGAAAATCACAACACAAATGTTTTGTAACCATCATACATTTTCGCACGCTAGAAATGACTTGTTCCTATCTATATTTTCTCAATTTGCCTGTTAGACGTGCCGTAGTCTTTAATACAAGTGCGCACGCGTACGCGCGCGCAAGACTACGGCACGTCTTTGCATAAAAACAAACCCAATTCCGCAAAAGGCGGCACGGAGCGGAGCGAGGTTTCGCGCTAACCCGCTTGGCGAAAACACTCGCTTATCCGCCATGCCGTTGCCGTCGCTTTTTCTTGCGGTTTCCTTGGGTATTTTGTATATTGCAAAATCTCGTTTGCCGTTTCGTTCTTTTGTGTTGCGTAGGCGTTGCACTATTGTTCCGCAATCATATTTTTATTATCAAAATTGCGTTCAAATCACGTTCCGTTATCGTTCAAAAATGTCCAAATCACGCACATTGATGTTCTTGTTTGTCCATTCGGTCTCGTTTACGATGTGTATTGTTCACAACACGAAAAAGTGTAGCGAGTATGGATAAGTCTTGATAGAGTACGGGCAAGTCTTGGTAAAGTACGGTTGAGTATTGAAATTGGGCGGCATTGTTTAGGAAGATGACCGGTTTAGTCAGTGTACAACGCCAATTCAACCGTGAACGCACTTTTGAAAGAGAAAACGAAGATAGACAAACAGCTCGAAAACATCGCCAACGCCATACAAAACGGAATTGTGTCGAAAACAACCGCAAAACGATTGCAAGACCTTGAAGAACAACAAGAGAAACTTGAGCGAGAAATACTGATAGAACAAAGCAAACAGGCAACGCCGCTGACAAGAGCGCAGATAAAAGAGTTTTATTCGGATGCGCTCGGAATGGAACCGCGAATGCTTATTGAGTATCTTGTCAAAGAAGTGATAATGTACGATGATAAAATACAAATAATATTCAAATCTTCGATAAACACCGTCCCCGACGAAGATCGGGGATTTTTATTTTATGAGGGCATAAAACAACCAAAAACAATAATTTCAAGACGATGGTCTACAAAGCGCAAGATAATTGTTGATATAAGGGTGGAATAGCGCAAGACACCTCAAAAAAGACAAAAAAATAATAACCTAACTTGGAAATTCAAGCTAGGTTATTCGTGGTGAGCAAAATAATGCATCAATTGATTTGAATCTCTATTCTCATTTTTTGCAGCAGTTCGCAAAAATTGTCAAATCTAAAAATTGCGAAACGAAACAAATCAAAAAAATTAGTTTGAATAAACTTAAAAAAGTGGTTGCGCTCAAATTATGTGCGCAACCAAAATGTATGATATCTTGCCTAATTGCTCCGAGTTTTTGTTACCTTTCGGCGTGGCGGTTTAGCACAGAGAAAAGCCTATATCAACGACATAAAAATCTTGTTATATTGCTATCAAAAATTGTTTCAAATTTAATGCGTATTTTAACCGATTTTTTAAGCGTTGGCGATTAGACGTGCCGTAGTCTTGATACAAGTGTGACGATTAGACGTGCCGTAGTCTTTGATACAAGTGCGCACGCGCGTGCGCGAGAGATTAATTATGCGCACTGATATGTGTTTTATACAAAATTCAAGTAAAGGCTCTTACACAACATTTTTATGCTGGTCGTTGACATAGGCATCTTGCGATTTGAACCAATACGTTTTTGAGTTTTCTCGGTGCTGCGCCGTCTTGTTGCCGAAAGGCAAATAAAACTCGGAGCATATCAATATGAAATCGCAAATCAATCTTCAAAATCAAAATGCAATTAGTATTTATGATAGCAATCAAGCACAAATCAAAATCGTTGCGAAAAGACAATACATATTGGGCGATGACGTTGTTATTACCGTCGACAATATCAAGAAAATCGGCGAATTGATAGCGTTGCTTACTATAAGAACCGTTATGTGTCGTTCGGGCAAGGACTTATATCGTCTTTATGACGGGCTTATCCAGGATTGCAACAAATCGAATGATTCTCTTGACGAATACTCGGATGGATATGACATAGCTCAAACCGCAATGTTGTTCCTTTGTGAACACATTGGCAAAAGACTTGGCGACAATTATACGACCGCACATGGAAACATTATCTCGATCAAGCAAGCGTGCTTTCGTTTTACGGATAGATATTTGGACAAACAGTTCACACGCCATTTGGCGCACACAACCGCCATAAGCGACAGCGTTGCATCATCGCACATAACTTTTATCGACGATGAATCCGACAACGATTATACCACCATTGACGCGCTCATAGAAAGAATGAATTTAACGCAAGGCGAGTATGACGTTCTCTGCGCCTATATGTCGGGATTGACCTATCTCGAAGTAACACAACTTTTGAAAGTCAACCGCACAACCATATGGCGCAGAAAGATGAATTTGCAAAAAAAATATTTACTATCAACAAATGTCTATAAATAAATGCATTGAAAAAAACAATTGCAATTATGACATCTTCATATTGATTTGATATTATGCTGTGTTATAATTTATCAGTAGCTTCGAAATAGGCAATTTTATTGAGCGATGTAGATGGAGGAAAGTATGATATTTTCAAAACGATATAAAGACCTGTTAGTTAATGGCGATGACGTCCCCAATACTTTAAATTTTATTGGAGATATTGACTATTTCGCAAGGAAAGGGATTGTTAGTGTTTTGAAGTCTTTTAATGAACCCAAAAAAGTAAAGATAAGCAGATATAGTAACGAAACCAGCGATAATGATGCATTTACATTAGCCTTAATGAAATTAAATCAAGAACTAGGCTATGATTTGTTCAACTTTAATGCGTTGTCATGTAATTACGGGACATCAATGGTTGATGAACAGTTGATGGGCGGAAACCTAAACTATCTTTTTGACGTGATTGAATTACAACATGACTTTTTATCCTCCAAGGAAAAATGTGAATTTACAAAGAATATCAATTCAGTTTTAAACGAATGCGAAATTCCATGGATGTTGGTTGATGGCAAAATGACAAAAGTAGATGCCAAACAGTTTGAATGTGATATAAAAAGAAAAACACTTGAAAAAATGAAAGAATTATCAGATTGTGATTCAAAGTTTAAGCCCGCTTTTGAAGAGCTGCAAAAAGCTATAGAATTTTACAACAAAGAAGATTATTCGGAATCGATAACGAATGCGAACAAATGTTATGAAAGTGTGATGAAAGTCATTATGGGCACAAATGACGGAAATGCAGGTGAATTAACAAACAATATCAAGAACAAATTAGAATTGCCATCAGCTATTAACAAAAATGGCTTTAAAGATCGCATACTTATGAGTTTGCCGTATCTACGCAACGAATTATCTTCACACGGTGCAGGAAGTGAAAAAAACACAATATCAAAGTCTTTGGCAAATCTTGCACTTAATTTAGCTGCATCGCTTTGCACATTTGTAATTGAAGATTTGCAACATAAGTAATTTCTGTTTGTACAAAACGAATTCACATGGCTTTAACTAAAACAACCCGACGTTATGTAGGGCTGTTCTTATATTATTTTAGCACTAAAAACTGATATGAATGCATCGGGGATTATAAATTGTTTTTCTCCGATAGCATATTTGACGCGAATATGTATTTTGACGTTATCCATCCAAATTATAGTGCCATCGCCAAATTTTTATGTGTTACGACGGTTCCGATGTTTCTAAGCGAGAACGCAATGGGTAGGAGTTAAGTTGACAATATTGGTCAAAATGTTATATTATTAAAAAAATCAGATTTATTACAACGAGGCGGATATAAGTACTTCTTTGTTGATTTAATAAGGAGTGAAAATGGGGTTCATTTCCAGTCTTTTGGGAAAATTGCGAAAAGACAAAACAAATAATCTCCCGGTAGAATAT
Organism: uncultured Clostridia bacterium; assembly: GCA_934233745.1. Taxonomy (GTDB): domain Bacteria; phylum Bacillota; class Clostridia; order Christensenellales; family CAG-917; genus CAG-475. Next base: position 375,634 of record CAKQGN010000001.1, read on the forward strand.
AAATTAGTCCTTGATTTCAATAAGGATTTTTCTGACTTGTTAAAAAAAGACAAATTTTTAGCAAGAAGCGATTATAAACATTTAATTGAACAGTATAAAGATATTTATGTGTTTTTTAACAGTTGTCAAAACGCAAAAACATTGCAGTACTATTGTAAACAAAACAAAGTAGACGAGAAGACAATTGATTATTTTTTGCATTCATATAAAGATATCGAGAACTTGCAAATAGGTTCAACAATAATTAATGAACACAATGAAAACTACATTGCTTTACATTTAAAAACAGAAAAACCGTATCTTGACTCTATATTGCAAGAAATTGACCCAAAAATAATTCTTGACGAAGAGCAACGCAGAGTTATTCTTTCAGATGAGGATTATTCTTTAGTAATTGCGGGGGCTGGAGCGGGTAAAACGACAACCGTTGCGGCAAAAGTTCGCTATCTTGTAGAGAAGAAACACATCGATCCTAAACAAATACTTGTTATTTCTTTTACAAACAAAGCCGTTGGGGAGTTAAAAGAACGGATAAATGAAGGGCTAAAAATTCAGTGCCCCATAACAACTTTCCATAGCGCAGGTTATGCTATATTACGAAAACAAGATGTCGAAAAGAGAAACATCGTCAGTGATGGGTTCCTTTTTAAGACCGTTAGCGATTACCTAGTAGGGAACATTTTAGAACAACCGGAATTGGTCGATAAGCTGATAATGTTTTTCGGCTCATATTTTGATGCTCCGTATGAAGGTAACGATTTGAATTTGTTCTTTAATTATGTCTCGAAAGCCGACTTTTCTACATTGAAGAGTAATGTTAATGAGTATAACGAACAGATAATAGATAGAAGAACCAATAAAGCAATAACTATAACTAATGAATCGTTAAGATCGATTCAAGAAGTTCGCATAGCAAATTTTCTGTATCTTAACAATATTGATTATGTTTATGAAGAACCATATCAGTATCACATATTAAAAGCAAAGAAGCCTTATACGCCTGATTTCTGTATTAGACAAGGCGACAAAATCGCATATATCGAACATTTTGGAATAACAGAGGATGGACATCATAGTTTCTATTCTTCGGATGAATTGTTAAAGTATAAGAAAGAGATTAATGACAAAATCGCACTGCATAGAAAGCATGGTACAACGCTTATTTATACTTTTTCGAAGTATAATGATGGTAGAGATTTGCTTGAGCACTTAAAAGAACAACTTGAAACAAATGGCTTTAAATTGCAACCGCGTTCATCTCAAGAAGTATTTGAAAAACTCGTTAATACCGAAGAAAACAAGTATATTTTGAAACTTGTCAAGTTGATATGCGTTTTTATAAATAACTTCAAGACTAACGGTTATGTTTTGGAGGATTTTTCTCGCTTTGAGAGAATGACCTCAAATGTTAGAACAAAACTGTTTTTAGATGTGTGCCAAGCATGTTATCATGAGTATCAAAAAAAATTGAGAGAGATCAATGCGATTGATTTCCAAGATATGATAAACGATTCCGCTCGTATTTTGAGAGAAAAAGCCGTAGCAAAAGAGGCATTGGATTTCAAATATATTATAGTCGACGAGTATCAAGATATATCGAGACAAAGATTTGATTTGACGAAAGAATTGTCAAATCTTTGTTCTGCAAAAATTATTGCCGTGGGTGATGATTGGCAATCTATTTATGCGTTTAGCGGATCTGACATAACACTGTTTACGCATTTTTGCTCAATAATGGGATATGGCCAAGAACTGAAAATAACTAAAACTTATAGGAATGCGCAAGAAGTTATAGATATAGCCGGTAATTTTATTCAAAAAAATGATAGCCAGATAAAAAAGTCATTGATTTCGCCCAAACATATTCAGAAGCCAGTTATCATTGAAACGTATAGCGAGGATTTTGATAGAAAACAATTCCAAGGAAAGGGTGGAAAATACTATCAATTAGGCAAACAGCTTGAAACGGTTATCGGTCAAATATTAAAGAAAAATCAAGAAGAAGGCAAGGGCGCAAATTCTCCGATTTTGCTAATAGGTAGATATGGCTTTGATGCAAACAATCTCTGCTTTTCAAACGATTTTGTATACGATGAGCAGAATAACAAAATATTCAGTAAAAAATACCGCAATGCAAAACTCGAATTTCTAACTGCACATAGTTCTAAAGGATTGGGTTATGACAATGTCGTTATAGTCAATGCAAGGAACGAAATGTATGGATTTCCATCGAAAGTCGATAACGATCCCGTGATGCAGTACGTAGTTAAAGACGATAAAACGATTGATTATGCAGAGGAACGGCGTTTGTTCTATGTCGCAATGACAAGAACAAAAAATCGGGTATACATAATTACCCCGCAACAACATCCTTCCGAGTTTATCTTGGAGTTAATTAAAGACTACCCAAACACCTTGGTTATCGGACAAATCGAGAAAGATAACCCAACGAATGTAGGGACTATAAAGAAATGCCCGATTTGCGGATATCCTCTCCAATTGAAATGGAAAAAGAACTACGGCCTAAAGCTATGGATTTGCACGAACGAGCCAGAGGTTTGTGGCTTTATGACTAACGACTTAAAAGGCGGAGATATGTCGATACAAAAATGTCCCAAATGTAGAGACGGGTATTTGATTGTAAAGCCCGGTACAACTGAGCCTATTCTAGGATGCACCAACTATAAGCACGATAAAACGGGTTGTGATTGTCTAATGTCAAGAGAATATTACAAAAGGTGGCTTACGAATGGCTATGAAGATGATTTGTCTGTAGATAAACCTTCATATTCTCAAAGTGAAATAAAGGAAATGCCTAAACTTGTTCCTCAAAAGTCAAAACCGATAATCGAAAGAAAGCCAATTCGAGTTCATACTACATCAGTAGAAGAAAAGTATATTGAAAAAGACGGTTTTGCTGTGATTGTAGATGATGATGGTGAACTGATAACGGATATGAAGTTGTTAAGACAATTAAGGGGGCTTAGGATTAAACTGATGAAGGAGAATAATTGTCAGGCTTATAATATCATTGGCAACAAAGGGTTAGTATCGTTGGCAACCTATAAACCCGAAACTAAAGAAGAGTTTATTGGCCTAAAAGGATTAGGTGAATCTACATACAGTTCATTCGGTAAGGCTTTTATTGATGAAATAAGGGAATATAATCGATTTGGCCACAGTGAATGAGTGCTTTTGCCACACGAAAAACAAGGATCGAAGTGTGTTGGTGTTTATCAATCTAATAAGAATAGACAGCTATCTGTATTTATAGAGTTCGTTGTCTTTGTTTTTCCCATATGCCTGAATGGCTTAAAAGCAATAGACGGCACGACCTATAAAACCGTAAAAGTCGGAGAAAAATCCATATTCCTAACAACTAAAAATTCCCTCAAAGCAAACGAAAAGCCGGGAGCAAAACCTCTCGGCTTTCGTTTAATCTGATATGGTTCCTTCTTTGATATGATAAGCAATGTCGTGTTCATTGCAAAACTCGATAGTTTGCTGTGCCAACATGTTAAAAAATTCCTTATGATTTTTATACGCTGAGACCAGTTTATTGTAGTTTAATCTTCCAAAGATTATTTTATCTACGAATTTTATTGTCTCTAATATGTCGCGAAAATCCTGTTCGATTATATTAGGCGTCGGATAGGGTTCTATGCTCACCCAAGTCTTATAACCAGAGTCGTGCAAGTATTTTAATGCTTCTATTCTATCAACATATGAAGCTGAAAAGGGTTCCATTTCTTTCCTAAAATCTTCATTTAAAGAAATCAATGATATTCCATATTCATTTTCTTTTGATAAATTTGCTAGTTCATGAGGCAATATACCTTTGGTTAACACGGTACATTTTATTCCAGCGGAATTCAGTTTTTCAATACAATTTAGACTCATCTTTTGAATTTCTTCATAACCATACATAAACGGATCTGTTGTAAAACACAGCTGAACAGATTTGATTTTATCTTTTAATTTAGGGATCTCATTATCCAATAGCTCAAGAGCATTGATTACCAATTTAGGCTCACACCATTCTTCATATGACTTAATTTTGCCAAAACGCTTTGCTAAAAGCATAGCATAACAGGGATACTTGCAACCATGTGCACATCCTTCAGCAATGTTGATTGTATAGTCGCCATATTCAACGCCTGTTTTATAAAGCAGACTTTTTCTTTCAATGTAGTTCATAACAACTCCACAAATATATCATTTTTTAAAAAATCCAAAGACTTGGATGGCTTTCCAGCCGGCGTCAAAGGATTTTTACGGTGAATACGAATTTTGCCAGCTATTTCTAGTTTTTGAAGTGCTTCTCTTATGTCCTTATGCAAATACTTTGGACCGTTTAAAGTGTTCGCTTTTAGACACAACTCCTTGCAATCAATTGGTTTATTAGTTCCATATTGTTGGAGTAACAAAATAATATCATCCTCACAAGAAACGCGAGAATAATCATAATCAAATATGGACTCTTGTTGCCCTCTATTATCCAAACTCATTTGATAACTACATTTTATCATGTTTTCGCACATAAATAAAGCCCCGTGAATATGTCGAGTGGCAAAAATCATTCTATATTTTGGAATCTTGCAATCGCCGGTCTTGACTGCAAATTCAAATACATATTCAAAATCTTTACTTAGCACATTCATATATTGCTGGACAAACAATTCTTCCGCTTTGCGACCTGAAATGACGCCTTCTTTTTTTTGGTTGATAATATCCTGCCAATATGTACCATTTGCAATGGCATTCATATTTTCAACGCTATTTGCAAAAGTATCGTCGTCACTTTCTTCGAATGAACCTAAATCTTCATCAACTTCCGCGCCGAGAAGACGACAGCCTTCTCGAATAAATCCAAATGAATTTAGATTCAGCAACAACTCAACGCTATTCGGGTTTGACGCCAATTCAGAGAAAACATTGTACCGTAAATGCTTTATTCCAAACGGATCAACGCACATGAATATATTCTTGCCCTTATTCTTATCGCGAGACAAAATCGATAATGCTTCCTCTTTATAATCTTTATTAAGGACATAGCACCAATCGCGATCTAAAGCTTGCTTTAGACAACTAGCATATTTCCTATTATATTCAATAAAAATTGGTATTACTTTGTTAGGATAACGGGTGGATTCGTGTGCTTGTTCGATTTTATCTCGTATTATTATTGGAGAACCATCCGTACCATCATCAAATTTTCCTTTTCCTGCAAAACCGTCAATGAATAACGTGTCTCGTCCTGTTGAGAGAATCTTTGAAAGATATAATTGCAAATAGTTTTCCAATAATTTATCTTTATAGATTGACCATCCTTTTTTCGTTTTAAAAAAACTTGAAGTGTTGCTCATCGTTTACTCCATGGGTTTTATCATTGTATTGATGAAAGAGATTTCTTCCAATGTCAACTTGCATTTATCGCAGATTTGCTGATTTATTTCGTTTATGGTTTTTGAAAAATCAATAAGACTACTCGTGTCTGTATAATCCAAAATATCAGGCACAAATTTTGCGAGAGCGGATAAGGATTCATCAGACAACAAGAAGGCATATTTAATAATTGGACAATTAGCATATTTGAAAAAGTTTTTGGCCTCTTGTTCTGTTTTAAAAGATTTTAATGCAACTCTTGCGCGTCCAAAAACACTGTGATTATCAATTATCGCCATTTGATTATCCCTGCCTTCTTGACCGCCTGGATGAGCACTTGAAACTACAACTTGCCATTCATTTATATACCCAAGATTATTAGTGATCAAGCTTTTATTTATGACAAACCAACCGCTTCTTCCTGCAGGTCCTGCTTTATCATTTGTTAATACTTTTATATCATTGGGGCCTAAAGACTCTCCCTCAATATATTTTCTTGTTGCAACAAGATTTTTTTCGATAAAATCACTTTCAATTCCGAACAGAGATCTTGACAAAATACTTTTATGCAAATATTCTAAATTATTAGATTCCACAAATTGTTTTATTTTGTTTGCAATGCTTATGTCTTGAGGGTTGATAAGCAGCAAATCGTCTCCTGGATTGGTTTGAATCACGGAAAGCTTGCTTCGGTCCGTGATATACTCATATTTAAATTCCTCCGAATCCTTATCTTTGTCCATTACGACAATAGAAATACCGTCAGAAATGTCAGTACATTCAAATACATCTTTTGACTTTGGATAAAAGATAACCTTGCTGAGATTTCTTGAATTTATCAACTGTTTACCAAATTCTTTTAATCCTTTTCCCGATTGATGAATCCAACGGATGCCAGGGAAAATCAAAACTGAATATTTATTCGCTATTTGTTCAGATAGAATTTGAAAGTATTGAAAAATATTTGTCCGCGGGTTTTGTCCATTTGTATTGCTGTTATTTTTTGCTTCAGATTGATACGGAGGATTACCTACAACTGCTTCAAATTTTATCATATCGTTTTCTCCTTCGGTGAGGGTATCTGTCAATTTTATTGTATCGAACGGCTTGTTCTGCGTCAGCAACGCCTTGATCTTATCGTAATCGACGTTGTTATCCTTTTTGACTTCAAGTAAGTCGGTTGCTACAAATTCTTTTGCTATGTTTGCCACGTTTAACCCCAGCATTTCGTAAAGCTTTCGCGTGAGTTCATAACATACGGACGATTTTGGAATGATGTATATGCTGTTTTTGACAATCTCTTCCGATACACCCAAAGCGCACATTTTTTTATAGAGCGCAACGGCATATTCGCCGGCAGTCCCTGCAATATCCAAAACTTTTCCGTTTGTTTGAGAGAGTGCTGTGTAGGTTTCATCGGGGATGAGGCTTACCATATCATCACAAATATTCGACGGCGTAACGACAATCGCATCGCCTAATTTCCCGAATTTGTTTATTGCAACGGACGCTTTTTCTGCAGGGCTCAAAGTGTCGTCATTTGACAATTTGTTCAAATTTTGGATTTTATAATCCAAATCGCTTAGTACAAACTTGTTTGTTTGTTGATTCAGCAAAGAAAGAACTTCGACGTTTAAGCCCAGATTTTTGATTATTCTTGCATTATCTTCGGTGGTGCTTTTTACAATAATATCGGCAAGAGAAATCACCGTATCTTTTGTGATAAATGCAAATAGCAAAATCCTTGCGTAATAACTCTGAATCTTTTTCGACAAGCTTTGTTCTTTATTTTTTTGCTCGTCAATAGAAATAGGCTCGGCTTTAGTAGGATTGTCAGGATTATCTTTGTTGTTGGACGAATCTGGGATATTCATATCTTCGACTTCTTCTTCGCCGTCTTCTTGTTCATGTGCGACAGTGGAAAGACCCGACTTTGAGCCGATTTCGTTCTCTTTTTCTATTGCGGAACGAATTGTGTCGTCGTTAAGAACGCTTAAATCGACGGGGACTTCCAATGCCTCGTCTTTTATACCTTTGTTCTTTTGATAATTGCTGACCGCTTCAAGAATGTCGCTTGCGACAACTTTGACGATTTTATCTTTATTCAGCGTAATTATAGGAGAAATTTCCAACTCTTGTCGTATGCGTTTTTCGAGTTCGGTATTTCCGCCTGTTTCAACGTTTACATTATAGATTTTGGATTTTCTTTCTTGCATAGCGAACATTCTGTTCGGATCGAAATCGACGAGCAGAGTCTGCGGCTTCTTATTGAATTTTATCGTATGTCCGTTGCTATCTGTATAAGTCGTAACATACTGATTTTGCAGGCGAAAAACTGCCTGATCATATTCTTGCGGTGATGCTGTATCTTTGAAAAACAGCATCGTATCCCATTCGCGCACGGTGCTGCCTGTAAGCATACGATTGACCGTGAGCGTTATAGTCTTTTTGCCTTCAGATTCAAATTTTGCAATTGCTCGCTTTACATCTTCGGCTGTTTTATACTTATTGGGATTATCTACGCCGGATATGTTTACGATTTCATATTCGCCGAGATTTTTGAAATGTTTTTCGTTATTTTTAATTAACGCTTCTAATGCGTCACAAGATGCGCAATACGGCAAAACAATAACCATATGCCTGCACATTTTGCCTTCTTTGATTTTATCGTAATCAAGAAAACCTAAAAGACAATCGTCCTCTTTACTTCCGTCAATAACCGAGAACAAATCCAATAGTTCTTCTTCATTTTCGAATAGTTTATGTGAGCCGTCATCTGCCTTTTTGATTGATTTGGGTTTGAAAAGAGCAGAAAAAGCATACGTTGTTCCGCTTGTTCTAAGACTTTCGAGTTTTTTGCGCGACGATTCGTTAGGTACAAATGCAAAACGAACCATCTGCGGGAAACCATAATAAGGGTTCTCCCAATCTTCTTTCTTTTCTTCTTCGGGTAAAGCGAAATTTTCTTCGTCCCATTTCTTTTGGTCGTTTACTATATCCGTAAATTGGTAAAAAGCGATAATATCTTCTTTCGAAAATTCGCTTCCCATCAAAATGCGATACGGCGTTCCCGACAAATGAATTGTATTTTTTGCTTTTAATACTTTGATTGCGGCATCCGCTTCGCTTGCTTCTACAAAATCGTCGGCATCCTTTTTATTCTTTGCGTCGGCAACGTAATTCGTCGCTCCTTTAAGAACTTCTCCGTATTTTTCTGCGCGTGCTCCGAAATGTGTTTCATCTACGAGCAATAAATCGATATCTTGTCCAAAGACTTCTTGATGCTTGTTTTTTATGGCTTTGCCTTGCAAGTCTTGTAAGGTCAAAAAGACGACAACCTTTTTGCCCGACGATAATTTTTCGGTAATCAAATGATTGTTTCGCAATAAATTTTTCGCCGAAATAAAATCATAATCTGCAAAAAGAACGTGACTTTCGACCGTCTTTTTCCATTCGGACAAAACGTCGGCTTTTGCCGATACGACAACCACCAAACTATCATTATTCGCAACGGCGCAGCACATAGAAGTGAACGACTTGCCGAAACGCATTACGGCATACATCAATAAATTGTGGCGGTCGTCTGCAACTGCCTTTTTGAATGCCTTAACCGTATCTTCCTGATTCGGACGCAATGGATAAGTTTCCGTGCGCTGAAAAGCCATATCTTCCGGTTTAAGCGTTTCCGCATTATAAAAAGAGTATTTTTGTGTTTTTGCCGAAAAATCTCTTTTTATATCTTCAATAGCTTCTTCCAAATCTTCGACGGAAGCATCCTTGAAAAACTCTTTCGAATAATATACATCGGCAGGAATATCTGAAAGAAGAAGCCTTATTCTGCTTTTTTCGGTTTCTAAGAATTTATGTACTGCAAAATCGCGAAAATAAACATCATCGATTTTCGCAATAGAATCAAACTCCTTTTTTAATGTGGGGAAATACGCTTCCCATTCTTTTAATCTGACGGACACAGGACGATACGTATCGCCGACCTTCAGATAATTAGGAATTGTATTCGTCGAAAACGCATAGATATGAGGCTCTACGCGCCCAATGATTATTTCGTCCAAAAGCGAGTAATCCATGTCGTTTCCTGTCCTTACCTTTTGATTAGACTGACAAATTTAACTCTTTTATTTGTCGACCAGTCCATGATATAGCAATAGATACCGTTATGTTTATTGGGGGTGTTTGTTTTACAACCTTCACATTCCATTTTGTGATGCTCCTCGCCGAACAGCGTATATACTGTTTCGTCAACGGATTTGCAACTGTTTGGAATTACATATTTCAAACCGTCCATTTGCCAAATGTTCCAAGAAATTATCTCTGCGAAGTCAATGAGGTATTCGGTGATGGGAGAAAGCCCGAATTTATCTGTGTAGTAGTCGATAAAAGTGCGTAAAAGATTTTCACGAGCAAGCAGAACATTGTCGCCTTGCCAATCGAATCCATAGACACTTTTGAACGCAATTTTTGCCCATTCAACCCATTCTTGCTCGCCATCGACGTTTTCAGAAATGACGCGAAGTTTTCTGTCAAGTAACCCGATTCTTTCTTTTATAGCAATTATATTGCCGGTTACAGTATCATAACGACTGACAAGATAAGGAGCTTCTCCACAAGTTATCTCAAGGCGATTTTCTTTAACGTAGTCTTGCCATGATTTTCCTTCGGGGAAAGTTATTCTCTCAAGATTAACAATCCACCCTTTATCTGTTTCGGTGTTGAATACATTTCCTTTTCCAAACCAAGCATCATCAATAAGGTTATTTTGCGCATTACAAATCCATGATGGGGTAAAAACCTCGGCTTTGTCTTTAACACGTGATGCTTGTTCTTTTTTTGATTTTTCAACACGCGGCTTTATAACGCTGCCATTGCGTTTTATGATTGCATTGCTTGTTATATGATCGTATGATTGGTATCCAACTCCTCTTGACGCGTAATTATCTGTCGCCCAAATCAAGTTCTTTTTGGACGAGTGGTCTATAAGCAGTGCTTCGAGCAACTTGCTGTCAAGTTTAAAAATATTCGTTTCCTTGATGTCAATATTATAGTTCATTATTTATCCTCAATGCTAATCGGTAGGGAAGCGCAATAGAAATGCACTGACTAACTATTAAAATGTATAATAACATAATAGACGCCAAAAATCAAGATGGTTAGCAGTTGCGTTTAATAAAAGATAAGGCTTTTTAGATTTGCCTGTTAGACGTGCCGTAGTCTTTGATACAAGTGCGCACGCGTACGCGCGCGCAAGACTACGGCACGTCTTTGCATAAAAACAAACCCAAATCCGCAAAAGGCGGCACGGAGCGGAGCGAGGTTTCGCGCTAACCCGCTTGGCGAAATCCTCGCTTATCCGCCATGCCGTTGCCGTCGCTTTTTCTTGCGGTTTTCTTGGGTATTTTGTATATTGCAAAATCTCGTTTGCCGTTTCGTTCTTTTGTGTTGCGTAGGCGTTGCACTATTGTTCCGCAATCATATTTTCATTATCAAATTTGTGTTCAAATCACGTTCCGTTATTGTTTCAAATTTGTCCAAATCACGCACAACAGTGTTCTTGTTTGTTCATTCGTCTATGTTTACGATGTGTATTGTTCACAACACGAAATAAGTGTAGCGAGTACGGATAAGTCTGGGTAGAGTGCGGACAAGTGTTGGAAAAGTACGGTCGAGTCTTGAAACTGTCCTACTAATATCCAAAAGTGTCCGGATGAAGTCTGTGTACAACGCCATTCCCGCTGTGTTATGAATAAAACCGCAAGACCGAGAAAAAGAGGTAAAGCTTATGTAGCAACCAAGTCCGTGAAAGTCAAATCTTCGTCTTTACTTCCTTTTCCGTCCTTGCAAAAAACACTAAAAAAAGGAGGTAATGCCATTGAAGAGAAAACAAGTTCAACTCAAAGTAACAACCGTCGGCGAGCCGGATATCTGCAAATTGAGCGAGAGCGAACGAAAGGCGTTCTACGTTTCAATGCTTATGCGGATTTTGGATAAACGCCGTCAGCAATTGGAAGAGCAGTCCGCAAATGAGCATAATTGCAAAACAGCAAGTTGATATATGCAAAACAGCCATATTAACTTTGCGTTGTGTAAAATTGTGTTCAAATTAAACTGCGTCATCAATCGTCGCAACATCAATAAGAATACTATGAAAACAAAATTATTTTATCGTCTTTCGCATCGGGAGCGTAAACGAAAACTGCGGTTTGTCAAGGGTAAAATGTAGTGCCTTCCGCACCTCTTGACAAACCTATAAAACCACTATGATATAGACAATATCGTTTCCGTTTTTCTCTCTCTTGTCGAAAGACAAATCAATCGTAAAAGGAGAAAGAAAAACAATATGAAAACAGCAGCAATATACGCAAGATACTCTTGCGAAAACCAAACAGAACAGTCCATCGAAGGACAGTTGAGAGTGTGTCAGGAATACGCCGCTAGCCTTGGCATTCTCATCGTTGAAACTTACATAGACAGAGCGATGTCGGGTACAAATGACAATCGTGCGGCATTTCAGCAAATGCTAAAAGACAGCAGCAAAAAGCAATTTCAGTTTGTAATCGTTTACAAATTAGACCGATTCGCACGCAACAAAGTCGAATCCGTTATCAACAAAAAGACGTTGCAAGACAACGGAGTGTCACTCTTATCCGCAATGGAACGTATTACGGATACACCCGAAGGACATATGATGGAAACAATACTCGAAGGTTTCAATCAATACTTCTCGGAAGAGTTGGCGCAGAAAGTGAAAAGAGGCATGCGAGAAACAAGACTTAAAGGCTTGTATCAAGGCGGTGGCGTGCCGTACGGATATAAAGTTGAAGGTCGCAAAGTCGTTATAGACGAAAGCGCAGCCGAGATTGTGAGATACGCTTTTCAGGAATACTCAAAAGGCGCATTCGTATTGGAAATTATAGATACGTTGCACAAGAAAGGATTGTTGTACAAGGGCAAGCCTTTCCCGAGAAATCTTTTATACCATGTGCTGCGCAATGAAAAATACACGGGCTCATATAAATGCAGAGATGAAGTCGTGGATAATATATATCCGCAAATCATACCCGTCGAGTTATTCCAAAAGGTCGGAGCAAGGCTAGAAAAGAACAGATACGGCAAACGCAGTTTCGAAGCGACATATTTGCTGAAATTCAAAGCAAAATGCGGATGTTGCGGAATGCCGATGTATTCGGAGACGGGAACGGCATCAAACGGCGAAACAAACAGATACTATAAATGCGCCGGCAAAAAGAAATATCACAACGGTTGCACGAAAAGTCAAGTGCGCAAAGAGTACCTAGAAGATATTGTCGTAAACGCAATCATAGATGAGTTGAATCGACCGGGCGCAATAGAGTATATAACGAAGAAACTTCTCGAAGCGCAGGAAGAAAACATAAAGAACAATTCAACCGTGAACGCACTTTTGAAAGAGAAAACTAAGATAGACAAACAACTCGAAAACATCGCCAACGCCATACAAAACGGAATTGTGTCGAAAACAACCGCAAAACGATTGCAAGACCTTGAAGAACAACAAGAGAAACTTGAGCGAGAAATATTGATAGAACAGAGCAAACAGGCAACGCCACTGACAAGAGCGCAGATAAAAGAGTTTTATTCGGACGCGCTAGAAATGGAACCGCGAATGCTCATTGAGTATCTTGTCAAAGAAGTGATAATGTACGATGATAAAATACAAATAATATTCAAATCCCCGATAAACACCGTCCCCGACGAAGATCGGGGATTTTTATTATCCGCAAATTTTTGCAAACCGAAAAAGGTAATATCGTCCCGTTCGTCCACAAAGCGCAAAATATTGGTTGAGATAAGGGTGGAATAGCGCAAAACACCCCGAAAACGACAAAAAAATAATAACCTAACTTGCAAATTCAAGTTAGGTTATTCGTGGTGACCCACCGGAGATTCGAACTCCGGACCATCGCATTAAAAGTGCGGTGCTCTACCGGCTGAGCTAGTGAGTCATTGGCAGGGGTAGCTGGATTTGAACCAACGAATGCCAGAATCAAAATCTGGTGCCTTACCGCTTGGCGATACCCCTACAACGCAGTCTATCTTATCACCAAAACAAACTTTTTGCAACAAATATTCTGCACTTTTTTGGCAACTGCAAAACTTTTTTGCAATTGACAGATTAATATATCGACCTATTGTAAGGTTTGATAACCAAGTGCGGTGGATAGTGAGATTCGCGCCGTTTGCCCAATGCGAGCGATTTCGCACGGCACAGGCACACAGTCGGTGTCCGTACGGCAGAGGAAGGGCTGCACTATCACGCCGGGGCAGTCAAACAATTCGCAGGATTGTTTGATTTTCTGCCCGTTCGAATCCAATAAGTTTTGTTGGAAATCGAACATATGCAAACTCTATAAGAGTTATATACAAAGTGGGGTGAATAGTGGGATTCGCGCCGTTTGCCCTATGCGAGCAATTTCGCACGGCACAGGCACACAGTTGGTGTCCGTGCGGCAGAGGAAGGGCTACACTATCACGCCGGGGCAGTCAAACAATTCACAGGATTGTTTGATTTTCTGCCCGTTCGAATCCGACGGGAACGTCGATTTCGAGCTATGCAAGCTCTATATAGAGCGATTGTAGTTGATGTGGGGTGAATAGTGGGATTCGAACCCACGACCTCCAGGGCCACAACCTGGCACGCTAACCAACTGCGCTATATCCACCATAATGGCGAGCCTGAAGAGATTCGAACTCCCGACACACGGCTTAGAAGGCCGTTGCTCTATCCTGCTGAGCTACAGGCTCATTGCATTTGCAGAAGCCGAAGATGAGCGATTCGAGTTGCGAACGTCAAGCGTTCGCCCGTCAAAGACGGTAATGGAGCGGGTGATGGGAATCGGACCCACGCAATCAGCTTGGAAGGCTGACATTCTACCATTGAACTACACCCGCACGGACTCAAATCGCGCCTTGAAAGAGCAATCTGCAATTCAATGCTTGACAATATTATCACATTGACGATTTGATGTCAACGAATTTAGGTTAGATTTACGATTTTGGCGGTAAATTTTCCGTCATGAACGACGACGTAAGCATAAGAAGGCGCACTTAAGTATGGTGAAAATACAGAACCGGGACAAATAAAGGTTATACCATCACTCTCGTCAATCTTTGTAAAGTGCGTATGCCCGTAGAAAACGAGTGTGCAGCCGAGTTCGCGTGCGCGCAGATCGAGTTCCAAAAGTCCGCGCTTGACGTGGTATTTGTCGCCGTGTGTAAGCAAGATTTTTACCCCGTCGATTTCGACGACTTCTTCGTCTTGAAAAACATAGGAATCGCAATTTCCTTTGACGCCGTGAAAGCCCTTGTGACACAAAATATCGCCAATTGAGCTTATGCCGTCGCCGAGAAAGAAAACGTATTTACTCTCGTTTGCAACGTCAACAAGGCGGCGCGGAAGGGGCATATTATGGCTGTCCGAAAAAGCGACTATAGTGTTCATGATTTCACTTTTGAGAGTTTAATTTTTCAAGCATTGCCGTCAATGCTCTGCCTCTGTGGCTGACTGAATTTTTTTCTTGTTGAGATGCCTCGGCAAAAGTTTTTTTCAGCTCGTCACTGTAAAAAAGAGAATCGTATCCGAAACCTTCGCTTCCGCGTTCTTCGTGCAAAATCGAGCCTTCAACGCGTCCGTTTGAGGCGATAAAGTCGCCGTTTGGATAACAAATGGTGATTACGGTTGCAAAGTGCGCGCGGCGATTTTCAACACCGTCCAGATTTTTGAGTAGCAATAAGCGATTGGCTTTGTCGTCGTGTGCCTCGCCTGCATAACGAGCAGAATATACGCCGGGTGCGCCGTCAAGCGCATCGACCATAAGACCTGTGTCGTCGGCAAGAGTCGGCATGCCGCAGATATTGCATATTGTGCGGGCTTTGAGAAGCGAGTTTTCTTCGAGAGTCGTGCCGGTTTCTTCGACGTCAACATCTATACCGAGGTCTTTGAGCGACAAAAGCTCGTCAAACGAGTCGCCGAGAATGGCTCGGATTTCTTCAAGTTTGTGCGCATTGTTTGTGGCAATTGCAAGTTTCATGTTTTAGTCCTTTTTCTTTTTTACTCCGTTGATTGACTTGGCGACATTTATAAAGTGATCCGCAACACGTTCGGAATTTGACGCGAGAGAAAGGAATTGTGCGCCTACATCGGGCGTACAATCGCCTGTTTTCATTCTGGCGATGTGATTTGTGCCCATCGCTTCTGTGATGTCGTCTATCTCGTCTTCGATGATATTTGCCTCCTCAAACGACGATGCGTCGCAGTTGACATAGGCTTTCATCACTTTTTGGAACAAATCGTTTATGCGGCTTTGAAGGTGTCTTACTTCATTGATTGCGATTTCCGAGAACGTCTGGTCGGATTCTTTGAGTTTGTCGGCGTATTCGATGATGTTTTCCGCATAGTCGCCCACGCGTTCTAAGTCGGTTACGGTGTGGAAAGTTGTTGCAAGATAGTTGTGGTCGGCGTCGTTCATTTCGAGTTTTGAAAGCGCAACCACAAATCTCGGAATTTCTTTGTTGAGGAAGTTGAGTTCGTTTTCGTTTGCTCGGAATTGTTCTATTTCGGAATAATCGAGAGTGCAAATGATATCGCATGCAAGGTCAAAGTTGTGAAGTGCGATTTCTGCCATGTTTACGATTTCGTTTTTGGTTTGTTGAACGGCGATAGGCGGAGTTGAGAGCATATGCTCGTCGATGTAGTACAAATGCTCCTTCGGCTGTTCTTCCGGTTTCTTTTTGTCGGGCAGTATTTTGCAGACGAATTTTACGGACAGATTTGTAAACGGCAACATGATGACAACGGTGATAACGTTGAAAATCGTGTGGAACATGGCAAGCTGAGTTTGCGGAACTCCCGGGAAAATCTTGCCGAAAAGGTATCCGAACGTAATGACTTTTGCAGGATTGACGGCTTTTGAGATTTCGCGCAACATCATTGCGACAATCATAAAGATGATAACGCCGGTGACGTTGAAAAACAGGTGAATAAGCGCGGTGCGTTTTGCGTTGGTGCTGGAAGTAAGTCCTGCAATAATCGCAACCACGCACGATCCGATATTGGAACCCATTGTAAGATAAATGCCTTGGTCGAGATTTATAAGCCCGGTAAAAACCATGGTTATCGCAACGGACGTCATCACCGAGGAACTTTGAATGATTGCGGTGAGAATCGTTCCTATCAAAACGAGAAGAATGGGATTCGATATGGACGCAAGGAAATTTTTGACGGAATCCAGAGCCGCAAAAGTTTCCATCGATGCGCTCATCATGTCAAGACCGACAAACAGCATGCCGAAGCCTGCCAGGATGCCGCCAATCTTTTTTACCAAGTCTTTTTTGGCAAAAGCCATTATAAATGCGCCGATACCCGCAAACGTTGCAAACACTATACCTGTCGAGATTGCGTTGTCGAACATACCGAGTGCGGTAATCTGACCTGTAATTGTCGTGCCGATGTTTGCGCCGTAAATAACGGTTGCGGCTTGCATGAGCGACATAATGCCCGCATTGACGAAACCGATGACCATAACCGTGGTTGCGCCCGACGATTGAATTGCCGCCGTTGCGACGGTGCCTATGCCTACTCCGACGAGTTTGCTTTTTGATGTTCTTGCAAAAAGTTGTTTGAGTTTGTTTGAACTGACAGATTCGAGATTTGAACTCATCATCGTGCAGGCAATAAGGAATATGCCTATACCGGCGATGAGAGATAAAACTGCCGTTGCGATTTGGACAGGTGTCATACTGATTGTTTTTGCACGCCCGTACGTGCGCGAGGAGCGATACTCCGAAGGCTATTGCCGGTTTCTTCTTACATTCCCGATTATCATCTATCGTAAATTATAAAGTAAATCGTTTTGATTGTAAAACAGAAAACCGAACTTGCCTCCAAAATAGCCAAAATCGGAAAAATACACGTAACGTGTTATACATTTATACAACACGATACGTATATCAAAGTATAAGATTCGAGGCGAAAAACGTGTTTAATCGGCTAAAAACGCATAAAAAACAAAAATAAAAACACGATATGTGTTGTTTATCGTGTTTGAGGTTATGCTTTCTATTCGATTTTGTATACAAATAAAAAAATATCGAATCAGGTTGTTTTCGATTGGTGGAAAGGTCTGAAATCGTCGTCCTCGTGCAGATTGCCCGTAAGGTCGTTTTCAAGAAGAATTCCTCTTTGCACCGAATGGTATCCGTATTTTGCTCTTATTTCGTCGATTGTTTTTTCAAGTTTGTCGGCTTTGTTGTCCGGCTCGTCGAAAAAGCTGATTTGTATGCCGTCCTTATCTTCGAGGCGAATTGCGGCAACCGTGATTGCTCTTAGCGGATCGCCCCAGTTGTGCATTTTTTCAAGTAAGGCTATTGCGGCTTTTGCGATTGCGCCCGAATTTGCGCTTGCAGGCGAAATCGGAATTTGCTTGGAAGTCCATTGAAGAGACGGGTTTTTTATGGACAGTCCGATGCCGTTTGCCACAAGGTTGTAACTTCTAAGACGCAACGCTACCATATCCGAAAGAGCATAAATGACGATTTTTGCCTCATTCAGATTTTTTATATCTCTCGGAGTTGTCGTTCCGTTTGAAACGCTTTTGGGGATGCGAACGTCATAGTAGTGTTTGACTTCATCCGTTTCAACGCCTTGCGCGGCATTGACCATATTGTCGGCAACGATACCGAAAACGTGACGCAAAGCGTCACGATTTGCGTTTGCAAGCTGTCTGATGGTGCGAATATTTAGTTTTGCCAGTTTTTCCGATGTGTGCTTGCCGATCATAATCATCTCCGAGGGGGACATATCCCCGATGACGTCCATATAATGTTCTTTGTCGAGCAAGGTGGTTGCGTCGGGTTTTTTGAGGTCGCTGCCGAGTTTTGCCAGAGTTTTTGTGAAAGATACGCCAACGGAAATGGTGAGTCCCGTTTTTTGTTTGACAAGCTCACGGAGTTTGTTTGCGATTGTCACGCCGTCGCCGAACAGTTTTTCGGAGCCTGTCACGTCAAGCCAGCATTCGTCTATGCCGAAACTTTCCACACGGTCGGTAAATTGCGTGTAGATTTCAAAAACTTGTTTGGAGTGTTTGACGTATTCGTCAAAATGCGGCGGAACAAAGATAATATCGGGACATTTTTGCCTTGCCGACCACAGTGTTTCGCCCGTTTGCACGCCCGCTTTTTTTGCGAGTTGGTTTTTTGCAAGCACGATTCCGTGTCTGGCCTCGGGGTTTCCGCATACGGCAAGAGGCATCCCGTCGTATTCGGGATGCAGTTTTTGTTCCACAGATGCGTAGAAGTTGTTTAGGTCGCAATGCAAAATTGTTTTTCCCACAATCTGATTATACACAATTTTGCCTTGCAAAACAAGCGGTTCTAGTTTATAATATTTCATAGAATAAAATCAGCGCGCCCGACGTGCGAGGACGTGCGAGGAGTGATATATGATTTTGGTTACGGGCGGAGCAGGCTACATCGGCTCCCATTGCGTAAGAGAACTCAAAGAAAGAAACATGGACGTCGTGGTTTACGACAATCTCGTCACGGGACATATCGAATCCGTTCCGTCAGACGTACCTTTCGTCAAGGGCGACATCTTTGATGTCGAACTGTTGCGAAAAACGTTCAGAGAATACGGCATAGATTCGGTCATTCACTTTGCGGCGTATTCCCTTGTGGGAGAGAGTATGGTCAATCCTGCCAAGTATTACCACAACAACGTTGCGGGCACGCTTGCGCTTTTGGATGCCATGATTGCCGAAAACGTCAAATATCTGGTGTTTTCGTCCTCGGCGGCGACTTACGGCGATTGCGGCGACGGGCTCATCACGGAGGAAAGCCCTCAACATCCTACAAGCGTATACGGTCAAACAAAACTCATGATGGAGCAGTTTATGCAGGACTACGACAAGGCATACGGGCTTAAATACGTCGCTTTGCGCTACTTCAACGCCGCTGGCGCACACAAGAGCGGGGAGATAGGAGAGGCTCACAATCCCGAATCTCACCTCATCCCCATCATTTTGCAAGTTGCAAACGGCACGAGGGATCACATCGGCATTTTCGGCGACGACTATCCCACACCCGACGGCACTTGCGTCAGGGATTATATTCACACCACAGACCTTGCCGACGCTCATATTCTTGCGCTCGATTATCTCAAACACGGCGGAAAATCCACCTATTACAACCTCGGCAACGGCAACGGGTTCAGCGTCAAAGAGGTTATCGACGTGACCGAGAAAGTGACCGGTCGCCATATAAACAAAGCAATCGAAGGTCGTCGTCCCGGCGATCCGGCAACGCTTGTGGCGTCAAGCGACAAGATCAAGCGCGAACTCGGCTGGAAGCCCAGATACGACAGTCTCGAAAGTATCGTTTCGTCTGCGTGGAAGTGGCACTCGACTCATCCGCACGGCTTTGAAAAGTGAAATTCATTTCTTTGAAATGATTTGTGGCGCCGATTAAGGAAGTCGCAAGATATTGTTTTGAAAAAACGAATATCGTCCTGCGGCTTCCGAATATAATTTTACGGCAATCGATGAGGCGAAAACGTCGCATCGCAAAGCATTGTCGCATTTGTGATTTTTTACAAATCCGACGCTGAAAGGGGGTTCGTATGCAAGTCAGAAAAGCAATCATACCTTGTGCGGGATTCGGAACGAGATTTTTGCCCGTCACAAAAGTTTTGCCCAAAGAATTGTTGCCCATTGTTGATACGCCTGCGCTCTGTTACATAGTCGACGAGGCGGTCAGAAGCGGCATCGAAGAGATTATGATTGTAATCTCGCCGCAAAAAGAGAGTATAAAACGCCTTTTCGAGCCAAACGTCAGGCTCAACGAGCATCTTTTGTCGCAGGGTGAAAAACAAGCCTTTGAGATTGCAAATGCAAAAGTGGGCGCAAAAGTGTCGTTTGTCGTGCAAAAAACCATGGACGGCAACGCAAATGCCATAAAACTTTGCAAAGATTTTGTTGACGGCGAACCGTTTGCCGTGCTTTTCGGAGATGACGTGATGTACGTCGAGGACGGTGAAAAACCCGTTACGAAACAGCTTATCGACGCTTATTACGCAACAAACGGCGCGTCTATCGTGGGATGTCAGCGCACAAGCGAAGAAGTCGCAAGGCGTTGCGGCGTTATGATAACGAAGGCTCCGATTGACGAAAAAACAACCCTCATCGAAGGGATAATAGAAAAACCGCAAGCAGAGCTTCCAAGCGCATTGGTTTCGCTTGGCAGGTTTGTGCTTGCTCCGTCGATATTCGAGGCGATAGAGCGCACTCCGTACATGCACGGCGAGGCTTATTTGACGGATTCGATCAACATTCTGGCAAAAGAAAAAGACGTTTGCGCATACGAGTTTTGTGCGCGCCGCTATGACATCGGCAACAAAGAAGGTTATCTCGAAGCAACCGTCGAGTACGCTCTGCGAGACAAAGATCTCGACTGCGAATTCAAAGAGTATTTGAGAAATATAACAAAAAATTTATAGAACGGTGAACGGAAGAATTTGCGACATATGCGGCGTAAGAGAAGCGACTCTTTTTGAAAGCGTGGTTGTGGACAACAATCCCGTGGAGTACGCATATTGTCAAAGTTGCTACGAGAGGGCTTTGAAGAGTGGCAAAAGTCCGCATGAAGAGGCGGACTTTCGTCTTTCACGTCGCACGAAAGAATGTAAATATTGCGGGTATACGGTTGAGGATTTTCAAAAAAGTTTTTTGTTCGGTTGCCCAAACTGTTATTCTCAAATGCGCAAAATCGCGCTTGAGGGCGCAAGCAAAGCACAGGGTGTAAACGCCGAACTTTTGCACGCTCACGCACCGCAAAACAACGTGCGCACCGTTATGGAGCTAAAAAGCGAGGAAGGCGAGAGGTTGGAACATATCTCCAAAAACGAGCTTTTGAAGCCCGCAAAGGATTGTACGATAAACGAGCTTGTCAAAAACAACGTCGTATCCTCTCGTATTCGCCTTGCAAGAAACGTTACGGGGCTTGAATTTCCCCGCAATATAAAAGTTACGGACGAGAGGGTGGTTGACCTCATCAACGGCGCATATAAGGCGACAAACGGGGTGTTCGAGGCGAGACTTTTGCCGATGAACAAACTCGGCAAGGAGCAGAAAAAGGCACTTATAGAAAGGCATTTGATATCGCTTGCGCTTGCCAACAACACTCAAAACGGCGCGGTTATCGTCGAGGGCGACAAGAAATTCGGCATATCCGTGATGATAAACGAAGAAGACCATATCCGAGAACAATGCGTTGAGGAGGGCTTCAATCTCAAAGGCGCATACGAAAGGTTGCGCGTTTATGACGAAAGACTGCTGCACACGTTGCCCGTGGCATACGACGCTCAACTCGGATTTTTGACGGCTTGTCCGACAAATCTCGGCACGGGAATGAGAGCGTCTTGCATGCTGTTTCTGCCTGCGCTCAAAAGGGCGGGAGCAATCGAGGACGCGCTCAAAACTTTCAAAAGCGAGTTCGGATTGACCGTCAGGGGAGTGTACGGAGAGGGAAGCGACGCGGCATACGATATGTATCAAATCTCCAACTCTCGCACTTTGGGAGTCGGCGAAGGAGAAATTATATCGCATGTGGAACAAGCCGTTGCTCGAATGTGCTACTGCGAGCGCGTTGCGCTTGAAAAACTTGTCAAGGAAAGACAAACCGAACTTCTGGACGGAATATCCAGAAGCTACGCCGTGCTCAAAGGCGCATACGCCCTTACGGCGCAGGAACTTATGAAACTGCTTGTCGACGTAAAAATCGGCATAATTCTCGGGATTTTACCTATAAAATCCACAACCGTAACGGACGAAATGATATGGGCATGTTCGTCCTCGTCACTAAAAATAATTACAAACGGAAGCAGCGATGAAGACCGTGACAAGACGCGTGCCAAAATCGTGAGAGAACTTCTGTCGGAGGAAAAATGATAACCTACTCGTCAAATGCGCGACTTGTGCTTCAAAGAGCCGGCGAACTTGCCACCCGCACGGGCGGACTTGTGTGTACCGAGCATATTTTATTCGGACTTCTGGACGTGGACGGCTCGGCGTCGCAAAGGCTTCTCAACGGCATTGGTGTGTACGAAGATGACGTGATACGCGTTTTTTCGCCAATGCCCACACGTCCGAACGTGGAGATGTCCGCAAGAGCGTCGAGAGCGGTGCAAAACGCAAAAGAAGTTGCAATTCGCCTTGGTTCGCAGGTTGTAGGCACCGAACATATTTTGTACACGATTCTGGACGAAACGTCCTCGGTTGCAAGCGAAATTCTGCGTTCTAAAGGGGTTGATCCCGAGTATTTGCAACGTCTGACGTACAGCGCAATCGTTTCGAGCGGCGGCGGAAAGGCGACGATGTGCCTTGCAAACGGCGATGAGGAGAGCATAAACGACGTTTTGAGCGGTTATGTGTCCGACTTCTTCGGAGAAAGCGAGCAAAATGCGCTCAAAAACGGTGTAAACGCAATAAACGGCGCATTTGAAAACAATGGAAAAACCGCAAACAACAGCGAGAATTATTACGAAAATTCGCTCAAAAAAGACGAGGATTTCGATTTGTCGAAGTTCGGTACGGACTTGACCAAAAAAGCACGCGACGGAAAACTCGATCCCGTCATAGGCAGAGGCAAGGAAACAGAAAGAGTCATTCAGGTGCTTTGCCGCAGGACGAAAAACAATCCCGTGCTTATCGGTGAGCCGGGCGTAGGCAAGAGTGCGGTTATAGACGGACTTGCCCAGCGTATCATAGCAGGCGACGTCCCCGACGCGCTCCGAGGAAAAATCGTTTTCTCTCTCGACCTTACGTCCCTTGTTGCAGGCACGAGATACAGAGGCGACTTTGAAGAAAGGCTCAAAGCAACGCTCAACGGCATAAAACAAAGAGGCAACGTGCTGTTGTTTATAGACGAGATTCACACCATTCTGAAAGCGGGTTCGAGCGAGGGCGGACTCGACATAGCCAACATTTTGAAACCTATGCTTGCAAGGGGAGAATTGCAGACGATAGGCGCGACGACGCTTGAAGAATATCGCAAGCAATTTGAGCAAGACAGCGCGTTAGAACGCCGTTTTCAACCTGTTTTGGTGGAAGAACCGAGCGTGAGCGATACGATTGAGATATTGCAGGGATTGAAGCCCAAATACGAAGCGCACCACGGCGTGACAATCACCGACGAGGCGATTTCGTCGGCGGCAATCCTCTCGGACAGATACGTTGCGGACAGATTTTTGCCCGACAAGGCAATAGACCTCATAGACGAGGCGGCGTCGAGAAAGAAGATTTTTTCATTTACCACTCCGAGCGAAATCAGAGATTTGGAAAACAAAATCAAGCAAGCCGACCTCGATTTGAGCGAGGCGAAACGCAGAGAAAATTTTGAGCTTTGCGGAAAATACAAAGCACTTCGCGACGACTATATCGAGCAAAAAGAAAAAGCGGAAATCGAGTGGAAAGAGAAGTGCAAAAACACCGATTTGTCGATAGGCGAGGACGAAATCGCAGAGGTTGTGGGCAACTGGACGGGTATACCCGTAAAGCGCATAACCGAGGGCGAGAGCGAAAAACTCGTCAATCTCGAAAAAGTACTGCAATCGAGAGTCATCGGACAAGACGAGGCTTGCGCTGCCGTTGCAAAGGCGGTGAAAAGGGCAAGAGCGGGGTTGAAAGATCCCAAACGCCCGATAGGTTCGTTCATTTTCCTCGGCCCGACGGGCGTTGGCAAAACCGAACTTGCAAAGGCACTTGCAAGCGCGCTTTTCGGCGACGAAGATTTGCTTATTCGCGTGGATATGAGCGAGTATATGGAAAAGGACAGCGTGTCCCGCCTTATCGGCTCTGCACCGGGACTCGTCGGCTTCGAGGAGGGCGGACAGCTCACCGAAAAAGTGCGCAGAAAACCATATTCGGTGGTGCTTTTCGATGAAATCGAAAAAGGTCATCCCGATATCTTCAACATTCTTTTGCAAATTCTCGAAGACGGTATACTCACCGACAGCCACGGACGCACGGTAAGTTTCAAAAACACGGTGGTTATTCTCACATCGAATATAGGTGCAAAAGAGGCGGCAACCGTGCATAGAACGCTCGGATTTGCAAGCGAAAAAGCGTCGGACAACGAAAACGAAAGAGTGCGCCAAAGCCACATTCAAGCCCTAAAAGGCGCAATGAAACCCGAGATTATCAATCGTATAGACGAAATCGTGGTGTTCAAAAAACTCGACAAAGAAAGTTTGTTCAAGATTGCGGATCTGATGTTTGCATCCCTTGAAAAACGCCTCGAATCGCGTGAAATTTCGGCGCATATCACACAAAGCGCAAAAGATTATATCGTGAGCGAGGGCTATGACGCGGACTACGGCGCAAGACCTTTGCGCAGAACGCTCCAACGTCTTGTAGAGGACAAGTTGAGTGAAAAACTTATACGATCGGAGATTGTTGCGGGCGACAAAATAAATATCGATTTCAAAGACAATCGACTTGTTTTCGAAAAGGAAAATTAAATATAATTCAACCCCTTGAAATAATAAGCATTGTTTGTTATAATGCAAGTATAAAGAACTTAGGAGGTTACTTTATGAGAATCGAAATATTCGGCAAGAATTACAATCCTAGTGATTCACTCAAGGCAATCACCGAGAAAAAGTGCGCAAAGCTCGACAGACGTTTCGATGACGACAACGTTGAAGTGAAGTTCACAGTCACCTATGAAAACGGCGACTACACCACGGATATGGTCGTTACGAGCAAAGGGCTGACTTATCGTGCAAGCGCAATGAGCGGCTCTCCGTTTGACAACCTCGACGAGGTTATTCCGAGATTGCTCGGACAGATGAGAAAGCAAAAAGACATTTGGGGCAAGGACAAAAAAGGCTCGCCCAACGTTTACGAAGAAGAAGTCGTTGTAGAGGGCGAAGAAGAATAAATGAAAGTCGGCATTTCGACAGCAACATTTTTTTCAAAAGTATTGACCGAGGATTCGTTCTCGGTCATTCAACGCTGTGGGGGGGACACTTGCGAAGTGTTCCTCACCACTTTTTATGAATATTCGGACGCTTTTGCGAAACTCCTTGCCGAGCGCAAAGGCGACTTTGACGTATACTCGGTTCATTCGCTCAACACTCAGTTTGAACCGCAACTTTTCAACAAAGTGCCGAGGACGTACGAGGATGCGGAAAGAATATTTCGCATGGTACTCAACGTCGGCAAAACCATCGGCGCAAGAGCGTACACGTTTCACGCGCAGGCGAGGCTCAAACAAAGCGTGTACATCGATCCGAAATTCGTCGGCGAGCGTATGAGCAAATTGGGCGCAATCGCAAGCGAATACGGAATAAAACTCTGTCTTGAAAACGTGCATTGGGCAACTTTCGATTCACCCGAGTTTTTCAGGCAGATGAAACCGTATGCGCAGAATATAGGCACCGTTCTGGACATAAAGCAAGCAAGGCAATCGGGCTATGACTGGCGGGAGTATTTGGACGTTATGGGAAGCAGTGTTACAAACGTGCATGTGAGCGACGTCAAAGACGGCAAAATCGCTATGGTAGGCAAGGGAGATTTCCCTTTCAGAGAACTTGTGGCAAGGCTCAAAGACGTCGGTTATGACGGACCGCTCATCATCGAACAATATGCGGGAAATTACGATTCTTTTGACGAGGTTAAGGAATCGGTGGAATACCTTAAAAACATTTTGGAGGCATAAAAGATATGCAAATCAAGTTTGATTTCAACAATATGATGGAATCTTCCATCGGCGAGCAAGGCATCACCGAAAAGGAGATAGAATCCGTGCTTGACAAAGCCAAAGACAGTTATGCGTATTTTGAACAGAATCGCGGCACGGGCTGGATGGGCTGGGCGGAACTTCCTTACAATCAAGAGGATATTGTGCGCGACATCATCTACACGGCGGCGGAAGTGAGAGCGCATTATGACAACTTTGTCGTACTCGGCATCGGCGGCAGCGCGCTCGGTCCTATGGCGGTGTTCAATGCGCTTTGCCATTTCAGATACAACGAGCTTGACGCCAAGAAACGCGGCGTAAAGTTTTATGTAGAGGACAACGTAGACCCCGAGCGCATGCTTGCGCTTTTGGATGTTATCGACGTCGAAAAAACGGTGTTCAACGTCATCACAAAGAGCGGCGCAACCTCCGAAACGATGAGCCAATACCTTATCATTACCGACATTCTCAAAAAGAAATGCGGCAAGGATTGGGCAAAACATATCATCGCAACGACATCTCAGAGCAAGGGTAACCTCATCAAACTTGCAAAGAAAGAGGGCTTCAAAACCTACTATATCCCCGACGGCGTTGGCGGACGTTTCAGCGAGCTTTGCCCCGTGGGACTTCTTCCGGCGGCGGTGCTGGGCATTGACATAATCTCGCTTTTGAGAGGTGCGGCGGATATGGACAAGGCGTGCAATTCTTCCGACCCATACAAAAACCCCGCTCTTATGGCGGCAACGCTCCAATATATCGCAATGGAGCAAAAGGGCAAAAACATCTCGGTTATGATGCCTTATGCGGACAGCCTTAAACTTATGGCGGACTGGTATTGCCAACTTTGGGGCGAGAGTTTGGGCAAGGCGGTTGACTTTGACGGCAACGTCGTTCACAAGGGACAAACCCCCGTCAAGTCGCTCGGCGTGACCGACCAACACTCGCAAGTGCAACTTTACACCGAAGGCCCGTTCGACAAAGTCGTGACTTTCATCGGCGTTAAGAAGTACAGAGGAGACGTGGTTATTGCAAACGGCGCGGAGGAATTTGCGGACGTAAACTTCCTTTGTGGACACACTATGGGTGAGCTTATCAACACCGAAAGAGAAGCCACCGAATATGCGCTTACTCGCTCCAAACATATGAATCGCACGATTATGCTTGACGAAGTAAACGCAAATACAATCGGTCAACTTCTGATGTTCTTCCAACTCGAAACCGCCTACTGCGGCAAGATGCTCAACATCGACACATTCAATCAACCGGGCGTCGAAGAGGGCAAAAACGCAACCTTTGCCATGTTTGACAGAAAGGGCTACGAAAAGAAGAAAGAAGAACTCGAAAACGCGCCCAAGAAATTGAACAAGTACATCATCTGAAATGATAAAACTTGAGGGCGTAAGCAAACAGTATCTGTACGGAGCAAGGGTTTTTGCTCCGACGGATATGACAATAAAAGACGGTGAAATCGTCGCTCTGCTCGGTGACGAGTCGAGCGGCAAAACCACGTTTCTGAAAGTCGTTGCGGGCGTGACGGAATGCGAGGGGAAAGTGCTTTTCGACGGTGAACCGCTTGCGAAAAAGCCCGACGACGTTGTGATGATTTTCGATGATCTGGCGTTGTTTGAAAACCGTTCTTGTTATTACAATCTTGCATATCCTCTCAAAATCAGAGGGGTTGACAAGGGCAAAACAGACGAGATCGTCAAGCATGCGGCGGATATCGTCGGTATAACCGCGTCGCTTTATTTCAAGGCGAAAAAACTCGATTTGGCAGACAAAAAACGCCTTGCAATCGCAAGACTTTTCTTGCGCGATTTCAAGGTCGCGCTCGTCGATGACATCACGAGAGGACTTGACAAAGAGGACGCAAAAACCATTTGGAGCGAGGTTGCTCCCGTCTTGCAGGACTTTGCAAAAGAGGGTAAATGCGTGATTTTTGCAACGCGCGACAAGGACGAGGCAATCTCGATTGCGGATAGAATCGTCGTGACGCATTATCGTCAAATCAAGCAAATAGGCACATACGAACAGATATGCGAAAATCCGTCGAATATCTGGGCGGCGCAGGCGTTTGACGAGGATTATGCTTTTGAAAAAGCAAAACTTCAAAGCGTAAACGGCACACTTGTCGCAACCACCGAGGACGGCTTCGAGATAGACCTTTCGCATCTGACAAACAGAGTGGTGCAGTCCTACATCGGCAAGAGCGTTTACGTTGGCTGGCATAGCGATTGCTATGACGTGCAAGGCGCGCGACAAGTCGAAGTAAGACACTCTTACAAAACGAATGACGGATATATTCTCGTCTGTGAAAATTGCAAAATCAAGAGCAGACTCAATCTTGCCCGAGTCGGAACGTTGCCTCTTTCGGGCAAGGCATTGGTCTTTGACGACACAAACGAAAATTCGATATTGTCTTACGGACAGTGAGATTGTTGCCGACTATTCGAAGACGGAATTGGAGTCGCAAGGCGACGACCGTAGCGAGCGCCGAGCTTGACGGTTGTACCGTCCGACTGCGCCATGTTGTTGCGTAGCCGGCGCACAAAGGACGGTGGCATAATAAGAGAAATGTCCCTATCTATGCGAGAGCCGAGTGTGTCCCCACGCGAAGCGGACGCCGTGGGTACCCTTTTAAGGGGGAACGGCGGTATGGGCGCGACGCGTTAAGCAACACATCCAGTGAATGTGTTGTAGCCAAAGCGAACGAGGCGGATTGCGGTGCGCAAACGCCGAAGTCCAAACACGTGAGGAAGGGGGGCATTGCAATTTAAAAGTGCACGGCGTTCACCTTTGTAGAGAAAGAACAAGCGGAATAATAACATTCATTTATTTTAGGAGCTGAAATGATAATTTTGGGCATCGATCCCGGTCTTGCGACAATGGGATATGGCGTGATAAAATCAGAAAAGGGCAATTTCTCCGTAATAGATTACGGGGTTGTCACCACGCCAAAAGACTGTACTTTGCCCGAGAGGTTGCTCCAACTCGAAGACGGCGTAAAGGAGCTTATCGACACCTACAAGCCCGACAAAGTGTCCATAGAGGAATTGTTCTTTTCAAAGAATATCACCACGGGAATACCCGTTGCCGAGGCGAGAGGAGTCATTTTGCTTACGGCGGTGAAGAGTCTTGGCAAGGAAGTGTACGAGTACACGCCAAACCAAATCAAACAGGCGGTCACGGGCTATGGCGGCGCAGATAAAATCCAAATGCAGCACATGATGCAGGTTTTATTGCGCTTAAAGAGCGTGCCTCGTCCCGACGATGCCGCCGATGCGCTTGCCGTGGCAATCTGCCACGCTCAAACAAGCAGGCTTGCGGGCAATTTCAAAGTACAATAAATCCAAGCACAATGCGATAAAAGGTGAGTATGTACAACTATATTCAAGGCAAAATCGTGGACAAAACGTTCACGTCAATCGTCGTTGACAACAACGGCATCGGCTATGAAATCGGCGTAAGCGGAAACACGCTTATGGACGTCGATATGGGCGAAATAGTCAAGATTTACACATATCTGTACGTCCGCGAGGACGAAATGTCACTGTACGGATTTTCGCGTTTAGACGAGAAAAAACTGTTTTTGCGCCTCATCGAAATCAGCGGTATAGGCCCGAAAATGGCAATGCAAATCCTCGGCGGTTACGACCTCAAAACACTCACCGTGGCAATCGCAAGCGGCGACAGCAAAACGCTTTGCAAAATCAAAGGTCTTGGCAAAAAAACCGCCGAACTCATCATTTTGAGTTTGCGTGACCAAGTTGCCGATGACATCACAATCTTCAACGACCATCGGGACGCAATCACGGGAGAAGACATTGCAGACGCCGTATTTGCCCTCGAAAGCCTCGGAATTTCCAAAACCGAAGCCGTGCGCATGGCAACGGAGGCGAGCAAGACGTGCCACGGCACAGAGGAAATCATACGCACTTGCTTGCAAAAAATGAGCAAATAGCACTATTTGGCATTTAGTGTGTTCTTATTAACGCAATGTGTTTATTCGGAGTGCGAGCCGCAAGGCGGCGAGAAAAGCGAGCGCCGAGCTTGATGGATAGTACAAGCGACTGCGCCGTGTTGTTGCGTAGCTGGCGCACAAAGCGCAGTGGCATAACAAGGGGACGATACCTATTTATGTGAGTGCCGAGTGTTGCCCCACGCGGAGCGGACGCCGTGGGTTCCCTTTCAAGGGGGAACGGCGGTAGGGGAAACACGTGAGGAAGGGGGACATGGAATTTATAGTTCACGCCGCCCAACTCTTGTAGAGAAAGAATCTACACTCATTCAAGGCGCACTAATACTCGGACTGCGCCTAACATCGCAAATAACCACCGAAAAGGTAAATCATGATCAAATCACAATTTACAAAAGAAAATCAGGACTTCGACGTCACAAATAGGGTGGTGAGTTCGCTCACCATCGATGACGACGAGCAAGAAAACAGCCTTCGTCCGCACAGCATGGACGAGTACGTCGGGCAAGAGAAAATCAAGAAGAATCTTGAAGTGTTCATATCTGCCGCAAAGGCGAGGAACGACGCTCTCGACCACGTTTTGCTTTACGGACCTCCTGGACTTGGCAAGACCACGCTTGCGCACGTCATTGCAAGCGAACTCGGCGCGCAGATACGAGTCACAAGCGGACCTGCCATCGAAAAAGCCGCAGACCTTGCGTCTTTGCTCACCAACCTTGAAAAAGGCGACGTGCTGTTTATTGACGAGATACACCGCCTCAACCGCAACATCGAAGAGGTGCTTTATCCGGCAATGGAAGATTTTTCTCTCGACCTCGTAAACGGTACCGGCCCTATGGCAAGAAGTATTCGCATACCCCTCAAACGCTTTACGCTTATCGGCGCAACGACGAGGGCGGGCATGCTGTCAAGCCCGTTGCGTGACCGTTTCGGCATGTCTTTGCGCCTTGAAATGTACTCGGACGAACAATTGAAGCGCATAGTTATGCGTTCAAGCGGTATTTTGGGCATTGCAATCGAGGATTCCGCCGCTCTTGAAATCGCAAAGCGTTCTCGCGGTACGCCGCGTATCGCCAACAGGCTTTTGCGCCGTGTGCGCGATTTTGCCGAGTACGAAAAACTTGACGGCATAAACCTTGCCATCACACAAAAGGCACTTGCGCTTATGGATGTGGACGAACTCGGTCTTGACATCACCGATCGCACCGTATTGGAGGCAATCATCGATAAATTCGGCGGAGGTCCTGTCGGACTCGAAACTCTTGCCGCCGCAACGGGGGAGGAAGCAAGCACCATAGAGGACGTTGTCGAACCTTTCCTCATTCAACTGGGATTTATCGGCAGAACTCCAAGGGGCAGAGTTTGCACTCCCAATGCTTACGACCATCTAAAACGTGAGTATAACAAATAGTTTTTACGAGACGGAACACGAGCCGCAAGGCGGCGAGAAAAGAGAGCGCCGAGCTTGACGGACAGTACAAGCGACTGCGCCTTTTGGGTGCGAAGCTGGCGCACAAAGCGCAGTGGCATAAATAGAGAAATGTCCCTATCTATGCGAGTGCTGAGTGTTGCCCCACGCGGAGCGGACGCCGTGGGTTCCCTCAAAGAATGCAGAGGGGGAACGGCGGTATGGGCGCGACGCGTTAAGCAACACATCCAGTGAATGTGTTGTAGCCAAAGCGAACGAGGCGGATTGCGGTGCGCAAACGCCGAAGTCCAAACACGTGAGGAAGGGGGAATATTAAATTTAAGACCCGCCGTTCACTTTGAAAAAGGACTAATATGCAAGAAAACGAAAATCTAAAAACGCACGATTTCTTCTATGAATTGCCCGAAGAACTCATTGCGCAAACCCCGATAGAGCCTCGCGATCATTCGAGGCTTTTGGTGTATAATCGTCAAACGGATCAGATACAGCACAAGCATTTTTACGATTTGCCCTCATTTCTCAAAAAGGGCGATTTGCTTGTCATCAACAACACGAGGGTTATCCCGGCGCGCATTTTCGGGCATATCGAAAACCACGAGAGCGTGCTTGAAGTGTTGCTGTTGAAACGTAAAGATTATACGCATTGGGAAACCATAATGAAACCTGCGCGCAAGGCTCGTTTAGGCTCGGTGATTCACTTTTGCGACGAATTGAGCGCAGTCGTGACCGAGATAGGCGATTACGGCGCACGCACGATAGAATTTCAATTTGACGGTGTGTTCGAGGACATTCTCGACAGGGTGGGCAATATGCCGCTTCCGCCGTACATCAAGGAAAAACTTGCCGACAAAGAGAGATATCAAACCGTGTACAGCAAGATCGAAGGCTCGGCTGCCGCGCCCACCGCAGGTTTGCATTTTACGCCCGAACTTATGCAAAAAATCAAGGATATGGGCGTTGATTTTGCAACCGTGCTTTTGCACATAGGACTCGGCACGTTCCGCCCCGTCAAAGAGGACAATATCCTTGAACACGAGATGCACACCGAATACTATGAAATCGACGAGGAAAACGCCGAAAAAATAAACTGCGCCATAAAAGAGGGTAGGAGAGTCATATGCGTCGGCACGACAAGCGTTCGTACACTCGAAACGGTTGCCGACGACAACGGATATGTCCGCGCGCAAAAGGGCGACACGAGCATATTTATTTACCCCGGCTACAAATTCAAGTGCGTAAAGGGGCTTATCACCAACTTCCACTTGCCCGAAAGCACGCTGATTATGCTTGTTTCGGCGTTTGTGGGCAGAGAAAAAACGCTCGAAATCTACCAAGAGGCGGTCAAGGAGAAGTACAGATTCTTCTCGTTTGGCGATTCTTCATTTTTTGAATAACCGTACCGCCCGACTCTTGTAGAAAAAAATAAATAATATATCATCACAACAATATAACAAGGAAAACGAGATGAGATTTGAAGTTATACACGAGGATAAAAAGACAGGTGCGAGAGTAGGAAAACTCTACACGGAACACGGCGTAATCGACACACCGTGCTTTATGCCGGTCGGCACAAAAGCGACGGTCAAGGGGCTTTCTCCCGAAGAAGTGCGCCAAACGGGAGCGCAAATTTTGTTGTCGAACACCTATCACTTGTATCTGCGCCCGGGACATGAGCTTATCGAAAAAGCGGGCGGTTTGCACAAGTTTATGAACTGGGACGGCGCAATCCTGACGGATAGCGGCGGTTTTCAGGTTTTTTCGCTTTCATCCCTTAGAAAAATAACGGACGAGGGCGCGGAATTCAACAGTTTTATAGACGGAAGCAAGCACTTTTTCTCTCCCGAAAAATCAATGGAAGTGCAAAAGGCGTTGGGCAGTGACATCGTGATGGCTTTTGACGAATGTACGCCCCCAGACATCACACACGACAAAGCCCGCGACGCAATGGAACGCACACTGAAATGGCTGGATAGATGCTCGAAAGTTGAGCTTAAACCGCACCAAACACTCTTTCCGATTGTACAAGGAAACGTCTTTGCGGATTTGAGAAAAGAGAGTGCCGAACGCACCGTTCCGTATGCAAAATGCGGCATCGCGATCGGCGGTTTGTCGGTTGGCGAAAGCGCGGAAAAAATGTATGAAATGCTCGATGTTTTGCAACCCCTTTTGCCAAAGGATCAACCGCACTATCTTATGGGCGTCGGTACGGCGGATTATATCGTGGAGGGCGTTGCAAGGGGAGTGGATATGTTTGACTGCGTGTTGCCCACTCGCATTGCTCGCAACGGTACGGCAATGGTCAAAGAAGGCTTTATGACCATTCGCAACGCACCCTATGCAGAGGACTTTACGCCTATCGATCCCGAGTGCGATTGCTATGCTTGCAAAAATTATACAAGGGCATATATCCGTCACCTCATCAAGAGCGACGAGATTATGGGCGGACGTCTTTTGTCCATTCACAACATTCGCTTTTTGGAGAGGCTTGCCGCCGATATCCGTCAAGCGATTTTGGAGGACAGATACGACGAATTCCGCAAAGAATTTATGGCGCAATATATAGGTTGAGACTCTGAAACATTAAAAATGCTTTAATAATGCCACAAAATGTACGATTTTTGTTGCAAAACTATAATAAATCGTGTAACATTGAATCATCAAAATAGAATAACCGTATAGGTGAATAAAGGAGCAAATATGTTTAATTTCTTCAATTCTTTGCTGCTTGCGGCGGCAGAAGGCGAAAATTCAGGTGCAACCAGTTCAGGCAACAACAGAGGATGGATCATGTATGTCGTCATCGGCGTTGTTCTTGTGCTTATGATCGTTCTTACGATCGTTCCTCAAAAGAAACGTCAAAAAGAACAACAAAACATGATGAACAGTCTTTGCGTCGGCACAAAGCTGATGACAGTGGGCGGCATTGTGGGCAAGATCACTCAAGTCAATGCAGACAACACTCTCATCGTCAATGTAGGCACGGAAGCCAACCCCACTTTGATCGTCATCGACAAGAAAGCTGTCGGTTATGTCCTTGAAAAGGTTGCTGCACCCGTACAGGAAACAGCTCCTCAAGAGCCCGCGGCAGAAGAAGCAAAGGCCGAGGAAACAACTTGCGACAACAACTGCGACGCATGCCGGGAAAAGGCAGATTGCGACAAAGCAGTGAGCGGTGAAGTTGTGGAAGAGACCTCGGACGCCACTCAAGACGAAACCAAATAAGTTTTGGAAAAACACACGAAAAAGCACGCATCGCGTGCTTTTTTTGTTGCTTAGTGTGACATAGTTTTTCCGAAATCATGCTTTTTTCGATTTTACGTTGACCGTGATTATGCCGCTTATCGCGCCGGCAACGGGCAGAGTGATGAGGTCTATCCAGCTGAAAGTCACGTCCTTGAAAGAGTTTAGGGCAGAGAATATCAAAAACGTAAACAACATATACACAAGCCCGCTTATCGTGCCTTTTACCAGTCCGTTTTGAGGGTTTTTGAACGCAATCATGACGCCGACAAGCAACGACAGAATTTTGATTGCGATATTGACGGGCATGATAACCTTGTTTTCGACGTTTGCAAATCGGATTACGATTGCGAAAATCAACACCATACCGAGGGAAATCAGGGTTGCAAACAAAACTGCTTTGAGGACGTCCGTGACGTCGGTTTTTATATTTTTGGCTTTTTCCATACCACAAACTATGACTTTTGACAAAAATATATGTCTTTTTGTGCAAAAAATACAACTTAAATTGGCGCAATCGCATCATATTTTCTTGACTTGACAAGGTGTTATAGTTATAATATCTATGTTTTACTATATGGAGGACTAGTCCTGTGAACAAGAAGAAGTCAATAGTCATCTTGTGTATAGTGAGTGTATTCATAATTCTCATGGCAGTGTTTGCAGTGTTGCCCACCTTCCCGATCGGCAACACGGTTTATGATTACACCGGTTACGCAAGGACAATCAAACTTGGTTTAGATATGTCGGGCGGTGTGTCCGCTGTCTTTAGAGTCGCAAACGACGATCACGGCGATTTCGACACGCGCGTCAACGGCACAATAAGCTCGCTTCAAAGTTTGCTCGTGTCAAAGGGTTACACCGAGGCGACGGTGACAAAAGGCTCGTCGGGCG
Source organism: uncultured Clostridia bacterium (assembly GCA_934233745.1). Classification (GTDB taxonomy): domain Bacteria; phylum Bacillota; class Clostridia; order Christensenellales; family CAG-917; genus CAG-475. The sequence goes on from CAKQGN010000001.1 coordinate 411,342, forward strand.
ACACCACGACAATCCGCGTCGAGATCCCCGACGTTGACGATCCCGAAAAAGTGCTCGACCTTATCGGACGCCCCGCGTCGCTCTACTTCACCCTCGAAGATCTCGGCAACGAGGCAAGCAACACCGACCTTGAAAAGAAAGCGTTCCTCAACGGACGCGAACACCTTGAAAACGCATACGTCACAACTTCCGACAACGGTCAATACGCAATCGGTTTGAAGTTCAACGACAAGGGTGCAAAGAAGTTTGGTGAAATCACTTCCGCAAACAAAGGCAAAAAGACCTACATCTACGTTGGCGGTCAAAAGATTATGGAGCCGACAATCAATGCGGCAATCACCAACGGTTCGGCAATCATCACCGGCAACTACACCTATCAATCGGCATACGACTATGCAACAAAGCTCCAATCGGGCACGTTTGGCGTCACTCTCCAACTTGCCGAAATCAGAAACATCTCGGCAACGCTTGGTGAAAATTCCATTCGCACGGCACTCATTGCAGGTATTGTCGGCGTCGCACTCATCTTCATCTTTATGGCATGCGTGTATCGCGGACTCGGACTTGCTGCCGATCTCTCGCTTTGCGTTTACATCGTGTTGCTCATCTGGTTCTGCGCAGTGCTTCCTTGGGTGCAACTCACTCTCCCGGGCATTGCGGGTATCTTGCTCTCAATCGGTATGGCTGTCGACGCAAACGTCATCATCTTCGAGAGAGTCAAGGACGAATACAAACACTCGACAAAACCGATTTCAACTTGCATAAAGATAGGCTTCAAGCGTTCTGCCGGCGCAATCGTCGACGGTCAGGTCACAACCCTTATCGGCGCAATCGTGCTTTGGGTGCTCGGCTCTGCGTCGATTGTCGGCTTTGCGGTGACGCTGTTTATAGGTATCTTGCTCTCGTTGTTCTGCTCGCTCGTCGTGACAAGACTCGTACTCAAAGCGTTTATGCCGCTCAACAGCACAAGCGAAAAGTTCTACGGTTTGAAACGCGTCAATGAAGACGAAAAAGAAGAAGACGCAAAGAGTGTATCCGCAAAACTTGCAAAGGAGGAGGCGTAATATGAAAAACAGTAACTTCCGCAATCTTTGCAAAAATTACAGCGTTTGCAAAAATGCAAAATATATGGCAATCGTGCCCTTCGTAATCGTGCTTGTGGCAGTCATCATGATTGTTTCGCTCGGCGCGACTTCGGGCAGCTACTCGGACGCAGTCGGCATTGGTATCGACTTCGAGGGCGGTACAATTCTCACCGTCACGCTCGGCAAAGATATTTTGAACGATTCGAAATACGAAAGCGAAGGCAACGCAATCAAAAGTATTATCGAAGGTGTTGCAGTGGACGGACAACACGTTGTCGTCAGCTATATGCAACGTCAGGAAGCAAACGACAACGACAAAACCGCTATCGTTTTCAGATACAAAAACGTCTTTAAGGACGACGCCAAAATCGAGGAAATGAACAAGGCGATCAGAAAAGCCGTTGACGATTATGTCGATCCCAACGTTTCGCTCACGGACGCAAACAAGATCACATACGAATCCATCGGCGCAACCGCCGCTGCGGATTTGCTCTCCAAAGCAGGTATCGCTCTTGCCGTTTCAATCGCATTGATCCTTGTGTACATCATGATTCGATTCACGTTTACGAGCGCAATCGCGGCTGTTGTCGCATTGCTCCACGACGTCGTCGTCATGTTTGCTCTCACGGTCATTTGCAGAGTGCAAATAAACAGCTCTTACGTTGCGGCTATGATTACGATCGTTGCGTACTCGATCAACAACACAATCGTCATCTTCGACCGTTGCCGTGAAACCATCAAACCGCTCAAAGGTCAAAAGGACATCGATTACAAGGGTATAGGCGATATGGCTGTTCGCTCGTCGCTCACTCGTACGGTTTACTCCACGTTGACGACTATGGTCACCATCATCTTCCTCGCAATCCTCGGCAGTGACACGATAAGAGAATTCTGCGTGCCTATCATCCTCGGTTTGCTCGCCGGTTTGTTCTCGGCAACATGTCTTGCGACTCCGCTTTGGGCAACGCTCAGCATCTCCTTTGACAAGACAAAAGCAAAGTATGCAAAACGCAACGCCGTGACTTACGATAAGAAAGATGACTCCGACGACGAAATCTCTGTCGATGAGGACGGTGAACAAATCGTAAAACAGCAAGTCAAACAGGCAGGTCAACAAAAGCAAAAACAAAACGTCGTCTACAAATATTCAAAGAAGAACACGACGTTCAAAAAGAAAAAATAACAATCAGATTGCGCCCTCACAAAGGTGAGGGCGTAGTTTTATGATTTTATGAGATACGTTGTAAAAACTCCTCGATTTCCACTCACAAGCGAAAATGTTTCGCTTGCAAAGCGTCTTGGGATTTCCCAAGACTTTTTGCGCTTGCTCCTGGGAAGGGGAATGAGCGAGGATTCGCTTTACGACTATTTGCATCCGTCATTGGACAAACTGTCCTCTCCGTATGAGATAGACGGGATGAAAGAGGCAGTCGCGCGTATCGAAAAAGCCATTAAAAACAAAGAAAAAGTGCTGATTTACGGCGATTACGATTGCGACGGCATATGCGCAATATCGACGCTCATGTTGTACTTGCGCGACAAACTCAACGTGTTCTACTTCATTCCCGACAGAAACAAAGACGGCTACGGGATAAGCATCGAAGCACTTGAAAAGATACTTGCGTATCATTCGCCGAAACTTGTTATAACCGTCGATACCGGCATAACCGCAATCGATGAAGTAGAGTATCTGAAATCGAGGGGTATCGAAACCATAGTCACCGATCACCACGAGCCGCAGGACAAAATCCCCGATTGCATAGTTGTCGACCCCAAGGTTGCGAGGAAAGGTTTTTACGACTTGTGCGGCGCAGGAGTCGCACTCAAACTCGTGGAAGCTCTCGGCGGCAGAGAAGAGGCAAAGAAGTATCTCGATATAGTTGCTATCGCAACCATTGCCGATGTCGTGCCTCTTAAAGACGACAACAGAATCATTGCGTATTACGGATTGAAGCAAATCACCGCTTCGCCGAGAAAGGGTGTAAAAATGCTTCTCAATCAGCAGAGTGTGTCGGCAACCGACGTTATGTTCCGCCTCGCTCCCAGAATGAACGCTGCGGGCAGACTCAATTCGGCAATGAAAGTGGTGGGGCTTTTCCTCGAAAACGATTATTTTCTGTTGAGAACGCTTACGGACGAACTTGCAAGAGATAACGCCGCCCGTCAGGAGCTTTGCGAAAAAGCGGTTGACAGGGCAAAGGCGCAACTTGCAGGAACAGACTTCAACGACGTCGGAATCATCATCCTCAAAAACAAGGATTGGGAACCGGGTATATTAGGTATTGCGTGCGCGCGACTCGTCGAGGAGTTCAAACGCCCGACGATTTTGTTTGCAAACACCGATGACGGTGAACTCAGAGGCTCGGCACGCTCCATCCCGCAAGTCAATATTTTTGAAACTTTATGTGCGCTCAGCGATTATTTTACGGGCTTCGGCGGTCACGCTCAAGCGGCGGGAATATCTATGGACGAGAGCAAATTCGACGACTTTGTCAAAGCGGCAAACGAGCTTATATTGTCATCGCATGACAAAAAAGAATTTACGCACGAAATTTGTTGCGAGATGGAATTGCCCATCGACATGGACTTTTTGTCGTTTGCAAAAGAGCTTGAACTTATGGAGCCTACCGGATATCAGAATCCTCGTCCCACTTTCCTTGTAAAAGGGCAAGGACTGAGATTTGACAGAATAGGCTTTTCGCAACACGTCAAATATGTTGCGCCCAACATCGAGCTTATGGGATTTTCAAAGTTTGCGCCGTGTCTTTCGGCAAGAACCGGCAAGGTGGATTTTGAAATATCCCTCGGTATAAATGCGTTTCAAAACAGAGAATCCGCACAAGGAATCATCCAATCTTTGCAGTTTGAAGACATAGAACTCGACGAGGACGAGTCTGTTTGCATGAACTTGCATCAACTCTCTTGCGCAGGCAGTGCGGATTTTCCCAAAACGGACTTTAAGTGTGTAAAAGAGTGGCTTAAAGAGCCGTTCGGGACGGCAATTGTGTGTTTTTCAAGAAGCGAATACGAGGAGTTATGCTCAAAGGACGAGAGTATAAAAGCCCTTCCGGTGCTTATTGCGACGCCGCGTTGTCTTAATCCCGAAAACTGTGTTATAGTGTGTCCTGCTCAGTGCTTTGATTTTTCGTTTTACAACAGAGTGGTGGTTTTCGGACATCCGCTTTGCGAGGGGTATCTTGCAAAACTTCAAAAGGAAACGAAAGCGTTGTTCGCTTTGGGTGACTGCTCTGCAAAACCTATCTCGGTGAGCAAAGACGTTTTGCGCAAAGTGTACAAAGAAATCGTCAACGTTGCGCATCGCACGCCCAAACTTGCAAGTCCGCACAGGGCGTATGTCGCAGTATGTTCGGGATACAAAGTTCCGCAAAGCGTGTTTATGCTTGCGCTTCGTATTTTCGACGAGGTAGGCACTGTAAAAATCAACGAAAAAGGATTTTTGCACATTTCGGCAAAATCCGTTAATCTCGACGACAGCATTGCATATCGCAACACCGATCACGAATAAAATCGGCGTGATTTTTTTGTGATTTAGGCTTTTTGGCGTATTGCAATGTTTTGTTTTATCAAGTATAATAATATATTATCGACAAACGATTGCTTTTGACGGCAATCCGATGCCGATACACCGAAAGTATGGACGAATTGCTTGTAAAACTCAGAAAAACCTATCCTACAAATTATGCGGAAATAAAAAAAGCGCATGATTTTGCCGAGGAAGCGCACCGCGGACAAAAGAGAAGTTCGGGGGAGGATTACTTTATCCATCCCTGCGCGGTCGTTGAAATTCTCGCGGATTTCGGCTTTGACTCATCAACGGTCATAGCCGCGTTTTTGCATGACGTTTTGGAAGATACGTCCGTCACGTATGACGAACTGCGCGAGCAATTCGGCGACGAGATTTGCGAGCTTGTCGAAGGCGTAACAAAACTCGACAAACTTCAATTTGTCAACAGAGAAGAGGCGCAGGCGGAAAATTTCAGAAAGATTTTCGTCGCAATGGCAAAGGATTTGAGAGTTATCATCATCAAACTCGCCGACCGTTTGCACAATATGCGCTCCCTTCAGTATTTGCCCGAAGAAAAGCAAAAACGCATTGCAAAAGAGACGCTCGATATTTATGCTCCGCTTGCTGGCAGACTGGGTATTTCCTTCTTCAAGTGCGAACTCGAAGATTTGTCGATGAAATACCTGTTGCCGACGGAGTATAAATACATTGCCGAAAACGTTGCGAAAAAGAAGTCCGAAAGACAAGGTTTTCTTGACGCAATTTGCAAACAAATCGAGGACAAGCTCAAAGAAATGGGCATACACGGCGAGGTGAACGGCAGACCGAAACACTTTTATTCCGTGTACAAAAAAATGCATAATCTGCATATCGATATAGATCAGATTTACGACTTGCTTGCCGTCAGAATCATAGTTGACACCGTCAAGGACTGCTACACTATGCTCGGCGAAATTCACACGATGTGGAAGCCTATGCCGGGGAGGTTCAAGGACTACATCGCAATGCCCAAGGCAAACAACTATCAGTCACTGCACACCACCGTCGTGACGCAGTACAACGAAACTTTCGAGATTCAAATCCGCACTTACGAAATGCACAAAGTGGCGGAATACGGCGTTGCGGCGCACTGGAAATATAAAGAGGGCACGACGGGCAAGGACAGCGAGCTTGACAGCAAAGTGCGTTGGCTACGCGAGGTTATGGACGCTCAAAAGGATATCGACGGCGCAAAAGAGTTTATGGACGCCGTCAAAATCAACGTCTTTGACGATGAGGTTTTTGTGTTCACGCCAAAGGGCGACGTTTTCGATTTGCCGGTAGGCTCCACGCCTTTGGATTTGGCGTACAAAATTCACTCGGCAATCGGCAATAAGTGCATCGGCGCGAAAGTCAACAAGCGTATGGTGCCGTTTTCCACAAAACTTCAAAACGGCGACATCGTTGAAATTATCACCTCCAATTCCTCAAAAGGTCCGAGTCTTGACTGGCTCAAGTACGTGCATACCGCGTCGGCACGCTCCAAAATCCGCGCGTACTTCAAAAAGGAAAAGAAGGACGAAAATATCGCTCGCGGCAAGGATATGCTTGAAAAAGAGGCCAAACGCAGAGGGTACGCTCTTGCGGATATATTTACGCCCGACATTTTGTCAAGCATTCTTCAACGACACGCAATGAGCAGTGAAGACGACTTGTATGCCGCTGTCGGTTTCGGCGGTCTTACGACAAGTCAGGTTCTCACAAAAATCATTCAGGACTTCAAAAAAGAAGACCACACGCTCATATCGCAAGACGTCGCAAACATACCGATCACCGAGCAAAAACCGAGAAAACACTCAAAGAGCGGCGTTTTGGTCAACGGCAACGCAAACTTCACAGTGCGTATGGCGCAGTGTTGTTCGCCTGTGCCGGGTGACGATATTGTCGGCTATATCTCGCGCGGAAGAGGCGTTTCGATACACAGAAAAGATTGCCCCAACGTCAAAGGGATGGAAGACGAAAGACTCATACAAGCCAGTTGGGACATCGACGGTGAGGAAAGATTCAACGCAACTCTTACGCTCATTTGCGAAAACAAGGGCGGTTTGCTTGCGACAATCACGGCGCATATCGCAAACGCAAGGCTCGGTATATCCGCCGCAAACGTGCGCGTCGACGAGAAAGCGGGTATTGCGGAAATCCTCGTTACGGTGCAAATCACAAAGGGTAGCGAACTCGAAGAGCTTGTAAAACAACTCCGCTCGATAGACGGCGTTATCGAGGTGAGAAGATGACTTGCCCGAAGTTTTTTCATTTGTATACCGGACCGCTTGACGTCAATACGTATATTGTGATAAACGGAAACAGCGGTTTTGTAGTCGATCCGGGCGGAAACGCCGAGGATATTTTTGCGATTTTCAAAAAACAAAAGGCGAAAATCGAAGCGATTTTGCTTACGCACGGACATTTTGACCATATCGGCGGCGTTGCAGAGCTATGTCGCCTTGCAAGCAAAGACGAAAACGGAAATGAGAATTTGCAAAACGCTCCTGCCGTGTTTTTGCACAAAGACGATCTTGAAAAAATAGGCTCGTACAAAAATTTGGGCTTTTCTATGGGAATAAATCCCGAAAAGTTTACTCCGGACGTGTTGCTGAACGGTGGCGAAACCCTCAAAATAGCAGGACTCGACGTCAATGTCATTCATACGCCGGGGCATTCAAAAGGCGGCGTTTGCTATGTTGTCGACAACAAAATTTTTGTGGGCGACACGCTGTTTTTTATGTCTTTCGGGCGCACGGATTTTTATGACGGAAACGCAAAAGATCTCAAAAATTCCATTGTAAACAAACTTTTTACGCTCAAAGGCAACTATACCGTTTTGCCCGGACACGGTGAGCCTACAACCCTCGATTTTGAAAGAGTAAACAATCCGATTGTCGAAGATACACCGCATATAACTGCCGATTGACCTCATTATGATCGATTTTTCAATTTCAAACGAAGAATATCTCAACGACCTTGCGGAACTTATAAGACTGTTTGAATCTCGCTCCGACGAGAACATTTCGCTTGCCGTCGAATACGAAAATACAGACGGCGTTTTCAAGGTGAGAATCACGTCGGACAAATTTGACGGTTTTGTCAAAAACTATGCGTTTAAGATTGAAACTGACAGCGAACTCGAACGCAAGAGAGTGGAAAAACGCTACCTTAAAATAGCTATTTATCGCACGTTGAGTTTCCTTTTGAACGTCAATCTTCCATACGGTTGCCTTACGGGTATTCGCCCGACAAAACTATATTGTGAAATTGAAAACGATACGGATAGATATGCGAAATCGGCGCACGACGTCTTTTTGAAAGACTACAGTGTAAGCGAAGGAAAGGTGGAACTTATCGAAAAAATCGTAGAAGTTCAAAAGCCGATAAGAAACAAATCGTCACGACAGTTCGACGTGTTCGTTTTCATCCCGTTTTGTCCGACAAGATGCGCGTATTGCTCGTTTGTCAGCCTGCCCATAGACAAACAAAAAAAACTTATCGAACCCTATGTCGATTGTCTTGTGCGCGAGCTGGAACAAACAAGGCAAATCATCGAGAAAAAACGTCTTAAAATCAGGGCGGTGTACGTCGGTGGAGGTACGCCCACGTCCATCGGTGCGGAGTTAATGGACAAAGTGCTTGAAAAATGTCATTTCGGCGCAAAAGAATTTACCGTCGAAGCGGGACGTCCCGACACCATAAACGACGACATCGTGCGCGTTTTGCAAAAGCACGGCGTGAGCAGGGTTTCCGTAAACCCTCAAACTTTCAACGACAAAACCCTTGAAATCATCGGTCGCAAGCACAAGAGTGCGGACACCTACAACGCATATATGCTTGTCAAAGACAAGTTTGACGTAAATATGGATTTGATTGCATGTCTGCCGGGCGAAACGCTAAACGACTTTAAGCGTAGCGTCGATATCGCAGTCGCATTGAATCCCGCCAACGTCACCGTACATACGCTTTATATGAAAAAAGGCTCTGCGCTCAAACAGGCGGGCTATGACAACACCGATTTCGAAACCGCCTCGCAAATGGTGGATTACGCCTACAAAAAACTTACGTCGGCAGGGTATGAGCCATACTACATGTATCGCCAGAAATATACCAGCGGCAATCTTGAAAACGTGGGTTACGCCAAGCCGAAAAAAGCGTGCGTCTACAACATAGACATTATGGAGGAAGATACGTCCATTATTGCAAACGGCGCGAACGGAATATCAAAAAAATGGAATAAAAAGAAAAATCTGATAACTCGTTGCGCAAATTACAAAGAACCGATAGAGTATATAAAGCACATAGACGAAATGCTGAAGCGGCAGTATAATTTTTGGCTGTGACCGAATTTGATACGACACTGCGTCGAACATAGTCGACCGAAAGAGAGTAAAATATTTTTAATACTAATATTTTTTGTCAAATTGTCAAAATCGATTTACATAAAAATTTTTATATGTTAATATTCAATGGTACTTTCGACGAGGTTGCGACAAAACTCCGAGTCGCTACTTGGTTGAAAGCGAATTATTTATCCAACGAAGGAGGCAAAAACAATGGATAAAACAACAAAACAAGAAATCATCGCAAAGTACGCTCGCAAAGAAGGCGACACGGGTTCTCCCGAAGTTCAAATCGCTCTTTTGACAGCTCGTATTTCAGAACTCACCGAACACCTCAAGAATCACCCCAAGGATCATCACAGCCGTCGCGGTCTTCTTATGATGGTCGGTCACAGAAGAAGTCTTCTCAACTATCTCAAAGAGATGGACATCGAAAGATATCGTACAATCGTATCTGCTCTTGGTTTGAGAAAGTAAAAAACATCGGGTGCTTTTACCGCACCCGTTTTTTTTGGAATAAACGCACATCTGTGCGGGAAAAATAAAAAATAAACCGCTTTTTGCGGAGAATAAGGGAATGACGGAATTCCCAGAAGGAGAAATTTTATGGAAAGAAGAATTTTCAAGACAACGGTAGGCGGCAGAGAAATGACCGTCGAAACAGGCGCATACTGCTCGCAATCCAACGGCTCTTGCATCGTGCGTTGCGGCGACACGGTTGTTATGGTCAATGCGACTATGAGCAAAGCTCCCCGTGACGGTATGGACTTTTTCCCTTTGAGCGTTGACTACGAAGAGAAAATGTACGCAATCGGCAAAATCCCCGGCGGATTCAAAAAGAGAGAGGGCAGAGCAAGCGACAAGGCAATCCTTACATCACGTCTTATCGACAGACCTATTCGTCCGCTTTTCCCCAAGGGACTTTACAACGACGTTACGGTCATCGCAACGGTTTTGTCAGTGGACACAAACATTCCGCCTGAAGTTTTCGGCATGATCGGCTCATCCGTTGCGCTTTCGATAAGCGACATTCCTTGGGCAGGCCCCACGGGCTCGGTCGTAGTCGGTATGGTGGACGGCGAGTACGTCATCAACCCCGACAGCGCACAACGCGCAAAATCTCGTCTTACCCTCAACCTCAGCGGCACGAAAGACGCAATCATGATGGTTGAAGCGGGCGCAGACGTCATCACCGAAAAGGAAATGCTCGGCGCAATTATGTTCGGTCACGAAGAAATCAAAAAAATCGTGGCTTTCATCGAGGAAATCCAAAAAGAAGTCGGCAAGCCCAAACTCGATATGGACCTCGAACATATCCCCGACAATATCAACGAGGCAGTCAGAGCTTATGCAAACGAAAAGATGGACTATGTTCTCGAAGCGTTTGACCGCTATGAAAGAGAGGAGAGAGAGGACGCACTCAACGTTGACGTGCTTGCTCACTTTGCAGACGATTGGAGCGACGAGCCCAAGAAAACCAAATTCATCCTCGACAGCCTCTACTATCTCAAGAAAGAGAAAGTCCGCGCAAAGATTCTCGACGGCGGCGTACGTCCCGACGGCAGAACTCTCACCGAAATTCGTCCTATCTGGTGCGAAGTGGGTATGCTCCCGCGCGTTCACGGTAGCGCAGTGTTCACAAGAGGACAAACTCAAGCTCTCACCACTTGCACTCTCGGCACGATAAGCGAAGCTCAAAAGCTCGAAGGTCTTGACGACGATTACTACAAGAGATACATGCATCAATACAACATGCCCGGTTACTCCACAGGCGAAGCAAAGGCTCTCAAGAGCCCCGGTCGTCGTGAAATCGGACACGGCGCACTTGCAGAACGCGCTCTCGAACCCGTGCTTCCTTCCGAAGAGGAGTTCCCGTACGCAATCCGCACGGTATCCGACATTTTGAGCTCCAACGGTTCGACTTCGCAAGCATCCGTTTGCGGCAGCACGCTCGCACTTATGGACGCAGGCGTTCCCATCAAAGCACCCGTCGCAGGCATCGCAATGGGACTTATCAAGAACGAAGAGAGCCACAAAGTTGTGGTTTTGACCGACATCCAAGGTCTTGAAGACTTCCTCGGCGATATGGACTTCAAAGTCGCAGGTACGACGGAAGGTATCACCGCAATCCAAATGGATATCAAAATCAAGGGTATCGATGAGGAAATCCTCACCCGTGCGCTTGAACAAGCAAGACTCGGCAGACTCGAAATTCTCGGCAAGATGCTTGCAACTCTTCCTGCTCCGAGAGCAGAACTCAGCAAGTTTGCACCCAAGATCGTGTCCTTTGCAATCGATCCCGACAAGATTCGCGACGTCATCGGCACGGGCGGCAAGACCATCAACAAGATCATCGAGGATACCGGCGTCAAGATCGACATCAACGACGAAGGCACAATCTTCATTGCATCAAGCGACGACGCTGCTATCAGAAAAGCTCGCACCATCATCGAAAACATCGTCCGCGACGTTGAAGTCGGCGACGTCTATGAAGGCAAAGTCACCAAGATTATGGAAAACGATAAAGGTCAATTCGGTGCGTCCGTCAACTTTGCTCCCGGCAAAGACGGCATGATCCACATCTCCAAACTTTCCGACCAACGTGTCGAAAAGGTCACCGATGTTGTCAATGTCGGCGACATCGTTCTTGTCAAAGTCATCAAGATTGACGAGAAACACAGAGTTGATTTGCGCCTCAAAGAAGTTCTCTCTAAAGCCACCAATTAACGCCTAACATTGTCAACAGCCCCTTGTCCCGAAATCACGTACGCTTTGTACGTTGGGTTTTGGTTCAAGGGGCTGTTTTCGCGTTATGCATTTAATCGGATGGCTTTGGAGAGAACTTCATATGAGTCTATCGCACTTAGGACACATGTAAGTTGAGAGAAGAATAACGACTGCAACAAACACTCGTTCAAGATATTATTATATACGGTATGTGACCATTCGGAGTGCGTCTTGCGGTTTGATTGCCACCTCGCACCGTTTGTTGCTCATCGCAATGACGTAAGGAAGATTTGAATTACCGAAACTCACACAAAGTGTGAATATCATTTTTTTCGAAAGAAAAAAATATCACTTGCGCAAAGCGCAAATATCACTGCGTCGATGTCGCAATATCACTCTTGCAAAGCAAGAATATATAGAAAAGCAATGCCTTGGCATTACTTTTCTATTACATTGCTTACAATGTCCGTTTTGAGGTTTTGAGATTTAATGTATTCGAGTATTTTCGGCAGGGCGGTTACGGTTGCGTCGGTGGGGTGCATAAGAATTATATCGCCCGATTTTATGTTTTTTGTCGCGCGCTCGTAAATTATGTTCGGGTTGTGGTCGCGCCAGTCTATTGTGTCGCGAGTCCACATAATCACCGTGTAGCCGAGGTCTTTGCAGGCGGAAAACATTGCGTTTGACATACTTCCGCTCGGTGGCGCGAATAACTTTGAGTTTTTGTAGTCGGGGAGAGAGGAAAGCGAAGAATCTATCACTTTTTCGGTGATATAAATTTCCTCTTTGTTACGTTTTTCGTTGAGTTTTGCATGGTTCAGATGCGAATAACCGTGGTTGCCGATTTCGTGGCCGCATGAGGCGAGTTTCAGAAGGGTATCACCGTTTCGTGCAGCCCAGCAACCGCCGACGAAAAACGTTGATTTGAAGTTGTATTCATCCAGTATTTCGGCGATTTTTATTACGTTGTCGGTACTCTCGTACACATTGAACGTCAACGCAACGCAACCGCCGTCGGTATTGCCGTTGTACACGGCGTTGTTGACTTGCTCTATGGTTGTTTCACCGGGGTATGCAGCCACGAAAGATACGCCGAAAACAAGCAAAAGTATCGACACTATGACAAAATTTGCGCAAAAATTTCGGAACCTTGTTTCATTCATACCATAAAATATGATTGCGACTTTCAAACTATGTGATATAATATCCGTATGCAAAAAATGATTACTTTCAAAAGCGGACTGAAACTTGTGTTTGTTCAAAACACCGCCGTAAGGTCGGTGGCAATCGGCGTGTTTGTAGGTGCCGGAGTGGTGAAGGAAACTCCCGAAATCGCCGGTATTTCTCACTTTATCGAGCATATGGTGTTCAAAGGCACGACAAAGAGAAGCGCGTTTGACATCGTAAACGAGATTGACTCCATAGGCGCGCAAATCAACGCTTTCACCGCAAAAAGTTACACGTGTTTTCACACCGTATCTCTCGATACCAATGCCGAAAAGTGCGCGGACGTACTATCGGATATGTATTTCAACCCTGCTTTCGATTCCGTTGAACTCGAAAAGGAACGCAGGGTTGTCATCGAGGAAATAAACGAGAGCGAAGACACTCCCGACGATTTGTGCATAGAGCGACTTTTGAGCCTGTATTTCAAGGGCTGTCCGCTTGAAAAAGCCATTCTCGGCACAAAGAAAACACTCAAAGACATGACGAGCGACACGCTCAAAGCATATCACGACAAGCACTATGTCGCAAAAAACACCGTGTTGAGCATCGCAGGCAATCTTACCGAGGAACAAGCGGTTGCGATTGTGCAAAAGTATTTCGAGGATAAGTATAGTCAAAACCAACCTTATGACAATACGCCGATAAACGCTCGCCCCGTTCATTCGCACGGATGCAAACGCAAAAAAGCAATCGAGCAAACCCACATAGCATTTGCGTTTCCGTCATACCCCTACAACGACGCAAGATGCACCGCTATGCAACTGATGACGATAATTTTCAGCATGGAGATGTCGTCGAGACTCTTCCAAAGCGTGCGGGAAAAACTGGGACTGTGCTACACGATTTACGGATATCCGTCTTCATATCAGAACAACGGCGCATTTATAATTTATACGTCCACAAGTCCTCGCAATACCGAAAAAGCGGTTGAGGCAATAAGGGAAGAGATAGACCTTCTTCTTGAAAAGGGCGTGAGCGACGAGGAGCTTAATAAAGGCAAAGAACAACTCAAAACATCTCTTGTTTTGGGACAGGAAAGCACGTCTGCAATGATGCGTACTTTTGGCGGACATGCCGTACAAACAGGCGAGCTTTATGATTTCGACAAGCGGATTCAAAGCATAGATTCGGTTTCTAAACAAGACGTGCTCGACAGTGCAAAAGAGATATTCGACTTTTCACAGGTTTGCTCGTCGATAGTTGCGCCCGGCGACGACATCGACATTTTGAAAATCATAAAAAGAAACGATTAGAATATCGAAAAATTTACTATATGCGATATGCAGCAGCCAATCGAGCGCAAGGATTTTCATTGCGACTCGATTGTTTTTTTTGTGCAAAAGAAACGCGTTTGTCAAAATCTTTTGAAACCCTTTTGACATTTTCTCTTGTATATCGCGCTATATTGTGGTATAATCTTTATACTAATATTATATACTATCGGGAAGGTTTTACCGTGGCAGATACAAGACAAGCAAAAGCAAACAAAGGCAACAGGATAGCAGCGGGGGTTTTGGTCCTCATAGTGTCGCTGTTTTGTTTCCTTTCATTGGTCGGCGCGCTCGGCGGCGTGGGAAGAATGGTATATTCGTTCTTGTGCGGATTTTTCGGGCTCGCCGCTTACGCATACGCTCTTATGGGACTTATTATCGGCACAGCCGTCACCTTCAACGTGCGTCCCAAGATGCGTTTATCAAAGGCATTGACCTATTTCGGATTGCTTATTCTCGGCGTTTTCGCACTTCAGATTTATACGTCCAGCACTCACATCGTCGGCGCAAGTTACGGCGAATATCTGCTTGCTTGCTACAACAATACAAACACGGCAGGCGGTATGCTTTTGGGGATTCCCGCATATCCGCTGATGAAAGTCATCACGTCGGTCGGCGCATTGATTGCGGCATGCGTGGCATTTTTTATTCTCGCATTTTTTGCCGTTTATCCGTCCATAAAACGCAACGTGATTTACACCGTCGCAACCAAGGGCGAACGCGACAAAAAAATGAAAGAACAAAAACCAAAGCGTTCGTTTTTCTCCAAAAAGAACAAACAAATCGCCCAATCTTCTCCGCTTGTGGAAGCGCAAGGCGCGCCCACTATCACCGATTTCAATTCGGCAGGAGAGGGAAGAGGACTTTATGTTGTCGACGTTCCGGGCGATCCGCTTCAATCAAAAGTCAACAAAAAGGCTCTCGGAGCGGAAGGGTACAGTCCGCTCGATTCTTTCAATCCGCTTTATCCCAACGCTCAAGGCGCAGTCGAAGATGAGATGAGACGTCCCGCTCAACCTGCCGGCGCAGACAAATTTTCGGCAAGGAACATCGCAAGGGATATTCTTTTCGGTTCGGGACCGAGCAATGACAATCTTGCAAAATTCGATACCGTAAAAGATCCGAACAACGCTCTGTCAAGCGTGAGCGCGCCATACAGCGCATTCAGAAGAAACGAACTTAAATCGAAACTCGGCGTCGACGCAACGCAAAGCGCGATAAGAGAAGATTTTATGTCCAGATACAGAGCCGTTCAACCCGAGTCGCAGGCGACCGCTTCGTCGGTTAAAAAGGACGAAAAGGCGTCGGTTGCAAGCAAAATAGAAACGCCGCTCGATTTCAAGCGAGATTTCAGCGCACTCAAACAGGAGCAAACACAACGCTTCGGACAAATGTATGCAAAGCCCGAATTCGAGGCAGGCGTGCATATGGAACAACAAGACGAAGCATGTCTTATCGCAGAACCCGTCAAGAAAGAGGTTGTGAAACCCACAAAAACTTACGACGGGGCGGAAGCAATCAATTCCACCATTCAAAAAGCCAACGATTCCGTTTCTAAACAACAAGTGAACGTCGGCATGCTCGGCGCACTCAACAGAGCGATTTCGGGCGAGGAAGAACAAAAACCCGTAGCGAAAGAAGAGATCGTGTCCGAGGCATACGAAAAACCGAAGACGGATATGGTGTTTATCGCTCGCGATAAGGGCGAAACCGCGCAAGGCGGTTCGACTGCCGCACAACCTTCATCTCAAAGCGCGCAAATCGGCTCAAACAAAAACGGCGTCGCTTTGTCGAATCAACCTGTAAAACCCGCTCAGAGTGCAGCGCAGACACCCGTTGTCGCACCAAAGAAAGCCGCAAGCATAGACGAGCTTGACAGAAGCGGTTATACACCCGTTCAAGGCGAGGCAAAATTGCCAAGAGCGTTTCAACAAACCGCGGTGGAAGAAGAAAAGACCGAAACTAATTTCTTTGGCGGTATAGGCAAAACGAAACCCGTAAAGACATATGAGATGAGCAAAGCGACGCTTGACAATCAGCGTCCCAAGTATGTAGACAACGACAAAACCGTCGGCGGCGACAACCCGACAGCACCCGCTCCGGTGCAACAAAAGGTTACGGGCGGAGATATGTCGCGTGCGGCGATTCAGTCCACAACCGCTATTGCCAAAAACTCCGCAAAAGACATTGAAAACGCAGAGGTCAAAGCGCGCATTCAGAATATAAAACAAGCAATCAAAGAAACTCCGCAAATGGGACAATACGAGAGGGAAGCCCTCATGAGAGAGGAAAAGATGAAAGCCTCTCAATCCCGCGGCATTCAAAAGACGGAAACGCAAAAGAAGAGTGACGCGCGCCTTACGCAAGTCAATATGGAACAAGCCATCTCGCAAGCGACTCCGAAACGTCCGTATGTCGCTCCTCCTATTGCGTTGCTCAATCCGCCTGCTCCGGAAATCGACCAAAACGAAGACTACGAGCAAAAGAAAGAGCAAATCATCAATACGCTTGCGTTTTTCAGCATAACGGGCGAGGTTATCGACATTTTGGTCGGCCCGACGTTTACTATGTACAAACTGCGCGTCGAGATGCCAAGAGGCAGAACAATCGGCTATATATCCTCGCTTGAAAGCGACATCGCAATGAAGATGGAAGCGGGAAGCGTGCGTATCATTGCGCCTATTCCCGGCGAGAATGCCGTCGGTATCGAAGTGCCCAACAAGCACAGAAGAAACGTCAACCTCAGCGAAATCATTCAATCGCCCGAGTTTAACAACGCAAAAGCTCCGGCAACCTTTGCCCTCGGCAAAAACCTGTACGGACAATCAAGGGTTGTGGAAATCAAAAAGCTACCGCACGTTCTCATTGCAGGCGCAACCGGCGCAGGCAAGAGTTGCTGTATCAACTCTATTATCGTCAGTTTGCTCTACAAGGCTTCTCCCGACGACGTGCGCCTCATTCTTATAGACCCCAAGCGCATAGAAATGAGTGTGTACGCCGGCATTCCGCATCTTCTTATGGACGAGATTATCTGCGACACCGACAAGGCTATCCGCGCGCTCAACTGGGCGATAAGCGAGATGGAAAGACGTATCAAGTTCCTTGCCGACGTCAACTACAGAGATATTGACGAGTACAACGCCGATTGCCAGAAGAACGGATATGAAAAGATGCCGAGAATCGTCATTATCGTCGACGAGTTTGCCGACCTCATGTCCACAGGCAAAAAGGCGGTCGAGGACACCGTAAACCGCATTGCAAGACTTGCGCGTGCCGTGGGTATTCATCTTATGCTCGCAACGCAAAGACCGTCCGTCGACGTCATCAGCGGTACTATCAAAAACAACTTCCCGAGCCGAGTCGCATTCAAGGTTACGTCGAGTTTCGACAGCAAAACGATTCTCGACACCGTGGGCGCGGACAAACTTCTCGGCTACGGCGACTTGCTGTATATGATGCCGGGCGCAAGCGACCTTGAACGTATGCAAGGCGCGTTTATATCCAACGAAGAAGTCAAAAAAGTCGTCGATTTCGTCAAAGCCAAAAACGACGCTTATTTCGACAATAATATCAAAGACGCTATTTTCAAGGATAAGGAAGAAGAAAAGCCTGCGCAATCTAAGGACGCAAGGGAAGGAAACAAAGATAAAATACCGCCCGAACTGTTCGACGCATTGCAACTCGGCATAGAGTTGAGAGAGGAACAGGACGCACCCATAAGCATATCCTTTATGCAACGTCGCTTGGGACTCGGCTGGCCGAAAGCCGCAAAGATTTACGACAAAATGGATCTTATGGGATATCTTACTCCCGACGAGCATGATCCCAAAAAGAAGAAAGTCAACATCACTTACGAGGAACTGGAAGAACTTAAAGCCACTGCTCAAAGCGAGGACGAGGAATGAGAATCGGAGCAATATCGCTCGGGTGCGATAAGAATAGAGTAGACACCGAAAAGATGCTTTCTCGCCTTGTTGGCGGAGGGCATACGCTTGTTGGCAGCGAGGACGAGGCTGATGTCATCATTGTCAATACGTGCGCCTTTATCGATAAAGCCAAAGAGGAATCCATAGACGAGATTTTGAATGCCGTTGCCGCAAAAAACGCAGGGAAAGGCAAAAAAGTCATCGTCACGGGTTGCCTTGCGCAAAGATATGCCGATACGCTCAAAGAGGAATTTCCGGAGGTTGACGCAATCCTCGGAATTGCCGACTATGACAAAATTCTCGACACGATAAAGGATGTCGAGGACGGTGAAAAGGTGTTGAATTGCGCAAATCTCGACAGATTTTACGAGGGTAGGGTGCTTACAACTCCTTATCATTACGCTTATCTTAAAATTGCGGACGGTTGCAGCAATCACTGCACTTACTGTGCAATTCCGTCCATACGAGGCAAGTATCGCTCCGAAAAAATCGAGGACTTGCTTTGCGAGGCAAAAACACTCTCGGACGACGGCGTGAAAGAGCTTATTCTGGTTGCGCAGGACGTGACGAGATACGGCACTGATTTTGACGGCAAATCCCACCTGATAGAGCTGTTGGACGGTTTGTCTAAGCTGGATTTCGAGTGGATCAGACTTTTGTATCTCTATCCCGAAATGGTGGACGATACATTGATAGAATACGTAAAAAGCAACCCAAAAATCGCCAAATATATGGATGTTCCCCTCCAACATATCGACGATGAAGTGCTGAAACGTATGAATCGCCGCACCGACGAAAAAAGTATAAGGGAACTTATAGGCAAGCTTAAAGACGCAGGTATAGCGGTGAGAACGACGTTTATTTGCGGTTTCCCGGGAGAAACGCAAGAGCAGTTTGAAAAACTTGAAAACTTTATAAAAGAGGTCAAATTCGACTATGCGGGCTTCTTTGCGTATTCGAGAGAGGAAGGTACGCCTGCCGATA
This sequence comes from uncultured Clostridia bacterium, assembly GCA_934233745.1. Lineage (GTDB taxonomy): Bacteria > Bacillota > Clostridia > Christensenellales > CAG-917 > CAG-475. The sequence goes on from CAKQGN010000001.1 coordinate 430,455, forward strand.
AGCTGGGCGGGCATCTCGACGAAAAAATCAAGGAAGAAAGAGCGAGAAAATTGCGTTCTGTCCAAGAAAAAATCATCAGGAATCACAATAAAGAACTTGTCGGAAAAACAATCAAGGTCATCTATGACGACATCGATTATGACAAACAAATGTTTGTCGGCAGATGCCAATCTCAAGCTCCGGACATCGACAACGTGACGTTGTTTTGTGCAGACGATGAAGTCAGAATAGGTGAGTTTTACAATGTGGAGATCTTAGGTGCCGACGGCATCGATCTTGTAGGGAAGGTGATAAAATGAAAATCACACTCGCAACAAAAATTACGATAGCACGCATATTTTTGATTATCCCCACGATAGCCATGTTTATTGTGGCGGAGCTTGCAAGAGTATCGCAAGGCGCGCATATCGCACTTGTAGTCATTGCGGCGGCACTGTTTGCAATCTGCTGTGCAACCGACTTTGTGGACGGGCATATAGCAAGAAAAACCAACACGGTGTCTATGCTGGGCAAGTTTCTCGATCCGCTTGCGGACAAGGTTGTCATTGTCGTTATGTTGTTCCTTATCGTTTTGTTCCGCGACGGGCTTTCGATGAACGGCGTATATCCGCACAACGCTCTTGTCATCGCGCTTCTTTCGGGGCTTATTCTTTCAAGAGAACTTATGATAGGCGTGTTCCGCTCAATTGCGGCGTCAAGAGGTCTTGTGCTTGCCGCAGATATTTACGGCAAGATAAAAACCGTGTTTCTGGACGTAGGAGTTACGGTGCTTATGCTTGCGGGGCTTCACCCCGTGCTTGGCTGGATAGGCACGATAACCTTCTATATCGGCTCGTTCTTTGCTGTGTACAGCGGACTCAATTACGTACTAAAAAACAAGCACGTCCTAAGACAAGACGATGAAACGAAGGGCGAAACGACAGGCGAAACCGAGCCTGAAACAACCGATGCGCCCGACAGTGAGGCAAAAGCGCAATAATTTTGCGATTCAGCCGTTTAGATAACCGAAAAGATGATGAAAGAAATTGTAAAAATCTGCGGTCTGAATAAGGAGGAAATCCTTTCGAAACTCAAAATTTTTGAGGGGTTCGGCGTGGATTTTTCTGTTGAAGAAAACTGCCTTGACGCTACGATAACATTGACGAGCGAGGCAAAGAGGGATGTTTTCGAAACGGTGAAAAGCAGAGTTTACAATGCTTTTGAAGAAGAAGTTTATTCGGCAACGGAAGGCTCTCTCGAAGATATTGCCGCAAGGCTTTTGAAAATGAACAACCGCACGCTTGCGGTTGGCGAAAGTCTGACGGGCGGCGAGATTTGCTCGCGTCTTACGAGCGTTGCGGGCATAAGCGCAAACTTTTATGAGGGAATCGTGTGCTACAATCGCGCCTCAAAAGTCGAGCGTTTGGGCGTACCCAAAGCCGTGCTTGCCGATTACGGTGCGGTGAGCAGAGAAACCGCATATGCAATGGTCAAAGGACTTTGCAAACGTCCCGTTGACATCGCTCTTGCAACCACCGGTCTTGCAGGACCGACGGGCGATGAAGGAAAGCCCGTGGGGCTTGTGTATATCGGAGTCGGAGGCGGCGACTTCATCACCGTTTTCGAGCGCAGATTTTCGGGGACGCGCAACGAGATCAGACGTGCAACCTCAAACGTTGCGCTGTTTTACCTCATTAGGTATCTGAAAGGGGACATTTTGCGACTTTGATGTACCGATTTCGGGACATCTGTTGTCGTATGATATATACAACGAAAACATTTGCCGTAGATTCGGCGAAAGGATATAAAGGAGAAACAATATGGCAGACAAAACTCAGGATAAGTCCGCGCTTAACGATAAGGAACGCAATTTGCAACTCGCTCTTGCAAAGATAGAAAAGGACTTCGGCAAGGGCGCGATCATGCGCCTTGGCGAGACCGAGATTCCCAAAGTGGAAGCAATTTCAACCGGCTGTTTGACTCTTGACGTCGCACTTGGAATCGGCGGCATTCCCAAGGGAAGAATCATTGAGATATACGGTCCCGAATCATCGGGCAAAACCACGGTTGCGCTCCACTGCGTTGCCGAGGTGCAAAAAGAGGGCGGTACGGCGGCATTCGTTGACGCCGAACATGCACTCGACCCCGTTTATGCCTCCAAACTCGGCGTAAATCTCGACGACCTCTACATTTCTCAGCCCGACAGCGGCGAGCAGGCTCTCGAAATCACCGAAACGCTCATCAGAAGCGGCGCAATCGACATCATCGTAATCGACTCGGTTGCCGCGCTCACTCCGCAAGCCGAGCTTGACGGCGATATGGGCGACAGCCATGTCGGTATGCAGGCGCGCCTTATGTCGCAAGCACTGCGCAAAATCACCGCCGCGTCCTCAAAGAGCAAATGCACAATCATTTTCATCAATCAATTGAGAGAGAAAATCGGCGTTATGTACGGCAATCCCGAAACCACAACTGGCGGCAAAGCACTCAAATTCTATTCCTCCGTGCGTATCGAAATAAGAAAAGCCGACACGCTCAAAGACGGCAGCGATATTGTAGGAAACCACGTCAAAGCCAAGGTTGTCAAAAACAAAGTCGCTCCTCCGTTCAAGGTTGCAGAGTTCGATATTATGTACGGCACGGGCATTTCCAACATGGGTTGCGTCCTCGATCTCGCAGTCGAAAACGGCTTTGTCCAAAAGAGCGGAAGTTGGTTCAGTTACAACGACGAGAAGATAGGACAGGGCAGAGATAAGGCAATGGAATTTTTGAAAGCCAATCCCGAGATTTTCAAAGAACTCGACGCGAAAATCCGCGAAAAATACGAGATGAACAAGTGATTTGTCTTGTATAAACCTTTGATTTGAACAAAAATCGCTTTTCAGTGACGAAAAGCGATTTTTTTTGAGGTTCGGCATTGACGAAACACTACAAATAGTATATACTATATACGACAAAACTATATATTGAAAACATTAGTTTGGTATAGATACAAAGTTTGGATATAGAAATTGGGGTATTTCCGTTTTGAAAAAACTTTTCGTATAGCCGTATTTTTGCTTTCTCGTGTGGTTTTGATTATATATATGGAGGTCAAATATGACCGGGAATTTCAATTTTCTGATTGCTGCTCTCTCTCCGGGTGCGGCTGCCGGTATAGCGGCGGTGTGCGCATTGGTCGTAGGAGCATTGATCGGTTTTATTGTTTACAGAGTTTATTCTCAAAATAAAATCGGCAACGCGAAACGCGAAGCGGCAAGAATTATCGAAGAAGCAAATCTCGAAGCAAAGACCATTCGCAAGGACGGTATGCTCGAGGCAAAAGAACAAATGAACAAAATGCGCGTCGATTTCGAAAACGAAACAAAAGAGCGCAAGCAAGACTGGCAACGCACGGAAAACCGCCTCGCTCAAAAAGAGGCAACTCTCGACAAAAAAGAGGACGCTCTTGACAAAAAAGACGCCGCTTTGGACAAGAAAATCGAGGACGTAGAAAAGTCGCAAAAACAAATCGAAGAAACAAAAGAACGCTTGAAGGGCATCGAAAACGAGCTCAACAACGCTCAGGAAAACATGCAAAAGGAACTTGAAAGAGTTGCCGGCATGACAAAAGAGGAAGCCTCGCAAGAACTTAAAGACGCTCTGCTCGACAGCGTGAAAAAGAGCAGCGCAAACGAGGCAAAACAACTCATTCAGGAAGCAAAAGACAACGCGGTCAAAGAGGCGCAAAACATCATTTCGCAAGCGATCCAACGCTGTGCCGCTGATACCGCAACCGAGAACACCGTATCCGTCGTGGCTTTGCCGAATGACGATATGAAGGGCAGAATCATCGGCCGTATGGGAAGGAACATCCGCGCTCTTGAAAGCGCAACCGGCGTCGATCTCATCATTGACGACACCCCCGACGTTATCACGCTTTCAAGTTTCGATCCCGTAAGAAGGGAAGTTGCAAGACTCACTCTCGAAAAACTCATCACCGACGGCCGCATCCATCCCGCTCGCATCGAAGAGATGGTGGACAAGGTGAGGAAGGAAGTCGAAGCAGGCATCAAAGAAGCGGGCGAAGAAGCCGCTTTCGAAGTCGGTGTACACGGCTTGCATCCCGAGCTTATCAAGATTCTCGGCAGACTCAAATACCGCACAAGCTATGGTCAAAACGTGCTGAAACACTCAATCGAGGTCGCATCGGTGGCATCCGTTATGGCAGCGGAACTCGGCATAGATCCTCGTATTGCAAGGAGAGCGGGTTTGTTGCATGACATCGGCAAGGCGGTTGACCACGAGTTTGAGGGAACGCACATTCAACTCGGTGTCGAACTTGCAAAGAAGTATCGTGAAAACAACGAAGTTATCCACGCAATCGCCGCACACCACAATGACATCGAACCTCAAACCATCGACGCCGTTCTCGTTCAAGCGGCGGATGCGATTTCAAGCGCAAGACCGGGTGCAAGACGTGAATCCGTCGAAACGTACGTCAAACGTATCGAAAAGCTCGAGGACATCGCAAAATCCTTTGACGGTGTGGAACAAACTTTCGCCGTTCAGGCAGGCAGAGAAATCCGCGTTATGGTCAAGCCCGAACAAGTCAACGACGCAAGCACGGTTTTCCTCGCAAAAGAGATTGCTCAAAAACTCGAAAACGAGCTTGAATATCCCGGACAAATCAAAGTCAACGTCATCAGGGAAGTTCGCAGCGTAGAGTACGCAAAATAATTTTTACAATCATTCGCCTCGGTGCAAAATCGGCAAAATTTGCGTAGAACTTGCATTGAGGCGCATATGGTGCTAAAATACCGTTATAGGCTTTTGGCACACAACAAAAACATACAATTTAGGAGAATATCATTATGGCACAAATTATGGCAGGCGATTTGAGAAAGGGCGTTACGTTCCTCTATGACAACAAAATCATGACCATAGTCGATTTCTTGCACGTCAAACCGGGCAAGGGAGCTGCTTTCGTCCGCACAAAAATGAAAAACGTCGTCACCGGCGCAGTGCTTGAACAAACTTTCAACCCCACCGAAAAATTTGAACTCGCACACATCGAAACCAAAACAATGGAATACCTCTACAACGACGGTGAATTCTATTATTTCATGGACGCAGACACTTACGAGCAAATTCCGCTCAACAAGAGTCAGGTCGAGGACGCTCTCAACTTCGTCAAAGAAAATATGAACGTCACCATGAAGTTCTTCCAAGGCGCACCGTTCTCGGTTGAACCGCCAAACTTTGTCGAACTTCTTATCACTGTGTGTGAACCGGCAGTTGCAGGCAACACCGCTACCAACGCAACCAAGCCCGCCACCGTCGAAACAGGCTATGAACTTCAAGTTCCTATGTTTGTAAATGAGGGGGATACTATACGTATCGATACTCGCACCGGCGAATATATGTCAAGAGTCTAAGCGCACCAAACAGCGAATAACTGCGGCAGAGGCATCCGTCCGTCAACTCATTTACGCCTTGTAAATTAGGGTTGCCGTTCGGATGCCTCTTTCTTGTTCTTCATCTGTTTGGCGCACTTAGGTATTAACGCTTATTCTTCATCCGTTTCAGACTCTTGACGACAAGTTATAATCGTTTCTTTCTGTTTTTCATCCAAATAACCGCACTTTTTACAAGAGCTTTTGCAAAATATAATCAATATTGTTTTTTGTTTTTCGTCATCTTTCATTAAGAAAAAAGTCTAAATTTGTCGCAATGCAATTTGCATTGTTTTGTCGGCATATAGTTTTGTATGCTTGATGAAATCGTCGGGGAAAATATCGCAAAAATCGTCGGGGACGAGAGATTGGTTGCGGAGTTGCGTTTGAGGGTAAACAGACCTCTTCTGGTGTGCATGGTTGACGGCACAAGGCGCGTTGCGTCGCTTTCGGGCGCGCCTTACATTATTTCTCAAAAGGATATAGATGACGTGTTGTCTTTTGCGACAAATATGTCTTATTACAGCGCATCGGAGGAGATGAAGAGAGGATACGTGCCTTGCAAGCATTACCGCATAGGCGTGGGCGGTGAAGGGGTATCGGAAGGCGGAAAACTCATAAGCGTGAAGAACGTGGGGTATCTTGTCATTCGCATCCCTCATCAGATAAAGGATGTTGCAAGCAAAATCGCATGCGATGTTTTTCAAGACGGAAGGGCGCGCAGCACGCTGATTATATCGCCTACGGGAGGTGGAAAAACAACCATGCTGCGCGATCTGGGGCGCATTGCCTCAAAGCGATTCAATGTCGTCGTGATTGATGAAAGATATGAACTGTGCGCAGTTTCAAACGGCGTTCCGCTTCTGGATATCGGAGATTGCGACGTTGTAAGCGGTGTGCCCAAAAAGGACGCATACGAAAGTTGTGTGCGCGCAATGAATCCCGATGTAATCGTAACCGACGAGCTGTTCGGAAAAGACGATGCGGATGCTATTGCCGACGTGATGAGATGCGGCGTGAGCGTGTTTGCGTCATTGCACGGGGATTGTATCAAAAACATAGAACGAAGCGAGTTTTCGCCGATATTGGACATGTTTGAGGTGATTGTCGTGCTTTCAAAAAATCCAATCGGAACAATAATCGAGAAGCGGGTATGAGCGAGATTTTGAGACTGATTGCCGGAGGATTGCTTGCGCTGATTGCATGCTATATAGGCATTCTGGTCAAAAGGCGATATAATCGGCGAGTCGAGTTTTTCAAATCGGCATGTGAATTTGCAACCTTCATCTCGACAGAACTTGCCATGAAAAAGACGCCCATGCCGGATATTTCGGCACGGTTTTTGCAGGGCAGGGCAGGAGAGTTTGAAAGGAGCGTCGAAAACTGGAGCGAGATTGCAAAAAAGGGCAAATGTTATGAATTTGAAAACGTAAACGCTTCAATTTTGAAAACGGATGAGAAAAAACAATTGGTGTCGTTTTTTTCAACGCTCGGCAAAACCGACCTGAAAGACCAACTTGCACATGTGGGGTACTTCAAGAATGTGTTTGAACAAAAACAAAAAACGTGCGAAGAGGAGAGCAAAAAGCTCGGAAACATGTATTTCAAATTATGCGTGTTGGCAGGCATTGCCATAATGTTGATTTTGGCATGACAACAAAAAACGATGCAGATCATGCGAAAAATATAATTACGGCTTAAATCGGTTGTGATTGTTTAGGAGTGATATGGATGTAAATATAATTTTGAAAATCGCAGGCGTCGGATTGCTCACCGCAATCGTATGTGTGATTCTGAAAAAAAGCGACAGAGATGAAATCGCAACGTTTGCAACGCTTGCAGGGCTTATAATCGTTGCCGTGCTTGTGCTTGATATGTTGGGAGGTTTATTTGACACGCTAAAATCAATACTGGCACTTTATTGACTCAAAATCAAAGTATAAAATGCCTGTACTGTGAATATAAGCAAGATTTGTAAGCGGAGAAGCGGAAAGAAAATGGTGTTCAAACTTGTCGGAATCGCATTGACGGGAGTCGTTGTCGTGACGCTTTTGAAAAACTCAAAACCGGAGTTTAGCGTGTTTGCAAGTATCGCAACAGGTGTCGTGATGGTGATAACTATGCTGTCCGCGCTTCAGGAAGTCGTGCTTGCGTTTGATGTCATCGTTGAAAAAAGCGGCGTCGACGACGAGGTTTTCTCTGCCGTTTTGAAAATTATCGGCATAGGATATCTGACCGAATATTCGTCCTCCGTCGCAACGGACGCCGGGTGTGAATCTATTGCGCAAAAGTTGCAATTCGGAGGGAAAATCGTGATATTTTTGATGAGTATTTCCATTGTAAAAACTCTCGTAGACGTGGTGTCAACGCTTGTAAGTGCGATATGAAAGATAAATTTTCGACTCGGTTAAACTCTCGTTTGCTTGAAAAAAACGCTAAAACAACACTGTTTTTTGCTGTGTTTATTATGCTTTTTTGCGTTGTTTTCGGTGCATGCTTTTTTGTCTTGTCCAAAGACAACCGCGCTGTTGCCGCCGATAAATCGGAGGAAGAAATCAGAAGGGAATTCGAGGGAAACGTAAACGATGTCATAAACGGACTTGACGTTGACGCTCTTCAAAATTTTTTGAACTCGCTTGGAGGGGAAGAGAGCGAAGCAATTTCGGTTGACGATTTGAAATCGACGCTTAAAGCACTTGTAAACGGTGAAACGCAAAGTTTCTATCAAAGTTTTTTGAGTGTTCTTTCAAAGTCGGCAGGGCGATATTTTTTGTCCTTTTTGCCGGGGTTTGTGACGATTGCCGTTATTTGTTTGCTGAAAAACATGTTATGTTCGCTTACCGGAGATTTCCTCAACAATTCGACAACCGATGTCGTACATACGGTGTGTTATTGCGCAGTCGTTATTGTGCTTATAAGCGCGATTGCGGGAATAATCAAAACCGTAAGCGATACGATAAACGGACTTGCGACATTGACGAATGCGATATTCCCGGTGCTTTTGACTTTGCTCTCTTCTTTGGGAGCAACGGTGACGGTTGCGGGATATTCTCCTCTTATTGCGGTGTTCGATTCTGTTGTGATGAGGCTTGTGGGCAGCGTGATATTGCCTGCTTTCATCGCCTGCATTGTATTTTGCGTTGTCGGCAATATTTCAAAAACCGTCAAACTCGACAAACTCGCAAAACTAATAAAATCCGCATCCGGCTGGCTTGTGGGAATCGTATTCGGATTGTTTGCGACTTTTTTGACAACGCAGGGCGTGACGGGCGGAGCAGTGGATAAATTCGGTTTTAACGTTGCAAAGTTTGCGGTGTCGAGTTATGTGCCTGTGTTGGGAGGATATTTGTCCGACGGGCTCGATTTGCTGACGGCATCCGTCGTTCTTGTCAAAAACGCCTTCGGATATGTCGGAGCAATCGTTCTTTGCGCAACAGTGTTGTTCCCCCTTGTAAAAATCGTCATATTTTCACTCACTCTAAAACTTGCCTCGGCAGTGTGCGAGCCTTTGGGGGATACAAGAACATCGAATTTGCTTTATTCGGTGTCGAAAAACATGAGTTTGCTTATAACGGCTCTTGCGGGTGTAGCGTTTTTGTTTTTCCTTCTTGTGATGTTGCTGATTTCGTCTTGCAATATGGGGATATGATATGGCAGCGTGGATAATGTCGGTTGTCGGTGTGATATGTCTGGGAGTGCTGTTTGAGATTGTGCTGCCGACAGGCAAAACGACAAAATATATAAGGGGAGCGTTTTCGCTTTTGGTGGTGTTTGTGGTTGCGTCGATAGTCCCGTCGATAGCAAAAGCGGATTGGAAATTCGATCTCGACAATGTATTTTCCACAACAGACGTTGTAGCGACGTCCGATTTGGATTTGACATTGAGCGTGAAAGAAAAAGCACGTCTTGCTCTTCAAAGGGAAGGGTGCGAGTGCAGGGTAGAAATCGATTCGAGCGGAACGGTTGTAAAAAAAGTTAAAATATACGTGGAAAAAACAACAATCGATGGCGCATGTATTGTTGAAATCACATCGAAAACGCTCAATGTTTTTAGGCAGATAATCTATGTAATTTATAGCGAATAGCGACCGTTTCGCGCGCGCGTGCGCGCGCTCATGCGCGTTTTTTGAATGTACCTGCGCGTGCGCGCGCAGGCGCGCGAAAACCCGTAAACATACTGCGTTAACGGCTTTGTTTTTCGGTTTTTTATTTGAAAAACGACAACGAAATTTTCATAAAAACAACCGATTGACATATATATTTGATATGAGCGAAAGTGTTGAAAAAGTCAAAACCGATCTGAAAGGCATGTTCGAAAAAATTAAAGGGATAAAAAACATAAAGATTATCGCTTTGGTATTCATAATCGCAATTGCCCTCATCATATACTCTAACGTAGTCGCAAGAGATAAAGACGAAAAACAATCCTTTCAGAACGACGAGGAGACAAGGCTTGCAAGCATACTATCATCGGTTGACGGCGCAGGCGACGTCGAAACTATGATAACCAAATCGTCGGGGCAAATCGTCGGGGTGCTTGTGATTGCAACCGGCGCAAACAATCCGCTCGTAAGACTCAGACTTTTGAACGCAGCATCGAGCGCACTCGGAGTAGACTCCGAAACGGTGAGCGTCATGAGTCGTAAAAACTGAACCTATAGGAGGAATATATGAAAATGAAACCCAAAACAAAAAAAATAATCGTGTTGTCGGTTATGGTTGCATTGCTTGTTGCAACGGGCGTGCTGAATTTTGTGCTTAGCGACAAGCTTAACAAAACGTCAACAGACGTTGGCGGACAACAGGACACCGTGACGCAAACATTCTTTGCCGCGGCAAGAAGCGACCGCGATGCAACGAGAGAGTCGGAGTTTTTGTATCTTGATGCCATCATGAATTCCGACGAAAGCACCGATAGCGCAAAGACCACCGCTCAGGAACAAAAAATGTTGTTGGTGAATAGAATGGAAAAGGAACTCGCACTTGAAACGCTTATCAAGGGCAGAGGATTTGAAGATGCAATCGTCACAATCGGCGATAACGGGGTGAGCATCGTAGTCGGCGAGAGCGAGCTTTCTCAAGAGCAAGCCAATCAGATACTTTCCGTCGTCGTTGCCGAAACGACCTTCAAAGCAACAGACGTAAAGGTGATTCCTTTCAACTGACACGGGGAGGATATGCGCCGCAAAGAGAATTCTTTGCGGCGCAATTTTATGTCGCATGCGCAATGCAAGAGTTAAAACTTATAATCACATTCAAGAATTTATGAAGACAGATTTCAATCTCATTTTGTAATATACATTCTCACAAATACTCATCCAAAATTATTTATACGGACGGTTGATATAATTTTTTGCGTGTGATATAATAATTGACAAGGAGACAGTATATGGCAAAAGAAAAATCATCCGTATTGAACGAAGTGTTGGTTTCGCTTGCAACCGAGGCTGCGCAAGACGTGGAGGGAGTGCATCTTCTCAATTCAAAGCGCAATCGCGGCGCGGTGTCCGTTTACATTTTGCCAAACGAAAAAGTAACGGTCGATCTTTTTGTAAGCATCGATCTCGGTTACAGCGTACCGTATGCCGTTGCGGTTTTGCAAGAAAAAGTCAAAAATCAAATCGAAGGCGCAACCAAGTTTAAGGTTCAGTCCGCAAACGTACAGGTTGTCAACGTAAATGTGGCGCAATAATCATGAGAAGAGTAGCAAGAGAAAACGTGTTCAAATTGGTGTTCGAGTACACCTTTTACGGAGCGGTGAACGAGTCCACTTTGGAGCTTATGCTTGTGGACAGCGACCTTACCGAAGACGATAGACAATATATCAACTCAACGTATCTGGGCGTTTGCACAAACGACGAGAAACTCAAGGGCATCATTGAAAATCACCTTGAGGGATACAAACTCGATAGAGTATATCGTCCCGACTATGCGGTGTTGCTTGTTGCGACATATGAACTTTGTGAACATACCGCACCGAATGCGGTCATCATAAACGAAGCGGTGGAGCTTTCAAAGAAGTACGGCACCGACAAATCCGGCTCGTTTGTGAACGGTGTGCTTGCAAAGATTGTAAAAGATATTGACTGATCAAAGAGAATTATCCCGAAATTTTCAAAATCTGCAAAGTTTGTATGCAAATGTTTGATATTTCGGGATTTTTTGACTCAAAATAATCGTAAAAATGCCGAAAAATCGGTGTTTTACTGCAAAAAAGGTGTATAAAGTGTCGATTGTGTCAGATAAAACCCCATTTTCTGAAAAAACAATATCTGTAAGCGAAGTCAATGAAACGATAAAAGCCTGCATTGACGCCCCGATATTCAAGGGGCTGGAAGTTTTCGGTGAGATTTCGGGTTATAAGTTTTCGGGAGCGCATGCTTACTTTACGCTCAAGGACAAAAACTCGCAGCTCTCATGCGTTTGCTTCTACGCACAAAAAACGTATGTCCCAAAAGACGGCGAAAGCGTCATCGTGCGCGGCTCGCTTGACTATTATGTCAAGGGCGGCAGACTGTCTTTGCAGGCAAGCTCGATAACTCCCGTCGGACAAGGACTGTTGTTTTTGGAGTTTGAAAGACTCAAAGCAAAATTGCAGGCGGAGGGACTATTTGACGAGGCGCACAAAAAACCGATTCCTCAATTTGTCAAAAAAGTTTTGGTGGTTACATCCAAAACGGGTGCGGTCATCAGAGATATAGTGACAACCGTTCGCCGCAAGAATCCCGTCATCGATATCGTTGTCAAAGACGTGCGCGTGCAGGGCGAAGGCGCAGGCAAAGAAATCGCCAAAGTTCTTGAGAGAGTGGACAACCTCGGATATGACGTCATCGTCATTGCAAGAGGAGGAGGCTCGCTTGAAGACCTCGCTCCGTTTTATGACGAAACGTTGGTGCGTGCGGTTTACGATATGAAGACACCCGTCGTATCGGCGGTGGGACACGAAACCGACTTTTCGCTTTGCGACTTTGTTGCCGACAAGAGGGCGGCAACTCCCACGGCGGCAGGAGAACTTGTAGCATACGACTACTATGCGCTTTATGACGAACTCAGACAAAATATGCGCAGACTCTCCGTCAATGCGACAAGGGCGTATGAAAGAAAGAGTTCCGCGGTGCAAATAAGTTGCAACAAACTTCGACGGCTTGCTTCGGAATTTTACTTGCAGAGGGGACACAAAATAGAAGTTCTTATGCAGAGGGCAAAATCGCAAATCGAGAGGAAGTTCGAGATTGCGGACGCAAGGGTGGACAAAGCTACGGCGTCGCTCGACAATCTATCGCCTCTCAAAACTTTGCGCAGAGGGTATTTCAGACTCCAAGCGCAAGGCAGAACAATAAACAAAGTCGCAAATCTCAAAATCGGCGACCTGGTTACGGCAACGGGCTCGGACGGCGCAATCGAAGCGCAAGTGAGCAAAATCGAAATTTTCGAGGAGAACAAATAAATGGCAGAAATCAAAAAGTTTGAAGACGCACTTCAAGAACTCGAAGCAATTGTAAAAAAACTCGAAGGGGATATTCCTCTTGACGAGGCAGTCAAGGCTTTTGAAAAAGGAATAGAACTTAGCAAAGTTTGCATTGCAGATCTCAAAGCGGAGAAAGGCAAACTCGCTTTGCTTGTCGACGACATCAACAACCTCACCGAAGAATTGAAACTCGACTGATTATGAAAATATCGACCATTGACAAAAACGAATTTATGTTTATGTTTGAACAATCGCTCAAAAATGCGATTGGATCGGGCGATTCGATAATCGACGAAGGGATGCGCTATGCCACGCTCGACGGAGGAAAAAGAATTCGTCCGCTGTGCGTGTATTACGGTGCGCGAGCTTTAGGCAAAGACGCCGATGCCGACGAGGTCGTTTGTCTTGCGGTGGGGGTTGAGCTTATTCACAACTATTCGCTTGTGCATGATGATTTGCCTGCTATGGACAACGACGATTATCGCAGAGGCAAACTTTCCGTTCACAAAAAGTTCGGGCATGCAAACGGAATACTTATAGGCGACCAACTCCTGACTCTTGCTTCTTGCGTATTGCTTGACGGCGCACGAGTGTACGGTTCTCGTTTTGCAAGAGCTGCGCAGGAGATCGCAGGCGCGGCAAAGCGAATGGTGTTGGGGCAGGCAAACGACCTTAAAGGATGCGATACGGCGGACGACTTCCTCGATATGTATTCACAAAAGACCGCAGCATTGATAGTGGGTGCATTTACAGCCGGTGCGATTTGCGCAGATGCGGACTTTGAACAGATAGAGAAAATCGGAGAGTATGCAATGCATGTCGGAGTTGCTTTTCAACTTGCAGACGACCTTTTGGACGAAGGCGATGAGAGAAGTATCGTATCTGCGCTCGGAGTCGACAAAACTCGCGAATTGCTCAATGCCCAAACACAACGAGCCGAAGAAATCAGTTTGAACTTTGCGGGGGCAAAGGAATTGTCCGATTTTGCCGACGCGCTATGCAATAGACAAAAATAAACAGAATATAGTGCAAACTTGCAAAAAAGTGTTGCCAAACTCGTTTGTTTTTGATATATTGTTAAAGCAATCGTGTGCGGGAGTGACTCAGTGGTAGAGTGTCACCTTGCCAAGGTGAAAGTCGCGGGTCCGAATCCCGTCTCCCGCTCCACACAAAGCAAGACGGTATGAATAGAAAATCTTGTGGGTTGAGAAATCAATTGACGGGATTCGCTTCACAAAGTGAAGTGCGATGAAATCGCAGACACGCGAAGCGGGTTCGCACCGCAAGGTTGCCGCGCAGGCGGCCACACCGTCTCCCGCTCCACACAACGTATCGGCATCACCGATATAAGATATGGCATCATAGCCAAGAGGTAAGGCAAGGGTCTGCAAAATCCTCACCCCCAGTTCAAGTCTGGGTGATGCCTCCAAAAAATATCTCGCAAACAGCGAGATATTTTTTTATATTTCCTGATTTGTTATATTTTTAGAGTGTGAAACACGCAAAGCACTATTTACATTTTGACGCTTTGGTGTTATTATATCCGTAGCAATCAAAGGTAGGAAACATATATGGAAGACAGTCCTCTTGTCGAACAATCGAAATCGTTTGCACTTGACATAATCAAGCTGTGCAATCAAATCAAAATCGATAGGCGCGAAACCGTGCTTGTCAATCAACTTATGCTCTCGGGAGCGAGCATAGGCGCAAGAGTGAGAGAGGCATATTGCCTGCAAGACAAAAACGACTTTATCAAGAAATTGCAAGAGGCTCTCAAAGATTGTTCGGAAACAGAATATTGGATTGAATTGCTGATTGAAAGCGGCACGTACTATTCGGACAGAATGATTCTTGAAAAGTGTATCGAGATAAAGAAGATGCTTATGTCCACAATCGCAAAGGAGAGCGAAACGGCAAAAGCCGAATAGTGCATGTGGCAGATATAATACAATAAGAAGAGGGATTTTGCGGAATCTCTTTTTTTATATAAAAACGATTTTGTTGCGCTTTACTTTTTGCGGTTGCCGTGATATTATTTTCTCACATAGCAGTCGCAAGGAAGATTTATTTTTTCCTTAACTGCACGAAGTGCAATATCATTTTTAGATGTCATTTCGAGCGCAAGCGTTGGAATCAAGCCGTAAGGCGCAATTCGCTCCGCTAGATTGCCACGTCGCAACGTTGTTGCTCCTCGCAATGACAAGGGTAAATCGGATTTTCCTTAACTGCACGAAGTGCAATATCACTTGCGCAAAGCGCAAATAGCACTGTTGCCATCGGCAACAATATCACTGCACGAAGTGCAATATCACTCAAAATGCCGGAATGGCGGAATAGGCAGACGGATGAAACATATTCATCCCGGCGTCTGCACAAAGACCGCCTCGCACTTGGTTGAGAACGAAAACTTAATAAACAAGCCGGAATGGCGGAATAGGCAGACGCAAGGGACTTAAAATCCCTCGATGGAAACATCGTATCGGTTCGACCCCGATTTTCGGCACCAAACACCTCGATTGCGGGGTGTTTTTTTTGTTGCGACTTAACTAATTATGCAAAATGTATTAAAAATCGATTTTTTGCAGTCAAACCTATTGCAAAGTCGCACGCGCGATGTTATAATTATTGAGTATATTGAGAAAGTATGTACGCATGCTTATGCGCGCACGCACGCAAGGAGAGAAATGAATTCCACAGCATACGCAAAAAGGACGCTATACAAACCTATCGATTTCTTCTTCCGCGGAGTGGCAGACACTTCGGGCAAGACGAAAAAGATTGCGTTTGTCGATGCGTTTCAAGTTCTGAACGATCGTTATCTCGGCAGAATGAGCGTATGCAATTATTTTTACATTGCGGAAGGCTCCGTGCGCATCAATGAACTCAACATCATCGCCCTTGAAGAACTTGTCAATTACGACCTCGTTATGAAGGAAAATTTCCTTATTCCCGATGTCACCTACAATTTGCCGTTGTCCACTCGTTTTTTGGAAAATGACAAAGATTTTGATTTGCTTGTCGATGCGCTCAAAGATTTGGGCTACAAAAAGGGCGGTTTGGTTATTTCGTTTTTCGTATCGTCTTTGACAAAATTGGACAAAGACGGAAAGGCAAGATACAATCGTTTGCGCAAAGCGGGCTACAAGATTTGCGCCACGGCTTTTGGCGAGGACTACAACTCGCTCGATATTTTTGCCGATTTCAATTTTGATTATCTCAGATGTGAAGCGCAGTATTTCGACACCGACAAGAACAAGAAAAAAGTGCTTGCGATGCTCATAGGTTTTTGCAAAGCCAACAAAATCGGTTTCATAATGGAAGGCGTGGACTCGCCCGGTCAGTATTCGCGCTTCAAACGCGAAGGCGTAAAACTTATGACGGGCAGAGGAGTATCCAAACTTTCGCGTTGGGTGACCAACGAGTTTTTGGGACTCAAAGATCCCGAAGGCGAAAAGAAAGAGCAATATCTCAAGAAACTTCAAAAGGTTCTCGACGCCAAAGAAAAGGCGGAGCAAGCCGAGCTTGAAGCGTTGCGCAGGGCAGCGATAGAAAAGGCAAAAGCAACCGAAGGCGAGAAGGTTATGCCTTCGGCACCTCGTCCCGAACTTGCCAAGTCGCCCTATCAGGTGCGTCTTGAACAGCAAAAGCTGAGCGCAAAGAAAGCGACCGAGGAGAGATTGCAAGCGCAGGCGAAACTTGTCGAGCAGGATCCGAAAGAAACTGAGGAAAGAGAAAAGAAACTCATCACCGAGATGTCGCGTATGCGCTATGAAGGTGACGTGCAAAGCGCGCTTGCGTTGTCTTTCGCATCGCAAAAGAAGAGCGAACTCGGCATAGACAGACCGTTTGAACATAAGACCGAAAAGGTTGAACAAAACGCAGCCTCGGAAGAAGAAAAACCGCAACCGCAAAGTGAAACCATAGTCAAAGAAGAGGAAAACAGCGTTGCGGCTCCCGTCCGTCCAGAAAAACCGTCGGGATTTACAGCCCACAAGAAACCCAAGAGAATCAAAGCGGACTTTGACAAAGAGGAAAAACTTTTCAATGAATACAAGTCCGACAGTCTTTTCGGCGGGCTGGGTATGGATTCGGGCATGAAAGGCTTTGGCGTCACGATGCACATTGCGAGCAAGGATAAGGACGAGCCCGATCTTGTCGGAACATACAACGACAAAGGTCAATGGGTTGACGAGGACGGCAACGTGTTCAACGGCTATTTCGATGTCGAAGGCAACTGGGTTGAATACGAGCAGTTTGACGTGAGCAAGGAAGGCTCTTACAACGAGAACGCGCAGTGGGTTGACAAAGACGGCAACGTTTATGACGGCTACTTTGACGAGGAGGGCAGGTGGATAGATTACACCTACACCGATCCGAGCGGCGAAATCGTCGACAACGGCTACTTTGACGATAAGATAGGCAAATGGGTTCCGTACGGTTACTTTGCAGGGGACGGGACATACCACAAATTTTGAGAACAAAATTTGCGAGTGATATTCGCCCACCATTGCTCAAACGGCGCATAGGTCATGGCAACCGTCCCGAATGTCATTCAGAGGAGCAAAGCGACGTGGGAATCCCCTAAATAGAAACGAAAACCAAGTGGCGATTGCCACAGACCTCGCTTGTTTTCGCAATCACTAACCGCGCAAGCCCTCTTCACTCTCAAAATGAGAGGGATAAAAACTCAAACCGCAATTCCGTGCGAGTGCTTGCTTGGTGTTTAGCGTGCAATGCACGCAAGCGGATAAACGAAAACTTATTCAAGGCGTACTTATAAACGGAATGTGTATATTCAGGGTGCGAGCCGCAACGGCGGCGAGAAAATGGAGCGCCGAGCTTGACGGATAGTACAAGCGACTGCGCCGTGTTGTTGCGTAGCTGGCGCACAAAGCGCAGTGGCATAATGAGGAAAATGCCCCTATCTATGCGAGTGCCGACTGTCTCCCCCGCGAACGATGGATAATCTTGTAGAGAATTGCCTCTATTTGAGTGGTGGGAGAAAAGCCCGAAAGGGAAAGAGGGGGCGCATCTAATTTAGAGTTCACGCCATTCAACTTTTGTAGAGTGCAAACAAAACACGTGAGGAAGGGGGAAGCGGATAAACATAAAATCCCGCACCGTTATCCTGATAAAAACCAACATATAAAAATATGAGCGAACAAGAAATCAACAACACCCAAGCAGAACAGACGACTGCGCAAGACGAACAATCCGACCAAACCGAGCAATCGGCATCGGAGCAATCTGCCAAGTCGAAAAAGTCTGCAAAAGGCGCAAAGGGCGACAAAAAATCCGCCGCTGCGACCAAAAAGGAGCAAGCCCGCTTGAAAAAAGAGTGGGAGGATTCTATCGTTGCTTCAAAAAAGGTCAAGCATGAGGAAATGCGTCGCAAGCTCAAACGCGCCATGCTGATCATGCTTGTTTTTTCGCTTATCGTGACGTCGGTTGTGTACATTATGCTTTTGTTTGTTCAAGAAAACAACATTCGCATCACGGCGAGCAACCGCAACAAAGAAAAATCAATCTCGTTGTCGATGGACAACGATTTTTGGACGCCGTACCTCAATGCCGAAGGCCCGGAGCATATGTGGAACATTAGTTATGATGTCCGCTACAAAACCGAGCAACTTGACACGATTGCCAAGGTTGCCGAAATGCTTGAGGCGGACGAAGTGCAACTTGGCACACAAAACGGCGAGCAATTTATCAGATTTGTTTTCATGCTCAAAAACACGGGCAACGAGGCGGCGCACATCAACTATGAGATGACTCTTGAATTTGACAAGCACAAACTTCACGACGCCGTTCGCGTCACATGGGGCGAGAGCTTCAAGAATCCGAATGCAGAGCTTGAGAAAAAAACCGATGTAAAGGTTTATGCCGCTTTGTCCAAAAACGAGCGTCTTGCCGGTTCAAACATCAATATCAAGGGTGACGGCACGCCTCGCACGGCGCAAGAGGGCTTCATCGAGTATGTTGCCTATCCCGGCGACTTTACCACACAGGTTCACAAGGGCGACAAGTATTATTACGTCAAGGATTATGAATCCACGGTTGACATTGACAAGCGATTTGACGATATGGCAAACGGCTTTGTTGCCACGACGCCGTTCTTTTCGGACGAATATGTATTCCAACGCGAAGCGGACATGGCAAAAGGTGACATTATGTACTGTTATGTGAGCATCTGGCTTGAGGGGAGTGACTTTGAATGTATCGATGACCGATTGGGAGGTTATTGCAAGATTGGCTTGAACTTCTATGCAACCTAAAAATTCGCCGAAAGGCGAATTTTTCAATGATATCGCGCTTTGCTCGATGATATCACTTCGTGCGATGCACGATATAATTACGGAGTGATATCACCGCACAATGTGAGACATTCACGCCCGAAAGGACAACGTGCGACACCAATGCCCCTACTCGTGTCATGTTGAGTGCATAGTGCGATACACACCCTCATGTGTCATGTTGAGCGGAGTGAAACGCAGTCGAAACATCTCCTGGAAAGGAAACGATGTGAATTGTCGCAAGTATAGCGCACAACAATTCAATTCTTCCTTGTCATTGCGAGGAGCAACGAATGTTGCGACGTGGCAATCTAGCGGAGCGAAATGCGCCTGACGGCTGGATTCCCACGCTACGCTCGGAATGACAGTAGGGTGGGACACCCACACCTGATTGACAAGTGGGATATTCCACAATCCGAGCAATGTGAGGATATCATCGTGCGTTGCACGATATCATCACAAAGTGATATCACCGCCGCAGGCGATATCATGTGCGCAGCATATGCCTGCGCATCACCTGCGAAGCGCGGCATTTTGTCGCATTTTCCCACTTTTATTAAAAAAAGTATATCAAAAGATTTATCGTGGCGGGCGGGCGCAGGTATGCTCGCGCACATTCGCGTACATTCGCGCGTCACGCGCTCGCTTACGCACGTTATTATACAAAATATGCATTTTATATATTATATACCGCATAAAATTATCAAAATATGCAAAATCATTGCATAAAAGCGTATAAATATCCAAAATTACATTGCGCAAGAAAACCGACATAATCGTACATATGTACGGACATCATACATTTGATGTGGATAAAATCATGCGTTTTGTAGGGAAAAATGTTGAAACCTAAAGAAAATCTTAATTTTGGTGTTGACATTTATGCATTGTCGATTTATAATTCATGTATAAACGAATCGCATGTGTGCGTGTATGTACATGTACGTGCGCGCATATAATGGAGTGAAGAGGGCAGACGGTTGCGCAAATTCGCAATTTTACACCCCACCCGATAGACAAGTGGAATATTCCGATTCTTCCTTGTCATTGCGAGGAGCAACGAATGTTGCGACGTGGCAATCTAGCGGAGCGAAATGCGCCTGTCGGCTGGATTCCCACGCTGTCGCTCTGAATGACAAAATGGTGGGACACCCACACCCGAAAGCACAACGTGTGACACCCCGTCCCCATGTGTCATCCTGAGGCACGAAGTGCCGTGAGGATCTCCTGGAAAGGAAACGATGTGAATTGTCGCAAGTACAGCGCACAACAATCCGATTCTTCCGTGTCATTCCGAGGGAGCGGAGTGACCGTGGGAATCCAGCCGTAAGGCGCACCCACCCGAACGCACAACAAAACAAAAACAAAAAAATAAAAAAATAAAATTTGGGATAAAGTTTTTTAGAAAGGGGCTTTATTCCGATAAGGAGAAAAACGATGAAAAAGAAAGGTTTGATTATTTCAACAGTCGTGATGGTTGTTGTCTTGATTGCATCTCTCACCACCGCTACATACGCTTGGTTCTCGGCGCAAGCAAGTGCGACAGTTGATGATCTAGCATTCACAACCAAGGCTGCAGATGGTCTTCAAATCGCTATGAAAAATGCTGGCTCAACAACTGCAGAATATGTTTCGGGCAACCTTACATACAACCCTGCTGCAACCGATAATACCTATTGGGAAGGCGATGTGAATGATTGGGGTACTAACCTAGGTTTTGATGCTATTGATATTGGTGAAATTACGGATGCAGTAACCTATCATACTACTCAAAATTATCCTGTATTTAGCGGATATACACCCGTTGCTGTTTTAGCGGTTAATACCACATATTACATTCCCACAAAACATGAAAATATTACTACTAAAGACGGATTTGATGCAATCTCAGGAGCAAAGTATTATGAGAAAGAATCTAAATATGTTCTTGCCAATAAATTAATTGATAGCGTAACAACTTACTACACAGTCAAGTCAACAAAAACGGGAAAAACAGCAGCAGAGCTTCCCAATAACTATACAGCAAATTCTTGGTGGGCAAGAGCTACAAGCACTGCGACTATAACACCTGAAGGCATTGAGAATAATGGCCAATTCCTCGTGCCTACTGGTTATGATGATTCTATTAACCCAATCGGTTATGCAAGTGCGGTTAGAAATGGCAATTATTACTATTTGACAATGGCTGTAAAACCAGTTACTGACGTTGACAAACTTGGTTTGAAGATGACATTTGGTGCCACACAAAATAAAGCAGCACAAACACTTGATACCTCTGTTACTCAAGGCAATCTAAATGGTGCTATGGCAGCTGCAACTCGTTGTAATATTCTTTTTGAAAACAGCGCACTTCAAACTGCAAATAAGTCAAAACAAAATATTGCTCCGTTCAGCGCATTCTATGTTGATGGAACATCGCTGAAAAAATATACAGGTGCAGATGATGCTTCGTTTAAGAGCAATGAAGATGGTGCATACAATGCTACTGGTGTATATGAATATGTGCTGTCAGACACTTCCGTCAAGGCTGGTACGATCTACTATATCACTATGGAAATTTGGATTGAAGGTACAGATGCTGAATGTATTCAAGAAACTGCAGGGGGAGGCATAACACTCAAAATGGAATTTGTCTATGACAAAAATGGAAATACCCCGGTTGCTGACTTCGCTGCTGGAACTACTGTTACATGGGCATAATTCCAATACACTTGATAAAAATTACAACAATATACAAGTCCCGATTCACACCGAATCGGGACTTGTGTTTTTTTTATCCCTCTTGAATTGTCCACCCGTCAATGTTATAATTTTGGTAGAAAGCCACAAAGGAGGAATAATATGGCATATCATTTTGCAAAGAAAGCAGATGTTAAAGAAACCAACAAATGGTGTGTTGAAATTTTGAATGAAGTGCAAACCATTGTAAAAGATTATTTTACATTTTCGTATGAATTGATTGGAAGTGGTGGCAATCGCCTTGTAACATACAATGACGGTAATCCATTTGATTTGGACTACAATATTATTATCCAAAAAGACAAGCAACATTTGCTCCAACAGCCAGACCAAATAAAAGATATATTCTTCAAAGCGTTTCAAAAGACTTTTTGCAAGAATATCAAAGATTTCAACCGAACAAACTATATAAAAATCAACAATTCAAAATCAGTTATAACTGTTAAAAATATTGAATATGGGAATTTGGCATTTTCTTTTGATGTCGCAATTTTGAGGCAACACCCCAACGGATATTTTGAAAAAATAATTTTTGATAAAAAGAATAATCGCTATATCTGGAATCAAGTCAAGGACTCAAAAGATTTGAACGATAAAGTTTTGCATGTAAAACAAAGACCTGGCTGGAACGCTGTGAGAGAACGCTATCTTGAATTGAAAAATAATAGTTTGCGAAACAATGATGAAACAAAATCGTTTTCGATATTCATTCAGGTCATAAACGAGTTATATCAACATCTTGAATAACTCTCAAATCTATTAGATAACCACCAACGGCGCGGAATCTTCCGCGCCGTTGAGTTGGTTAATTAAAAAGATTATTGTAACGTTGTTGCTCATCTTTCATAATTTTTGCAAGGTCTTCATTTATCAATGACATTTCTTCAATTAAATTTTCCAATCTTTCATAATAGAATGTTGGATTTGTTTCTATCAAATTCATTTGCAAATCTTCCTTAAACAATTGGTGTACAACATAATTGCGTTCATCACACATTTCGTCCAATCTGTTTTGAGATTGCTGGACAAAGTAACCGTGTTCTTGTGCCTTTTTGAGGCCATATCCAAGCGGCTTACATTCGAGTATATGATACCATTTTTCTGCTTTTTGACTTATGTTATTAAATTTTTTATAAGACATATTTTTGCTCTTATAGAAATTTTCACACAGTTCGTCTAGTGCCAATATATTGGCAATGTTGTACTCAATCATTTGCGACAAATGCACCACAAGCCCAACCTTGCCCAACAAAGTAAAATATTGTTCTTCTTGCAATGAAAATTGTTGTTTACTCATAACTAACTCCTCAAAAAATATCTCCCATATGTGGTGAGGAAATTTTAGCACAACAACAGGCAAAATTCAAGAGGGATAAAAAAACACAAGTCCCGATTCGGTGTGAATCGGGACTTGTATATTGTTGTGATTTTTTTCAAATCTTTTGAATTATCAGCCACCAACTGCTTGAATTGTAAGCTCTTTTGCATCTTTGCCTTGAGTTTGCACAACAACTTTTGTTGTTCCGGCTGTTGCAGTCACAGTACCAGTAGAGGTGAATTTGCCATTTGACCATGTTCCAGCAATGGTTTCTTCGCCAATTTTGACAGTCGTATTTGTTGCAGTATAGGTTGTCTCTCCGCCTTCAATTTCAAGTTTATTGTCAGCAGTAAGTTTTGCAGATGTCGCTTTAGTCTCTGCATTTGCACAGTCAAAGAACATTTTTATATCACCAGATGCCGTTTTGCCTTGGCCGTTACAGTCAGTATCTGCACCTGCCATATAAATAACAACCTCCACTTGCGTAATCTTATTTACTTCAGTATCAAGTCCGCTAATAACACAAGCCATAGAACCTGTTGGTAGTGTTCCACCTATTGCGGTAGAATATGCAGTTGCAATAGTGCCTGTCACATTAGTTGTAATATCACCTTTTTTTGTTGTGCCTTTGTTTGTGCCATAAACGTCGACTTCTGTCCAATTCGGTTCAGCTGCGCCGTCTTTCCTTACTCGATAAGCAACGTGTATTGAAGCAAGTATGCCAAGAGTGCTAGTGTCTGAAGAAGGTGAAATCATGACAACAAAATTGTTTCTATCAAGTGCCTTTGTCGGTTGAACGCCAAGAATGAAATGCGCATAATCGCCCGCACCTTCACCATTAATATTTGCTCTAGCCAACGATTGGTTTGTCAAATCATTCGACCCCTGTGCCTTGTTTGCAGCTATGACAGCTGTTTTGCCTGTCGTTGTATTGCCATATGCGATTGAACCATCTTGGTTTGGAGTATCTGTAACCCAAAAACGCGTATTTGCTGTTGTTGCTTTTGATGCATTATCCTCAGATGTTGCCTCGGCGGAAGTAGTTAAACCAACAGCTTTTGCTTGTGAACCCCAATTGATATTGTGTTCAAGAGTTGCGCTTAACCCATCGGAACCACCACTCCACGAGCCAGGATTATTGATTTTCCCTGGTCCTGAATCGTTTGTTGTACCAGTTGTAAAAGTAACAGAACCAGTTGTAAATTCTCCAGCTGAGGGATTTTGGCTTAATGAATATTCTTTTTTCATACCAATGTTAACAGCATTTGAAGATACGACTGAAACATTGAAACCAGATATTTCAGTTTTGTTCGATGCCGTAAACCAAGCGTATGTAGCGGTGGTGAGAGATGCAATCAAGACAACAACCATCACGACTGTTGAAATAATCAAACCTTTCTTTTTCATCGTTTTTCTCCTTATCGGAATAAAGCCCCTTTCTAAAAAACTTTATCCCAAATTTTATTTTTTTATTTTTTTTGTTTTTGTTTTGTTGTGCGTTCGGGTGTGGGTATCCCACCATTTTGTCATTTAGAGCGATAGCGTGGGAATCCAGCCGACAGGCGCATTTCGCTCCGCTAGATTGCCACGTCGCAACATTCGTTGCTCCTCGCAATGACACGTGGGGGTGGGGTGTAAAATTGCGAATTTGCGCAAAAATCGTCGCTGTGGCAACTGCAACGCTCACAGGTGCGCATTGCCGAGAGCCACGCTAGGTTTTTTCACAGGTAAAAGTACGTGTAATTTGAATTGCAATTTCCCCTTTCCTCAGGTGTTTTCCCCCTCGCCGTTCCCCCTTAAAATGGAACCCACGGCGACCGCGGAGCGGGGGACAACACTCAACGCTCGCATAGATAGGGCATTTCACTCATTATGCCACTTCGCCTGCGTGGCGGCTCCGCAACAGAATGCCACGCATTCTCGTACTAACCGTCAAGCTCGGTGTTCGCTACGGTCGTCGCCTTGCGACTCCAATTCCGTCTTCGAATAGGCATATACCGTGCATGAGAACGCTTTGAATAAGTTTTTGAAAATAGAAAAATCAAAAATTGTAATAAAAAAACCCTACTGAATAGTAGGGTTTCAATTTGTTGGCGGAGAAGCAGGGATTTGTTCAATAGCGAGCAAGCAAGTTAACTTGCAAAAGCGAGCGTCAGCCTGGCGGTGACAGGGTTCACTTTGCGCAAAACGCAAAGTGCAAAGCAATGAAGTATTGCTTTGCAAAATCACTGCAAAAAGGTAACAAAAAAGCACTCTTGCGAGTGCTTCAATTTGTTGGCGGAGAAGCAGGGATTTGAACCCTGGCTACGATTCACTCGTACTACTCCCTTAGCAGGGGAGCCCCTTCGGCCTCTTGGGTACTTCTCCAAAAAAATAATAAACAGAATATTTGTTTGTCAAGGGGCATTTTGCCGATTGACTTGGTTATAATAGCACATGATTTGAAACATTGTCAATGATTTTTGTATAAATGCGACGATGGTTTTGCGCCGTATTGGCGCATGTCATGCAGAATAATTGTCAAACTTGGTGTTTTGTCATATTTTTGCTGTTGACACGGGCGGGGTTTTCAGCTAAAATACATAGTGTATAGTTATAACTATACGCTACAGCAAAATCATTCGAGCAAAGCGGCGCGATTGCGCGTTCCGTTGAAGGGCAATAAGCATGGCTCGGTGACGTCAATAGTCATTCGTTTTCTTCTCGGCTGCGCCGTTGGCGCGGAGTGGGGCAATAAGTCGTGAGTCGAAAGTGAAGAAGCATCATAAGGAAGACAGTATGAACATCAAGGAAAAACTCGCGTCCTCTTCCAAAAAGGAACGCACTCCTCAGCAACAAAAGGCCATGACCATTCTCAATTGGGTGGCAACCGCAGTTTGCATTATTGTAATTATTTTTGCGCTGATTGTGGCGATTTTTACCATTGCCGGCTCTACAAGCAAGGACCATCTCACAAGATTCGGTGACAAGATTTATCTCAACGTCGCGTCCGACTCAATGGAGCCGACTTTCAGCACCAGCGACGTGATTATCGCAAATGCGTTCAACTATGAAAAACAACTTGCAGAACTAAAAGTCGGACAAGTCGTCACTTTCAAGACTACGGTGCGCTCGGGCGGAAATACCTATGAGGTTTTCAACACCCACAGAATCGTCAGAATCAACTTTGAAGAAAACGGCACGACCGTAAGAAACTTCACCACGCGCGGCGACAATTCAAAATCCGCAGACAAGGATAATTCCAAACTTTCATGGAAAGAAGCCATTGTTCAAAACACGCTTGGTCTCACTGAAACAGTGGCTCCGTCCAACATCGTTGCCACTTGGGGCAGTGTGGACGAAAACGGCAATTTCACGTCAGGCAAGATGCTCAAGGGCGTAGGCGGATTTGCCAACTTCATTCAAGACACAGAGCACTTTGGCGCAAACCATAAGATGCGTTTCTTCTGCATCGTGGTTTTGCCGCTTATTTTGCTGTTTGTGATTTACGCATTTGTTTTGGTGCGTACTCTCGTCATTGCAAAACTCGAAAATCAACGCAAGGTGCAATCCGAGCAAGTCATCACGGTGGACAGCCTCTCCGACGAGGAAAAACGCCGTCTTGCCCAAGAGTACCTGGCGTCTTTGCAGGCGCAGACAGGCGGTGATACGTCCGATACAAAAGCCGATGACGCTCAAACCGACGAAACTTCAACCGACAAGTCGGACAGTTCGGACGTCAGCGACGACAATGCAAGCGAGGATAAACCCGAATAAACAGTTTTGATTTTTCCGAATTTCGATTTCGCGCATTGCGCGTGCGCAAAATCGAAGTACCCTTTTGCAAAGTCGATACGTTTATCCGTTTTTAGGATAGGGGACATCGCGAATCGGGCTGACTTTGCAAACGTTCGCATTGTGCGGGCGTCGGCTATCGCGGGAGGCGAGATGCCGAATATAAAATATATCGACAACAATGAACATAAATTTAGTGTTTGAATTTCTCAAAGCCTTCCTCGGCGCATTTTACGACAAGGGTATCGGCAGTATTTTCTGGGGTTTTCTGCATATCTTTTACAACGAAGGGTATGCGGACGCTTTCAAGAATTACACCGAGTACTTCGGCGCAGGGGAGTGGGCTGTCGCAATAATTTTTATCATTCTTATCGTCGCGGTAATTGTTGCGATTATCGTTTTGATTGCGCTCGGAATCCGCAAACTCGCAAGACTTCAAAAAGCCAAAGTCTTGCCCCAGGACCTCGTTGAAGAATGCGCAAACCTCAAAAAGCAAATCATCAAAATGTCGGCAGAGAAAGACCGTATTCTCGGTATGCGCGTGAGCGATATCGGCACGTATGAGGGCGAAGAAGGAGAAGATGGCGAAAAGAAAGAAGAAAAATCTCCGACAGGCGAATCCCGCTTTTACAAGCTCACCGAAATCGACAAGATTTACGAAAATTACGTTCCGCCCGTATACGACGATTCTATTACGCTGCCCGAGCTGTGCGATCGCTTCCGCAACTTTGCCTGCTCGCGCATGCGCCTTTACTACAATCCGCGTATCATAAGACTGTTTATTGCAGGTATGTCAACATCTCGTCTTATGATTTTGCAAGGTATTTCCGGTACAGGTAAAACCTCGCTTCCGCACGCTATGGGTATTTTCCTCAACAACCCGGCGACGATTGCGTCCGTTCAGCCGTCCTGGCGTGACCGTACCGAGCTTTTCGGATACTTCAACGAATTTACAAAGCGTTTCAACGAAACCGAGGTTTTGAAGAAAATGTACGAGGCTACCTGGAACGACCAAATCTACCTCACCGTTCTCGACGAAATGAACATCGCGCGTGTCGAGTACTATTTTGCCGAAATGTTGTCAATTCTCGAAATGCCTTCACGCGACGAGTGGATTGTCGACCTCGTGCCGTCGGGTTGGCCGAACGACCCCAAACATATCGACAAAGGGCGTTTCCAACTTCCGCAAAACATGTGGTTTATCGGCACGGCAAACAACGACGACTCGACGTTTGCTATTTCGGATAAAGTCTACGACCGTGCTATGCCTATCAACATCAACAGCAAGGGTGTGCCTTTCGACGCTCCTTGGGCGGACAATATTTTCATCAGCTACAAGCATCTTGAAGCGATGTTCAAAGAGTCGCAAGAGACATACAAGGTGTCGCAGGAAGTGCTTGACAAAGTCAATAAATTGGACGACTACGTTATCGAGCATTTCCGCCTCGCGTTCGGCAACCGTATCGTGAAGCAGCTCAAAGAGTTTGTCCCGTCATATGTCGGATGCGGCGGAACGGAGCTTGACGGACTCGACTATGTGCTTTGCAACAAGATTTTCCGTAAGTTCGAATCACTCAACTTGTCATACATCCGCGACGAAATCGACGGTTTGATTTTGTATTTGAGCGAGCTTTTCGGAGAGGAAAACATGCAAGAGAGCAAAGAATACATCAACAGACTTAAAAAATTGTTCTAATTCTACACTTGTTTGTAGACGGAACGCGAGCCGCAGGAGGCGAGAAAGCGAGCGCCGAACTTGACGAACAGTACGAGTGAACGGGCGAGTGTGGATTTTTTCGCCCGTGAACGAGTGGCATAATGAGTGAACGATACCTTTCTATGTGAGAGCCGAGTGTTGCCCCACGCGAAGCGGACGCCGTGGATTCCCTCAAAGTATGCAGAGGGGGAACGGCGGTATGGGCGCGACGCGTTAAGCAACACATTCGATGAATGTGTTGTAACCAAAGCGAACGAGGCGGATTGCGGTGCGCAAACGCCGAAGTCCAAACACGTGAGGAAGGGGGAAGTTTTAATTGTAACAAACGTGTCGGCGTGCGGGTGGGGCTTGCCCCACACCCCAATGAATAATTAGGGCGTGTAGCAAAATACTACGTCTTAAAATTCCGCTTTATCAATCTATCGCCGGAGTGGAATATAAATAAATCTCATAAAAGTATGGCAGACAACAAGATTACAAGAGAAGTGTACAGACAGTACGCAAATAAGATTGTTTCCGTCCTCAACAAAGAGGGCTTTTATGAGCAATTCAAAAAACGCGTCGACAAGGGCGCATCGAGCTTCAAACTCGCAAAAAAACGCCTCGTTCAAGATATTTCGATAGACTGGATCGATACGATCGAAAGCATACTTCCCAATCTCGACACGATTGTACGCAACCCGAGAAAGTTTATCGTGCAGGAAGAGGATATTGTCGACGTATCGCTTGCAAGAAGTATATCGACAGAATCGGTCAAATACCTTGCCCAGCACACAAATATGATCTCGAAGGTCGATGAAAAAACAGGTGACGTTACTCCGTCGAAAATCCTCAATATCACAAAAGAGGAATCCTTTGAGATATACGAAAATCGCTTTATTTATACGCTTCTTTTGAAACTTAAAGACTTCGTAACCATGCGTTACGACAAGATTAAAAAGGCGTCGGCAACGCAGGACGTGCTGGAACTCGACATTGAATCGAGGTTCAATCTTCCGAGCAAGAAAATCACTTATAGAACGGAATATTTTGCTCAATTGAGTTTTGACGAAGTTATGCGCCTCGATCCCGACACTCTCACAAAAATCGAGAGAGTGGCAAAAATCGACCGCATTATAACCGACTTCTTGTCGTCGTCTTTTGCAAAATCCATGCGCAATTCGGCACCCGTGCGTCCGCCTATCATGCGTACAAACGTCATTCTGAAAGAGCCGAACTTCAAAAAAGCACTTACGCTTTGGCAGTTTGTCGAAACCTATCAGCAAACGGCAGGTTTTTCCACGTCCGACGAAGTGGAAGATTATGAAATCGACAGCGAAAGCGAGCAACGTCTGAAAAGCATGATCACGCTCAACACGATGGTGTTTGAGAGTATGTACGATCAATGCGAAACCGATATGGATATGGAAGACAAGCAATTTGCAGACTTCCTCCGCGTCGGTCAGATGGATTTTGAAAAAGACAATATCGACCGCGACGAATACGCTCAAAAACTCGAAGAGCAAAAGGAAAACGAAGAAGAAAAAGACAATATCGAAGAGGTAAAGCCTCAGGAAGACGCGGAATCGGAAAAGGAAATTCCGCCCGAAACTCCTCCCGAAGAACAGGAACAGGAAGAAAAAGAGTCGGAAACTCCTCCCGAAATCGAAGAAAAAGAGATTGAAAAGCCTCAAGAAATAGAAAAAGAAGTCGTTGTCGAGCATCCCGTCGAAGTTGAGCGTTTCAAAGAAATGCCACCCAAAGCAGACCAGGAAGAAGTCGATCTCGAACCCGATGCGGAAAAATTCGATCAGCATCTTTTCGAAGTGCGCAAAATCTTTAAGCGTCCCGACGACGACAAGATTAAGCAAGAAGAAATCATCAAAGCGCGCGACGCCATTGACCGCTGCTTGACCTCGTATCGTCGTATCAAACAAGAGGAACTCGACGAACGCGACAGACAAGAGCGTATACGCCGTCGCAAAGAGGATATCAAAAAGCGTGCGGAAGCGTTCAGAAAACAGCGCGAGGAGCTTGAAAAGAACATGGATTCTTCTCAGGATTCCGCATATTTCGGCATGGATCCGTTCTCCTTCCAAAAGGCTAAAATTCAAGAGAAAAAACGCCTCGAAGAAGAAGCGAAGCGCAAAGAAGCGATCAAGTTCGACAAACACGAAAATCTCGAACTCGAAGACAAAAACACCGACGCCATCAACAAGTCCATCGACGAGATGGAAAAGGCTCGTCAAGAAAAAGCGTTGCGCGACCAAAGAATCGATCATACGCTCGATGCAATCGATTCGGTTATGCCCATCGAAGGCGATGTTTTGTCAAGCAGAAGAGCAAAATCAAAACTTCCGACCGAAAGTCAAATACAAAATGTTTCCCAAACCGAAACGCCTCGATCGGTTGTCGGAGAAAAAGCATTGCAATCAGAGTCTGCAACCGCGCAAACGGAGCAAGTTGCAAACGAAAATCTCCAAAAGGAAGGCAAGTTGCGCCTTGCAAAAGAGCAAGACGTAAATCCGTGGGAAGAAAAGCCGCATAGAAGCATAAATCTGACTCCCGTCGACGAAAATAAGGTTGCTGTCGGTGACGTACACGTCAAAGAGGGCGAGAATGTCACTCCGTGGGGCGAAAACGCACAACTCGGGAAAATCGAACACGAACAAGAATCCAAACCAAAGCGCAAATACACTCGCAAACCGAAGCAATCGGTCGATATGTCAACCGAAAACGAACAATCGGAGAGTGCAAAAACAAATGTTGCCCAAGAAGCGGCCGAAGAAGTCAAACCCGTGTCGGAGTTGCGCATAAATATCGGCACGAAAATCGAAGATACAGCCGGAATGGGCATCAGTTTCAAGAGTAGCGACAAGGTTACTCCGTGGGGCGACGGGGCAAATCTCGGCAATCTCGATCAAGAATCTCAAAAGCCTAAACGCAAATATACGCGCAAACCGAAGAAAGACGAACACGAAGACGAGAAAACGCCCAAAATCGCTCAAAACGCGCCTGAAAGCGTCAGAATCGATAAAAACGAGCCTGATTCGACTGCCGAATCGACGGTCAAATCGACAGATTCGGAAATCGGCGCAGATCAAGCGGAAAAGAGTAAAGAAGAAGTTTCCGCCACGAAGATATCCGACAAAGAAGAAACTTTGAAAACGGAAGAAGAAAACCTCGGAAAAGATGAAGAAAAACCCGTTCAAAAACCAAAAAAACCACGCAAAAACAAATGGGATTTGAGCGATACGACACTCAATCAGAAGTACTCCGTGCCAAGCGGTAAGAACAAGAATATCAGTGCGGTCGATGAGGATAAAGTCGGCGTGGGAGGCATACACTTCAAGGACGGAATCGACGATCCGTTCGGGGATGTGTTCGGCGTTGCGTCAAAGGCCGAACATAAAGACGACGAAGAAAATTAATAATATCTATTATTAAAATCGCATACCCGCACGGTTTGCGCCTGAAAACTATGAAAAGCAATCAATCAAAAGCCAAGAAAATTTACAACGCCGTATCGACAGTAATAGTGGCGTTGATTTTCGTGTTTATGGTTGTGGTGGTTGCAGTGATGCTCGTGCAAAAAAACAGCGGCGGCGAAACGGAGATTTTCGGCTATCGTTTGTACGATGTATTGACCGACAGTATGAGCGGCACGATAGAACCCGGCGATGTCATTATGTGCAAAAGCGTCGATGACGTAAATGAGTTGCAGGTGGGGGATATAATCACTTTCAAAGCACCCAACGGCAACTACAACGAAACCCATCGCATAATCGAAATCGTCAAAAACGACGACGGGACAATCAAGTATTTCAAGACAAAAGGCGACAACGCAAAGGAAGCGGACAAGTGGGAGCTTGCACCCGAAAACGTCAAAGCAAAATACGTTAAAAAATCCGTGTTTATCGGAGGTTTGCGCAGATTTTTGTCGCATTGGTACGGTTATGTCGTTGTGGTCGTGATACCGCTTTGCATAGTTTTTGCGCTTATAATAGCGTCGTTTGTGAAAGACAAGGTTGCCCTCGAAAGCGAAAACGAAAAGAGAGAAGTTACGCTTGACGATATAAGCGACGAAGACAAATTGAAGTTGCTTGACACTCTCAAAGATGCCGAAAACACCAATGAAAATGCGCCTTCCAACAAAAACAATTCGTCTGAAAGCGATGAAAAAGAATAAGCGGCGTCGTTTAATCGTATTTTAAGAAAAAAATCCAAAAAAATATTTTTTTGCGGAATCTAACCGAGTATATCGCACTTACATATACGCTTTGCGTTTTGGGGTGCGATAAAATTTATTGCGTTTTTGAACTTGCTATGCTACTATTATTAAACTAATAAATATATAGGGGAGAGTGTTATGCTCGCAAAAATACTCAGCTATGCCCTGGACGGACTGACGGGATACGCCGTGGACGTCGAGGTTGACATCAACAGCGGATTGCCCGGCTACGATATGGTCGGTCTTGCGTCCACTGCGACAAAAGAGAGCAAGGAGCGTGTGCGTTCGGCGGTGAAAAACAGCGGATTTCAATATCCCGCAAAGCGTATCATCGTCAATCTCGCACCTGCCGACACAAAGAAAGAAGGTCCTGTGTTCGACCTTGCGGTTGCGCTCGGAATTATGGCTGCGACCGGTCAACTCGAAAACAAAGCGTACAAACAATACGTAATCATAGGCGAACTGTCCCTCAACGGCGAACTTCGCCACGTCAACGGTATTATGCCGTTGCTTATATCCGCAATGCAGGCGGGGCATCGCAAGTTTATTATTCCGTCGTCCAACGCAACAGAGGCGAGCTTTATCGAAGGGATAGATGTTTATGCGCTCTCGACTTTGCGCGACGTTGTGGAGATGCTCTCGGGCGTTCACTATGACAAAGTGCCGTCCTCGACATACGAATCCGCTTGCGTAAACCACGGCTACGGAGTCGATTTTGCGGATGTAAAAGGACAAAGCGTGGCAAAGCGCGCTATGGAGATTGCAGTTGCTGGCGGACACAACGCTCTTATGATAGGACCTCCGGGTGCGGGAAAAACCATGCTTGCAAAGTGCGTGCCGACAATCATGCCGGAAATGACGTTTGAAGAGGCAATCGAAGTGACAAAAATCCATTCGGTTGCGGGAATACTGGACAGCGACGTCGGCATCGTCACGACAAGACCGTTCAGAACTCCGCATCATACAACGACCGTCCCCGCATTGGTGGGTGGCGGCGCAAAGGCAAAACCGGGTGAGGTGAGTCTTGCAAACCACGGCGTATTGTTCCTTGACGAAATGCCGGAATACTCCCGTCGCGCGCTCGAAACATTGCGTCAGCCGCTGGAGGACAGAAAAGTTACGGTATCGAGGGTGCAACAAACAACCGAATATCCCGCAAACTTTATGCTTATTGCGTCGATGAACCCGTGTCCTTGCGGAAACTACGGCTCAAAAAATCAAATTTGCCGTTGTACTCCCGCTCAAATACACAATTACGTGTCAAAACTCAGCGGTCCGCTTATGGACAGAATAGATTTGCAAATCGAAGTTGATAATATCTCGTATGACGAATTGCGCACAAAGCAAGCGGGCGAATCGTCTGCCGAAATCAAAAAGCGCATCAACAGAGTGCGTGCGTTGCAACGCGAAAGGTTTGCAAACGACGGCATCTCGACAAATGCCGAAATGGGCTCGAAAGAACTTGCAAAGTATTGCCAAATCGATGAAAATTGCGAAAGGTTGCTCAAAAAAGCCTTTGAAAAACTCAATTTGAGCGCAAGAGGAACGACGAGAATACTGAAAGTCGCCCGTACAATTGCAGATATAGAAGGCTGCGAAAACATCCTTCCCGCGCATATCGCGGAGGCGATCCAATATAGAGGTCTTGACAGGAAATACAGCTGATGGACAGATTTGACGACACAACAAAAACTCTTGTCGCACTTCAATGGGTTGACGAGCTTGCAAACAAGAAAAAATCCGCTTTGCTCGACCAATTCGACGAACCGTGCGAGTTGAAAGAGACTTTTGCAAGAGGAATAGTCGAAAAAACATTGGGAGACCGGTCAAACGAGTTTTTTGCAAATATCGACAAAATAGACTCTGTTTTGGAAGATATGCAAAAGAGAGAAATCCATTGGATAACCTATCTCGACGACGAATATCCGCAAACTCTTTGCGATGTCTATGACAAGCCCGTCGTGCTTTTTGCAAAAGGCAACGTAAAAGCTCTTGACATGCGCATAATTTCGGTGGTAGGCACACGCCGTCCGACGAGATACGGCGCAAAGGTTGCCGAAGAATTTTCAAGAGAGTTTGCAAGGGCGGGGCTTTGCATAGCGTCCGGACTTGCAAGAGGCGTTGACGGAATAGCGCACAAGGCTTGCGTCGACAATTCGTCGCCGACAATCGCCGTTTTTGCAAGCGGACTTGACGTTATATATCCCGCCGAGCATAGAGGACTTGCCGACAGCATACTCTCAAACGGAGGCTTGCTCCTAAGCGAATATCCGCTCGGCACAAAACCGCTTCAATACCATTTTCCCGACAGAAATCGTATTGTCAGCGGCATATCCGAGGCGGTTTTTCTTCCTCAAGCGGCAAAAAAGAGCGGTTCTCTCATCACGATGAGGCTTGCAATCGAGCAGGGCAAAGATATATTTGTGACTCCCGGCAACATCTATGACGAGGAAAATGCCGGCGGCAACGAATTGTTGAGGGAAATGCCGCACGCGCTTGCAATATCGCCCGAAGACGTGCTTGACGCACTTCACGTCGAAAGAGAAGTCGTCGAAAAAGAGCCAGTGCAACTCGACATTGTTCAAAGTTCGATTGTCGACGCATTGCACGACGGCGAAAAGCATTTTGAAGAATTGCTTGCCGAAACGGGACTTGGCGTTGCCGACCTTACAAACGTACTTTTCAATCTCGAAATCGAAGGCTTGATTGAAAAGACTGCAGGAAACTATTACGCTTTGGCGTGAAATTGCATTGAATGTGCCTATTCGGAGTGCGCCTTGCGGCTAGATTCCCACGGTCACTTCGTTCCCTCGGAATGACACGGGTGGGACACCCACACCCGAACGGACACCCATTCAGAGCGTTCTTATACACGTAATGTGCTTATTCGAAGTGCGAGCCGCAACGGCGGCGAGAATATGAGCGCCGAGCTTGACGGTTGTACCGTCCGACTGCGCCGTGTTGTTGCGTAGCCGGCGCACAAAGGACGGTGGCACAATGAGAGAATTGCCCCTATCTATGCGAGTGCCGACTGTCTCCCCCACGAATGACGGATAATCTTGTAGAGAATTGCCCCTAACTGAGTGGTGGGAGAAAAGCCCGAAAGGGAAAGAGGGGGTACATCTAATTTAGAGTACACGCTGCCACGCTCTTGTAGAGGAAGAACAAAAAACACTGTGAAGGGAAAGCGTGAAATAAGTCGCTCACCCTTACCATATGAAACGAAAACCGAAACTAATAACCAATTAGGAGATAGAATGAAACAACTCATTATCGTTGAGTCACCGCACAAGGCAAAGACCATCCAAAAGTATTTGGGCAACGACGCCGCGGTGCTTGCGTCCAAAGGCCACGTCTGCGATTTGCCGACACGCTCTTTGGGCATCGACGTGGACAACGGTTTCAAACCGCAGTATATCGTCACGCCGGACAAGGAAGCAACCATAAAACAACTCTCTCAGGCAGTCAAAAAGTATGACAAAGTTTATCTCGCAACCGACCCCGATCGCGAGGGAGAAGCTATATCGTGGCATTTGAAAAACACACTGGGAGTGCAAGGCGACAAAGTGCGTATCGAGTTTAACGAGATTTCGCCAAAAGCCGTGCGCGCCGCTATGGAAAATCCGCGTGAAATCAACATGGATTTGGTCAACTCGCAACAGGCAAGACGAGTGCTCGACCGCCTTGTCGGTTACAAAATTTCGCCCATTCTTTCAAGAAAGCTCAAACCCAGTCTTTCTGCGGGACGCGTGCAATCCGCAGCACTCAAAATGATTGTGGACAGAGAAAAGGAAATCCGCGATTTCACTCCCGAAGAATACTGGACTATAAACGCTATGCTCTTGAAAGACGGCGCAAAAAAGACAAAAGCAAATCTTTTTGTTGCTGCGCTCAACGACAAGAACGGCGAGAAAATTAAGCCCTCTTGCGCGGACGAAGCGTATGCGGTTGCCGACCTTATGAGAAAGTGCGACTATCACGTAGACGACGTGAAAAAGAGCGTGTCTTTTTCAAAACCCGCACCGCCGTTTACCACGTCCACAATGCAACAAGAGGCGAGCCACAAGCTCAACATGACGGCAGAGCGCACGTCGAGAGTTGCGCAACAACTTTACGAGGGCGTCAACATCGAGGGCGAGGGACAACACGCACTCATCACTTACATCCGTACCGACAGCGTGCGTATTTCTCCCGATTTTGCAAAGATCGCTTTGTCCTTCATTGCCAAGAACTACGGAAGCGAATACGCTCCTAAAACGCAAAACATTTATAAGACCAGCGACAACGCGCAAGACGCGCACGAGGCAATCCGTCCCATCGACCTCAACCGCACTCCGAAATCTCTCGAAGGCAAGATGGACAGAGACGCGTATAGACTCTACAAACTCGTGTACGAGCGTTTTATGGCCTCGCAAATGACGCCTGCACAGTTCAACACGATGAGAGTGCATATTCTCGGTGAAAGCGGCGATGAAAAGCTAGGTTTTGTAGTCAAGGGCAAGAGCGTCAAATTTAAGGGCTTTACCGCCGTGTACTCGGCAACCGTCGAGGAAAACGACGAGGACAAGGAACTCGACACCATGCCCGACCTCAACGAAGGCGAGCATCTTAATCTAGACGACGTGGGATGTGAACAAAAGTTTACCAAGCCCCCGGCGAGATACAACGATGCAACGCTTGTCAAAGCACTCGAAGAAAACGGAATCGGACGTCCCAGCACGTACGCAAGCATAATTTCCGTCATCGCAAAGCGCGAGTACACCGAAAAGCAACAAAAATCAATCGTCCCCACGCAACTGGGCGAGGCGGTGTGCGAATACATGGAAAAGAATTTCCCGGATATTATGAACCTCAACTTTACCGCTCGTCTGGAAGGCGCGTTGGATAAGGTTGCGGACGGCAAGCAACAATGGCAAGAACTTATCGGAGCGTTCTATCCGCGCCTTATGAAGTTTGTCGAGCGTGCCGCAAAACAGGGCGGCGGAAACTATTTGCCCGACGAAGAAAGCGACGAGATTTGCGACAAGTGCGGCGCAAAAATGGTGGTTCGTCACGGCAAATACGGTCCTTTCCTTGCTTGCCCCAACTATCCGAAGTGCAAAAACATCAAACGCATCGTCGAAGTTGTCGGCAAATGCCCCAAGTGCGGCGGAGACGTGAGTAAACACACCTCCAAAGCAGGCAAAACTTTTTACGGTTGCACCAACTATCCCAAATGCGATTTCATCAGCTGGGATGTGCCCGCGCCGTATTTCTGCCCCGATTGCGGCTCGACAATGAAGGTCGTAAAGCGTGACGACAAGACGTACTATGTATGCACCAATCACGGCTGCAAACATAGAGAACTTGTCAAAGAAGAAGAGTAATGTGCGCTTGCGGCAGTGATATCCTCTTTCTCGATGATAAAAATAATGCAAAAACTATGAGCAAACGAATTGTCAAAATTATAGGCGGTGGTCTTGCAGGGTGCGAAAGCGCGTTGCAACTGCTCAAAAGAGGTTTCGCCGTCAAAATGTATGAGATGCGCCCCGAAAAAACCACAGGTGCGCACAAAAGCGATTCGCTTGCCGAACTTGTTTGTTCAAATTCGCTCAAATCAACCGAGCCTACAACGGCTTCGGGGCTTTTGAAAGAGGAACTTGACATACTCGGTTGCGCATTGTTGCCTTTGGCAAGAGAGTGCGCCGTTCCGAGCGGTAGCGCATTGTCGGTGGACCGAGTTTTGTTTTCGAAAGCGGTTGAGAGGGAGCTAAACGCATACCCCGATTTCACGCTCGTGAGAGAAGAGGTGACTTCGCTTGACGAAGATATCCCCACAATCGTTGCAAGCGGTCCGCTCACAAGCGACGCACTTGCCGAGCAGGTGGGGAAAATTACCGGGAAAGACAGACTGTTTTTCTATGACGCAATCGCGCCTATCGTGGATTTTGACAGCATAGATATGCAAAAAGCCTATTTTGGCGGCAGATACGGCAAGGGGGGAGAGGACTATCTCAACCTGCCCATGCAAAAGGAAGAATACGAGCGTTTTTACAACGAGCTTGTCAATGCCAAAACCGTCTTGCTTCACGACTTTGAAAAGAGCGAGCTTTTCGACGGGTGCATGCCCATAGAAGAAATGGCAAAACGAGGCAGCGACACAATCCGTTTCGGTCCGTTGAAGCCCATAGGGCTTCGCAATCCGAACACGGGCGAAAAAGCCTATGCGGTGGTGCAATTGCGCAAGGAAAACGTTGCAGGCGATTGCTACAACCTCGTGGGATTCCAAACCAACCTCACATACGGAGAGCAAAAGAGGGTTTTCAGCCTGATTCCCGCGCTCGAACATGCCGAATTTATCCGCTATGGAGTTATGCACAGGAACACATACATAAACGCTCCGGGGGTGCTTGAAAAGACATTCAGAGTCAAGGGCTACAGACCTTTGTACATCGCAGGGCAACTGTCGGGAGTGGAAGGATATGTCGAAAGCATAATGAGCGGTATGATTGCGGCGCAGGCACTTGCGTGCGAGCTTGATGGCAAAAAGTACACCGTTCCGAGCAATGTCACGATAATAGGCTCGCTTTGCGAATACGTGTCGACGCGTGCGTTGGATTTCAAGCCTATGAACGCCAATTTCGGCATATTGCCGCCGATCGAGGGCATCAAAGACAAAGCGAAACGAAAAGCAGAATACAACAAAAGATCTCTTGAAGCAATGCGATTATTGAATAATAACGAATAATTGCAAGTGAGCATTGCTCACGATATTTGGGACTATCCCGAAAAAACGATATAATTTTGGAGGAATACACTTATGGTGGAATTTCGCGGAACTACTATATGCGCCGTAAGACGCAACGGTCAAACTGCCGTTGCAGGCGACGGACAAGTTACAATGGGCGAAAACGTTATTATGAAAGGAAATGCCGTCAAGGTCAAACGCATCTACAACGACAAAGTGGTGGTCGGCTTTGCAGGCTCGGTATCGGACGCTTTCGCATTGAGCGAGAAATTTGAAGCTATGCTTCAAAAATACAGCGGAAATCTTATGCGCGCGGCGGTCGAGCTTGCCGAACTTTGGCGCAACGACAAGGGCGGCAGACGTCTTGAAGCGTTGCTTATAGCGGCGGACGCAAACAGCATTTTTGTCATATCCGGCACGGGCGAAGTTATCGAACCCGAAAACGGAATCGTGGCAATCGGAAGCGGCGGAAATTACGCTTTGGCAGCGGCTCGCGCTCTTGCGGACGCAACGGATCTGAGCGCAAAAGACATTGCGTACAAAGCACTCAAAATCGCAAGCGAGATTTGCGTCTACACCAACGACCATATAACGGTCGAAACCGTTTGAGAGGTGAATTATGGATTCAAACGTTTTAACCCCGAAACAAATAGTTGCCGAACTCGACAGATATATCATCGGTCAGCACGACGCAAAAGTCGCCGTGGCTATCGCGCTTCGCAACAGATATAGAAGAAGCAGACTTCCCGAGGAAATGAGGGAGGAAATCACGCCCAAAAACATCATTATGAAAGGCCCGACGGGCGTCGGAAAGACGGAGATTGCAAGAAGACTCGCAAAAGTCGTCAAAGCTCCGTTTGTAAAGGTCGAGGCAACCAAGTTTACGGAGGTGGGCTACGTCGGACGCGACGTCGAAAGCATAATCCGCGACCTTGTGGAAGTGTCCATCCGCCTTGTAAAAGACGAAAAGTTCAAAGAGGTTATGCCCAGAGCAACCGAGATTGCAGAGAATAAACTCTGCGACATTTTGCTCCCCGTGCGCAAAAACGCCGCGGGCGCAACAGAGAAGAGCGAC
Organism: uncultured Clostridia bacterium; assembly: GCA_934233745.1. Lineage (GTDB taxonomy): Bacteria > Bacillota > Clostridia > Christensenellales > CAG-917 > CAG-475. The sequence continues at coordinate 471,190 of CAKQGN010000001.1, forward strand.
GCTCAACTCAAAGAGGAGCTTTTGCAAGAAATCCGCGCTGGACATCTTGACGGCATTACAATCGAAATGGAAATCCGTCAACAACCAAAGCCCATTCAACTTCAACCCGGCAATGCGCCCGGCAACGAAATCGACCTCGGAAGCATATTCGGAGGTATGATGGGCAAAGCTCCCGTCAAAAAGAGAAAACTCACCGTCAAACAAGCCATGGATTTTATCGTCAATCAAGAGGCAGAAAAGATGGTGGACCAGGACGCAATCACACAAGAGGCTTTGCAAAGAGCGGAACAGGACGGCGTTGTGTTCCTTGACGAAATCGACAAAATCGCCGCAAACGACCAAGGACAACAGGGCGGTCACGACGTATCGCGCGAGGGCGTGCAAAGAGATATACTGCCAATCGTCGAAGGTAGCACGGTGCAAACAAAATACGGTTCTATCCGCACGGATTTCATTTTGTTTATTGCGGCGGGCGCGTTTCATATCTCTCGTATGGAGGATTTGATTCCCGAACTTCAAGGCAGATTCCCCATTCGCGTGGAGCTTGACAACCTTACAAAAGATGATTTTGTCAAGATTCTCACAGAGCCCGACAACGCGGTGCTTAAACAGTACAAGCAACTTTTGGGAGTGGACGGAGTTTCTCTCGATTTTACCGACGACGCGATAGACGAGATTGCTCGCGTTGCTTTCGAGGAAAACGAAAACAGCGAAAACCTCGGAGCGCGCCGCTTGCATGCCGTGCTCGAAGCACTTCTCAAAGACGTACTTTATGAGGCGGACGACAACGTAACAAAGGAAATCAAGATCGACAAAGCATATGTTGAGGAACATTTGAGCGTAACTCTCAAAGAGAGAAATTTGCGCAGGTTTATAATCTGAACTTGCCTTTTTTCAATGTGTGTACCGACCGCAAGACTATGGCGTTGCGCGGTTGTAATATATGAACGTCGATCAGACTCAATGAAATAAAAAAAATCAGAGGCCTATTATGATAAACATACCCAAAGGCACAAAAGACATGCTTCCGCAAGAAGCGTACAAGTGGCACTATGTCGAGGACGTCGCAAGAGAAGTTGCGGCTTGCTTCGGGTTTAAGGAAATCCGCACGCCTATGTTCGAACATACCGAACTGTTTTTGAGAGGCGTGGGAGAAACGACGGATATCGTGACAAAGGAAATGTATACCTTTGACGACAAGGGCGGCAGAAGCATGACGCTTCGTCCCGAAGGCACGGCAGGCGTCGCTCGTTGCTATATCGAAAACGGCTTGCATCAGGGCGTTTTGCCTATGAAAGCGTACTATATCGCAAGTATTTTCCGTTATGAGAAACCGCAAAACGGCAGACTTCGCGAACATCATCAATTCGGCGTAGAGTGCTATGGTTCTGATTCGCCGGAAGCAGATGCCGAGGTTATCACTCTTGCATCGACGTTTTTGAGAAAAGTCGGGCTTAAAAGTCTCGAACTCAACATAAACAGCATAGGTTGCCCGAAGTGCCGCGCCGAATATAACAAAGCACTCAAAGAGTACATCGGCGCAAACTTCCACCTTATGTGCGGTCAATGTCAGGCGAGATTCGAGAAAAATCCGCTTCGAATCCTCGATTGCAAAGAGGAGAAGTGCAAGGAAATAACCAAAAACGCACCCAAAATCACCGATTATCTTTGTGATGATTGTAAGGCGCATTTCGAGCAAGTGCAACGCATATTGACCTCTCTCGGCATCGAATTTAGAGTCAATCCCGGTATTGTTCGCGGACTTGACTATTATACGCGTACCGTTTTCGAGTTTGTTTCCACCGACATAGGAGCGCAAGGCACGGTATGCGGCGGCGGAAGATACAACAACCTTGTTGAAGAAGTAGGCGGCAAACCCACTCCGGCGGTCGGATTCGGGTTGGGATTGGAAAGGCTCTTGCTTGTGCTTGAAAACACAAACAATCTTGCCGCCAAAGAGGAATGTACGGACGTTTATATCGCGCCTATGGGCGATAGAGCGCAAGAGATTGCAAGAAAGCTCGTTTTCGACATGCGCAACGCAGGCATAAAGGCGGAAACCGACATCATGAACAGAGGGCTAAAAGCGCAAATGAAGTACGCAGACCGCACGGGAGCAAGGTTCGTGTGCGTGCTTGGCGACGACGAAATCGAAAAGGGTGTCGTCAACGTCAAGAGAATGAGCGATTCCGTCACCGAAGAGTGCCGTATAGACGAACTTTGCAGGTATTTTGAAAAATGACCGAAAGAGGAATGGTTGCAAAAGTTAAAGGCAACAAAGCCACCGTACGTTTTGACAGGCGCAGCGCATGCGACAAATGCCATATGTGTGCCACGACAAAAGACGGTATGAAAGTGGAAGTCGTTGTCGAAAATACCCTCGGAGCAAACGTGGGCGATTATGTCGAAGTCGAAATGGGCGAAAAATACGTGCTTACGGCGGCAGCTATCGTGTATGTTATACCGCTTGTGCTTATCGGTGCGGGTATCGGTATAGGTACGCTCATCAACGAGCTTGCGCAAGCCCTGTTTGCCCTCGGCGGACTTATTATAGGCTTTGTCATCGCAATCTTGCTCGACAGACTTGTAATTCGTAAAAAGAAGGGCTTTGTTCCGACCATGAAGGCAATTTGCACCGAAACAACCGAAAACGGCTGAAAGAAATAATATCACATAAGGAGTAATGTATGTCAGATTATATCACTTTGAACGAGCAAAATTTTGACGAAGTGACGTCCAAGGGCGTTGCGCTTGTGGATTTTTGGGCAACCTGGTGCGGTCCTTGCAAAATGATGGCACCGAATGTCGATGATATCGCAACACAGTATAAAGGACGAGTTGCCGTCGGCAAAGTCGATGTCGACGAGTGTCCCTCTCTTGCGGAGCGTTTCGGCATTATGTCCATTCCCACTCTTATCGTCTTTAAGGACGGAGAGAAAAAGGAAGTGCTTGTCGGGTATCGACTCACAATGCAAATAGCAGAGGTTTTGAACAGATACCTTTGAGAGTCGAGTCTTTTGATTGCACCCGACACAAAAATTTGAAAGACAAAACTATGTTTTGACATATCGGCGGCTTTGCTCGAAGGCTTTGCTTTGCCGAAAAAAAACACATTTAAGGCGGAACACGACAGATGATTGATTTGAAAAGTATAAAGCAAGTCGATCCCGAGCTTTACGAGTCAATGCTCAAGGAGCTGGATCGTCAACAACATAATCTCGAACTTATCGCAAGCGAAAATATCGTATCCGAAGCGGTGCTTGCCGCGGCAGGAACATTTTATACCAACAAGTATGCAGAGGGTTACCCCGGCAAGAGATATTACGGCGGTTGCGAATACGTGGACGTTGCAGAGGAACTTGCAATCGAACGTGCAAAAAAACTCTTCGGAGTCAAGTATGCAAACGTGCAACCTCATTGCGGTTCAAACGCAAACTTTGCGGCGTATTATGCGCTTTTGAACAGCGGTGACACTATTCTGGGAATGACGCTGGCGGACGGCGGACATCTCACGCACGGCGCAAAAGTCAATATGAGCGGAAAACTTTTCAACTGCGTCGGCTACGGCATCGACCCCGAAACCGAACTCATCAACTATGACGAAGTTCGCCGCATTGCGCTCGAATGCAAACCAAAACTCATTGTGGCGGGCGCAAGCGCATATCCGAGATTTATCGACTACAAGAAGTTCAGAGAGATTGCAGATGAGGTCGGCGCATACCTTATGGCTGACATCGCTCACGTTGCAGGTATGGTTGCGGTAGGTCTGCATCCGAGTCCTGTCGGATATGCGCACGTTATTACAACAACGACGCACAAGACGTTGAGAGGCCCAAGAGGCGGTCTCATTCTTTGCGATGACGAGGAAATCGCAAAGAAGATAAACAAAGCAATTTTCCCGGGCAGCCAAGGCGGCCCCCTAATGCATATTATAGCCGCAAAGGCGATCGCTTTCAAAGAGGCTCTTTCTCCCGATTTTAAGGAGTATCAAGCCCAAATCCTCAAAAACGCAAAAGTAATGGCGGACAGACTTATGCAAAGAGGTTTGCGCCTGGTCAGCGGCGGTACGGACAACCATATGATGCTCATAAACCTTGTCGGAAGCGGCGTCAACGGGAAACAACTCGAAACTTGGCTCGATATGGCGCACATCACCGCAAACAAGAATTCCGTGCCGAACGAGCCGTTGTCGCCTTCGCTCACAAGCGGTTTGAGAGTCGGCACGCCCGCAGTCACGACAAGAGGTATGAAAGAGGACGATATGGTCAAGATTGCCGACATGATTGCGGATCTTGTCGAGGGTGGAGAGAGCGCGATCGAATCCGTCAAGGCCCGCGCGATTGCGCTTTGCGACGAGCATCCTATCTACAAGGACGCCGTGATGCTTTGAGAAGACAATAAAGCGATGAAATAATTTCGTAACCTGCAAACGCAACGGGAGAGAATATCTCTCGTTGCGGTTTTTCTTTTATAAGAGGTGACGATTCGTTCGGACGTATATTGCAATTTTCTTTTTCGGTGTTATCTTTTGAGTTAACGTTGTCGGTGCTATTGGGAGCGTCGGCGTTTTGATTGGCTTTGCCGTCCGCTTTCGGCTTTTGCATAAGCGACATTACAAGGGGAAGCATAGAAGCCATATCGGCTTTGCCGTTTTGCATGTTTCCCAACAGCGCGAGCATGGGATTTTGCGATGAAAGGTTTTTTAGCAAATCGGATTTTGTATCGCTTTGATTTTCTTTTTTTGAAAAATCCAACCGAATTTGCTCGCCAATGCCGTTTTGCCGAACAAAAGCGGGCATTTCGATAGATTTATCGTTTTGCGCACAAACATGCGTCGATTGGGCGTCTGAGGGCTTTTGCGACATTGTTTGCGCTATATTCCCGTCGTTTTTTTGAGAGAAAAGTTGCATAAGCGTTGAAATCGTGTTCATATCCAAATTCATAGTCCACCTGTCACAACCATTTTATGCGTTCATATATTGAATGTGCGGAGGATTTTATGAACTTTTACGACTTCAACGGAATGAACGGTTCAAGCGAACAAGGATACAATCGATCGCACAATGCGCGTGCCTCACAAGATAATAGGGGAGAGCAAAATAGACCGAAAGAGTCTTTTGAGGATAAATTTGCCACTTATTCGCAAAAAAGCGAGGAGGAACTTATGGCGCAACTTGCCGACGTTGCGAAACGTATGAAAGCGCAGGGAACGTTCGATCCTCAATCCCTTGAAAATCTGTACAATACGGCGTATCCCATGTTAAACGATGAGCAAAGGCGCAGGATGAGGGGCATTATCGATATGCTCGAGGCTTGACGAGGCGTTATGAATAAAATCGACGCACGCATAATAGAGCAACTCAAATCGACAAACAAAATGAGTCCGGGGCTTGTCAAAACTCTTGAAAAAGACGAAGGGCGCGCCGACGCAATCGTCAGAGTGCGCAATCCTTTGCAGTTGGGACTTCTGGAGCGCAATTTCGACGTGGCGGCAAGCTATCCGTTCATACGTTCGGTTGGCATAAAGTGCGGACTTAACGATGCGATACGCCTTGCAAGAATGAGCGAGGTGGAATGCGTCAGCGCACAAAGCAAAGTGTGTACGCTCGACGAAGACGCGATTGAAAACACTATAAACGCAGAAACGAACGGAAAGGATACAAACAACGATAACAACCAAAATCCGATTTGTAAAAAATCGAAGGTTTCCGTTGATTTTTGGCAATCTAACCGCATGTATTATCCGATACCGACTTTTGACGAAAACCTTGACGGCAGAGGCGTCACTCTGTGTGTAATGGATACCGGGGTGTCGCCGCACCTTGATTTATCCGTTCCGAGGAATCGAATTATAGGCGCAAAAGATTTTGTAAACAACGAAAAATTTGCTTACGACGACAACGGACACGGCACGTTCGTTGCAGGCGTTGCCTGCGGAAACGGAACTTTGTCGGCAAAAAAAATCGGCGGCGTTGCGCCTATGGCAAATATTTTGTCCGTTAAGGTTATTGAGAAGAGCGGCGAGAGCGGAACATTCAAAATTCTTGACGGCATGCAATGGCTTTTCGACAATTTCAGACAATACGGGGTGAGAGTGGTTTGTATGAGTTTCGGTGCAGAACCTTTGGAATATGCAGACCCTCTGAAAATAGGCGCGGAAATGCTGTCGAGAAGCGGACTTATAGTCGTTGCAGCATCCGGCAACAGCGGCGAAAACACATTGAAATCGCCTGCAATCAGCAACGAAGTTATAGCAGTCGGCGCGGTTGACAGACAAAACAACATCGCAAAGTTTTCGTCAAGAGGAAGCTACAACGGGATAAATCGTCCCGACGTTTATTCGTTGGGAACAAACGTAAGCGGATTGCAAGCAAGCGGCACATATTCGAGCATGAGCGGAACATCGGTTGCCGCGCCGTATGTTGCGGGAGCATGTTGTTTGCTTTGCCAAAAATATGGCAAAATCACACCGTTTCAAGCAAAAAACGCAATTCTAAACGCGTCGATTGATGTAAACGGTACAAAAATTTTCAAGATTTGACCTCTCGCATTATTTTTTCGACGCTTGCGAGGAAATATGCGATTTCGTTTTCATTCGTATCGCAACCGACGCTTGCTCGTAGCGCGCCCTGAAAGGATGTGCCGAGATGGCGATGTACAAGCGGGGCGCAGTGAAGTCCGCCTCTAACGCATATCCCGTATTCGTTTAGTTTGTCCGCGACATAACCGCTGTCCGCATTTTTCAGATTGAAGCAAACGACACCTGTTTGTGTATCGTGAGTATATAGCGTCGCACCGATGTCATGAAGAGAATGAACTATGTTTTTCGATATTCTATCAATGTGTTTTCTTATTTTATCGATGTTGTCGAAAGTCCATTTCGCGCCTTGATGCAGTGCGCTTATTCCGCCCGAAAACAATGTGCCGACTTCAAACGAATCGGGAACTTCGAGGGGTGGCAACACATCGTTTGAAAACGTGCCCGTGCCGCCGTAAAGTAACGGAGATAGTTTTACATCTTTTTTTACAATCAAAAACCCCGTACCTTGCACCCCGTGCAGTCCTTTGTGTCCGGGACATGCCAACATGCTTATTCCGCTGTCTATCAGCGAAAGCGGAAGAATCGGCGAACTTTGCGCACCGTCCGCAATCAGAATTTTTCCGTGCCGATTGCAATAGTTTGCGATGCCTTGTATGTCGCAGATTGCGCCCGTTACGTTGCATGCTCCGCCGAAAACGAATATATCCGCATCGCTCCCCGCATTTTCGACGTCTTTGACATCGATTCGTCCGTATTTGTTTGCGCTTAAAATATTCAAGGAAATTTTGCCCTCTTGTTTCAGTTTGAAAAGAGGGCGCAACACCGAGTTGTGTTCGTTTTGACTTGTAAGCACACGCTCGCCGCCTTTTATAAGTCCGAAAATGGCAAGATTGAGTGCTTCCGTGCAGTTTTTTGTGAATATCAGCGAATATTGCTCGCTCGCGTCGAATGCGGACAGAATATAATCTCGGCATTTTTGTATGCGGATACTTTTTTCGATCGCTTCGTCGTGCCCGCTACGTCCGCTGTTTGCAGAATGCGTTATGTCGAAAATCAATGCGTCGATAACGCATTTCGGCTTGAATCTTGAAGTTGCGGCGTTGTCGAGATATATCATTTTTTGTCCCTATCTATGCAACTTATGCGAATTTGCACGAAAAATGTGCGTTTGCAATATATTAAAATCGAGAGCGGTTACATATATTTTCGGAGGGAATCATGAGAGAATTTTTCGTTGCGTTCCGCTCGCGTGCCGAAGCCGTGCGGTTTTATGAAGAACTTGCGTCTTACCGAATTTCGGGCAAACTTATCAACACTCCGTCGTCTGCAAAAGCGGGGTGCGGACTTTCGGTAAAACTATTTGCAAAGGACATGCAACAGGCAAAGATAGTTTTGCAACGCGGCAGATACGCATCGGCAATAGGCTTCTATTATTTCGGCACAAACGGCAATGCGATCATGTTGTGAGCGCTCTCACATTCTCGTATGCGCATATCGAATTTTGCGCATACGAGAAAATCGGATTTCTCGTTGAAAACATTGTCCTACAAATAAAAGTATTTATTTGATTCGCTTTCTTGCAAAAAACAACGAAGTATGCGATAATCGAAAATATGACGGAAGATAACTTGAAAATATACAAATTGCTTGACGAAATGCACAATAATGCGGATTGCGAGCTGAAATTCCGTTCGCCTTTCGAGTTGCTTGTTGCGGTTGTGTTGTCGGCGCAGTGTACCGACAAGCGCGTCAATCAGGTCACGAGCGAACTGTTTAAGGTTGCAAATACACCGCAGGATTTTGTCGATATGCCGATTGCCGAGCTTGAAAAGCATATATTTTCATGCGGTTTCTATCATAATAAAGCAAAGTCGATAAAAAGTTTGAGCCAAAGCGTACTGGATATGGGCGGTATGCCTTCGTCGCGCGACGAGCTTATGAAACTTTGCGGCGTGGGACGAAAAACCGCAAACGTCGTGGCTTGTGTGGCGTACGGTGAAAACGCAATTGCGGTTGATACGCATGTGTTCAGAGTCGCAAATCGTCTGGGGCTTGCCCATGCAAAGACACCCGAGCAAACCGAGCAACAGCTTATGTCGGCTTTTGACGAAAATCTGTGGTCGCATCTTCATCACTTGCTCATCTTCCACGGCAGGTATATCTGCCATTCCCAACGTCCCGAGTGTGACAAGTGTCTTGTCAGGGAGTATTGCGAATACTACAAAAAACTTACGTCGGGAATGCCCGTTGAACATAAATAACACGATATGAAAAAATACGAGATTATTTCAAAAAAACGTCTTGCGCCGAACGTCAACGAGTACGTCGTTTATGCTCCGCTTGTGGCAAAACATTGCCTTGCGGGGCAGTTTGTCATACTTCGCGTCGACGAGGACGGCGAGCGCGTTCCGTTCACCGTTTGCGATTATTCCCGAGTTGACTCAACGGTGTCGATTATGGTGCAGGAAGTAGGATATACGACAGCAAAACTTGCGCAAATGAAAGAGGGCGACGCGCTTTGCGATTTTGTAGGTCCTCTCGGCAATCCGACGGATTTGTCGGAGTATAAAAACATATGCCTTATAGGCGGTGGAATCGGCTCTGCCGTCATATATCCGCAGTCAAAACAACTTCATGCTCAAAAGAAGCCCGCGGATGTGATTCTTGGCGCAAGAAACAAAGATTTGCTTATGTATATCGATGAGTTCAGGGCAAACGCAAACGAATTGTATCTCGTCACCGACGACGGCTCTTGCGGTCAAAAAGGATTTGTCACCGACATGCTAAAATCTCTTGTCGAAAACAAAAAAAACTATGATTGCGTGTTTGCGGTAGGTCCTCTCCCCATGATGAAAGCGGTGTGCAATCTTACAAAAACTCTCGGCATTCACACCGTTGTGAGTATGAATTCGATGATGGTTGACGGCACGGGGATGTGCGCTTGCTGTCGTTTGAGCGTAGGCGGAGAAACAAAATACGCTTGCATCGACGGTCCCGAATTTGACGGGCATCTCGTCGATTTCGACGAAGCTATCGCAAGAAGCAAAATCTATCTGGAAGAAGAAAAGGCGCATCTTTGCAATTTGAGGAGGGATGTATGACACAACCGCGACACCATATGCCCGCTCAACCGGCAAACGAAAGAATACGCAACTTTGACGAAGTTGCGCTCGGATATACGGCGCAAATCGCAAAAGAAGAAGCCGACAGATGCCTCAATTGCAAAAACGCTCCTTGTATGAGCGGTTGCCCCGTGGGAGTGCATATCCCGGATTTTATAGCAAACGTAAAGCAGGGCAACATCGAGGGCGCATACCGAGTTTTGAAAAAAGACAATAATTTGCCTGCCATATGCGGTAGAGTTTGTCCGCAAGAGAATCAGTGTGAAAAATACTGCGTGCGTAAAGATAAGCTTGGCGGCAGCGTTGCGATAGGCAATCTCGAAAGATATGTTGCCGACTGCGCTCTTGCGCACGGCTTTGACGAAACGCCGCAAATAAGAAAAATCGGCAAAAAAGTTGCCGTAATCGGTTCGGGGCCTGCGTCGCTTTCTTGTGCCGCAGACCTTGCGCGTGGCGGCGTTGACGTGACTGTTTTCGAGGCTTTGCACGAGGCGGGCGGAGTGCTTGTTTACGGAATACCGGAATTCAGACTGCCGAAATCTCTCGTCAAAAAAGAAATCGACAAAGTGCGCGCTCTCGGCGTGAATATCCAAACAAACGTCGTTGTGGGCAAAACCGTTTTCATCGAAGAATTGCTATTCGAATACGACGCCGTGTTTATCGGAACGGGCGCAGGCGTGCCTATGCTTTTGCGTGTAAAAGGCGAAAATCTCAACGGAGTGTACTCGGCAAACGAGTACTTGACGAGAATCAACCTTATGAAAGCCTACAAGGAAGGCGCGATTACACCCGTAAAGCGCGGCAAAAACGTGGTTGTCGTGGGTGCGGGCAATGTGGCTATGGACAGCGCAAGAACGGCGTTGCGTATGGGCGCGAGAGTCAAACTTGTCTATCGCAGAGGCAGAGAGGAAATGCCGGCAAGAAAAGAGGAAATCAATCACGCCGAAGAGGAAGGCGTAGAATTTGAGCTTCTTTGCAATCCCGTCGAAATCATCGGCGACGAAAAAGGCAACGTAAAGGCGGTCAAATGCATCAAGATGCAACTTGGCGAACCTGATGCAAGCGGACGAAGAAGCCCGATTCCCGTTGAAGGGAGTGAGTTTGTCATCGATTGTGACGAGGTTATCGTTGCGCTCGGCACGACTCCCAATCCCATTATAAAACGCAGTATGCCGTCGCTCGAAACCACAAAAAAAGGCACGATAGTCGCAGATGAAAACGGATTGACCAATATACCTCGGCTTTATGCGGGCGGCGATGCGATGACGGGCGCGGCAACGGTCATTCTCGCAATGGGAGCAGGCAAACGCAGTGCAAAAAGCATTTTGGAGTCGTTTTTGAAGTGATAAAAATTGCTCCGAAAAGGGAAAACAGCAATCTATACGTACCGAATCAACAAAACCAAATATACATCAACTATACAGAGGCTAAAAGTATGTTTCTAGACTATGTAAAAATTTTTATTAAAGCAGGCAACGGCGGCAACGGCAAAGTTTCTTTTCATCGCGAAAAATTTGTGCCGAACGGCGGTCCCGACGGCGGTGACGGCGGCAACGGAGGCGATGTCGTGTTCGTCGCAGACAAAGAAATCAATACGCTTATCGATTTCAAATTCCAAAAGTTTTATCGCGCCCAGAACGGAGGCGACGGGGAAGCAAAAAATTGCACCGGCAAAACTGCTCCGAATCTCATTATAAAAGTGCCTGTCGGAACGGTAATACGCGACACGGAAAGCGGCAAGGTCATTGCCGACCTCTTTGATGACAAAGAAACTTTCGTTGCGCTCAAAGGCGGCAGAGGCGGAAAAGGCAACAACCGTTTTGCGCATGCAAGACGTCAGGCTCCGTCCTTTTCGCAGCTGGGCGAAACCACACAGGAGCATCAGGTCACGCTCGAACTCAAAACAATTGCTGATGTCGGACTTGTCGGATTCCCGAATGTCGGAAAATCCACGCTTTTGTCCGTTTTGACAAGTGCGAAACCCAAAATTGCAAACTATCATTTCACCACCATAAACCCAAATCTCGGCGTCGTGCAAATGTATGACGACAGTTTTGTCATTGCCGATATTCCGGGGCTTATCGAGGGCGCAAGCGAGGGAGCGGGGCTCGGGCATTATTTCCTTCGCCATATCGAGCGCGTGCGCCTTATCGTGCATATTGTTGATATAAGCGGCAGCGAGGGCAGAGATCCTATCGACGATTACAACAAAATCAACGCCGAGCTTGCCACATACAGCGAAAAACTTGCGCAAATTCCTCAAATCGTCGTTGCCGGCAAAGCGGACTTGCTCACCGACCGCAGCGAAATAGAAAAATTTGAAAAGGCAATCGGCAAAAATGTGTTTGTCGTATCTTCTGTCACTCACGAGGGACTGGATGAACTTCTCACCGCAATGAAGCAAAAAGTCGAGGAACTTCCTCCGCCTCAACGCATTCAACGTGACGAATCCTTTGAACTCGAACCCAAATCCGACCAAAAATTCACCGTATCTCGTCTTCCCGACGGCTCGTTCTTTGTTGATGGCGGACTTGTCGACTTTCTCATTCAAAACGTCACCATCTCATCTCAAGATTCTTTTGCGTTCTTCCAAAAGGTTCTCAAAGACCGCGGCGTAATTGCCGAACTCAAAAAGAAGGGCATGAAAGAGGGGGATATAGTGGTTATAGGCGACCTTGAATTCGAATGGGTGGATTGAGCGCGCTATTGAGCGACTAGCTTTGTCAAAGCCCCTTGGTTTCCAACTCATGTACGCTTTTGTACATTAGGGTTGTCAACCAAGGGGCTTTTTCGCGTTATTCATCTCAATAGTGCGCTCAATTTCATTGACCATCCACAATCGCGAACTGCGGCAGAGACATCCGCTTGCCTACTCATGTACGCTTTGTACATTAGGGTTGTCATGCGTCTGTCTTTTTCTTGTTCATTATATGTCCGTTATATCGAATTATTTTTGCAAGACTTTTTTTGAGTTTTAATTTTCTTCTCGTCTGTATTCATCCTCGTTTTCTTTTTCGAGTTCCTCAAAAACTTTCGGGGAGTTTATTGTTCCGTTGCCGATAGGTGTAAGAGAGAGCAATGCAAATGCGAGCAGTATTGTGCCAAAAACGATATAGTAAATTTTCAGGGGAGTGAAAAAAGATATGCTTATCAGCACCACGCCCGAAAACATATAGTTTTTGAAATTGCGACGAGAGAATACGGCTTGCATCAATGCGGATATAGAAAGTTTTTGTTTTGATTTTTTCAAAACGGGCAGGGCGTTGTGCTTTGCAAGAAATTTGAAAACCTGTTTTGTTTTGACGATTTCCATTTTAATATCTTCGAGATTGGCAACTTGCCATGCCTTTCTGTCAATGGCTTTTGCAATAAGATATACATGATTTTTATCGTGTGTTTTTGCCAGTCTGCACACGCTTGCAATATCGTTTCCGCCAAGCGGTGAAAACTTAAAATTTGCGATAATCATAGAGTTTTCAAGCAAAATATAGTTACAACCATTCTCGATTTTGTTGTTTTTTAGAGTTGTTTTCAACAATTCTATGACATATGCACCGCCTCTTATGCAAAACTCGGTTTCCAGTCGGTCATATGTATACGGCTTTTGATTCCTTTTTGAAAAGTAATATGCGGATACGACGATTGCAAAAGAAAACGCAATCGAAAAAATGATTGCGCCGGTTGCGTTTTTGAACAACAGCGCGCTCCATACAAATGTTGCAAGCATAACGATTACACTTGCAAAAATATAATTCAATGCTTTTGCCATATGACGATTTTTGCCACTTTATTGAGTGTAAATACTTGCTTTATATAAAAACATTTTCACAATCATTGTGATTTCTTGAAAGTTTTTTGTTTGTGTAGTATAATAAAAACATGGAAAAGACGTTGGTTTTCGGCGGGGCGTTCGATCCCGTCCACAAAGAGCATGTTGCCATGTGCAAGAGCGCAATGCAGGAGCTTCAAATATCCAAAACGGTGCTTGTGCCAACCGTAACCCCGCCTCACAAAAGCGCGGGATTTTTGAGTTTTGACGAGAGGTGCGAGCTTTTGAAAGTCGCTTTTGAGGGTGTGGATTTTGTCATAGACGACATTGAAAACAAGAGAGGAAATGACAATTACACTGCGCTGACTTTGCCGTTGCTCAAAGAAAAATACGGCGATATCGTATATCTCATCGGCGGTGACAGCCTCGAATATTTCGACACTTGGTATCATCCAGAAAAAATAGTCGGGGTTTGCCCGATTGTCGTTTGCGCAAGAGAGGGTTATGAGGATATAAGGCAAAAAGCAAAGTGTATCGAACAGAAATTCGGCGGCGAATTTATACTTTTAGATTATGTCGGCAAGGATGTTTCATCTTCCGAAGTCAGGGCAAAATTGCTTATGGGTGACGTGCCTGAAGAAATTGACGAGAAAGTTTTGAGCGCAATCAGGCAAAAACATCTTTTCTGCGAGTACGAAAAAATGGCAAAAAAACTTCATTCGTATCAGCCCGACGATCTTTTTGCGCACAGCAAAGCGGTGGTGTTGACCGCAATGCGCCTCAATTCGCTTCACAACTTAAAGCAAGATTTCACAAAAGTTTTTCTAGCGTGCTTTTTGCATGACAATGCAAAAAAACGCCCGTCACTCGATGGCTTCAATGTGCCGCTCGATGCGGTCGGAACGCCGGTTTTGCATCAATTTTTGGGGGCGGAAAAGGCGCGGCGCGATTTTGGCATAAACGACGAGGACGTGCTTGACGCAATCCGTTTTCACACAACCGCAAAAGCAAATATGACAATGCTCGAAAAACTTGTTTATACGGCGGACAGCGTGTCGTTTGACCGCAATTACGAACCCATTGCGCAATTAAGAGAGATTGCAATGCGCGACTTTGACGAGGGTTTCAAAGCAGTTCTGCGCTACACATATGACAAAGTTTTTGCAAGCGGCAAGCCCATGCACCCGTTGACTATGGACGCGGTGAAGTGCTATCTCGGCTGATTTTTTGCGCTTTTGCGGCGATTCGTCGCATTTTCAAAAAACACCGTTGAAATATAGTCGGTTTTATGCTATAATCATATTGCCGAAAGACGTAAAAAAACACGTTTTTGGCACACGATAAATAAGATACCAATGAACCATCGCTTTTGCGACAGGAGGATTTATGGAACCTATTGAAATGAAAGACATCATCTGCGCCGAGCTTGACGAGCATAAAGCCGTTGACATCACCGTCTTGGACGTTGCTCACCTCACGGTCATGACGGACTATTTTGTCATTTGCACCGCAAAAAGCAACAAGCAAGTCAAGGCTCTTGCGGAGTTCGTCGAGGAAAAAATGAGCGAGAACGGAATCGAGCCGAATCATACCGACGGTATGGGCGAAGGCAAATGGGCGGTGCTTGACTACGGCGGAGTTATCGTGCATATCTTCAATGATGAAACCAGAATGTTCTACTGCCTCGAAAAGCTCTGGGCAGACGGCAAAAACGTCACCAAATACAACGCCTAAAAAGTTGTGTCTTGTCTATCATAGGCAAGACTTTTTTATTAGGAGGACAAATGAATCCAAACAACAAACCGCCTTCGTATGAAGGAAATGAACCATACATATTCGTTTCTTACAGCCACAATCAACAAGAACGAATTTACGATATACTTTGGAAACTACAAAATCGCGGAGTTAGATTTTGGTATGACGATAGTTTAAACACAGGCGAAAATTGGGAAACAGGCGTCAAATTGAAAATGAAAAACGCGGCGAGTGTTTGGTTTTTCTTTGATATCAACTTTTTTAATTCGTTTGCGCTTAAAAGAGAGGTTAGATTTGTTGCGGACAACAAAATAAATTATGCGCCGATTTATTATACAGGGCAAGTATATCGCAAGATATACGGTGCCGTGCTAAACGGAAATGACCCGGTGGATGATGATGCCGAAGTTCTTTTTTCTAAGGTTTTTTCAAATAAGATTTTGGGTATAGTCAGGGATGAGAGCGAAGAATCGTTTATTGAAAAACTTGTTATAGATGCACAAAAAAAGAATACGCTTGCCTATGATGTAGAACGCACTAGATCTGTTCCGACAAAAAAAGTTTTGTTTATAGGCAAAAACAGTGTTTTTACCAAAGCAATTGTTGCGGGTATTAGTAAAGTTTTTTCAGAAAACGGTGGTTTCGAGGTGAAGTGCGATTACGTTGAACCGTCATCTCATATTCCGCAAAACATTCAGTTTAGTCGCAAAATGTCAGCAGCTATCAACGCCTATGACGGTATTATCATTCGTCCGATTGGGCTGATGAATGAAAATTCATTTTCCGTATTTCAACAACTATGCGAATCAACCAAAGTGGTTTTATGCGATAACGACATCTCAAAAGAACAACGCAGCAGGCTTGGTGCAAATGCTCCGATTTACGTATGCTCCGATTTTGAAAAAGGCGGAGAAAAAATGGGACGGTTTATCAATCGACTATGCTTTTTATTCGGGAAAGAGACTACAGACGTCGTGATAGCAACAGGTCCGAAAGGGAATGCGGCATTCGATAGAAGCAACGAAATCGTAAAGACTGTTTTACCTGTTAATTATAGTTTGTGCAAAACTGTCGAGTTGCATTCGTTGGATGTCAATGATTGTTTTGAAAAACTTGCTTGTGCAATTAAAGAATTGCCAAACAAAAAAATATCCGCCCGAACTCTAATCGTGTATGCGGGAAACGACAACGTGGCATTGCATTTTGCCAAAAACGCTTATAATATCCTAAGCGTCAACGGCGATAGTATTGCCACATATAAAAAAATAGTCATTCTCGGATATGACGGCATAAGAGGAATAACCGGAAATAGTATTTTGGAAGAGTGTCAATACGATTATGCCACTATGGATACGATTGCGCAAAGGCAAGGAGAAATCCTTGCCGAGTCAATGAAAAATGTGCTTTGCGGATTGCAATGTGAAAGAATAGTAAAAGTCCAACCTAAGTTGCTTGCAAAAATCACCGCTAATCCTAAAATCGTGTCCAAATTAGAAGCGGTTAAGCCAATAATTAAAGATACAAAACTGTTTATTCTAGATTTGGACGGCACTATTGCCGATACAGAAACGTTGCATTGGGAAGCATACAATAAGTTGCTCGAAAGGATGTATGGCGTTGTTTTAAGCGATGCTAATATAAGTCGATACATAGGCAATCCTGAAGTTAAAATTTACCGCATGATTGAGCGAGACTACAATATTGTCATTGACACGGAAACGTTTTTACGCGAGCGCATTAAAGAGTATCTGAATCTCGTAAGAGACAAAAATTTGCAACCGTTTGATTGGGTAAAAGACTTTACTGAAACATATTTGGGCACACCGATTATGTTGCTGACCTCTCAAATACCCGAAGTGGTGGATAGCTTGATTGAGTATTGGGGGCTTGATACTTTGATACCCGCACAAATGCGAATAAGTGTGCATGACGGGAGCGTTTCAAAGACGGAGGTGTTCAACAATCCTGCACGATATGCAAATTGCGAAGAGCTGTCGGAAACGGAAATTACGGTTTTTGAAGATTCTGACCACGTTGCAACCATAGCATATGCGCAAGGCTACAACGTAATTGGTATACGACATCGATATAATGATACAACTCTCAAACATTGTCATGTAATAATTGATCAAAATTTACAAAAAGGCTTATTTGTCGGTTTGGGAGGCGTTGATCTGGTTTATTCAATAAACAATTTGCCCGAAGAAAACGGGAAAGTGCGCACTGACAAGTATTCTATCGAGGTGGGTGGTCCTGCGCTGAAAGCTGCATTAACTTGCGCACAACTTGGTGGCGATGCAACGCTAATAACCGGTGTCGGTTCCAGTCCTCTTGGCAAAATTATCGAGAATGCCTGCGATGAGTACGGTGTTAAATTGATTGATATTATGGAAACACGGAAAACGCCAAATATTTCGTGTGTTGCAATCAATCGTATCAATTCATCTCGGACAATAATAAGCGGGCAGTTGCCAAACGAAGAAATCAAAATTCTTGCGGACTCTTTTTTTGAGGAATTTGATTATTGTTTGTATGATTGCAATTTGCCCACATACTCAAAGCGACTTGCTGAATCGTTGCAGTCGTCCTGCGTTCCTTTGATTCTTGATTGCGGAGCGTTCAAGGAAAACATCGAGTATGTTTTGTCTTGTGCAGATGTAGTAATTTCATCTGAAAAGTTTGTGTCTCCCGAGGGTGAGGATATTTTCGAGTTGAAAAAAAGATATAATATCAAAGAGGTTGCAAAAACAAGGGGAGAGAAAAGCGTTTTGTTCGAAACAGAAAACAAGACCGGAGAAATTGATGTGCAATCGAGAAAAAATGTTTCAACCGTTGGCGCCGGAGATGTACTGCATGGTGCGTTTTGTTATTTTAAGTTTTGCAAAAAAGAAAACTTTGTCGATGCATTAACTCATGCCACTGAAGTTGCGACAAATTATGTAAAATAAAGCAAGAGTATGCAAATCCGCATGCGATATAATTATACATTACACAAAGACTGCTGCCAATTAAACTTATTATTGGCAACAGTTTATTTGCGTGCAATTACTCTCCGATACAGCGACTCTTTTTGCTCGCTTGTCATATTCGGTTTGATTTTGCGATACACATCGATGTCGAGCGTTGCTATTACGTCCGAATTGATTTGACGGCTTAAATCCGATTGTATATTTGTCAAAAAGTCGTCTCGTTCGCTTTTGAGATAAAACGGAGTGCAGAGCAAGGCAAGCACAAACGTATTGTCATACAAAAAACACTTTGCGCCCACGATATTTTCGCTTGAAAGCGCAAGAGCGGTTATATCGTCCTCCGTGTACTGATTTTTTTGTAGATTTATATCTTGCCGAATGGTTATATCTATATTTTGCATAGTACAATTATGGATTTCTCTTTATATTTTTATACAAAACGGCAAGTGCGTCCAAAAATAAAAAACTTTGTTGAAAAATGTATAGTCTCTTGACAATCGTGTGTTTTAGGCATATCATATGCTTGCTTCAGGGCGAGGTGCAAATCCTCACCGGCGGTATAGTCCGCGAACACGCACAGCGTGCCGACAAGGTGCAATTCCTTGACCGACGGTATAGTCCGGACGGAAGAAGCGACGTATTTTGCATTTCAACATACGTTTGCGCCCTCGAAGGCGCATTTTTTATGCAGTTTTGCAAAATCAAAAAAGAGTGCGCCAAAGGAGAAAAATGGGCAAAAAATCCAAGACAGACAGCATTGCGGCTGTCGAAAACACTGCGGTGCAACCAAGTACAAAAGTTACAAAAGAGGACATCAAACGCACGTTTGAGAGGTTTAGAAGTCCGAAATTCACAACCGCATACATTGCAAAAGTTGCAATGTTGACGGCGATTGCGTTCATATTGTACGCATACGCAAAGTTCAATTTGCCTTTTATGTTCCCGGACTTTTTGGACATTCAAATAAGCGAGTTGCCTGCGCTTTTGGCGGGCTTTTCGATGGGGCCTGTAAGCGCGTGCGTGATCATCGTTCTCAAAGTTTTGCTTAAATTTGCAGCCGTGCCATCGGTGACGGGCTTTGCGGGGGAGGCAACCGATATTTTGCTGGGAATATGTTTTGTTTTGCCTGCGTCCTTGATTTATTATTTTCACAAGGATAAAAAACACGCAATCATCGGCTTGTTGGTCGGAAGTGTGCTTTTGACGGCTATGGCAATGGTTGTCAACAGATTTATCTCCATTCCGCTATACTCGAAGTTGTTCGGATTCGAGGGTATTGTCGAAAAGGTGTCGGCACTTTACGAAAACGTCACGGTAGACAATTTTTACACCTATTATTTGTTGCTCGGAGTGTTGCCTTTTAACGTGCTTAGATGTACAATAGTGAGTGTTTTGACGTTCTTGTTGTACAAGCGTTTGAGCAAAATTCTGCACTGGGACGGCACGAGTATGCGCAAATCCAAAAGCATTTTCGGCAAGCACACAGTCAAAAATGTTGACGAAACATACGCGCTTGCAAAGAAAGTTGCAGACACCCTGCAAGGTGGCGAAGTGATATTGCTTGGCGGCGATTTGGGCGCGGGCAAAACCACTTTTACCAAAGGACTTGCAAAAGCATTGGGCGTCACGGACGAGGTGACAAGCCCGACTTTCACCATACTCAACGTGTACGAGGACGGGCGATTGAAACTAAATCACCTAGATATGTACAGAGTCGAGAGTGCCGACGAACTTGCCGAACTCGGCATCGAGGACTGTTTTGACGAGGAAAGCGTCACGGTCATCGAATGGAATAAATTTGAGCATTTTGACGGCGAAGTCATCGAAATAAACATCACTCCGACGGGCGAAAACGAGAGGGTTTTCGACATCGGGAAGAGGGATAACAAACAATGAACATTCTTGCAATAGATACAACATCGACGGGGCTTTCGATTGCGCTTGTAAAAGGAGATGAAACATTTTCATTTACAAAGGAAATAGGCAAATCGGGGCACAGCGCAACGCTTATGCCCGAAATCGACAATATGCTCAAATCTCACGATTTGGCGGTCGGCGACCTCGATGCCGTGGCTGTGAACGTCGGCCCCGGCTCTTTTACGGGCATAAGAATCGGCGTGTCCGCAATGACCGCGATTGCGTTTGCAACGGGCGCAAAAAGAATTGCCGTGACGAGTTTCGAGCTTATTGCTCACCAAAGTGGCGATATCCTTGCGGCTGTTGACGCAGGACACGGCAATTTGTATCTTGCAAAGTGTACAAACGGAAAAGTTTTAAGCACGAGTTTTTACGATTCACACGATTTGACAGACGTATCCGATGCAGTGTCCAAACCGCTCAAAAGCGTTGATGCAACGCTTGCGGAAGTCGTGAAAGAAAAAGCGAATTCAAACGAATTTGTAAGCGTCTTTGAGCCGTTTTATATGAGAAAATCGCAAGCCGAGAGGGAAAAAGATGAAGTTTGAATCCCTCAAATACGAGCATCTGCGCCAAATGGCAGAGATCGAACGCGAGGCTTTCGATCAGCCCTGGAATGAAAGAATGTTCATTCCAGAAGTCGAAGATCCTTGCGCATATTATCTTGTCGGCGTAAGAGGCGACGAGGTGATTTGCTATGGCGGTTTTCACAAAGTGCTTGACGAGGCGCATATAACGAATATAGCGGTGAAAGCAACTGAGCGCGGCAAGGGCATAGGCAAATTGCTTGTGAGCGAACTCATCTCAAGAGCAAAGTTGCTCGGTATAAAATATATGACGCTCGAAGTGCGTGACAACAACGAAGCGGCAATCCGCTTGTACGAGGGATTCGGATTCAAAGTCGAGGGTGTGCGAAAGAAGTATTACAACAACAATCGCGACGCACTCATAATGTGGCTCGCAATATAGGAGCTGACACGGAAAATAAACCTTTCTCAATTGAAAATCATAAATATTCTTGCGAAATATCGGCAAAAAGTCATCAAAATCCGTTTGGATTCGAGAGAAAATTTGCAATCATAAACAACCGCAAAATCTCATATTTTTCCGTCGGCAGCGGCGCAAAAACAATAGTTTTTCTTCACGGGTGGGGCTCGGATGCTTCCGCCTTTTTCTTTGCAATGAAACAACTGTGCATAAAATATCGGGCTATAGCGGTAGATTTTGCAGGTTTTGGACAAAGCGACAATCCGCCCGACTTGTTCGGCGTGAAAGAATACGCAGAAGACGTTGTCGAATTGATGAAGCATTTACACGTTGACGAAGCGACGTTTGCGGGACATTCTTTCGGCGGTCGAGTTTCAATCGAGCTTGCGGCATATTATCCTCGGATTGCAAAACGAATAGTTCTCATCGACAGTGCCGGACTGAAACCGAGAAGAAAACCGAGTTATTATTGCAGGGTTTTTATTCACAAAATGCTTAAAAAATTCGGCAAAAGCGGACTGAAAGGTTCATCGGATTATCGAGCGTTGCCGGATTGTATGAAAAGAGTTTTTATCAATGTTGTCAATTATAATCAGAAGCCTTTGCTTTTTAAGATTCAACAGCCGTGTGCCGTATTTTGGGGTAGCAACGACCTCGAAACGCCGTTGTATATGTATAAATGTTTTTTGAAGAATATTAAACGGGCGCAAGGATTTTTGCTCGATGGCGGACATTTTGCATTTGTCGAAGACAGAATCAAGTTCTGTCTGATTTTGACGGCATATCTCAATGAAACCGATGAATTGTTGCAAAATCCTTTGTCCTGAATTTTTTTGATGTTTCATGAAACATTTTGTTTTTTCCAAAACCCGCTAAAAAGGGCGTTTTTTATATTTTTTACACACTCATTTCGATTTTTACATATCTTGATACGAAAAGGAAGGTGCGTATGACGCTTGCAAGAGGCGATTGGTTTTATATTGTGTTGGTGGCATTGGACAGCTTTTTTATGGCAAGGCCGTATCTTTATGTCATCCAAAACGACAATTACAGAGTGAGCGAGATATTTAAAAACAAACATTTGCGTTTGGTATACGCCCTTGACGTAATCACCGTTGCGGTATTTTGCGGAATATGGCTTGTATTCTGGTTTTTGAACGCAAAGGCGTTTTGGGGATTTTTGATTGCGTTGTTTTTCTTTATCACCGAGTTTGCATTGTATTTTATGGAAGATTTGCCCGATCGCAAGAAACCGCTTCGTTATACAAAACGAACGGTGAGATGTCTTGTTTTCAACACCTTAGTCGCTTCGGGTGCGGTTGCTGTGTCTTTTGCGATAGCAACCGCAAATCTTGGCGATATGTATTTGAGATATACGATATTTTTTGCGTTTGTACTTTTATATCCGCTGATTTTTGCCACGGCGACTTCTGTCATCAACGTGTTTGAGCGGTTAAACAACACGAGATACGAAAATCGTGCGGCAAAAAAACTATCTCGTCCCGATCTGATAAAAATCGCAATCACCGGCAGTTGCGGAAAAACGTCGGTAAAAAATTTTCTTGCGGCTATGCTGTGCGAAAAATTTAATGTTTTGAGTACGCCTCAAAGCTACAACACGCCGATGGGGATTGCAAAAACGGTGAACTCTCTTGACGATACCCATGAGGTTTTTATTGCGGAATTCGGAGCAAGAAGGGTGGGAGATATAAAAAAACTTATGAAAATCGTTCAACCGCAATATACGATTTTGACAGGTATAAACAATCAGCATTTGCAAACGTTCAAAACGCAAGAGAATATCACGCGTGAAAAATGTCGTATTCTCGATGTGGGGGACGGTGTGTGCGTCATAAACGCCGAACTTAAAAATATAACCGAAAGCGTGCTGTTGCAAAAGAAAATTATTCCGGAAACAATATATGCGGGGATCGATACAGACGCCGATATTTATGCAAAAAATCTGTCAGTCGGCAAAGACGGAAGCGAATTCGACATCGTTATCGGCGATGACGAGTACCATGCTCACACCGCAATACTCGGAATCCACAACGTACAAAACATCATGCTTGCCGTTGCAATGGCTCTAAAGCTCGGCGTCGAGATGCCGTTTATATTGAACGCGATAGAAAATCTACAACCGATTGCGCATCGGCAACAACTCATAAAAGGCAACGGAATATGCATTATTGACGACAGTTTCAACTCAAATCCGGACGGCGCGAAATTTGCATTGATGACGCTTGATATGTTCGATACAAGAAAGGTTGTAATGACGCCGGGGCTTGTCGAACTCGGAAGCAGAGAGGCAGAAGAAAACAGGATATTGGGCAAAAGGATTGCCGACGTTGCAGACGTCGTTTTGCTCATAGGCGGCGAGAGGGTAGAGCCGATTTTTCGTGCGCTGAAAGAGAGTGAATTTGCCGGTGAAATAAAAAGATATTCCTCTCTTGCCATGTGCGAAAAAGACTTTGTAAACACCTTGAAACTCGGCGATACGCTGTTGATTCTCAATGACTTGCCCGATATTTATGATGGCTTGGAATAAGTCGTTTTTGGGTAAATGTACTATAAAAAACACCAAAATTTATAAAAAATGTTCTAAAAATCATAAAAAAATAGAATACTAGGCAAAAATAAACGACAAAACGTAAGATATTATTTTATAATATAAATGTCGGATTTCGCTTTGGACTTCGATTTTTTTATGAACATCCGAAAAGTTTTTTCATATATTGTACGGACAAATATTTCGAGGTGGGTTGTATGAAAAAGAAAGTCGCGATTGTTTTCGGGGGAAGGTCGCTTGAAAGAGACATATCCGTCATCACCGCAATGCAGGTATTTCAAAATATCGATAAATCGCTTTATGACGTCGAATGCGTTTTTGCTTTCGAAGGGGATTTTTATTTGTGTAAGCTCGATTCCGCAAAACGATTTGCGCCATTTGAGCCTTGCGAACATAAAAAAGTATTTTTGTTGCACGGCGAGTTTTTTGCTTTGAAAAGAAACAGATTGTACAAATATTTCAAACCCGACGTTGCGCTTTTGTGTTGCCACGGAGGAGAGGGCGAAAACGGAGTGCTGCAAGCGGTCTTTGAATATAATTGCGTTCCGTATACGTCGTGCGACGTTTTATGTTCGGCGATATGCATGGACAAAGCATTGTCAAAAAGAGTGTTTGAAAGTTTGTTGTTGAATGTTGTTCCGTATGAGGTCGTGACGAAAGCGGAACTCGACGAGGATAAACAAAAAACGATTTCAAGGCTCGAACAGCTTTTGGATTATCCTATGATTGTCAAGCCCGCCTCGCAGGGCAGCAGCATCGGCATCGAAGTTGCCAAATGTTGCGGGGAACTTGATTTTGCGTTGCAAGTGGCTGCCGAATTCGATGACAGAATCATCGTCGAGCATAAACTTGACGATTTTGTCGAAGTCAACTGCGCCGCTTATATGAAAAACGGCGAAATTGTGATTTCTGACACCGAACGACCTTGTTCTTTTAGCGATTTTCTCACTTTTGACGACAAATACATCGGCGGAAAAATGAGCGCGAGCAAACATGTTATCCCTGCCGATATCGGTTCTTTGGAGCTTATTATCAAAGCAAATACCAAGCGATTGTACAAAGAACTCGGTCTTTTCGGCGTCATAAGAGTGGATTATCTGCTCGACACCGAACGTAACAAGGTTTACGTCAATGAAATAAACACGATTCCGGGTTCTATGGCGTTTTATTTGTTCAAGGGCGTAGGTGTGAGTTTTGAAGAATTGCTTGGCGACATTATCGAAGAAGCGTTGTCTGCCAAATCCAAGCAAGTCAAACGGCGCACATTCAAATCCGACGTTCTCAAAAACTATTGCGACGGCGCAAAACTCGGCAAATAATCGTTTATATGTCGCATGTGCTTGATTTTTCTTGCGGATAGGACGCTTTTGTGCTAAAATACCGATAAAATATTCATTTTTCGAGGTGCTTTATGGACAAAATAAAAATGACCGTCCCGCTTGTTGAAATGGACGGCGATGAGATGACCGGAATTCTTTGGAAATGGGTTAAGGATATTCTGATTTGTCCGTATGTCGATTTGAAAACGGAATATTATGATCTTTCTATACAAAATCGTGATAAAACCGACGATAAAGTGACTGTCGACGCGGCAAACGCCTGTCTTAAATACGGCGTGGGCGTCAAGTGCGCAACAATCACTCCGAATGCTCAACGCGTTGAGGAATTCGGCTTGAAGCGTATGTATCCAAGCCCCAATGCCACCATTCGCGCAATGATGGACGGTACGGTTTTCCGCGCGCCGGTGCTTTGCAAAGGTATAACTCCGCTTGTGCCGGGATGGACAAAACCGATTGTTATTGCAAGACACGCATACGGCGATGTTTACAAAGCGGTAGAAATTAAGGCACACGGCGGGAAAGCGGTGCTTTGTTGCGACGGAGAAGAAAAAACCGTTTTTGATTTTTGCGGCGAGGACGGTATCGTTCAAGCGCAACATAACACCGACAAGAGTATTACGAGTTTTGCAAAAAGCTGTTTTTCTTATGCGCTTTCTCAAAAACAGGATCTTTGGTTCAGCACAAAAGATACGATTTCAAAAGTGTATGACCATAGATTTAAGGATATTTTCCAAGAAATATACGACAACGAGTACAAAGAAGCGTTTGAAAAGGCAGGGATAGAGTATTTTTATACGCTTATCGACGATGCAGTGGCGCGCGTGATGCGTTCGCACGGCGGATTTATCTGGGCACTTAAAAACTATGACGGCGATGTGATGAGCGACATGGTGGCAACGGCATTCGGATCTCTTGCGATGATGACGTCCGTACTTGTATCGCCAAACGGCGCATACGAGTTCGAGGCAGCTCACGGCACGGTTACAAGACATTACAGAAAATATCAGGCAGGGGAGGAAACATCGACAAACTCCGTTGCAACGCTTTTTGCCTGGACGGGCGCACTCAAAAAAAGAGGCGAACTCGACGGCAATGACGAACTTATTGCGTTTGCGAACAGACTTGAAAAAGCGACGATAGAAACAATTGAGGGAGGGGAGATGACAAAAGACCTTGTCGGGATTTTCCGCCTCGACGGCGTAGAGGCAAAACCGCTCAATTCAAGAGAGTTTTTGCAAGCCATTGCTTCAAGACTGTAATTTTTGCAACCGATTGAAATGAAAAATAACTAAAAAAAGCACCGCATGGTGCTTTTTCTGTATTGACGGTATATAAATTTCGGTTATTGTTGCTCGTCGGTCATGGTTGTCGGCTTTGCGTAAATGACTTTTTCGCCGATGATTTTTATCTCGTTGGGAGACCCCTTGCGAGCGTCTTCGGGCAGATATATCAGCACTTGTTTTTCGACATCGAAATCCTTGAACATAAAGAAGAATATCTTTTTTATCGTCGTGTCGTCACGCTTTGGAGCAGGGTTTTCCGAGAGGGTGATAACGCCGTCTTTCGTGCGCGTTTTTACCATCTGATTTTCGTATTTGACATAGTAATCATAAACGATAAAACCTTTTTTGTCGGCGTCGGAAGTGTAGATAACGACCGCTTGTTTGTCGATAAAATCGATATTGACGGTCGAAACGTTTTTGTCGCCTGCGTTTTGAGCCTGAACGGAATCTTTCATTTGTCTGTGTTCGACCTGATTGTAAAAACCGCTCTCTTTCATAAAAGACGATGTGTCTTCAACCCATTTGTCGCGATTTATGCAGCCGAGAGCAGCCGAAACGATTGTAAACACTGCCCCGAGTGCAATTATCGCAAGGGCAATGTTGGGCAACGTGATATAATCTTTGAAAGTTTTTTTGCCGTCGTCAACTGTGGTTTTTTCCTCTTTTTCAGGCTTGTCGGGGAACTTCCATCCCATTTTTTTGTTGTAGAAATCGTAATACTTCTTGTAGGCGGGAATAAGTGCAAGTCCGATGCCCAGACAAAGCGTGCCTGCGCCTGCCAAAATGAGGAATATCATAGAACTTTTGAATGCAAACAGCGACGCGATAGCGTAAAACCACATCAGAAGGCAACCCGAAAAAAGCACGATCATTGCCGCGATCATCAAGATGAAGGGAATGTTGATTCCGACTCTTTTCCAGAATCCGTTTTTTTGAGTTGCGATACGTTTCATATCGCTTATTATAAGTCAGCGGTTTTTCTTTGTCAAAGAAAAAGCCGTATTCTTTTGTCGGAATGTGTTTTCGATGTGTTTTGTCCGTGTCGCGCAATATAACCCCTATTCGAGAGTATAAGTCCGATTCGGCGAGTATTGCGATATTTTTACAGGTTTTATGTTCTAAACTATCTCGACAAAAAATACACTTATGCTGGGCGTGGGGAAGGAAATAAAACGAAAAAGAAGAAAAATCGACTTTTCGTGACATAATCTCTTCAATTTTGCACTCATGCCGTGCATATAATCGGGGTGTCGATGTTTTTGACGGTGAAAAAAGCGAGTATTATCGGAGCCGTATCGTTGCTTATCGCCTTTGCGGTTCTTACGGCATCGGTGGGCGTTACAAACAGCGCAGGCGTGTATTTTTGCAAAACAACAAGAAAACTGCCTGTTTACGGCGTCGAAGTCGAGGACAGAAAGGTTGTCGCACTCACATTCGATGCGGCATGGGGCGCGGACAAAACGCAAGGCATCATCGATATAATGAACGACTACGGAGCAAAGGGCACGTTCTTCCTTGTGGGTTTTTGGATAGACAAGTACGAAAAGGAAACAAAAGCCATTGCAGATGCGGGATTCGAAATCGGAAATCACTCGCGAAATCATTTGAATATGCCAAAATTAAGCGAAAACGAGATAAAAAACGAAATCGAGTACGTCAACGACAGAGTGCAAGAGTTGACGGGCAAAAAGCCCGAGTATTTCCGCGCTCCGTTCGGCGATTACGACAACAAACTCATGACGTCGTTGGAAACGCTCGGTATGGTCGGCGTGCAGTGGTCAATCGACTCGCTTGACTGGAAAGGACTGTCTGCAAAACAGATATACGACAGGGTGGTGCCAAAAGCAAAGAGCGGAGATATTGTGCTTTTTCACAACAACAGCGACCATGTTCTTGACGCGTTGCCTATGATTCTGACGGCATTGAGAGGACAAGGCTTTGAATTTGTCACCGTAGGCGATCTTGTTCTGAGGGACGGCTACACAATAGATTCAAACGGTATACAACACAAAAACGCATAAGACGTACAGGAGGATTTTATGAGTTACGAACAAATGCAAAACAATCAAGTTTACCTATCCGGACAAATTGCGAGCGCACCCGAGTTTTCGCACGAAATCATGGGTGAAAAGTTTTACGACATGGCGGTGTCGGTTGAAAGATTGTCGGGACAAAACGACGTTATTCCAATCACCGTGAGCGACAGGCTCATGGAAGGTCAATGTTTTGAAATCGGCAATCTAATCGGCTTAATCGGTCAATTCAGAAGTTACAACAAGGTTGTGGACGGCAAAAGCAAACTGGTGCTGAGAGTGTTTGTCAGAGAACTTTGCGAGTGTGACGAAAACGCTCCGAACGTCATAGAACTCGAAGGGTATGTATGCAAGCAACCGGTGTATCGCACAACGCCGTTCAAACGCGAAATCGCCGATTTGCTTGTTGCCGTAAATAGAGCTTACAACAAATCCGACTATATTCCGGCAATTGCGTGGGGAAGAAACGCACGCTATGCGTCGACTTTCAATGTGGGAGATAAAATACACCTTGTCGGGCGTATTCAGTCAAGAATTTATCAAAAAACTCTCGACGACGGCACTGTGGAAGACAGAATCGCATATGAGGTGTCAATAACCAGATTCGAGCAAGAAAAAGAAGACAGGATATGACAAAAACATGAGCGAAAACACACAGTGTTTTTGATTGCAAAAGCGTGCAGGAGTGCGCTTTTTTGCGTTTTTTGAAATCAGAACCCAAGTGAAACACAAATGTGAATAGAAACAAAAAGGGTGTTTTCGACAACGTTCGGCAAAAGACGGGACAACGACATTGCTCGGGCGGTGTTTTTTGATTGCGTTTAATAACTGATTTTTGAGTTATAACCTATTTACATTTTGCGCTTTTACTGATATAATGAATTATCCTAAGTTTAATATTCGGGGGAACACAATGAATATAAAAGATTATACCTTGAAAATCGCATATCGTATCGGAGGCAAGCACAAAGAGGAGTCCGTCGAGTATGCTCTTGTAAAAGGCGTAGGTTATGACTCGGAGGATTTGCACATTTGCGATCTCGGTGACGAAAATCATGTCAAAATCGTCGTTTCCGCAAAAAATAAAGTCGAACTCGAACTTGCAGAACTTATATATGACCATTATTTCGAGAACAACGAGAGATTTTTCGCAAACGGTTTTCAATCCTGGACGTCGACAAGAGAGTATAAAAGGCGCGACGTGCAATACGGCTTGCGTTCGCTCTCGAAGTTGCCTGTTGTGAGAAAATTCTCGGGAGCATCGGGCGACTATGCGTTTACCGAGTACGGAAAGGATTTGTATCACGGTTTTTCGTATACATATTTCCGCAAGGACGAAAAGGTGGAGTTTGTCGGCTCGCTCAACGAACGCACCGGCTATACGATTTTCTACGCGGATATGACGGAAAACGTATTTGCGGTGCAAAAAGACGTCGAAGGATTGTCCGTCGAGGGCGAATACGAGCTTTTTGACATCATGCACGTTCACGGCACATACGACGGCGTTTTCGACGCATACTTTGCCGAGTATCCGCAAAAACGTACGGGCAGGGTGGATCATCTTGCAGGTTATACCTCGTGGTACAATTACTATCAGAACATCAACGAAGAAATTATACTGCGAGATCTCGAAGGTCTTGCACATGTCGGCAACACCGCAAATATTTTCCAAATCGACGACGGTTACGAAACAAAAGTCGGCGATTGGGATACGGACACGCAAAAGTTTCCCAACGGACTTGCGCCGATTGTAGAAAAAATCCACTCATACGGGTATAAAGCAGGGCTTTGGTACGCTCCGTTTGCGGCGCAATTGAGTGCAAACGTCATAAAAAATCATCCCGATTGGCTCATTCGAGGCAAGAACGGAAAGCCTGTGATAAGCGGTATCGCATGGGGCGGATTCTATGCGCTCGACTTTGAAAAAGAAGAAGTGCGAGCATATATCAAAGCGTTTTTCGACAAGGTGTTTGACGAGTGGCACTTCGATATGGTCAAGCTCGATTTTCTCTATGCCGCGGCGATAGAGCCGAGAAACGGCAAGACTCGCGGTCAACTCATGTGCGAGGCAATGGACTTTTTGCGCGAGTGTTGCGGCGACAAGATTATCCTCGGTTGCGGAGTGCCGCTTGCGCCGGCGTTCGGAATCGCTGACGCCTGCCGTATCGGTTGCGACGCCGAAAATACGTTCAAAGAGAAATTCTATGTAAAAGTCACGAATCAAGAGATTATCTCAACCAAGATATCCATGCAAAACAGTGTGTATCGCCGCCATTTGAACGGAAGAATTTTCGCAAACGATCCCGATGTGTTCTTCCTGCGCGACGGCGGTATGAAACCTGCAGTATACACCTGGCAACAAAAGAAACTCCTCGCCATGATAAACCACATCTTTGGCGACGTGCTTTTTGTAAGTGACGACATAGGCGAATATGACAGCGAAAAAATGGCGGTTTTGATGGAAGCCTACCAAAAATTCGACGGAAAAGTGCTGTCCGCAGAGCATATTGCGCCTGAAATCATAAAAGTCGTTTTTGAAGAAAACGGACGCAAAAAAATGCTTGTTTTCGACGGCGTCAGCGGCGATTTTATCGTTGAGTGATTGTTTTGAGCTTGAAGGCGACATTCTCGAAAGAACTGTTAAGACTCTTGCAAAAACGCTTGGAACGTAAAGAGAAAATCGACGCAATCGAATGATGTTTTTCGTTTTCGGCGTCATAAAACAGGCGATATAAAATAACTCTATGATATTGTTTGACAACCTTCAGAAAGTGCGCGACGAGGTGGCGAAATACGATAGACATATCCGGCTTGTCGCGGCGTGCAAAATGCAGTCAAAAGACACGATTGACAAGTTTATGTCCGTTGCGCCGGACTTTGTTTTGGGCGAAAACAGGGTGCAGGAGTTTTTGCAGCACTATGACGAAAGGTATGTGTGGCATATCATAGGTCAATTGCAAACCAACAAAGTCAAGTACGTTGCGGGCAAAGTTGAACTGATACACTCACTTGACAGGGCGGAGCTTGCAAAAGAGATTGAAAAACAAGCCGTAAAACACGGAGTCGTGCAAAAGTGTCTTGTTGAAATCAATATGGGCGCAGAGATAACAAAGGGAGGCGTTCGCCCCGAGGAAACTCTCGATTTCATACAAAGTATGAAAGATTATCCGCATATAGAGGTCAAGGGCGTGATGAGCGTACTTCCCGATATGGACGACAAGGTGCGACTTGCCGATTTGTACGACAGGTTGCAACGCATATTCGAGGACGCAAAAAACATAAAGCAAGAGGGCGTAAGTGTGGAAATTTTGTCGGCAGGAATGTCCAAAGACTACAAAATCGCTCTCGAACACGGCTCGAATATGCTCCGCCTCGGCAGAGTCCTGTTCGGAGAAAGAATCGCCAAAAACAACGACAATACGCCGCAACCGACGGCAAGATAGCGAATACAAACATAATGAACGCAAGTATAGCGAATACAACCATAAGGTAGAAGATATGGACGAAAGATATTTCAGAAACAATCAAACGCAACGCGCCGATATGCAGGGAAGTCCGAGGGGCTTTTCTCGTTCGCAAACGCCAATCGGGCAAGTGCCGAGCTATACGCAACCTGCCGCCTACGGACAGTCGGGCGGCGTCGTAATCTATTCGCCGCGCACTTACAAGGACGTGCAATTGCTCATCGACCACCTCAAAATGAGAGAACAGGTTATCGTGGATTTTTCAACGCTCAATCAACAGGCGGTGTATCGTATTCTCGATTTTATGAGCGGCGCAATTTACGCGCTTGACGGCAGTATTCAGCAAATCACCAAAAATATTTTCCTCTTTGCTCCGCAAGGGGTGACGATAACCATTCCTCCGCAAATCAGAGGTTAAGGAGTTTTTATGACTGATCAAGAAAAAATCGACTACAAAACCAAAGTCAAAACTTTTCTTGCCGACTGGGTAGGAGTCGCAAAAAAGAAATGGTGGCTGTATCTTGTGGAACTTGCCGTTGTCGCAATCATTTTGGTTGCGGATTTGCTCAGCAAAAAAGCGGCGTGGGAGTATCTCAACAATTACGGCGTAAAAACGCTCGTTCCGCACCTTTTCAACTTGGTTATGGTGCCAAATACGGGAGCGGGATTCGGCATATTGCAAGGCAAGACGGTTGCGCTTACCGTGGTCACGTTAATCGTGCTTGCGGCAATCGTCGTCTACCTCTTTTTCGCGCTCAAAGAAAGCGAGTGGCTCAGAATATCGCTTATCTTTATTACGGCAGGCGGCATCGGCAACATCGTTGACCGCATCAAATTCGGCTACGTTCGCGACTTTTTGCAGTTTGCGTTCTGGACGGATTTCCCGTCTTTCAACGTTGCCGATTCGTTTGTGACGGTTGGCGCGTTTATGCTTGTCGTCGTGCTTATAATTATGCTCGTGCAGGAGGGGAAGAAAAACCAAAAAGAGTTTGAGGAAGAACAAAAGAACGGTGTCGGCGAACAAAAACAAATCGATCCTCTCGATGAACCGATAAACCTCAATCCCATGATGAAATCACACAACGACTATACGTTTGAAGTGAGCGAAAAGAAAGAAGAAAACACTGCCGAAAAGGACGAAAAACAAGTCGAAAATGCAGAAAAAATCGCAGAACATACGGACAATTTATCTGCCGACGACTGCGTGAAAGGTGCAGACAAGAGCAAAGAAGATTGATAAACGCATGCTACGTACAGTTGACAAAGACAATGTAAGGTTGGACGTTTTCGTATCAACCGAATGGGGAGTTTCTCGCTCCAACGCAAAGACCGTCATCGAAAGAGACGGTGCTTTTGTCAATGGCGTAAAACGTCAAAAAAGCGGTTTCGAGCTTAAATGCGGCGACAAAGTGGAGTTTGAAGTGCCTGCTCCCGAAGTGCTTGAAGTCAAGGCGGAAAACATACCGCTTGACATCGTGTACGAGGACGAGTATATGGCGGTTGTCAACAAACCGCAGGGTATGGTGGTGCATCAGGCAAGCTCCTACAAGAAAAACGATACGCTTGTCAATGCGCTCCTTTACAATCTGGACAG
Organism: uncultured Clostridia bacterium; assembly: GCA_934233745.1. GTDB lineage: Bacteria > Bacillota > Clostridia > Christensenellales > CAG-917 > CAG-475. The sequence continues at coordinate 504,533 of CAKQGN010000001.1, forward strand.
TTTGAGCGGCATAAACGGCGTCATTCGTCCCGGCATCGTGCATAGGCTTGACAAGGATACGTCGGGATTGCTTGTCGTTGCCAAAAACGACGAGGCGCACAAGAGCCTTGCCTCGCAAATCGAGAAAAAAACCGCAAGAAGAATATACTTCGGGCTTTGCGACGGCAACTTCAAAGAGGACGAAGGTGTGGTGGACAAGCCCATTGCTCGCAGCAAAAAAGACCGAAAAAAAATGGCGATAGACGAGGACGGCAGACGGGCGGTGACGCACTACAAGGTGCTTGAACGCTTCGGACAGTACACGCTTGTGCGCTTTGAACTCGAAACGGGGCGCACACATCAGATAAGGGTTCATGCGGCGAGTTTGCATCACCCCATCGTCGGAGACGAGGTGTACGGCGGCTCAACCGCACTATACAAAAACGGACAGCTTTTGCACGCAAAAGAACTGGTGCTGGAGCATCCTCACACGCACGAGATTATGCACTTCGAGTGCGAATTGCCAAGCTATTTCCAAGCCGTTTTGCGAAAACTCGGCAGCAAGATTTATAACAGCATATGAAAAAAGAAAAAAATACTCAACAGCATTTGCTAAAAAGATTTGTGGCTTATTATAAGCCATATAAAGGCACTTTTGCCGCAGATATGATATGTTCGTTTATCTTTTCGATAAGCGGACTTATTTATCCTATCGTGTCGCAACGCATTTTGCGCCAAAGCATACCAAACGGCGTGATAAGCGAGGTACTTATTCTTTGCGCCATACTGCTTTCAATCTACCTTTTGCGCGCGGGAATGAAGTATTATATCAACTACTACGGGCACGTCATGGGCGTAAAAATGCAGGCGGCGATGAGGACGGATTTGTTCAAGCATCTCGAAAAACTGCCGTATTCCTTTTACGACAACACCGAGACAGGACAACTGATGACGAGAATGACTTATGACCTTTTCGACGTGAGCGAACTTGCGCACCACGGCCCTGAAAACCTGTTTATCACCACTTTTGTGACAATGGGCTCGTTTGTATATCTTTGCACGATAAGCTGGAAACTTGCACTCATAATATTTGCGTTTTTACCGTTGCTGTTCGTCATCGCTTTTTTGTCAAAAAACAAGATGAACAAAGCGTTCAGAAAAAGCAGGGAAGAGATCGGCAACATCAACGCAACGCTTGAAAACAGCATTGCGGGCATCAGAGTCACAAAAGCATACGCAAATGCCAAATACGAGCAGGAAAAGTTTGAAGTAAACAACAACGGTTATGTCAGGGCGCGCTCAAAAGCGTACAAGGCTATGGGTGGTTTCTGGGCAAGTATGAGCTTTGTCACCGAGGTTTACAACGTCATCGTGTTGCTTGCGGGCGCATTGTTTTGCATCTACGACAAGGAGCATTTCGACTACGTTGACCTTGTGTCGTTTATGATTTCCATAAACCTGTTTATATCTCCCGTGCAAACGCTCATACAGTTTTTCGAGCAGTTGCAGGACGGTGTGACGGGATTCAGACGATTTGCGGCGATAATGGACGTCCCCGTAGAAAAGGAAAGCGAATCCGCGCATGATGTGGAAAACCTCAAAGGCGACATCGTGTTTAAGGACATAAGTTTTGCCTACAACCACGACAAAGAGGTGCTTGACAACATAAATCTCACCATTCCGGACGGCAAAATGTACGCTTTTGTCGGTGCGAGCGGAGGCGGAAAAACCACGCTTTGCCACTTGATTCCAAAATTCTATCCGCTTGAAGACGGTATGATTTATATCGGCGGCGAGCCTATAAGCGAAATCAAAAACGACTCTATCCGCAAAAACGTGGGTATCGTACAACAGGACGTGTTTTTGTTTACAGGTTCGTTCAAGGAAAACATTGCCTACGGCAAGGAAAACGCAACCGACGAGGAAATCGTCGAAGCGGCAAAAAAGGCGGATATAGACGCGTATATCAGAAGTTTGCCGGAGGGCTACGACACCCAAATCGGCGAGAGGGGCGTCAAACTGTCGGGCGGTCAGAAACAAAGGTTGAGCATTGCGCGTGTATTCCTCAAAAATCCGTCCATTCTCATTTTGGACGAGGCTACGAGCGCGCTCGACAACACAACCGAGGCAATCATTCAAAAGGCACTGTTCGAGCTTTGCAAGGGCAGGACGACAATCGTCGTTGCCCACCGACTCTCAACCGTGCGTAAGGCGGACTGCATCGTTGTCATAGACGGTGGCAAAATCGTCGAGCAAGGCACGCACGACCAACTCATCGAAAAAGGCGGAGAATATGAAAAGCTATATCAATCGCAATTTATCGACGATATAGATGTGAATTTGAATATCGGTTAAAACAATATCTAATAATTTTTGATTAGCAAAAAAAAACATCGTGTGAGCGATGTTTTTTTGTTGAGTTGAGGGAATTAAACTATTTTTCGGCGACGATTGCAATCCATTTGCCGTTTTCGTTGACGTCAGTGCGGATTTTGGAGAATCCCGCTTTCTTCAAGTACGATTCGAGTTGCTGCTTTGTGTATACTTTGAATCCCACTTCGGCAAGATACGCGTCGAGTCCGTCGCTCGTTTGAGTTTCGTTGACAATGAGGAATTGTCCGCCTTTTTTGAGGGTGCGATACACTTCCGATACGCCTTTTTCAATATCCCAATAATGCACGGATTCGATTGCGGTCACAAGGTCGAAAAGATTGCTTGCGAAGGGAAGTGCCTCGACGCTGCCTTGCACAACCTGCAAACGTCCCGATTTGACTGCCCGACGATTCTTGCGAGTGGACGTCTTTACGCTCTCTGAGGATTGATCCACGCCGATTGCATTGATATTCTTTGATTGATTTAGTAAGCGTTTGAGATTTTTGCCGCCACCGCAACCCACGTCCAAAACAAGTCTTTTCCTTTGAAAAAATACGTGCGACAATCCCCAAGTCGAAAGCAGGGAATAGCGGTTGTTCATGCCCCTCAACTGAGCACGACCGTATGAGTTTGACTCGGGGCATTTCATGTTTTGCAAAAATCTGAGCGTTCTGTCTTTCATAACTCTCTCCAAACAATGTGAAACATATTTCATATTTGATTATATCATGCTAGAAAAATATGTCAACCGATGAAAGATGACGTTTTGCAAAAATTCAGGCAAGAAAATTTTGCGGATATAGAAAAATAGATTGCATTTTTTGTTTATGTTTGCTATAATCCAAAAGCAATGGAGATTTGCTAGTGTGGCTCAGCAGGTAGAGCAGCTGATTCGTAATCAGCAGGTCGCCGGTTCGAATCCGGCCACTAGCTCCAAATTGCTCAAATTGACAAAGGCATCGCAAGGCGGTGCCTTTCGTCTTTTATTCGCAATTTGTCGCTTTTTCCCCTTTCGCCCTCTGCGCTCTCAAAACGAGCGAGAAGCAACACATGCTGTCGTTCCGCGCGCCGTGCGATGGGGATGCCCCTGTTTTGGAGTTGGCGGACGGTTTGGAATCGGCGACCTGCCGATTAAGAATTCGGAGTCCCTTCAAAACAGAATTGTTTTTCGGATAAATGTAGACGGTTCGAATCCGGCCAACTCCAAATTGCTCAAATTGACAAAGGCACCGCAAGGCGGTGCCTTTCGTCTTTTATTCGCAATTTGTCGCTTTTTCCCCTTTCGCCTTTTAATTCAAAATTGAAATTGACATCGCGCGGTGTGATAGTTATACTTTGTATCGGGTGAAGTATGAAAGACGTTATTATCACTGCGGTGAAGCAAACGGAATACAAGGATTTGATTGCACAATTCGAAAATCCCATCGAGAATGCCTGCGATGTGAATGTAGGCGATGTTTTTGTGTGCAGAAACGGACAAAAACCGGATGGATTGTGCCAAAGCGCATGGGATAGTATGAAAGAATTTGTTGTGCAACTCGCAAACGGGGGAGGAAACTTTTTTTGCGGTTGGATGAAAAATCCGCACAGTGCAATGATTTCGTGCAACGACGGATTCAGACCTATGAGTTTTTATATCCAAACGAAAGAGGAAAACTGATTTTTTGATAATATTTATATTTGCGCGCAATGCGCGCTTTTTTATTATAAATATACTTTTATTATCAAATAATAATCAATATAACGCAACCGATAACGGCAGTTTTATTGTAGCGTTTTTTGAAAAGCGAAGAATGTGAAAACTTGTTCAAAAAAAATAAAAAAAATGTGATAAAACTATTGACATTTGGCAAATATGGACATATACTGTTAGCAATCAAAGCGAAAGACTGCTAGCAATGGTCTTGAGCGAGAACACAAGGTCGGTTATGAGAAAAGAGTTGACTGAAAGGAAAAAAAGAATATTGCACGCATTGGTTGACCTGTATATTTCAACGGGACAACCGGTGTCCAGTTCGGATATTCAAAGCAAGTATTTGCCCGAAGTCAGTTCTGCGACCGTAAGGGCGGAACTGAGCGCACTCGAAGCACTCGGATATATCGAACAACCGCACACGTCGGCAGGCCGTGTACCCCTCAAAGGAGCATACAAGTTTTATGTCGAGAGTTTAAGTTCGGCAGAGGGCAACATGCTCACCGATCAGGAAACGGCACTCATCCGCGACAAGTTTATGAACAAGCTCGGCAAGATTCAAGACATGTCGGTTGAGGCGGCAAAGATCATCAGCGACGTGACCAACTATACATCCTTCATCGTCGAAAAGAACGCGCAGGACATAGTTATCGAAGAGATCAAACTCGTTCCTCTCAAAAACGGCAAGGCGGTTGTGCTTATCGTTACGGACAGCGGTATGATTGCCGACAAAGCCATCGACGTGCCATCGGACGTTAGAGCGGAATATATAGATACCGCCACAAAGGTGCTTAACAAGGTTTTCCAGGGCAGAAACATCAAAGACATGGACAAGTTCGACCTTTCCGAAATAGATGTCGAACTCAAGGGATTTGAAGACATACTCGACGACGTACTCGGAATCTTGAGAATTTATCTTTCCGAGCATAGCGACAGAAACGTGTTTGTGGAAGGAGCACTCAAAATGCTCGATTATCCAGAATACAACAATGTCGAGGACGCAAAGAATTTCCTCTCGGTGATTTCCGATAAGGAGAACATAGGCGAGTTGCTTTCAAGCGAGGACGGTTCGATTGAGTTTTCGGTGCGTATCGGGAAAGAAGAGAGAGGCGTTGACAAATGCGCGATCATCACCGCTTCTTACAAAGTGGGTGACGAGGTGGTCGGCGAAGCCGGCGTCATCGGCCCCGAACGTATGGACTACAAAAAGGTTATCGGCGTTCTGGATTGTATGAAGAAAACCATTGCGAGCGTCGTGAAAGATACAAAGAATGACGAGGATTGAAATGAAAGACAAAGATAAGAAACAAAACAAAGTCGAAAACGAAATCGACGAGCAACAAAGCGTTGCCCAAGAGCAGGAAGAGATAAAAAAATCTTTTGAAATAGACCGCGAAGGTCTGAGCGATGAGGAATATATCTCCGCTCTTGAAGAAAAACTCGGACAGGCAATCGCAGAGGCGGAAACCTGCAAAGGTCTGACGCAAAGATTGCAAGCTGATTTCGACAATTACAGGAAGCGCAACAACTCGATTGCAGAGGATATGAAGCAGCTGGGACAATCGGTGGTGATTGAAAAGATGCTCACCGTGCTTGACAACTGCGACCTTGCAAGAAAGTACGTCAAAGACGAAGCGGCTCTTACGGGATTCAATATGATGGAAAGTCAGATTCTCGGAGCGCTCGGCGGATTCGGACTTACCGAAGTGGACGCACTTGACAAAGACTTCGACGCAAAATTTATGAGTGCGGTTGAAAGAGTCAAGAGCGAAGAAAAACAAGGCAAAGTGGTTGAAGTGCTTGCAAAAGGATATATGCTCGGAACAAAACTTCTTCGCCCGGCAAGCGTGAAAGTCGGATATTGGGAAGAATAAGCAAAGAGCATAATAACAAACAATAAAAGCAATTTCCGCTCAAATGCGAAAATATAAAAAATTAAAGAAAATAAGTTTTCTTCCCGGCAAAGCGGGAAAAGGAGAAATAATATGGGAAAAATAATCGGTATTGACCTTGGTACGACAAACTCGTGCGTAGCAGTTATGGAAGGCGGTGAAGCGGTGGTTATCCCCAACGCCGAAGGTATGAGAACAACTCCGTCTGTGGTGGCATTCACAAAGGACGGCGAAAGATTGGTCGGCGAAATCGCAAAACGTCAGGCAGTCGCAAATCCCGAACATACAGTAAGCTCCATCAAGAGAGAGATGGGCTCCGACTACAAAGTTAAGATTGAAAATAAGGAATACACCCCGCAAGAGATTTCCGCAATGATTTTGACAAAGCTCAAAAACGACGCGGAAAAGTATCTCGGCGAGAAAGTTACGGAAGCGGTTATCACCGTTCCTGCATATTTTACCGACTCTCAACGTCAGGCAACAAAGGACGCAGGCAAGATCGCAGGTCTTGAAGTGAAGCGTATCATCAACGAACCTACGGCGGCAGCTCTCGCATACGGTATCGATAAGGATGAGAATAAGAATCAAAAAGTTCTTATCTTCGACCTTGGCGGCGGCACATTCGACGTTTCTATCCTCGAACTCGGCGACGGTGTGTTTGAAGTTCTTGCAACCGCAGGCAACAACCGTTTGGGCGGCGACGACTTCGACAAACGTATCATGGATTGGATCACAAGTGAGTTCAAGAAAGAACACGGCGTCGATCTAACCAAAGACAAGATGGCAATGCAACGTATCAAAGAAGCCGCAGAGAAGGCGAAAATCGACTTGTCCGGTGTGACCAAAGCAAAGATTTCGCTTCCGTTCATCGCAATGGAAAACGGCGTGCCTATGCACCTTGATATGGAGCTTACAAGAGCAAAATTCGATTCTCTTACCGAGGATCTCGTCAAGGCAACGCAAGGCCCGATGCAACAAGCTCTCAAAGACGCAGGACTCAGCTACAACGACATCGCAAAGGTCATTATGGTCGGTGGCTCGACTCGTGTGCCTGCCGTGTACGAATCCGTAAAACGTATCACGGGCAAAGATCCTTACAAGGGAATCAACCCCGACGAGTGCGTGGCTCTCGGTGCGGCAATTCAAGGCGGTGTGCTTGCAGGCGAAGTCAAAGACATGCTCTTGCTTGACGTAACTCCGTTGTCGCTCGGCATCGAAACGCTCGGCGGCGTATGCACAAAACTTATCGACAGAAACACCACCATTCCTACAAGCAAATCGCAGGTGTTCAGCACTGCGGCAGACAATCAGACCGCTGTCGACATCCACGTTTTGCAAGGTGAAAGACAATTCGCTCGCGACAACAAGACTCTCGGCAGATTCGAACTTGTCGGCATTGCACCCGCACCGCGCGGAATTCCGCAAATCGAAGTCACGTTCGACATCGACGCAAACGGTATCGTATCCGTCAAGGCTTGCGACAAGGCAACGGGCAAATCTCAATCAATCACAATCACCGCATCTTCAAACCTCACCGAAGCGGACATCGACGCGGCTGTCAAAGACGCAGAGAAGTATGCAGAGGAAGACAAGAAGCGCAGAGCGGTCGTGGACGCAAAGAACAATGCGGAACAACTTATCTTTGCGGTTGACAAATTCGTGAGCGAGAACGGCGACAAACTCGAAGAAGCCGACAAGAATCAAGTCACCGAAGCGACAAAGACCGCAACGGAAGAACTTGCAAAAGCCGAAAGCGAAGATGATGTCAAGAACGTTGTTGAAACTCTCACAAAAGTGACGGATCCTATCTTCACGAAATTCTATCAGCAGAACCCCGAAGCGGCAGCAGAGGCTGCAAAGCAAGCGGGTATCAATCCCGACGACTTCCAGGGCGGAGCAAATCCGGACGGCGGAGTTGACGGAACCGTTGACTGATCGTCGCGGTATAAACAATAATAAGTCGAGGCGCAACGGGCAACCGTTGCGCCAAGGCGTATAACCGAACTGTCGATTTGTTTCTGCAAATCGAAAAAATGCGCTTTTTGCGCTTAAATACGAAAAAAGGCAACCTGACAGGTTGAATGATAGATTATGGCAGCAAAAAATTATTACGAAATATTGGGCGTTGAAAAGACAGCCACGGCAGACGAGTTGAAACTTGCCTATCGTAAGCTTGCAAAGAAGTATCACCCGGATATGTATGTGTCGGCAAGCGAACAGGAAAAGAAGGACGCCGAGGCAAAATTCAAAGATATAAATCATGCCTATGAAGTCCTTTCGGATCCTCAAAAACGTGCGGCATACGATACTTACGGCGATGAGAACGGCCCGCAAATGGGCGCAGGCGGTTTTGGCGGCGCAAGCGGATTTTCAAGCAGCGGATTCGGATTCGATATGGACGATATTTTCTCGTCGATATTCTCGGGATTCGGAGGCGGCTCGGCTCGCTCGCAACGCGCAAACGCTCCGCAAAGGGGACAGGATATCCTTGTCGGCATTACGATTTCCTTTGAAGAAGCGGCATTCGGCACTCAAAGAACTGTAAGCGTAAAGAGAGTGGAAAACTGCTCCGACTGCAAAGGTACGGGCGCAAAGGACGGAACAGCGTTCAAAGTTTGCTCGCAATGCAAGGGGAGCGGACGGGTTACGATGACTCAACGCACTCCGTTTGGTCAAGTCAGCACACAAGGCGTTTGCCCCTCTTGCCACGGAACAGGCAAGATTGTCACCGAAAAATGCCCCAAATGCGGCGGTATCGGTCACTTTGACAAAGTTCAGGACGTCAAAGTCAATATCCCTGCCGGCATAGATTCCGGTCAACGAGTCAGATATGAGAACGAAGGGCATGCAGGCTCGAACGGCGGTGAAAAGGGCAGTTTATACGTCGAAGTGAGAGTTGCTCCTCACAAACTCTTTGTCAGAAACGGGTTCGATATTATGCTCGAAGTGCCGGTATCAATTGTCGACGCGACGCTCGGTACGACAATCAGCGTCCCCACGCTTTACGGCAACAAAGAGGTTAAAATTCCCGAAGGTACGCAAAGCGGCACGGTGTTCACAATCAAAAATTACGGCATAAAGAAGCTCAAAGGAGCAGGAAAGGGCGATATGTTCGTAAAGGTTGTTGTCGAAGTTCCCAAGAGCGTCAGCAAGGAACAAAAAGAGTTCCTCAAGAAATTCGACCAAATCACCGACCAAAAGAAACAGTATCCTTTGAAAAAGGCTTACGACGAAAAAACTCAATAAAAAAACCACACAAAAGCGGATATCTAATCCGCTCAAATGCGAGAGAAACAGAAAATGAAATACAAAACGATAACGGTTTTTACAAACCACAACGACGCCGACCTCATCTCGTCAGCCATGTTTGACGCAGGTGCGGGCGGCGTTTCGATTTTGGACAAACAAGACTTCCTTGACCTCGTAAAAAGCGATGTAATCTGGGACTATGTGGACGAAAGCGTACTTGAACAAAGCGAAGTCGTCAAAGTGTCGACAATGTATGAGCAGGATGATACGGATTTTCCGATAAATCTTGAAGCCAATCTTGAAGAATTGAAGAAAAACGGCGTTCAATTCGGTGAGATTCTGAGAGGAGAGATAGACGCGGCGGATTATGAAAACGAATGGAAAAAGTATTATAATCCCATAAAAACCAAGAATATCACAATCGTTCCGACCTGGATTGATTACAAAGCGAGCAAGGGAGAGAAGATTATGCGTCTCGATCCCGGCATGGCATTCGGCACGGGGTCGCACGCAACGACGAGAATGTGCCTCGAACTTATGGACGTTCTGGACAAAGACGTCATTGACGTCGGTTGCGGAAGCGGAATACTCGGTATTGCGGCGGCGATTTGCGGCGCAAAGAGCGTTTATATGTGCGACATAGACGAACAAGCCGTCGAATTTGCCCGTAAAAACGCATTGCTCAATCATGTAAATGCAACCATAGAAAAAGCGGATTTGCTGCAAGGCGAACAAAAAGCCGATTTTATCTTTGCAAACATCACCGCCGACATCCTTATGCGTTTTTCAAAGAGTATAGGAAAACATTTGAGAGAAAACGGCACGATTGTGTTGTCGGGTATCATTGACACGCGACTTGACGAAGTGATACAATGCTATCAAAGTGCAGGCTATCAAATCGTCGAACGTATGGCAATCGACGATTGGCGCGCGCTTAAACTTAAAAGGATATAAAACAATTCGAGCCGATTAGAATATGGAAATCAGAAGATTTTTTGTCAATCCCCATGATGTTTGCGCAAACGGTGAGGTCGTCGTAAGAGGCGACGAGTTTGCGCATATGACAAAAGTGCTTCGATACAAAGTCGGCTTCAAAGCAATTTTTTGCGCAAACGACGGAATCGAACGATTTTGCACAATAAGCTCAATCGACAAAGACAAGGCGATTTTGACTATCGACGAGCAAAAAGTGCAGGACAAAAAGAATGTTCGCGTTACGCTGTTTGCAGGGCTTTTGAAGAATAACAAACTCGATTTTGCCATTCAAAAAGCAGTGGAGCTCGGCATCGATGAAGTGATACCGTTTTTGTCGCATAATACAGCCGAAACCAAATTTTCGGTTGAAAGAGCCAATAAAATCGCGCTCGAAGCGGCAAAACAATGCGGCTCGGCATATCTTACCGAGGTTAAAGACGTTTGCGATTTTGATGACGTCATTGACTCGTTAAAAAACTTTGACAATGTGCTGTTCGCTTATGAAAACGAAAAGAAAAACCGCATAAAAGACTGCGATTTGTCCGGCAGAAATATTGCATTGATAATAGGTGCGGAAGGCGGTTTCACCGAGGACGAGGCAAGCAATGCGCACAAGAGCGGTGCGCAAATCGTGACGCTCGGCAGACGCATTTTGCGTGCGGAAACGGCGTCTATAGTGGCGTCTGCATTGCTTTTGGACGCGCTTGGAGAATTTGATTATGACTGACAAACTTCCAAAGATTTCGGTTTTTACCCTGGGTTGCAAGGTCAACCAGTATGACACCGACGCTATGCTTGCGATTTTTGAGCATAACGGCTTTGAAATTACCGAAGGGCTTGAATTTGCCGATGTTTATGTCGTCAATTCCTGCGCCGTCACCGCCGAGGCGGAAAAGAAATCTCGTCAATCTGTGGCAAGAATCCTCAAAGTCAACCCCAATGCAAAGATTTTTGTGTGCGGATGTGCCTCGCAAAACAACTTTTCGCAATTTGCCAAAAACAATGTGCAATACATATCCGGCAGTGACGGGAAACTCGATTTTGCACGCAAAATCGTTGAAGAATTCAAGGGCGATAAGGCGCAATTCGACAAAATCGTCCCCGACAAATTCGATATAAGTTCCGTGTTCGAGGACAACGACGGCATCGTAAATCTGCGTACAAGGCATTTTATCAAGGTTCAGGACGGGTGCAACAATTTTTGCAGCTATTGTCTTATCCCGTATGTGAGGGGAAGAAGCCGCTCGCGTTCGCTTGAAAGCATTGAAAGAGAGTTAGACGATGTGCAAAACGTTGCAAAAGAAGTCGTCGTGACAGGCATCAATTTGTCCGCATACGGCAAAGACAACGGCTCTTCGCTTACAGAACTTATGAAAATGCTTGCAAAATATGAATTTTCCGTGCGTCTTGGTTCGCTTGAAGTGAACGTCATAACAAAAGAGTTTCTCGACGCAACCAAACTTGTCAAAAGATTTTGTCCGCATTTCCATTTGTCACTGCAAAGCGGCGACGACAGCGTGCTTAAAGCCATGAATCGTCATTATACGTGCAACGAGTATTATCGCGCGGTGCAGCTTATAAGAGAATACTATGCAGATCCTGCCGTTACAACGGATATTATCGTCGGTTTTCCGAGCGAAACGGAAGTCGAGTTTGAAAACAGCATGAATTTTGCAAGAAAAGTCGCATTTTCGGATATACATGTTTTTCCGTACTCTTCGAGAAAAGGCACTGTCGCAGGGCGTATGCAACCACTTGCGCCCGAAATCGTTTTGGAGCGTCAAAAGCGCATGAGTGCATTAAAGCGCGAGCTTGCAACGAATTATCTGAACAAACAAATCGGCATGCCTGCAAACGTGCTGTTTGAAACGCAAAATCGAGGCGTTTGGGGCGGACACTCTCCGAACTATGTCAAAGTGTATTCCAAAAACGGAGCGCACAACGAAATCAGACTTATCACTCCGACGCACATCTATCTTGACGGTGTTGCCGACGATTCGGTGAAATAAAATTATTTTAGGAGAAAAATATGGACAACTGCATTTTTTGCAAAATAGTAAAAGGCGATATACCGTCAACCAAAGTCTATGAGGATGATGATATGATAATCATCAAAGACCTCAATCCGCAAGCCCCCGTGCATCTTTTACTGATTCCGAAGGAGCATTACGCAAATATAGTCGAGATGAGCGATGCGCAAGCTCAAACACTTGCAAAATGCCTCAAAAAGCTGTCCGCTCTCACCGATAAACTCGGACTTCAAAACGGCTTCCGTCTTGTTTCAAACAAGGGCGAGGACGGTTGTCAATCCGTCAATCATTTGCACATTCACATTCTTGGGGGAACGAAACTGTCCGATACGATGTGCTAAAACCGCACCAAATCGCGCCAAACCGCGCTATTGAGCGAATAACTGTGTCAACACCCCTTGTCCATCAACTCACGTACGTCTATGTACGCTAGGGTTGCTGTTCAAGGGGTGTTTCCTTGTTCTTCATCTCAATAGCGCGGTTTTACTATCTAACCAACGTACAATGAGCGAATAACTGCGTCAGAGTCACTCTCTCCGAATAGTCACGTACGTCTATGTACGCTCCTATCCGTTGAGAGTGACTCTTTCTTGTTCTTCATCTCAATTGCTCAAACGGCGCCTAGGTTATGGCAATCGCCCGAATTGTCATTCAGAGGAGCAAAGCGACGTGGGAATCCCCTAAATAGAAACATAAACACAGTGGCGATTGCTATTCACCTCGCTTGTTCTCGCAATCACTAACCGCGCAGAAAATCTTTGCTATCAGTTCGAGCAGGGATAAAAACTCCTGCCGCAGTTTCGCAAGATTGTCTGCTTGGTGTGTGCGCCTTACGGCTAGATTCCCACGGTCACTTCGTTCCCTCGGAATGACACGGGTGGGACACCCACACACGAACGAACACTCATTCATGGCGTACTTATATACGGAATGTGCTTATTCGAAGTGCGAGCCGCAACGGCGGCGAGAATATGAGCGCCGAGCTTGACGGATGGTACGAGAATGCGTGGCATTCTGTTGCGTAGCCGCCACGCAGGCGAAGTGGCATAATGAGAGAATCGCCCCTATCTATGCGAGTGCCGACTGTCTCCCCCGCGAACGACGGATAATCTTGTAGAGAATTGCCCCTAACTGAGTGGTGGGAGAAAAGCCCGAGAGGGAAAGAGGGGGCACATCTATTTTAGGGTACACGCCGTTCAACCCTTGTGATTTTGAAGTGACTTCGGCAATAGTGCGATTTTTAATAATTTTCGCAATAAAAATACAACTCCCCACCGATCTTTGGTGGGGAGTTGTGTTTTTGCACATTTAGTGATTATGCGCTGAGCTTGGCTTTTTTCTTCTTTGCGAAGTGGATGCCGAGTCCGGTGCCGACTCCGATGACTGCTGCGCCCGGGATGAGGGTGGACAGGAGGATAACCATAAGTTTGTTGTTCTTGATCGGAGTTGTGCCAAGAACCGTGCTTTGACCGATTTGATCGATCTTGCCTGTTGTTCTGTTGAAGTAGTAGCCTGTGAATGTGATTGTTTCACCGTCGACTTTGACTTTGCCGAACGTTTGCGAATCGAGAGTGTGGAGGATACTGCCGTTGTCGTTGAATTTCGGGGTTGTCATGTCGTTTTCTCTGTAGTTGTAGAACTTCGTGCCGAGTGTGCCGAGTGTGACATAAAGTACGCCGTCGCCTGTGTAGCGCACGCCGTCCTTGCTTGTTTTGTCGACTGCGTTGCCGTCCTTATCCACAAGATAGGTTGTGGTGTAGGTGTGGTCGTGTCCGCCGAATACGACGTTTACGCCGTTCTCTGCAAAGATTGTACCAAGTTGCGTTCTCATTGCTTTGACTTCGCCGTCAAATGCGTGAGAGCCTGCCGAGTACAAACTCTTGTGCATAAGCACGAATTTCCACTTTGCGTCGGTATTTTTGAGGTCGTTTTCAAGCCATTCCAATTGAGCCGTGCCAAGTCCCTCGCTCGATGCGTCGTTGGTGTCGAGGACGGTGAAGTGCGCGTTGGCGTAATCGAACGAGTAGTAGTTGTTCTCGATTTGCTTGACGTTTGCTCCGTCCTTTACGGTGTAGTTGAAGAATCTGTCGATAGAGCCTGTCTTGTTCTCGTGGTTGCCTGCGGTGAAGAACATCGACGAGTTCAACGTAAGATCTTGATAGGTGTTGAGTGCCATACCCCATTGATTGAAGTTCTTGCCGTTGTCGCACATATCGCCTGCATTGAGGATAAAGTCGAACGTGTTGACTCTTTCGTCTTTAAGAAGAGCCTCAACCGCTTCGTGACTCTCGTCGTACATGCTTTGAATCATACCTTGGATATCGGCAACGGTGAGGAATTCAAACACATCGACGCTCCTATCCGCAGCAGTCGTAAATTTGAGTGCGTTGCCGACATACCCGTCGTTTTTGATGAAATCGAGCAATGAGAAATAGTTTGTCTTGTCGGTTTCATAATTGCCGAGGATGTCGTAATAGTAGGTTTTGCCTGCTTCGAGACCGTTGATTGTGACGGTGGTGCAGTTGTAGTAGATGACGCTGTTTGCAACGGCTTTATCTCTGTCGCCGTACACATACGGATTGTCGTCGTCGTCCATGATTTCACCGTGGGTGAGGCAGAGAAGTCCGAGGTCGATGAGCGGAATGTATTGTGGTTTTGTTTGCGTAAATACCGTTGCATTTATGCCGTTTGCAAGCTCTTTGTACTCTTTTACATCGAGATAATCCGTCTTGTTCTTTGCGTATTCGGCAAATGCTTTTGCTTGGGACGTGCCGACTTCGCCGATTATGTTGCCCTTCTCGTCAAGGAGTCGGAAAGTGCCGTAGACGTTCTCTTCGGTGTAGAATTTGATAGTGTAAGATGTCGTTCCGTTTGCGGTATCGAAGTTTGCCGTTACGCGAGAGGGAACTCTGCCGTTTTGTTGCGTTGCGGCATTGAACGCTGCGCCGACCGTAGAAACCTTGTTTAGAGTGCTGAGGTAGGACAAACGCACGCCGTCTTTTTCATATGCCTTGTCGGGTTGATAGTATGACGGTTTGTTCGGATGAGCAAAATCGTCCAAATCGGGATAGACATCGGTTGAAAACGTGATTACGATATCGTTTGCGATTCCGCCGAGCCCCTTGTAGAAGCTGTCGACAAGATAACTGTCAAGGAAATTCTGAACAATCGATATGACATCCGGACCTTCGAGAGAGAAGCCGAGAAGTTTTGCAACAAGCGTTTTGATTGCGGGAAGCAAATCGTTGATGACGTTTACCAATACGAAATCTTCCGCATTGATAGAATAGTTGTCGGGAAGCGAAATCTCAACGCCGAGCGAGGAAAGGAAACTCGAAACAAGCGGGTTTTTCAACACGGAGGGAAGTTGTGTTCCGAGCCCTTTTTTGAGGTGTGCAAAAGCCGCTTCGGTGATATATCCTTTTTCAACCGCGTCTTTGAAGTTGAAATGATGGTTGAGGATGGTTTTGAGAAGAGAACCGTCTTCCGTAAAGATAGGATCGAGCAAAGTTTTGAGCAAATCTTTGACGAATTTGCCGCTGAGAAGTTGCTCTTGCATATCTTTGACTGCCGCCACCATACGCAAACGATATGTCGGATTGAAGGGATGTTTGAACAGATAATCCTTGCCTTCCTCGACCGCTTTTTCCTCGCCGAACACGGCTTTTATGGATTCCGCGGTTTCGTCAAGGGAAATTTCGATGCCCATTGTGTGCGCTGTCATGATGAACGCGGCAACATCCTTGATGTTCATTTTTCCGCTGTTTGCGGGGTTGACTGTTGATTTGATGGAATCGTCGCCGTAGTTCCAGGCAAGCACTTCGTTGACCACGGCATTGACCAAATCGAGAGCTGAATTATATTCAACGCCGTTGTGGGTGTAAGTCACGCCTTTGAGAACGGTGTCGAGAATGTATTTTACAAGACCGTTGAGAGCTTCTTTTTTCTCGCTCGGTTCCATGTTGCCGTAAATGTCACGCTCCGTTTCGCCTCTCTTGAAGTCTGCAAAGAGAGTGCTGCGTACGATGCCGAGGACGGTGTTGTCGCCTCCTATCATATTCATCACGGTGCCGACAAGCGAGTCGATGGTGCTTTGATTGATGAAGTGATCAACCACGCGTTCGACAAGTATGGAGTAAATTTGCTCGTTGATATAGTCGTTGTAGTTCATTGCGTTCATTTTGTCATAGTTGATCATGTACGCAAGATAGTCGGGGTTTGTTGCGACAACGGCAGCCCATTTTGCCTCTTTATCCGCCTCGGTGGTTGCTTTTTTATATTCCGCATAGGCGACTTGGAATGTTGCGTCGTTAAATGCGGGAGCGGTGAAGACATTGTGGCTCGGCACTTCTTTGAAGGGGCGAGCGATGCCGTTTGCGTCTTGGAGATCGTCGAGGCAGTATACGGATGAAATGCATGTTTCGCCGAGTTTGCCGTCAAAATCGTATCTTTCGAGAGTGGTGTATCTTCTGGGAGAGTAATAGCTCACGCAGGAACCCGTTTGGAAGTCGTAAAGCGTTCTGCCTTCGACATCGGTGTAAGTCATTGCGTCGCAAACGTGCATATGTCCCGTAAAGACATAGCGGGCACCCATATCGAGCAAGCGTTTTGCGGTGTTTTCCCAGTTGTAAACGGTGAAATCTTTGAGGATTTCGTCTTCCATTTCCCAGTGCGGAAGAGCGTTTTGGTGGAAGCAGCTTATGATGGTTTTTTCACCGAGGGTGGCTTTTGCGTTTTGATCTGCGCAGAATTTTTGCATCCAATCAAGAACGCCTTCGGTCAGTCTGCCTCCGCAAAGGTGGTCAAGACCTGTCGAGCGGAACACAACCGCATTGTCTGAGGAAAAATCGGGAACTATCGTGGTTGACGTGTCCACTGCGCCTTCTGCGGTTGCTCCGTAATAAGTGTATGCTGTGCCGTTTGCTTGTTTTTTGTCTTTGAGAACTTCGTATTCTGCGGCGTTGACTCTTACGTATGCTCCGACGTCTGCGGATTCTCTGTCGTGAGCGTCGATGACCATAAACGCATAGTCGTTGTGATTTCCGTCTGCAATTTCGACAGAGAGGGAAAGAGCATTGCTGACATCGCCGATTTTATAGTACTCTTTGAGCTTGTCGGCAGTCGTTCCGCCGGACATATTTCTTACCGCTTCGAGATGCTCGTTGTAATAGTGAATTTCAAGACCTTTTGCGTTGGTGGAGGGGATATACGTCGTGGTGTATTTGCCATACCAATAGTTTTCGGGCAGATAGTCGGTGAGTTTGATTGCTCCTCCGCTTCCGTCAAGGTTTGCATCGGGGTAGCCCAAACCTGCAAACACGAGAGCGAATTGCATCGAACTCAAAGCGTCGGAAACACGCTTCGAACCGTCGGTTTTGGAGTAGAGTGCGCCCGACGTGTTGTAAAGGTCGTGGTTGCCCGGCGTTGCGAAAACCTGGAAGTCGGTGTATTGGGGATATTTGTAGCTTAAAGCCCTGACGGTGTTTTGCAAGTATCTCAAAGCGTTTGCAACGTCAACGAGAGCTTTGACTTCGCCGTTTTTGCTGAGGTCGCCCGTTGCAAAGACGTATGTAGGCGCAATGCCTTTCTTTGCATCTTCGATGAATGCTTCGATCTGCTGTTTGAGGATCATTCCGCTTTCCATAACGAGTTTCGTGTCGCCTGTCATGGAATTGTAGAAGTCGCTCGTCTTGTAATCGGAGCTGTTGATGTCCTGATAACACTCGTCGACGGGGAAGTAGTGAATATCGCTGAATTGACCGATTTCAAGTCTATCCACCGGCGATTTTGCAGTATCGGCAGTTGCAATGCCCGCAATCGAGAATGTCATGACGCTTGCAAGCACGATTGCAAGAGTTGCGACAAACACCAGTGGCAGGCGTTTTTGCAGTTTGTTGCTCATATTTCCTCCTTATGCACGCGTGGGCGCGCAAATTGTTCTTTACTTTACGATTGTACATTAAAATATAATTAAAATCAATATGCAAGTTTGCAAAAATCGTATACCAAATCCGATTTTGTTCGATAGTTTACAGTTTGATTGATATTTTGCTGAAAAATCGATATATTATTTTAATATCGTAAAAAAATCAAAAATAATTTTGTAAATATCTCAAAAATATATTGACAAAAACGGTAGCGGAGAATATTATATATATGAACATTTGAATAACAGTTCAAGTGTCGGAGAAAAAATGACACATACAATTGACGAAAACACCAAAACAACCGCGATCCCTGACGAAGATGTCGTTGCGTCGCTTTCCGAGCTTTTTAAGGCGCTCGGAGATCCTACTCGCGTGAAAATTTTAAGCTGTCTTCAAATCAGCGATATGAACGTAGGTGACATTGCCGACAAGCTTGGTATGACAACGTCGGCTGTTTCCCACCAACTCCGAGTGCTTCGTGCAATCAAACTCGTCAAAGGCACAAAAGAGGGAAAAGAAGTCAGATATTCTCTTGACGACGACCATGTTACGCTCATCATGCAATGCGGTCTGACTCACGTCAACGAGGAAAGATAAACAAAACAGAAAAACGCAGGGTGAAAAACCCCTGATTTTTTTGAGAGTATATTTGAATAGTTGTTCAATAATCCAACTGTTCAACAAACAGACAACATAGGATTTTACCCGCAAGGGAAGTATATAAGTCGGAAAGGAGAAACAAAATGAAAAAAGTTTTTAGACTCGAAGATCTCGATTGCGCAAACTGCGCCGCAAAAATGGAATGTGCAATTCAAAAACTTGACGGAGTCAATGCCGCTTCGGTAAGTTTTATGTCGCAACGTTTGTCAATCGATGCAGACGACGAATGTTTTGACGAAATAATGGACAAAGTTGAAAAAGTCTGCAAAAAAATCGAACCCGATTGCGTTATCGTCAGATAATGATGGATTTTGCGTGCATCTGTTCTATGAAAACGTGCCAATAAAATTGCAACTATGAAAAAAATCAAATTATCAAAGAAAGAAAAAAAGAATCTCATCCGCATAGGCGTTGCGCTTTTTATGTTTTTTGTTATTCTTATCGTTGACAAAACAATCGGACTTGCGACGTCGGTTGGCGGAAAATACGGTTGGCTTTTGCCGTTCTTCCTATATTTTGCCGTTTATATGGTCATCGGTTACGATGTTTTGTACAAAGCGGGAAGAGGAATATTTCACGGACAAGTTCTCGATGAAAATTTGCTTATGTGCGTTGCCTCTCTCGGCGCGTTTGCGCTTGGCATTTATACGAGCGTGACGGGGAGAGCGCAGGAAGGTTTCGATGAAGGATGCGCCGTATTGTTGTTTTATCAGGTCGGCGAATTCTTCCAAAGCTATGCAACCGGAAAATCCAGAAAGTCGATTTCCGCACTTATGGATATTCGTCCCGATTACGCAAATGTAAAAAGGGAAGACGACATAGTGGAACAGGTCGATCCCTCTGAAGTCAAGGTGGGTGATATTATCGTTGTTTACCCCGGTGAAAAAGTACCTCTTGACGGAGTAATTGTCAGCGGCTCAACCATTCTCGACACCAAAGCATTGACGGGTGAATCTCTGCCGAGGGAGCTTTTCGAAGGGGATGAGATAATCAGCGGTTGCGTCAATTTGACATCTCAAATCGAGGTTGAAGTGACAAAAGTATTCTATGATTCGACCGTTTCTAAAATACTTGACCTCGTTGAAAACGCTTCAAGCAAAAAATCCAAAGCCGAAAACTTTATCACGAGATTTGCAAAATATTACACTCCGAGCGTTGTTGCGGCTGCCGTTTTGCTTGCCGTCATAGGCGGCGCGGTCAGCAAAGATTGGTATACCTGGATATACAGAGGACTAAGTTTTTTGGTTGTTTCGTGTCCGTGTGCGCTTGTCGTGTCAGTGCCGCTTTCCTTCTTTGCGGGCATCGGCGCGGCGTCGAGATTCGGTATTCTCATCAAGGGTAGCAACTATCTGGAACTGATGAGCAAAGCAAACATCTTTGTCTTTGATAAGACGGGTACGCTTACAAAAGGTAACTTTGCCGTCACCGACGTATCTCCTGCCGACAAAAAAGACGATATACTTCGCCTTGCCGCTATTGCCGAAAACGATTCGAATCACCCCATTGCACGCTCAATCGCGGCTTGTTATGACGGTGAAATCGAGGGAGGTTATACTCTCACAAACGTTGCGGGATTCGGCGTTATAGCAACAAAAGGCGACGATGCGATATATTGCGGCAACGAGAAACTTATGAAATCTTACGATATTCCGTATGTCGCGCACAACGGCGTAGGCACCGTCGTTTATGTCGCCCACAACAATGAATATGTCGGTTCGCTTCTTATCAGCGACGAAATCAAGGACGAATCGGCGTCTGCCGTTGCGGAGCTTAACAAAATGGGGTGTAAAACGGTTATGCTTACAGGGGATAACGAGGCAATTGCATCCGATGTTGCTGCAAAAATTGGTCTTTCGGGCTACAAAGCCTCGCTTTTGCCTCAAAACAAGGTTGAAAACGTCGAGCAAATGCTCAAAGACAAGAAAAAAGACGAAGTTTTGTGCTTTGTCGGCGACGGCATCAACGACGCACCCGTGCTTATGCGCTCGGATATCGGCATCGCAATGGGCGGTGTAGGGAGCGACGCGGCAATCGAGGCAAGCGACGTGGTGCTTATGCAAGACGATTTGACGGGAATATCAACCGCAAAACGTATATCCAAAAAGACTATGCGTGTCGTTTACGAGAATATAGTCGGCTCGCTTGCCGTCAAACTTCTCATAATGGCACTCAGCGCAACGGGCGTTCTCGGCGCGGCGACGATGTGGATTGCGGTCATAGGCGACGTCGGCGTTGCAATCGCCGCAATCATCAACGCAATGCGCGTCAACAAAGGCTACAAAACAACCATTAAAACACAAAAATAACCGATTAGATAGCCGAAATATGTTTATAATCTGACATATACGGCTTATCAAATCTCGCAAATAGTCATAATTTTCCCTATTCTATAAGAAAAGCGGATTTGCAATTTGCAATCCGTTTTTCTATTATCGTCGTTAAGTATTGTTTCGATTCGGTATAAATAGAAAGAACTTGAAATGATTGCGAGAGAGCGATTGTGATATTCGCCGCTTCGTTTTGCATATTATATAGTGCGTAGAGAGGTGAATTATGCATTTTATGGCACTTATGCTTGCAATACTCGGATTGTTCGGTATGTTTGGATTCTTTGGCGGTCTTTGGTTTTAACCGCTTCGGATTCTAATAAAACAGAGTTTTCGTTTTGGTCAAAACGTTCGTTCGATTCCGTTAAATCGATTTGAAATGAAAAAACACATCTAAAAGATGTGTTTTTATTTACTTTGATATTGCGTTCAACGTCAGATTTCCATTGCAATTTTCAATGCGGCGTCAAACGTTGCCTTTTGAATATCGTGTTCCGTTTTGCCGCCGAGATTCGCTCGTTCCCAAGAATCGTCGTTCAACAAATCGCCCGAAAAGAAAAACGTATACAATTCAAATCCGTAATAATTGCAAATCGCTTGCAATCCAGACGATTCCATTTCAACGGAAACGCAACCTTCGCTTTTTCTTCGTCTTGCTTTGTCTTGCGTTTCCATATACATGGCGTCAGTCGTCCACGACCTTCCGACAACGTACGGCAAATTGTATTTTTGAAAGATTTTTGCAATTTTGTCGCAGTTTTTTATTTCGATATAATCGGACGGCGGCATATAGTGATAAGAAAGCCCTTCGTCGCGATAGGAATGAGAGGGGACTATCAGTTTTCCGCTACATTTTTCCTTATCCAAAACGCCGCACGAACCGTATACGATAAACTTGGTTGCGCCCGAAACATAATTTGCTTCGTACATAACGGACGCGGCAACGCACGAGCCGATAGGGCTCATATAAAACAAGAGTTTTTTCCCGTTGATTTCAAACAGATAAATATCGATGTGTCCGTTTGCCGTTGCCGAGTGACCTATGGGGTGGCTTTCGTATTTTTCCAAAAACATTGCCAAAACGTGCCTTGAAAACGACACAATGCAAACGTCGGCAAAAAATTTCTTTTCGCCGTAAAAAGCACTTATATCAATCAATGGTTTCGATTTGTCGTCAAATGAATCGATTATGCTCATACTTTTTCCTATTTCCGTACAAGGTTATGCACGGTTTTGTGCTGTTTTTCGGATAATCCGATTGTTTCGGTCATTATATCATTTATCCTACGAGATGTAAACGGCAAAATTCTTTTGCATTAATGCAATGTGCAGAATTAGAGTAGGGCGCACAATTCATCGGATTTTCAGTTTTTCCGCTCGTTCGATTCCCTTAAAATGATTTGAAATGAAAAAAACACATCGTTGAGATGTGTTTTTACATTTGGTACCCCCATAGGGAATCGAACCCTAGTTTCCGCCGTGAGAGGGCGACGTCTTGAACCGCTTGACCATGAGGGCAAATCGATATTTCTTTGTGATAATAGCATAATTTTATGCTCTACGCAAGCAAAAATTTGTATATTTTCTCAAAAAAACTGCTTTTGGCGATCAACAACGGTTTTATTCGGTGATTATGATGAAAAAATATCAAATTCGGTATTGATTTTTGATTATCGATATTATAAAATACATTTGTATTTAAAATATAAGGAGAGAATTATGGATCCCAAATATCAAAGTTTGTTTACGCCTTGGAAGATCGGCAATTGCGAGATTAAAAACCGCATTGTTCTTACGTCTATGGGCGGAACTTCAATTTTCGGTTGGATGGAGCCTCATCACTTTGACAAAGAAGCCGCAAATTTCTTGCTTGACAGAGCAAAAAACAATGTCGGTCTTATTTTGCCGGGTATCGCCCCCATCAGAAACGTTATCGGCGGAAATTGGCTTTACAAGAGCAAAAGCTCGTTCAGACATCTCAAACCGTTTATGGATGAGCTTCACAAAACCGGTGCAAAGATGTTTGTGCAGCTTACTGCCGGTTTCGGACGCTCTTTTGCAATTTCATCGATGATGGAAATGCTTGCAACAAACAAAGTGCTCGGCGCAATCGCAAAACCCTTCATCAATATCGACCGGCTCACCATGAGCGCAAGTCCCAATCCTAACCGTTGGAGTGATAAAGTGCCTTCTCGCGCAATGACCGTCGATGAGATACACGAGTTTATCAAAGCGTTCGGCAAAACTGCGAAAATGTGCAAGGACGCAGGTGTGGACGGCGTTGAAATCCATGCGGTGCATGAAGGCTATCTGCTCGATCAATTCACGATGAAATACACCAACCAACGCACTGACGAGTATGGCGGATCCATTGAAAACAGATATCGTTTCCCGATTGAAATCGTAAAGGAAATCAAGAGAGTTTGCGGTGACGATTATCCTGTTTCTTTGAGATATTCGGTTGTGTCAAAGACAAAAGGATTCCGTCAGGGCGCGCTTCCCGGTGAAGAGTATGTCGAAGTCGGGCGCGATATGGAAGAGAGCAAGATTGCGGCAAAGATGCTCCAAGACGCAGGCTATGATATGCTCAACTCCGACAACGGCACGTACGACGCATGGTACTGGGCGCATCCGCCTGTATATATGCCTCAAAACTGCAACCTCGAAGACTGCGAAGAACTCAAAAAAGCGGTGGATATTCCCGTTGTTTGCGCCGGCCGTATGACTCCGCAGATTGCGGCAGAAGCAATTGCAGAGGGCAAGATCGACGGTATGGGCGTTGCTCGTCAATTCCTCACCGATCCCGAATGGGTGACAAAACTCATGCAAGGCAGAGAGGACGATATTATGCCGTGTATATGCTGCCACAACGCATGCTTCAATATGGCGCACTACAACGGCGTCCCGAACGATCAGGAATTGTCGGATACCGCAGGTATGGCGCGTTGCGCACTCAATCCGCACACCATGCAATCCAAAAAATACAAGATTGTCCCTGCGACGAGATCCAAGAAAATCGCCGTTGTCGGCGGTGGTATCGGCGGTATGGAAGTTGCAAGAGTTGCAACGCTCCGCGGACACAAAGTCACAATTTACGAAAAAGGCAACGACCTCGGAGGCATTTTCGTCGCAGCGGCAGCCCCGTCTTTCAAAGAAAAAGACAAGGAGCTTATCGCTTGGTATAAAAAGCAAATCAAAGATTTGGGTATCGAAGTGAAATACGGCGTCAAAGTCGATGACGTAAGCAAACTCGACGCCGACGAAGTTGTCGTCGCAACGGGTGCCGTCGCAAGACGATTCAAGGTTCCCGGAGTCGAAAAAACAATCGAGGCATGCGACTTTTTGCTCGGCAAAAAGAGCGTAGGCGACAATGTCGTGGTCATCGGCGGTGGCTTGACCGGTTGCGAAATCGCATATGAATTGCAACTTCAAGGTAAACATCCCGTAATTGTCGAGATGAAAAACGATCTTATCGCAGTCAAGGGCGTATGCCTTGCAAACTCCTCATATTTGAGAGAATACTTTGCGCTTCACAAAGTGCCTGTGCATCTTGAAACAAAACTCGTTGCTGTCACGGACGGCGGAGTCAAAGTTCAAAGCAAAGACGGCAAAGAGTTTGAAATCGCCGCGGATTCTGTCATTATGTCCGTCGGTTATAACCCCGCTCCGATAGCGGAAAAGAGCAAACACGTTCATGTGGTGGGCGACAGTGCAAAAGTAGGCAATCTCCGCACGGTTATCTGGGGCGCATGGGATGTCGCAATGAAACTGTAAAGCGTTAAGCGCGCTATTTAGCGAATAACTTCGGCAGAGCCGTCCGTCCGTCAACTCATTTACGACAAGTAAATTAGGGTTGCCGTTCGGACGGCTCTTTCTTGTTCTTCATCTAAATATTGCGCTTTACGAATATGTGCGGTTTTGTTGAGGATTGATTCAAGATGTGCCTTTCTTGTTTGACGTTCAAATATCGCACTTAAAACCTTTGTTTGCGTAATGCGCAAAATGTTGTTGAAATAACGACGAAAGATGATATAATATTCACAAAATATGAACGCACAGAGGTGTAGTGTATGAAAAAAACAACTATGCAAAAATACGCGCGTCTTATCGCTCGCAAGGGAATAAACGTGCAAAAAAATCAAGAAGTTACAATCAATGCTTCTCTCGACCAGCCCGAATTTGTCAAAATGGTTGTTGAAGAATGCTATCGTGCGGGTGCAAAAAAGGTTGTTGTAGAGTGGAGTTATCAGCCTATAACAAAACTTAATTATCGCTATCGCTCCGTCAAAACCTTGTCCGCAATCGAAAAGTGGGAAGAAGAGAAGTTGGCGCATAGATGCAAAGTGTTGCCTGCGATGATATATATCGAGTCTGATGATCCGGACGGACTCAAAGGCGTCGATCAAAGCAAAGTGTCCAAGGCAAGCCAGGCAAGATACCCCGTTTTGAAGCCGTATATCGACAAAATGGAGAACAAGTATCAATGGTGTATCGCCGCTGTTCCCGGCGAAGCATGGGCTAAAAAAGTTTTCCCCGGTGAAAGAACAAACAGAGCGGTCGAAAAGTTGTGGAATGCGATTCTTTACACCGCAAGAGCGGACGGCGAAGATCCCATAAAGGCGTGGGAAGAACACAATGCCGACCTCAAAGCAAGGTATAATTATCTCAATTCGCTCAACATAGAATCTTTGCATTATACGTCATCTAACGGCACTGATTTCAAAGTCGGTCTGCTTCCCGACGGACTTTTCCTCGGCGGGAGCGAGGACACTCTCGGCGGAATCGAATTCAATCCCAATATCCCGAGCGAAGAAGTTTTTACTTCTCCTATGAAAGGCAACGCAGAAGGCATCGTATACGCAACCCGTCCGCTTTCATACAGAGGAGAGCTTATAGACAACTTCTCCGTCCGTTTTGAAAACGGAAAAGCGGTTGAGGTGCATGCCGAAAAAGGCGAGGAGCTTTTGAAGCAAATGATTTCTATGGATGAAAATGCGGCATATCTCGGGGAGTGCGCGCTTGTGCCGTTCGATTCACCGATTCGCAATTCAGAAATCACATTCTTCAACACTTTGTTTGACGAAAACGCATGTTGCCACCTTGCCCTCGGACGCGGATTTGAAAACTGCCTCAAAGATTACGACAAGTATTCACATGAAGAATGTCGTCAAAAGGGCATCAACGATTCTATCATTCACGTTGATTTTATGATCGGTTCGCAAGATCTCAACATCGATGCTCATACGGCAAGCGGGGAGGAGGTTGCGATTTTCCGCAACGGCAACTGGGCTTTCTAAAACGCACTATTTGGCGAATAGCTTTGTCAAAGCCTGCCCCATAAACAGTCACGTACAATGAGTACGCTCCTGTCTATGTTGGCAGGCTTTTTCTTGTTCTTCATCTATTTAGAGCGCTTAAAACAGTTAACGTGAGAGTTACGCTCTTGTCTATCTTGTCAGGCTTTTCCTTGCTCTTCATCCAAATATTGCGTTTTAGTGATTAATGTTGTGTTATTTGCGAATAACTGCGGCAAGAGCTATGCTCTTGTCAACTCATGTACTACGTGTACATTTGGGTTGCCAATAGCTGGCTCTTTTTTGTTCTTCATCTATTTAGATTGCTTAAAACAGTTTGCGTAAGATTTATGCTCCTGTTTATGTTGGCAGGCTTTTCCTTGCTCTTCATCCAAATATTGTGTTTTAGTGATTATATCGTGTTATTTGCGAACAACTGCGGCAGAGCTATGCTCTTGAACGGCTTGCGTAAGATATATTTTTTCTAAACCGAAAACGATAAAAAAACAGTCGCTCGATTGAGCGACTGTTTTCCTCTAGATAAACCCGCACCGCCGTGTGATGCCATTTTATAAACCCGCCGTATAGCAGGGTGGGTAAAGACTGCCGTGCAGTATCTGCCTTCCACTGATATGATGAGGCTTGGCATCGCTGCATTTTGTCGGACGCGTCATCCCGTATAAAATTTGTGGTTCAAAATAGAGCACCATCACAAACATAGCAGGAATCTTTTGCTATAATCAATATACCACAGCTTCATGTATATTGCAATACCCAATTTTAGCCTATCTTTTTTTGCTCCGTTGCGATGTGCAATCTCGTCGCATCGATGTTTGTTTGTGCGAAATAGAGTGTATACAGCCATATTACATCGATTCATGAATGCCGATTTTCACCAAAAGTATTTCAAAAATCGTTGAATTTTATAATACTTTCGGACAACTATTATTTTTTTTGTCGTATTTGACAACACTTTTTCGGATAGGTATTGATAAAACACTTTGCGTATGTTATAATAAATCATAAAAAAATAATAGGGGTTAGTTATGAAATCTCTTTCAATTTCAATCAAATCAAAAACAATCATATCGATATGTTTGTTTGTGGTTTTGTTTGCGGTACTTATTGCCGTTGCGTCCGTATTCGATTATCAGGTGAGCGAGATTCTCACCAAAAACGCATTGAAACCGGGCTCGTATCTTGCCGATGACCTTTTCGGTGTAGTGGGAGAAGCAATCGGAACATCGCCCATTTACATTCTTTTGGGTGTATGTACTGCAATTCTTTGTTGGTTTTTTGCAAAAAACGTCAAAGACAAAAAACTGGGAATCATGCTTGCCGTGATTTTCGGTTTGGTTGGCACGGTCGCATGGTGGTATTATATCAAAGATATAATGAAATATATTCTCGAACATGCGGCAAACGAAGTAGGAGCAATCGGCGCGGCGGTTTACGAGTATCGCCACAACGGTGCGGTCGTTGCCATTCAGTTGCTTGTTGCGCTCACCGTTCAGGCACTCACGGTGCTTGCCATCCGCCCTTTGAAAGCGGAAACTCTCAAAAAACTTGTTTGGTGGGTTATTGCTGCGCTTGCGGCTTGCGTTTTGGCAAACATCCTTATCATGATTGTAAAAGAGCCTGTCGGGCGCATGAGATTTAGAGCAATCAACTCGGAAGTAGGACAAAGACTCATCGGCGCAGGACTTGTCAAAGGTTACACTCCTTGGTATATAGCCAACGGTCAACCGGACGAGGGCATAATCAACTCGTTTGTCGAGGCATATCCCGGCGCAAGCGACGCATTCAAATCTTTCCCGTCGGGACATACATGCGCTGCGGGCATGTCGTATGCGCTTATTATGCTTCCCGATGTTGTAGATTTCAAACATAAAAAAGCTGGTAAAATTGCTTGCTGGGTTACACCCGTTGTAATCACCATGCTTGTTGCAATCAGTCGTATCGTTGTGGGCGCACACTATATGAGCGACGTCACGTTCGGCGGTACTTTTGCGTTTGTGTCCTTCATTATCATGCGTGAAATTTTCATTTGTAAGGGCAGTCACTTCTTTGCGCTGTTCCCGCGCCTTGCTTCTAAGAAGGCAGTTTCGCTTCCTGCCGACATCGAAGCGGAAAACCCCGTTGAAACCGTCGAGAGCGATGTCGAAGAAAATCTTGTAGACGAAAGCGAAGTCGAAACTACAAGCGAAAATGCAACTCTTACGGATGATTTGAACGAAGAAATCGCCCTTTCAAGCGAGCAGGCAAACGAAATCGGAAAGGAAATTGCAGACAATCTCAAAGACGGTGTTGTAATCGAATAGCCGCTTTGAAGTCACAAGTTTTTGCGCATCATATTTAATTTGAACGAAAGCCCGACAAAAATCGGGCTTTTTGCTTTTCAAATTGACATATGACGTTTTCAATGCTAAACTCATCGTTGCAACTGTGTTGCAATATATCAATTTCGGAGAACGACTATGAAGGCGGTTGTATCTGTCATCGGAAAGGATCAAAGAGGCATAATTTCGGGAGTCAGCACAAGACTCTTTGAATTCGCGATCAACGTTCAGGACATATCGCAAACCATTATGCAAGACTATTTTACAATGATTATGCTTGTCGATTTGTCACAGGCCAATGCGGATTTTGCCACGATAAGCAAATCGCTTTGCGACCTGGGCAAAGAACTCGGCGTGGAGATACGCATCCAAAACGAGCAGGTTTTTACATCCATGCATCGCATCTGAGGTTTTTATGATAAACGCAAACGAAGTTGTGGAAACCAACAAAATGGTGTCATTTGAACACCTTGACGTGCGCACTGTCACTATGGGCATATCGCTTTTGGATTGCATAAGCGACGATATAGACGTGCTTTGCGACAGGGTACACGACAAAATCGTAAGCAAGGCGAAAAACCTTGTCAAAGTCTGCGATGACATCGCAAACGAAATCGGAATACCCATTGTCAACAAGCGTATCAGTGTTACGCCCGTAAGCATTATTACGGCGCGCACCGGCAATGCCGTCAAAGTCGCAAAGACATTGGACGCTTGCGCAAAGGAAATCGGAGTTGATTTTGTGGGCGGATATTCCGCGCTTGTGCATAAAGGTATGACCGATTTTGAAAAAGAGTTTATCGAGTCTATCCCGGAGGCCCTTGCTTGCACGGAGAAAGTCTGTTCGTCAGTGAATATCGGCTCGACGAAAGCAGGCATAAATATGGACGCCGTTGCCCTTATGGGCAAGATAATCAAACAAACCGCATACTTGACGCGTGACAACGACAGCATCGGATGCGCAAAACTCGTAGTTTTCGCAAACGCCGTCGAAGACAATCCGTTTATGGCAGGTGCGTTTCACGGAGTCGGTGAAAACGATTGCGTAATCAACGTAGGCGTAAGCGGTCCCGGCGTCGTAGAAGAGGCTTTGAAGCATGTAAAAGGCGAAAATCTTACCGTCGTCGCAGAAACAATCAAGAAAGTCGCTTACAAAATCACGAGGGTAGGACAACTCGTTGCGCAAGAAGCGTCAAAACGTTTGGGGGCACATTTCGGCATAATCGACTTGAGCCTTGCTCCCACGCCCGTAAAAGGGGACAGCGTTGCGCACATCCTTGAAGAAATCGGCGTTGACATTGTGGGAGGTTACGGCACAACCGCCGCGCTTGCGCTGCTCAACGACGCAGTAAAAAAGGGTGGTACGATGGCGTCATCTCATGTCGGCGGACTCAGCGGTGCGTTTATTCCCGTCAGTGAAGATATCGGGATGATCGAAGCCGCTCAAAAAGGTGTTCTCAAACTTGAAAAATTGGAGGCAATGACGGCAATTTGCTCCGTAGGTCTCGATATGATTGCCATTCCCGGAGATACGTCTGCCGACGTTATTTCCGCAATGATTGCCGACGAATCCGCAATCGGTGTTGTCAACAACAAGACCACCGCCGTTCGCGTTATTCCCGTTTACGGCAAAAACGAAGGTTTCGTATCTTTCGGCGGACTTTTGGGTACTGCGCCGATTATGCCGATCAACCAAACGTCTCCTTCTCGACTCATTGCGAGAGGGGGTAGGATTCCTGCGCCGATTTGGGCAAACAAAAACTAAAACCGTCTGATTGAGCGAATAGCTTTGTCAAAGCCCTTCCGTATCCTCGTCATGTACGTAATGTACATTAGGCGAGTTTACGGAAGGGCTTTTTCGCGCTCTTCATCTAAATCAGACGGTTTTGTTAAGTTGCAAAAATGTTGGAATCTTCCGCAATCGCACGCAGTGCGATATCACCCGAACGAAGTGAGGATATCACCGCACATAGCGAGATAAGATATCATTGTTGCGCAGCAACAACTGCGGCAAAGTCGCAATTATTTGCGCGTTTCGAGATTTTTGTGAGGGTTTGGCTCGGATATCATGGTCTTGTAGTTGGCATATATCACTTGACCGGGGTGTCCGTCGGGTTTGCGTTTGACGTTGCGCCGCTCGGTGTAGTCAACCTCACAAGGCGCTTGTGTGGTGCTGGCGGTTATTTCGCCTGCGATTTTAAGCACGTTATCGGGCACTTGTCGCCCTTCGGTTACTATAATCGTGTGCGAGCCGTGTTCGTTTTTGAGGTGAAGCCATATATCGTTGGAAGATGCGACTTTGAATGTGAGTTCATCGTTCTGTATATTGTTTTTCCCGCGATACACATAAAATCCGTCCACAAAATAGATATAGGGCGGTTCGGCTTTTTCTTTGCGCACTTTGCTTTTGGATGACTTTTTCTTGCCGCCTCCGAGTGCTTCGAGTTCCTGTTCGATAGAAGATGTGTCGCTTTCGTATGGCAGATTTGCGATTTCGTCCTCGATTGACTTGACGTATTCGAGCAAATCCCTGTCTTTTTCCAGTTTTTTGCTCACAAACTCTTTGGTGCGTTTGAGCTTGTTGTATTTTGCATAGTACGCCGTCGAGTTTTTTGAGGGTGTAAGGCGCAAATCGAGGGGAATTTCCACTTGAGAATTGTCATAATAGTTGGTGCAAACAAGTTTTTCATCGCCTTTTTTTATCAAATAGATATAACTGACAATGAGTTCGCCCCACAATTTGTACTTGTCCATATCATCGCATTCGGCGAGTTTTTGCAGGTCGATTGCAATGTTCTTCTCAACTTTTTGATGTAGATGTTTTGCGATTGTCGCAAGAGATTTGAGCCTTGCTTTGTTGCGTATATCCTTGTCGCAATCGGTGATGAGCGCATCGTAGGCATCGCTCATACTGTCAAACGCTTTGACGTTGGATTCATCGCAGTTTGCAAGCGAGCGATAAAGAATGGGGTAGACGTCCTTTCCGTCGATTATGCAGGGGTAAGGCCGAATAGTCGCAGAGTCGGTTGACAGACTTGCAAAATCGCGTATAACCCTGAAAAGCCTTTCGCGCTCGTTTGCGCCGAGGCGTTCGACATTGGATTTAAGGTTGGCGCGAAGAAGCAATTCCTCAATCGTTGCGCCCGAAAAACCGGATATATTGTCTTGTATAAACTTGTGCAAATCTCCGCCGTTGAAATTGTCGAAAACAGAAAAGCAATCGGTTAGATAGCTTGTTTTCTTTTGGGAAACAGGGGAGTACGGAACGCCGCGGAGTACGACGTGATTGCGCTCTATATCCAGAGGAAGATGTTTTACGGCATCCAGAATCACAAGATTTTCGTCTGTGAAAACGATGTTTGAATACCTGTTCATAATCTCGACAAAAAGATAAAAAACAGCCTCGTCGCGCATTTCGGTTTTTGCGTCGAACCTGATGCGAACGATTCTGTCGAAGTTGTAGATCGAAATGTCGCTTATCGTTGCCGAAAGCAAGTATTTGCGAAGAAGCATGCAAAGATTCGGAGCAACTTGCGGACTGACTTTTTTGCTCGTCGTGAGGTGGATTCTCGGCGCGCCTGCGTTGCAAGACACCACAAGGCATTGATTTTTGCCTTTTGAACGAACAAAAAAGCGCAACTCGTCGATTTCGGGTTGTTGAATTTTGTCTATTCTCGCACCGTTGAGATTTTCGTTAAGTTCTCGTGCAAGTGCGCTCAATGCAAACAGGTCGCTTCCCATATGTGTCAGTATAGCTTTTTTTGTTCGTAAATGCAATTATTATAGAAATTTTTATCTTCACGACATAATTTCATTGATTTTTAATAATTCGCGTGTTATAATCTCTATCACTTGTTAAGAAAATATATATCCGCACGATTCATCGCACGGACATGGAGGACAAATGAACTACACAGCAGAAAAGTTGGAAAAGAGCCAAGTTAAGTTCAACTACGTGGTTGACAAGGACGCTTTCAACGCAGCAATCAAGCAAGCCTATGAAAAAACCAAGCATAAATATGCGGTTCCCGGTTTCAGAAAAGGTCATGCGCCCCAAAAGGTTATCGAGGGCATGTACGGACAAGGCGTGTTTTTCAGCGACGCAGTCAACGAGCTTATCGATTCTTCTTTGGAAGAACTTGAAAAGAGCGCGGATTACGATTTCGTGGCTGTAGACAGTGTTTGCGACGTTGATATGACGGACGACGGCGGCGTGAAATACGCAATCGTCATGGTTGTCAAACCCGAAGTTACGCTTGGTCAATATAAAGGACTCGCAGTGGCAAAGAAAGCGGTGAAGGTCACCGCAAAGCAAGTTGACGACAAGATTTTGCAAGAGCAGGAAAAACAGGCTCGCCTCATCGACGTTGACACCGCGGCGGCAAACGGCAATACGGTTACGATTGACTTTGTCGGCAGCGTAAACGGCGAAAAATTCGAAGGCGGCAGCGCAGAGAATTATGACCTCGAACTTGGCAGCAACACGTTTATTCCCGGTTTCGAAGAGCAACTTGTCGGCGTCAAGGTCGGCGATGTGAGAAACGTCACCGTCACTTTCCCCGAAAACTATCAGGCAGAACAACTCGCAGGCAAAGAGGCAGTGTTCGAATGCACCGTCAAAGCGGTCAAAGTGAAAGAACTTCCCGCAATCGATGACGAATTTGTCAAAGACGTTTCCGAATTCAACACTCTTGAAGAATACAAAGCGGACGTAAAGGCAAACCTCACAAAAGAAGCCGAGGAGAAAGCCGAACACGATCTCGAAGACGAAATCGTGGAAAAGGTCGTGGACGCATCGACAGTCGAAATTCCTCAGGCAATGATCGATCGCGAAGCGGAAGATATGGTGCATGAGTTTGAATATCGTCTTATGTATCAAGGTTTGAAACTCGACGATTATCTCAAATATCTCAACATGACAAGAGAACAACTTGAAGATCAATACAAGGATCAAGCCGCAAAGACAGTCAAGGTGCGCCTCGTCATGGAAGCACTCATAAAAGCCGAAGATCTCAAGATCGAAGATAAAGAAATCGACGAAAAGATAGAGAAGTTTGCAAGCGACGCATCTCAAACGGTCGAAGAATTCAAGAAGTCTTTGCACAAAGAGCAAATCGACTATATCGTCAACTCTATCATGAACGAAAAACTGCTCGCTTTCCTCGTCAAAGAAAACGTTGCGGCAAAGAAAACGACAAAAAAAGCGGCAAGCGACGAAACGGTTGAAGGCGGCGCAGAAGATAAAAAAGCGGAAGAAAAGAAACCTGCTGCCAAAAAAACAACCAAAAAGACAGCAAAACCTGCAACCGACGCAGAATAATCGAAGGATATTTTGTGTAGAATAAGAGTGCTACTCAAACGATAAATTCAGCTTTCCGCTTGCCGTCGCAGGCGGAAAGCGCATAAAATCGGCATTTGTACGATTTGAAAGGAAAAAACGTGCGAAAATATGCCGTATTTGCCGCAAAATCACAGAAGATTTTTGCGGTGCTTGGAGGAAAAAATGAACATCAAAAATCAACTTATACCTATGGTTGTCGAGCAAACAGGCAGAGGCGAGCGTTCTTACGATATTTACTCTCGCTTGCTTGAAGACAGAATCATCTTCCTCACGGGTGAAATCGACGATAACGTTGCCGACCTCGTTGTCGCGCAACTCATATATCTCGAAGGCAAGGATTCGACAAAAGATATCAGCCTTTATATCAACAGTCCCGGCGGCTCGGTTTCGGCAGGTTTTGCAATCTATGACACCATGAACTACATCAAGTGCGACGTGTCCACGATTTGCATCGGCATGGCGGCGTCTATGGGTGCGTTTTTGCTCTCGTCAGGCGCAAAAGGAAAAAGATTTTCTTTGCCTAACGCAAAAATCATGATTCATCAACCCCTCGGCGGTGCGCAAGGTCAGGCAAGCGACATTGCGATACAAGCCAACGAGATACTCAAAACCAAAAAGCGTATCAACGATATTCTTGCACAAAATACGTCCCAACCTCTTTCCAAAATCGAGGTTGACACCGACCGCGACTTCTATATGAACGCCGAAGAAGCGGAAAAATACGGACTTGTGGACAAGATTTTCTATTCCAGAAAGTAATTGCAAGACAACGAGAATACGCCTCGTTTGCTCGGCTTTTTGCGGGCAAGCGGGCAGTTGCTGCCAAACAAGGAGTATAATCAAGTATGGAAAATTATCATAAAGAACAACATTGCAGTTTTTGCGGTAGAGGCGAAAGCGAGGTTGAAAAAATCATAAGCGGCCCCAACGGCATAAATATCTGCAACGAATGTATCGATGAGTGCGTCTATCTTCTCGGCAAAGACGAAAAAACCTCAAACGACGGTCTTAGTCTTTACACGCCAAAGGAAATAAAAGCAAAGCTCGACGAATACATCATCGGTCAGGACAGCGCAAAACGCGTGCTGTCCGTTGCCGTGTACAACCATTATAAGCGCATCAACCAAATCCGCTCCAAAGCAAGCGACGACGTTGTCATCGAAAAGAGCAACGTGCTTTTGCTCGGCCCCACCGGTTCGGGTAAAACTTTGCTTGCAAAGACGCTTGCGCAAATTCTCAACGTGCCTTTTGCAGTTGCGGACGCAACCACACTCACCGAAGCAGGCTATGTCGGTGAAGACGTCGAAAATATCCTTTTGAAGCTCATTCAGTCTGCAAACGGAGATTTGAAAAGGGCGGAAATCGGAATCGTATACATCGATGAAATCGACAAAATCGCAAAGAAGGGCGAAAATGTGTCCATAACGCGCGACGTTAGCGGCGAGGGTGTGCAACAGGCTTTGCTCAAAATCATCGAGGGGACGGTTGCAAACGTTCCTCCGCAAGGCGGAAGAAAACATCCGAATCAGGAATGCTACCAACTTGACACAACCAACATTTTGTTCCTGTGCGGCGGCGCATTTGTCGATTTGGACAAAATCATCGACCAAAGGAAAGACAATTCCAAACTCGGATTCGGTTCTGCGGTTAAGGGGACTGTCGATTACCGCTATGACGAACTTATCAAGGCTCTTCAACCTGCCGACCTCATCAAATACGGTCTGATTCCCGAATTCGTCGGACGTGTGCCGATTGTTGTGGGACTCAACGCACTCGATGAAAACGCACTCGTCAAAATTCTTTCAGAACCGAAGAATGCGCTTGTAAAACAATACAAATATCAATTTGCAATCGATGGCGTCGATCTTGAATTCGAGGACGACGCTCTAAGAGCGGTGGCTGCAAAAGCAATCCAGCTCAATACGGGCGCAAGAGGTTTGAGAGCAATTCTCGAAGACGTGTTGCTCGAACTTATGTTTGAGATTCCGTCGGAGAAAGATATCGAAAAAGTTATCGTTACAAAAGCGGCGATTGAAAAGAAAGAAAAGCCTGTCGTCGTGAGAAAACAGGTCGAGCAAAAATCAACCGATTGCATTGCATAACATAAAAATAGCGCATCTAATGCGCTGTTTTTATAGTTGTGAGCAAAAGACAAACAGCAAACCGACACAACAACCAAAAAATTATAGGTGCGGAAGATGATAAAACAAGCAAGATTCGTCACATCGGTAGCCGATGCGAGCAAAACCCCCGATTACGGCGTTCCCGAAATTGCCATAGCAGGCAAATCGAATGTCGGCAAATCCTCTTTTATAAATTTTATGGTCAATCAAAATAAGCTCGCAAAGACCTCGCAGGAGCCGGGGCGCACTCGTTTGCTCAATTATTTCGAGATAAACAACGGCGAATACTATTTTGTTGACTTGCCCGGGTACGGTTACGCAAAAGTCAACAAGCAAGAAAAACAAAAATGGGGCGGTCTTATAGAAAATTATCTGCGCACGAGCGAGCGACTTATAAACGTTTTTGTGCTTGTCGATATTCGACATGAGCCGACGGACGACGATAAGATGCTCATCAACTATCTTTACACCTACAATATCCCGTTTACTATTATAGCGACAAAAGCCGACAAACTCTCTCGCTCTCAACAACAAAAATGTCTTGCAGTGATTGCAACATCGCTTTGCGTCGGTATAAAAGATATACTCGTTACGTCGGCGAGCGCAAAAACGGGGAAGGACGCCGTGCTTGCGAGAATCGATATGCTCATTGTAAACGCAAAATCAAATTGATTTGCTGTTTTTGACTGCTTTGTCGATAATAATCTTTGCTTTACAATCGGTAGCCTTGAAATATAATTTCCGATTTATCGAAAAATATATAGAACAAAAAAATAACGCCGAATTGAGAAAATCGGCGTTATTTTTATATTTTTATTCTTAAAATTTATAAAAATTAGAATACTTTTAATGAAAAGTGCGACAAGATGTCAGATTTCGCACACATTTATAAGTTGATTGTCAACAAGGTCGCATGAGGTCAGAATATAAGTTAAGCCGTGTTTTTGAAGAGTCGGAGTTACTCTTGCGCCTTTGCCGTGCAAGTGCCCGTAAAGGACAAAATCGACGTTGAATTTTTCAAGCAACGAAGTGACGTCGGTATCCTGATATGTTGCCTCAAACGGCGGATAGTGAAGCATTGCGATGAGGGTGTCACCCTCTTTTTGCAATGATTTGGCATAAGAAAGCGACAGCTCGAGGCGTATGAGTTCTCTTTTGAAGATTTTTATATCTTCTTCAGATGTGTCTTTTGTGGGGATATTCCAACCGCGTGAACCTGCAATCACAACGGCTTTATCGGGATTTTCGGCAGATTCCACTCTGTACGCATTGTTTTGGATAAAATTGAATTGAGGAAAATATGTCCTCATTTTCCCCAAAGAACCCCAATAGTAGTCGTGATTGCCTTTTACCACGTATTTTTGACCTTTTAGTTTTGCGATTTCCTCATAATCGGGTTTTGCTTCGTCGATTGTCAATCCCCACGAAATATCTCCGCCAAGCAAAACGAGGTCGCCGTCTGCAACCTTTTTTTGCCAGTCTTCGCTGATTTTTGCAAAGTGGTTTTGCCAGCCGTCACCGAAAATATCCATGGGTTTTTCAACGGCGTTTGAGAGATGTAAATCGCTTATCGCAAACACTTTCATATTGATAATATAACATATAAATTATTATTTATCAATTGTTGTCATAAAATCCGAAAAAATATAGACGGCAAATTGCCGTCTACATTGTAAGGATTTGCATGCGATTATTTGAAATAATCACGCAGTTTTTCGTCTAAGTCGAATACTTTAACGTTGCTGCCGAATACGCCTTCGGTTCTTTCTCCCGATTTGAATTTTACGGTGAATTCTTTGATTTTTCCGCACTTAGGACATTTGCACCATACATGAACGTCGGTTGTTGCGAGTCCTATTCCGCCCATTACGGACGTGCTGCCTTCTTCGGCCTTTACTATGTCTTTGTAAGACAATTTTGTTTTGCATTCGCTACATTTTAATCGGGATTTTTTGCGTACGATTAAAAATGTGGGGATAAAGATTGCGAGAAGGACAACGACAACAATAGAAATTATTTCAACGGTTTCGGTTGATGCTTGCGCGCTAATTAGTGTTTG
Source organism: uncultured Clostridia bacterium (assembly GCA_934233745.1). Taxonomy (GTDB): domain Bacteria; phylum Bacillota; class Clostridia; order Christensenellales; family CAG-917; genus CAG-475. Next base: position 542,794 of record CAKQGN010000001.1, read on the forward strand.
AACGTTCATAATTTTCTCCTTTGTTTTTTGTTTTAGGAATTATCTCCCTTTGAAATATTATATTCTTACAATAGTAAGATGTCAATACATTTTCTTACTTTTGTGAGAAAATATTTTTATGGATAATAAGACTGCATTTGCACAAAATCTTAAAGAATTGCGTGAATCCGCCGGAATAGGGCAGGTTAAACTTGCCAACGATATCGGAGTCAGTAAGGGGATAATAAGTTTGTGGGAAAATGGAAAACGTGAGCCCACCTTGTCTTATTTGGTTGTAATTTGCAAGTATTTTAACGTATCGCTTGACTTTCTTGTCGGATTTGATGAAACATATAAATGATAATATATGATTTGATAATCTATTATTAAATAAATAAACGGCAATGCTTGCCGTTTATTTATTTTCCCTTTTTGTTACGATTTCTTTTACTCAACTCGGAAACAGCGGCAGATCGAATACGCCTTGGCATGCGTCCTGGCTGAATTCCGTACAGGGCGGAATCTTGCAGTATCCGTATGATGGCACCAAAAGATTGACGGGTGCTTGTACGCTCAAAATTACGGTTACGCAACACGTGATATTGAACGTGTAGTCGCTTACGTAAGTACCTCTCGGCGAAGCCATATTGACGGTTGCCGCAACGACGGGGGAAATAACGCTGCCCGTCGGCACGCACATCACGACGTCCTGGGCGATGTTCACCGTGCTTGTCCCCGTGCCTGCCGTTCCGTTTGCGTCGGTATAGGCAATCTGAACGGGAATAGAAACGGTTGCCGTGACTCTGGAAAGTCCTGCTCGGTCGGCAATCGGGGTGATTGTAAGGGCGGTTATCGTGCCTGTGGAAGAAGTGGACGAGCCGCCGACAAAGGTGAGCGGAAGCGTGGGGGTTGTCGGCGAAATATTTGTGAGCGTAACCGTTTGGTCAATGCTTGTCTGCATCATGCAGGCATCAAATATTTTCGTCGTCTGAATGCACACTTTTTCGCACAAACCGTTCATCGGATTGCCGTTGATGTTCCCGGGACATCTGTCTATGGTAGAGTTGTTGTTGCAAAAAGACATCTTTTTACCTCCTTTTATATTTGTCACAGTATATGCGAAACGGTTTTTTTTGTTGCCAAGACCTGTTTTTTTGGAAGGGAACAAGCGGTTTTGTTATGTTAAAATTTATAAAAAATTTATAAAAAAATCAGGTGTTTTACGGCAAAAATCCACCTGAAAGATACAGTTTTTATTGCAAGGTATACGCAAATTTTTCGATTTTGTATATAGTTTACTTGTGAACACAAATGCAAATTTACAATCTAAATAAACGTGACTAAACAGACGAAAAAAATTTGGGTTAAAAATGGAAAATTGTAGTTGACAAGACGATTATATTGTTATACAATAACAAGCGTAAAGGGTGTAGTACCCTCAAAAAGGAAAGACAAATGCCAAAATTTATGCTCGGAAACGCTCGTCATCAACTCGACGAGAGAAATAGGTTCAGGATTCCCGTCAAGTTCCGCGAAGGGCTTGGCTCAAATCCGTATTACCTTCCCGGCAAAAACGGCTGTTTGTATATCGTTCCCGAAGAGAGATTCGAAGAAATGTTCGCACCGTTCATCAATCAGAATCCCTACACATCGGATACGGACGAATTTACCTCGACGGTGTTTTCTTTCAGCGGTCCGCTCGAAGAGGACGCGCAGGGCAGAGTTTCTTTGGACAAGAACATCAAAGAGAAATTCGGCATCGACAAAGAAATGGTTTTCGTCGGCAAGGCGACATATCTCGAAGTATGGCCGGCGGAGGCATGGGACGCAAGATACGGCGTACTCGATCCGGGCAAGATCGACAAGATGATTCAAGACCTCAAAAAATACGGGGTGTAAAGATGGAATTCGCACACGTTCCGGTGATGCTTGGCGAGTGCCTTGACGGATTGAAAATCAAAAGCGACGGGATTTATGTGGACGGTACTGTCGGCGGCGCGGGACACTCGGTTGAGATTGCCAAAAGACTGGGCGAGGGCGGAATGCTTATTGCGGTTGACCGCGACAGCGACGCTCTCGAAGCGGCAGGCAAAAGACTTGCTCCTTACAAAGATAAAGTGACGTTTGTTCACGACGACTACAAGAACCTCATGTCCGAACTCGATATGCTCGGAATCGGCGAGGTGGACGGAATTCTTCTCGATTTGGGTGTGAGCAGCTATCAGCTCGACAACGCCGAGAGAGGATTCAGTTATATGAAAGACGCACCGCTGGATATGCGTATGGACAGGGAACAACCCTTGACGGCATACGATGTGGTGAACAAATACGACGAAAGAGAGATTGCAAATATTCTCTTCGATTACGGTGAAGAAAAACTTGCAAGAGTCATTGCAAAAAACATCGTGACAAAGAGAGCGCAAAAGCCTGTCGAAACCACGCTCGAACTTGCAAAGATAGTCGAAGACAGTTATCCCGCAAAGACGAGATGGAAATTCGGACACCCCGCAAAACGCACGTTTCAAGCGATAAGGATTGCCGTCAACGGCGAACTCAATGCGCTTGACGAAGCGATTACGGCGATGGCAAGACGGTTGAAAAAGGGCGGTAGAATGGCGGTTATCACCTTTCATTCGCTCGAAGACAGAATCGTCAAATCCGCTTTCAGAGAACTAAATCTCGCATGCACGTGTCCGCCGGACTTCCCGGTGTGCGTATGCGGCAAGGTTCAGGAAGTTGAGCTTGTAAACAAAAAGCCGATTGTCGCAAGCGAAGAGGAGCAGAGAAACAATCCTCGTTCGCAAAGCGCAAAACTCAGAATCGTCGAAAGGCTTTGAGCTTAAAAAACAAACAGAAAAAACAAAACGTAAAACAAAAAAATATAAAGAAGGGAAAATCGAGATTCTAATAGGGGCAAAAATAGAATATCGATAATCTAAAAAGGGGCACGTTATGGCAATCACATTGGACGAATTGTTGGGTAGAAATACAAAAGAGGCGACGCAAAACAACGTCACCGGTTTTCCTTCATACGAAGATTTCAAAACTTCGCGCATGAATCAACCGGCATCGTATCAACCGGTGCAGAACGTGCGTTACAATTTCGATATGGCACCCGCAAGAGAAGTGCGTTCTGCCGAAAGCGTAAGAAACTATGAAGCGTCTCGTCCGTATGTTGCTCCTCAATCGAGCGAATATCAAACGAGAGAATATCCCTTCTACGACACCATGCAACAAAGAGCGCAACAATATGCGCCCGTACAATATCAGCAACCGGTTGAATATCAGGCTCCGACGCAAACTTACGATCAGGTGCAATATGCCGAGCCTCAAGTTCAACGCGTGCAACAAGCACCCGCTCACGAAAGTTTCTATGAGTTTACGGCGCAGGATACCGAAAGAGCAAGCGATCAGGAACTTTACGCAAGACTTTCGCACTCCAACATGAGCAGCGCTCCCGTCTTTGAGGACAGTGCGGTGCAAAGCGTTCAACGCACGGGACTTTTTGCTCGCAAGGCGCAAAAAACACAGGATGTAAGCGAACAAAAACAACGCGCACGTCTCAACACCAAAGGCAAAATCATACTCGGCGTATATCTTGCGGTAATTGCGCTCGTTGCGTCGCTCATCATCGTAAACGCAACCAAAATCAATCAAGGCAAAGCTTTGACTCCGACTTCCGAGGTGAAAGCAGCTGCACAAGCGAATAATACGGAATCTTTTGAAATAGATTCTAAATATGAAGTTCGCATCTGAAAAACAGACAAAACCCAATCTTCTTTATAATCCAACAAAAAGGCTGTCGGCAATACTATTGCTGATGGTCTTTTTGTTTTCGGCGATTTTCGCAAAGATGTTTGCCGTCATCGTCGTAGAGGGCGAATCTTTGCAAGTAAAGGCTATCGATCAATGGCTTCGCGATGTTCCCACAGACGCACCGAGGGGCAACATTGTGGATAAAAACGGAAAAATCCTTGCGTCTACGGCAACGAGATATAATTTGTACGTAAGACCGAGCAACACACCCGACAAAGAGGGCGTTGCAAAACTTTTGTGCGAGGTGTTAGGTTATGAGTATCAAAGCACGTTATCAAAAATTTCCAAACGCACGAGCGAAGTTACGGTTGCCACAAAAGTCACGAAAGAGCAATTGAACATAGTGTACGCGTCGGGACTTAAAGGCATTTATTATTCGGAGGACAATTTCCGTTATTATCCGTACGGCGACTTTATGACGCAGGTGCTTGGTTTTTGTTCGAGCGACGGATTCGGTCAGACGGGACTGGAATCGTATTACGACAAATATCTGACGGGAATAAACGGCAAGATTCTGACGGAAACCGACCTTGTGGGGCGTTCGCTCGACGGCGGTTTGAGTTATTATCTTCCGTCCGTATCGGGACTTGACTTAAAAACGACGCTTGACGCCGGCATACAAAGTATAGTAGAAGGTGCGGTGCGCAATGCCGTTGCCAAATTCAACCCTAAAGGCGTTGCGTGTATAGTGATGGATTATTCCACGGGCGGAATCGCGGCACTTTGCGAATATCCGTCGTTTGATTTGAACAACGTTCCTCGCAACGATTTGACAACGCTTTTCGAGTGTTCTAAAAGCAAAATCATTTCAACGGTATACGAACCCGGTTCGACTTTCAAAATCCTTACGTCCGCGGCGGCGTTGGATTCGGGAAAGGTTCACACAAGCGATAGATTTTATTGCGCAGGCTCAAAAGTCGTGGACGGCAAAAAAATCAGGTGCTGGAAGTCGAAAGGTCACGGTTCGATAGATTTCGGTCAGGGCGTCGAGTCAAGCTGCAACTGCGTGTTTATGGAATGCGCCTTGCGAATGGGGACGAACAGCTTTTACGACTATATGTCGGCGTTCGGACTTTCAAGCAAGACAGGCGTGGATATGACGGGGGAAACGAGCGGAATATTCATTGCGCGCAATCTTGTCAAAAACGTCGACTTGGCGCGCATAGGATTCGGACAAGCGGTTGCCGTAACTCCGATAGGATTGCTTGCGGCGACGTCGAGCGTTGTAAACGGCGGGGTAAAAGTCACGCCGCACGTAATGAACGAAATTAAATCGGCAAACGGCACCGTGGCGAGTTACGGAATATCCGGCGGCGAAAGGGTTGTATCCGAGCAAACGTCAAAAACCATGTGCGAATTGTTGCAAAGAGTTGTTACCACGGGGAGCGGCAAGGGGGCGTATGTCCCCGGATATAAAATTCTCGGCAAAACGGGTACGGCGCAAAAATACGAAAACGGGCAAATCGCAAGAGGGAAATATATCTCGTCGTTTCTCGGCTTTTCGGTGAGCGAGGGAGCAAATTACGGCGTGCTTTTCATCGTTGACGAACCGAAAGGGTATATGTATTACGGCTCGCTCGTGGCGGCTCCGATGGTGGGCGACATTTTTGAGAGTATGTTTGCGTATTTGGGGACAGAGCCACGTTATACGGGGCAGGAGGAGTCGATAATCGGCAAGGAATTTATTTTGCCGTCTTTTGAAGGGCTAAGTCTAATCGAGGCAAAAAATCAATTGAGAAAGCTGGGTTTATACGTTGAAACGGACGGCGACGGAGATGTCGTAAAGGGACAATATCCGCTTGCCGGCGTAAAGGTCGATAAGAGAAACACGGTGCTTTTGCTCACTTGACAATCGTTATATATACGATAAAGGTTTTATAAATTACCGTGAAAAGATTTTCCGTTTGTGTCTAAGATTGCGGTTGGGTTGATAATGTTTTCTACACTCATTATTATGAGTGTATCAACCCTTGGAGGACGCAACTTATGAAACTTGAAAACTTGCTTTACGGCGTAGAAATCCAAAAGACAAATTTAGACCTGAACACAGAAATCAAAGAGATAAAAATCGATTCGAGAAAGGTTGAGGACGGCGATTTGTTCGTATGTCTGGAAGGCGTCAACGATGACGGCAACAATCATCTTTGCGAGATTGGCGCGGATTTTGTCGCTCTCACCGAAAAAGAGTGGCACGGCGGCAAATACGTGCTTGTCAAAGACGCCCGAAAAGCATATGCGCAAGTGTGCGAAAACCGTTTTTTACGTCCGCTCGAAGGCATGAAATTCGTTGCGGTTGTAGGCACGAACGGCAAGACGTCGACTGCGCATTATATCGATTCGATTTTGACTTTTGCAGGTGTAAAAACGGGGCTTATCGGCACGGAAGGACACTATATTCTCGGCGAAAAAGTCGGGCAGAGTCTGACGACGCCCGACCCTTACGAACTGAACGAGTTGTTTTTCAAAATGCGCACAAGAGGCGTGGACGTCGTGATTGCCGAGGTGAGCGCGCACGCTATATATCTCGAAAAGCTCGGCGACATAAAAGCGGATGTCGCGATTTTGACAAACATATCCCAAGACCATTTGGACTTCTTCAAAGATTTTTCAAACTATCAAAGTGTAAAAATGTCCTATTTCGAGGATGGGCACGCAAAGACGGCGGTTGTCAACGTCGACGATAAAAGCGGTCGGATTTTGCTCAAACGGCTCGAAGAAAAGGGGAACGTAAAGACGCTGACTTACGGCTTGTACAATCCCGCCGATTGCTTTGCGGTGAATGTCGCGGAGGATATAGACGGAGTGAAGTTTGTGGCAAATCTCAACGACGACATCGTGGACGTAAAATCCTCTCTTTTCGGCGAGTTTAACGTTTACAATCTTTTGGGTGCCATGAGCGTGTGTACTCTTTTGGGCATCGACTCTGCAACGCTCTCGCATGCCGTGAGAAAAATAAAGGCGGTAAAGGGCAGATTTTCGGTTTTGCACACCGAAAAAGGGACTATAATTGTGGACTTCGCTCATACGCCGGAGGGACTTAAAAACTTGCTTTCTACTGCGAGAACCCTAACAAAATCACGGCTTATAACGTTGTTCGGTTGCGGCGGAGAAAGGGATAAGACCAAGCGTGCGCAAATGGGGAAAATCGCGTCCGAATACAGCGATTATATCGTGCTTACAAGCGACAATCCGCGCGGAGAGGACGCGCTCGATATCATCAGACAAATCGAGTGGGGCGTGAGTATAAAGGATGTAAAGTGTATCGTAGACAGACCCGAAGCCGTGCGATTTGCGCTCAACGAAATGGAAGAAGGCGACACGCTCGTGCTTGCAGGCAAAGGCAATGAAAACTACCTCGAAATCAAAGGTAAAAGAATTCCGTACAACGATTTCGATATGGTGGCGAGGTACGCAAGATAATGAGCGGTCTTGTCAAAATACTTTTGTATTTCATAGCTTCGGTCGCTCTTTCGTTGCTTGTCGCGCCGCCGATTGTCAAGCTGATGAGCAAACTCAAAGCGAAACAGACGGTTTTGGGATATGTCAAGCAACACGAGCATAAAAGCGGCACCCCGACTATGGGAGGATTTATCTTCCTTTTGCCGACGATTGTGTTTTCGCTTGTGGAGTTTAAGCGATTTTCGCTTGTCGCAACGGCGGTTACGGCAGGTTTTTGCGTGCTTGGATTTTTGGACGATTATATCAAAATCCGCTATGCGCGCAATCTGGGATTGAAACCCTATCAAAAGATAATCGGACAACTCGGTTTAAGTTTTGCGGCGGGGTGGTTTGTCTATGCCTCAAAGGACATCGGTACGGCGATAAATCTGCCGTTTACCGCCTATATGCTCGATATGAAATGGGGAATTATTCCGTTTGTCATGCTCGTTTACGTCGCGACCACAAACTGCGTAAACCTCACTGACGGACTCGACGGACTTGCGGGATATACTTCGGTTGCTTATTTTTTGTGGTTTTCCATGCTTCTATACTTTGTATATGACGATGCCGTAAAGTCGGGCAACGAGGCGTATGCGAAAGAAATCCTCTCATTGTGCGTGTTTTCGGCGTCCGTTCTCGGAGGATTGCTCGGATATCTGGTGGTCAACGGCTATCCTGCCAAAATTATGATGGGGGATACAGGTTCGCTCGCGCTCGGTGCGGCGTGCGCATCCGTTGCCGTTTTTTCAAAAAATCCGCTTTTAATCGTCACATCGGGCATAATGTACGTGCTTTCCGGCATATCAGTTATATTGCAGGTGCTTTACTACAAACTCACCAAGAAACGTATATTTCTTATGGCTCCTTTTCATCACCACCTGGAAATGAAAGGGCTGCACGAATCAAAAATCGTGACTATATACTTTGTTGCGAGCATGGTAGGCGGCGCACTGACGCTGATATTTGCGAGGGCGATATGAATCTTATCGGAAGGAACGTCGTTGTGTACGGCGCGGGAGCAAGCGGCATTTCCGCATATGAGTTGTTGACAGAAAAAGGCGCGAGAGCAATCGTTTACGACGACGATCCGTCGCGCGAGCGCGCGACAAGCAGTACGGGCGTGTTCAAAGACGCCGACCTGATTGTACTAAGTCCGGGCGTCGATCCCAATAAAGATTTTCTTTTGGACGCACGTCTTGAAAATAAAACCGTTACGAGCGAGCTTAATCTGGCGTCAAGCGTCTGCCTTGCCGAGCAGATAGCCGTGACGGGAACAAACGGCAAGACAACAACGACTTTGCTCATCGACCATATTCTCAAAAGAGCAGGGATACATTCTCACGCAGTCGGGAATATCGGGATACCGTTTTCATCCATTGCGGACAAACTCGACGCAACCGAAACTGCGGTTGTGGAAGCGAGCAGCTATCAACTTGAAAACAGCAGGGGATTTTCACCCGACATTGCCGTATTGCTCAATTTGAAACCCGATCATATGTCAAGACATATGACGATGAAAAACTATCGCAACGCAAAGTCAAATATTTTCCGCGCTCAAAGCGAAAGCGATTTTCTCGTCTACAATGCCGATGACGAAATCGTTTCGGATATGGCAAGTGAAGCCGTGTCGCAGAAAGTGCCGTTTTCAATCGAACATACCGAGCCGACAGGCGCATACATATCATCGGATTTTGTATGTTTCAGAGGCAATCCGATTGTGTCGCTTGACGAAATCGACTTCAAAGGCGACGAACTTCAAAACGCGCTTGCCGCGGTTGCGGTGTGTATGATAAAAGGCGTATCGGCTTTTTGTACGGCGTCCGCTCTGACCGACTTCAAGCGTCCGGCATATCGTCGTCAGCTTGTTGCGATTGCTAAGGGCGTTTACGTGTACAACGACAGCAAATCCACCAATGTGTCCGCGTGTCTGTGCGCATGCACGAGCGTGGGCGAATGCGTGCTTATGCTCGGAGGACAAAAGGGGGAAGAGAATTTCGACGAATTGTTTTCAAAATTGCCTTCGAGCGTAAAGGCCGTCACCGTTCAGGGTGAAAATGCCGAAATTATCCTCGAAAGCGCAAGGACGTTCGGATTCAAAAACATCATAAAATGCGACGACTTGCAAAGTTCCGTATCGACGGCATTCGGGTTGGCAAAAGAATTCGGATGCGAAAGCATACTGTTTTCGCCTGCAAGCAAAAGCTTTGATTTGTACAACAGCTTTGAGGAGAGAGCAAAAAAGTTTGACTCTCAAATCGCAGACTATCTTGCCGCAAAATGACCGTATTATCAGGGTTTTCTTCGGGTGCGCATGACGATAGCGCGCAAGCCGTTGCAGGCACGGGCGTAAATTCATCCCGCGCGGCACGCGCTCGCTCGGGCATGCGCATGCGCACTATGCGCAAGACAGACAAGACGGCTCACAATCCGAAACTGTCAGTTAAGGGTAAAGGCAAAGCCGACTATACGCTTGCACTCGTTGCGATTTTGTTGAGCTTGTCGGGACTTGTTTTCATTTATTCCGCCTCTTGTTATTCGGCAAAAGTGCAAACGGGAGACGCTTTTAGATATGTCAAAACGCAGGCTGTCGCACTTGCGATAGGCGCACTTTTGAGCGTGCTTGTGTCAAACGTGAAATCATCGACGCTCAAAAAACTTTCGCCGTTTTTGTATCTTGTCGGACTTGCGCTTTTGGGGATGGTGTTTTTGCCTGTCATCGGCGTTGAGAGCTATGGCGCAAAAAGATGGTTGAATCTCGGTTTTTTCACAATACAGCCCAGCGAATACGCAAAGTTTTTTATGGTGATGGCAATTGCGGCGTACGCAAGCGAAAGAGATATGTCAAAATTTTCGAACTTGCTTTTCGTGTTGTTTGCGGGAGGTGCGATTTGTATTCTCATTATGCTTGAACCGAATATGTCAATCACGATGTGTGTCGTTGCCGTGATTTTTGTAATGCTGTTTGCAAGCGGAGCAAAAATCAAGCACCTTTTGTTGTTTATCGTGCCGGTTATCGCGGGCGCAGTGGCACTGATACTCGTCGAACCGTACCGTATGCAACGGCTGTTGGCGTTTGTCGATCCGTGGAAATCGCCGCTGGAAGAGGGGTATCAGCTCATTCAGTCCTATTATGCTCTCGGAAGCGGCGGACTTTTCGGCGTAGGGTTGTTTCAATCAAGGCAAAAGTATCTTTTTTTGCCGTTTGCCGAGAGTGATTTTATCTTGTCGGTGGTAGGCGAGGAAGCGGGTATTTTCGGCATAGCGGTGATAATGCTTTTGTTTTTCGTTTTTGCAAAAAGGGGACTCAAAATCGCAAAAGAGGCGTCAAACAGGTATTCATGTTATCTTGCTCTGGGCATAACGGCGGTGACAAGCGTTCAGGCACTAATCAATATGGCAGTGGTATGCGGAGCAATACCTCCGACGGGATTGCCGTTGCCTTTTATGAGTGCGGGCGGAAGTTCGCTTGTGGCATACTTGTGCGCCGTGGGGGTGCTTGAAGGAATTGCCAAAAACTCCGCGCCCTATATCGGAGTAACGGATTTTGCAAATCTTTAATAGCATTAAGTATAAACCCGGTGCATACCGAAATCGAGGAAATTATGTCAAAGGAATATTTGAAAATTAAAGGCGGCAATTCGCTTGTCGGCAGGATTGAAGTTCACGGAGCCAAAAACGCGGTTTTGCCTATTCTCGCAGCGGGAATTTTGACAAAAGAAGATGTCGAAATCAGAAATTGCCCGTACATAACCGACATAGACGCCATGATAGGTTTGCTCGAATGTCTGGGCGCGAGTATAATCCGCAACGGAAGAGATATAATCGTGCGAGGGCAAGCCGTCAACGCGCGCGTGGACGATTTGCATTGCAAGGATATGCGCTCGTCCATGTTTATGCTCGGCGTACTTCTTGCAACTTTGGGCGAGGTCGAAACTACGTTCCCGGGCGGTTGCTCTATCGGAAGCCGACCGCTCGACATACATCTTGACGGTCTGAAAAAAATGGGAGCGGAAGTGACGATTGACCAAAAGGGAATACATTGCGCGGCAAAGCGGCTTACGGGTGCAAAGATACTCATGCGCTATCCGAGCGTCGGCGCAACCGAAAATCTCATGATGTGCGCAACGCTGGCGAAGGGAAGAACGACGCTTGTCAATTGCGCAAGAGAACCCGAGATAGTTTCGCTTGCGGATTGTTTGCGTTCCATGGGCGCGAAGATAAGCGGCGACGGGACGTCCGTAATGCAAATCGAGGGCGTAAAAGAACTTTTCGGAACGAGCTTTACCCCTGTGGGCGACAGAATAGTCGCCGGAACGATTTTGTGCGCCACTGCGCTTTGCGGAGGCGATGTCGAAATAGACGGAGCAAACATAAAGCACCTGGCTGCCGTCGCAAACGTTTTGCAAAGCAAAGATTGCAAAATCGAAGGGGACGATACATATATGCGCGTGCGCTCGCTCGGACGCATGCATGCGGTAAATACTTTCAGTGCGCCGTATCCTCTGTTTCCGACGGATATGCAACCGCAATTGCTTTGCGCCTCATGCTTTTCGGACGGGGTAAGCAGCGTCAGAGAAACCGTTTTCGAAAAAAGATTCGCACATGTAAAAGAGATGAAAAAACTCGGAGCAAAAATATGTATATCGGGCGACACGGCAACGGTATTCGGCTGTCGGCGAGCGGATTCTCCGTACCTGATAAGCGGCGGAATCGTAAACGCAAGCGACCTAAGAGCAGGCGCGGCGCTTTGCGTTGCAACATTGAAAATAAAAGGGGAAAGCAGGGTGTACGGAGTGGAGTATATCGACAGAGGATATGAAAAAATCGAGGATATGTTTTGCTCGCTCGGAGGATACGTTTTGCGCTCAAAAGACAGATGATACGGGCGATATTCGCAATAAAACCTTTATTTTGACAAAAAATGATTGAATCGGACATTTTTTTAATAAAAATCCATTGACACGATAAGTATTTTATATATAATTATATTATAAATAATGCGCGCGATAGCGTGTTTTTTAGAAAAAGAGGAAGAATATGGGTTCGATTTTCACAAAAGACATAGCCGTTCTGGACGTCAACTCTCGCCTTGTCAGCGCAATCGTGGGCGCAAAGAGGGCGCAGAGCGTTTTCGGCATTAAGTCTGTCGTAGAAAAACAACACCAAGGGTTTGAAAACGGCGAGTGGTTTGACGAGCAAGATACCCTGCAAATCGCAAAGAGCGTTGTTCTGGAAGCCATGAAAGAAGCCGACTCTCGCACAAAACGACTTTTCATCGGCGTTCCCGCAGAGTTTGTCACAGTGGTCACCAAAGAGGTTTCCGTTCGCCTTGACAGAGAGCGCAGAGTCATTGACGACGACATTTCCTATCTTTTGAAAAAAGGCGACGATTTCGACCATGACAAATTTTTGACAATCAATACGTCGGCAATCTACTTTTCGGTTGACGGCGAGGACAAAATATACAGCGACGTGCGCGACATGGAAGCAACCACGGTCGAAGCATGCGTGAGCTATATGCTTTGCGAAACGTCGTTTGTCAAGATGTTCGACACCGTTGCAAACGAGTTGGGATTTACCGACGTCAGATACGTTGCGACATGTTGGGCGGAAAGTATGGCTCTTCTTGAAAAAGAGCAACGCGACAACGTGTATATGCTCATAGACATCGGATATTTGTCATCGTCGGTGTGTCTTGCAAAGGGGGACGGCATCTTGGATATGAAGTCGTTTTCCATGGGCGGCGCGCACATCTGTGCGGATATATTCGAGGCTTTGGACGTTCCTTTCGAAATGGCGGAGGAAGCAAAACGACTTGTGGATCTCAATCTCAATTACAGCGACGAAGCGGTGCTTGTGAGCGATGGTGAAAATGCGGTTTATGCGCAGGACGCTTGCGAGATTGCAAAAAACAGGCTTGACGTGTTTGCCGAAATATTGAGCGACATCCTCAAAGACATCGAGGAAGACGCTCCGTCTTATATGTCGGTTTATCTCACCGGCGAGGGCGTTGCCGCAATGAGAGGCGCAAAAAAATATCTGAGCGAACAGCTCGGCAAAAATATTGAAATCATCACTCCGAAACTTCCCGGTTTCGTCAAACCGGAGGACAGCTCAAAAGCATCGCTTTTGGTTATGGCCGACAATCTGTCGAAATTCGATTTCGGAGCGTTTATAAAAAAGTTATTCAACGGAGGTAAAAAATGATAGATTTTGAAAAATTCGGTTGGACACCGAGTGATGAAACTTCTTCCGAGGAAGAAGAAACCGTACAAGAGGAAGTCGTGGAACAGCCCGTAGAGGAAGTTCAAAGCGAAGAATCTCACGAGGAGTATCAACCTGTTTCTCAAAAGAAACCCGGCAAGGCGAATATCGTCGTAGTCGGCGTTGGCGGTGGCGGAAACAACGCTGTCAACAACATGATTAGAGCAGGCATCAAGAGCGCAAGTTTCGTTGTGATGAACACCGATATGCAAGCTCTCAATATGTCGCTTGTCCCTCCGCATTGCAAAATTCAACTCGGCGCAAACATGACAGGTGGTCTCGGCGCAGGTTCCGATCCCGAAATCGGCAGAAAAGCCGCAGAGGAATCTCGTGAACGCATCAAAGCCGCACTCAAAGACATAGACCTTTTGTTTATCACCGCAGGTATGGGCGGTGGCACGGGTACAGGTGCCGCTCCCGTGATTGCAGAGATTGCAAAATCCATGAATATTCTCACCGTTGCCGTTGTTACAAAGCCGTTCAACTTCGAGGGTGCGCAACGCATGAAAAATGCGGAAGAGGGTATCAAAAACCTCAAAAACTTTGTGGATACGCTCCTTGTAATCCCCAATCAAAAACTCATCGAAGTGCTTGACAAAAACATCTCCTTCAAACGTGCGTTTGAAATTGCGGACGATGTGTTGCGTCAAGGCGTTCAAGGCGTGAGCGACGTCATTGCAAATCCCGAACTTATCAACCTCGACTTTGCCGACGTGCGTACAATCCTTTCAAACAAAGGTCTTGCGCATATGGGTATCGGTTACGGCAAGGGCGAAAAGAGAGTCATTGAGGCGGTTCGCGGCGCAGTGTTCAGTCCGTTGCTCGAAACAGACATCGAGGGAGCAACAGGTATCATCGTCAACATCACCGGCGGCGACGATATGCTTTTGGGTGAAGTCACCGAGGCGTGCGACATCGTCAAACAAGTTGTCGATCCCAGCGCGAACATCATTCTCGGCACGGCGTTTGTTCCCGACAAGAAAGATATCGAAATCACCATCATCGCAACAGGTTTTGTGGACAGAAACCTTGCGCCTGCAAGAAGCAGCGCACCTCAACCTCAAAAATCGTTTGCAACCGCTCTTTCTCAAGCGGCGGCAACCGAAGACGAAAAGGAAGTCGAACAACCCGCTCAACCGGAACAACCGGTGTTCAATCAGGATATATTTGCAAACAGACCTGTGTTCGGTCAAATGCAAAGACCTGTCGCGACTCCCGAACCCGTTCAACCCGTCGTTCAACCTCAGGTTGCACCCGCGCCCGCTCCGCAACCCGTTATGCAAGAGAGCGAGATTCAATCTTCAAGAATCGACGTCACCAAAAAACAAGTGCCTGCTTTCTTGCGCAGATTGAAAAGAGACAGAGATTGATTTTAATGTAAAGACGTAAAATCTGCATTCTAATCAATCCGAATTTCGGAAAATAATTATTTTATCTTTGAAAATCCTCGTAGATATTACGGGGATTTTTCTATGTGTTTACGACAAAAAAGGAAAGATTTTTCATCGGGTTTGAAATATAGTGTTTCCTGTGAGCGTATATGTGGAACTTGTCATATTCAATAATTTTGCAGTCGATTTGTTTATATCGCTTTCGACGCTTGCGATAAGACGAAAGAGAATAGGCAAACTGCGCATTTTTCTTTCCGCAATCATCGGAGCGGGAGTTGCCACGGCTTTTGCAATCGCACCCGAATGGGGACAAATTGCACTCAAAATTTTGCTTGCGCCTGTGCTTTGCGTCGTTTTGACAAAATGCGAGGGCGTGAGCATAAAAGAAAAGATAATAGACTATATAAAGACGCTTGCGTGTTTTTGTCTTGTGACATACTTTGTCGGAGGGCTTGTTTACGGTCTGTCGTTTGCCTTTTCGATTGATATTAAGTCGTATCCTGTCTTGGGGCTCGTCGCACTTGCGTGTTTTTTGTGTGTGGCATGCGCACTTCTTATTGGAAAGAAGAAAAGTGCGAACGGCAAGAAGGTTGTCGGCGTGACGTTGAGAGTCGACGGTAAAAGTTTTTGTTTCAAAGGACTTTGCGACAGCGGCAATCTTCTCATCGACGATGCAAGCGGTTTGCCCGTCATGATTCTTTCAAAATCCGCGTGTGACAGAATCGGTACAAAACACATCGAGGGGTTTGCGACGGTGCAAACCGTGACGGGACAAAAGAGTATGCCGATCGTTTGTTTTGACAGCGTGAAGGTTGACGATTCCGATGTAAACGCAATGGGCGCAATGAGCGATTCGTCATTTGGAGATTATGATATAATCTTGCAAAATTCGATGTTCTAAACGCATAAAAGTCAAAATATTGTATCTAAAAACTGCTTCACGAAAGAAAAATCGACCGAATGTCATAAAAACGAAAATTACGGAGAGAATATATGAAAGGCAAAATCAAAGCATTGTTTCAAAAACTTCTTGAAAAGCTCGGACTCAAAGAAAAATCTTTTGTCAACTACATATCTCAAGGCAATTCGCTCCCGTCACCGCTCACTCCCGACGAGGAAGTCGAAACCGTCAAAAAATATCTTGCCGGCGACGAGGAAGCAAGATTGTCGCTCATAGAACACAATCTTCGTCTTGTAGTGTACATAGCAAAGCGATTTGACAATACCGGCGTCGATATGGACGATTTGGTGTCGATAGGAACGATAGGACTTATAAAGGCGGTTGGAAGTTACAATCCCGACAAAAACATCAAACTCGCCACGTTTGCGTCGCGGTGCATTGAAAACGAGATTCTTATGCACCTTCGAAAAACCGGGAAGCAACGAGCAGAGGTGTCGCTCGACGAGCCGTTGAACGTTGATTGGGAAGGGAACATGCTTCTTCTTTGCGATATAATCGGCACCGATGCTGACGCCGTGTACAACAAAGTCGAGGCAACCGACGAAAAGCAAATATTGAAAGATACATTTGACAAACTTCCGCAAAGAGAAAGGCAAATTCTCGAACTTCGCTTCGGCTTGTACGGCAAGGACGAAATGACGCAAAAGGAAATAGCGGACATGATGGGTATATCGCAGTCTTATATATCCCGACTCGAAAAAAAGATTGTGGACAATCTGAAAAAGGATATGCTAAAACTCGGATGACGATATTCGACGAAAGGTCAGAACATAGACGTCGGTTTGTTTGCACAAAAACGATACAATCGATATAAATGCAAAAAATCGATAATCTAACGGCACAAAAGCTGTTTTCTTTGTCTTCATACAAGCTACATACTCAAAGGAGGCTTGTATGGGCAAAGTTCAGATATGCGGAATCGACACCGCAATGCTACCCAAGATAAGTGCAAAAGAATGCGATGAATTGTTGCTTAAAATAAAGAGCGGCGACAAACAAGCGAGAGATTTGTTTCTTCGCGCGAATATGCGACTTGTTTTGTCGTGCGTCGGCAGGTTTTCAAAGTCAACAGAAAGCGCGGACGATTTGTTTCAGGTGGGTATGGTGGGGCTTCTGAAAGCACTCGAAAACTTCGATGTAAATCTCGATGTTCGTTTTTCCACATATGCCGTGCCTATGATTATCGGCGAGATAAGAAGGGCAATCAGAGATCGCACGACAATAAAAGTGTCGAGAAGTTTGCGCGATACGGCGTATAAAGCGTTGAGGGCAAGAGAAAATTTGTCAAAATTTAACGCAAACGACCCCACTATGACCGAAATTGCGCAAGAAATCGGTGTTCCGCTCTTTGAAGTCGCTTGCGCGCTCGACGCAGTGAGCGAACCCGTGTCGTTTTACGAGCCTGTATATAACGACCGTGACGAAGGACAGGAGCTTATCGACCAGCTTGCCGACAAGAAGGAAACAAGCGAAAACTGGACGGAAAAAATCGCACTGTACGAGGCATTGAAAGATGTGCCTGAGAGGGAAATGGAGGTTGTGCGACTTCGCTATTTTGACGGAAAAACACAAATCGAGATAAGCAAAATCGTCGGTATATCTCAGGCGCAGGTATCCCGCCTTGAAAAATCGGCAATAAAGAGAATAAAAGCCTGTATGAATTGAAAATCGCAACAAAGTTTATTTTTGTCGCGATAAAAAAAGTGTATATCCAATCATTGAAAAACGGCAGTTTGTGCCGTTTTTCAATATGAAATATCTTTGTTCGGCTCTTGTGTTTGAGCGGACTCGTCGCTCATTGTCATGGCATAGTTGCCCACAAGCTCCACAAGCACGGCGTCTGCGCCGATTTTTGCTATTCGATTCCAGGGAATAAAAATCGTTTCCGAACTCGTAATGCTTTTTAACAAACTTTTTTTGCCGGGTACAACGATTCCGCACACATTGCCGCAACTTGAAAATATCAAATCACAGGTTTTGCCCAATTCTTTGCCGTCGGCAACGTTTATGACGCTTTTTCTTGTCATCTCCGCAAAAGAAAATTGTCGTTGATTCATACTAAATATTATTCGTTTCTACTCGATTTATTCCGACAAAATTCGATGTTGCGACACTATAATGCATAAAAATCGTTTTTTCGATGTCGAATTGTGGACAAAAGCCGTGCAAACCCACTAAATGTTGTATTTTTCGGAAAAATAATGTTTACAATTTTTATAATATATTGTATAATATCAACATTAACGGTCGAGGTAATTGACAAATGAAATGTATTTACTGCGGTAGCATGGACAGCAAAGTTGTGGATTCGCGCCAAAACGATGACGGCACTTCCATTCGTCGTCGTAGGGAGTGCGTGGTGTGCGGAAAGCGTTTTACGACTTATGAAACCGTTGAGTCCACTCCCGTCATGGTCATCAAAAAAGACGGTTCTCGTCAAGCGTTCGATCTGAATAAAATCAAAATCGGCATCATGAAAGCATGTGAAAAACGTCCCATTTCTATGTCGTCCATTGACAGACTTGTGGGAGATATTCAACGCAAAGTCCTCAATTCGCTCGATCAGGAGATTTCTTCAACCGCGCTCGGCGATATGGTTATGGAAGGGTTGAAGGGGATTGACGAAGTGGCTTATGTTCGCTATGCATCCGTCCATCGTCAGTTCAAAGACATCAACACTTTGCTCGACGAAATCGAAAGCCTCGTAAAACTTAAAGAGGAAATGACAAAGAAAAATGACTGATTTCCCCGACTTCAAACAAATTTTTCAAAAGACAAAGCCATAATACACAAAAGACAAAAACGCTCTCGACGAGGGCGTTTTAATTTTTCAAAAACGGGTTTTATCCTTGACTTTCTCATTCGGCATATGTTATAGTCGGGCAAGAATATAAAGGAGGTACAAGTCATGGATTATCACCCACAAGATGACATTTATCGAAGTTCGAGCATGATTTGTGCCGAGTTTTGATGTTTTTGTCAGTCTTTTGACTTGATTTCGTCATGGAAAAAGAACTTAATATGATGTTGCAATCCCAAGATTACGAGGGTATTGCATCTTACGTATCCGATATGGATACGGAGTGCGCACGTGCCGTTTTGTGCGAACTTCACGAGAACGATTTACGCAAGGTCTGCAATCATATCGATGCGGACAAACTCGGTTTGCTGTTGCCGCTTCTGGACGGCGAGAGCCAAAAAGCCATTGTATCCGCTTTGCGTGAGGGCAAGCTCGATGAAGTTATGGACAACGTGTCCGTCGACGACACCATCGAAATTATCGACAATCTTCCCGCAAGCGTTGCAAGCAAGGTGGTTGAAGTCGATGAAATCGAAAACTTGCTGGCTGCAAAACGTTTCAAAAGCCTCAAAGAACTGCTTTTGAATATGAACCCTGTCGATATTGCGTCTTCGTTTGAAAGTCTGGCGGCCGATGAAAGAGTGGTTGTGTACAGGCTTTTGTCCAAAGACGTTGCGGCAGATGTTTTCGTCGAACTCGAATCGGATTCTCAAAGAGAGCTTCTCGACAAACTCTCGGACAAAGAGTTGTCGCAGGTTATGGACGAGTTGTTTATCGACGACGCCGTAGACCTTATAGAAGAGATGCCCGCAAGCGTCGTGAGAAGGCTTTTGGCGCACAGCGACAAGGACACCAGAAAGTATATCAACGAAATTCTCAAATATCCGCAAAACAGCACCGGAAGCATTATGACGGTGGAGATGGTTTCGCTTTGTCCCGATATCACGATAAGCGAAGCGTTTGACAAAATACGCAAAACCGCAATCGACAAAGAAACCATTTACACATGCTATGTCATCGACCAAACGCGACATCTTATCGGCGTTACGACCGTAAAAGAGCTGCTGCTTGCCGATCCGAGCGTCAAAATTGCGGATATTATGAACGAAAATGTTATTTGCGTGCATACGCTTGACGATCAGGAAACAACTGCAAGGAAACTATCCGATTACGGCTTTTTGGCAATGCCCGTCGTAGACGACGAATCGAGGCTTGTCGGTATCGTCACGGTTGACGATGCTCTTGACGTCATCGAAGCCGAGGACACCGAGGATATATCCAAAATCGCCGCAACCAAGCCTTCGGATAAGCCGTATCTTAAAACAAGCGTTTTGACAATATTCAAAAACCGCTTGCCGTGGCTTTTGATTTTGATGGTCAGCGCAACGTTTACCGGGCTTATAATCAACAAATTCGAGGGCAGACTCAATGCAATCAGCACCGTTCTCATCGCATGCGTGCCTATGCTTATGGACACCGGCGGAAACGCCGGTTCGCAAGCGTCGGTCACGATAATCCGCGCTCTTGCTTTGGGAGAGGTTTGCACAAAAGACGTGATGAAAGTGCTTTGGAAAGAAATCCGCGCGTCGCTTTTGCTCGGACTTTGCCTGGCGATTGCATGTTTTGCAAAGTTGCAACTCATTGACAATCTGCTTTTCGGATATGCCGATTACACGCTTGTCCGCAGTGCAATTGTGTCCGTATCCTTGTTTATAACTGTGGTTATGGCAAAGGTGATAGGGTGCTTGCTTCCCATATGCGCAAAGGCAATCAAACTCGATCCCGCCGTGGTCGCCTCGCCCTTTATCACCACCATCGTCGACGCACTCTCGCTGATGGTGTTCTGCGGCTTGTCGGTCGGTATCTTGTCGTAAAAAGAGTTAACAAAGGATAATTTCAAAAAGAGGCACGTCAAAGTGCTTCTTTTTTATGTATATCGACTTATACGGAAAATGTATTTTAGGAAAAATAAGTTATACCAGCTCGTCCTTGTTTACCGATTTTTTGATTTTTTCAATTGCTTTTTTCTCGATTCTGGATACATAGGAGCGCGATATGTCAAACGTTTTTGCCACTTCGCGTTGGGTGAGTGCGGCGCAGTTTTCGAGTCCGTAGCGCATTTTTATTATCTCGTATTCGCGCTCGTCGAGAGCGGCTTTGGTGATTTGAGTCAGCTTTTCCATCATTATTGAGTTTTCAACGTCTTCTATGACGTTCTGGTCGGATTCGAGCATATCCATAATCACAAGTTCGTTTCCGTCCTTGTCAACGCCGATAGGCTCGTTGAGCGACACGTTGGAGCGGTGTTTTTTTGTTGTACGCATGGTCATGAGAATCTCGTTTTCGATACAGCGCGAGGCGTAAGTGGCAAGAGAGGTGCCTTTGTCGCTTTTGAAACTTTCGATGGCTTTTATAAGCCCGATTGAGCCGATTGAAATAAGCTCGTCGTTGTCGCCGTAGTTAGAGTATTTTTTTGCGATGTGCGCAACGAGGCGCAGATTGTGTTTGACCAGAATCTCTTTGGCATCCTTGTCGCCCGCCGCGCTCAAAGTCAGATATTCTTGCTCCTTTTCTTTGGACAACGGCTTTGGAAAAGAACTCTTTTCCGTCATATAGGAAGAAAATATGATGAGATTTTTCAAGAGCGTAAGCAAGTTTTCCAAAGCCATTTCAGTCCTCCGAGTTGTATATTTTATGGCGAAGGCTTCCAAAAATTGACAATAATCGACAAAGCGAAAAAACATTTTCGCAAATAGTTCGGAATGTGTTGACAGATTTGAGAATCGGAATTATAATCCAACAGGTCGCAGGGGTGCAAAACTTTTTGCGATAAGAAACACAATGCGTAAAATAATTTATTATTTTATACATTCGTCAAAAATATAAACTTTTGAGGTAGAAATGAGAAAATACGACATTTGCATTGTTGGCGCAGGTCCTGCGGGTATCTTTACCGCAATTGAGCTTTTGCGCAACGGAAGCGACAAAAAGATGTGTATAATCGAAAAAGGACAGCCTGTCGAAAAGCGCGTATGTCCAAAAACTTTCGGAGGAGAATGCCGCAACTGCAAGCCCTATTGCCACATCACAACGGGTTTTTCGGGCGCAGGTGCGTTTTCGGACGGCAAACTATCGCTTTCGTATGAGGTTGGCGGCGAACTTCCGCAACTCATCGGAGCGGAAAAAGCACAGGATCTCATCGATTATACCGATAAAATCTATCTCGAATTCGGCGCGGACGAGCATATCGAAGGACTCGGAAACGAGCAAAAAGTCAAGGAAATCCGCAAAAAAGCAATTCAGGCAGGCTTGAAACTTGTGGATTGCCCCATTCGCCACCTCGGCACTGAAAAAGCGCACGACCTCTATCTCGCAATCGAAAACTACTTGCGCTCAAACGGTGTTGACCTCATTTTCGGCAGACAATGCGACAACATTATTCTCGATGGCGACGTTTGCAAAGGCGTGTATATAGAGGATAGCAAGGGCGGCAACAAAGAGGAAATCTTTGCGGACAAAACAATCATCGCAACGGGTAGACGCGGCGCGGACTGGCTTGAAAAAATGTGCGCGGAACACAATATCGCCCATGCGCCCGGCGTTGTCGACATAGGTGTGAGAGTCGAAGTGCGCAACGAGATTATGGAAGAAGTCAACGACGTGCTTTACGAGAGCAAACTCATCGGCTATCCGGAGCCATTCAAAAATAAGGTGCGCATTTTCTGTCAGAACCCCGGCGGATTCGTTTCGCAAGAGAACTATGACAACGACCTTGCCGTCGTCAACGGCCACAGCTACAAGGAAAAGAAGAGCGACAACACAAACCTCGCTATCCTTTGCTCGCACTCTTTCACAGAGCCGTTCAAAGAGCCGATTGCTTACGCACAACGCGTTGGTGAACTTACAAATATGCTCGGCGCAGGAAAAATTATGGTGCAACGCTACGGCGATATTTTGAGCGGAAAGCGCACTTGGCAGAGGGAACTCGGCTTTTCAAACGTGCGTCCGACTCTCAAAGACGCGGTTGCGGGCGACATTACCGCAGGTATGCCGTATAGGGCAATGCTCAACATCATCAACTTTATTCAGGCGGTTGACAAGGTTGTGCCGGGCTTTGCGGGATATGAAACCTTGCTTTATAGTCCCGAACTGAAATTTTACAGCAATAAAATCAAAATGGATGACCACCTCAACACATCCATTCACGGTTTGCATTGTCTCGGTGACAGCAGCGGTTGGACAAGAGGTCTTATGATGGCGTCGGTGATGGGCGTGTATATGGCGCGCAACATTCTCGAAGCAGAGAAGAATAAATGATTTGATTTAATCGGTTTTTGACAATAGAAAGTCGAAAATTATATATAGGGGCGAGCGCATTTGCGTTCGCTTTTTCTTTTACATAAATTTACATGGGATAAAACGGAGAGTCCGCACAATATAAGCGTATGCAGACAAATGATAAGAGAGATTATTTTAAGACACAGAGCAGGGTGATTGCCGCTATTGTCACAATACTGTTGTTTTGTGGCTTTTTTGCACTTATAAACAATATAAGTATTCTAAAAAACACCGAAATTAAAAATACTTTTTATGAGAATTCTGTGCATTTTAACGAAGGAGTGCTTTTTGACAAAATAAGTTTTTGCACAGTATCCGACAATGATTATGTGAGAATCGGAGGCAATCCTATAGGGATAAGCATAAAAACCGAAGGCTTGATTGTTGTTTCAAAAGGCAATGTTCAGACACTAGAGGGTGACGTTATGCCGATGAAAAATTCAAAAATTTGCAGTGGCGACATCCTTTTGAAAGTCAACAATGAAAAAGTAAACTCGCTTTATAAACTCAAAAAAACACTTTCCGCTTTGAAAAATCCGAAAGCAACAATAGATTTTTTGCACGATTCTAAAACTTACAGCGACACGATTACATGCGCAAAAGACAAATCCGACGGTAGTTTTAAGCTCGGACTTGCGCTAAAAGAGGATGTCGGTGGCGTCGGTACGCTTACATTTGTCACTAAAAACGGCAATTTTGCCGCTTTGGGACATCATATCGTCGACACAAACACTTCGCTCGATTGCGAACTCAACAAAGGCAATATCTACAATGCGACAGTCGACGGAGTTGTTAAGGGAGAAATAGGAAAAGCGGGCGGATTGGTTGCGGACGTAAACAGATTTTCAAAAAGCGTCGGTGAAATCTGCGAAAATTCAAATATAGGCTTGTACGGCAAGTTTACAAGCGACTTTGACGGCGATTTGTACAGAATTGCCACAAAAGGCGAGGCAAAAATAGGAAAAGCGAAGGTTTTGACAACGATAGAAGGAACGTCACCGAAGTTTTACGAAATCGAAATAGTCAAAGTCGTATCTCAAAGCGAGCCTGCCGAAAAGGGAATTATCGTAAAAGTAAGCGACAAAGAATTGATTGCAAAAACAGGGGGAATCGTGCAGGGTATGAGCGGAAGTCCCATTGTTCAGGACGGAGTGCTTATCGGAGCAATAACTCATGTGTTCGTGCAAGATCCGACAAGGGGATATGCTGTTCATTCGAGATTTATGTTTGACAAATCGCAAAGCATCGGCTCTATGCAACAGAAGGTTGATCTTGCGGCATAAAACGATATTCGGCGCAATCGTTGCAGCGATGCACGTTCAAATACAGGGCGGACGCGAGTCCGCCCGCCTTTAATTGTCCGATATTCAAAAATCCGTATTCTAACGCACTATTTTTCAGTTATTCGTATGCATTTATATGCTAAAACCTATCTGGTGTGTCGAGTTTTATTTTATTCGTTCGAGGGCAGTCATAATAAATTGTTTGTTTGTCGGTTTGCCTTTGTCCTCGTCAAGCGTTTGCCCGAATTCCGAGTACAATACATCTATGTTTCCTCGCAAAAATGCAGCCGAAATGGCATTTTGAATATCTTTTTCCACGCTTGCCTTGTCAACCGAAAAATCCGTTGATAAATTCACGTACCCTTTATACTTCAACGGGAGGATGTCCATGCCGTCAAGGGCATAACAAATGAGTTTTGCAAGCAGCCTGTAACCTTTTAGATTGGGTTGGAATCCCAGCCGTAAAAGGTATTCTTTGGTTTTAATTTCATTTTCTTTCACATCCGCATACTATCATTTTCCGTTTCGTTTTATTTGGCAATTTGCATACTAACTTCAAGGTTTTTCGTTTATTTTGTCATATCCGGACATTTTGCGCATAATCTTTTGATATGCAAGGATCTTTGCGGGCAAAAACCGTTCTTTGTGCAATAAAAGCCTTTGTTTCGGACAATAAAAAGGTGATTGTGTGTTCCTCGATTGTTTTTATGGCAGGGATTGTCGTCGGCGTTATTTCTGCATTCCGGGCGGTCGGCGAGGACGGTTTTGAGCGAGTTGCGAGGGCAGATATGGAATTTGCCGCCGCAAAGGTGTTTTTCTACGCGTTGCTTGCGCTTTTGGGCTGTTACGCGATTTTTTTGATAGGCGGAATAAACAGCAAGACGATTTTTTTGATAATAATTCCGTTTTTTGCGTTGGGGTTTATACTAGGCGAGTATTCGGTTGCGCTCATTGCAAGATACCAAACAACCGGACTTATCGATTTGCTTGCGATATATCTTCCGTTTTTTCTCTGCACGTTTTGTTGCTTTTTGTTGTGCGCCGCATCACAGGTTGCCCCGGACTGCGAATGTTGCTCATCGGGATTGAAGCCGTCGTTTGTGCAGACTCTCAAAATTTTCGGTATAAACATTGCGATTGCGTTTGTGCTGTTTATAATCGTCGGTTCGATATTCGGCGTCATTGTTGTTTCGCTTTATTGAAAAAACGACCGATGTGCGATTTCGATTGCATATGGGTGCATACTTTTGTGGTTTTTCGGCACGCTAACAAAAGCGTGAGGTGAAAAATGAATAACAAAACCTACAATAAGTTTTTTTCAAAGTCGATGGCTTGCACAAAAACATGCGTCACGATGTTGTCGTGTTTGTTTTTGGTTGCATTTGTTTTCGTTTCGATTTTTGCACTAATCCCGACTGTGTGCGAGGCGGCAACCGATTTCAAAACAGTCGGAAAATCCGCATACATGGTGGATTACGCAACGGGAACGGTGCTTTACGCTCGAAAAGAAAACGAGCGATTGCCTATTGCCAGCATGGTGAAAATTATGACGTCGTTGCTTGTGTTGGAAGCCGAAGAAAGAGGGGATATTTCTCTTGACGACCAAGTCGAAGTAAGTCAAAACTCGGCAAGCATGGGCGGTTCTCAGGTCTTTTTGGAAGCCGGCAGCAAACATAAAGCGCGTGACCTTCTCAAAACGGTTATAGTTTCATCGGCAAACGACTCTTGCGTTGCGCTTGCGGAGCATATTTGCGGAAGCGTTGAAGGATTTGTTGCAAGAATGAACGCAAGGGCAAAGGAACTCGGAATGAACGATACGGTTTTCAAAAACTGTACGGGGCTGCCTGCTGCCGAGAGTTTCTCCAGTGCAAAAGACGTGTCCAAAATGTTTGGTGAACTTATCAAGCACAACGAATATTTCGACTACTCGAAAGTTTGGCTCGAAGATTATAAACACCCGGACGGCAGAACAACCACAATCACCAACACCAACAAACTTGTACGTTTTTATCAGGGTTGCGACGGAGGAAAGACCGGATTTACAAGCGAGGCTAAATTCTGCCTCTCGGCGACCGCAAAGAAAAACGATATGCGAGTGATTGCCGTACTCATCGGCGCAGACAGCTCGAAGGTGCGCAATGCGGCAGTGAGTGCGATGTTCGATTATGCATTTTCAAACTTCTCAAACGAAATTTTGCTCAAATCAGGTGAAAATCTCGACATTCGTCTATCGGTTTCGGGCGGGAAACAGAATGATATCGCAATAGGTGTGGACAGAGATGTAGCACGATTTGTCGCACGTGACGACAAC
This sequence comes from uncultured Clostridia bacterium, assembly GCA_934233745.1. Taxonomy (GTDB): domain Bacteria; phylum Bacillota; class Clostridia; order Christensenellales; family CAG-917; genus CAG-475. Next base: position 569,378 of record CAKQGN010000001.1, read on the forward strand.
GCAAAGTATGGAGTCAAATATCGGTTGCCGTCGTCGGTGAAAGCACCCCTGAAGAAAGGCGATAAGGTCGGTGAGGCTTATCTTCTTAAAGACGGCATTGTGATTGACAAGGTAAACGTTGTCGCAAACGAGAATGCCGAAAGAATGAGTTTCTTCGACGCAATAGGCGAAATCGCAAAAAATTGGTCGACGGTAAAATAGTTTTGACGCGATACAAGAAAAATGCCTGCAATCCGAATGCAAAACTCAACCGGTTTTGCTGACAAAAAAAGAAGCCTTTTGAATTATACTTTTCAGAAAACCGCTCAAACGAGCGGTTTTCGATTGCTTGCAACGATTTGATTTTTTATATGCAATATCTCGAAAACCGATATAGATTATCGACGCTAAAAGTAGTTTTTTCGATTTGTTTTGACTTTTTTGCGTGTGCGTGTTAATATCTATACGTTATTTGTTTTTATGAAGGTCAAAATGCAAGAGGTAGAATTGCAACAAGCGGAAGAAAACGTTTTGCAAACGACGGATGACGATGTGAAAAATCAAAGCGTGTCCGAAAACGAGCAAAACTCACCCGCACAAACCGTCGCAAATGCGGAAATTGTCGAGCCCGAGGCAATCGAGGGCGATTTTGTCGTTGCAAAACCCGAAATCGTCTATCATCTGAGCGACTTTGACGGCCCCATACCTTTGCTTTACGAACTTATAAAAAGTGCGAAAATCGCAATCGAGGATATTTTTATATCCGAGGTCACAAGTCAATATGTCGAGATAATTCGCAACACGCCGAAAGAGGAACTCGACTTCGATTATGCGGGCGAGTTTATCACTATGGCTGCCGAACTTGTGTATCTAAAATCTATCCGAACGCTTCCCAAGGACGATGAGGAAATCACCGAGGACGATCCCGAATACGAGCGTCAGCTGCTCATCAACAAGATCAAAGAGTATGCTTTACTTGTCGAACAAAGCGAAAAATTGCGCGAGATCGAAACAATCAATCGCTTTTATCGCGCGCCCGTGTTTACGGACAAAGATTATCGAGTTGCGCTTGTCAATTTTTCACTTCCGAAACTTGTTGACGCTTTTGCCAGAGTGCTTGCAAACGCCGCTATTCACGAGCAGGAAATCATACCGAAAAAAGTCGTCAAGGACAGATTTTCGGTGCATGAACAGATGGAGAATATCCGCCTCATGATAAGCGTCCGCAAACAAATGAAATTTACCGATTTGTTTGAACCCGATTATGACAAGAGCGATATCGTGACGACATTCCTTGCGGTGTTGGAACTTTTGAAATACGGCAGACTCCGCGCCGAGCAAGAAGAAGTTTTCGGAGAAATTACGATATTTGCGGTCGAGGGTACGGAAGACGTGCCGATCGACTTCGAGGAGGGTGACGATGGAAAATATTGAAAACGTTGTCGAGGCTATTATTTTTGCGAGCGGTTCTGCCATTTTGAAGAGCGATATATGCGAAAAAGTGCCTGAACTCACCACACAAAAACTCAATTCTATCATTAAATCCTTGCAAAAACGATACAGCGACAATTCGGGTATCGTGCTTTTGGAATTCAACGGGAAAGTACAGTTTTCGTCAAATCCCAAGTACGGAGACACGGTTGCAGACGTCCTCACTCCGCTCAGAGAAAAGGAACTTACCAAAACTCTGCTCGAAGTGCTTGCCACAATTGCGTACAAACAGCCTATCACCCGCCTTGAAATCGACGAAATGAGAAGCAACAAGAACTCCGAATATGCTCTTACCGGACTTTTGAAAGCGGGACTTATCGAAGCGGTCGGAAGAAAAGAAACAGTCGGAAGACCTCTGCTTTACGGCACTACAGACGAGTTTTTGAAGAAATTTCAAATCGAAAGCATAAATGAATTGCCCGATTATGACGAAGTGCTTGAGAAACTTATGCTCATCAGCGCACCCTCGCAAGAAACGTTGTTTCACAATCGCACCATTATGGACGAAGATGATTTGGAAAACGAAACGCTTTCGCTTGCCGCAGCTGCCGATGTCGACGAGGAAGAGGAAGAAATCCCCGAATTTCTCGAAGGCGAGCATTTTGAGGTTTTCGACTAATAAAGATGTAATAATTTACATAGCAAATTCAAAAAGAGCGGCACTGCCGTTCTTTTTTTGTCTGTTTTTCATAAAAATCATTCTTTTGCTCACAATACAACCATGGCGTTGGTGTGCGTTGCAATATGCATAGAAATTCTATTGATTGCGTTTTTCATGCCGATACGTTTTAGTGCAACGGCACATTTTTCTCTGTCAAACGATATTGTTAAAGCGCAAATTAAACTGTCGAATATATCTTTGGTGAGAGTAAAAGTGTGCTTGCGTGACGGTCTGCAAGTGCAAATCAACGGAAAAGAAATAAAAATAGTCAAAGGAGGCATAAGCGTTGACGTTGCGCGTAAAATAGCGGTTTTTGCAATCGGGAACAATATTTTCAAAGCAACAGAATTGATTGCTTATGTCGGAGCAAGAGACGCAAAAAATGCCGCAATACTTGCGGCTATCTTGCAGATTTCGTCTATATTCTCAAAAACTTTGGTAAGAGAGTGCCAAAACGAGCGATTCGACGCAGAATGTGAAATAAAAATCAAAGTCAATGCAGCGCAAGCTCTGAAAGCGATTGCCATAAGCAAAGGAAGATAAAATGCAAAATTTTGAAGAAATACTGAAACAAACACTCGAGAGTCTGAAAAAGTCCGCAGAGTTCAACGAGATTGTCGGAAAGCCCATAGTAAACAGTGACGGAACGATTGTTCTGCCTGTGAGCAAGATAAGCGTCGGTTTTGTTGCCGGCGGTGCGGATTACGAAAGCGAAAAGAAAATCAAATCTCCTTTGGGAGTGAGCGGCGGAGGCGTGAGCGTGACGCCGATCGGGTTTTTGGTGTGCGGCGCGCAAAAGAAGTTTGTCAGGGTAGACGCGGAAGAAAATAAATGGTTCGAACTGTTAAAGAGTGTGGCAAACGTTGTCAAAAAAGATTGACGGGGTGATATTATGGATGATTTTTGGAAGAAAACTCTTTTTATGGCGATGGCAACAGTGTGCTTGACCATCGCAATAATTTCATCTTTTGCTGTGGGTAATATTGTGTATCCAATCAGAAGTATTCTCAAAAACGGCAAATATGAGAATAATATTGAAGTTTTTGATGAGAAAAGCATTTCAAATTCAAGAAATGAAATTGTGACTTCCGGGGTTCGTAAAGGCGCAAAAGGTGCGGTTTGCATAGAGCAATCTTCCCGAAGGGTTTTGTATGAGGAAAGCAAAGACGAAAAATGTTATCCTGCAAGTACGACCAAAGTTTTGACCGCGCTGGTTGTGCTTGAAAAAGCCAAACTTGACAAGATAGTAACCGTGCCGAAGGTTGCGGAGGGCGTCGAAGGTTCATCGATATATTTGAAAGAAGGCGATAAAATTTCCGTTGAAGATTTGCTTTTCGGGCTTATGTTGCGAAGCGGAAACGACAGCGCCGTTACGCTTGCCGTGGAAATTTCGGGAAGCGTCGATAAATTTGCCGAAGCAATGAATACAAAAGCAGAAGAATTGGGTGCTTTCAATTCGCATTTTGTAAATCCGCACGGGCTTCACGATGACAATCACTATACAACGGCATACGATTTGGCAATAATTTGTGCCAAGGCATATGAAAATCCTGACTTTTTGCGGATTGTAAATACAAAACAAAGAAAGATTGTCGTAAATGACGAGCCCAGATATATTGCCAACAAAAACAAATTGCTCAAACTTTTCGAAGGTGCAAACGGAGTAAAAACCGGATATACGAAGAAGAGCGGAAGATGCCTTGTCGGAGGCGCAAAAAGAGGCAATATGCAACTTATAACCGTTTTGTTGAATCACTCGGATATGTGGAACGACACGATTAGAATGCTGAATTTCGGATTTGACAATTATGAAATGATTGCGCTTGACAACGCTTTGCTCTCAAAAGGGAAAAATGTCATAAAAGTCAATATCAACCAAAACGTGACGCCCGATTGGAAAAATATAATGTATCCTCTAAAAAAAGACGGCAGCGAGCGGCTCGATGTATCGGTGTGAAAAAAATGTTTAACACAGACATAATCACTTGATTTTTTTGCCGATATTGTGCATAAATACTCTATGGTGACTTCGGTTTTCAGTGTCGTCGATAAGCGAGCAAAGGTATTGACTTCGTGTCAATGAGCTTGCTTATTTTTTTTGTCCGTAATCGGACGTTGTTGATTTTGACGTCGTTTTGTCGGATTGATTGAGCGTATTTTGTCAATATGCTTGCTTACTTTTATTTTTTTTTGTACAATAAGTTTAATTTATGTGCGCTCGACATACAGCGAGCGCGAGAGGTTGTATGAGAATCAACAAGTATCTTGCAGAATGCGGAGTGTGTTCAAGACGTAAGGCAGACGAGCTTGTCAAAGACGGCAGAGTCAGCGTAAACAAAAAAGTGGTAAGAGAAGTCGGCACGGACATCGACGAGAGCAAAGACGTTGTCTTTGTGGACGGAAAAAAAGTGGTCAGAGTCACGCACTATGACTATCTTTTGTTTTATAAACCCAAAAATTGCGTGACCACGCTCAATGAGGACAACGACAACAAGAGCGGCAGAAAAAAGACGGACAAGGAGCTTGAAGAAATCAAGAACCGCGCCGAAAAACTCGCCGCAAAGGGTATTGTCGAAGAGCCTAAAGAACATACGAAACCGCGCAAGATTATCACCGATTTTATCGGTGACGATTACAAAAACAAACGCCTGTATCCCGTGGGAAGACTTGACTATGACAGCGAGGGCTTGCTTCTTTTGACAAACGACGGCGATTTGACGTATAAACTTACGCATCCGTCAAGCGAAATTCCCAAAACTTACGTTGTCAAAATCGAAGGTACTATCGATGAAAGCGACCTTGCGGCACTGCGAAAAGGCGTTACGGTGGACGGCGTGAAATACGGCAGAAGCAAGGTGAAAGTCACCGGCATAGAAAAGGTCAGGGACGCAAAGAAAGCCCTCATCGATCCCAAAGACGTACTTGCCAAGGAGGCAATAGAGTGTGCCGAGGATTTGAGCGGAGTTTTTACTCGCCTCGAAGTCATAATTTTCGAGGGGAAAAACAGAGAAATCCGTCGCATGTTCGAGGCGGTTGAAAAGAAAGTCGTTTTCTTGAAGCGAGTTGCGATAGGCGAGCTTAGACTGGGCGGTCTTTCAAGAGGCGCATATCGTCCTCTTAGCGATATGGAAGTTGCGTATTTGCAGACTTTGGCAAGCAAAGTCGACGGCTGAAAAAAACATACAATTCAAATACTTTGTATTTGAAAATCGCATGGAAAATATCATTGACAAAGCGATTCCGTCTATAACGCAGATTGTCAAATCGTATGTATGTCACAATAAAAATCAGGTGAAGTATGAAAATTCTCATTGCAAACGACGACGGGTATTTTGCGCCCGGTATCAGGGCACTTGCAAAAGCACTTGCAAAAAATCACGATGTGCGTATCGTTGCGCCTATGTCCGAAAGGTCGGGTTCGAGCCATTCGGTGAGTTTTTTCAGCGGAATCACCTATGAAAACAAAGGCATTATTGACGGGATTCCCACTTATGCGGTGAGCGGCTCACCCGGGGATTGCGTACTGTTCGGTGTAAAATACCTCTTCAAAGACGAGAAAATCGACGCGGTTGTGTCGGGTATAAATACTTGCCTGAATGCAGGCAGCGATATTATCTTTTCCGGCACTTTCGGAGCGGCGCAAGAGGGGACTTTCCAGCGCATTCCCTCGCTTGCGGTGTCGCTCAGAACGCACGGCGTCGAAGATTATGAATTTGCCGCCGAATTTGCCGCAACCAACCTTGAAAAATTGCTCTCTTTCGCAAGCGAAAACGTGACGATAAATCTGAATATACCTTGCGTGAAAAAAGAGGACGTCAAAGGCGTAAAAATCGCTCCTGTGGCATATCAGCCGTATGACGAGAAGTACGTGAGCAATCAAGGCGAGGACGGACGCACGGTTTTCAGCGTGGACGGACATAGAATTCCGCACATCGACGAGATTGTGGGCGGAGATTGCTATCAGCTCGACCAAGGTTATATAACGGTTACACCCGTTCAGATGCTCGCAAACGACCTCGATACGCTCGAAAAACTCAAAAAGGCGAAGTTCGAGCTATGAGAGTTTGCGTAATCGGAGCAGGCGCAAGCGGTATGATGGCTTCAATTGTCCTTGCAAGAGGCGGAGTCGACGTTGTGCTTGTCGAAAAAAACGATAAATTCGGCAAAAAACTCTACATTACGGGCAAGGGGAGATGCAATCTCACCAACGACTGCGAAATGGACGACATGTTTGCAAACGTTGTCCGTGGCGAAAAGTTTTTGCGCTCGTCACTTTACGGGTTCACGCCGCAAGATACGATGTCCTTCTTTGAGGATTTGGGGCTTAAACTCGTTGTCGAGAGAGGAAACAGGGTTTTTCCGTTCTCGCAAAAGTCGAGCGACGTGATAAAAGCTCTTCAAATCGAGATTAAAAATCTCGGTGTAAAAACCTATCTCGGTACCGAAGTGAAGGAAGTGAAAAAAACGCATGACGGTTTTACGGTCGTCACGCCGTGGGAACGTATCGATTGCGACAAAGTGATAGTCGCAACGGGCGGCTTGAGTTATCCCTCAACGGGTTCAACGGGGGACGGCTATGCGTTTGCAAGGTCGTTCGGGCTTAAAATCGTCGAGCCGCGGCAGGCTCTTGTGCCTATTATCGTCAAACAGAACGTGTCGTCTATGCAGGGAATATCCCTCAAAAACGTGTCATTGTCTGCTTTTGACGAGAGCGGAAAAGAGATTGCAAGCGAATTTGGCGAAATGCTGTTTACAAACAGGGGATTGTCCGGTCCGATTGCGCTGAGCGTATCGTCGTATATAAACAGGAAACAGGGTGTGAAACTATACCTCGATTTGAAACCCGCTCTTGACGAAAACGCACTGGACAGACGCATTTTGAGAGATTTCGACGAAAGGAAAAATCAGGATATAAAAAATGTCACCCGCGCGCTTTTGCCCGAAAGACTGAATGTATACGTGCTTAAATGCGCCAACATAAACGAAAGCAAAAAGGTGAACGAGATAACCAAAGAGGAGAGAGCAAGGCTTGTAGGCAACGTAAAGAATTTGCGTTTTGACGTGCAGTCGCTCGCGCCGTTTGCCGAGGCTATCGTGACCAGCGGCGGAGTCGATTTGAAATGCCTAAAACCGACTTGCGAGTGTAAGGACGTCGAGGGGCTGTATTTTGTCGGAGAAACGATAGACATAGACGCACTTACGGGCGGATTCAACTTGCAACTTGCATTTGCAACGGCGGTATGCGCCGCAAGAGATATCCTCAAAAAAACCGCGTGACATTGTCGGCTTAAACGCTGAGGAAAAATTTACAATATAGAAAAGCGGGTTCTGTCCGCATCAATAAAACACAAACGACTTTACACTCTTCAAATCGGAGGGAATATGATAAACATCGCAATAGACGGTCCTGCCGGAGCAGGAAAAAGCACAATCGCAAAAGCCGTGGCAAAAGACCTCGGAATCATCTATCTCGACACGGGCGCTATGTATCGCGCTACTGCGTATCTTGCAATCCAAAAGGGCATAGATGTCAAAGACGAGGAAAAAGTTGCTCAAATGCTCAAAGATCTGACAATGGACATCAAGTATGACGAGAGCGGCGCGCAACGTATCATTGTCAACGGTATAGACGCAACGCCGTATCTTCGCGAGCATTATATGTCCAAAGCCGCAAGCGATATCTCCGCATTGCCCTGCGTAAGATACAAAATGGTTGAGTTGCAACGGGATTTCGCAAGCAAAAACGACGTGGTGCTTGACGGACGAGATATAGGGACTTTTGTTTTGCCGAACGCAAATTGCAAGTTTTATCTCACAGCCACGCCTCAAGAGCGTGCGCAAAGACGCATGAAGGATTTGCAAAGCAAAGGCGAAAACGTCGATTTCGACCAACTTTTGCAAGATATCGTTCAGCGCGATTACAACGATTCGCACAGGGAAGTCGCACCCCTCAAACAAGCCGACGACGCAGACTTTGTCGATACCACGCAAATGAGCATAGAAGATGTCGTCGCGCATGTCAAAGAGGTTGTGTATATCAAAACAAAAAAAGCTGATTCACTCAATCAGAATACCGAAAAACCCTCTACAATCATTCCTTCCAGCGAAATGGATAAAAAGACGCTTGCGAGGATAAAAACGTATTATCAACCCGAAAAGAAATTTATCTTTTACAGATTTTTGAGGTTTATTTTGCGCCCCGTTCAAGTTCTTGTCTGGCCGACAAAAGTTATCGGAGCGGAGAATGCAAAAAAGGTCAAGGGCGCGCTGTTCACTTGCAACCACTATTCAAAGATGGATTCGATGATTCCGTATTTTGTGCTATTTAAGAAAGAAGCGCACGCGCTTGCAAAGTACGAGCTGTTTACAAATCCCGTTGCAGGCTGGTTTTTGCATAAGATGGGCGCAATTCCCGTGCGCAGAGGAGAAGCCGATATCGAGTCTGTAAAGCAGGTGTTGCGTGTGCTTAAAGACGGCAAACAACTGCTTATTTTCCCCGAGGGTACGAGGAATAAAGAGGGTACGCAACAAATGGCGGAGTTTAAGACGGGTACGGCAAGATTCGCAATCAAATCGAAAGTGCCCATCGTGCCGATGATATATTATCAAAGCCCCAAGGCGTTCAGAAAGAACTGGCTGTACGTCGGCGAACCGTTTACTCTCGAGGAGTTTTACGGCGCGCGAACAATAGACGAAAACCATGCCGCTACCGACGTTATTAAACAAAAAATGGACGAAACTCGCCGTCTTTGCAACGAGTATGTCGAAAACCATAAAAGAGGCAAAAAGAAGAAAAAATAAGACCGAAAACGACGCGTGACGATTCGGGGCGTCTTTGTTTTTAGAGGTGAAAATTGGAAGTTAAACTGGCTTCGCACGCAGGATTTTGCAGCGGTGTGAAAAACGCCGTGGATATGGCGATTTCCCTTGCCGAAAAATACGGAAAAATCTATACTTTGGGCGCGCTCGTTCACAATGAAAACGTCACCGATTATCTGAATCGAAAGGGAGCGGTTTGCCTTTCGGAAGAGGACTGGAAGAGTCTGAAAAAGGGAGATATTGCGCTTATTCGCGCTCACGGCGTGACAAAAGAAACGGAAGAGAATTTGAAAAGCAGAGGCGTTGTGATTTTCGACGCCACTTGCCCCGTTGTCAAACGCAATCAGAATATAGCCGCCGAAAGGGCGCAATCGGGGGACGAAATTATCATAGTCGGCGACAAAAAGCACGACGAAGTGGTCGGCGTTGCGTCATATGCCGGGGATAAATGCAGAGTGGTTGCCGACGGTGAAGAATTGAAAATCGGTGAAAATCCGACGTCGATTTTGTTTCAAACCACCATTTTGCCCGAAAAATTTGCGAAAATTGAAGAATTTGCAAAGAATTTTGAAAAAAACCACCATAATTTAGTTGGCATTTTCAATACTATTTGTTATACTACAAAAGTGAAACAGGACGAAGCGCGCGCACTCGCAGAAAACTCCGACGCGGTTTTGGTGCTAGGCTCTCGTACAAGCGCAAACACAAGAAGGCTGTACGAGGTTGCAAAAGAGGTCAATCCCAATACGTTTTTTGCACAGGACGCAAACGAAGCTCTGAATCAAACAAAATTTATCAAGGATATTCAAAGTGTATCGATTGTCGCAGGAGCATCCACTCCGCCGTGGTTGATACAGGAGGTAACAAGACTTATGAGTGAAACTCAAAAGAACGCTGTGGAAACAGTAGAAACTGAAGTGAAAAACGAGGCAACACTTCAAGAGCAACCAGTCGCCGAAGAAAAAGAACCCACCACGATGGCAGACCTTTTGAAATCTGCAACATCCGTCGGCTACACCAACTACAAAGTCGGCAAACGCATCAAAGGCAAAGTCATTAGCGCAGGCGATAGCGGCATCTATGTCGCAATCGGCGGAAAGAAAGACGGTTTCATTGATAAGAGTGAAGCTTCTTTGGACGGCAACTACAATCCTGCCGACTTCAAAGAGGGCGACGAAATTCAAGCAACTATTCTTGCTGTCAACAAAGAGTATGTGTCTTTGTCCAAAAAGGAAGTAGACGCAGTTCGTTTGGAAGAGGAAGAAGCGGAAAAGGCTCTTGCTCAAGGCGAATTCTCTTTGACTATGACGGAAGTCGTCAAGGGCGGTCTTAGAGGAAGACTCGGTCAATACACCATCTTCGTTCCCGCAAGCCAAATCAGAATGGGCTACGTGAGCAACCTCGAAGACTACAAGGGCAAAACGCTCCGTTTGACGCTTATGCCTCCAAAGGAAAAAGAAAATACCGAAGCAGAGGGTGAAGAAACCGCTCAGGCAGAAGATAAACCCCAAAAGAAATCAAGATACCTCTTTGCATCTCAACGTATAATTCTCGAAAGAGAAAAGAAAGAAAAAGAGGATATGTTCTGGAACAACATCCATGTGCATGACATCGTCACAGGCAAAGTTAAGAGATTCACTCAATTCGGCGCATTCGTAAACGTTCGTGGTTTCGATTGCCTCGCTCACATCTCCGAGCTTTCCTGGAACAAGATCACCGATCCGTCCACAGTGCTTACCATCGGCGAAAGCTATGACTTCGTTGTCCTCAAAATGGACAGAGAAACAGGCAAGATTTCTCTTGGCTACAAGCAACTCCAAAAGAAACCTTATGAAGTTGCGGCAGAGAAGTTCCCCGTCGGTACGGTCATCAAGGGCAAAGTCGAAAGAATCTTCCCCTATGGCGCATTCGTTTCAATCGACGACGGTGTTGACGGACTTGTGCATGTTTCCCAAATCTCTCACAACTGGATTAAAGACGCAAACGAAGCATTGACTGTCGGTCAGGAAGTCGAAGCGAAGATCATCGGTTTCGATGACAACCGCATCACGCTTTCCATCAAGGAATTGCTCCCCGCACCCGAAGAGACAGCAACTCAAGAAACTCAAGAAGAAGCAACCGACGAAGAGAAGGCCGCAAAGAGATCTTCAAGAGTCAAGAAGTTCGAGCAAAAAGTTGCCGACGGAGAAAACAAACGCGAACGTCGCGGCGCAAAGAAGGAATCTTCCAACGAACCCAAAGAATGGGTTTCGGGCAGCTCCTCCGCAACTCTCGGCGATTTGTTTAAGAATCTCAACCTCAACCTTGCAGACGAAGCATCCGAAGAAGAAGCTCCTGCAAAGAAAACAACTCGCAAAAAGAAAGTTGAAGAACCCGCTGAATAATCCTTGTTTGATAAAAAATAAACCGTTGCTCAGGCAACGGTTTTATTTTTTGTCTCCAAATTGATCGCGCACAAGATTCGATGCGATGTTTCTCTATTATGCTTTTTGAAAAACAAACGGTGAGCAACTCTGCTTTTGAAAAAGATTTACGTTTTGAAACAGAAGAAGTTTGACAGGTTTTCAATAATAGTGATATAGTATATATAATATATAAGATATTTAGGAGCATTATGAAAAAGGTTATTTTGACAGGCGACAGACCAACCGGAAGATTGCATATCGGACATTATGTAGGTTCTTTGCGTGAGCGCGTCAGACTTCAAAACAGTGGCAACTTCGACGAAATCTATATTATGATTGCCGATGCGCAAGCACTCACGGACAATGCCGAACATCCCGAAAAAGTGCGCAACAATATCATCGAAGTCGCACTCGATTATCTCGCATGCGGAATAGATCCCGAAAAATCATCGATTTTTATTCAATCGTCTGTCCCCGAACTTACCGAATTGTCGTTTTACTATATGAATCTCGTCACGCTTTCGAGATTGCAACGCAATCCGACAGTGAAGTCCGAAATCAAAATGCGTGACTTCGAAATGAGTATCCCTGTGGGGTTTTTGACATATCCGATAAGCCAGGCAGCCGACATTACCGCCTTTGAGGCGACAACCGTTCCCGCCGGCGAGGATCAGGAACCTATGCTCGAACAATGCAAGGAAATCGTGCGAAAATTCAATTCCGTATACGGAGAAACGCTTGTCGAACCTGAGATTTTGCTTCCGCAAAACAAACAATGCTGTCGTTTGCCGGGTACTGACGGCAAAGCAAAGATGAGCAAATCTTTGGGCAACTGCATCTATCTTTCAGATACCCCCGACGAGATAAAAACAAAAGTAATGTCGATGTTCACCGATCCCGATCATCTTCGCATAGAAGATCCGGGGAAGGTTGAAGGGAACACTGTGTTTGCGTATCTCGACGCATTTGCGACAGACGAGCATTTTGCAGAATTTTTGCCCGATTATAAAAATCTCGACGAGCTTAAAGACCATTATAGAAGGGGCGGACTCGGCGATGTCAAAATCAAAAAGTTCCTCATCAAAGTTCTGCAAAGCGAGTTGAAGCCCATTTACGAAAGAAGATTGGAGCTTGCAAAAGATACAGACGCCGTGTATGAGATTCTCAAAAAAGGCACTCAAAAGGCAAAAGCAAAGGCAGCCCAAACGCTTGCAAAAGTGCGCCATGCCATGCAAATCGATTATTTTGATTGAACGGCTTGTATGAATCCGATGAGATTTGAGTTTTAATTTGAAATTGACACGATTAGAGTATCAAAAAACCGCTTTCGAGCGGTTTTTGTTTTATGTGCGGATTTGCTTGTCCAAACGCTTACACTTGTAGTTCTTGTTTTTCTTCATCGGAATCGATCGTTGCTTTCTTTTTTGCAAATTCCTTGTTGACTATTGCTTTTGCAACGCAGTAGATTGCAAGTACCAAGGATATTGCAAACGTCGCCCAGTTTATAGCCGTGCGAGAGAAGAACAGTTCTGCCGCACTGAATATGAATTTGACTATCGTCATCACGAATATCGTAACATCGATGCCGCGTTTGTCTGCAAAGAGGTTTATGAGCCATAACAGTATTATGGCTATCGTCAAAATGCCCACATAGATAGGGAAGACATTGCCGTAACCGTATGGCATGTCGCTGAAATAGGGGAAAAACAGCTCTTTTCGCTCGGTGGGTGACGGAGCAAATACCATTTTTATTCCGTAGGGCAAACACTCCAAAATCAGCATTACGATTTCCAAAATGCCGATGGGGAGAAGAAACGCCAAATGCTTTTTGTTGTATTTTCTCATATGCGATACCCGCTGTATGCGTATTTTTGGCTTTTGCCTTAGATTCCGTCGGGAATGGGGGGAAGTTGGGCTGGAAGTGTTTTTTGCAATTCCTTAATAGCTCCGCGAGCAAGAGCGTCACAACGGTTGTTCAGCTCGTTGTCTGCGTGTCCCTTAACTTTGATGTATGAAACCTCGTGAATCTGCATGAGAGAGAGAAGTTCTTTCCACAAATCGACGTTTTTCACTTCGTCCTTGTTCGATGTACGCCAGCCTTTCATAATCCAACCGTTTATCCAACCCTTGAGGAAAGGCTCGACAGAATACGCACTGTCGCTGTATATGGTGACGATGCACGGCTCTTTGAGCATTTTCAAGCCCTGTATTATAGCGGTGAGTTCCATACGATTGTTGGTGGTGGATTGCTCTGCGCCGCTTGCTTCTTTTTTGTGACCTTTGTAGAGCATAACGACACCCCAGCCGCCAACGCCGGGATTGCCCGAACATGCACCGTCTGTGTAGATTTCAACATTCTTTTTCATAAATTCATTGTACACAATTTTCTATTTCTTTGCAAGACAAAGAAATTATTTGATAATAAATGGCGATTAATTAATAATTGCGGTGAATTAGATTCAAATCATTGACTAAAAGTTGTGTGCTTGCTATAATAAGTGAGCATCAAATTTGCGAAGGGGAGTGGCTCAATGGTAGAGCAACGGTCTCCAAAACCGTCGGTTGCGTGTTCGAGTCGCGTCTCCCCTGCCAAGAGAAGAAGTCCTGAAAGGACTTCTTTTTCTTTGCAGTTTTTTCGCGACACGAACACGCAACGCATTCGCGACGGAATGATGTCCGTGCGCCTGCGGTTGCATGTGACACGACGTTTCGCAAATACATTTGCTCGCTTTGTTATATTTATTGCTGTTGCATATAAAAGAAAAACGCTGACTTGCGTCAGCGCTTTCTTTTATGCAGTGTGATATTTTCTTGTGCGATAGAGCAGCCAGTATATTAAGGAGCTCAACGGCAGGTTGGTGAGCAGCACCATCGGCAACACTATCGATTGAAGAATCAAATCAATGTCGTTTACGTTTGCGCCCAGTGCGAAGAATCCGATGAGAATACATACAACCGTCAGCTCGATAAACAGCATTGTTCGATTGAGAACGGACAGTTTGAAGTTGAAGTTTGCCCGTGTTCGTTTTGTCGGATTGACAAGATAGAAGAATGTCGGCACAAGGCAAAGAGCGCATCCCACAAGCAAAATCGGAAGGAAATAAGTATAGCTTATTCTGGTGCCGAGCGACGCCCACATTATCCCGACTTCCGCGGCAAAGAACGCAAGAATTATCAGGAACGTGTCGCGGTTTAGTCTGTTGGACTGTATGAAGTTGAATGTGTAGTACTCGGATGTATTGCCTCTGTCGTAGGGGCGGATTTTGAAGCCTTTTGCATACAACCTTGTTTTAATGTCATTGTCCGGGTAGTCGGTTTGTTGAGGTTGAGGTTTTTCTTGTTCGATTTCACCCTTGTCTTGCAACGAAACGAAGAAATCTCTGTAATTTACATCGTCCTTTTCATAATCGAATCCGCCTTCTTGTCTGGACACAACGGCAGAAGTGACAAAATTGCCCTTGTTCTGTCCCGAATCGTAATTTTGATTTTTGCCTTCGAGTTCGGCGGGGTAGAACTGATCGATAGACTGTTGAGCATAGGTTTGTTGACTTTGCTGTTGTTGTGCTTGCGCTGCAATAGCGGCTTGTTGCGCAGCTTGTTCGGCTTCTTGTTTTTCGCGCGGTTCTTCTTCCTTTGCAAGTTTATCGTCAATTTGCGCTTCTCGCTCGTCGAGCTGTTTGAAAATGTCTTTCAAAGACGTTTGGGAGCGTTGAGTATGTTCGACTTGATTGGTGTAGCCGTTTATGTACGTATGCTCCTGAGGTTGCGCGTTGGAGTTGTATTCATAAGCGCGCAGTTCCTCCTGTTTTTTGTATTCGCTCTCGGCATCGAGTTTTGCAAACATCTCTTCAAGAGTTTGAGCCGGCTTTGCCTGCTCCTGACGTTTACGTTCCGCCTCTTGAGCCTGACGACGCTTTTCTTCTTCCTCTGCAATGCGTTTTTCTTCTTCGGCGCGAAGTTTTTCTTCTTCCATACGGCGAAGCATGGACTTTACAAGTTCGCGATCCTCTTCGCTCTTTTTGAGTTGTTCTTCGGTTTTTTTGAGCTGATCGTCTTTTTGGCGAACTTCCTCTTCATGAAGTCTGATTTGTTCTTCTTTTTGGCGAGCGTCTTCTTCGCTTTGTTTGAGTTGCTCGTTTTTAAGTCGGGCTTCTTCCTCTCTAATGCGGAGCTGCTCGGCGGTTTTTTGTGCCTCTTCCTCTTTCAAGCGCAGTTGCTCTTCTTTTTGACGCGCTTGTGCGTCTTCTTGTTCGGCTTTTTCACGTAGGGCGGTTGCCTCGTCTTCGCTTACTTCGTTGCCGTAGCGGTCAAAAAACACTTTCTTTTCAACGATTTTGTCCTTGTAGACAACCTTTGGCTTGTCCTCGGTTTTGGAATAAGGGCGCAATTCGCTTGCATCGAAGGGGACGGGGACGGTGAAATCATATTCGTCGTCGGATACGAGTTTGTCCAAAATCGTGCGAGAGTACTCATATTCGCTCTTTTCCTTGGCGAGAAACGCCTTGCCTTCCTTGGTGAGAGTGTAATAGCGACGTTTGCCACCGCCGGTGTCATCGGGATTGCCGTCGTATGAAGAAACAAGCCCTTGTTTTTCAAGGCGTTTGAGTTGATTGTAGAGGGTGGCTTGTTTCAAAACATATTGCGAATTGCTCTTGTCCTCGATTTCTTTGAGGATTTCGTAGCCGTATTTGTCCGACGACCAAAGACAACCCAGAATTATGGTTGTCACGTTGCCGCGGATAAGGTCGCTGTTGACTGAAGAGATGTCCATATATCGCTCCGAAAATTGATAATATAATTTTAGCAAACTATTATAAAATAGTCAATATTATATAATAGTAAATAAGCAAAATGTTGCAAAAAATGCGTTTTTCTGCCTTATTGACCTAATTTGTCCGGACGAAGTTTTACGACTTGCGCCGCAAGTTTTCTATGATCTTCTTCGATTGCGGCGTAGTGTTTTTTCGTGGTGTTTACGTCGCGGTGACCGAGTACGTCGGCAACGAGATAGATGTCGCCTGTGGCGCGATAGAGGTTTGTGCCGAACGTACTGCGCAATTTATGAGGAGATATTTTTTTGAGCGGAGCGGCGGTTTGCGCGTATTTTTTGACGATGTTCTGAATTGCTCTTACCGACAATCTTGTCACTTGCAATGACAAAAACACGGCGTCCGTATCGCCTTCATGTATCTTTTCACATCTTTCGATAAGGCTTTTACGCTCGGTGTCGATGTAAGTGTGAAGGGCGTCCGCCACTTCGTCGCCGAAATACAATATGGCTTGATTGCCGCCTTTTCGCGTGACGGTGAAGGCATTTGTTTCAAAATCTATGTCCGAAAGATTTAGCCCCACACATTCGCTCACACGAATACCCGTGCCCAAAAGAAGGGACATGATTGCAAAATCGCGTGCATGAGTGTTGCGTTGCACTTTGCGCTGATGCTCGCTCATGCCTGCGCCGGTTTCGGCGGCGTCAAGGATGCGTTCGACTTCCTTTTTTTCAAGTCTGATTATATCCTTGTCGTGATTTTTGGGCATCGTGAGCTTTGCGGATACGTTTTGTTGGATTCTGTCGTGATTGTACATGTATTTGAAAAACGTGCGCACGGTCGATATTTTGCGCGATTTGCCTTTTTCGGCATTCGTTTTTTCTTTGCCGTCAAAGGTGTAATACGTAAGATACTCCATGTATGCTTCCAGATTGCCAAGCGTTACTTTGTCAAGGTCCGAAGCGGTGAAGTCGTAAATGTCTTTATAGTCTCGGAAAGCGCGCACGTTTTTGAGCAAATAGTCAAAAAATATGCGCAAATCGTAGGCATAATTAAGCCTTGTGAGCGTGGTGGTTTGCGGCTCGATGCCGACAAAAAACTCCTCGCAACACTCGGGAAGTTGATCTCTTAGTTTCCGCAGTCTTGCCGTCATGTTTTTGTCGCGTTCGCTGAAATAATTTGCCATTTTTCTAGCCTCCTTGACTATATATTTTTGGTAAAATAATTTTAGCAAACTGTGCGTAAAATGTCAATATATATGACGATTGTGGCACGGTATCCATGTTTTTATTGGAAATCGAAAAACGATGTTACAGAATATGCGATGAAATCTACAATTTGAATAAGAGTAACGGAATTTTAACGCACCGCTGCATAGGCTAAACCTATGGGGCGGTGCGATTTTGCTTTTATAAGGGAAAAAACCAAACTTTTTTTGAATTTTCCCTACCTTTTGGGGGTTTGGGTAGGGGACAAGCGGCACTTCGAGCCATATACTTTTGATGATGATATAGTGTCGATATATTTTTAGGAAAATATATCTTAATACTTTGTTGTATAAATTGCTATATCACAGCAACGAGAGATTTTCAAGAATCGATGAAAAAAAATTTCTCGGCAAACCGAGGGCGCACCTCGCCCCAAAACAACAAAAAGGAAGGAACCTAATATGAAACAAACATTGACAAAAACGAGACTATCGATGACGCTTCTTGTCTTTAGCTTTGTGCTTGTGCTTGGCATATTGATGTTTTGCTCCGAAAGCACGGCTTATGCGGAAAGCGGAGAAATCGATACGCTTGAAGTTTCGTTCAATAAAGTGGGAATCGGCGATAGTCTTGCCGCTGCATTTGTATTCGAGAACGAAACGGAAAGAACGCTAAAAGTGCCCGCCGGCGCAAACTATACCGCAACGCTCACGTTCATATCCAAAAACGGACAAACGACAACGTTATGGGAAAAAGACAAAGCGTCGTTCCCGTGGAGCAGGGTTGAAAACCAGCTGATCGAGCCGAGAGTTGCGTATTGTATCCGCGTCCGTTTTGCGCCGAAAGAAAATTATAAACTTTCCAAAAAAGCAGACGTACTTAGAAGGAATATGCAGGTTTTGGGCGCGGAACTCGGCAAAGGCAAGGATATAGAACTTTGGGACAGCGCAGGACAAAACAGCATTACAACGGCAATAGATATGGATTTTCTCATTTGCAGAGGAATGACTTATATCGGTTATCCGCGATACATATCTCCCCGAATCAACGAAAAGGTGTATGGCAAAATCGCCACGGAATATTCCGACACGGGTATATGGATCAGCGGCGCGCCTGCGCCGTATACCTATGAGATAAAGCTTGCGCCCATAGGAATGGAAATTCAAACGGTCAACGTTTTCGAAGAATCTACCTGCTACTATCAGATTATCGCCAAAAACGCAATGGACGGCGGAACGATGTACATCACCGCAACGGCAGCGGACGGACAGACTTGCGATATCCCCGTCACGATTGCAGACGTATCGGGCGGACACGAGCATACATGGGTTGAAAAAATCGAGAAGATAGATTTCGAGCATCACGGCTATACAAAATGCACCGATCCCGATTGCCCGGGCGTTGCCACTGCTTTTGACAAAGGCTCGCATTATGCAAGCCACGAGTTTAACGGCGGGTGTACCGCATCGTGCACAACGTGCGGCGATCTCGGCAATCCCGACGCAAAGCACAATTTCTCTGCCGTTGCGAGCGATGACGACGCAAATTGCCACGTGTTTAAGTGCGCTTGCGGTGAATTTGAAAAGGACGCAAACGGCAACGTCAAAAAAGAAGTGCACAGCGGCGGAGAGCAAACTTGTCTGAGTGGTGCGCAGTGCGACGTTTGCGGCAAAGAATACCTTGCAGCGACGGGGCATAAGTACGAATTCAAGTCGTTCGGCAATGGCGACGGCACTTACACGCACCTCGGATTCTGCAAATATTGTAAAGAGGAAGATACGGATTTAAGACACTCTCCTGTCGGCGGCACGGCAACCTGCCAAAAAAAGGCAAAGTGTGCTTATGAGAAAAACGGTGACGCGTGCGGCCTGGAACATGGAGATTTTCTTCCGCATAATTTCGTAGACGGAACTTGTACGGAATGTAGTTCCAACAAATATATCAAAGAAGTTTTAATAGACGTGCCGGAGTTTTACAAAGGTATGGCGTACGAAGCGATGTTCTATCCCACCGTAATAAAAGGCAACGTAATAGACTTGGGAATCAATTACCACATTGCGTCTTTCAGCCGCGACGGAAACGGCTATTTAAGCGGTCCGCACAACTTTAAAACGACGTTTATTACCGAAAACAGCGTCATGCAATACGCGTTTAGACCGCAAACGAACTGCGTTTTATCGGAAAACATAGACGATTTAAGCGTTAACGTAACTCGCGGCGAAGTGCTGAGCAAAAAGATAAGAGGCGGAGATCTTGTCGTACTTGTGTTGCTTCGCGTCGAAAGCGTCGTGCAATCAATAGATATAGAAATTTCTCAACCCCTTGCGGGGCTTTTGCCTGAAACGATAACGGTTGCAGAGAAAAACGGATTAGAGGTGACGGTAAACAGCGTAAGCGGATTCCTACAAGACGGTTTGATGACCTTAAATCAAAGCATGCAAGTAGAAGTAACGATAAAAGCGCCGGAAGGCAAAACGTTTCAGACACTTGGCAAAACATCTATCGAAAATTGGCTTTCCGAACTCAATATCGACGGCGGAAATTTGTCGAGTTATACTCAAAGCACTGACCTAAATGAGATAACGTTCGTCTTTCAGACCAAGCCGGCAATAGAGTGTCCGCACGAAACGGTTGTTTTAGAGGCGGGAAGACCCGCAACTTGCACGGAGGACGGAATAAAAGACAAATATGTTTGTGCAGGCTGCGGAGCAGCGTTTTTCGACGCCGCTCGCACTCTGGTGTGGTACGACGCAATTGCAACAATACCCAAAGGGCATTTGTGCGTACGCCACGACGCGACGCCTTGCTCCGAGGGCAAGGACGGCAATATCGTGTATTTCGAGTGTCAGCGCGAGGAGTGCGGCAAACTCTTTGCGGACGCCGCCTGCAGCAGTGAAATCACGCTTGAACAAACGATTATCCACGACTTTAAGACCGAATGGTCGTCAAACAAGGATAAGCACTATCACGAGTGCAAAAACTGCAACGTAATCAAGGACGAAGCGGCGCACCGTCCCGACAGAACAGAGGCGACTGAGGACGATCCCGTCAAATGCCTTGACTGCGGCTATGTAATCGAG
>CAKQGN010000002.1 GCA_934233745.1 uncultured Clostridia bacterium
ATTACGAGCGTGCTTTTTACCTCGGAGATATAGAGGTTGCAAAAAAGATAGGCTTCATATACTTAAACAACGAGGAAATGAAAGACGTTCCCAAAGCCATAGAGTGGTACGAAAAAGGATTGAGCCTCGGCGAATACTCGCTTAATTTCGATTTGGCTTACGTCTATCTCAATGACAGGTTTGTTCCGCACGACTATGAAAAAGGCTTAAAATATCTTGCGGACGGCGTTCAACATAACGACCCCGAAAGCCTTTATATGCAAGCCCGCGTATATGAAGAGGGTTGGTACGGCGTAGAATCCGATAAAAAGAAGTATATTTATTATCTTAAAAAAGCGGCAAGGCTTTGTCAGGACGACGCATTACTCGATTTAGGGTATTACTATTACAAAAAAGGCAAGTATGACGACGCGCTCGATTGTTTTGCGCAGTGCGATTTGGATTATGTCGGCGTTTATTGGTGTATGGCGACGATTTACGAAACCAAAAAAGCCGATTACAAAAATGCGCTGTTCTACTATCAGATGGCAATGGAAATGGACTTTCTGGACGCAATCGAAAGAATGGCAGAAGCGTATCTCGGCGACGAACTCGGGCTTGAAAAGGACGAGAAAACCGCCCTTAAACTTTTCAAACGAGCCGCGAAACTCGGCAACGCCGCCGCGCAGTATAATCTCGGTATGGCGTATGCGTGCGGATATTACGGCGTAACACCCGATAAAGATAAGGCACTTTATTGGCTGAAACAGAGCGTCAAGGGCGAAAATCCTATGGCGTGTCTGCAAGTGGGACTTTATTACTACTACACCGTCAAAACCCAAGCGGCTTATAAAAAAGCCTTTGAATTATTTACCGACGCATATAATTTCGGCGAAGAACAAGCGATTATCAATATCGGACTTTGCTATCTTCAAGGCAACGGCGTGAAAGAAGACAAAAAAGAAGCGGTTAAGTGTTTTAGGACTGCTGCTGAAAAGTACAGTTCGGGTGTTGCGTATCACAATCTCGGAATCTGTTACGAAAACGGTTTCGGCGTGAGAAAAGACTACAAAAAAGCGATTGAAATGTACGGCAAAGCGGTAGAGAACGGCGAAAAAGCAGGACTCGAAGCAATTAAAAATCTTTACATCAAAACGAACAAAAAGGAAGAATATAACGAATGATTTTATAAAAAAAGCGTGCCTTTTGCACGCTTTTTGCATTTTGGTGTTTTTTTGATGTTATCTGTTGAGAATCATGTTTCTTATGTCTGCGACGGTGACTTTGATGCGCGGATTCGACTTGATTTCCTCGCTTATCTTGTCGCGGGCGTGAATGATTGTGGTGTGATCTCTGCCGCCGAACAATTCGCCTATTTGAACGAGAGGCATTGGCAAAAGCTCGGTGATAAGGTAGATTGCAATCATTCTCGGTTCGACGATGTTTTTGGTTTTCTTTTTTGAGATGATGTCGGCAGATGACAGTTTGAAGTACTTGCACACGGCGTCAACGATTCCGCTTGCGTCGATAGTGTCTTTCTTCTCCTCTATAAAGCCGCCGATTGCCTCTTTTGCAACGTCTACGGTGCATACGGAGCTGTTGGTGAGTGAGCTGAAGAAGATGACTCTGTTGAGCAAGCCCTCCATTTCACGGATATTTGACGGCGCAATCTCGGCGATAAACTCGGCAACGTCGTCTTTAAGTACAAACTTTGATTGAGCGGCTTTGTTTTTGAGAATAGCCACCCTTGTTTCGGTGTCGGGGACTTGAATATCCACGGTAAGACCGCACCCGAAGCGCGTGCGCAATCTGTCCGAAAGCGTTGTCAGATCTTTCGGCGCGCGATCGGATGTCAGGATGATTTGTTTGTTTTCGCGATAAAGGTCGTTGAATATGTGGAAAAATGCTTCTTGCGTTGCCTCTTTGCCTATAAGAAACTGTACGTCGTCCACCATAAGAACGTCGCAAGAGCGGTATTTTTCCCTGAACTTATTGTTTTCATCATTTGACTTGTTGCGAATGACGTTGATAAGTTCGGTTACAAGCGATTCCGCACTTACGTAAAGCACGCTTACACTCTTTTTATACTTAAAAAGATAATTGCCGATTGCGTGCAAAAGGTGTGTTTTTCCAAGTCCGACGCCCGAGTAAATAAAGAGTGGATTGAAGGCTTCGCCCGGTTTTTCGGCAATGGTTTTGCAAGCCGCCAAAGCATATGCGTTCGACTTGCCTTCCACAAAATTCTCAAAGGTGTATTTTTCTTGGAAAGGACACTTTTTTTTGCCCTTTTCCTCAGGGGTGAAGTTGGTGACAAACCCTTGATCTTCGATAAAAACCGTTTGTCTGTCCAAATACTCCGTCTTTTTGTCGGGAGTGATAATTATGACGTCCTTTATTTGAGAATTGTGAGAAGACACCACGTCTTTGATGGTGTCGCGATATCTCGAATCGATGGTTTTTTTGGCGTTGGCGGATATTGTCGCAAGCACGATTGCGTTGTCTGCAAAGCATACCGGTTCGAGTTTTTCAATCCAAACCTCATAGCTTATTGCCTGTATGGAAATCGACAAATCGTTCTTTACGTCATCCCAAAATTCTTCTAGGTTAATCATGCTTACGATTATAACAAAATCGACAAAATTTTCAAGCAAAATTCAAAAAAGAAAACTTAAACACAAGATGTTGAAAAAAAAACGCGCTCGGGTTATACTTGTTGTGTATGAAAATTCTTTCGCTGGAATTGAAAAACTTCAGAAATTACTCTTCCGCCCTCGTCGAGTTTGACGACGGGCTGAACGTCCTTTTCGGCAAAAACGCCAGCGGAAAAACGAATATGCTCGAAAGTGTGTATCTTTGCTCGGTTTTTCACTCGCCTCGCACCACAAAAGATAAGGAAATGATTTTGCTTGGTCAAAGCAAAGCGCAAGTGAAAATAAACATCGAAAAGCGGTTCAGAAAACATACGATTTGCTTGCAAATCGACGAGCAAGGCAAAAAAAAGGTTGCCGTGGACGGAATTCCCGTAAATCGCGCAGGCGAGCTTTTGGGCGTGCTTGGAGTGGTGTTCTTCTCCCCCGACGAGATGAAACTCGTCAAGGAGTCGCCAAACGAGAGGCGTAGATTTTTGGACGTGGGGCTTTCACAACAACAAAAAGCGTACTTCCTTGCGCTTCAACGTTACAACAAAACCCTCAAACAAAAAAACAATCTTCTCAAAGAATACAAGTTCAATCCCGACATCGACGATATGCTCGACGTTTGGGATGTCGGTCTTGCCAAAGAGGGCGCGATTATCATTGAAAAACGTATGGAATATATCGCCACCCTCAACGACGCCGCAGGCAAATTTCACAGCGCGCTCAGCAGTGAGAAAGAGACGCTCAAACTATCATATGAGAGCGGCTCGAAAACGGACGGCGCACAAAATATCCAAGAGGAGTTGTACAAGGCAATCGTCGCCTCTCGCCAAAAAGACAAGGACCTCGGCTTTTGTACGGTAGGGCCTCACCGCGACGATATAAAAATAGAGATAGACGGCAAGGATAGCCGCAAGTTTGCCTCGCAAGGACAGCAACGTACAATCGCGCTTGCAATGAAACTTGGCGAAGTTGTCATTTACAAAAACGAAATAGGCGAGCCGCCCGTCCTCTTGCTCGACGACGTGCTATCGGAGCTTGACAAAACCCGACAAACCCTCTTGCTTGAAATGACGCAAGGCTTTCAAACCCTGCTCACCTGCACCGAATACACACTGCTGAACCCTGCAAAACGCATACGGATTTGCGACGGCAGAGTTGTCGGCGACAACTAGATGACACGCGTGGAAAGATAAATGATATCGCCTGCGGCGGTGATATCACTGCGTGATGATATCGTGCAAGCACGGTGATATCCAAACTTTGTTTGGATTGCGGATAAACGAAAACTTATTCAGGGCGTTCTTATAAACGGAAAGTGCCTATTCGAAGTGCGAGCCGCAAGGCGGCGAGAAAGCGAACGCCGAGCTTGACGTACAGTACAAGTGAGCGGACGAGTTTGGATTCTTTTCGTCCGCGAACGAGTGACATAAAAAGAGAACGATAGCAATCTATGCGAGTGCTGAGTGTTGTCCCCCGCTACGCGGTCACCGTGGGTTCCCTCAAGGCACGCAGAGGGGGAACGGTGATAGGGAAAACACATGAGGAAAGGGGAATTGTAGTTAGAGATCTAAACATTCACCCCTTGTAGAGGACGAAATCACCTCAATTATAAAAAAACACCGACTGCAGTCGGTGTTTTTTATGTTGTCGAAATAAAATGCGATTTATTGAGGGCGTGCCTCTTTTCTAATGGATTTGTCGATTCAAATCACAGTTTGTCGTTGTACTTCAAGATTTGGATAAGTGCGTAAATTCTGTCAAGGTCGTCCTTGTTGAAATAGTCGATTGTGATACGTCCCTTTTGGTCGTTGCCGACAAGTTTGACCTTGGTTGCGAAAATGCGCTTCATATCCCCCACAAACTCTTTGAGTTCGAGCGGAAGAGCTTTTACATCTCTCGGACCGGACGGAATCGCTTTTCTTGTGAAGTAGAGGCGGACGCGGTTTTCGAGGTCGCGCACAGAGAGTTTGTTGTCGCAGGCTTGATTTGCAAGCGTGACGAGATAGTCTTTGTCGTCAATGGAAATGAGTGTTCTTGCGTGACCGGGCGAGAGCTTGCCTTCTCTTACGAGAGCGGTGACTTCCTCGGGAAGTTGCAACAGGCGGAGCGTATTGGTGACGTACGGGCGTGACTTGCCGATGCGGTTTGCCACTTCCTCTTGAGTAAGACCGTGATTGTCCATAAGCTCGCGCATGCCCTCTGCCGCTTCGATTGCGTTGAGGTCTTCACGGTGCAAGTTTTCGATAAGAGATATTTCCTGGATTTGTTGCGGAGTGAAATCGCGGATAATGGCAGGCACTTTTTTGAGCCCTGCAAGCAAACTTGCTCTGAAACGGCGTTCGCCTGCGATGATGAGATATCTTCCGCCGTCCGTCTTGACAAGAAGCAATGGTTGCAAGACGCCGTATGTCGCAATGGACGTGGACATTTCTCTCAAACTGTCCTCGTCAAACGTTTTTCTCGGCTGATTGGGGTTGCGGTCGATGAGCGTGATATCGATTTCCTGAGCCTGAATATCATCGGCAATATCGACTTTGACGTTTTCTTCATTATCGTTGAAAAGTGCATTGAAGCCTTTTGTACCGAGGCCGCCTTTTGTGTTTGCCATAAGTCACTCCTTCAATTTTGATATATATTCTTTTGCAAGTTTTTGATATGCGATTGCGCCGCTGCACCCGGAGTCGAACGCTATGACAGGCAAGCCGAAACTCGGAGCTTCCGCGAGGCGTACGTTGCGAGGAATCGTTGTTTCAAAGACTTTGTCTTTGAACGTTTCCCTCACGCTTTTTTCCACATCGTGTGAAAGTTTTGTCTGTTGACGCATTGTAAGCAATATGCCGTCCAACTTCAAGGCGTCGTTCGAGTGCTTTTTTACCAGCCTGACCGTGTTCAGAAGTTGGTTTAGTCCCTCGATAGCAAAGTATTCGCACTGAAGCGGCACGACAACCCCGTCCGAGGCACAAAGAGCGTTGACAAGCATGAGGTTTATGCTGGGGGCGCAGTCGATGAATATCAGATCGTATTTGTTTTGCACCGAAGCAAGAGTGCCTTTTAGCACAAAGTCGCGCCCTGCCGTGTTTGCGATCTCCAGTTCCGCCCCGGCAAGATCACGCGAAGACGGAATAAAATCGACATATTTCCCTTTTCGTATGCAAGCAACAGCGTCCGTTTTTGCCATGGCATCGTATATCGAATTTTTGACTATTTTGTCGAATACCCCGAGTGCGCTTGTCGCATTGGCTTGAGGATCGAAGTCAACGAGCAACGTTTTGTATCCGAGCGAGGCGACACAGCAAGCAAGATTCACGCACGAAGTCGTCTTGCCCACGCCTCCCTTCTGATTTGCAAAGGATACGACATGCGCCATAAAAATAATATAGCATAGAAAGAAATATTTTTCAACGGCGTTTCACAAAAAGTTTCACATAAAATATTTTTTGCCAAAATAAGACAACAAAAAAAGCCGTCACAGCGGCTTTTTCTTGATTGTTCCGTATTGACGGGGATATTGCTTCGGAGTCGGCGCGGTCTTTTCAAACACAAAGAGCGCGCGCTTTTCTCCGTTGGCAAGCGTGAGCGATTTTGTTTTGATATGTTTTGCACACAACACCTTTTCGGCGTTTTTGCAAAGCGCAAGCTCGCCCTCGTCCGTCTTGTACGCAACGAATATCCCGCCGACTTTCAAAAACGGCATTGCGAGTTCCAAAAGAATTTGCAGCGACGAAACCGCTCTTGCCGTCACCGCATCGAACGTATCAAAGAGGTCTTTTTTATCCTCTGCTCTTGCGCTTATTGTTTTTATATTTTTCACTTCGAGGGTTTTTGCACAGTCGGCAACAAACGCCATTTTTTTTGCGGTTGAGTCCAAAGCCGTGACAAAAACGTCTTGCCTTGCGATTGCTATGGGCATACTCGGAAAACCCGCGCCCGCGCCTATATCGAGCAGTTTCGCGCTTTGAGGAATGAGAGAAATGCCGGCGAGCGAATCTTGTATATGTTTGATTGCAAAATCCTTTTCTTCGGTGATTGCAGTGAGATTGAACGCCTTGTTTTTTTCAACAACCATGCCGAAATAACCCTCGAGTTTGTCAAGTGCCTCGGGTGTAAGAGTTATGTCGATTTGAGCCAAACAGTTGGCGAGATAGGTTTTGTCCATATAGCTCCTTTTTTATAGCATAGCATTTGTTTGAAGTTTTTTCAACGAAATAGTTTGCGTTTTAATGATTAAAACAACAATAAAATACGATTATTTTTTGCAAATATTGAACATGGCTTGAAAAAGTGTTAAAATATTATAAACTCAAATTTTGGAGGGCAGTATGAGAATTGCAATCATAACGGCTATGGCGGAAGAAACCCTGCCAATCTTCAAAAAACTTGGCAACGTCGTGGCGCAAAACACCATTTCGGGCGTTGCGATAAGCCAAATAGAATACGACGGGGATACGATTTATCTTGCCACCAGCGGAGTCGGAGAAATCAAAGCCGCACTTGCGGTGCAACTTCTTGTGGATTTGTTCGATGTCGAGGCGGTGCTAAACTTCGGCTTTGTAGGCGCGCTGAACAAGAATCTCGAACTTTGCGAGCTTGTCGTGCCGAGGCGCGTTGCGCATTATCAGTTTGACGTAACGGGCGTTGACACCGATAGAGTCGTAGGTCAGTATAGCGGAATGAGGGACAACTATTTTTATCTTGACGAAACGCTCATACGCAATGCGCTTGCAAACATCGGTAAGCAAATGAAACTCGTCACCGTTGCAAGCGGAGATGTTTTTGTCACCAAAAACGACGACAAACATCGCCTTGCAAAAGAATTCAAAGCGGATATTTGCGAAATGGAGCTTGCAGGCATTGCAATTGCGTGCGAGCGTAATAACATACCTCTTTTTTCTGTCAAAGTGGTAAGTGACAAAGCGGATGAAGACGCAAACGTCAGCTTCCTCACCATTGTTGAGAAAGGCGTTGCCGGATATGAGAAAATCTTGCCTGAGATACTCAAAGCGGTCAAGGACGGAGCAACCGCCCTGCCACCCGAAAAACAACATTAAAAGAGCGACAGCGCAGATGTTTGGAAATGCGCTAGTCAATAAACGGCGAAAGGGAAAAACAAGAAACAAGATATATAGATATTTTGTGTAGTCGTTTTGTCACAAAGAGAAAAAAGATGATATGAGCGGATAGTTTACAAGTAAACTATCCGTTTGTATATAAAGTATTGATATGGTGGGGCAAAGATGCGGATGGTGAAAACCGTAAAAAACACACAATTAAAAACGTGGCAATATCCGTGTTGGGCTGCTGCCGATAAATCGGTTTTATATAGATATTGAATTTTGCGTCATCTACAAACAAACAACAATTATTTACAAAAATAAAACCCCGACCATACACGAGTAAAAACATACTCAATCAAACACCGCATAATTATAATAAAACAAAAAATATCTTAAAGCAAACAAAGTGAAGCGGCGATTCGGTTTGGTTGACCATTATTCCATTTGACTCTGAAAGCAATGACCGTAATCTACCCTATCGGTTAAGCGAAGAATTTTAAGAACGATAATTAAAGATTAATATATCTGCCGACATATGTGCTAAACAACACATAAAGTGCAGGTTATTATCGTGATTGTTTCACGTGTAACGTATAGAAAAACAAAAATGAGTTATCTATTTTTTGATTTGTTGCAATAATAAAAGAGATGTGTACAATGTTGTGTTTTGCGGCGATGACAATTAAAGGCGGAGATATTTATGCCAAAACATAAATCTAAAATGCATAAATCTTTTGGGACGCACCGCTTTCCGAATTTATCAAATAATCAAAATGGTCGCGTCGGCGTATCTATGAAAATGCCGGCTGTGTCGCCCGGTCGTCGTTGCACGCTCCGATTGTTTGTTATACTATACGCTCTCATGTGCGGTGCCCTGTGTAATCAAAAGAACATATACACTAAACAGTTAGAATCGCTTATAACCAAATCAAACAATAGTAGATGATGGTATAACAATAAAACCGCCGTCTGTTCGCGGTGTCCGCCGATAAATCACATCTACCCCTTTTGCTGTGTCGATTTACCGAAAAAGTATTCGCAATCCTTATATGTATTCGATGTATTGTTGTTAAACTGCTCGCAAACGGTATTCCTTAATCAAACGGATGATTTATGGATTTTGCCAATTTATGAGTTGTGTTTACCTCTATTATGTTGTTATGTGTGTAACAACTCGTGTGTAAATAATTATAGTAAGACGGTGTGTGTTTGTCTTGTATTAAAACGTTTTTTCAAACAGTAATCGGAGCGGTATTGCAAGCAAGGTTATTGAGTCGACCACTCGATATTTGATATTACAACCGACGGACATCATGGAAGATAAGTTTAATAGGAATTTATGGATAGCTTTGGCGATATACCGATTGCCGTTACGAAGTGTCGGTACTTTTACAAACAAGCGATTGTGTTGATGCGCCATTGCATCAATATTGAAATATGGCACAATAAGCCAATTTTCTAAAATTGTTTCACGTGTAACAATTGAAAAAATCAAGCTATAATTCATCTAAACAGTAGGGAAAATGCAAATTTTTAATTTTTCAAAACCGCAAGGTGTTCCGCGCTTTTACATGCGTCGGACAATAGACAATCTTGGGCGGTGAGAGGTCAGCGGCTTACGGAAGCGGTATCGGCAAACGCTTCGATTTTCGATCACGCACACACATAAAAACGATTAATGAAGAAATCGGGCAGATGTGTAGATATATATTAATCTCGATCAAGACGAACCATACAAAACAGTCGATATATGTTTAAAACGGATTAGGAAATCGGAAAAGAAAATAGCGGTGATGAGTTTAAAAAAACAACAACGGCACGGTGTTGAAAACGGTAAAAACATATATGTTTCACGTGGAACAATTTGATTTCTGTCGTCGGTTTCACGTGGAACGAAAACCGCAAAAAACCCACTAAATAGTGGTGTTTTCGCTTGTTTTTGAAACGATTTTAATAATTTTTGAGCTTTCTCCTTGTAAAATCTTATAGAGAAATTTTTGTTCTTTCACCCAAATTTTTCGCTGTGATTTGTTTCTCATTTTTTCTATAAAAAATTGACAGTTTCACAAAAATCCTATAGTTTATTTTTGCCGTTATTTTTTTGCGTTGATTCTTGAAAAACGTTTTATTTTCCGACTGTTTATTGTGTGGATTATTAGCGGTGCGTTGAGTTGATTTAGTGTAAAACTCAATATGCGGTTTTGAATAATCGCATTTTGATTATTGCTTGTTGCCTGTGTTAATCGACAATGCTTGCTGCAAATCTTGGTTTTTCAGTCGTTTTGCGTGTTCTGCTTACCGGGAGTTTGTTGTGATTTGGTCGCGCTTGTGTGTTTTTTCATTGATAAATCGTCCGATAATGCCTCTGTTTAGTGTGGTTTCACGTCAAACAAACTTTCCACATATAAACATATCCACACCCTGTTTTATCATGACAAAAAACCACGAATAGAAAAATAAATTACATTTACGTTTACAAGTTAATCAATATACCAAAATGGTTAAAGGTCGGGTTTGCAATTTTTTCATTTTACCGCATGATTTAATTGTGGTGTTGAGTGTAATGGCGATTGCCATGTAAATCGCTTGTATAAAATGATTATGTCGGCAAGAGATTCTGTGACGTTGCGTTGAAACAACATCGTTGTTTTGTTGATGTGTTTTCGCATGGTTTTATATAGTTTTGTGCTTTTGTATTGTTTGCGAAACTATTTGCCGATTATTTGCAGATATGTTGCAACAAGGAAGAGTATGGGCCCCGCAAGCACGAACACGTGGAACAAACAATGCACGTACCTTTTGTGTATACCGAATACCGCCGCGCCAAGCAGGCACGTGACAAGTCCGGAAAGATAGACGATGCTTGTTGTCGTAGAGATGCCTTTTGGCGAGAAATACGCGGTGAAGAACGCCGCAAACATCAGTCCGCCTATAACGAATGTCGACGCAACCGAAATTTTTCTGAAAATATCGAATCTATAAAGACATAGCGCAAAAATGGCCACTGCGATTGCAAACGACAAACCGAATGCGACATAGCCGTATATATTGTCATACAAAAGGCAAGTCGCCGTGGCGCATGCGATGACGTTGAGATTTACGGCGGGGAAGTCGAGTGTACGCCACAACAATTTCATCTTCATATCCGTCACCCCGTGGTAAATTGCGGAAACCGTAAATTCGATTGCAATCAGCGCACAGGAGAGAACCGCCGTTGCATATTCGGCGGGAGTCGACGATTTCAAAAGCATAAAAATCATAAAAATCAACGCGGCAACCGCACCCAAGCCGTGAGAAAGCGAGTGGAATAACTCTTCCTTTGGTGTGTAGTAGACAAGCCCGTTGTCTTTGTAGACCTGCTTCAATTCGTCTGTGTTGGACGGAGTTTTCAGAATTTTTGCGATATCCATAGCCACATAGTATAGCAAATTCTGCGATGACGCAAGCGATAATCCGCATTATATCGGAATGAAAAGCATACGATTTTTCAAAAACGTCCGAGTGCGATTTTCGACAAGTCCACGCATTGCCCAAACGCGCGAGAACGCATGAAAACAAGTCGGCAAAGAAGAACCTTGACAAGACAGTCGAAACGCCCGCAAAACGTCTTTTATCGCCTCAAAAAGAAAAATCGACAAAAACTCTTGATATTTTGATTATAAATTGTTATAATGAATTTACTTATTATTATTGAAATAATAATATATTACTTATTAAAATATATTTAGTTTAGGAGGAAAAATGGCAGAAGAAGTCAAACACAGTTATGACGCCGGCGACATTCAGGTTCTTGAAGGGCTCGATCCCGTCAGAAAACGCCCCGGCATGTATATCGGTTCGACGGACGTAAGAGGTTTGCATCACCTTGTTACCGAAGTTGTGGACAACTCTATCGACGAAGCGCTTGCCGGATACTGCACGCACATTGTCGTGGAAATTCTCAAAGACGGCGCAATCCGCGTCACCGACAACGGCAGAGGCATCCCCACCGGCATTATCGAAAAAGAAGGGAAATCGGCAGTCGAAGTCGTTTTGACCAAGCTCCATGCCGGCGGCAAATTCGGCAGTGGCGGTTACAAGATTTCGGGCGGTCTGCACGGTGTAGGCGTGTCCTGCGTCAATGCGCTCAGCGAATGGCTTGTTGCGGAAGTCAGACAAAACGGAAAACTTTATCGAATTCGTTTCAATCGCGGTATTGCGGAAAGACCGTTGGCGGTCGTGGGCGAGGCAAGCGACAGCGGCACGACGATTACTTTCTATCCTGATTCGGAGATTTTCGAAACGCTTGAATTTAATTACGACACGATGAAAACTCGTCTTCGCGAGCTTGCGTATCTCAACAAGGGACTTACAATCGAACTTGCCGACGAGCGTATCGAACCCGAGCGCAGAGAGGTGTTCCGCTATGACGGCGGCATAGTGTCTTTTGTCGAAGAAATGAACAAGACCAAGGAAACGATTTTCCCCGAGGTTATTTACTTTGACGAGAAATACGTTGACAGCGAAATCGAAGTCGCAATGCAATACAACGACAGCTATTCGGACACGATTCTGGCGTTTGCAAACAACATAAACACCGAGGAGGGCGGCACGCATCTTGACGGCTTCAAAGCCGCTTTAACAAAGATAATCAACGATTACGGCTCCAAGGCAGGAATCCTCAAAGGAAGCGAAAAATTGAGCGGTGAGGACGTCAGAGAAGGTCTTACGGCTGTTATTTCCGTCAAACTCGCAGAGCCTCAATTCGAGGGACAAACAAAAACCAAACTCGGCAACAGCAGTATGCGCCAGGCGGTGGCAAAAGGCGTGACGGAAGGTTTCGGCACTTACTTGGAAGAACATCCCAGAGAAGCCAAGGAACTCGTGCTTAAAACCATTACGGCGCAAAGAGCGAGAGAGGCGGCGCGTATGGCAAGAGAGAGCGCAAGAAGAAAGAGCGCGCTCGAAAGCACAACCCTTCCCGGCAAACTTGCCGACTGCACCGACAAAGACCCCAAAAACTGCGAAATTTATCTTGTCGAGGGCGACTCGGCAGGCGGCAGCGCAAAGCAAGGCAGGGACAGACGGTTCCAAGCCATTCTTCCTTTGAGAGGAAAGATTCTCAATGTCGAGAAAGCGGCTTTGCACAGAGTGCTTGAAAACGAGGAAATCAAGGCGATGATCACCGCATTCGGTTGCGGTATCAACGCAGAGTATGACGAGTCCAAACTGCGTTACAACCGTATCATTTGCATGACCGACGCGGACGTGGACGGCAGCCACATTCGTATTTTGATGCTCACCTTCCTTTTCCGCTTCATGCGTCCTCTTATCGAAAACGGTCACGTGTTTATCGCGCTTCCGCCTCTTTACAAGATTTCAAAAGGCAAACAAGAGCAATATTTCTACGATGACGAGAGTCTCGATGCGTATTATGCCGAATTCGGCAGAAAGAGCGGCGAGCTTCAACGTTACAAAGGTCTTGGCGAAATGAATCCCGAACAACTTTGGGAAACCACTATGGATCCTCAAAAACGCACGCTTTTGAAAGTCACTATGGAAGACGCGATAGAAGCAGACAAACTCTTCTCAATCCTCATGGGCGAACAACCCGAACTTCGCCGCGAATTTATCGAGCAAAACGCTAAACTCGTGACGGATCTCGACGTATAAGGAGGCAGTTATGGCGAACATAAGAGACGATAAAAACAACGAGTATATTCAACATATAGCCAACTCCACCGTCAAGGACGTGGAAATAAACGGCGAACTTAAAAAGTCATTTATCGCATATGCGATGGCGGTCAACGTTTCCCGCGCAATCCCCGACGTAAGAGACGGTTTGAAACCCGTTCACAGACGTATTCTTTACGCTATGAGCGAACTCGGACTGACTCCCGACAAACCCTACCGCAAGTGCGCTATGGTCGTCGGTGAAGTGCTTGGTAAGTATCACCCCCACGGTGACAGCTCCGTTTATGACGCAATGGTGCGTCTTGCGCAGGATTTCTCCATACGTTGCCCGCTCATCGACGGACACGGCAACTTCGGTTCAATCGACGGAGATCCGGCGGCGGCATATCGTTACACCGAGGCAAGACTCTCCAAAATCGCATTGGAGATGATTCGCGACATAGATAAAAAGACGGTTGATTTCTATCCCAACTTCGACGACACGCGCGAACAGCCCGTCGTGTTGCCTTCGAGATTCCCCAATTTGCTCGTAAACGGCTCGGACGGTATTGCGGTGGGTATGGCAACGTCCATTCCTCCTCACAACCTCGGAGAGGTCATTGACGCGTCCGTCGCGCTTTTGCAAAATCCCGACGCAACGGTTGACGACCTTATGGAATATATCCCCGCTCCGGACTTCCCGACGGGCGCGCTCGTTTTGGGCAGACATTCCATAAAACAAGCGTATCGCACGGGCAGAGGCGCATGCGTACTTCGCGCAAAGGCGGAAATAGAAGAGATGGCAAACGGCAAGAGCCGCATTGTCGTCACCGAGATTCCGTATCAGGTAAACAAGGCAAAACTCATTGAAAACATCGCAGACCAAGTCAAAGACAAACGCCTCGAAGGCATCAGCGATTTGAGAGAGGAAACGGACAGACACGGCATGCGCATTGTCATCGAACTCAAAAAAGACGTCAATGCACAAGTGCTTCTCAACCAACTCTACAAACAAACTCAGATGCAGACGACGTTCAGCATGATTATGCTTGCGCTTGTGGACGGCGTGCCTCGCGTTCTCAATCTCAAAGAGATTTTGGAGTGCTACATCGCCCACCAAAAAGACGTCATCGTGCGCAGAACCCGTTTCGATTTGGAAAAGGCGCAAGAAAGACAACATATCCTGCTCGGTTTGCACATCGCACTTGAAAATATCGACGCTATCGTGGAACTTTTGAAGAAATCCCGCGACAGACAAGACGCAATCGCAAAACTCATTGAAAACTATGGGCTCAGCGACAAACAGGCGGCGGCAATCCTCGATATGCGTTTGCAACGCCTGACGGGACTCGAAGTGGAAAAAATCAATGCGGAACTCGAAGATCTCGACAAGCAAATAGCCTATTTCAATATGGTGCTTTCAAGCGATGAGGAAGTCAAAAACATCATCATCAAGGAAATCACGGACATCAAGGCGCAATACAATACGCCGAGAATGAGCGAACTCACCTATGATTACGGCGACATCGACATCGAAGACCTCATCGAAAAAGAGGACGTGGTTATTTCGATGACTCACGGCGGATACATCAAGCGTATGCCGGTTGCCGAATACAAAGCCCAACACAGAGGCGGAATGGGTATCACTGCTCACAAGGCAAAGGACGAAGACTTTGTGGAAAAGATTTTCACGTCCAATACGCACGAGAGAATCATGTTCTTTACAAACAAAGGCAAAGTGTTCACTTTGAAGGGGTACGAGATTCCCGAAGCGACGCGCAACGCACGCGGCAGGGCGGCGGTCAACCTCTTGCAACTCGAACAAGGCGAGAAGATTCAGGCGTTCTTGCAAATTCCCGAGGACAGAGAGGACAAGTTCCTTATGCTCGCAACAAAGAAAGGTCTTATCAAAAAGACGCCGCTCGAAGAATACGATTCAATCAAGCGCAACGGCAAAATCGCAATCAAATTCAACGATGACGACGAGCTTATCGGCGCTGTAATCACCACGGGCAGCGACGAGATTCTGGTTGCGTCAAGCCAAGGCATGAGCATCCATTTCAACGAGCAAGACGTTCGCCCCGTCGGCAGAACGGCAATGGGCGTTAAGGCAATGAACATCTCGGGCGACACAACGCTTGTGGCGTTTGACGTGGTGCATCCCGGCGACGAAATTCTCACAGTCACATCAAACGGATACGGCAAGCGTTCCTCAATCGACGATTACCCGATTCAAAACAGAGCGGGCAAGGGCGTCAAAGCGGGTACGTTCAACGACAAGACGGGCACGCTCGTCAGCCTCAAAGTTATCCCCGCCGATACAGACGTTATGATGATCACCGACAGCGGCGTGATTATCCGAGTTCAAGCGGATGAGATCAGCAAGATCGGCAGAGCGACTCAAGGTGTGCGCATAATGAAAGTCAAGGATGACATCAACGTCATGGCAATCGCTCTTACGCCTCACGAAGAGGAAGAAGAGGTCGAATACGACGAGGACGGCAACGTCATTGAAAAAAGCGTAGCCGAAGGCGAAAACGAGGGCGAAGAAGTCGCGGTCGAAGAAGCGACTGAAACAACCGAAAACAGCGAAAAATAATGTTTATAATTGCAAAAACGAGGAATAAAACCTCGTTTTTGCATAATGGGAGACAATTATGGAAGAAAGAAAATGGTTTAAGGAGATGTCCGTATATCAGATTTGGCCACGCTCGTTTTGCGACGGCAACAATGACGGCATCGGCGATTTGAAGGGTGTGCTTTCAAAGCTCGAATACATCAGAAGCCTCGGAAGCGACGCGATTTGGTTTTCGCCGTTGTATGTTTCTCCGCAAGCGGACTACGGTTATGACATCGCCGATTACAAGAACATCAATCCCGAATACGGCACGCTCGACGATTTCAAAGCGGTGCTTGAAAAGGCGCATGCGCTCGGTATGAGAGTGATTATGGATTTGGTCATCAATCACACCTCCGACCAACACGAGTGGTTCAAAAAAAGTTGCGCAAAAATCGAACCGTACACGGACTTTTACATCTGGCGCAAGGGAAGAGGAAAGGACGGAAAGAAAGTCCCCAACAACTGGATGTCCACATTCCCGGGGTCCGCGTGGGAGTTCAACGAACAAAGGGGTGAATTCTATCTCCACCTTTATGCAAAAGAGCAACCCGACCTCAATCACGACAATCCGAAAGTAAGAGAAGCGGTCAAAGACGTGATGAGATACTGGCTCGATATGGGTGTAGACGGATTCAGAGAGGACGTCATCACTCAAATCAGCAAGGTTGAGGGTTTGCCCAACGGAAACTGGCTCATGCCTGCGTCGAGAGGTATGGAGCATTACAACAACGGCCCGCATATTCACGAGTATTTGCAGGAGTATCGCAAGGTTATCGAACAATACGATGCGTTCCAGGTCGGCGAAGCGCCTTTGATGAACACAAAAACCGCGCTTACCTACGTCAACGAAAACAAAAAAGAGCTGGATATGATGATTTCTTTCCAGCATATGAACGCCGATTGTATAATCATAGAGTGGGTGCATACGCCGTTCAGTTTGCCAAAACTCAAAAAGACGTTCAACGAATGGCAAACAAAACTCTACCACAGAGCGTGGAACGCAAACTATCTTGAAAACCACGACCATGCCCGCATCATATCAAGATACGGCAGTGAGGAATTTAGAGTGGAGAGCGGCAAGGCTCTTTGCATGGCATATACCTTCCTTTCCGGCACACACTTTGTCTATCAGGGGCAGGAGATAGGAATGACCGCACTCTATTTCGACAAGTATCCGAAAGGCACGGATCCGTGGACGCAGTTCAAGGACGTATCCACGTTCTGCGTGCGCGATCTGATGAGAAAATTCGGATTCAGCGACAAGCATATTTTGAAGGTCGCCCACACCGCCGCGCGCGACTGCGCTCGCACGCCCGTGCAATGGAGCGGAGCAAAAAATGCCGGTTTTTCGACCGTCGAGCCGTGGTATACCGTCAATCCGAACTACCCGGAAGTCAATGTGGAAAAGGCGATGCAGGACGAAAATTCCGTTTGGTATTTCTATCAAAAAGCAATGGCTCTTCGCAAAGAGTATAAGGACACGGCGGTTTACGGCGAGTTTAAGTTGTATTTGCCAAAAGACAGACAACTTTTCGTCTATGACAAGATAGCCGAGGACGGCAAGAGCAAACTCACCGTCGTTATCAATCTCAGCAAAAAGCCCGCCAAAGCCTCACGCGTCAAAAAGTATATTCCGAGCGGCGCAACGGAGCTTCTCTCCGTATACGACGAGCCGTTTGGCGATACCCTCAAACCGTATGCAGGCAAGGTATTTTATACGCCGCTTGAAAAATAAAAAACAACAGAAAAAAGAAGAAAACCTCGCAACTGCGAGGTTTTCTTATGTCGTTTTTGCAATTTAATCCTCATCGTCCTCATCGCCGGGTAATATACGACGGTAGGGAGCGGTGTCGTACTTCGACGGATGCGGAAGAGGAATGTGTGCCGCAATCATTGCTTTTTTAAGCGCAAAAGTAAAAGGCAATCCCAGCACTATGCAGGTTATTATCTGCGACGCCAATATCTCGAACATTGCAAGATAGTATACCGTGGACGCATCGTTCAGCACAAATATGAGCGGCACGAGCAGTGTGTTGGCGATTATCGGTGGCAG
Source organism: uncultured Clostridia bacterium (assembly GCA_934233745.1). Lineage (GTDB taxonomy): Bacteria > Bacillota > Clostridia > Christensenellales > CAG-917 > CAG-475. Next base: position 17,998 of record CAKQGN010000002.1, read on the forward strand.
CGTCGCAAGTATGGGGCGGCGGCGCAAAAGATACGTGCCGACTGCGCCGATAAGCGTTGCAAGAGTGCCGAGAACCATGTCGAATACCCCGAACGGCGAAAAGAAAAAGTTGGTAAAAAAGCATCCGATTGTAAGCCCGGGAATCGCTTCGGGGAAAATGATGGGAAGCAATACGAGGATTTCGGATATGCGAAACTGCACTGGGCCGAATGCTATTGCGTTGAGTGCTACGGACAGGGCAAAGTACAAAGCGGCAATCACAGCCGCTCTTGCCAGATAAACAAGAGATTTTTTCAAAATACACCTCGGTTTTTTTTATTGATGGGTATTGCCGACACCATCGGAAGTATGGTATCATACGAAAAAAGAAAACGCAACCGAAAAGCGAGAGTAGCAATCATTAAAAGACAAAAATTCGGATGTAATGCGATTTTTATATATATATTCGATTGCTTGTGCGTTGACTTGCAATTTCGGTTTTGCATATAATAGGATTAAAGGAGCGGAATATGCACAGATTTGACAATTTGTCCTGTCTTGACACCGCGTTCAACACGGGAGCGTTTTTGTGTTCGGGCGACAACGTGATGGTGATAAGCTGGGGTATGATAGGCGTGATGTGGGGCAAAAAAGTGTTTGTCGCACCCGTTCGCGAGAGTCGCTACACAAAAGAGTTTATCGACAGACTCGGCACTTTTACGGTGAGCGTTCCGCCTGCGCAACGGATGCTCGACGCAGTGAAATTCTGCGGAACGAAAAGCGGTCGCGAATACGACAAGTGGGCGGAGTGTTCGCTTGAAAAAGTCAGAGCGAAAAAAATCGACGGATATGTCGTGGGCGGATGCCAAAGATATTTCGAGTGTAAAGTGATAGGCTCCGTACCTATGGGAGATATGGATCTTAAAGACGTTGAAAAGTGGTATCCTACAAAGGATTTGCACACTTTCTATTTTGGAGAAATAATAGAGGAATACCGATGAAAATTTGGGCTAAGGTTATGAACGGCGACAAGATATTGAGAGATGTTATTTACGAGAGCGATCTCACTCTCACGCCGTCCAATTTTCAAAAAATGTTGCAGGAAATATCGTACAAGACGGACATCGCAACGCCCGTTACGTTGCCCACGCATTATAAGCATTTTGAGCGATTCAATCGCGTCAAATACCTTCCGCGTGACTTTATAGAAGATGTGGATTATACATCTTTTGTGCTTGAAAGGGTGATTGAAAAGCCAAAAACGAAACAGTTTTATATTTGAAGAAAACGCAAAACAAAACATAAACTATTGACATAAAACAATGTTTATAACAACAAAACGCACGAATAAAGCGTGCGTTTTGTTGTTTTGTGTAAAAAATCTTAATGCGGAATATAAGCGGAAGTTTGACTAATACTATCATCAAACGGAGGCTTTATATGGTTGGAATCGTAAGAAGAATCGACGAGCTGGGGCGCATAGTTATTCCCAAAGAAATGCGAAAAACCATGCGACTTCAAGTGGGCGACGAGATGGAAATATCCGCAAACGACGAAGGGCTTACGCTCAAAAGATACAGCGGCTTCAAAAGCGTGCTTCCTTCACTCAAAGCGATGGCGAAACTGCTTTGGCAGACAACGGGAGCCGACGTTTTGATAATGAACGCAAACGAGGTTGTCGTTGCGGAAGGGAAAAACAAAAAGACATATACGGGCGCACGCCTGACAAGCGAGTTTTCAAATCGCATAAGGAAGAGAAATCCCGAAAGCGTATCCGGAGATATGCTGTCAAAAGTTTTCGAAAACGCCGATACCCAAGGTTTTATGTTCAGCGAGCCCGTAATTTGCGGCGGCGACTTTTTGGGATGTATAGCACTTGTTGCAAACGATACGATAGAAAACGACAAAAAGACATATCTGCACTTTTGCGCCGAAACGATATCGGCGATGCTTGCCGAATGAAACGCTTTTTTGCAAGTGAAAAAAAAGAAAAACGTATAGCGTCGGGCGCAAGCGTGTTGCTTATAGGGAGCATCGTTGCCAAAATGCTCGGCGCGCTTTATCGCATTCCGCTCACAAACATTCTCGGCGCGGAGGGAATGGGGATGTACCAACTCGTGTTTCCCGTCTACGCGCTTTTTATGGTGCTTGCAACGGCGGGCGTTCCCACGGCTCTTTCTCGAACGGTTGCCGAAAAGAGGGCTATGGGTGAGGACACAAAAAAGTATTTGAAAATCGCAATGCCCGCGCTTGTCGTTTCGGGTGTGATTTTTGCATCGATTATGGCGGCGATGTCAAGATTTCTTGCGGCAAAACAAGGGAATGCCGAAACATATCCCGGCTTTTTGATTATTGCGCCGTCAATTGTTTTGGTGTGTGTGATATCGGGGTTTCGCGGTTGGTTTCAAGGCGAAATGTATATGCTGCCCACGGCACTTTCAAACGTTGTGGAACAAGCTGTAAAACTGTCGGTGGGGCTGGGCGTGTCGTTCGCTCTTGCAAAAAGAGGCGTTTTGTATGCGGTATGCGGTGCGCTTTTCGGGGTTACCGCAAGCGAAGTCGCAACCGTGATTTATATGCTGGCAACGTACCTTGTGCGATTGAAAAAAGAAAGAAAAAGAGAAGTTTTGCCACGAATAGCGAAGAAGGTCGGGGCGGAGGACGAACACAAAAACAACATAGGCAACGACATATCCGAAGAAACGGAGTCAAAGCAAAAGCATAAAATTTCAAAAGCCGAGCTGAAAGGTTTGTTCCATGTTGCGCTTCCGATAGCCGCTGTGGCAATACTTATGCCGGTTGCGAGTTTTTTCGACAGCGTTATAATCGTAAACATGCTCAAAGCGTTCGGGCTTGAAAAGAGCGTAGCAACGGCGCAATACGGCATATTGTCGGGGCCCGTCAACTCGCTTATCAATATGCCTGTTGTCGCAATAATGTCGCTTGCCGTTGCGATTGTTCCGTCCGTATCGGCGTCTAGGGTGACAAAAGACATAGACGGCGTCATGATAAAAAGCAGTCTTTGCGTTAGACTTGCGTATCTTTTGGGCATACCTTTTGCATTTTTTCTTGCGGTGTTTTCAAAAAACATAATAGGACTGATATATCCCGACTTGTCCTCGCAAGATATGCAAGTTGCCGTAAACGTGCTTCTTATCTCGTCTGCAAACGTGGTGTTTTTGTCGGTGATGCAAATTTACGTTTCGCTTTTGCAGTCGCTTGACAAGACAAAATACGCCGTGGTCAGTCTTGTTGCGGCAATAGTCGTAAAAATCGTGTCGGATATTCTGCTTACAAAATACATCGGCATAAACGGAGCGGCAATCGCATCTCTTGCATTGCCGACGGTCGCTTATTTAGGAACGCTCGTATCCTATTATAAAATATGCGGATTGCGACTTGAAAAAAACGTTGGTCTAAATCTCGTTTCGGGTGTTATAATGGCATTGTGCGGAATCGCAATCAAGTCTTTTGCAAAAAGCGACATCGTTGCGCTTGGAGTCGGGATTATAGTTTGCGCAATCATATATGTATGGCTTGCGTTTCTTCTCAATCTTGTGGGCAAAGACGATATTCCGCATCTTCCGCTCAAAAGACTTCTTTGGGCACTGCACAGGACAATTAGATTTTGGGAGTATAACAATGAAACTCGATGACGTATTGAAAGGATCGTATCAGCGTTACATAGCCGCAGATTTTTTGTCTACGGTTTTTTTCAACAAGCGCATACCGCTTGTGATTGACGGCATTCAAAAGGACAATGCAGACGATATAAAGGCAAAACTTTTCGATGTATACGGCGACATTCGGCTCATCGTCGAAAAAGACGGGGAAGACAAAAGCGTGTTTGTTTCGCAAATAGACGGAGGCGAGGACGTGATAATCGCGCCGAGCGTTGCGCTTGCTGATTGCAAGCGGTTCGACTTTTCCGATCTCGAACAAATCATGCACCGTTTGCGTGCGGACGACGGGTGCGAGTGGGATAGGGCGCAAACGCACGAGAGTATACGCATAAACCTTATAGAAGAAGCATATGAACTTGTGGACGCAATCGACAAAAAGGACGTTGCGGCAATGAAAGAGGAATGCGGAGACGTGCTTATGCAAGCGGTATTTCATGCCGAGATTGCGCAAAAAGAGGGCGACTTCGATTATATGGATATGATAACGGGGCTTTGCAGAAAACTTATCGACCGCCATACTCACATTTTCGGATGCAACCACGCAAGCAACGCGGATGAGGCTCTTGTGTTTTGGGAGGCTGCAAAAAAGAAAGAAAAACACTATAAATCGGCGTCCGATCAAATGGAAAGAGTGCCGAAAATTTTTCCTGCATTGTTATATGCCGAAAAAATACAAAAGTACGCAAAAAAGGCGGGATTCGATTGGGACGACGTGAGCGGAGCATATCAAAAGATAGCCGAAGAAACGGAGGAGTTTGAAAATGCCGATGCAGAGCATAAGCTCGAAGAGGGCGGAGATTTGCTCTTTGCGGTCGTAAACGCTTTGCGTTTTTATAAAGTCGAACCCGAAACGGCTTTGCGCGAGGCAAACAAAAAATTCGTGCGAAGATTTACCGCCGTCGAAGAAGAAGTCAAGGCAAGCGGAAAGGAAATGAAGGATTGCACGCTCGACGAACTCGACGCAATATGGAATCGAGTTAAGAACAAAGAGAAAGAAAACGGCAAGTAAGTCGTGCTTGCGTGCAGCGTACGGCAATCGAAAATGCAAACGTACAACAATAAATATTTGACAGAAAACGATGTTTATTGTTTGAATTTGCAAAGATAAACTCTTGATTATGCAACTTAAAATAGGCAACATACAACTTGACAACAACATTGTCTTTGCGCCGATTGCGGGTTTTTCCGAAGTCGGCTTTCGTCATATGTGCGCAAAGTACGGGGCAGGACTTACCTACACCGAGCTTGTCAGCGCAAAAGGTCTTTGTTATGGAAACAAGGGCACGGAGGAGTTGCTTGCAAGAGAGGATTTTGACGTGCCTTGCGCCGTTCAGCTTTTTGGCAGCGACCCCGAGTTTATGTACAAAGCCGCAATGGACGAACGCCTTGCAAAGTTCGAGATTGTGGACATAAATATGGGTTGTCCCGTAAAAAAGGTTTTCAACAACGGCGACGGAAGCGCGCTTATGAAAAATCCCGCTTTGATAACCGAGGTTGTGCAAGCCGTTTGCGAAGGCGCAAAGCGTCCCGTCACCGTCAAACTGCGTGCAGGAATCGAAAGCGGCAAACCGTGTGCGACGGAGTGCGCATTGGCGGCACAAAAAGGCGGAGCGAGCGCGGTTTGCGTTCATCCGAGATACCGAGAGCAGTTTTACAGCGGAGTCGCAGACCACACGATAACAAAAGAGGTGAAAGAAGCCCTTGACATACCTGTCATCGCAAACGGCGACATAATCGATTCGAGCAGCCTTAAAAGAGTTCGATTGCTTACTCATGCCGACGGCTATATGATAGCGAGAGGCGCGCTTGGCAGGCCGTGGATTTTTCAGGAACTTCAAGGCAACGATGTTTTGCACGATACAAAGAGCGACATATACGAACATATTGCGGTTTTGCGAAAATATATGAGCGATTTTACGGTGGCAAACGTGATGAAACTTCAGCTTTGCTATTACGCAAAAGGCGGTAAGGACGCAAAAACCGTGCGTGTAGAAATAGGCAAAGCAAAATCAATTGACGATATTTTCGCCATTGCGGAAAAGTATTTTGTGTAAACACAGGCGTTCAATCGATATTTCGGCAGACCAAGATTTCAAAAAGGCGCAACTCTATCTTACAAAACGCATGATAAAAACGCGATAATTCTTGCGAATGTGAGGATTTTTCAAAATTATTTGACGATTTGTGTATATAAGAGTAACATAGATTTAGTTTTTTCGGGACGGTGCGCCCTAGTGGATGTCGTAAAATTTAACTTAATACTCAAAATGTGCGAGTTCGACAACAAGGCTTTGGAGCCTATTTACGATTTTTATTTTACAAGAATCAAGCTGCACATCAAAAACAAATATCCCGATGCTTGCGCAGACGATGTTGCGCAGGAGTTTTTCTTGCGGCTTATCAAATCTCACGGATTCAAATACATAAACAATCCCACCGCATGGGTATATGCATGCTGTGACAATATCGCAAAGAGTATGCTTGTAGGCAATGCGGAAACAGTGCCGCTCTTTGCGCCCGAAAATTTTGAATTGACACAAAAGTATTGCGTGGCGGAGGATTTTGTCGATATAGAAATGCAAAACGACCAGACAAAGCGCATTTTCGACGCACTCGGCGACGAATGTACCAAAAAGATTTTCTATTTGTACTATTGGTGCGGATATAACCTAAGAGAGATTTCGCAATTGCTTTCGTTGAATCCCGGCACAGTCAAGCAGCGGCATGCACGAGCAATCAAAAAGGTGAAAAATTTGCTCTGAGATGTCACCAAAACTCAAAAACAAACACTCTTATAATGTGACATAAAATTTCAGAGGTGGAAAATGAAAGAGCAATTCAAGGTGTCGGCAATCGTTTTTGTCATAGTGTTTTTTGCGGCAATGCTTTTTGCGACGCTCTATATCGGAGGGACGGCAAACGCATTCACGCAAGAAGAACTTGACGAGAGTGACAGACTTTTTCTCGCGGCGGTGGGAGAAACCGTTGACCAAAGCGGAGAAGCGGGCAGTTTTGTCGCAAACAAGAGAATCGTTTACGATGCGGATTTGAGAGAACTCGGCATCGTGTATTCATACACGAGCAATTCCGGAAACGGATATGCGGTGATTGTGGTGCAAGACGAAATCACGGTGAGCGAGATAGTAGAAGGAAACGATCCGTATGCAAATCTTCCGGGCACACCGATTTATATCAACCAGTTTACATATGCGGGTTATGTCGACGGAAACTATGTCTTTGAAAACGGAGCGACTTTGACAAGAGCGCAAATAAACGCGTATGTAGGGTATCACGGCGCAGGCACGCTGACGCAAACGACAAGAACGGTCACGTATACATCAAAGACGGACAATACTTATACGGCTATAAAAAGCTCCCCGTCATATAACCACTTGGAGGAGTATTCTTCAGATTGCACCGCCGTTGCCGCCGCAAACATTATAGGATATTATGACAGACTAAAACCCGAGTTGATTCCGAACTATGCTTCATATCGCGCATTCGGATCGAATTATACGTATAAATCGCAAGACGCAACCATCAACAACCTGATAGGCACACTGTACAACGACATCGGAGTAAACCCCGCAACAGGAGCTTCCGCAAGCAAATTCAGAAACGGATTGAGCGCGTATTGCAATCGACGGGGCGCAACGGTTTCCTACACCGATGTGATGAGCAATCAATGGTTGAACTGCGATGCGGCAAAGACGTTCTTTATGGATGAAAAGCCCGTTGTGTTTTTCATGGAGAGAATCGTTTTCGAAACCGTAAGCACATCGGGAAACACCGACAGCTACACATCGCATTCATCCGATGCAACGCATGCTTGCGTCGGGTTCGAATACAGGTTGATAGAATATACCCTGAGCAACGGCGCAACGTCTTTTACGCATCTCATAAAAGCGGCAACCGGGATTTCGGACATAAAGAAAGCATATCTGAATGCCGACACGTCAACAATCATTGAAGCTTACGGCATAACGATTTCATAATAAGGAGAAAAATGAAACGTAACAAAAAACTTGAAAAAATAGCAAACGACAGTTTGCGACAATATGAAAACGACGACATAAAACAGTCGATTTTTGCGGATAGTCAAAAGATTGCGGACGAGCGCAAAAGAGAGCGCAGAGAGGAAAATAAACAAGCGTTGCGCTCCAAACCTCTTGCTCTTGTAATGTCTACGGTTGCCTGCCTGATGATAATCGTCGTTTCACTCGTTTGCGTCCTGATCCCCGATCGCGCGTCGGACAAAAAAGCCGATTACGATTATGCAAAGGACTTTTCCAATCCGCACGAAGAAGACATAGACACAATCAACGCAATTCTCAACGGATGCACCGTCAATGCGGACGTTGTGGTAAATGCGTATGGCGTAAAGGCATACGGAAGCACAACGGACGATTATTATCTTATCAACGTCGAGTCGAGCGACGATACGGTGCAAGAAGGATATTTGTTTGTGGGGGATATCAAAATCTCCGTATCCTCTTATTTGTCGTACTTGAAAACCGAACGCACAAAGACTGCCGATTTGAGCATGGGGACAATCCGTTATGATGACGAGTGTACTTTCGAAGACGATGTATACTCCTACGAGTTCACCGGTTGGATGGAGATAGACGGCAGATTGTTTGTTTTTACAATGGAAACACTGACATATTATGAGGAATACTGCACGCCGCAATTTTATGTCGAGAAGTTGATTTTTGAAAAGAACATCGGCACGACACGCATAGGTCGATCGGCTTTCTGAAAGAAGAAACAAGAAAAGCAATCCCTGTTTTGCAAAGAGGGGTTGTTTTTTTTTGCCAAAAATTTTCAAAAAACACAAAAAATTCACAATTCTTCCCAAAAAATGTAACCAAAAGCGCATTTTTCTTACTCTATATGATATACGCGCAAATCGGCTTGTTTTTGTCCGTGCCTTTTCTCCAAAATAAGTATTACGGAAAGCGGATTTTGCGCGTGAGTTTGAGGGGAGGGTGTGCCGCAAAGGGAGGATTTCTCTTTGCGACACGCTATAAACAAGTTTTTACGGGGCGCGTTTTGCGCCTTTTTTGATGCTTTGACGGATTTTGCGATTGCTTATAGTGCATATATATGATAAAATATCGACATGAATACTCAAAAATATGACGTTATAATCATAGGCGGTGGCGCAAGCGGCTTGTTTTTGGCAAGCCAATTGCCCTCGTCGTTGAAAGTCGCGATTCTTGAAAGCAATGACAGGGTTGGCAAAAAGTTGCTTGCAACGGGCAACGGAAAGTGCAACCTTACCAATCTCGACATGAACATCGTGCATTACAACAAACCCGGATTTGTCGAGAGTTTTCTCGACCGCTTCGACGCGTACGACACCATTGTCACATTCGAGAAAATGGGGCTTGTCACAAAAGTCATCGACAAGAGGGTTTATCCGTACAGCGAGTGTGCATCAACCGTTCTGGATGTGTTGAGAAACGCGATAAAAAACAATCACACGGAAGTGTTGACATCGCATTTTGTCAACACCGTGGAATGCTTCAACGATATTTTCACGGTGGGCGGCATCATCAAAGCCGACGGCAAACCGAATCAGTCGTTTGCGTATCGGTCGGACGCGGTTGTGCTTGCCACGGGTTCGCCCGCAACGTTTGGAAAGGACAGCACGTCGCTTTATACGGCACTCGGGCATACCGTGCGCCATATGACGCCCTCTCTTGTGCCTATAAAGACCAACAAAGAACCGCTCAAAGGTTTGCAGGGCGTAAGGGTGAAAGCCGGCGTGCGCATAGGATATCGATATGAAACGGGAGAAGTGCTTTTCAAGGATTTCGGCGTGAGCGGAATTGCGGTTTTCAACCTTTCAAGCGAGATTGCAAGAGGCAGAGCAAAAGTCGGAGATATGCTCACAATCGACTTTATGCCCGAGTATTCAAAAGCGGAAGTCGAGGATATTTTGACAAAACGCAACAACAATTGCACGGTTGAGGAATTGCTTTTGGGAACCTTCCACACCAGAGTTCAAGAGCGCATAATCTGGGCGGCGGGCTGCAACGGTTACGACCTTGCACAAAGCAAAATAGGCATGATTGCAAACGCAATCAAAAATTACAAATTTACGATAGAAGGACTTGGCGACGCATCTCTTGCGCAAGCAATGTCGGGAGGGCTTGACACTCGCGAATTCGACGACAACCTCATGTCTCTCAATGTCAGAAACGCATACGTTTCGGGCGAAGCACTCGACATCGACGGCGACTCGGGCGGATACAATCTGCAATGGGCGTTTTCAAGTGCAAAAGCGGTCGCAAGCGCAATCGTGAAAAGCAGATTTTGACAAAAACGGCATTTTATCAATGCAAAAACAACAAATAAAGAGGTGTTTTATGGCATATATTCAAACAAACGAAGTTACGAACACGGTGGAAATAGAAATGGCGGACGGTGGTAAAATCGTTGTCGAACTCGATGAAAAATCTGCACCCGTTACAGTCAAAAATTTTCAAAAACTCGTGTCGCAACATTTTTATGACGGTCTTATCTTTCACAGAGTCATCTCCGGCTTTATGATTCAGGGCGGCGATCCTCAAGGCACGGGCATGGGAGGAAGCAAGGAAACCATAAAAGGAGAGTTCAGAGTCAACGGAGTAAGCAATCCTATATCGCATGAAAGAGGCGTCATCTCTATGGCTCGTTCGCAATTCTACAATTCCGCGTCATCGCAATTCTTTATTTGCCATGCCGACGCAAAATTCCTTGACGGACAATATGCCGCATTCGGCAAAGTCGTCGAAGGCATGGACGTCGTTGACAGAATCGCCCTGACTCAAACCGATTATAACGATAGACCGCTAAAAGAGCAACGCATGAAACAAATCGTGTTTGTCAAACAAGTTTAAGGAGGAAAGAGTAATGAAGATTACAAGCGATATAAAATATGTCGGAGTCAACGATCACGATATAGATTTGTTCGAGGGGCAGTATTTTGTGCCAAACGGTATGTCGTACAACTCATACGTCGTGTTTGACGACAAAATCACCGTTTTTGACAGCGTGGACGCTCATTTCGGCAAAGAGTGGCTTCACAATTTGCATGTCGCTCTTGACGGCAGAACGCCCGATTATCTTGTCGTGCAACATATGGAACCCGACCACTCCGCAAACATCGTGGCTTTTATGCGCGAATATCCGTCGGCAAGCGTTGTGTCGTCGCAAAAAGCATTTTGTATGATGAAAAACTACTTCGGCGAGGAGTTCGAGGACAGACGCGTGGTTGTAGGGGACGGCTCTACGCTCTCAACGGGCAGACACGAGTTTCAATTCGTAACCGCGCCTATGGTGCATTGGCCCGAAGTGATTATGACATACGACAAGACGGAAAAAGTATTCTTCTCGGCGGACGCATTCGGCAAATTCGGCGCGCTCGACGTTGAGGACGATGACTGGTCATGCGAGGCAAGAAGATACTATTTCGGCATCGTTGGCAAGTACGGTATGCAAGTGCAAGCTCTTTTCAAAAAGATTGCGGGGCTCGATGTCAAGACGATTTGTCCCTTGCACGGTCCCGTGCTTTCAAACAATCTCGGCTACTATCTCAACCTCTATAACGTTTGGTCAAGCTATCAAGTCGAAAGCGAGGGTGTGGTGGTTGCCTATACCTCGATTTACGGACACACCAAGGCGGCGGCGGAACTTTTGGCAAGCGAACTTGAAAAAAGAGGCACCAAAGTCGTGCTTACCGATCTTGCCCGCTCGGACTGGGCGGAGAATGTCGAGGACGCATTCCGCTATGGAAAACTCGCTCTTGCGTCAACAACCTACAACGGCGAAGTTTTCCCCCAAATGAAAGAATTTCTTTTGCACCTTGTCGAGCGCAACTACCAAAATCGCACGGTCGCTTTTATAGAAAACGGTTCATGGGCGCCCATGGCGACAAAAGTTATGAAGGGCGTGTTGGAGGGGTGCAAAAACCTTACTTTCGCACAAACCGAAGTCAAAATTTTTTCCGCTATGAGCGAAGAAAACAAGGCGCAAATTGCACTTCTTGCCGACGAACTTGCAAAATAAACCGCTAGAATAGATGTGCCTATTCAGGGTGCGAGCCGCAACGGCAAGGTAAGTGATATGCACGCAAAGTGTGCGTGATATTGTTGCCTATGGCAACAGTGATATTTGCGCTTTGCGCAAGTGATATTGCAACTTCGTTGCAGTTGCGGGCGGGACACCCACACCCAAACGAACACTTATTCAAGGCGTACTTATAAACGGAATGTGCAACTCCGAAGACGGAACACGAGCCGCAAGGCGGCGAGAATATGAGTGCCGAGCTTGACGTAAAGTACGAGAATGCGTGGCATTCTGTTGCGTAGCCGCCACGCAGGCGAAGTGGTATAATGAGTGAAGTGTCCCTATCTATGCGAGTGCCGATTGTCTCCCCCGCGAACGACGGATAATCTTGTAGAGAATTGCCCATAACTGAGTGGTGGGAGAAATACCGGCGTGTCCGGAAAGAGGGGGCGCATCTAATTTAGAGTTCGCGCCGTTCAACTCTTGTAGAGGACGAACAAAACACGTGAGGAAGGGGGATTCTGCATTTAGGGTGTTAAACATTTACCCATTGTAGAGAAATAACCAAGTAAAAAGAATAAAGTTGATTTTTGCGGTTTTTTCGTGGGATTTTTGAAAATAATCAAATGAAAAACGGGTATACGCTTATGACGATTCCAAGCACAAGCGTGTAAATCACAAATCCCGACATCGAGTGTTTTCGTACGAGTTTCAAAAAGAATTCGATTGCCAAAAGCCCCGACAAAAATGCGGAAATCACACCCACGGTCAGTGCCCAAGGGGAAATTGCAAGAGGAATTTTGTTTGAGAAAAGGTCAACGCTTTCGTAAAGTGCAGAACCTATGATTATAGGTATGGACAGCAAAAAAGAAAATGTGGTCGCCGTGCTTTTGTCCACGCCTTGCAGAGTCAGCGCAGATATGGTTGCGCCGCTTCTGGAAACACCGGGCAAAACGGCGATACCTTGCAAAACGCCTGTTAATATGCTTATTTTTGGAGACAGAAGCGTTGATTTGGTCGAATTGAAGTTTTCGCCCATATATAACAGCAATGCCGTAAGCACAAATCCGCACCCCAAAAGTTTGCCGTTCAGAAGCGACGGCGCAAGCAGTTTGAACAAGAATGCAAGAGCGATTGTGGGTATGCATGCAAGAAGCAAATATCCGTCTGTTTTGCAAGGCGACAATCCGCCGAAAAAGATTTGGCTTTCGGGATTGCCGCCTTGCGCTTTTTTCTTTTTCGAAAACGGATACAGCAAAAGCGGAACCCAGGTTTTCCGCAATGCGATAAGAACTGCAAACAATGTTCCTACATGCAACATGATGTTGAAAAACAGGTTTTCTTGTCCGATGCCGAGTTTTTCCAAAATCAAAAGATGTCCCGATGACGAGATCGGCAAAAATTCGCTGAGCCCTTGCGCTATTCCCAAAACCAACGCTTCCCAAATCTCCATTTTCTCTTTACACTCTCTTTTATTTCGTTTATACTAAACTATTATATTAAAGATTTTCGCACGCAAGAACGTGCGACGAGGAGAAACATGAAACTCGGTGTCGTAGGTTTGCCAAACGTTGGCAAGAGTACGCTTTTCAATGCGATTACAAAAGCAGGCGCGCAAGCGGCAAACTATCCGTTTTGCACAATAGAACCGAACGTAGGCGTAGTCGCCGTCCCCGACGAGCGACTCGAAAAACTTGCCGCCCTTTACGACAGCAAAAAAATAACCCCGACGTCCCTTGAATTTGTGGATATAGCCGGTCTTGTCAAAGGCGCAAGCAAGGGTGAAGGTCTCGGCAACAAATTTCTTTCGCACATAAGGGAGGTTGACGCAATCGTGCATGTCGTGCGTTGCTTTGACGACGCAAACATCACGCACGTTGACGGCTCAGTCAATCCGCAACGCGACATCGAAACAATCAATTTCGAACTCATTTTTGCGGATATGGAAACGCTTGAACGCCGTATGGCGACCGCACAAGTGAAGGTGAAAGCCGACAAGAAATATCAAGAGGACGTCGACCGCCTTGTCATTATGCAAAAGTGGCTCGAAAGCGGCAAACCGCTTCGCAATCTCGATATGGACGAGGACTTCAAACGCTTTGTGGATGAGCAATTTCTGCTCACGTCAAAACCTGTTATTTACGTTGCAAACACCGACGAGGCAGGCATCGGCGGCAACGAGTATACAAAGGAAGTCGAGCGTATCGCAAAGGAGGAAAACACCGAGGCAATCGTGCTTTGCGCCAAACTCGAAGAGGATTTGAGCGAACTTTCCGACGACGACCGCGCAATGTTTATGGAAGATTACGGTTTGAGCGAAAGCGGTCTCGACCGCCTTGTAAAAGCGTCCTACAAACTTCTCGGACTCATAAGTTATCTCACCGCAGGTGAAAAGGAAACGCGCGCCTGGACAATCGTAAAAGGCACGAAAGCTCCGCAAGCCGCAGGGAAGATTCACAGCGATTTCGAGAGAGGATTCATTCGCGCCGAGATTGTGGATTATCAAACCCTCCTCGAATGCGGTTCGTTCAACGCGGCAAAAGAACGCGGAAAAGTGCGCAGTGAAGGGAAGGATTATGTGATGCAGGATAATGACGTGGTGTTGTTCCGCATCAACGTTTGACGGCGCTATTGAGCGCGGCGTTCGAGCGTCATTGCGGTCAAGTCAATCGTCTATTATGTCATTCCGAGGAGAGAAACGACGTGGGAATCCCCTAAATAGAAACAGGGAACATCTTTGACGATTGCCACAAACCGCATTAGCCCTCACGCATACTATCGTGCAGAAAATTTGCGCTATTAGTTCATGCACAGACAAGAACTCTTGTCGCAGTTTCGCCAAATTGTCTGCTTGATGAAAAACGGCGGGGCACCCGCACCCGATTTTTATGGCTTAGGAAATCGGGAAATTGTAATAAAAATTATACAACAAACACTCTGTATAAAAGGAGTAACACATGTTTGAAAAAGAATTGACAAACGCGCTTGCCGTCGAAGGTCTTTCGTCGCAAGACGTGGAATCTGCTTTCGAAACGCCCAAAGAAGCCAAAATGGGCGATATTTGTTTGCCTTGCTTTAAGTTTGCGCGCACGATGCGCCTTGCCCCGCCCGTGATTGCGGCAAAACTTTTACCATACGTCGAAGCACTCGATTTTGTTGAAAAAGTCGAGGTTGTGGGCGGATATCTCAACATCTTTTTTGACAGAAATACGCTTGCAAAAAAGGCAATCGCCGAGGCAGACAATCAAGATGTCGGCGCAAGCAACGAGGGAGAGGGCAAGACGATTTGCATCGATTACAGCTCGGTCAACATCGCAAAACCCTTCCATATCGGGCATCTCGGCACAACCGTCATCGGCGGCGCGCTCTATCGTATATTCGAGCATCTCGGCTACAAGGTCGTTGGCATAAATCACCTTGGCGACTGGGGTACGCAATTTGGCAAACTCATTGTTGCAACCCGCAAATGGTCGTCTCTCGAAGAGGTGGCAGAACATGACGAATACTTCCTCAACAAACTCTATGTCCGCTATCACAAAGAGGCGGAGGAACATCCCGAAATGGACGACGAGGCACGCGCATGGTTCAAGCGTATAGAGGACGGCGACAAGGAAGCTATCGCATATTTCGACGTGTTCAAAAAGGTGACGATGACTGCGGTCGGCAAAATTTACGACAGACTAAAAATCAAGTTTGACAGTTACGCCGGCGAGAGTTTTTACAACGATAAAATGGAGGCCTGCCTCGACATATTGCGCAAGAAGAATTTGCTTGTGGAAAGCGACGGTGCGCAGGTTGTCAAACTCGACGCATACGATATGCCGCCGTGTCTTCTCGTCAAAGCCGACGGAGCAACGCTTTACGCAACGCGAGACATTGCCGCAGCATATTATCGCAAGAAAACCTATGATTTCTACAAATGTCTTTATGTTGTTGCGTATCAGCAGAATCTGCACTTTAAGCAGCTGTTTCAGGTGCTTAAACTTATGGATTTTGCAGGTGCCGACGATATGGAACATGTCGCATACGGCATGGTTTCCATGGAAGACGGCTCTATGTCGACACGCTCCGGTCGCGTCATTTGGCTTCAAGAAGTGCTTGATAAAGCCGTTGAAAAAGCAAGAAAAATCATCGAGGAGAAAAACCCCGACGCACCCAACAAGGACGAGATTGCCGAAAGCGTCGGCGTCGGTGCGGTGGTGTTCTCATCGCTTTGGAACAATCGCATCAAGGACATCGTTTTCTCCTATGACAAGGTGCTCAACTTCGACGGCGAAACAGCGCCCTATGTTCAATACACATACGCTCGTTGCGCAAGCGCGCTTCGCAAGGGCGGCGCAATAGATTTCGGCAATGTGGATTTGTCGGCAATTATTTCCGACGAGGGCTACGATGTCATCAAATCCGTCATCACCTTTGGCGATTCCGTTCGTCTTGCCGCAAAACTCCGCGAGCCTTGCTATGTCACCCGTCACATCGTCGACTTGGCAGAAAAATTCAATCGTTTCTACATCGACCACCGTATTCTTGTCGATGACGCACCCACTCGCAACGCGCGTCTTGCTCTCACCAAAGCGGTGGGCAACGTGATAAGGGAGGGGCTGGGGCTGCTCGGCATTTCCGCCCCCGAAGAAATGTAAATGACATAAAACCGCACCAAACCGCGCCAAACCGCGCTATTGAGCGAATAACTGCGTCAGAGTCGCTCTCTCCGAATAGTCACGTACGTTTATGTACGCTCCTATCCGTTGAGAGCGACTCTTTCTTGTTCTTCATCTCAATAGCGCGGTTTTTAACTCCCTAAACAATGCATAAAGTGCGTGAACAATAAATGCAATTTCCCCTTTCCTCACGTGTTTTGTTCGTCCTCTACAAGAGTTGATCGGCGTGTACTCTAAATTAGATGCGCCCCCTCTTTCCGGACACGCCGGTATTTCTCCCACCACTCAAATAAGGACAATTCTCTACAAGATTATCCGTCGTTCGCGGGGGAGACAATCGGCACTCGCATAGATAGGGACAATTCACTTATTATGCCACCGTCCTTTGTGCGCCAGCTACGCAACAACACGGCGCAGTCGGACGGTACAACCGTCAAGCTCGGCGTTCGCTTCCTCGCCGCCTTGCGGCTCGTGTTCCGTCTTCGAAGTTGCACATACCGTGTATAAGCCGCTATGAATAAGTGTTCGTTTATCCGCTTGCGTGCAAAGCACGCCAACACCAAGCAGACAATCTTGTGACAATTTACATCATTTCCTTTCCAGGAGATGTTTCGACTTCGCTCAACATGACAATCGGGTGTGGGTGTTCCCACCCGTGTCATTCAGAGCGTAAGCGTGGGAATCCAGCCGACAGGCGCACACACCAAGCAGACAATCTTGCGAAACTGTGGCAGGAGTTTTTGTCCTTGCTCGAACTGATAGCAAAGATTTTCTGCGCGGTAGAAATTGCGAAAACAAGTGCGGTCAATGGCAATCGCCACTGTGTTTTCGTTTCTATTTAGGGGATTCCTACGTTGCTTTGCTTCTCGGAATGACAGCGTTTGGGCGGTTGCCATAACCGCGTCGCCGTTTGAGCAATGCGCGCCGATTTTTGCTCGTTTTGCTTGACACCCATTATTGTTTTATTTATAATGGTTTAGCATTTATATATTTATATATAGTAGATAGCAAAAAAATAAAAGTCCCACAGACGGAGGAATATCAAGATGAAACAAACCTACCAACCCAAGAAAAGACAAAGAAGCAAAGTCCACGGATTCCGTGAAAGAATGTCAACAAAAAGCGGCAGAAACGTTCTTAAAAGACGTCGCAACAGAGGCAGAAAGAAACTCAGCGCATAAGGCGTAATCCGACATGCAAAAGCAATTCAGACTCAAAAAGAGAGCGGCATTTGCCTATGTTTACCGCAAAGGCGAAAAAGCCTCTGCAAGGGACTTATTGCTTTTGAGCGCAAAATCCAAAGAGGGATTGAAAATCGGGTTGTCCGTATCCAAAAAGGTTGGCAACGCAGTGACGCGCAACCGTGTTAAAAGGTTGCTGCGCGAGGCGGTAAGACCGCTTATGGATAGAATCGATGACGGATATATGTATGTTATTGTGGCGTATCCGTCCATTGCCGAGAAAAACTTTTTCTCGGTGTCGGCATCGGTTGAACAGGCGTTTTCGAGAGCGGGGAAACTCAAATGATAAAAAGAATTTGTTTGTTTTTGTTGCTCCTTTACAAGCGCACTTTATCACCGATAACGGGCAATCATTGCGCATATACTCCGACGTGTTCGATGTATTCGTACGATGCGATCAGCAAGTACGGCGCATTTGTCGGCATCCTTTTGACGATTGAAAGACTGCTTCGTTGCACTCCGTTTGCAAAGGGCGGATTCGATCCCGTCAAAGAGAACTATCGAGGAAAAATCAAATGGTTAATATGAGTTATCCGCGCAAACGAAAATTGCAGATATATCTTATAGCGGCATTGATCGCTATATTGTGCTGCATTCTTGTTGCGTGCAACAGCGACAACTCCTATAGCGTTGCGGGCGAGAACGTCAGCGAACCCACCCACTTCATGGCAAAATTCATGATAGCAATCAACAATGCTCTTGGCGGCGGAGTTGCGAGTTTCGGGTGGACGGTCGTTTTGTTTACGGTGATACTGCGTCTTATACTTTCGCCTCTCGACATCTGGCAAAAGGTCATATCGAGAAGAAACAACAAGGCAATGGAGCGCATGAACCCGCAACTTGAAGCATTGCAAGCAAGATATGCCGATGACAAGCAAAGATTGCAACAAGAACAAATGGCTCTCTACAAAAAAGAGAAGTATTCCACGATGGGCATGTGTTTGCCCACAATCGTGACGTTTGTCGTGTTCTTTGTTGTTTTTGCCGGATTCAGACAAATGGTCGGTTATCAGTTTGCAAAGGACTACAAGGAGTGCGTCAAGGCCTACAACACATCCATTTCCGAGCAAATCGAAAAAAACAAAGACGCCGATTACATCGAGGACAACGGCGATGGCAAGTGGGATGTAGACGACATAAAGAAAACGCAAGCGGGCAAGGATTTTTATACAGAAGCCCAAAAGAATGCGCAACAAGCCGTTTACAATGTTTATTATTCCGAAGACCAGGTCACTATAAGAAGTTTCCTTTGGATAAAGAACATCTTTGTGTCGGACAACTGGGCGCAAGCCGTTCCCGATTTTGCGACAGTAACCGGTCAAAAGGGCATGGCGACGTCAAAACTTACGGGTATAACCGTTGACGAATACAACGACGTCATGGCAAAAGTTCTCGGCACGGGCGGCTACGGCAAGGACGGCAAATGGAACGGATTGCTCATTCTTCCCATCCTGTCGATAGCACTCAGTTTTCTTTCCACAAAATTGCTTTCCGGCTCTCAGGCACAACCCCCTGCGCCTCCGCAGGACGCTCAAGGCGAGGGTGCAGAGAAAGCCAAGTCGCAACAACAAACCATGAAGATGATGCAATACGTCATGCCGGTCATGATGGGCGTGTTCGCTTTGTTCTATTCGGGTGCGTTTGCGCTTTATATGTTCACAAGTTCGTTATGCGCGATTCTGTTCCAACTCTCGTTCAACCTTATTGCGAAACTCGTCGATAAGAAAAGAGACGGTGTGAGCGGAGTTGCAAAAAGATAGGAGAAAAAATGAAGAAATCAATAGAAACACAGGCTTCGTCCGTTGATCTTGCGGTAGAAAAGGCGTTGGTGGAGCTGGGTGTATCAAAAGATAAAGTCGACGTCGAGGTTATTTCAAAGGGAGGACTTTTTGCAAAAGCAAAAGTCAGAGTCACCCTAAAGGATTCCGTCGCCGACAAGATGGCGGAGTTTTTCAACGGCACGCTCTCTCGTATGGGGCTTGTGTCCCGCGCGACGGTTGAGGATAAAAACGGCACGCTTTATATCACCATAAGCGGTGACGACAGCGGCGTTGCAATAGGTTATAGAGGCGAGGCTCTGGACGCGTTTCAGTATCTTGCGCTTACCTTCCTCAACGAGCAGAAGTGCGATTTCAAAAAGGTGGTTGTCGATTGTGAAAACTACCGTGAAAAACGCAGAGAAACACTCACCGCGCTTGCCCTCAAACTCGCGCAAAAGGCGGTACGTTTGCAAAGAAAAATCGCACTCGAACCCATGAATCCGTTTGAAAGACGCATCATGCACAGTGCGCTTGCCGACAGCGATATCGCAGAAACCACAAGCGAGGGAGAAGAACCCAATCGTTATATCGTCATCATCCCCAAGGGAGTTGAGTTGAAAGACCAGCGTCCTCTCAAAAACGGGGAGAGAGAGCCGAGAAAAGACGGCAAGAGAGATCGCAGGGATTCAAGAAAAGGCGATCGCAAGGACAATAGAGGCAGACAAGATACACGCGAACGCAAATCAAGAGAAGAAGAAGTCGAAGCTCCGGACGGAAGAGTGTATCGCGGATACTACACCGAGCAATACGATTTCGTAAAACCCGTTGCGCAAGCAGGTCCGCCCAAATTCAAGAGTTTCGGCGGCAAAAAGAAGTTCTGAAACATTCCGAAAGGAAACAAAAATGAGTACGATAGCGGCAATTTCATCACCGATAGGTGCAGGTGGTATCGGCATAGTGCGTGTGTCCGGAGAGGACGCGCTTCGCATCGCCGATGCCATTTTCTCTTTTTCTCGAAAAAACACCTTGCAAGGCGTTTTGCCCGAATGCAAAAAAAACGACGTGGCGAGCGAAAAGAAAGGATTGCGACAGGAATGGAAACCGCTTTATATGAACTTCGGCACGTTTGACGCGGGCGAGTTTTGCGACAAAGGTTATGCGGTATATTTCCCGGCAGGACGCTCGTACACGGGTGAGGATACGGTCGAGTTCTATTTGCACGGCGGCGTTCGTATTATGCAAGGCGCACTCGATGCGCTCTTAAAAAACGGCGCGGTGATGGCAAAGAACGGCGAGTTCACAAAGCGTGCGTTTTTGAACGGAAGATTGTCGCTTGCCGACGCAGAGGGCGTCATCGATATGATAAACGCCGAAAGCGTTGCGGGCGTCAAGGCGGCGTACAGGCTTATGCAAGGCAACGTGTCAAAGTGTATCGACCTCATTTTGGAAAAGCTCGGCACACTCATTGCGACGCTTGAAGCAACCCTCGATTATCCCGACGAAATGGAAGACGAGGTTTTGCCTACGTTGTCGGATTCCATAGAGGAAATCCTTGACGACGTAAACAAACTCATTGCCACCGCAAAAAGCGGACGCATAGCAAAGCACGGTATAAACGTTGCGCTTGCGGGCAATCCGAACGTCGGCAAATCCTCCCTTATGAATGCGCTCTTAAAAGAGGATAGGGCAATCGTCACCGACGTTGCAGGCACGACAAGAGATACCGTAGAGGATAGTTTCGAGTGTGACGGCGTGAAGATAAATCTTGTCGATACCGCAGGCATACGAGAGAGTGACGATGTTGTCGAATCAAAGGGTATAGAGCGAGCAAAGCGCGCTTTTGAAGGCGCAGACGTCATATTGCATGTTGTAGATACAACGGCAAAAGACGATACGCAATGGGACTTTTCGGGAAAGACCGTGTTTGAAGTTTACAACAAGTGCGATGTGTCGCATTTCGACAAAAAGTGCAACAAAAACGAATTTGAAATAAGCGCAAAGACGGGTGAGGGCGTTGACAAACTTGCGCACGCCATTGCAAATTTGTACAAACAAAACAAGATCGGCAACGGCGAGATAATCACGTCGGAAAGGCACGTATCGGCACTTTATGAGGCGAAAACGGCACTTGAATGTGCGATTGCGTCGCTTGACGATACAATCGACTGCACACTCATAGATTTGAGAAGAGCGTACGACGCACTTGGCGAGATAACGGGCAAGACCGCAACGCAAGATGTTGTCAACAGCATTTTTTCAAAATTCTGCGTCGGGAAATAATCCGATTTGCACTCGATTCTAAAAGAAAATCCAATATATAAATATCAACAACTATTATATAAAACTCAAAAATGTTCGCGGTGAACGCAAAATCAAAAGAAGATAAAAGATGAAACAATTTGACGTTGTTGTCATAGGCGGCGGACACGCCGGTGTCGAAGCCGCGCTTGCAAGCGCAAGACTCAATAAAAAAACACTGATGCTGTGCCTCGATTACGGCACGGTTTCTTTGATGCCGTGCAATCCCGCAATAGGCGGTACGGCAAAAGGACATCTTGTAAAAGAGGTGGACGCACTCGGCGGTCAAATGGGACTTTCCGCGGATAAAGCCTTGTTGCAAATCAAAACGCTCAATTCGGCAAAAGGCCCTGCGGTGTTCTCCTTGCGCGGTCAGGAGGACAAAAAGCTGTATCACGAAATCATGCTCGACATCGTGAAAAACACGTCGAACCTTACGGTGCTTGACAAAGAGGCGAGCGAGGTCGTTGCAAAAGACGGAAAGGTCGGTGCGGTCATTGCAACCGACGGCGAAGAATACGCATGCAATGCCGTTGTGCTTGCAACGGGAGTATATCTCAACGGCGCAATCATCATCGGCGATTATGTGAAAAAGAGCGGACCGAGCGGATTCAGGGCGGCGGACAAACTCACCGACAGCCTTGTCAAACTCGGCGTGCCTATGCGCAGATTCAAGACGGGTACGCCTGCAAGAATTTACCGCGACAGCATAGACTTTTCCAAAATGGAAATACAGCTCGGTGATGACAGCGACAGATTTTCCTTTATGTCACCGCACTCGACTTTTGTCGAAGAGCCGTGCTATCTCACCTATACAAACGATAAAACCCACAAAATCATTCTCGACAATATCCACAGGAGTCCCCTTTACAACGGCACGATTTTGTCTGTCGGGCCACGTTATTGCCCGTCAATCGAAACCAAGGTTATGAGATTCAAGGACAAAGAACGTCATCAGATTTTTGTGGAGCCCGAAGGCGCAAACAGCGAAGAAATGTATATTCAGGGTATGTCGACATCTTTGCCTCACGACGTGCAGGAAAAGATGTATCGTACGTTGCCCGGGCTTGAAAACTGCAGATTTGCGAAATACGGCTATGCGATAGAATACGATTGCCTTGATCCGCTCGGGATGTATCCGTCGCTTGAAAGCAAAACTATCGAGGGCTTGTTTTCGGCAGGGCAGATGAACGGCAGCAGCGGCTATGAAGAGGCGGCGGCGCAAGGGCTTATTGCCGGCATAAACGCCGCGCGAAAGATAGATGGGAAAGAGCCGCTTGTTTTGGGCAGAGACCAAGCATATATCGGCGTGCTTATAGACGATCTTGTGACAAAAGGCACAAACGAGCCGTATCGTATGATGACAGCGCGTGCCGAGCATCGCATTATGCTCCGCCAAGACAACGCGGATATGCGACTCACTCCAATCGGTAGGGAAATAGGACTCGTAGACGACGCTCGCTATGCTCGCTACCTTGAAAAGAAGGCGATGATTGAAAATGTGCTTGCCTTATCTCAAAAAACGATGCCGAGAGGAAAAGTCGAATCGCTGTTCAATCGCCTCGGGGAAGAAGTGCCGCAAAAAACACCCACGCTCGGAGAAATTTGCAGACGTCCGTGCGTTACATACAAGGACGTAAAAGAGTTTGTAGATTTCCCTTGTGACGACGAGGCTCTTTCGGCAGCTGTCGTGGAACTCAAATACGAGGGCTATCTCAAAAAGGAGCAAGCCGCAGTCAACGAGCAAAAACGCCTTGAAAGCAAGATTATCCCCAAAGATTTCGATTATGATTCGATAAAGGCTCTGCGTATAGAGGCAAGACAAAAACTCTCTCAAATCCGTCCGCTCAATCTCGGACAGGCCTCGCGCATCTCGGGAGTATCGCCTGCAGACATTGCGGTGCTGATTGTTGCATTGCGCTAAAAGACACGCCCAAACAGCCTTATATCTGAAAACTTGAAAAAACAAAACGCTTGCAACCGTACGGAGCAAGCGTTTTTTGTGTCCGCTGTCCCTTTCGGACAAAAGACACAAAATCTGCCGGTAAAAATTTCTCCGCAAAAAATCTGTGCGGTTAGATTATCGAAATTTTTAATACTATTTTAAGCAAAATTTTCAAAAAAACACAATTCGCCCGTTTAGAATACCGTTTTCGTTTCAAACGGTGTTCTGACACTTGTTCGATAACGTAAAAATTGCAACTTTTTCGCATTTTGCAAACTACAAAATCTACATTTTCTGCAAAAATTGTTAATTTTGTTTTTCACTTTTGTAAAGAATTTTGCAAAAAAATTTAAAAAAATCAAAAAAAGTTACAAAAAACCCTTGACGAACCAATTTTTCGGTGCTAATATGTCAATGTAATCAAGAGACAACAGATTACAAATCAAACAGCTCATAATTTTCCCCCTTATCATAGCAAGCGGCTTTGGGTGTTCACCCGAGGTCGTTTGCGCTTTTATGTCGCCAAACGGCGAACAACTGCGTTAACACCCGTCCGCTCCAAAATCACGTACCATAAGTACGTTGGGTTTTGTTTCGGACGGGTGTTGCCTTGTTCTTCATCCGTTTGGCGACATAAAACTTTTGCCTTCAAACTTTGTCAACGCCCCTCTTACACCAACTCACGTACACATGAGTACGCTAGGGTTGCTGTCCGAGGGGCGTTTTCTCGCTCTTCATCCAATTGCTCAAACTACGCATAGGCAACGACAACACGCAAGTGTGCATTGTCGAGAGCCTCGCTTGTTTTCGCAATTACTACCGCGCAGAAAATCTTTGCTATCAGTTCGAGCAGGGACAAAAACTCTTGCTGCAATTTCGCAAGATTGTCTGCTTGGTGGGTGCGCCTTTGGCGCAAGCGGAAGAAACGTACACTTATTCATAGCGTTCTTATACACGGAATGTGCTTATTCGAAGTGCGAGCCGCAAGGCGGCGAGAATATGAGCGCCGAGCTTGACGAAAAAGCACAAGCGACTGCGCCGTGTTGTTGCGTAGCTGGCGCACAAAGCGCAGTGACATAACAAGGGGACGATACTTATTTATGCGAGTGCCGACTGTCTCCCCCGCGAACGGCGGATAATCTTGTAGAGAATTGTCCTTATTTGAGTGGCGGGAGAAAAGCCCGAAAGGGAAAGAGGGGGCACATCTAATTTAAGTTACACGACGCAACACTCTTGTAGAGGAAGAATCTTCACTTATTCAGGGCGTACTTATAAACGGAATGTGCTTATTCGAAGTGCGAGCCGCAACGGCGGCGAGAATATGAGCGCCGAGCTTGAGAAAAAGTACAAGCGACTGCGCCGTGTTGTTGCGTAGCTGGCGCACAAAGCGCAGTGACATAACAAGGGGACGATACTTATTTATGCGAGTGCCGATTGTCTCCCCCGCGAACGACGGATAATATTGTAGAAAATTGCCCCTATTTGAGTGGCGGGAGAAATACCGGCGTGTCCGGAAAGAGGGGGTTCATCTAATTAAGAGTTCACGCTGTTCAACTCTAGTAGAGGACGAACCAAACACAAACAAGTGGTTAGGTTTGAAAAATGCGCTTTATGTCGTCAAATATGGCGGTGGGAGATGATGAAAAACACTCGTATGTGACGCGAATGTAAGGTTCTGTTCCGCTGGGGCGGACAATGAGTCTGCCCGAATTGGAATAGAGGGAGTTTGTTTCGGTTATTTTTTCCTGAAAAGCACTGCTTGCGAGTGTTTCTCTCGGATTGTCGGTGCGGATATTTAATTCGAGCATAGGATAGGGGGTGAATTTCGGGAGGCTTCCGATTGTGCGTTTCACTTCGAGCAACGATAGAGCGGTGACAATACCGTCGCCGGTGTTTTCTTTGTCCAGCATAAGAATATGACCGCTTTTTTCTCCGCCGAGTAGACAGCCGTGCGCCAAAAGGCAGTCCAGAACATTTTTATCTCCGACATCCGAGCGAACGAGAGCGATGTTTTGATAGGCAAGTTCGCGTTGGAGTTTGGTGTTGGACAACACCGTGCCCACGATAAACCGTTTTTTAAGTTTTCCTTGCAGCCGATAGAGAGTGGAAAGGGCAAGAAGCATAGCGTCCCCGTCATAAATTTTTCCGTTTACAACGGCGATAACTCTATCTCCGTCCCCATCGAAAGCGAAACCGATTTCGTCTTTTTTTACGCGTGCGACAAACTTTTCAATGTGAGTCGAACCGCAATCGACGTTGACTTTTTCGCCGTCGCGAACGTTGTGTTCGGCGCAAACGATTGCCCCGAGCGAAAGAAAAATCGCAGGGGCTAACGTTGCAAAACATCCGTATGCGCAATCAAGGCGTATTTTTATGCCGTCGAATCTCGGAAACATGCTCTTGATGTGTTTTGCATACAAAAATTCTGCCCCGTCCACAATGCGAATGCGGTGATTCTGCTCGGAAATCGTGATTTTCAAATCGCTGAGTCGTTCGTCCTCGGTGAGAGTGTCGGCGCATATGTCAACAATCGACAGTGGCGGCAGGGACGGATTGTTTTTCAGCTCGACCAGTTTTTTATCAAGCAAAAGTTCCTCTTCTTTTGATAGCTTTTTTCCGTTTTTTCCAAAAACTTTGAGTCCGTTGAATTCCGGCGCATTGTGCGAGGCGGTAATCATCACGGCAAAATCGGCCTTTTGCGTTTGCGCGGTATAAGCAAGTGCGGGAGTGGGCAAGATCCCGGCAAGCCAAATTTGCGCCGCACCTTCCAGAAGACCTTTGCACAACTGTTTTTCAATGTCTTTGGAATGTGTGCGCACATCGCGCGCCACGATTATTTTCGCATTGGTTTGTGAAAGAGCCTTGCCCAAAAGGAAGGGGATTTGATTGTCCAAAAGATAGTCTGCTTTTTGTCTGATGCCGTCTGTTCCGAAGTATTGCATACAAATCAATATATGACAATAAAAGCAAGACGGATTGGGAAAAAATAAGATTTCGTGCCCTATTTTGACAAAAAAAGAAGAAAAGAATTTAGCAAAAAGTTTATTGCGACAAGCCGTTTGCCGCAATAAACCGTCAAGAAAATCAAAATTGTACGGAGAGATTTTTTATAATATCGTCGGCGGCGATTGCTCCGTCTGCGCATGCCGTTACGACCTGGCGGAGAGTTTTTTCTCTCACGTCTCCGACAGCATAAACGCCCTCTATGTTCGTGCGCATAACATCGTCTGTTTCGATATATCCCGACTCGGTTTTTTTGACGTTTTCAAACAGTTGAGAATTGGGAATCTGACCTATTGCGACAAACACTCCGTCAACCGAAACGGTTGTTAAAGTGTCGTTTTTGACATTTTTAAGTGTCATTTGAGCGATTTTATCCTTTCCGTGCAAACTTTCCACAACGTTGTCCCAAAGTATGGAAACATTGCTTTTTTCAAGTCTGTCGCAAAGAATTTTGTCGGCGCGAAGAGCATCTCGTCTATGCACGAGATAGACCTTGTTCGCAAGTTTTTCAAGATAGAGCGCGTCCTCTGCCGCCGTGTTGCCTCCGCCGATTACGGCAACCGTTTTACCCTTAAAAAACGCGCCGTCGCACGTTGCGCAATAGCTTACGCCTTTGCCTATAAAGTTTTCTTCTCCGACAACGCCCAACTTCCTTGAACTTGCGCCGCTTGCGATGACAATCGTTTTGCTTTGAAGTTCTTTGCCGCTTGCAAGAGAAATGCTTTTAACGTCGCCCTCAAGCGTTAGGGATGTGATTTTGTCAAAGACAAATTCCGCACCGAAAGAGGCGCATTGATTCATCATAGTATAGCAAAGGTCGAAGCCGCTTGTTGACAGAATGCCGGGGAAGTTCTGAATATCCGCAGCCGTTTGAGCTTGTCCGCCAACGCTGTTTGCCTCGATAATTGCGGTTTTCAGACCGCCCCTTGTTGCGTAAATGCCGGTACAAAGCCCCGCCGGGCCTGCGCCGATAATGATTGTGTCGTACATAATTCACCTCAAAAATCATTATAAATGAGTTGAAGATTTGCGTCAATACGGTGATGATTTTTATGTAAATTGTTAAAAACAGGAGGAAAATTTTTAGGTTTGCGACTTTGCGCGCGCACAAACGCGCAAAAATTACTTTACAAATAACTTATCGGCTTATATAATTATTAAACATAATGAGGTAACTTATGCAAAACATCGATATTTCCGAAATTTTGAAAAACGGCGCAGAGTACCGTGGCAAGCACGTCACGGTTGCGGGTTGGGTACGCACTGCGCGCGACAGCAAAACCATGGCGTTTTTGGCACTCAACGACGGCACGTCGCTCAAGCATTTGCAGATTGTCATTGACAAGACCAAATTTGATCAAGATACCCTTGCGACATTTATGAAGAACGGCGCGTCCGTGCTTGCGGAGGGCGTTGTTGTTTCCGCAATGAAAGAGGGAGAGTTTGAAATCAACGCAGACAAACTCGAACTTTTGGGAGATTGCCCTGCGGATTATCCCCTTCAAAAGAAATATCACACAATGGAGTTTTTGCGCACCATTCCGCACTTGCGTCCAAGAACAAACACTATGAACGCAATGCTTCGCGTGCGTTCCAAACTCAGTTTTGCCATTCACAGATTCTTTCAAGAAAACGGCTATACCTATGTCCACACGCCTATAATTACGGGCAGCGACTGCGAGGGCGCGGGCGAGATTTTCAGAGTGACGACGCAAGGTTATCAGGACGCGAAACTTGCCAAGGACGAGGCGGAGTATATCGCAAACGACTTCTTCCGCAGAAAAGCGGGACTCACCGTCAGCGGACAACTCGAAGGCGAGGTTGCCGCTATGGCAATGGGCAAGATTTACACGTTCGGTCCGACATTCAGAGCGGAAAACAGCAACACGCCTCGTCATGCGGCTGAATTTTGGCAAGTCGAACCCGAGGTTGCGTTTGCAAAACTTCCCGACATCATCGAGATTGCAACCAAAATGATAAAATACATCATCAAGGCGGTCATCGACGAGTGTCCCGACGAAATCGCGTTCTTTGAAAAGGCATTCGAGCCGGGGCTTAAAGACAAACTGCAACACGTTGTGGACAGCGATTTTGTGGTGCTTGACTACTCGAAGGCAATCGACATTCTCAAAGAGAGCAAGGCGGAGTTTGCATATCCGGTGGAGTGGGGGCTCGATCTTCAAAGCGAACACGAGAGATACATCACAGAGCAAGTGTTCAACAAACCCGTGTTTGTAATCAATTATCCGAAGAAGATAAAATCTTTCTATATGAAACAAAACGACGACGGACTCACCGTTGCGGCAACGGACTTGCTCGTGCCGGGCGTCGGTGAAATCATCGGCTGCAGCGAAAGAGAAGAAAACTATGACAAACTCAAACAGGCCATGGTTGAAAGAGGAATGAATCTTGACGACTACAAGGGCTATATGGATTTGAGAAAATACGGTACCGTGCCGCACAGCGGTTTCGGACTCGGACTCGAACGTATCCTTATGTACGTGACGGGTATCGGCAACATACGCGACGTCCAACTCTATTCGAGGACAGCCGGCGACTTAATGGCGTAAATAATAACAAAACAAAACGCAAAAAAGATAAACGCTTGTGATAAGGGGAAAATTGTCTATCTTTTGACTCTGCGGGGAAATGCGTGAGAAAAAAGAAAAAGGAGAACTGCAATGTACAATCTTGTAATTCCAAGCGATTATCAACCCAAAATGACAATCCGCGAAACCGAAAAAGCAATCAAATTCGTCAAAGACGCATTTCAGCGCAATCTGATCAGAAATTTCGGCTTCGAGCGAGTGTCCGCACCGCTTTTCGTAAAAAGCAAGACGGGAGTAAACGACGATCTCAACGGGGTTGAGCGTGCAGTGCGTTTCGACATAAAAGAACAAGGCGGCGTCGAAGCGGAAATAGTCCACTCTCTTGCAAAATGGAAGCGTATTGCGCTGAAAAGGTACGGCTTCAGAAGCGGAGAGGGAATCTATACGGATATGAACGCCATTCGTCGCGATGACAAATGCGACAATCAGCACTCGATTTATGTGGATCAGTGGGATTGGGAAATGGTGATAAGCAAAGAGCAACGCAATCTCGGTTTTCTCAAAATGATCGTTCAAAGGATTGTAGGCGCAATTTGCGATACGCTTGCGGAAGCGAAACAAGCGTTCCCCTGCATAGATCTCGACTTGAAGAGAGACGTGACGTTCGTCACCGCGCAAGAGGCACTTGACAGATATCCCCGGCTCGATTCGCACGGCAGAGAAAGTGCGCTTGCAAAAGAGTACGGAACGATATTCCTCATGCAAATCGGCGGTGCGCTCTCAAACGGAAAACCCCATGACGGACGCGCTCCCGACTATGACGATTGGTCCCTCAACGGCGATATAATCTTTTATGACAAGGTGCTGGGAGAAAGCATAGAAATCTCATCTATGGGAATACGAGTGGATGCAAAGAGTATGGCGGAGCAACTCAGAATCGCCGGATGCGAGGACAGACTTCAAAATCAATTCCACAAAGACGTCATGGAAGGCAATCTTCCGCTTACGATAGGCGGCGGAATCGGACAGTCCAGACTGTGTATGCTCCTCCTTCAAAAAGCGCATATCGGCGAGGTGCAATCGAGTTTGTGGCCCGATGAAATGCATGATAAATGTGACAAAGCAGGCATCAACCTGTTGTAAATAAAATCTAAATTCTATAAGGTGTATATGGAACTCAGAACACACAATTGTGGCGAATTGCGTCAATCAGACGAAGGCAAACACGTCAAACTTTGCGGATGGCTTTCAAGCGTTCGCGACCTTGGCGCAGTCATCTTTTTCGTGTTGCGCGACTACTACGGTTATACGCAAGCCGTGGTGAGCGATGAGGCGAAAAAGGAACAAATCCGCGCAATTCCGCGCGAAAGCACGATAAGCGTCGAGGGCAAAGTCGTCCTGCGCAGTGCGCCGAACAAAGATATGCCCACGGGCATGATTGAAATCGAACCCGACACCATCGAGGTTTTGGGCAGATGCTACGAGCAACTCCCGTTTGAGATAGCAACAAGCACGCAATCAAGAGAAGACGTGCGCCTAAAATATCGTTTCCTCGATTTGAGAAACCCCGATGTCAAGGCAAAAATCATCTTCCGCTCGAAAGTTGTCAGCTGGTTGCGCAACAAGATGACGTCGTTGGGATTTTTGGAGATTGCAACGCCGATTCTCACGTCGTCTTCACCCGAAGGCGCAAGAGATTACATCGTGCCGTCAAGGCTTTATCCCGGTCATTTCTATGCGCTTCCGCAAGCCCCGCAACAGTACAAACAGTTGCTTATGGCGTCCAGTTTTGACAAATATTTCCAGATTGCGCCCTGTTTCAGAGACGAGGACGCACGCGCAGACAGGAGCCCGGGCGAGTTTTATCAGCTCGATACCGAGATGTGCTTTGCCACGCAGGAGGATGTCTTTGCGGTTATGGAGGAGGTTTTGAGCGGAGTGTTCACCGAGTTCTCTCCCGCAGGATACAAGGTTGACAAGGGGCCGTTCCGCCGTATCACGTATCGTGACGCAATGAGAGATTACGGTTCGGACAAACCCGACCTTCGCAACCCTCTTATAATCAAAGACGTCACGGACATTCTGTGTGAAAAAGCTCCGTTTTTCGAAAAGGGAAAAACCGTCAAGGCAATCGCCGTCGACGATTTCAAAGAAACGAGAAAGTGGATTGACTCTCTCGTTGAAAAATCCAAACAAAATGGCGCAAGCAATATGTTCTGGTTCAAACTCGACGAAAAGGGCGAGCTTGCGGGCGGGATTGCAAAATTCCTTGCCGACAGCAAAGACGCTCTTTGCGAACGCCTCGGCTTGAAAGCAGGCACTTTCGTTGCCGTTCTTGCAGAAGAGAAGGGTGTTGAAAAGCAAGCGGGTTACGTCCGCACGGAGCTTGGCAACGGTCTTGATCTCATTGAGAAAAACGCATTCCGTTTCTGCTGGATAGTCGACTTCCCGATGTACGAATACGATGACGACGGAGTGCTCGGTTTTTGCCACAATCCGTTCTCTATGCCGCAAGGCGGTCTTGACGCGCTCAACAATCAGGATCCTCTCGACATCGTCGCATATCAATACGACAGCGTTGTCAACGGTGTGGAATTGAGTTCGGGTGCGGTGAGAAATCATGAACCGGCAATTATGGAAAGAGCGTTTGAAATCGTCGGCTACGGCAAAGACGTTATCGAAGAAAAATTCTCGGCACTTTACAACGCGTTCAAATTCGGTGCACCGCCGCACGCAGGCATCGCACCGGGCGTTGACCGTATCGTTATGCTTCTTGCAAACGAGCCGAGCATAAGAGAAATAATCACATTCCCGATGGACAGAAACGCGCGCGACATTCTTATGGGGGCGCCCGGCACAGTCACTGAGAAACAACTTAAAGAAGTGCATATCAAAATCGATATGCCCAAAGAAGAGAACAAATAAGGATATCAAAAGGGATGTATATCCCCAGGAGAAATATAATGAAAAAGAAACTTTTTAGCGTATTTGCGGCAGTTTTGGTGCTTGTGCTTTGCATCGCGGCACTTGTTGCTTGCAATCCGTACAAAGCGGATTCGATCGGAAGCGGAGATTCGTCCGCCGCGGTTGAATCAAACGGCGGCTACGTCGTAAAACAAGGCAGATTTGTTTACTTCATCAACGGTTTCGTTGGCGAAAGCGCAGACAACGCTTGGGGCAAAGCCACCAAACAAGGCATTGTCCGTGCAGAGATAAAAGACGGCAAAGTCGATCCGAAATCTGCAAAACTCGTTGTCCCGAAGAGTGTTTATAACTCGTCAAACGTCGGCGGCATCGCAATACACGGCGAATGGATTTACTACACTTCCGTCAACACCGACAAGGATAAGAGCGGCACGGCGTCCACCGTCAACACCGACTTTATGCGCACCAAAACAGACGGTTCGGTGACGCAACTTATCGGCACAATCGGCACTCGTTCGGCAAAATATCTCTTTACAAAGTCCAGAGTTCTCTATTACACGAACAAGACCATCGGATTTATCGACTTTTCAAAGATGAACGACAAAGCCACCGACAAGGGCAACGGCGCAGTCAAAGGCACGCTCGCAGAAAACGTCGAAAACGTGGTTTGGGATTATGCAACCGATTCGATTTTCTATGTGCAAACCGCTCCGAGCGAGGACAGCTATAAAAACTACAATAATCTTTGCACAATCAAAGCAGACGGAAGCGGTCAAAAAGTGCTTGCAACGCAAACCACGTTCGTTGCCGAAGGCGTCGATCCCGTCAACGATCAACTCAACGTGTTCAAATACAGCCTTGTCAATATGTATGTCGAAGAAGACGGCGATTGCACTTTGTATTATACAAAATCCCACACACTCAACAGCAGCAGTGTGTCCGACGGTTTGTTTATGGCAAAGGCAAGCGACGTGAAACGCTTTGAAAAGAACCTCAACATGATCGCATCCACCACTCTCGTTCCTCTCGGATACGCAGAAGGTGCGCTTGCATACAATTCCAACAGCGTTTACTGCTGGTACAACGGCGTTGAAAAAGAGAATCCCGTGC
The DNA here is from genome assembly GCA_934233745.1 of uncultured Clostridia bacterium. Taxonomy (GTDB): domain Bacteria; phylum Bacillota; class Clostridia; order Christensenellales; family CAG-917; genus CAG-475. Next base: position 51,207 of record CAKQGN010000002.1, read on the forward strand.
AGGTGACAAGCACGTCACAAACAATCTGGAAGGTCGATAAGGCACAAGGCGTTGTGTACTATACCGCAAGTTCTTCCGCAAAGAGCATCTCGAAGATTTCGTACAGAGAAGCAAAAGACAATGCGACCGTCATCATGGAAGAAGGCATCAAGACCGATTGGCTCGTGCTTGATTTTGTCGGCAACGATTTCTATTTCTTTGCAAGTGACGACGACAATTATTTGCACACAATCAACCTCTCCACCTTTGACAAGGACGCAAAGGACGCAAAAAGCACCTACATCGGCTGCCCGACGGACAGACTCGACAAAAAAGACGCATAATCGATGCAAAGACATACTGCTTGCCAAAAGTGTTTTGGCAAGCAGTATTTTATGTTGCGACACATGTTATTTATGCAAAAACGTCGCATTGCAATGTAAGATTGCACGGTGCGCGATTTTGTGGCGAAACTCTCGCATTTTGAAAAATGACCAAAACGATTTTTATTACAGGCGGAAGCCGCGGTATAGGCGAAGCGGTTGTGCGTATGGCGGCAGGCAAATACAATGTCGCCTTCACCTACAATACATCAAAAGAGAAAGCTCGCTGTCTGCAACAAGAGCTTGATTCTCGCTATGGCGGAGTGCTTGCGCTTGAGTGCGACGTGACAAACCCGAAAAGCGTATCCGCCGCAATAGATGCCGCAAAAAAACGATTTGGCAAGATAGATATTCTTGTCAACAACGCAGGTGTCGCAATGAGCGGACTTTTGATCGACACGTCGCTTGACGTGTTCAAGCGTGTTTTTGACGTCAACGTCAACGGTACGTTCAACGTCACAAAAGCAGTGCTTCCCGATATGCTTTCAAGCGGCCGGGGTTCGATTGTCAACGTGTCATCCGTTTGGGGGATTAAAGGTGCAAGCATGGAAGTTGCCTATTCTTCTTCAAAAGCCGCAATAATAGGTTTTACCAAAGCTCTTGCAAAAGAAGTTGCTCCTATGGGCGTTTTGGTCAATGCGGTCGCACCCGGCGCAGTCGACACCGATATGATGAGCGTTTACACTCAATCCGAAATAGACGAGCTTTGCGAAAATTCCATTCCTCTCGGAAGGCTTGCTTCTCCCGCAGAAATTGCCAAAGGAATTATGTATTTGGCGGAGAGCGGGTATTGTGTGGGGGAGGTTCTTTCTCTTACCGCCGGCTTGTAAAATTTGCTATTTGGCGAATAGCTTTGTCAAAGCCCTTTGGTTGCCAACTCATGTACGTGTGTACATTAGGGTTGTCAACCAAAGGGCTTTTTCGCGCTCTTCATCCAAATAGCGAACTTTATACATAAAAAATACAAAGGGTTGTCATACAAGGGGTGCTTTCGCGTTATCCATCGATTTTGTGGACTTTATAACACTTTCAAGGCGTACTTATACACGGTATGTGCAGCTTAAAAGACGGAACACGAGCCGCAAGGCAATGCAAGTGATATGCACGCAAAGTGTGCGTGATATTGTTGCCTATGGCAACAGTGATATTTGCGCTTTGCGCAAGTGATATTGCAACTTCGTTGCAGTTGTGGAAAAATAAATGATATCGCCTGTGGCGGTGATATCACTGCGTGATGATATCGCACAAGCGCGATGATATCCAAACTTTGTTTGGATTGCGGATAAACGGATACTTATTCAAGGTGTACTTATTAACGGAATGTGCTTATTCGAAGTGCGAGCCGCAAGGCGGCGAGAATATGAGTGCCGAGCTTGACGGTTGTACCGTCCGACTGCGCCGTGTTGTTGCGTAGCTGGCGCACAAAGGACGGTGGCATAATAAGTGAATTGTCCCTATCTATGCGAGTGCCGACTGTCTCCCCCACGAACGACAGATAATCTTGTAGAGAATTGCCCCTAACCGAGTGGTGGGAGAAATACCGGCGTGTCCGGAAAGAGGGGGCACATCTAATTTAGGGTACACGACGCAACACCCTTGTAGAGGAAGAATCTTCACTTATTCAGAGCGTTCTTATACACGGAATGTGCAACTTCAAAGACGGAACACGAGCCGCAACGGCGGCGAGAAAGCGAACGCCGAGCTTGACGTATAGTACAAGTGAGCGGACGAGTTTGGATTCTTTTCGTCCGCGAACGAGTGACATAAGAAGAGAACGATAGCAATCTATGCGAGTGCTGAGTGTGTCCCCACGCGGAGCGGACGCCGTGGGTTCCCTTTTAAGGGGGAACGGCGGTTGGGGAAACACGTGAGGAAAGGGGACATAACATTTAGAGTTCTAAACGTTCACCCCTTGTAGAGGACGAACAAAACACGTGAGGAAGGGGGGAGTTGCACTTAGAGTACAAAACTCTCAACTCTTTCAGTAGTGCGCCTGACGGCTAGATTCCCACGGTCACTTTGTTCCCTCGGAATGACACGGGTGGGACATCCACACCCGATTTGTTTTATCGTTTCAAATAAAATTATCTTATTATATGTATATTAAATATAACATAATATTGCGCGCGTATTGCGGAAAAAGGTTTTTCGTGATACAATCAAACTTACTTATAAGAGGCAAAAGAGGAAATATGTCTGCCAAAAAGCTTACAATCGTGCTTATATGTTGTCTTTTCGTCGTGCTTGGCACGGCGGTTTGCGCATTGCTTGATTTGTATCCGGCAGAAATTATGACCGCAACGGCGGCAAACGAGCAAAGGCCGTCTTTTGTCATTGCCACCGCAGACGGAACGCATTGGACGCTTTCATTGAACGGACAGAATGTGGACGGAGCAGAATGCGAGGGCAATTTTTCAGAACTGAACAATCCGAATACCGTTGCGAGAAAGATGTATGGATCCATCAAAAGATGCCTCGTGAATCTGGGGTTCGAAATGCCTTCCGACAAAGAACCCATCATTGCAAATTATTGCGATCTGGCATTTGAATTGCCCCGAATTTCCTCGACGGTTTCGGTGTTTGAGGCGGAGTATAAGTCGAGAGGAATACCGTTCGAGGCAAATATAAGAGGAATCGTGTCTTCTCCGAATGTGTCTTTTGAATATAAGAAGAAAGGCGAAAGCGTTTGGAAAACCGCTGTTGCGGACAGTACGGCGGGAGGCTATCTGTTCGGAAGAGGAGTGGATGCCGGCGAGTATGACGTGCGCGTGGTTTCAACGGAGATTATCAATTATGAAGCAAACGAGCAGAATGTTCCGATTGAATACAGAGCAACAAGGTATGGTGACACAGTCTTTGTGAAAATATCGAAGGCAACCATTGTCGCTCCGACGCAAACGGAAACAAGCGCGGTATACGGTAAAAACCTTGCCGAGATTGCAAATTCTCTTGATTTGTCCGAATACACCGGCACTTTTGCAGAGGGGCGTTTTTGTGTTTCCGACACGCAAACCGATGAGCAAATAATCGCCGCCACCGACAGAAATTCGGTGTGTCTTGACGTGCGCGATGGCGGACATACGGTGTACTTTGATTTTGTCCCCGACAGCTCGAACTACAATATCGTCAAAAATATAAAAACGCAGGTAAACGTGACTCCGCGCTCGTTGTACGTGCGCATACACGACGCATATTCGCTTGTAGGAGAGGACTTGTCCGTCCCGACGTTTCAAGTCATATCCTCGCTTGCGGGCGACGATACGTTAGAGAGTTTGGGTGCAAAAATCGAAAACAATGCGGACAAAAACGTCGCAAGCATGGCATACCGCACGTATGTCGTTTTTTCAAACCCCAACTACATTGCCGATTGCCATAGTTATGAAAGTCAGTTTGCAAACTACGGCAGGTATTTTGTGTATGCAAAGCAAATCGAAATTGCCACGGAGGACGGACAGATTTTCTACGTTTTTTACGGGGACGGACTTGTCGACGTCGAAATCCGCGTGAGCAAAGTCGAGGTGGAAAACACCTATGGCAAAACGCTTGTGGCGGCGTACAGGTTTGAGTTTTTGGACGAGGACGGCAACGTCGTTACCCCCGATGACGGCTTTTCCGTGTCGTGGAAAGTCGTGTCGGACGGCATAAAATACGTTGCGGTTTACGGCGAAGAAGACGTGCTTGATATAGGCGTCGGCGGCGTAACTTTGTCAAAGACAAACAACGTGCTTTGTTTCTTTGAGGGAGAGAAGGCGGTTTTGACGCCTGCAAACACAGCGCTCATTGCCATTTGCGGTGCGCTGTCGTGTGTGCTGATTGCGATGTGCGTTGCATACAAAAAGCAGAGGAGGTTTTTGATATGACGAGTTTCATATGTGCGGCTTTTGACGTTTCAAACTTCCTGTTTGCTTTTTTGCTTGCGCTTGCTGGAGTGTTGATTGTTGCGATATGCGTTTTGGCGGGAATGTATGTTCAAAGAAAAAACGCGGACACCAAACGACAAGAAAAGCATGTTTATGTACGCGAAACGTGGATAAAAACCGTCGATTCGGCAAATATCGCAAAAAAAGATACTAAAAAACAAAAAGATAATTCAACGCCGAAAAAACTTCGCCACGGCAAAAAGAACAAACTTGCAAAAGCCAAAAACGAGGCGGACAAATGACAAAGCGTATAAAAAAATCGATACTGATTGTCGCAATCGGGATTGTTGCCAACATTGCGCTTGCGGCAATAAAAATGTATGTGGGGCTGGCGTCCAACAGTCTTTGCATAATGCTTGACGCAATGAACAGTTTTCTTGACACGCTTACAGGCATCGTTACGTTCATTGTGTTTGTCGTTTTGCTTGCGCCCAAAAGCGAACATGCGCCGCACGGCTATGGCAGAGGAGAATATCTTGCAGGGTTTATCGTAGCGGTTGTGTCGGTAGTTATGGGCGGATTCTTTTTTATGCGTTCCGTAAATCGCATGGCAATGCCCGAACCCGTATATTACGGGTGGCAAAGCATGGTGCTTATAAGCGTGTGTTTGCCCGTTAAGCTCGGATTGGGACTCATGTATATGTTTGTCAACAAAACAATCCGCTCGCAGGCGATAAGGGCGATTATGCTCGACAGCTTTCTCGACCTCGGCATTACGACGACAAGCGTTGTCGCTTTTGCCGTTACAACGAGAATCGACTATGCCGCGGATGCAATCGTCGGGATTGTCATGAGTGTCGCAATAATCGCAGTCGGAATAAAAATGGTGATCGAAAACGTGCGCGCGATTGTTGTGGGCGACGGCGCAAAGGAAGAAATCAAGACGGTGAACAAGGTTTGCGACAGTTATGGCGTAACCCTTGAAAAAATCGATATTCACGATTACGGTTACGGCGCAAAAGTAGGCAATGTGTATATTGCCTCTCAAAACGATGTCGATACAAACAAAATGAGGGAAGAAGTGTTTGTGGCAACCAATGCGGAAATAACGTTTATTCTCTCTCAAAAAGCAATCGACAACGACGGAAATTGCGATGCCGACAACGGCGAGAATTCACACGAAACGTTTTCGGCTCTTGAAAATAATGAAAAATAATATATAATATAAATATTAAATGCAGCAAAACAAGGAGGGATTTATGAGCGACGAGATCAAAAACACGCAAATCGTGCAAGAAGAATCGCAACAAATCACGCAACAAGCATCGGAGGAGGTCACAAAAGAAGGCATCCTCAAAGACCATAACGGCAAAAAAGCCAAAAAGAAGAAAGAGAAACAAAAACTTACGCCCGAACAAAAGAAAAGAAAAACAATCAAAGCACTGATTATCACGGGAAGCGTGGTGCTTGCGCTTGTTATATTCTTCAGCGGTTGCGCAATTGCTTCTTCGGTCAACACCAAAGCACACCTTTCGTTTGCGTCAAGTTTCGAAAAGGTGGAATACACCGAGCATAAGCAGCTCGTTCCTACATTTGACGACGAATTGGGACATTGGGCGTTCACAAGGGAAAAGGATTCGGATCGAGAGTTCAAAGTGCTTCAATTCACCGACGTACATATCGGCGGCGGCGCATTTTCCGGAACGAAAGACAACTGGGCTATGAGCGCGGTTGCAACGATGATTCGTCAATCTCAACCCGATCTCGTTGTGGTCACGGGCGATATCGCATATCCGGTGCCCTTCCAGGCAGGCACGTTCAACAACCTCAATGCGACAAGAATCTTCGCCAACATGATGGAGAGTCTCGGCGTGTACTGGACGTTTGCGTTCGGCAACCACGACACCGAAATGTACAGCCTTTACGCACGTGACGAGATTTGCGATTACTATGCAAACGCCGGCTTCAAATATTGCCTTTTCAGAGCGGGTTTCTGCGATGAAAAAGACGTTATCAGCAAGGATTCGAGAGGCTTTGGAAACGATGTTATCGTTGTAAAGAATCCCGAGGGCTCCGCAAACCCGATCAATCAGGCACTTGTCACGTTTGACAGCCACAGTTACACGGACGGCGACTATTTCGGCATCGCATGGAAATACGACAATATCCATCAATGCCAGATAGATTGGTATGCAAACGAAATGGACGCGCTCAAAGCAAAAAACAACGGCGTTGAAGTCAACAATCTTGTGTTCTTCCACATTCCGCTTGAAGAATATCGTCTTGCTTGGGCAAACGTCATCGAGTCCGGCAGAACCGCCGACGAGCTAAAAACAAATCCTGTCATCGAGGGCGAAAAAGGCAAAACCGAGTTTGTTTACGGCACGATGGGTGAATCCGACAAAAAGAAAAACGGCGTGCGTACCTATGGCGTTTTCTGCGGCAGCGACACCGATTTGCTTTTTGAAACAGGTCTTACCCATGGCATGCAAGGCGTTTTCTGCGGACACGACCACTACAACAACTTCTCCGTCAACTATACACCCAACGGTGCATCCCGCTCTATCCGTCTGACTTACGGCATGTCTATCGACTATCTTGCCTATGCCGGCATCTACAAGAAGGACTCTCAACGCGGCACAACCGTCATCTCCATCAAGAGTGATGGCACTTTCGATTGCGAAGCAAAGAACTATTATAAGGACTTTACTGGGGCTAACGATTACGTTGCCAAACATTAAAACCGCACCAAATCGCGCCTAACTTCGTCAGAGCCGCTTTGCTCACCCGTCATGTACTTTCATGTACATTGGGCGGATTCGCAAAGCGGCTCTTCCTTGTTATGCATCGATTTGGTGTGGTTTTTCAATCGCGCTATTGAGCGAATAGCTTTGTCAAAGCCCTTCCGTATCCTCGTCATGTACGTAATGTACATTAGGCGAGTTTACGGAAGGGCTTTTTCGCGCTCTTCATCTCAATCAGACGGTTTTTAACTTCCTAAACAATGCATAAAGTGCGTGAACTATAAAATAGATGTGCCCCCTCTTTCCCTTTCGGGCTTTTCTCCCACCACTCAAATAGGGGCAATTCTCTACAAGATTATCCATCGTTCGCGGGGGAGACAATCGGCACTCGCATAAATAGGGGCAATTCTCTCATTATGCCACTTCGCCTGCGTGGCAGCTACGCAACAGAATGCCACGCATTCTCGTACTTTTCGTCAAGCTCGGCGCTCATATTCTCGCCGCCTTGCGGCTCGCAACCCGAATAAGCACATTCCGTTAATAAGTACACCCTGAATAAGTGTTCGTTTATCCGCAATCCAAACACAGTTTGGATATCATCGTGCTTGCGCGATATCATCACGCAGTGATATCACCGCCACAGGCGATATCATTTATTATTCCACAACTGCAACGGAGTTGCAATATCACTTGCGCAAAGCGCAAATATCACTGTTGCCAAAGGCAACAATATCACGCACGCTTTGCGTGCATATCACTTACGCGGCTCGTGTTCCGTCTTTGAAGATGCACATTACGTTTATAAGTACGCCTTGAATAAGAGTTCGTTTCCTCCGCTTGGAATATAGGCATTATACGGTTTTGTTGTCTTTCAACAATATATCTCCGCACTTCAAGTCGAACGGACATACAAAAGAATAGATGTGTTGCACGAGTTTTGCGTCGTCGGTGACGGCATGGTCGGATGTATGCGTTATTTCGCCGATTGCAAAACGCTTGCCGTTGTTGCCGTCGGGGGAGAGAACAATCAGCGTTTCGCCCGATTTGAATCGATTGCGCATTTCAACCGTAACTATGCCGCCTTCACACTTTTGAACAACGGCGGTGAAGATAAACTTTTCGGGGGATTGTCCCTCGTCAAGACATACGGTGTCGAGGTTGTCGCCTTCGAAGTATGCGTCCGTGTATGTTCGATGCGCTACGGTTTCGAGGTCGGCGTTGTATTTTTCCGCATTTTGGATTTTGCCTGTTTTCAGGTATTCGTCGATAGCGTGACGATAGGCGTTTGCAACGGTTGCGACATAAAACTCGCTCTTCATTCTTCCTTCTACTTTTAACGAAACAATGCCGCATTCCGCAAGGGCGGGGATATGGTTCAAAAGTCGCAAATCCCTGCTGTTCATAAAATACGTCCCTCTTTCGTCCTCTTCCACATCGAGAGGTTTTGAGGCGTGTCGCTCGGTTTCGGTTATACGGTAACCCCATCTGCAAGGCTGAATGCATGCGCCTCTGTTTGCGCTCCTGCCCGAAAAATAGCTTGACAAAAGGCATCTTCCGCTGTAACTCATACACATTGCTCCGTGAACAAATGCTTCGAGTTCCATATCGGGTACGGCGGTATGAATTTGCTTGATTTCGTCAAATCCGAGTTCTCTTGCAAGCACCACTCTTTTTACCCCCATGCTTTGCCAAAATTTCACGGCAAGAAGGTTGGTTGTGTTTGCTTGTGTAGAGAGGTGAATCGTCAAGTGCGGGGCTACTTCTTTGCAAAGCGCAACAAGTCCGACGTCGCTTATAAGCACGGCGTCGACTTTTGCCGATTCGAGAAAAACAAAATAATCTTTCAGCGCGTCAAGGTCGGCGTTTTTTGCAAAAATATTTGCCGTGACATAGACTTTTTTGTCGAGATTGTGAGCATATTTTACGCCATACGCAATCTCTTCGTTTGAAAAATTGTCTGCAAAAGCGCGCAAAGAAAATGCTTTGCCACCTATGTAAACGGCGTCCGCGCCGAAGTGAAAAGCGGTTTTCAGTTTTTTGAGATTGCCTGCCGGCATGAGAAGTTCAAGCATATCCGACGCTCCGAGTTTTGTTTTATAGCGATTTGGGTTTTATTTGTTCAAAACGCAAGATTTCAACCAATAAAGGTCTTTATCAACATAAATCGGCATTATAAAATGCCGATTTTGTGAGTTGTATATGATTTTTATTAGTCCGTAATAATAGGGATTTTTGCAAGATATACGATGTCGTCGCGCTTTGCCGCATCGCCTTCTGCAAGTACAAAAGCTTTTTTGTAGATGATGCCGCCTGCAAGATTGACGATTTGTTCAAGCCCCCTGAGGCTTCCGCCGGTTGACACGACATCGTCCACGATTGCAACTTTTTTGCCTTTGATGAGGTCGGTGTCGTGTTTTGACAAATACAAAGTTTGTTCGTTGCCTGTGGTTATCGACTTGACCGTTGTCGATATGCCGTCTTGCATGTAGAGTTTCTTTGATTTTCTACAAACGGCGTAATATCTTTGTCCGAGTTCGCGTGCAATGACGTGGCTTAGTTGCAATCCCTTGGATTCCGCCGTGATGACAACGTCGCATCCGTCGAGAAGTTTTGCGAGTTCCTTTCCGCAATGCTCGGTCAACGCCGAGTCGCCGTGTAGATTGAAAAAGCAAATGCTTATGCCGTTGGGCAAGGGGAGAACGGGAAGGTCTGCCTTGAAGCCTTTGATGTCAACTGTATAAATTCTGTCCATTATATCCTCCGAAAAGTGAGGTTTTTGAGTTGTTTGTTGTGTGCAACCCGTATATTATATGATATACAATCGGGATTTTCAAGATAAAAAGAAACATTCGTCCCAAGAAAATCCGTTTGTCGTTCAGTCTTTTTTCGATTGTTCGTTTTGAGAATTATCCGAATGTTCGGCATTGTCCTCGGCGGGATTTACATTGTTATAGGCGGTGAGCTTCACTTTATTTTCGTTCTTGTCCAAAACATACGTGTTGTCGAGTTGGGCGCGAAGGTTGCCGACCACGCTTTGAACATACTCTTTGCGCAGTTTTGCCTGCTCCTCTTTTTCTTCGGGGGTAAGTCCGACGGTTTTTGCTTTTTTTGCCAGTTCGTTTATTCTTTCGATATTGAGCATATTATGCCTCCGTTGTCGTGCGCCAGTCTATGGGCGTTTCGTCGTGTTTTTTGAGAAAATCGTTGCATTTTGAGAAGTGTTTGCATCCGAAAAACCCTGCGTATGCGGACAGGGGAGAGGGATGAGGACATTCCAGAACGAGATGCTGCGGATTTGTTATCAAAGCCTTTTTCGAGCGTGCGTTTCCGCCCCACAGCATGAATACGACAGGCTCTTTGCGAGCGTTGAGTTTTTTGATTATACTGTCGGTCAGCACTTCCCAACCGTGTCCTTTGTGCGAGTTCGGTTGCCCTTCGCGCACCGTGAGAACGGTGTTGAGCAACAGCACGCCCTGTTTTGCCCAATTGACAAGGTACGGCGACGTGTTTTTTATGCCCACGTCGGTTTCGATTTCCTTGAAAATATTGACAAGAGAGGGAGGAGCGGGTACGTTCGGTTTTACGGAAAAGCACATTCCGTGCGCCTGTCCTTGCCCGTGATAGGGGTCTTGTCCCAAAATCACAACCTTGACCTTTTCGTAGGGAGTGTATTTTAGCGCATTGAAAATGTCGTGCATATCGGGATAAACCACATGGGAGCGGTACTCCGACGCAAGAAACTTGCGCAAAGTCTGATAACTTTCGCTTTCAAAATCTTCTTTGAGGACGTCGTCCCAACTGTTGCCGATGTGTACCATATCCATATTATACCACAATTTTTTGCGCATGCAAGGTATACAAGTCAATGAATTTCACCATACTACATTTAGTCCGCAAGGATAAACAAAATCGAGGCGAAAAGCCCAAAAGGAGAATTTTATGGCAAAATCCGAAACCAAACAAACAAAACGCAGCGGCGCATGTCATTGTGACGAAACCAAAACCGTCAAAGACACGAAATCTCGTGCGAAAAAGAGTGGCGGTGAGATGACTGATTGCAAAAACTGCAAGTAAAAACTTCGCTATTTAGCGAATAACAGCGTCAAAACCCCTTGCCCATCAACTCACGTACGACTTGTACGTTAGGGTTGCTTGGCAAGGGGCTTTTCCTCGTTCTTCATCTAAATATCGAAGTTTTTAATCGATCAATATTTGGCGCACTAGTAAATTAGGGTTGCCATTCAAGGGGTGCTTTCTCGTTATGCATCTTTTTAATCGCGGTTTTTACATGTTATGACGGGTTTTGAGTCAAGCCGTGCTATCCCTTGTTTTTCATCCGAACATCGAAGTTTTCGGAGATTCAGATCGAAAATTTATTCTTCTTTATCGGACATCGAATCGATTTCGGCGGTGGACTGGCGTTCGCCGATTTTCATGCTTTCAAGAGGATATGTGCGCACGTCGAAACTGCCGTCTTTTAGCATAACTTTCACTCGCGCGGTTTGTTTTATCAAATCGTTGGATTCAACGACGCCCTCACCGTCGGGCGTTTTGACCGTGCTGCCCACCTTTGGCATAAGTTTGTAAGTTTCGGTATAATAGGCGTTTTCGTATTTAAGACAACACATCAGTCTTCCGCACACGCCGCTTATTTTTTGCGGATTGAGGCTCAAACCTTGCACTTTTGCCATTTTTATGGACACTTTTTCAAAGTCGGGCAGGTGAGTGGTGCAGCAGCACGGGCGACCGCAAGGCGCAAGTGCGCCGCGCATTTTTGTGTCGTCACGCTCGTAGATTTGGCGAAGCTCGATGCGGACTTTGAATATCGACGCAAGCACGCGCACGAGTTCTCTGAAATCAACTCTTCCTTCTGCTGTGAAGTAAAAGATGAGCTTTGAGCGGTCAAACGTGTATTCGGCGTCGACGAGTTTCATGTTTATGTTCATTTCCGCCACTTTTTCTCGTATGACTTTTAGTGCGTGTTCTTTGTCCTGAAGATTCTTTTCAACGCGTTTTTCGTCTTCGTCGGTGGCTTTGCGCACGACGGGTTTGAGGGGTTGAACGATTTCGCTTTCCGCAACCTCTTTGTTTGCGATAGCGCAAGTTGCGAATTCCGGTCCTCGCGCGGTTTCCACAATCACGCCGTCGCCTTCTTCGAACACGAGGTTTTTGGGATCGAAATAATACACCTTGTTGGTGTTTCTGAATTTAATGCCTACTATTACTGCCATTTATGTTTTGCCTCCAACATTGAAAAGAGCAGGTCGTCCACAGTCGCCATAACGTTGACGTTGAGAGAAATTTTGCGTCTGGCGGCATTTATCCTGAAAAGAATCTCTGCCAGCGCACGCTCCGAGTAGCGACCGCTCAGATTTATTATGTCCGATGATAAGTGTTTGGACAACATAAGAGTTTGATTTTGTTTGCACACGAGCATATCCCTGAGGATGACGCTCAACACATCCAAAAATCCGCTCAAATCCTGCTCGTTTGCGATTATGCTGTCCACCTTGACGACGTCCGAACTGCGGTTGAGATTGGTGAGCAGATATATGGCGCATTTGTAGAGGTCGGCGTATTTTGGCGAAAGCGCGATTTTGTGCGCCTTGCCAAGCTGTCCTTCGCTACACGCCGCCGCAATTGCGCAAGTGTCTTTGTCTATGCCCAAAGAGAGAAGGGAATCGTATACGACATCTTCGTCGAAATTATCCACGGCAACGCATCTTGCGCGCGATTTTATCGTGTCGAGCATGCTTGCCTCGTTTGCGACGCCCAAAAAAATCGTTACGTCTTTCGGCGGTTCTTCAAGCGTTTTAAGCAACTTGTTTTGCGCTTGCGCGTTCATCTGATCCGCGCGATGAACGAAGTAAATTTTGTGTCCCGAAAGAGGTTTTATGGATACGGTGTCGAGCATTTGTTCAATGTCGTCGACTTTGATTTTTTCTTTGGTCGGAAAGACGTGGTAGATGTCGGGATGGTTGTTGTGAAGCACCTTTCTGCACTCGGAGCAATCTAAACAAGCGTCGTGATTTTTGCAATAGACGCTTGCCGCTACGAGAGTGAAAAATTCGTCGACGATTTCGTCGTCGGGGGATACGACCATATATGCGTGTCCGAGTCCCGAAGAGAAGTCGTTGCGTATGAGCCCATATGCGCGAGAGGAGCGCAGAGCTTTTTCAAAGGTGACGTCACTCACTTTATCGCACCTCTTTGTCTTAGTGCTTCGATTATCTTTTGAGAAGTTACGTTTTTATCGAAATCGGGTTTTATCCTTACAAAACGAGTATCTGAACCTGCTATTTCCGCATTATACCCGGCATACACTCTGTCATGGAAGTCTGCCGATTCAAGCTCCAGCCTGTCGTCCGTTATGCGGAAAGTGCGCCACGCTTCACTCGGCTTCAAATCAAGGAATATAGTGATGTCGGGAAGAAGTCCGTCGATTGCGGGAGCGTTGATTTTTTTGATGAGGTCGGCACCCAGACCGCGCGCATAGCCTTGATATGCTATGGAGCTGTCCACGTATCTGTCGCACACGACAAGCTCGCCCCTTTCGAGTGCGGGCTTTATGACTTCGCGCACGAGTTGCGCCCTCGACGACGCATACAGATACGCTTCGGTGACGCCCGTCATTTCTTCGTTTTCGGGGTTGAGAATTATTTTGCGGATTTGTTCGGAAATATGGGTGCTGCCCGGTTCACGCACGTAAACCGCATGTTGATTTGTTGATTCGAGATAGTCTTTGAGAAGTTTGAGCTGGGTGGATTTTCCCACGCCTTCGCAACCTTCGAATGATACGAACATAGTGTTCCTCGCCTTTGTTGATTTGAGTATTATATCACGATTTGTGTATTATGTCCAACGATGTTGTTCATTCCTCTTGCGACGATTTCTTGCCGGTGAGGATATAGTAGTTTTTGCTTGCCTTGATTTCCGAATACGACCTGTTGTCGTTGCCGTTTGTATTGAACGAGGCAAGATAGGGCGTGATGCAATTTGTGAGAGAGGTGTTGACAAGATAGTTGCTTGAATTGTGTCTAGCCCAGATTGTTGCAATTTCGTCTTTGGTCATGGTTTTGTAGTTTGCCTGCTCCCACATGCGCTCGACGTTGTTGTCATAATTGAAAAGTCCCCAGGAGGAATGTTCGGCAGCGTGCTTGAAATTCCAGGTGGTGAAGTTCCAGCCCAATCCGCAATAGAGTTCCATAACTCCCGCCCAGGCGTCCTCTTCCGTTTGAGAAGACTCTTTGTGCGTGGCGTTCACCTTGTCGGGATGCGAGTCCGCCCATACGTTGAATTCGCCTATGAGAACGGGGACGCGATAATCTTTTGTGGAGAGATTGTTTGTCGTGATCTGAATACCGTAATAAGTCGAGTTCGCAACGCCCGCGCTTGCCCAGTTGTAGTGATGATATTGATAAATCACGTTTTCCCATCCGTATTTGTCGGGATTGGGAAGGTTTGCGAAAGTCCAGCAAGATTCCATGCAGATGATATGATTTTTGTCGACCTCGCGGATTGCCTTGTAAAGAGTGTCGAAATATTCGTGCGTTCTCGGCGTTGTGGTTTGAGTGCCGCTCTCGTTTTTTATGCCCGGTTCGTTCATGAGATCGTACACCGCGACGGTGTTGTTGTTTTTGTAGCGATTTGCTATGGCAACCCATATTTCCATTGTTTTGAGACGACATATTTCGCCCGTTTCGTCCTCTCCCCAAAGTCTGCCTCCGTCGGGATAGGCAATGTCGCCGGTGTGGTCGTTTCCGCTTTGCGAACCGACTGCGCCGTGCATATCGAGGATGGCGTAAAGCGAGTATTTTTTGCACATTTCGATTGCCCAATCGAGACGAGCGAATTTGCTCTCGTCTACTTTCAGCTCTTCATACGGCGTTCGCTCGTAACGGTCGCCGACTTTTTTCACCGCGTTTACGAAATTCAGATATGTGAAGGGAATCCTCACGCAATTCAAACCGAGGGCTTTTATGCGTTGAAAATCGATCTCGCTCACCCAATTGTCTTCGTATACGTCCAAAAGTTCTTGCATGCCGTCTTCGCCGAATCTGTTTGCCAGCTCTATCATCATGTCGATTTGCCCGTATTCTTTTCCGATATCGGTTGGAACAAGCCAGCTTTCCTGAACAAGCCAACCTCCGAGATTCGTGCCGTAAAGTCCGATGGCGTTGCCTTTTTCGTCGATTATTTTCGCTCCGTCGGTTTTGACAAAAGAAACGGTTTTTTCATCGTCGTTGCACGCAAAAAGCGCAAACGCAGACACCAGAATTGTCGCAAGCAAGATTGCCGCAAGGATACGTTTTCTCATAATTTTCTCCGTTTTATGGATATCGGTTCGATTATATCAATTTTTGTTTACACATTCAATAGCAAACCTTTGAAAAATTGTGTTCGGGGCTTAAACAAAAAACAAGACGACAAACGCATCCGAATTATTCTCGGCGGAGGCGGAGTTTTTATCCGCGCTTGACTTTTTATCCGCACTTGACAATGTTTTATATTGGTATTAAACTAAATATTATTATTTTAACACAGAGGAGTGCCTCACGCTTATGGACTATAAGCAAATTGAAAGCAAATGGCAAAAGATTTGGGCGGATACGGGGCTTTATAAGTTCGACCGCTCAAGAGTGGACAAAAAGTATTATTGTCTTGAAATGTTTTCCTATCCTTCGGGAGCGAAACTGCACGCGGGACATTGGTACAATTACGGCCCCGCGGATACGTTTGCGCGTTTCAAGCGCATGCAAGGTTACGAAGTGTTCCAGCCCATGGGATTCGACGCTTTCGGTTTGCCTGCGGAAAACTATGCCATAAAGACGGGCATTCATCCCGAAGAAAGCACCCTCAAAAACATAGCGACTATGGAAGGACAGCTCAAGCGTATCGGCGCGATGTACGATTGGGATTACGAGGTCAAAACCTGCATGCCCGACTACTACAAGTGGACGCAATGGATGTTCCTTCAACTCTACAAAAAAGGGCTTGCATATCGCAAGGAAGCTCCCGTAAACTGGTGCCCGTCCTGCAACACCGTGCTTGCCAACGAACAAGCACAGGGCGGAGTTTGCGAGAGATGCGGAAGCCAAGTCACCCACAAAAACCTCAATCAATGGTTTTTCAAAATCACCGCATACGCAGACGAGTTGCTCGATTGCATCGACAAGCTCGATTGGCCCGAAAAAACCAAGCTCATGCAAAAGAACTGGATTGGCAGAAGCTATGGAGGCGAAGTGGAGTTTTCTGTCAAGGACAGCGATGTCACGTTTAAGGTGTTCACAACAAGAGCGGATACGATTTTCGGCGTAACATACGTTGTTCTCGCCCCCGAAAGCCCGCTTGTAGACCTCGTTGTCACACCGGCGCAAAAGGCGGCGGTCGAGGAGTATAAAGAAAAGAGTGCAAAGGCAACGGAAATCGACCGCATGTCCTCGACAAGAGAGAAAACCGGCGTGCCGACGGGCGCATACGCAATAAATCCCGTAAACGGCGAAGAAGTGCCTATTTTGGTGGCGGATTATGTCATTGCAAGTTACGGCACGGGCGCGGTTATGGGCGTTGCCGCTCATGACGAGCGCGATTTCGTGTTTGCTCAGAAGCTCGGACTTCCTATCAAGAGAGTCATCAAGGGAGCAGAGGGCGTGGACGATACGCTTCCGTTCTGCGAATACGGCATACTTTGCAACAGCGGTGAATTTGACGGTTTGAGCAGTGAAGAGGGCAAGCTCGCAATCCTCAAAAAACTCGAAAAAGAGGGCAAAGGCGGCTTGAAAACCAACTACCGCTTGCGTGACTGGCTTGTGAGTCGTCAACGCTATTGGGGTGCGCCTATCCCGATTATTCACTGCGACCACTGCGGCGACGTGCCTGTTCCCGAAAAGGATTTGCCCGTTCGCCTTCCGCTGGGCGTCAACTTTACTCCCGACGGCGAATCGCCCCTTAAAAAGTGCGATGAGTTTATCAATACGGTTTGCCCCGTCTGCGGACGCCCCGCAAAGCGCGACGCGGACACTCTCGACACGTTTGTATGTTCGAGTTGGTATTTTTTGAGATACCCCGACGCTCACAATGCCGAAAAACCGTTTGACAGCGAGTGGATAAACAAAATGCTCCCCGTTGACAAGTATATCGGCGGCGCGGAACACGCCTGCATGCACCTTTTGTACGCACGTTTCTTCACCAAGGCATTGAGGGATATGGGCTATCTCAACTTTGACGAACCTTTCCTTTCTCTTGTCCACCAAGGCACGATTTTGGGCCCCGACGGCAACAAGATGTCAAAATCGAAGGGCAACGTCGTATCTCCCGACGATTCGATTTCCAAGTACGGCGCGGACATTTTCAGAGTGTATCTTATGTTCGGATTCAACTATGTCGAGGGTGGCCCGTGGAACGACAACGGACTTGAATCCATCAGTCGTTTCTTTGACAGAATCGAACGCATTGTCAAAAAGTGCTATGAAGTCAACTTTGACAAAGCACCGCTCGGCAAGGCGGAAAAGGAACTCAATCGCGTGCGCCACAACACCATAAAATGCGTCACAAACGACCTCGGCTCGTTCTCGTTCAATACGGCGGTTGCAAGACTTATGGAGTTTGTCAACGCAATGTACAATTATGAAGCGAACGTCGCAAAAAAGAATGTGATTTACAAGGATTGCGCAAAAGATTTGGTGCTTTTGCTTGCTCCGTTTGCGCCTCATTTCTGCGAAGAACTTTGGGAAATGCTCGGTCAAAAATACAGCGTATTCAACCAAGCGTACCCGACTTTCGATCCTGCGGCAATGGTGCTTGACGAGGTGGAACTTGCCGTTCAAATCAATTCGAAAATGAGAGCAAAAGTCACCGTGCCGACCTCTGCAAGCAAAGAGGAAATCGAAAAAGCCGCGCTCGAAGCGGTGAAAGAACAGCTTGCAGGCGCACCCAAAAAAGTCATCGTCGTACCCGGCAGACTTGTGAACATAATCGCATAATCGACACTTTAACGCGCTATAATCGAGATATAAACGGCGCGTTGTGAACAATAAAAACAAACAATAAACGACAATATCGACAATAGAGGACAAAACCATGTTGGATTTGGCAAGAATCAGAAACAATCCGCAAGAGGTAGTAGACGCCCTTGCAAAGAAAGGTTACAATGCGGACTTTACCGAAATCATCAAATGGGATGACGAAAGAAAAGCAACGATAACCGAAATCGAACAGCTCAAAGCTCAAAAGAACAAAGTGTCGGCGCAAATCCCCGTGCTGAAAAAATCGGGACAACCCGTCGAACCTATCTTTGACGAGATGAGAAAGTTGGGCGACGAAATCGCAGCGGGCGATGAAAAAATCAACGATCTTATCGCAAAGATAAACGACGCCCTTGCCGGCATGCCCAACATTCCCGATCCCGACCTTCTTCCCGGCGAAAAGGAAAACAACAAGGTCATAAAAATTGTCGGCGAACAACCCAAGTTCGACTTCCCGTTCAAAAATCACGTTGACATTTGCACCGACCTCGGCTTAATCGACTATGAAAGAGGCGTCAAGCTCTCCGGCAACGGGTTCTGGATTTACAGGGGAGTGGGAGCAAGGCTCGAATGGGCATTGCTAAACTACTTTGTGGACGAGCATCTCAAAGACGGATACGAGTTTATACTTCCGCCTTATCAGCTCGGATACAACTGCGGATTCGGAGCAGGTCAATTCCCCAAATTCAGCGACGAGGTGTATTGGCTCGATTGCGACGAGGACAAAAAGCGCAACCGCTTTATGCTCCCCACCGCCGAAACCGCGCTTGTCAATATGTATGCAGGCGAAATCATCGACGAGAGCAAACTTCCTATGAAGTTCTTTGCATACTCGCCTTGTTTCAGAAAAGAGGCGGGCAGCGCAAGAGCGGAAGAGAGAGGTATGATAAGAGGTCACCAATTCAACAAAATCGAAATGGTGCAATACGCTCACCCCGATCACAGCATGGAGGCGTTTAAGGAGCTTGTGGAAAAAGCGTCCAGACTCGTCGAGCAACTCGGTTTGCATTTCAGAGTCAGCAAACTTGCCGCGGGCGATTGCTCCGCATCCATGGCAAGAACGTATGACGTCGAGCTTTGGATTCCGTCGATGGGAATATACAAGGAATGTTCCTCCGTTTCCAACGCAAACGACTATCAGGCACGCAGAAACAACACTCGTTTCCGCGATGGCGAAACGGGCAAACCGCGTTTTGTGCACACCCTCAACGGCAGCGGTCTTGCAACCAGCAGACTTATTCCTGCAATCGTCGAGCAATTCCAAAACGCAGACGGTTCCGTTACCATCCCCGAAGTGCTTCGCAAGTACATGGGCGGCATGGAAAAAATCACCAAACAATAAGGTTTTGAGGCAATGCGTTTGTCGCTTTGCCTTTGATCAAATAAAGTATAAGGAAAGAGAAAACTATGAGAGAAGAACTCAAAAAGTACGGTGACGAAGCCTACGAAATGGTGGAGTATGCCGCTCGAGAGATCGGCCCGCGTCTTCCCGGTTCAAAAAACGAGAAAAAATATCACGACTATATGTCCGACAAACTCAAAGAAATCGGTCTGAATCCCGTCACCGAGAGTTTTGTGTTTGCTCCGCATGCGTCTATCGGCGGACTGCCTTATGCGGGTTGGGCGGGCATTATCGGATGCGTGATGACAATCGTCGCAACCATGTTTGCTCACATTTCGATGTATGCGGGGCTTGCATTGCACTTTGTATGCACGATGTATATGATTTGCACATGGATATGGCTTGTGGTGAGCGTGTTTAAGTACCACACCTGTTTCGATTGGTGCTTTAAGCACAAAGTGTCGCACAACACCTATGCCGAGCTTCTGCCGGAGGACGGAAAATACGATTATACGATTTTCCTTTCGGGACACACCGACACAAGCTGGACGCTCAAACTCAGTGCGTCGCAAAACAAACTCGGCTTTGTCGGCGTTATTCTCCGTCTTGCGCTTGGAGCAATTGCGGTTGCTGCCGTTACGATATTCAGCGTGGTATTTCTCGTGCTCATAATGATGCTCAACTACGGGGATTCGCTTTCCGCACATACGCTTATAAACACCACAAACGCATACCGAGTTATGTCGCAAATTGCGTTGTATACTTCGCCGATCGTCATAATTTGCGCGTTTTTGCTGACGATGTATAACGAAAAGACAGAAGCAATCGCGTCCCCCGGTGCAATGGACAACGCAACCGGCATTTCGATTGCATACCAAGTTTTGAAGTATTACAAAGAAAACCCCGACAAAATGCCCAAAAACTGCCGTATCGTCGATTGCAACATCGGTGCGGAGGAGTCGGGTCTTCGCGGCTCTATTGCGTTCACTCGCAAGCATAAAAACGACGGCATGCTTGACAATGCCTATCACATCAATATCGACTCGGTCGCCGATGAAGATCATTTTGAAGTTATCCACGGCGACAGTTGGCTTTGCCCGCATTTCGACAAAGATTTGGAGCGTATGTTCAAAGAATCGATGAGAGAAGCAGGTATCAAGAATCCCGGCGATATAGCAAATCCCGTCGGCGGTTGCGACTCCACACCTTTCCAGAAATCAGGCGTGAAGTCAATCACATTCGCCGCTCAAAACCCCGTCATGAGTCATTACTATCACACGTACAACGACGTTCCCGAGCGTTTTTCCGCCGACACGGTGGGATTGGGATTGGATGTTGTCCTTCGAGTAATCGACAAAATCGACCAAAGCCACACGAATTAATCGAACGATAACGAAAAGCCCTTTTGCGATTCTGCCAGACGCAAAAGGGCTTTTTGTTATCGAGCCGCAACGGCACGCAAGTGATATTGTGCCTAACGGCACAGTGATATTGTCCTGCGGACAGTGATATGCATGCAGTGCATGCGTGATATTGCACTCCGTGCAGTTGCGGAGATTTTGGTTTATTCGAAGCGTTCTTATACACGGCATGTGCCTGTTCGAAGACGGAATTGGAGTTGCAAGGCGACGACCGTAGCGAGCGCCGAGCTTGACGGTTGTACCGTCCGACTGCGCCATGTTGTTGCGTAGCCGGCGCACAAAGGACGGTGGCATAATGAGAGAAATGTCCCTATCTATGCGAGAGCCGAGTGTGTCCCCACGCGGAGCGGACGCCGTGGGTTCCCTTTTAAGGGGGAACGGCGGTTGGGGAAACACGTGAGGAAAGGGGAAAGTTGTATTTAGAGCGCAAAACGCCCAACTCTTGTAGAGGACGTAACACACACTTATTCAAGGCGTTCTTATACACGGTGTGTGCATATTCAGGGTGCGCCTGACGGCTAGATTCCCACGGTCACTTTGTTCCCTCGGAATGACACGGGTGGGACACCCACACCCGAACACACACTCATTCAAGGCGTTCTTATAAACGGAATGTGCCTGTTCAAAAACGGAACATGAGCCGCAAGGCGGCGAGAATATGAGCGCCGAGCTTGACGAAAAGTACGAGAATGCGTGGCATTCTGTTGCGTAGCCGCCACGCAGGCGAAGTGGCATAATGAGAGGATTGTCCCCATTTATGCGAGTGCCGACTGTCTCCCCCGCGAACGACGGATAATCTTGTAGAGAATTGCCCCTATTTGAGTGGTGGGAGAAAAGCCCGGAAGGGAAAGAGGGGGCACATTTAATTTAGAGTTCACGCCGTTCAACTCGTGCAGAGGAAGAAGTCACACTGCGCAGCGCGCAGTTATCATAAGTCGTCTGCGTCTTGAACGGGCAGTTCGCCGTCGGGTGTTTTCGGATATCCGTGTTTTTCGGGTACGCCGGTGTAACTGCCGTTCGGGTCGAAGCGCGAGCGCAAATTCTCGTGCGTCGAAAGATTGCTGTGAGAGAGGGGAACATTGTGTTTTCTTGTTCGTTTTAGTTTCATTTTTTTCTCCTTTTGACAAAACTTATCTTGCCATATGATTGTATATATAGGTTGAGCAAACCTTAATAATATATTAATTTCATTAATATTTTATAAATCGGTAGAAAACCGCACAAATATATGATATACTACATTTTGCAAATAAAAATTGGCGAATTTACGCGATAAGAAGGTATTAGGAAGCAAAAATGAAAAACGGTGGAATAGACAAAAGAGTCATCAAAACCAAAAACGCAATCTTTGAAGCATTCAAACAACTTGTCCAAGAAAAGGACATGTCGGACATCACAATCAGTGAGCTTACGCAAAAAGCAAACATCACGCGCAGCACTTTTTATATGTACTACAACACCGTGAGCGACGTGCGCACGGATATAGAAAACACTATAATGGCTCGTATCGACAGAATAATGAGCGAAACGGATATCCGCAACAGTATACGCAATCCGTACCCGCTTCTGAGCATGCTCGCCGACGAGATTCTGAAGCAAGACCAAAACAACAGATATATTCTCTCGTCAAGCACATCGGGACAACTCATGGACAAAATCAACGATCGTATCGTTGATGCGTATATTAATTGGTTCAAAGAAAACGAAGGTTCGACAAACGACATCGGCAAAGTAAAATACATCGTTGCTTTTGCGGCTGCCGGCATGACGGAATGTTTCAAAATCTGGTTCAACCACAAGAGCTCGCTCACGCTCGAGGAGCTTTGCAAAAACATTTCGGACGCAATGAGCAAGGGCATTTCCTTGATGACGGATCAAACTGCGCTCTGATTCGATATATAGGGGGAGCAATTTTGAAACGCATGCAAGGAGAATGACGAACCGTCATTCTCTTTGTCGTTTTCAAACTATAAAACCATATAAAACGAGATAAAAAGCATTTGATTTTTTGAGGTGAAACATGCTTCAACTTAAAGACATAGTGAAAGATTATCCCACCGCAACGACAACCGTTCACGCGTTGAGAAAGGTGTCGCTCAACTTCCGCGAAAGCGAGTTTGTGGCGATTCTCGGCCCGAGCGGTTGCGGAAAGACGACCATGCTCAACATCATCGGCGGTCTTGACAGATATACGTCGGGCGATCTTGTCATCGGCGGCGTTTCGACAGCCGAGTTCGACGACGAGCACTGGGACGCCTATCGCAATGCGACGATAGGTTTTGTGTTTCAAAGCTACAACCTCATTCCGCATCTTACGGTTCTTGAAAACGTCGAACTTGCGTTGAGCCTTGTCGGCGAGAAAAAGAAAGCGAGAAGGGCAAAGGCGGTTGCCGCACTGCACAAGGTAAACATGCATGAGGAAATCGACAAAAAGCCCAACCAGCTTTCGGGCGGACAAATGCAGCGTGTTGCAATCGCAAGAGCAATCGTAAACGATCCCAAAATCATTCTTGCAGACGAACCGACGGGCGCGCTCGACAGCGAACTCAGCGTTCAGGTTATGGATATTTTGCAAGAGCTTTCAAAAGATCGTCTTGTCATTATGGTTACGCACAACGCGGAGCTTGCATATCAATATGCAACCCGTATTTGCCGTTTCAAAGACGGTCAACTCATCGAGGATACCAATCCTTATAATCCCGAAACGGAAACGATTTGCGATGAATCTGCCGCTCCGATCGAAGATAAAAACTCAAAAACGGACAGCGAAACCATGTTGCTCGAAGAGGTCACGACGGACAGCGACGAAAAAGCCGAAACCGCACAAACAAGCACTTTACAACCTCAAAACGACAATATAAACACTCAAACCGTACAAAACGAAGAAGAATCCGACAAAAAGAAAAAGAAGTCCAACCACAAACGAAAAGTGGCAATGCGCAATGTCGGAGGAGAGGCGAAAGAGCTGTTTGACAAGCTCGGTCTCAATAGCCTCTCAAAAAGGAAAAAGAAAAAAGACAAAGCGTTTAAGCCGACATCCATGAGTGCGGGAATGGCGTTCGGATTGAGTCTTAAAAACCTCGTTTCCAAAAAACGCCGCACCTGTCTTACGTCATTTGCAGGCGCAATCGGCATAATCGGACTTGCGCTCGTGTTGTCCATTTATAACGGATTCAACATCTATCTTGCAAAAATGGAAACGGAGATGTTGGCAGGCGTGCCTTTGGGCGTCTATCAGTACAACGTTTCAAGCGGTGCCATGATGGAGCTTATGACTAGCATGATGGACACAAAGCCAAGCGACAGCAGCACCACCTATCCCGATTCCGACGACATCAAGGTGTCGAGCGGAAGTTTGTATGACGGCGCAATGGCAAAAATGATGATGTCAATCGTCAAGTCGTTTATGGACGGAGTGCAGAAAAACGACATCACCGTTGAGTTTGCCGACTATATGAAGGCAATGCCGAAAGAGTATTATACGGCTATGAACATTTCATACGGTTTGCGCTACAATCTTGTCAGAAAAACTTTTGACGCCAACGGCAACGTTGCATACAAGGATGTTTCGCAACAACCCAGACCGTTGACTACAACGGCAATCGCAACCACTGTTCTCGGCGAAAACGGACTTCAGGCAAAGTATTGGCAAGAACTTGCCGCCAACGAAGAAATCACCATGCGCTCGTATGATTTTATAGGCGAGGGCAGCAGATTCCCGAAAAACAAAAACGAAGTGCTTTTGTGCGTCAATTCGGACAACTCCGTCAACGTCGACTTGTTGAGCGCATTCGGTATCGACACTTACAAAAAGGACGCCAACGGCAACGTTGAAAAAGACGAAAGCGGCAAACCTGTCAAAATGGATACGGCAAGTATCCCGTATGAGTATTTTATAGGTCAAACATTCAAACTTGTCAACAACGATTCCTATTATGTTTATGACGAGGAAACAGGCAAGTATGAAAACAATGTCGGAATCGGCAAAGCGAAATCCGACGGTTCGGAAGGATCCGGCGGATTCAACCCGCTAAGCGATTCGGAAAGCAAAAAACTGCTTTGGAGCTATGACGATTCAAGCGAATCGCAAACATTGCTCAAACAAATGTACGATGCCTCGGGCGAGGAAATCAAGGTTGTCGGCGTTATAAGAGCAAAGAAAAATGCCGAACACGCATATGTTTCATCGGCAATCTGTTACACGTCCGACCTTGCCGAAAGTACGCTCGAAAGTGCGCAAAACAGCACTCTTGTCAAACGACAACTTGCGCTTTCCGCAGCTTCGAACAACAAGACGCCGACCGTTTTCGACGGAGTAAGACTCAACGATTCGGTTGATTTTGCATCGAGCGCAGGCGCATCGATTGCGGCGATTACAGGCATTCCCGCTCTTCAATATACTTACTATATGCGTGCAATCGGCGCGGATAGAAGCCCGTATTATATCACGGTATATCCCAACGACAGCGATCAGAAAACCAATTCCGGCAACTATATTTCGGCATGGCAGAAGTCCGGCAAAGGCAACATCGGCTATTTCGATATGTCCGAGATGCTGCTTGTCAACATGCGCGGAATTCTCGATCTCGTGTCCGCAATGCTCATAGCGGTTGCCGCAATATCTCTTGTCGTATCCACCGTCATGATCGGCGTCATCACGTCCAACTCCGTTGTCGAACGCACTCGTGAAATCGGTATTCTCCGTGCAATCGGCGCAAGGAAGCAGGATATTCGCAACGTCTTTATTGCCGAAACTTCGCTCATCGGACTTGCAAGCGGACTTTTCGGTATACTCGTCACGTATGTCTTGTGTCCGCTCATATCTCTCGTCATCAAGGCTGTCACCGGCATAGGCTCTCTGTTGCATTTCCATCCCTTGCATGCTCTCATCCTCGTGTGTCTGAGTCTGCTTTTGACGGTGATATCGGGTATTATCCCGGCGATTATGGCGTCGAGGAAAAATGTGGTTGACGCCCTCCGCGTCGATTAAAACCGCCCGATTGAGCGAATAGCTTTGTCAAAGCCCCTCCGCATCCTCGTCATGTACGCAATGTACATTAGGCGAGTTTGCGGAGGGGCTTTTTCGCGCTCTTCATCTCAATCGGACGGTTTTATGATTAAAAATAAGAAAAAGAGGAAACTTATTGAAAGCGTTCTCATACACGGTATGAGCATATTCAAAGACGGAATTGGAGTCGCAAGGCGACGAGGATTTGAGCGCCGAGCTTGACGGATAGTACGAGAATGCGTGGCATTCTGTTGCGTAGCCGCCACGCAGGCGAAGTGGCATAACAAGGGGATGATACTCGTCTATGCGAGTGCCGATTGTCTCCCCCGCGAACGACGGATAATCTTGTAGAGAATTGTCCCTATTTGAGTGGCGGGAGAAAAGCCCGAAAGGGAAAGAGGGGGCGCATCTAATTTAGAGTGCAGGACGCAACACTTTTGTAGAGGAAGAATCTTCACTTATTCAGAGCGTACTTATTAACGGAATGTGCCTATTCGAAGTGCGAGCCGCAAGGCGGCGAGAAAGCGAACGCCGAGCTTGACGGTTGTACCGTCCGACTGCGCCGTGTTGTTGCGTAGCTGGCGCACAAAGCGCAGTGGCATGACAAGAAGACGATACTTATCTATGCGAGTGCTGAGTGTGTCCCCACGCGGAGCGGACGCCGTGGGTTCCCTTCTAAGGGGGAACGGCGGTTGGGGAAACACGTGAGGAAGGGGGGAGTTGAATTTATTGAGCTAAACGCCCAACTCTTGTAGAGGAAGAAATCACACTTATTCGGGGCGTGTTTATACACGGTATGTGCCTATTCAATCCTTTAGAGTGTTAAATTCTATCCTTGTAAATTTTTCAAATATATTGAAAATAATATTTTCAAGTGTTATAATAATATTCCAAAAGAGAGTAAACTATGAATTCTATCAGAACTATTCAACTTAAAGAAAGCATCCTGCAAAACAACGATGCCGATGCGGCAAAACTCCGTGCCGAGCTTGACGAGGCAGGGATTTACTACGTCAACGTGATGTCTGCGCCGGGAAGCGGCAAGACGACTTTGCTATGCGCGCTCACCAACGCTTTGAAAGGCAAAATAAAGGTCGGCGTAATGGAGGCGGATATAGACGGCGATGTGGATGCATACACCGTGCGAGAAGCAGGAGCGGAGGCAATACAACTTCACACGGGCGGTATGTGCCATCTCGATGCGGATATGTCAAGGCAAGGTTTTAAGGAGTTTGCGACAAATTCCGATATCGTTTTTCTTGAAAATATCGGCAATCTCGTGTGTCCTGCAGAGTTCGACACCGGCGCACACTTGAAAATGGTGCTTTTGGCACTTCCGGAGGGCGACGACAAGCCGCTCAAATATTCGCTTATGTTTTCCGTAGCGGACGTTGTTGTGCTGACAAAATGCGATACGGCAAAATACTTTGATTTTGACGTAGAGAAGTGCAAACAATACATTGCAAGAGTGAATAAGAGCGCAAAAGTATTCGAGGTTTCCGCACGCACGGGCGACGGAATAGACGAACTTGCAAAATATCTTATGCAGAATTACTCGGAGTGGAAAGAGGGCGTAAAATGAGAGTTATATCCGTCAAAGAAAGTATATTTTCAAACAACGATAAAACCGCCGACGAGTTGAGAGCGAATCTCAAGCGCAAGGGCACGTTTCTTCTCAACGTTATGTCTTCGCCCGGAAGCGGAAAAACCACTCTTTTAACCGCACTGCTCAAAAGTCTGAAAGACAAACTTAAAGTGGTTGCGATGGACGTTGACATAGAAACCGACGTTGACGCGCGTCGCATAGCGGAAGGCGCAGGCATCGAGAGCGTGCAAATTCACAACGGCGGACTTTGCCATATCGACGCGGATATGGTGCGCGAGGCACTCAATCAAGCGGCGTTTGACGAGTGCGACCTCATAGTGCTTGAAAATATCGGCAATCTCGTATGTCCTGCCGAGTTCGATACGGGCGCGCATCTCAACATGATGTTGTTGTCCGTACCCGAGGGCGACGACAAACCGCTCAAATATCCTTTGATGTTTGAAAAGTGCAATCTTGTCGTTGTCACCAAAATCGACACTCTCGAAGCGTTCGATTTTGACAAAACCGAGTTTGAAAAACACATTTCTCGTCTGAATCCGAACGCACAGATATTTTATGTCAGTGCAAAAACGGGCGAAGGGCTTGAAATGCTTGAAAAGGAGATATATAATAAAATATATTTTTTCAAAGGAGAAAAAAACAATGGCTGAGATGAGCAAGGCTTTCAAACCCAAGTATATGGGCGAGAAGAATCCGAGTGAAAAAATCCTCAAATTAGCAAGAAAAATCACGGACTGCATCGACCACAAGATCAAAGGCGTGACGGCAGACGACCCCGAATACTGGGGACTTCGTTGCGTTGTCACCGACGAAATGGCGGATGTTGCTCTCAAAATGAAGGTGCGCAAGCACTACACGTTCGAGGATCTCAAAAAGATGAATCCCGAGCTGAGTGCCGAGGAGTTGCAAAAACTTCTTGACAAGATGAGTTACGTCGGCATTTTGGAGTACGACTATGGCGACAACTACGACCACAACGGGCCTATCCCCGGCGCAAAAAAGGAACGTCGCTATGTGCTTCCTATGTTCGTGCCCGGCTCTGCCGAGTTCACCAACATGATAAAGAAGCAGCTTGACGAACATCCCGAACTTGCAATGTTCTTCGAGCGCATGACCTATTTGCCGTTGACTATGGTCACGCCTATGGTTCCTCCGGGAGGCGCAGGCATCGGCATGCACGTTATTCCTGTCGAGAAAGCAATCGAGATGGAAAACGGCACCATGGACATCGAGCATATCTCCTACTGGCTTAAAAAGTACGAAGGACACCTCGGCGTCGGCATCTGCTCCTGTCGTTACGGAAGAGCCAAGCTCGGCGAAGGTTGCGGCGACAGCTGTGAAGAGTGGTGTATCGGCATCGGCGATATGGCTGATTACTGCCGTGAAACGGGCAAGGGACGTGATATCACCTATGAAGAAGCAATGCAAATTCTCCGCAACGCAGAGAAGAACGGTTTTGTTCACCAAATCACCAACATCGACGGCGAAAACAAGATTTTTGCAATCTGCAACTGCAACGTCAATATCTGCAACGCACTGCGTACATCCCAACTTTTCAACACCCCCAACATGTCGAGAAGCGCATATGTCGCTCGCGTTGAAAAAGACAAATGCGTCGCTTGCGGCAAATGCGTAGAGTATTGCCCAGCAGGCGCAGTCAAACTCGGACAAAAACTTTGCACAAAGCAAGGTGAAATCAAATATCCCAAACACGAACTTCCCGACAACCTCTCCTGGGGCCCGGACAAGTGGGATGAGGATTACAGAGACAACAACCGCATCAACTGCTATGAAACGGGTACATCTCCGTGCAAAGCGGCATGTCCTGCTCACATTGCGGTTCAAGGTTACATCCGCAAGGCAAAAGAGGGCAAGTACAGAGAAGCTCTCGAACTCATCAAGAAGGACAATCCGTTCCCGGCAATCTGCGGACGCGTCTGCAACAAACGTTGCGAGGCGGCATGTACAAGAGGAACGATTGACGAGGCGGTTGCAATCGACGATATCAAGAAGTTTATCGCAGAGCAAGATTTGCATGCGGAAACAAGATTCGTTCCCGAAGTTGTCATCCCGTCCAACGTCGAAACGCATTGGGGACAAAAGATTGCAATCATCGGCGCAGGCCCTGCGGGACTTTCTTGCGCATACTATCTTGCAACCAAGGGCTATCAACCCACCGTGTTTGAAAAGAACGAGAAACTCGGCGGTATGCTCACCTACGGCATCCCTTCCTACAAACTCGAAAAGGACGTCATCGACGCTGAAATCGATGTTTTGCGTGAACTCGGCGTTGAGTTCAAGACCGGTGTGAATGTCGGCAAAGACGTCACTATCGACGAACTCAGAAAGCAAGGTTACAAAGCATTCTACATCGCAATCGGATGCCAGGGCGGCAGACTTCCCGGAGTCCCCGGCGAAGACGCAATCGGCACCGATATGGCAGTTTCGTTCTTGCACGATGCAACCGAGAATCACGACAGAAAACTCGAAGGCAAAACAGTCGTCATCGGCGGCGGAAACGTTGCTGTGGACTGCGCTCGCACCGCCGTTCGTTTCGGCAGTGAAGAAGTGGGTATGTATTGCCTCGAATCGAGAGAAACGATGCCTGCAAGCAAAAACGAAATCGAGGAAACTCTTGAAGACGGCATCTCAATCAACAACGGCTGGGGCCCCAAGGAAATCCTCAAAAACGAAGACGGCACCGTCAAGGCAGTTGTGTTCAAGAAGTGCTTGAGAGTCATCGATCCCGCAACAAAGAGATTCAGCCCCGTTTATGACGAAAACGATACAATCACGGTTGAAGCGCAACATGTTATCTTTGCAATCGGTCAAGCGATTGTGTGGGGCGATTTGCTCAAGGGAACAAAGGTTGAATTCCATCACGGCAATTATCCCGTTGCGGATTCTCTCACATATCAGACGGCAGAGCCGGACATCTTTGTCGGCGGCGACGTATACAGCGGTCCGAAATTTGCAATCGACGCAATCGAAGCGGGCAAAAATGCGGCAGTATCTCTCCATCGCTTTGTACAGCCCGGCACGAGCATGACCATCGGTCGCAACCGCAGACAATTCATCGAGCTTGACAAAAACAACATCGTCATCGACAGCTACGACACCGCCGGCAGACAAGAAGCCAAAGAACTCGAAGGCGACAAACACTCCTTCAGAGATTTGCACGGCACTCTCACCGAAGAACAAGTCAAGATCGAAGCAGGTCGTTGCCTCGGCTGCGGCGCAAGCGTCGTGGACGAAAACAAGTGTATCGGTTGCGGTGTCTGCACCACCAAGTGCGAATTCGACGCAATCCATCTCCACAGAGAACATCCCGAATGCTCCACTATGGTGCGCAGCGAAGACAAGTTCAAAGCCATTCTTCCTTACGCATTCAAGCGCGGCATGAGAATCTTGTTCGGCAAGAAAACCGCCGAAGAAAAAGCGTCTCAAAAGAAGCACAAAGAAGCGGTGAAGGCTGTCAAAGCGGCAAAAAAAGCCAACAAATAAGAGGTTGATATGCACGAATTGGGCGTAGTGTTTCACATCGCGGACATCGTGCGCGACGTCGCCGTCGAAAACAAAGCGACCAAAATCCAAAAAGTCGTCATGCAAATCGGCGAAGTGTCCACCGTTGTGAACGATCAACTCATAGATTGTTGGAACTGGAACGCAAACCGCACCGACCTTCTGCGTGGTTGCACTCTTGAAATCGAGCCGATAAAGGCTGTCACCTATTGCGAGGACTGCAAAAAAGAGTACCCCACCGTGCAATACGGCAAAATCTGCCCCTATTGCGGCAGCGAACATACCTATTTGGTGAGGGGGAATGAGGTGCTTATTAAAGAAATCGCCGTAGAATAAAACCGCTATTGAGCGAATAACTGCGTCAACACCCTTTTGCTTACCCGTCACGTACACATCAGTACGTTAGGCGGGTTCGCAAAAGGGTGTTTCCTTGTTCTTCATCTCAATAGCGGCTTTATTACAACAAACAATATCTTGGCAAACAGCATTGTTAAAGCCACTTGCTTGTCAACTCATGTACTTCATGTACATTAGGGTTGCCGCGCAAGGGGTTTTTCCTCGCTCTTTATCGATTTGGCGCACTATTCTGGAAAAGTTTAGCGAATAACTGTATATGCATATTCAAAGACGTAACACGAGCCGCAACGGCAAGGAAAGTAATATGCACGCAAAGTGTGTGTGATATTGTTGCCTATGGCAACAGTGATATTTGCGCTTTGCGCAAGTGATATTGCAACTTCGTTGCAGCTGTGGGTGG
This sequence comes from uncultured Clostridia bacterium, assembly GCA_934233745.1. GTDB lineage: Bacteria > Bacillota > Clostridia > Christensenellales > CAG-917 > CAG-475. The sequence goes on from CAKQGN010000002.1 coordinate 82,853, forward strand.
GACACCCACACCCGAACGGACACTCATTCAAGGCGTTCTTATACACGGTATGTGCAACGTAAAAGACGTAACACGAGCCGCAAGGCGGCGAGATAGCGAACGCCGAGCTTGACGGGCAGTACAAGCGACTGCGCCGTGTTGTTGCGAAGCTGGCGCACAAAGCGCAGTGATATAACAAGAGGACGATACATATTTATGCGAGTGCTGAGTGTTGTCCCCCGCTACGCGGTCACCGTGGGTTCCCTCAAGGCACGCAGAGGGGGAACGGTGATAGGGAAAACACGTGAGGAAAGGGGACATAGCATTTAGAGTTCTAAATTCTCACCTCTTGTAGAGGAAGAACAAAACACTAAACTTTCAAACGGAGTGACGATATGTCACTCCGTTTGCGTGTTCTATGTGAGTTTTTCTGTTATTCGTTCATAATCAAAAAGTATTCGGTCAGGCGTTCGGGAGTGTCGGTGAAGGCGGTGGAGTTCCAATATTCAACGAGTAGCACGAAGTTTTCGATGACAGAATTGATTTTCAGCGGTTTGGGCAGTTCCTTGCCTGTGACGAAGTTGTTTTCCACGCAGGCGGTTGCAAACTCTCTCAATTCTCCGCGCAGGAAGTTGAGGAAAGTGTTCTTGCTTTGAGAGAGCAGGATTGCGTGGACGAGGTTTTTTTCGTCGTGCAGGTGGTAGAAGATGTGCGTGATGAAGTGCTTGTAGTCAAAGATTGACGATTTGGAGAAGTCGTGGCTTTGCTCCTCTTCCAGTGAGTGGGAGAAGACGTGCCCGAAAATGGTGGTGCAAATGGATTTGAGCAAATCCTCTTTGGTTTTGTAGTGGGCATAGAAAGTGCTGCGCGCCACGCCGCTTTTGTCCAGCACGTCCTGTATGCGCACGTCGCTGTACTCTTTTTCGAGCAAAACCTCGGCAAAAGCGTTGTAGATTTTCTCGGTTGTTGCATTGATTTTTTTGTGCATATTTTCCTCTTGCTATATTTTTTGCGGTAAGAACAATACGACAATCGGTTTGACAGCGCATTGTTCTTATATGCGGATTATATCAAACACGATGTTCGTTCGTCAAGACATTGTGTATCGATTTATACAAAAAACAAAACACAATGTTCTGTTTTGTTTTGTTTTTCAATAATTAATCGTACAAAATAGTGGTGTTTAGCTTGATTCGCTTGTTTATGAATGGTATAATTTGAGTATGGACAAAGATGCAATCAAAGTTGAAAATCTATGCGTATTTGCACGGTTTTTGCGTTCGACGGAAAAGATCGTCGACGGGGTTTCTTTTTGTCTTTGCAACGGCGAAAGGCTTGCGATTGTCGGGGAGTCCGGCAGCGGAAAGTCCATGATAGTCAATTCCCTTACGGCGTCACTTGCCGACAACTGTTTTGCAACGGGCGAGATTGTTGTCGATGACACAAACTTGCTTGAAAACCCCAAAAAAGCAAAAGCGATTTTGGGCAGGCAACTTGTGTTTATTCCGCAAGGCGGGGCGGAGTCGCTCAACCCGTCGTTGAAAATAAAAACTCAAATCTACGAGGCTTTTTCTCGCTCCGGACTGAAACTCACTCGCGAGCAAAAGAGAGCGTATTCCGTTTACAATCTGGCTCGTGCGGGATTGAAAAACGGCGAGGTTATCCTTGAAAAGTATCCGTTTGAAATCAGTGGCGGCGAAGCGCAAAGAGTGGTGCTTGCAATCACTATGTGCGCAAACGCAAAGCTTATCGTTGCCGATGAGGCCACAAGAGGCATAGACCAAGAAACAAGCGAAACGTTTTGGAATTGTATAAACAACGATTTTCAAAATACGGCACTTATTGTCGTTACGCACGATATGTCCGTTGCAAAAAAGTGTGATTACGTTTTGGTGTTGAAAGAGGGGAAAGTGCAGGAGTACGGCAAAACCGAAGACGTGTTTTCAAATCCGAAAAGCGAGTATGCAAAGAGTCTGATATCCGCATGCGAGGTGCGTTATGCTTGAAATCGTAAACGTATCCAAAACGTTTTCCGTCGGCAAAGGAAAAACACAAACCGACGTTTATCCTCTCAAAAACGCGTCTTTAACTGTCGAAAACGGCAAAAAAGTCGGACTTGTCGGAAAAAGCGGAGAGGGGAAAAGCACGCTTGCAAATATAGTATGCGGTCTTGTAGCGCCGAGCGAAGGACGTGTCCTGATTGACGGACAACCGCTTTGGAGCGAAAAAAACAGGTATGATAAAAAGGTCGGCATGGCAATTCAGCTTATACCGCAAAAACCGCTCCTTGCTCTCGATCCGTCCCAACGCATAGGCAGTGCGATAAAAGAGGCGCTTGTTTTTGCAAAACACGCAAAGCGCGGCAACGACGCCACACAAAAGACATATGCGCTTTTTGACGAGGTAGGACTTGAACATACGCTGGCATCGAGATTGCCGGTGCATCTGAGCGGCGGTCAGGCGCAAAGAGCCGTGATTGCACGCGCGCTTGCGCTAAATCCGAAAATTCTCGTTTGTGACGAGTCAACGTCTATGCTCGATCCCACGACGCAAAAAAGCATCGTCGAGCTTTTGGATAAACTGGTCAAAGAAAAGAATATTTCGCTGCTGTTCATCTCGCATGACACGCACCTTGTCGATGATTTTTGCGATGAGGCGTTTGAAATTAAAGACGGCACACTTTCAAGGGTTGCGGGCTGTCTAAACAAAACGGAAGAAAAAGTATAACAAACCATAAAGGAGAAAAACATGAACAAAAGTAAAATTATCATTGCGATGATGTTGGTTTTTATTATTGCGACGACGAGCATTGCGCTTGTTGCATGCAATCCGAAAAGCAACACGAAAGAAAGCGTGCTTATGGTAGGTACGACGACGGTTGTCGATTCGCTCAATCGTCTTGATGCGGCGGGCGGCGCTCCGGGCTACAACTTCGACAAAATTGCGTCGGTCGTATCTCAGATTTCGGCAGTGAGCAAAATAGACGGCAAATTTGTCGGGGTTGACTGCGACTACAAAGTTTTCGAGGACGGAAAAACCGTAACCCTCACACAAAAGGAAGGGTATAAATGGCATGACGGAACCCTCGTTTCAATCGAGGACGTCAAATACACACTGAAATCGCTTAAAGAAGGCGAGGATTATCAAAGCGTAACGCAAGACGGCAATTCATTGGTTTTCACCGTCGATATTGCAGATACGTTTCTTTCAAAAGTCGCAAGCGAAACAATTGTCCCCAAGCACATTTTCGACGGCAAAACGAAAGACACACTCACGGATGCGGAATCGGTTGTCGGTGCGGGGCCGTTCAGGTTTGTTGCTATCGATAAGGCGGCAGGCACAATCGAATTTGAAAAGTTTGACGGATATCCCAAAGCAGACGATGTGAAGTTCGACAAGGTAGTGTTCAAACAATACGGCTCGCAAGAGGTGCTTGCGCTGGCACTCAAAACCGGTGAAGTGGACATGATGTTCGATTACTCAAAAGGACTTACCGCAGACGCCATGTCCGCGCTCGAAAATGCCGACGGCGTTCAACTGATTTCGCAGGCTACAAAACAAATCAACAAGGTTTTGTTTTTCAACAATCAGAAGATAACGGACGCAAACGTCAAGCGTGCGATTGCGTTGTCGATTGATTATGACAAGATTCGCAAGACATTCGCACCGGGCGGAGCGGCGCCGTCAAGAGAAGGTTTTGTCGGTGAGGGAATCTTCGGATATAAGGAAACTCCCGTATGGGCGCGCAATCTTGAAAAGGCAAAGGAATTGCTTGCAAGCGCAGGCTATTCGTCATCAAACAAATTCCGCTTTGAAATATTGGTTCATGCCGGCACGGACGATACACAATACGCCGACCTTCTCAAAACTCAAATCGAAGAAAGCGGACTTGTGGAAGTTTCGCTTGTCGAAAAGGGAAGCGATTGGCAACAACAATATCAAGCGGGCAATCATATGGCGAGCTTTGCAAAAATCACCGCAAAGGGTTATGATTTCGAAGCCGGCTATGGCACAAGATACACACTTGCGACAAACACAAGCATGTGTCCCATCAAACCTAACCCCGTTGCGCACGGACAAATGATAGTTGAAGACGGCAACGGCAATCTCACCGAGTACGGCAAAATCCTCGACGCGCTCAACAAGGCGACTTCGGAGAGCGAGCTTAAACAGGCAGTGAGCAGGTATCAGGATTATATGGTTCAAAACGTGATTTGCGTTCCGTTCTATTATGCGGGAGTTACGTATGGAGCAAGCGCAAAACTCGACGGATTCAAGCTCGACGAAACAACGGGCATATTGAACGTCGTGTCGTTTGAAACGCTTCGCAAGAACGGATGAATGAAACCAAACGACCAAAAGCGGTGTTTGTCCGTTAAAAAAGTGATGTTAAATCGCGTTTTGAGTCGTCTGTAAAAAGATAATCAGCATGGCAAAGAAGATAGGCAAGAGTTTAATATTTTCAATCATCGCATTGGTTGCAATATTTGTTGTCAACTTCTTTTTGCCACGGCTTATGCCCGGTGACCCGCTTGCAAATCTTGTCGGCGCAGACGAAAAGACAATAACGCAACAAGAGTACGACGCACTCTATCACGAAATGGGGCTCGACCTTCCGCTCGGCAAACAATTTGCGAATTATGTTTCGGATTTGTTCAAAGGAGAGTGGGGATATTCTTATCATCAAGGCAAGGACGTCGGCGGCGTAATTTTTGAAAAAATCCCAAGAACGCTGCAAATTACGTTGCCTGCGTGGATTTTGTCGGCAGTGTTGGCGTGCTGGCTGGGGCTTGTTGCGGGCAATGCCAAATCGCGCGTTAAGGACATCGGCATAACAGGCGGTATGATGCTGGCGGATGCGATTCCGACTTTTTTGCTTGCGATTTTGTTTCTCATATTGTTTGCATTCGAGTGGCAGGTGTTGCCGTCAGGCGGACTTAATTCGCCTTTTGCAAAAAACACGTTCGCAGACAGGCTGTTGCACTTGGTTTTGCCCGTTGCAACCTTGACGATTGTGTCAACGCCGAAAAAGTATTTGCTTGTTCGCAATCAGTCGGCAAACATACAGGACGAGCCGTATATGACGTACGCCCGCGCAAAGGGCTTGAACAACGCAAGACTTGAAAGCGTACATGCATTTCCGAATATTTCCTCGGCGTTTATTTCGATGCTGGGCACAAGTTTCGGTCATATGATTGCTGGCTCTATAATCATAGAAAAGGTTTTTTCTATAGACGGAGTCGGTATGCTCGTCAACCGTGCGATAAGCGACAAGGATTTTCCGATGCTACAGGGCGCGTTGCTTGTGATAGCTTTGAGCGTCATTGTTTCAAATTTCATTGCCGACGCAATAGCAGTGCTTTCTGATCCTCGGCAGAGGAGGGCGGCATGAAAACGGCGAGCGTAAAAAACTACAAAGCAAGGCGAATAGCGTCCTCTGTCGTGTTTTCCCTCGGAGTTGCGGTATTTATTATGTTCGCGGTGTTTGCGATATTCGGACAAAAAATCGCGCCGTATTCTCCGCGAGAGAGTTTCGACAAGTTTTTGCCGTGTTCCGGCGAGCATATCTTCGGCACAAACAACCTAGGCTACGACATATTTTCACAACTTATCGTTGCAACGCGCTCAACGCTGATAATCGGTGTGACAAGTGCGGTTGCATGTCTTGTCATAGGTGTTGCGATAGGACTTCTGGCAGGGTATCTCGGCGGTGTTGCAGGCGAAGCGGTCAACGGATTCATCAACTTCTTTTTGCTTATTCCGATGCTTCCTGCCGCAATAGTGATAGCGGCTTATACGAGCGGCGGGAAAATGAGTATAATCCTGACAATATCCTTGCTTTGCTGGTGTTCTACGGCAAGAGCGGTGAGGGCAAAAACCATGAGCGTCAAAAACTCGGACTATGTACGTTCGCTCATATCTTTGGGATACGGACGGGCGCGCATTCTTCTTCGTCATACGCTTCCAAACGTGATGGACGTTGCGCTTGCAAAGTTTATGCCGTCGGTTGCGAGCTGTATAATGGTAGAGGCAACGTTGAGCTTCTTGGGCATGGGCAGCGTCACAGACGTGACGTGGGGCGTGATGATACAAAACGCATTCAATTACGGCGGAATACTGCTTGGAAAATACAACTGGATTATGGCGCCGGGCGGAGCGATTATGATTATGCAGCTTGCCATATACATGATCAATCAATATATCGAATTCAGACGTAAAATCGTGCGAGAAAGCACGATAAAATATAGATAAAATACACATAAAGTGCCGATTCGGCATCAGGAGATAAATATGTGCCTTGGCGATCCCAACTGCAGCTGCAACAAAATCAGTGATGTCAGAGCTTTGCGCGACGATGAGATTTTGTTTGGAAAAGCGCACTCGCATACCGTTTGCGATGACAAACAAACTTCGTTGGCAAGAGAAAAAACAAGCGAGAATCCCTGCTATGAAAACTACATGGCACTCGGCGGCGCACTTGCGTATCAGATGCGCTATCATGAGGCGATAGAGTGCTTTGAAAAAGCAAAAAAACTTTGTCCCGACGACTACGACGCAAGAAGAAAATGCGCGGGGCGATATCTTTCGACGTTGCGCCTTGACGATGCAAAAGAGGAGTTCTTGTGGTGCGTCGAGCATACTCGGGACACTCTCGATCCGAAATACATGCTCGGCTGTTGCAAGTACTGCGATGGCGATTTTGACGGAGCGAAAGAGCTTTTCGACGAGTGCATCGAGCTTGCAAAAGACAACGGGGACATGTATGTTGCGTCGTTGTTTTGGGCAGTCGCTTGCAACGTACGCAGAGGAAGGGCAGTCGATGCGGATATAGCAAAATTCGACAGAAGTATGGAGATAGGACATCACACCGGCTATATGCAGTCGCTAAAACTTTTTGCGGGCGATTCCCTTGGCGATTGCGACACTATACCGAGCGAGGACGAGCTTCAAAAGTGCATTTTCAACTACGGCGCGCATCTTTTCTATTTGTCCGAACAAAATGCGTTTTTGGCAGACATGTTTCTTGTCAACACACTAAAGCTCGACACATATTTTTCTGCATTTGCCTATCTCGGAGCATATACGGAATATATCGCCCAAAACGGCATCGAATGACAAAGAAGTTTCGGCAATATTGACAAAAATTTGAATAAGATATATAAATATATCAATGATACGGACGCGATTTTTGCGTTTTGAGAGGTTGAATATGAGAAAAGATTTCGGTGCAAAGACTTGGCTTTACCCTATGCCCGTGCTTATCATTGCGAGCTACGATAAAAACGGAACCGTTGACGCAATGAATGCCGCATGGGGAGGAATAAGCGACTATGAGCAGATTTCCATGTGCCTGTCATCGGGACACAAAACAGTCAAGAATATACTGGAACAAAAGGCGTTCACCGTGTCCGTTGCGACAAAACAATATGTGAAAGAGTGCGACTATCTCGGGCTTGTGTCGGCAAACGACACACCGGACAAGTTTGCAAGGACCGGATTTACCGTCACGCACAGCGCAAGAGTCAATGCACCCGTCATCAATCAATTGCCGTTTGCAATCGAGTGCGAACTTATCGACTATGACAGCAAAACCGGCACCATGAGAGGACGTATCGTCAACGTGTCTGCGGACGACAGTGTGCTTTCGAATGGCAAAATAGATGTGCAAAAACTTGCCCCGATCACTTTTGACAGCGTAAACAATGCGTCTGTCGTGCTTGGAGATACAGTCGGCAAAGCCTTCAAAGACGGTCTGGAAATCGGATAGTGTTCGGAAAAACAAGCAAATTGCGAGCGCATTTTTCGTTTGTCGATTTGAAAATTGCAAAGCAATGCGCAAATGTGTTTGACGACAAAATATTTTTTTAAAATCATTTGACAAACATTTATGTAAATGCTATTATCTTATAGCATTCATGTGGGGATATAGCTCAGTTGGTAGAGCGCCTGATTTGCATTCAGGAGGTCCTCGGTTCGAATCCGTGTATCTCCACCACAGGTGAAAATACCCGCATTCTGTTGCGGGCGCAACCGCATCGCACACGATGCAACCGAGGACAAGTCCTCGCTGACGCTCGCTTCGCTATGCAAGCACAGCCGCTCGCTATTAAACGAATCCGTGTATCTCCACCACCTATATTGGATTGTAGCTCAGTAGGTTAGAGCACCACCCTGATAAGGTGGGGGTCGGTGGTTCGAGTCCACTCAATCCAACCAAAAGCACTCAAAGCGAGTGCTTTTTCTTTGTCTTATCGTGTCCTTGGACGATTGCATCGCCCACTGCCCGTGGCAGTCGAACCACCTTTCGGTCTGCACGCTGCGCTCTGTGCAAATACATTTGCCCGCTTGCTGTTGAGCGAGTCCACTCAATGGGCCAAAAGCACTCAAAGCGAGTGCTTTTTCTTTGTCTTATCGTGTCCTTGGACGATTGCATCGCCCACTGCCCGTGGCAGTCGAACCACCTTTCGGTCTGCACGCTGCGCTTTATGCAAATACATTTGCCCGCTTGCTGTTGGCGAGTCCACTCATTGGGCCAAAAGCACTCAAAGCGAGTGCTTTTTCTTTGTCTTATCGTGTCCTTGGACGATTGTATCGCCCACTGCCCGTGGTATGCAACAGGGTGGCGGACAGGGCGGACAAGCACCGCCGTCAAGACCGTGATGAAAAACAGAACATAATGGTTTTGGCTTATAGATGTTTTTTAGAAAAAGCAAACCACATTAGAACGGGCGACAAACGTCGCCCGTTCTAATGTGTTGGGAGAGAGAAGTTCTTTGCGTTTTGCGCAAAGAAAATAGGCAAATTTTTTTGTCCGTTTTGCTAGAGTTGAACGGCGTGTACTCTAATTAGATGAACCCCCTCTTTCCGGACACGCCGGTATTTCTCCCACCACTCAGTTAGGGGTAATTCTCTACAAGATTATCCGTCGTTCGCGGGGGAGACAGTCGGCACTCGCATAGATAGGGGCAGTTCTCTCATTATGCCACTTCGCCTGCGTGGCGGCTGCGCAACAGAATGCCACGCATTCTCGTACTATACGTCAAGCTCGGCGCTCATATTCTCGCCGCCGTTGCGGCTCGTACTTCGAATAAGCACATTGCGTTAATAAGTACACCTTGAATTGGTGTTCGTTCGGGTGTGGGTGTCCCACCCGTGTCATTCAGAACGCAAGCGTGGGAATCCAGCCGACAGGCGCATTTCGCTCCGCTAGATTGCCACGTCGCTTCATTCGTTGCTCCTCGCAATGACACGGAAGAATGATATCACTTCGTGCTGATATCGCGCATTGCACGATGATATCGCACTTTGTGCGGTGATATCCAAACGATGTTTGGATTGTGGAATATTCCACTTGCGCCAAAGGCGCACTTCACCAAACAGATAATCTTGCGAAATTGCGGCGGGAGTCTTTGTCCCTGCTCGAACTGATAGCAAAGATTTTCTGCGCGGTAGAGATTGCGAGAACAAGCGAGGCTCTCGGCAATACGCAAACGCGTGTTGCCGTTGCCTCGGCGCCGTTTGAATTCTCCGCTTGCGTGCGAAGCACGCCCCACCAAGCAGATAATCTTGCGAAACTGTGGCAGGAGTTTTTATTCCTGCTCGAACTGATAGCAAAGATTCTCTGCGCGGTAGAGATTGCGAGAACAAGTGCGGTCAATGGCAATCGCCACGGTGTTTACGTTTCTATTTAGGGGATTCCCACGTCGCTTTGCTCCTCGGAATGACATTAGAGGCGGTTGCCATAACCGTAACGCCGTTTGAGCAATTATGCGCATTCAAGCAGCAACTTGTCTGCGACGAGGGCGATAAATTCGCCGTTGGTCGGCTTTTCGTTGGGTGCGTAAATCTTTATGCCGAAAACATTGTTGATATTTTCTATTTTGCCGCGATTCCATGCAACTTCGATTGCGTGACGAATGGCACGTTCGACTTTTGATGCGGATGTTTGATATCTTTGAGCAATGCCGGGGTAGAGTTGTTTTGTGATGGAATTGATGATTTCGGGGGTTTCGATGGTCATTTTTATTGCTTCACGCAGAAATTGATAACCTTTTATATGTGCGGGGATTCCGACCGATATAAACAAATTTGCTATGCGTTCGTCCAAAGTTTTGTTTTTGCGCACGTTGATTTGGGAGCGTTGTGCGGGATGTGGTGTTGAAAAGTCGTTGATAACCTTAAAAACGGTGTTGTAATCGAACGGTTTTGCAAGAAAATAGCTTGCGCCGTATTGCATGGCTTTTTGGACAAATCCGTCGCTTGCAAGCTGCGACATCATGATTACGATTGTCGATTTGTTTTCCATTGACGAAAGTACGCCGAAGCCGTCCAGTTCGGGCATGACGATGTCAAGAAGTACGAAATCGGGTTTGTAAAGGTCGATGAGGCGCAATGCTTCGTTGCCGTTTCGTGCGACGCCCACCACTTCAAATCCGTCTTGCGAGTCAATGAAATCGCGCATGCCCGAGCATAAGGCTGCGTTGTCGTCTGCAATTACAATTGTTTTGTTCATAATTTTCCTCCAATATGCAGAAATATATTTGATAATCCGATTATAAAATCTGTTCGCATACGTAAAAATGCGATTTTCACGATTTTTTGTCGATGATTATACTTATTTGTTTATTAGGCTTGATTTTCCCCAATAAATGTTGTAATTAGGTTAACAATGCACATTTTACTCGCAAATTGTCAGGTTTTCAACAATTATTTTCACCAATTTTTTTGTTGCACCATATATTGTTGAACGCGTTTTTGTTGTACACCATATAAAGTTGTCCGAAAAAAAATTCAAAAAAAACGAAAATATAGTTTACATAATCACATCTTATCAATATAATATATGAATCAAAACCTAGGCGAGGTTGTTATGGGAAAGTATAAGAAATGCCCGCGCTGCGAACTGAACTGGATTCCCGTTGAGGAAGAACTGTGCGAGGTTTGCAAAGCAGAACTCGGAAAAGCAAGCAAAATCTGTCTTTTGGAAGACGATGAAGATATAGAGGAAGAAGAAAGAATCTGTCCCGTTTGCAAAGTCAATTATCTCGAACCCGGCGAAGATGTCTGCGCCGCTTGCAAAGAGGAACAAGCCGCTTCTGCTCAGAATAAACTTGACGAAGAAGACGAGGATTGGCAAGAATATGTCGAAGACGACGAGCCTATCGTCCCCGATGACGAGAACGAAGTTTCGCTCAACCAACTCCAAGAGGACGAGGAAGAAGAATTCGAAGACGACGAAGAAGAACAATGTCCCGATGATTTCGATGACGACCTGGGAGATCTCGACGATTATGCCGATGACGATGAGGACGACGAAGAAGACGAGGACGAAGACGACGATATTGACGACTTCGACGACAAAGACTGATTTGTATTTTATCGGATAAAAACAAAAACGCACCGTTCGGTGCGTTTTTCGTTTTTTATTGTCAGTCCAACTTTGACAATTCGTTGATTAAGGAAAGAACGGCAAGACTGTATTTGGGCGAAAGTTTTGAAAATTCATTGCGCACGAGTTCGGATGTGTTGTCTTTTTCGTTCAACCCCAGAAGATAATCGCAAGAGATATTCAAAGCAATGCTCAAGTTTTTGAGAGTTTCGATAGAAACGCCCACTTTTCCGCTTTCCACGTCGGCAAGGAAACGAGGACTTACGCCGATTTTTTCAGCCAGAGTTTCTCTTGACATTGTCAACATGTTCCTTCTTGTGCGAATTCTCTCGCCGAGAATTATATTTACGTCTTTCATAAGACGCCTCCGTCTTTGTAGTTGCAGCCTTGATTATATATGAAGTGCCACATCTCAACAATGATGTACTACATCTTGACAAATGAAGTAATACATCATATTATTATATTGATATGCTTATATTGAGCGTGTTGGAGGAGATTATGAAGAAGTTTACATATGTATTTGTTTTTCTTGTCGTTCTGACTCTCGTGCCCATGCTTTTTGCGTGCGACGAATCGTCGCCGAGCAAGCCGCCGGTGCTGTCGCAAACGATTGAAGGTATGGATGTTTTCAATTACTTTGCCAATGACAATGCGGTTTTGTTGTTGTCGCCAAAAGATATAAACGCAAAAAGTTTAACCGTACCCGCATGCGTTACGAGTATTTCGGATGGCGCATTCGAGGGTTGCAACGCACTTGAAGAAGTGAAGTTTGAAAAAAACAGCAAACTTGCGGAAGTCAAAGCGTGTGCGTTCCGCAACTGCATATCCCTGAAAAACATACAGTTGCCCTCATCTGTCAAAAAAATCGGGAACAGGGCTTTTTCCGGCTGTGTTGCGCTTGAAAAAGCCGAGTATAATGCAAGCGGTATCAAAGAATTTGGTACGGCTGTATTTGAAAACTGCAAAAATCTGAAGTCTATCGTTGTTCCGTCCGTAGTGTCGGAGGTGACGAGCAAAGACTTTGCAGGGTGCGACGCACTTGAAGAAGTGACATTTTTGGACGGTGTTACAAAAATCGGAAACGACGCATTCAACGGCAAACCGATATGGAGAATCGTACTTCCTCAAACATTGCAATCGATAGGTGACAGAGCCTTCAAAGGCAACAAACTCGCGGGCTTAATTGCGTTCCCCGAAAGTTTGACTTTTATCGGCAACGAGGCATTTTCGGGACACGGATTTGCGGGAATAGGTATTCCTGGGACATTGACGTCAATCGGGCAAAATGCGTTTGCATGTGGTGAAAAAGCGAATCTTGAATATTTGCTCGTTCCGTTTGCGGGGAAGACCAAAAACAGCGGAAATCTAATTGACGTTTTTTCAGAAAAGGGATTGTCGAATTTGAAACAACTCTATATCAACGGCGGGACGATAAACGAAGCCTCTCTCAAGGGGCTCGGCAACGTCGAGCTTTTTGCAAGCGGAGATGTTGAAATAGAAGCAGGCTCTCTTGACGAAACCCAATGGTATAAGAATCAACCGGACGGAATCGTATATATAGGAGAGATTCTTTACGGCTACAAAGGAAGCATTTCCCAAAGCTATGCGTTGCTGAAGATAAAAGAAGGAACGACAAAAATTCTGGATTATGCTTTTGCAAACGCAAAGATTTCGGATGACGGAGAAGCCGAGATTCTCGGCGGCGGCGGATATATGAAATTCGGAGGTTATCTTGCGGTCGAATTGCCATCAACGCTTAAAAGTATAGGAAAACAGGTCTTTTGCGCAACAAGTTTTGCCGGCGTATCCGTATCCGAAACAAACACAATGTTTAAAGCCGAAAACGCCTGTTTGCTTACAAAAGACGGCAAAAAACTGATTTACGGTTCGCTGTCCGCAGACATCCCCGACAACATCGAGACAATCGGCGAATTTGCTTTTGTAGGGTATCAAAAGGACGTCATTACTATTCCCCAAAGCGTAAAAACAATAGGGAAAGGCGCATTTTGTGTTTCGCAATCGCAACGCGTCATAATTCCCAAGAAAGTTGAAGCAATCGACAAGTTCGCTTTTACCGATTTGGAAAGACTCGATACCGTTGAGTTTGAAGAAGGAAGCGAATTGAATACGATTGCGGATTATGCATTCGCAACATACGGACTTACATCCTCCGCAACGTTGGATTTGAGCGTTCTCTCCAAACTGAAAAAGGTCGGAAATTATGCGTTTAGCGTAAAAAACGGTTACTTAGAAGAAAAGATAAAAACCGTCATACTTCCAAACAACTTGACGGAATTGGAAGTCGGGATATGTCCGTTCGGAAGCAAATTGGAAACAATCGAAATATCCAAAGACAACAAAAACTATACACTTATCGACAATTGCCTTATAAAGGGTAGCACCGTCGTGTTGGGAACGAGGTTGAGTATCATTCCTGCGGAATACGAGTATACGGACGCAAACAACAATACGAGCAAAATAAAAATCAACAAGATCGGGAAGTGTGCGTTTGCGGGTGCGGATATATCAACTGTCGAGATCCCCTCAAGCGTCGAAACTATCGAAGAATCCGCATTTGAAGGATGCACGGGAAAAACGTCTTTGGCTTTGCACAAAGGACTGAATATTATCGGCAACCGAGCGTTTGCAAACGTTGCGCTGACGGATATTTCGTTCGGCACGGATTCGACACTTAAACAAATCGGGGACGAAGCGTTTTCGAGCGCAACTATAAAACAACTTTCAATACCGAGTACAGTTAAGACTATCGGACGCAATGCGTTTGCGTCTGCGCATCTTGAGAAACTGACCTTTGAAACGAGAATCGAAAAGGGGCATCGTGTTTACGATTTGCAGAATATCGGAGATATGGCTTTTAACAACTCTTTGAGTTTGCAACGCCTCGTTGCGCCTGCGGGAGTCATTGCCAAAATCAAGGGCAGTGTTGCCGATGTTCAAAACATAGAGATTGTGGGAGAGGACGACATCGAGGCAGGATTGCTTGCAAAAACGAGCGTGTCGAGCTTGTCGATAGGCGAGGGCGTAAAGAAAATCGGCGATAGAGCGTTCGAGGGGTTGAAAATTACAAGTTTGACAATTCCTGCGTCCGTCATAGGAATCGGAGCAGGAGCGTTTTGGCACTGCCCGATTGAAACGCTTGCCGTGGCAGAGGGCAATACCGAATATTTTGTCAAAAACAACTGTTTGATTGACAAAACCACGCATGCGCTCGTTGCCGCCTTTGGCAACGGCACGATTTCAAAAGACTTCGTGTGGGGCGGAAGTGACGGGAAAACCAAGATATTCGACGTCACGTCTATCGGCTATGGAGCATTTGCATTCGCCAAAATCGAAAGCATGGTTATTCCGTCCAATGTCAAAACAATCGGAGAGTTTGCGTTTGCGCACAGCGCGCTCAAACAAGTCGTCATCGAAAGCGGTGTGAAAAACATTGGAGCAAAGGCGTTCTATATGTCTGAAAATCTGCAAACGGTGTCGGTTGCGGACAGTGTGCAATCAATAGGACGCAATGCGTTTGAAGGAACAAAATATTACGCCGACAAAGAAAACGAAAACGGAATCGTTTATATCGGAAAGGTTGCATATGTGTATCGAGGCAACAAAGCGGACATAATCGACATCGAAATAAAGGACGGCACGGTCGGGATTGCGGATCACGCGCTCGGATATATGAGAAATCTCAAAACAATTACATTGCCGTCATCGGTCAAACATATCGATTCCATGGCGTTTTTAGGCTGTACAAACCTGAAAAACATTTATTACAACGGCACCGACGACGGTTGGAATGCCATTGTAAAAGCAACAAATTGGGATTTGAATACGCCGATATACAAGGTGTGGACAAAATGTCCTTGCCTCGACAAAACGCACGACCACGACGGCGACGGCAAAATAAAAGGTGAAAACGAGGAAGCGGACAAATGCGGTAACTACAAACTTCGCGGCTCAGACATGTGCGACGAGTGTTTTGGGAAAGATGTCGACAAAGTAGTGAGCGAAAATAAGAAAAAATAAGGGTAACATATCGATTTATCGATTGCGTTGCCGAGTTTGGCTTGCAAAAGGCACTCGTTTGAGTGCCTTTTGCTTTTTTATGGGCTATTGAGATGAAGAGCAAGAAAACACCCCTTGCACAGCAACCGAATGTACAAGCAGTACATGAGTTGACAAACAAGGGGTATTGACGCAGTTGTTCGTTCAATAGTGGATTTTAATATGCGCGAGCGTAGTAAATCACTTTATTAGCAGGCTTCCCGCACACAGGGCATACATCTCCGACAGGCGTCTGGTCAAAGGGCATGCAACGTGACGTTGCGGCAAATTGCTCTTTTATCTTGTCTTCGCAGCAACGATCACCGCACCACATCGCTTTGACAAAGTTGTGATTGTCGAGCGCGTCTTTCATCTCGTCGAGAGTGTGGCAAGTGACGATGTGCGAGTGCAAAAAGTCATGCGATTGCTTGAACATATTTTGTTGAATGTCGTCCAAAAGCGCGGGAATCTCGGTGGTGAGGTCGTCGATTTTGACGGCGAATTTGTCGTGAGTATCGCGGCGGGCAATCATAACCTGACCGTTTTCGATGTCGCGCGGACCGATTTCAAGACGTACAGGCACGCCTTTCATTTCCCATTCGTTGAATTTCCAGCCCGGAGATTGCTCTCTGTCGTCGAGCATAACTCTTACGCCGACATTGCGAAGTGAGGCGGCAACCTCTTGTGCCTTCTCGTTGACGCCCTCTTTGTGAGCGGCGACGGGGACGACCACGACCTGATAAGGGGCGACTCTCGGAGGAAGTTTTAGTCCTCGTTGATCGCCGTGCGCCATGATGAGCGCGCCGATAAGACGGGTTGACACTCCCCAGCTTGTTTGGTAGGGGTTTTTGAGTTGACCGTCTTTGTCGAGATATTTGATTTCAAAAGCGGATGAGAAGTTTTGCCCGAGATAGTGAGACGTACCCGATTGCAATGCTTTGCCGTCGAGCATCATCGCCTCCATGGTGTATGTGTCGACTGCGCCGGCAAACTTTTCTTTTTCGGACTTCTGCCCGACGAGAACGTCTATTGCAAGCACGTTTTGCATAAACTCACGGTACACTTCAAGCATTTTGAGGGTTTCTTCTCTCGCTTCTTCTTCCGTTTGGTGAAGGGTGTGACCTTCCTGCCAGAGAAATTCGCTTGTGCGGAGGAAGGGACGCGTGGTTTTTTCCCAGCGTACAACGTTTGCCCATTGGTTTATGAGTACGGGCAAATCGCGATAACTTTTCACCCACTTGGCGTACATCGAGCAGATGATGGTTTCAGACGTAGGACGGACAACGAGCTGTTCTTCGAGCGGCGTGTTGCCGATATGCGTGACAAGCGCGACTTCGGGTGCAAAACCCTCGACGTGATCCGCCTCTTTCACAAGAAAACTATAGGGGATAAACAACGGGAAATATGCGTTTTTGTGTCCCGTTGCTTTGAATCTCGCATTGAGTTCTTCTTGGATGTGTTCCCAAATCTCGTAGCCGTAAGGGCGGATGACCATCGTACCCTTGACGGGGCCGTAGTCCACGAGTTCGGTTTTAAGCACAACGTCGGTGTACCATTGGGGAAAATTCACGCTCATATCCGTGATTTCTTTGACAAATTGTTCCTTTTCTTTTGCCATAGTCTGCCTCAATCCTATTAAGGATATTTATATATATAATATACTGTGTTTGTATTATATACTCTAAATGTCGCCTTGTAAAACGAAAATATTGAAAAACGAAAAACCCGTGCCGAAAACTTCGGATTATTTGTTTGTGCAATCTTAATTTTTGCAGTACTAACATTTGAGGATTGCCATTTTTCGACATCTTTTATATAATGTGAATATGGCAAAGAAATCTTCAAAATCAACGAAATCAAAAAAGCAAACTTCGTCACCCGTCGAAAAGGCGGCAAAGAAGGCGTACAAGGCAAATCCGAAGGCGTTTATCATCTCGATTGTCGCAATCGTGCTTGTCATAGCAATCGCCACGGCGGTTGTGTATTTTGCATTCCCCGACACTTGGGATAGCATAATCTCGTCCATAAAAGGCAACAAACCCGGCGGTGATATTCCCGGCGGCGACACCCCTGGCGGCGATTCGACGGACACAAGCAAGGTCGTAGGCGGCAATTTGAGCGGTACGCTTGTCCGCCAAGAGGGCGAATTGCTGTTTCATATGCTGAATGTAGGGCAGGGGGACTGCCTTTATATTCAACTTCCCGACGGCAGCGATATGGTGATAGACGGCGGCACGACGAAAAAGCCATATGATAAGTTCAGCTACAAAGATGTTTCCGCCTATCTCAAAAAGTACATTGCGGACGGCAAAATCGAGCATCTTATGCTCACTCACACCGACGAAGACCACGTGAGTTTTCTCGACAAGATCGTTGAAGAGTTCAATGTGGACAATGCCTATATGCCATATGTGCTTGCAACGCCCGATCTCAACAAATTGTCCGCAACTCAGCTCGCCGCCTTTGAAAAAATACCTCAAAACAAAAAGGATATGTTCAAAGACCCCGACACGGTGAACACTGTGCCGTATGCCAAGTTCTTTGCGGCGGTACTAAACAAAGAGGACTGCACTATACACCTCAATATGGACGAGGACGAAAACACCAACAATATCGTCATTGAGGACATCGTGACGGCTTACGAAATGAAGTTCTACTGCCCCACAAAGTCAGATTATGCAAAGAGAAAATTGTCGGGTCCGGAAGAGCTGAACGCCGTGTCCCCTATAGGCATTTTGTCCTATCAAAACCGCAAAATTATGTTTACGGGCGACAGCAACGAAATCAATGAGCCGAGAGTTGTCAAACGCACGGGCAAAATTGATTGCGACGTTTTGAAAGTGGGACATCACGGCAGTGAAACATCATCAACGCAATCGTTTTTGGACGCATATTCTTTTGAATATGCAATGATAAGTTGCGGCTTGCACAAAGGACACAAACACCCAAGACAGGACGCCCTCGACCGAATGGCAAATATCGAAGTGTATCGCACGGATAAAAACGGAACGATAGTGTTGTCTGTGGACAAGCGCGGCAAAATGAAGTTCAAATCCGAAACAACAAGCACACAAAAACAAAATCACATCGGCTACGACACCGTGCTGAAACAGCAATCCGAAACAGCCAAGCAAAATTTGGCATGTTTATTTTTCAACACGCGCATCGCGGCATAACTTACAACCGTACGAGAATTGAGATACAACAAACAACCGATTACACAAAAAGGCACGCCAATGCGTGTCTTTTTTGTGATACGTTATTGTTTAAGAAAGCCCCGAATGAGCATCCATTCAAGGCGCACTTATAAACGGAATGTGTAACTTCAAAGACGGAACACGAGCCGCAAGGCGGCGAGCCAAGCGAGCGCCGAGCTTGACGAAAAAAGTACAAGCGACTGCGCCGTGTTGTTGCGTAGCCGGCGCACAAAGCGCAGTGACATAACAAGAGGACGATACTTATCTATGCGAGTGCCGAGTGTGTCCCCACGCGGAGCGGACGCCGTGGGTTCCCTTTCAAGGGGGAACGGCGGTGGGGGAAACACGTGAGGAAGGGGGAAGTATAAATTTATTTTTAGTTTAGATTTTTAGTTTAGATTTTATTAGAAGACTAAAAGTTTTTGCAAATAAAAGAAAGACACGCAAATGCGTGTCTTTCGTAAGCTTGCAAAAACTTTTAGTCTGCTTTGTATGGGAGCAAAGCCATAACTCTTGCTCTCTTGATTGCAACAGCGAGAGTTCTTTGATGTTTTGCGCAAACGCCGCTCATACGACGGGGAAGGATTTTTCCTTTCTCGGTGATGAAACGACGGAGTTTTGCAACGTCCTTGTAGTCGATGTCATCTACGTGATCGACGCAGAACGTGCACACTTTCTTTTTGGGCACTCTCTTGGGAGCGCGCGGTGCTTTTACTTCTTCTGCCATTTTCAATACTCCTTAAATTAGAATGGAAGATCCTCGTCGATGGGTTTGAGATCGTCGAAATCGACGTCGTCGGCACCGTTTTCGTCACTCTTGGTGGAGAGGAATTGTACCTCATCTGCCGCGATTTCGGTGACGTAACGACGAGAACCGTCTTGCGTGTCATAACTTCTTGTTTGAATGCTGCCGCTGATAGCCGCTTTGCTGCCTTTTTTGAGGTAGCGAGCGCAGTTGTCCGCTTGGGCTCTCCATACTACGACGGGGAGAAAATCTGTTTCTCTTTTGCCGTCCTTTGAGTAGGAACGAGACACAGCAAGTGTAAATCTGCAAAATTTGATGCCGCTGTTTGTGGATGCCAGTTCCGGATCCTTTGTCAAATTGCCGATCAAAAATACTTTGTTCATAGTGTTTCTCCTTATCGATTACTTCTTGATGATCATTTGTCTGACGATGTTTTCGTCGTTGCGCATGTATCTGTCAAGTTCTGATTGAGCATCTTTTGAGCAGGTGACGTTCATAAGAACGTAGAAGCCTTCCGTTTGCTTGTTGATTTCGTAAGCAAACTTTCTCATGCCCCATTTGTCCAAGCCGTCAACGGTGCCGCCGAGAGTGGAAACCAAGTTTTCGAATTTTTCTACGACTTGATTCTTTTTGTCGTCGTCCATGTCGCCGCGAATGATGTAGAGAACCTCGTACTTATCCATGATTAATACCTCCTTTTGGTCTTGTGTCCCTTTCGGGAAAGGAAAACGCATCGATTTGATGCTCAATAATAATATATTAATAAAATATATTTGTCAAACAAAATGCGCTAAATCGCGCCTAACTTTGTCAGAGTCACCCGTCCGCCAACTCATGTACCATGTGTACACTAGGGTTGTCGTTCGGGTGACTCTTTCGCGTTATGCATCTATTTAGCGCATTTTGTTTAAGAATACTCTTTCATCAGAATAATGTGTTCTAGCCTATTCGGAGCGTTCTTATACACGGTATATGCTTATTCGAAGACGGAATTGGAGTCGCAAGGCGACGACCGTAGCGAGCGCCGAGCTTGACGGATAGTACGAGAATGCGTGGCATTCTGTTGCGAAGCCGCCACGCAGGCGAAGTGGTATAAGTAGAGAAATGTCCCCATCTATGCGAGAGCCGAGTGTGTCCCCACGCAGAGCGGACGCCGTGGGTTCCCTTTCAAGGGGGAACGGCGGTATGGGCGCGACGCGTTAAACAACACATCCTGTGAATGTGTTGTAGCCAAAGCGAACGAGGCGGATTGCTTTGCAAACGCCGAAGTCCAAACACGTGAGGAAGGGGAAGATTGTAATTAGGTTATAGTGGTGCAGTTTTGCAAACTTTTTTCGCGAGCTTCTCAAATTAAGAAAATCTTTATGTTCCTTTTAGACCAAATTTAATTGACAGTCGTATTATATTGTTGCAATCAGGAATTGCGGATGAAATTTGAAAAACAAAAAGGAGACTATATTATGAAAAAAGCAACAGTATCGATTTTGGCCCTTGTGCTTGTCGTTTCTCTTTCCCTCGTTGCATTTGTAGCATGCAACCCCAAGGATTCGAAAAAAGCATCCAACGCAGAAGTTCTCGGCACAACCGTAGCCGTCATGGCATCACAAATGACGGGAGGTGCGACAACGGCGGCAGACGACAAAGCAGACGCAACCTTCAACGCAGGCGTCAACCTCGACGTGAGCAACGGAGCGTCCCTCAGCTTTGGTTCGGAACTCGTTGCGGCAGGCATCGGCAAAGCGCTCCAACCCGCAATTCAAGGCATGGTTGACAAGCTCGACACCGTCCTCAACGACAACGGCATCAAGGTTGAAAAAGTTGATTCCAACGATGCAGAATACACCGAAAAGTACTCAATCTCTTACACCTATGTTGACGAAAAGACCGGCAAAGAAACCACTCGTGAGCTTGCTCTTTATATCAAACTTTCGGAAGGCGCAGAGCTTGAAGGCAAAAAGGACTACACCTTTGAAGCAAAAGTGACATATGTTAAAAAAGCAACCGCAGAAGGCGAAGAGGACAAAGAATATCCAGTCACATCGTTCAAAGGTTCTGCAAGTTTTGACAAAGCAAAAGACGCAATGATCTTCTCGCTCGGTGCAAACGCAGGCGCAGGTGAGAGCGCAAACGCATTTGCAAACGTCAAAGCATACGCAACCGCAAAAGGCACTGTCAAGATTGAAATGGGTGCAGGCGCAGGCATCAGCGAAACGCTCGGTGCAAAAGCAGGTCTTTCTGTTGAAGTCGGCAAGCTCGACAACAAGAAATACGGCGCAATCGTCACCGTCAACGGCAGCGCAAGCGTGACCGGGGTCACCTCTGTTGACTTTGTTGCAACCATCAACGTGTATGCAGCAGGCACTGACAACGCAGGCGAGTTCGTTTTGAACGGCAACCTCGAAATCAACGCAACAGTCCCCGTGATTGGCTCTTACAAGGGCACTGCAACCCTCAACGGCAAAGCGGTTTACGATGCAAACAAGGACGAGGCAGTCGTCGGACTCAACGGCACAATCAACTTCCAAAAAGTTGAAAACGAAAACAACAAATAATCAAACCTTAAAAAAACAAAAGTGCGACTCGATTTGAGTTGCGCTTTTGTTTTACCAAAACTTTTTAATTTTCAATTTCAATCGGATAGATTGTCGGTTTTATTCGTTTTCTTTGTCAAGAAGTTTGCGAATTTTTTTCTTTGCGGAATAGATTGTGTTGTCCACTTTTTTGCGCTCCAATCCCAACTCTTGTGCTATGTCGGCATAACTCATACATTCAAGATGCAATTTCAGCACGTCAAGTTCGGTGGGGGTGAGCAGGGAGGATATTGCCTCGAAAAGCAATGCCGATGTTTCGTTTTCTATAAAAATGCTTTCGGGGTTTGTCTGTTGCATTTTGCCTTGTATCTCGTCGTCCACGCTGTCGAGTTTTATTTCCACCGCACCCGATTCCGATTTTCGCACCGCGTCCACGATTGCGTTTTTGATGCACCGAGAAGCGTAGGTTTTGAAGTTTGCCTTGCCGTTTTCGTCATAGGTGTGTATGGCGCGGATAAGTCCGAGCATGCCGTATCCGGCGAGGTCGTCCACGTCGTACGCGCCCGCGATTCCGAAAGAGCGCGCAATGGATTTTGCAAGATTCATATACGCCAAAGCGACGGAGTTTTCCGCCTCGATGTCGCCTTGTTGCGCTTTTTTGATGAGTTGAATTTCTTGCTCTTTCGTCATATCCGTTTGCTTATTTTTTGCCGAAAATTTAAGTGATTATCTCGTTATCTGCGTTGCCTTATTGCCTCGTAAAGCACGATTCCGGCAGCAACCGATGCGTTGAGAGAGTTGACTTTCCCGTATTGCGGGATTGTGAGAGTGTCGTCGCAAAGGTCTTTCGTGAGGCGGTGAATGCCTTCGCCCTCGCTGCCTATTACGATTGCGAGATTTCCGTTGAGATTTGCGTCTTTTGGGGCTTTACCGTCAAAATCGGTTGCATAAACCCACACATTCTGTTCTTTGAGCGCGCGAATCGTGTCGTTGATGTTGGTGACTTTTGCAATGAGCATATGCTCGGTTGCGCCGCATGCGACTTTGACAACGGTGTCGTTGACACACACGCTGCGGTGCTTGGGAATGACGATGCCGTGCGCCCCGAAGCACTCTGCGCTCCTTATGATTGCGCCGAGGTTGTGGGGGTCGGTGATGCCGTCCAAAATGACAATCAAAAGAGGTTCGCCTTTTTGACTTGCGAGGTTGATTATATCCTCGACGTCGCAGTATTCGAAGTCGGTGACAGCGGCAACGATTCCTTGGTGATTGCCTCCGTTTGCGAGCTTGTCGAGCATATTTTTGTCAACGTAGCTCACCACGGTGCGCGCCTCTTTTGCAAGTTTCAAAACGCGGGAGAGCATAGGGTCGAATTCGCCCTTCTGCACGAATATTTTGTCCACGGTTTTTCCGGCGATATATGCCTCTTTGACGGGATTTCGTCCGTAAATGTACATAGTTTCCTTCCTAATTGTTTATATTGTCCTCAAAGCATACGCTCAAAAAGGATTCGAGGCGTTGGGTGTTGCCTGTCAGATACAAAAATCCCAGCACCGCCTCAAAGCCGCTTGCTCGCCTGTATTCGCTCATTTCGGCATGCTTTGCGCTTGTTTGCACCTTGCAGTTTCTTGCGCGCCTGAAAATATCCTGCTCGTCCTCGTCAAAGAGAGGGAGGAGTTTTTCCGCTTCGGCGGCTTGGGATACCGCTTTTACAACTTTTGTAACCTCATGGTGCAGCGCGCCTGTTTTTTGAGTCGAGCCTACGGTGACGCGCGTCCTTGTGTAGAGCGATTGCACCGCGTCCCCGACAAAAGCCAAAGCCATGGGGTGCAGAGCAAGAGCTTCCTGCTTGGATATCGGTGTGTTGAGCGTGAAAATCGAGTTGTCTGTCATAAATGGAATTGTAGCACAATATTTTACAAATCGCAACGGCAAAGGCGTTTATTGACAAGATTGCATATATAGAATAAAATAAAAACATAAAAATACGGGCGTGTGCGCGCCGCTATACATAAATTGAGGACTATATGAACAAAAAGATATTCAAAGTTGCATTGCTCACGATAATGATTGCCATATTGTCGGCAAGTCTTGTTGCATGCGGACTTTTCGATGCGCAAAAGACGATAACAAGCGTGGACGTGGATGTCGTAAGCGGTCTTGACAAGGTTGAGGACGGCGTTTATACGGCGCAACTTGGCGTAAAAACGGTGCTTACAGCCAACTGGCACAACAACAGGGTTACAAGAGCGCGCGTAGAGTGGCATGCCATATCCGACGGCAAAGATACAAAAATAGAGGGCGAAACAGGCAAGACGTATTCCGTCACTTTCACAAAGAGCGACCTCGGCAAAAAGTTTGAGTATTACGTCATCGTAAACGGATTTGTAACATCGGACAAAATCACCGTTCTGGTTGAAGTTGCCAAATTGTCCGAGCCGACGATATCGTCCGATTTGCCGATTTTAGGCGACATAATTCAGCAGAATCTCATATCCGGCGCAAAGGACGTCACCCTTGTTGCGAGCTGGAATCAATCCGACCTTGCAGACGGCACGGTTGTGAGTGTAAAATGGTTTGTAGACGGCAAAAAGCAAGAGGAAGAAAGTGCGCAATTTACGTTTGACGTTGACAAAATCAAGGACGAGTGCCAGATTGAAATCGAGGTTGAAATCACAGACGGCTTGCACACCAAGACAAGCAAAATCACCCTTGTGTTCGTCAAAAAATACGATATGGCGCAAAGCGTGTCAATAAGCGCGGATGATTCGCTCACCGAGCTTTGCGACGGAACGTATTATTTCAAAACGACGGTTGACGGCGACAACAAAAACAAGACTTTTTCCACAACGCTGTTGCCTTTTAGTGCCGACCAAAACGCCGATTGCGTTTGGAGTCTCACCGATTCTACGGGCAAAACCACCGTGTTGGAACATAAAAATCGCATTCAGGATATACGTCTTTCCTATGGCAAAAACGTGCTTAAAGCCACAATTCAGAATGTCGAGAGCAGACAAATCATCGTCTATGCGCTCGGTTATGACCTTGACAGTATTCCCGCCGAAATGAAATCCCATATGGAAGACAAGTTTTTGTGGCTTGGCAACTATTACGACACATACATATCTTCGCAAGCAGATCTCAATGCCTTCATGGGATATGCCATATCCAAGCACCAAAAGGGCGTCAGATACGATGCATATCTTGCAATCGGCGAGTGGTGCAACACAACCGTTTTCAGCGAAAAGGTATCCAAAGCGGTTGACGAGGGCGGAGACGAATCGGGCAATTTCGGCTATTCTATGAGCATAAGCGGCTCAATAGGTTCTGTGACTTTCTCAGAAAAAACGATATTCGGTATTCCTCAAAAAGCATATGAGCCGAAGGCAAACAGCGAGCAAATAAAAGGATATTTGAGATATTCCGCTCAAAGCGAAAAGCGTCAGACTCTCCCCATCGACAGCGCAACTCAAAGCGTAAAAGTTGCCAATTCCAATGAGCTTTATCGCGCAGTGTCATGCGGATTCAAGCCGATTTTCGACACGGACACGGCAGGAAAAGCCCTTGAAAAAATCTACAACGAGGCACGCGACGTGCTTGAAACATACATTTCGGACGATATGAGCGATTATGAAAAGGTCGCCGCAATTTACGACTGGATTGTCAATGTGGTGGATTATGATTATAACGTTGCCGTTCCAAGCGTCAGCAACTCCTCGCAATATAACGCATTTTATCTCGAGGGCGTGTTCAACGACCACCGCGCCGTGTGCGACGGCAAGTCCAAAGCTTTCGCTCTCCTTTGCGGAATGGAAAATATCAAAGCGGTCAGGGTTGTGGGTTATGCCAACAAAGACTTGCAAAACTTGACGGAAGACGAGCAAAAGTCCTGCGGACACGCCTGGAACAAGGTTCTCATCGATGCAAACGGCGACGGCATACGCGAGTGGTACGTTGTGGATACCACATGGGGCGATTTGGCGGTCAAAAGCAATTCCGATGTAACGCATGAGTATCTCAACTACGCATATTTCCTCAAAACCGACGCAGATATTGCTTCCACTCACCGTGCAAAAACATATGCGCCTGCCGCCACGACGGATTTCGACGTTTACAAAAACACGTTTATTACGGTGGGAATTTCCCAAAAAGACGATTTGTACATCCAATCGAAAGCGGAACTCGACCGGATACTTGCATACAGCAAAGACAACGGTTATCTTGCAATTTGCGTATACATAGCTCCGTCGGTGCAAGGAACAAGCTACAACCGCATTCCGCTTTCGGACAATCAATTTATCATATATGCCGCAAGGGGAATCGTGTTTTAGACAAAACGAAATAGCAACACAAAACCGCCTCGTTTGAGGCGGTTTTAATTTGTTTTTGCAAAGGTTTTTCACAAGATTTGCATTGCGTTCGTTCTTCAACGCACAAGGGTTCTTCTTACAGATATGTTCGCAATGCTTTGATGTTTTTGTCGTAGACTTTCATCAGGTCTTTTGCAAGATCGGGGACGTCAACGCCGTCGCGTGCGAGTTCGTTTATGCATTTTTGCACGCTCTCTATGCCCATATTGTAGCCGTCGATAAGCATGCTTGCAAGGTGCGAGCATGAATTGTTTATGCCCGCGTTCATCTTTACGCCTGCCTTCAACATCATGCGTTGCATGGGCTTGGTTTGAGCGTCTTCAAGCTCTTTTTCACTGAGTTCGGATTTCGCTTTTTGATAGAACTCCTCCATTGTTTCTTTTTGGGAAAGAACAAGATTTTTCAGTTTTTCGCAGTCGATATAACAAAGCATATTGTCGATTGATTGCGCGCCCATTGCGGTGTTGCGCACGATTTCTCTATATATTTTCATAGCGTTCTCCTTGTCTGTTTTTGATTAGTATTTTCAAAAAACAGGCGATTATACATCATTTTGAAAACAGTTTGTCAAGCCATTCTTTTACCCAGGATTTGTAAACGATTTTTTCGCCGTTTCCGCTTTCGGGAACAAAGCACAGAGGGGGGAAGGCAACGCACCACCAGTTGTCGCCGATGCCTTCTCCAAGGTAGATTATCAATGCTTCATAGTCGCCTTCCGGGAAGTCGTAATCACCGTATTTTCGGTCGGGAAAATGCTCTTGTTTCAACGCAATCGAGGCTTTATAGTCAAATTTGTTTGCATAAAGAGTGTTGTTTGCGATATTTACAAGGTTTTGCCGTTCTGTTTGAAGTTTGTTTTCGGCGTCGGATTTACTCTTGCAGCCTGCAAGTTTTTTTGTAAGGTATGCAGTGATTTCATCGCGCACTTTGAGCTTTACCGACTGGTCTTGTTCACTGTTTGAATTGGCTCGTATATGTATCCTTATACACTCGTTTGCAATCTCTCGTTGAGAAGGACAACTGTCGCACGCACTCAAAAGCAGCGTTGACAAAACGATTATTACCAAAGTTGCAACCCAAAAAAACAAACTCTTTTTCATGACGGAAGTATTGACAGTCAATCGTCGCATTATACGTGCATAAAAACCATGCGACGTGAAAAACTACCAAAAAAGAGGTGAAACATGGATAGAAAATCCGTAGCAAAGAGGAGTGTGCTTTTGATTTTTGCCGTTGCGCTTGCTTTTGCGATTATAATGAGTTCGGTTTTTATTCAAAAGCCCGACGTAGCCGAGGCGGCGACGCTCAAACAGGGTTCGAGAGGAGAACAGGTCAGAATCGTTCAGCAGAAACTCATAAAATGGGGATATCTCAAAGGCGGCGCAGACGGGATATTCGGTGCAAAAACAAAAACAGCCGTCATCGCTTTTCAAAGGAAAAACGGACTCGCCGCCGACGGCATTATAGGCACGCGCACGGCGCAGGCTCTCGGCATAAGCCTTTCGGGTTCTACAAGCTCGACGTCCTCGTCGGCGTCGTCGACGGATTTGAACTTGCTTGCAAGAGTTGTGTACGGCGAGGCAAGAGGAGAGCCGTATACGGGACAAGTCGCAGTTGCCGCAGTGGTGCTGAACAGAGTGCGCTCGTCGTCTTTCCCCAACAGCGTCGCGGGGGTGGTGTATCAATCGGGTGCCTTCGATTGCGTAAGCGACGGACAAATCAATCTTACGCCCAATCAATCGGCATACAAGGCGGCAAAAGACGCACTCAACGGATGGGATCCGACATACGGGTGTTTGTTCTACTACAATCCGCGCACCGCAACAAGCAAATGGATGCTTTCGCGCACGGTAAAACTCTCGATAGGCAATCATGCCTTTTGTTAAAAGGAGAAGCATATGAAAAACAAAGACAACAAAAAACAAAATACCGAAGAAAAGCAAATCGACAAGAAAAAAAGGTCATCGCCCAAAGTAGTTAAAACAGCTGTTTTAGGCACGGTTCTCGGACTTTTTTGCTGCGCTATAGTCGGGCTTTCCGTTGCGCTCTATTACGCTCAGACAAGCGTAAACACGCACGAGGCATATCAACGTCAAATGGATGCGATTTATCAACGGGCATACTACGATTTGCTTGACGGAGCAAGCGATTTGGGCATCAACCTGCGCAAAATCGGCGTATCGAATTCAAAAAGCATGCAGCAATCCTTGTTGTATGAAGTGTGGAGCGCGTCCGAGCTTGCGCAAAGCAATCTTGCCACGTTCAAGTCAAACGACGACGGCATATTGGAGGCGCAGAAATTTGTCAATCAGCTCGGCGATTATTCCCGCTCGCTTGCGATGCTCATTGCAAAGGGCGGAGAATTGAGCGGTGATGACAGAAGTTGCTTGTTCAAAATGGGCGACGTCGCCGATACGTTTCAAAAATCTCTGCAAAACGTACAGAAAAACCTTGACGACGCCAATCTCGCTCTTTCCGACGAGGGCGCGCTCGATGTGTTTGTAAAGTCGTTCTCGTCCTTTTCCGAGCCGAGTTTCGAGTATCCCGAAATGATTTACGACGGGCCGTTTTCCTCCGCTTTGGAAAATAGGGAAACAAAGGGATTGACAGGAAGAGAAATTACGGCAGAACAGGGCATGGAGCTTGTCAAAAGATATTTGGCGGCGGAAGGCGTTTGCGACATCGAATTCGTTTGTAACGCGGACGGAGATATAAAAACGCTTGACTATAAGGCAAATATCCGCAACGGCAGCGCATACGTGCAAATTGCAAAGACCGGCGGCATGCTCGTATCCTTCAATTGCGCGGGCGGTGACTCGCAATCGGCAAGCATTGTCGAGGCAAGTCAAACATGCCAGCAAAGCGCATTGGCATTTGCAAAAGCCGCAGGATTTGAAAATATGAAAGTGGTGTGGTCGTCCTCTTCGGACGGAGAGTGCGTGATAAACCTTGCGCCTTTGCAGGACGGAGTGATTCTTTATCCCGATCTCGTCAAAGTCAAAGTGCAACGCTCCGACAATTCAGTCATCGGTTTCGATGCCACTCACTATGCGTTCAACCATTGTCAAAGGACAATCGAATCTCCTCGAATCACGCTTGAAGAGGCAACCGCCAACGTGTCGATTCCCGCAATAAGAGAGGGGAGGTTGGCACTCATACCCGTTCGAGAAACACAAGAAGTGCTTGCCTACGAATTCGAGTGTCACCAAAACGGGACATACTATATTTATATTGACGCGCGCACGGGCGATGAAGTGAATATTTTGTATGTTATAGAAGACTCTCTCGGTCAACGCACTGCTTAAAATGCGCTATTGAGCGAATAACTGCGTCAACACCCCTTGTCCATCAACTCACGTACTCAATGTACGCTAGGGTTGCTGTTCAAGGGGTGTTTCCTTGTTCTTCATCTCAATATCACATTTTACAAAACCGCACTATTTGGCATGATACCGCGTCAGCGCACTTCTCCCATCAAAGACGGAACACGAGCCGCAACGGCGGCGAGAAAGCGAGCGCCGAGCTTGACGAAAAAGTACAAGCGACTGCGCCGTGTTGTTGCGTAGCTGGCGCACAAAGCGCAGTGGCATGACAAGAAGACGATACTTATCTATGCGAGTGCTGAGTGTGTCCCCACGCGGAGCGGACGCCGTGGGTTCCCTTCTAAGGGGGAACGGCGGTTGGGGAAACACGTGAGGAAGGGGGAAATTGCAATTAGAGTCCACGCCGACAAATTTTTGTAGAGGACGAATAACACCCCTATTCAAGGCGTACTTATAAACGGTATGTGCCTATTCGGAGTGCGAGCCGCAAGGCAATGTAAGTGATATGCACGCAAAGTGTGCATGATATTGTTGCCTATGGCAACAGTGATATTTGCGCTTTGCGCAAGTGATATTGCAACTTCGTTGCAGTTGTGGGTGGGACACCCACACCCAAACGAACACTCATTCATGGCGTTCTTATACACGGTATGTGCAACTTCAAAGACGGAACACGAGCCGCAACGGCGACGAGAATATGAGCGCCGAGCTTGACGAATGTACGAGAATGCGTGGCATTCTGTTGCGCAGCCGCCACGCAGGCGAAGTGGCATAATGAGTGAAATGTCCCTATCTATGCGAGTGCCGATTGTCTCCCCCGCGAACGACGGATAATCTTGTAGAGAATTGCCCCTAACTGAGTGGTGGGAGAAATACCGGCGCGTCCGGAAAGAGGGGGCACATCAAATTAGAGTACTCGCCGTTCAACTCTTGTAGAGGACGAACAAAAGCCCGAAAGGGCGTAAAAAAATCCATCGGCTGTTGCCGATGGATTTTGCGTTTGTGTTAATCTCGATTATCTGACCTTCTTTTCTTTTCTCTTCAAGGACTTGCAGAAGCAAAGACCGAAGAGGAGTTGCAACACACCGAGTCCCGCGGACACGATGAGCATATAGAAGCCGCTATCGATGACGTCTCTGAAGTAGGTAAGAACGTTGTTGTCCCACGCCTCTTGCAATGCGAGGAAGGGGCGGAAGAGCGCAACGATTGCGCCTGCTGCCAATACGATGCTCATGATGAGGTTGTAGGCTCTGCCGTACTTCTTTCCGCAAGCGGATATGAGTGCGACGATGAAGTTGATGCCTGCAAGCGTAAAGACGAGCATAGGCAAGATTGTCAGAATGCCGACAACGGGTTCATCAAAGTAGGCTTTGAATTCGGCAAAGTTTTGGATGAGAGTATTCCAGCAAGTAATACCGTCCAAATATCCGATTCCGAACAAACCGCCCTCGATAGTGATTGTGTTTGAGTTGACGAGGTAGCCGACAACCGACAAGGCAATAAACAGAAGCGACATAAGCATCATGGTGATGTTTCTGCCGATTCCGCTGTGTTTTGCAACGGCTTTCTTTTGCGGGACAGCCTCCTCGTTTGCGTTGGTATAGACCGGCTCGAAGTTGGTTTGAGGTTGAGTATATGCCGGCGCCTGCTGCACCAAAGTGGCGGGAGCTGTGTCGATTTTGTTGATTTTAACGCCGATGGTCACTCCGCAGCTGGGGCATTTGATACGATGCTTGTAGCCGTCGGGAAGCGATTCCATATTCGCAGGGGGCTCGAAACTGATTTCGGCTCTGCAACTGGGACATCTTGTATACATAGTCTATCTCCTTAAAAACTATTCTTTTGATATTATATTATTATCGCGCGTTAAAGTCAATGATAGTAACGGAAAAAATTTGCACAAATTTCACGCGCAAAAAACCGTATTGTTGAAAAAAATAAAGGAAAATTTCTTCAATACTACGTTTATATATGCAAAACAGACAAATAAAAGCCGCGTTATGTCAAAAGTCTGATTTTGAATGTCCGCAAAAAAGATGTGTTCAAGACGGACATTCAACATATTTTTTTTGTTTTTTCTTCAAGATATTTTTTCACTCTGACGTAATCGGCGCAAATGGAAAGTATGTAGCGTTGCTTTTCTTCGTGAGAAAGGGTTTTCAGTTTTTCGGGATCGGCAAAGCTCGCAACGGGATTTGCGACGGTTTCGCCGTCCTTTTGAAGTTTGCAAAGTTTAAGATAAATTTCCTTTTGCGCGGGCGTTGCGCCTGCCGGTATGTTTGCTTCTTGTCTGTAATCGTTGCCGCACAGCCTTGCTTTTGCGCTCTTTGCAAGTTGCCGAACAATGCAGTTTTTGTGCTTTACGTTGCTCATGTTTTGTCTCCTTTTGCACATATTAGCACACTTCGCCCAAAAGGAAAGGCAAGAGCCAAAACAAGTCAAAATACGGCGTTATTCGTCTTTTTTCTCGCAGTTTTTTTTGCGAATTTTCGAGCAAATAATCGGCAGAACCGTCAGCCCCGAAAAATAAGCGAAAACACCGAAAAACGACGCATTGCCGCCCATGAAAAATTCGACGCAGCAAATAAAGCCTCCGCAAATTATTGCGGTTGCAAACAAGTCAAGAAGCGCGCGCTCGAAAAATCCGGCTTTTTTGGCGTATAGCAGTGCAAATACGCCTGCAACAAGCCCCGCCGCAAAGCATAACGCAAAGCAAATCGCTTGTGTTTTCGCATTTGCGCCGAGATACAACGTCGTCATTTGAAAATGCGTTTTGCAAACGATGTCGGCGAGGTTTGCAACGAATATTTCAGCGCGTTTACTTGCCCTTCGATTTGCAGTTTGCCCTCGGTTACGTCAAGATTTTTCACACACAGATTCTGCCCAGAAACGGTGAGGGTTTCGCCTTTCAGACGAATGACGACGGTTTTATCTGTGAATGTAGGCACGTCCATGACTCCCGTCACGCTCATTGCATGCAGGTGGTCGAGTTCGACTTTGTGCGCGGATGTTTGCACGACTTTTTCGGCTTGGTCGATATTTTTCCGAGATTGATTTTTTGAAAAATCCATATTGCTCCTTTTGTGCGTGGCACAATTCATTGACAATAATATTAAAAAAGAATAAAATGTATGCAATATATCGATAAGGAAGTGGCAGAAGTTGTCGCAATCAAGCAAAAAAACAGCCGAAAACCGCAATGATACTTGCCCAAAATGCGCAAATCAATGCGAAAGAACCGAAAGAAAGCCGCAAAAAATGCGTTTCGAGATTGACCATTCGGCAAAATTTTATCCCATTATGTCCACCAAAAAAGCGCAGAGTCTTTTCAGAATATACGCTATTATGAACGAAACGGTGGACAAAGATAAATTGCAAATTGCGCTCAATGACGTTTTGCCGAGATTCGAGGCGTACAAAGTCAGACTTAAAAAAGGTTATGCGTGGCACTTTTTCGAATACAACGACGCGCCGTGCAAGGTTTTTGCCGAAGAAACGCTTTTGAAGCCTATAAATCCCGACGATACAAACGGTTATTGGTTCAGAGTGTCCGCACTCGGCAACAAAATCGTGCTTGAAATATTCCACGCTCTCGCAGACGGCAACGGCGCACTCGCTTTTTTGAAAAGTATCGTCAAAAGATACAGAGAGTTGCTCGGCGTAGAAGTCGACGATGAGGGGACGATAGACTGGCAAAGTCAACCCCATCAAGAAGAATCAGAGGATAGTTTTGAGAAAAATTACAAACCTATTTCGTTCGGGCAAATGAATCTCAAAGCGCTTGCAGGCAAAGTGCCTCACCGCATAAAAGGCACGCTGTCAAAGGACGGCTATGAGGTGAGTGAGGGAGTTGCCGACTCAGCCGACATCCTCAAAAAAGCAAAAGAGATCGGAGTTTCTTTTACGGCATACATTGCCGGCGTGCTTGCTTTTT
This sequence comes from uncultured Clostridia bacterium, assembly GCA_934233745.1. Taxonomy (GTDB): domain Bacteria; phylum Bacillota; class Clostridia; order Christensenellales; family CAG-917; genus CAG-475. The sequence goes on from CAKQGN010000002.1 coordinate 116,380, forward strand.
CGATTGAGAAAACCTGCAAAAACAAAGTTCCGATTGCAGTGATGATTCCCGTCAACCTCCGCGCGCTTTATCCCTCAAAAACGATGCGCAATTTCGTAACGTTTGTGAGGGTTATATTTGCGCCGTCTTCCTTTGAAAGCGTTGAGGCATGTGCAATCGAGGCGCAACGCCAAATCAAAGTTCTGACCGCAAAGGACAAACTCGACGCATTTATTTCGACAACCGTCAAAGCCCAAAGAAACTGGATTTTGAAGGTTGTTCCGCTGTTTTTGAAAACGGCAATATTGCGACTGGGAAGATTGTTTATGCGCTCTCGTCAAACCATCATTTTCAGCAATCTCGGCAATGTGGTTTCGCCACAAAGCATGGGAGTTGAAAGATATGTGCTGAATATGAACGTGTCGAAAAACAACACTCAAAATCTCGGCGCAATCACGACAAACGGCAAGACCACTCTTGCTTTTACGCGAGCAATCAAGGAAACGTCGCTCCCGAGAGAGTTTTTTGCAGAACTCGAAAAACACGGAATCGCAGTTGCGGATAGATGAATGATATCGCCTACGGCGGTGATATCACTTTGTGATGATATCGTGCGTTGCACGATGATATCCAAACTTTGTTTGGATTGTGGATAAACGAAAACCTATTCAGGGCGTTCTTATACACGGAATGTGCAATTTCACAGACTGAACACGAGCCGCAACGGCGGCGAGAAAGCGAACGCCGAGCTTGATGTTATAGTACAAGTGAGCGGACGAGTTTGGATTCTTTTCGTCCGCGAACGAGTGGCATAACAAGAGGACGATAGCAATCTATGCGAGTGCTGAGTGTTGTCCCCCGCTACGCGGTCACCGTGGGTTCCCTTTTAAGGGGGAACGGTGATAGGGAAAACACGTGAGGAAAGGGGAAATTGCATTTAAGAGTACACGCCGTTCAACTCTTGTAGAGGACGAACAGCACACTCTTTTAGGGCGTTCTTATACACGGTATGTGCCTATTCGTAGTGCGCCTTGCGGCTCGTGTTCCGTCTGCGAATCTGCACATACCGTGTATAAGTACACCCTGAATGTGTGTTGCTCAGGTGTGGGTATCCTACCTTGTCATTCCGAGGGAACGGAGTGACCGTGGGAATCTAGCCGTCAGGCGCACTCTGAATAGGCGCAATCAGTAAAAATACGAAATTTCAACCCAGAGGTAAATATGAAACAACTAAATTCAAGCGAGCTTCGCAAACTCTATCTCGATTATTACAAATCAAAGGGACACGCAGTCATCGGATCTGCGTCCCTAATTCCCGAAAACGATCCCACCGTTCTGTTTACAACGGCGGGTATGCATCCGCTCGTGCCGTATCTTCTCGGCGAGAAGCATCCTGCGGGCAATCGTCTTACCGACGTACAAGTGTGCGTGCGCACGGGCGATATCGACGAGGTCGGCGACGCAACCCACTGCACGTTTTTCGAGATGCTCGGCAGATGGTCGCTCGGCGACTACTTCAAGGAATATGCAATCGCCTGTTCCCACGACTTTTTGCTCAATCAACTGGAATTTGACAAGGACAAATTTGCCGTGACTGTTTTCGCAGGCGACGAAGATTGTCCTCGCGACGAGGAAAGCGCGTCGTACTGGAAAGCGCAAGGTATCCCCGAGGACCATATCTTTTATTGCAATAAAAAGCACAACTGGTGGGGACCTGCCGGCATAACCGGTCCTTGCGGCCCCGATACCGAGATGTTTATCGACACGGGCAAACCCAAATGCTCGGACGATTGCTCTCCCGCATGCGATTGTGGCAAGTACGTTGAAATCGGCAACGACGTGTTTATGCAATACTTCAAGAATGCGGACGGCACTTTCTCGCCCCTCAAACAGAAGAACGTCGACGAGGGCATGGGACTTGAAAGAATGCTCTGCATTCTCAACGGATATAAATCGGTTTACGAAACAGACCTCTTTGCGTTTGCAATAAAGAAACTGGAAGAACTTTCGGGCAAGAAGTACGGAGAGGACGAAACCATGACGGTTGCGATGCGCATAATCGCCGACCATACTCGTACTGCAACGTTCTTGCTTGGTGACCCCAAGGGTATTTCTCCCTCCAACGTTGACCAAGGTTACGTTTTGCGCCGCCTTATCCGCAGGGCGATGAGATATTGCAGAACGCTCGGCATAGACGACAGTGCGCTCGTAACGCTTGCAAAACTCTATGTCGCAAAGTATGAAGAGGCGTATCCCTACATCAAAGAGAACGAGGGCAGAATCGTAAGCGAACTCGAAGCGGAAAAGGATAAGTTTGCAAAGACAATCGAGCAAGGGCTCAAAGAGTTTGACAAAATCGTGGCGCATTTGCCCGAGAATATGACGGTGTTCCCCGGCAAGACCGCGTTCAGACTTTACGACACATACGGCTTCCCCATCGAAATGACCGCAGAACTTGCAAAAGAGAAAGGCTATACGCTTGACAAAGAAGGCTATGACAAAGCGTTTGCCGACCATCAGGCACTCTCGAAAGCGGGTGCGGAGCAAAAATTTAAGGGCGGACTTGCAGACGGCGGCGAGCTTACGACAAGACTTCATAGCGCAACGCACCTGCTCAACGCCGCGCTCAAAGTCGTGCTTCATGACGATACGATTCAGCAAAAGGGAAGCAATATCACATCCGAAAGATTGCGTTTCGACTTCAACTTCCCGCGTCCTTTGACCGCAGAGGAAATCGCCGAAGTCGAAAAGGTCGTCAACGACGAAATCGCAAAAGACAGCGAAATCAAACTTGAAGAAATGTCCGTCGAAGACGCAAAGAAAGCAGGCGCAATCGGCGTGTTCGACAACCGCTACGGCGATGTCGTCAAAGTGTATACAATCGGTTTTTCAAAGGAAATTTGCGGCGGCCCTCATGCAAAACGCACGGGCGAACTCGGCAAATTCCGTATCGTCAAAGAACAATCGTCTTCTGCGGGCGTAAGACGTATCAAAGCTGTTTTGGAGTGATAAAACATGAGATGTGACACCCATGTCCACACCGACAATTCGCACGACGGAAAGGTGGCTCTTGACAAAATCGTTGAAATAGCAAAGGCGCAAGGTCTTTGCTATTTGTCTACGACGGACCACCTCGACTATGACTTCGAATACGGCAAAAATCGTGCGCCGATCAAGTGGCCGAATCTCGATTTGGAAAAATACTACGAATCGTGGCAAAAAGCAAAAAAGGCACTTAATGAGGACAAAAACAATACGTTAAACCTCTGTTTCGGCATTGAGGCGAGTTACGATTCGAGCAAAGCGGCAAAGGAAGCGTATCAAAAAGTCATTGCGAAATATCCCTTTGACGTGGTTATAAACTCGGTGCATTGCGTGGACGGATACGACGTGTATTTCAAAATGGCGTTTCTGTTCAAGAGCAAAAAGAGGGTGTATCGCAGATACCTCGAAACCATCTTGGAAAGCCTCGACGCTCCCTATCAATACGACATCGTGGCACATATCGGTTACATCGCTCACGGCGCGCCTTATCGCGACAAACTGCTTCGCTACAAGGACTTCCCAAACGAGATTGACGCGATTTTGAAGGGAATAATCGCACGCGGCAAAGCTATGGAAGTCAACTTCCACCACGAAATGGCACCTCAAAGGGATATTATCGAAAGATATTTCGAGCTTGGCGGACGAAAGATAAGTTACGGCTCGGACGCACACCGCGGAGATATTTGCAAAAATTTCGACGAGGCGTGCAAGATGCTCAAAGAAATCGGCTTTACGCATCTTTCGACTTTCGTCAGACATGAGGAAGTTCTTGTCCCTATCGAGTGAACGATTGAGCATGAAAACATTTGAAACCCGACACTACATTTTCAATTTTGCCGAAAATTCTCTTGCGCATAAGGATATTGAAAAAATAGCCGAGACGCAGGAGAGATGTTTTGAGTACATTTGCAATACGCTTTGCACAACGCCGTCTTTCAAGATTCGTTACTATCTTTGCGATTCGCCCGAAGAAGTCGGGAGGGTGTACGGCGACAACGAGCCTTGCAACGGCTTTGCGGATATTCCCGACAAAATCTATGCGGTATACAACCAAGACGTCAAGTGCATAGGTTTTCACGAGGACGCGCACGTCGTGAGTTACACCATAAATCGTCCCGACAGCCCTGCGATCAGGGAAGGACTTGCTATGTATTTCGATCGTGTTTGGTGGGGGATTCCGAACATCGTTTGGACAAAACACTATATCGCAAAGGGCTTGTTTTTGCCTTTTGACGAGTTGCTTGACGAGGATTTTTTCTTTGAGAAAGACTGCGCATTGACATATCCCGTCGTCGGTGCGTTTACGGAGTGGCTTATTTTTGCTTACGGCATGGAAAAATATTTGTTGCTCTATAAGCAAAACAATATGCGCGATGCATTGCGGAGCGTGTACGGCAAAAGCGCGAAAGAGTTGAATCGTGCGTTTGTAGAGTATGTGGAACTGTTCGGTTTTGACGAGGCTTTGACAAAACGCGCGTCCGACTTGCTTGAAGAATACGGCATTCAAAGTTGAAAAATCGATATTTCGGACTAAAATATGCGCTTTGGCAGACAATATTACAAAATAAAATTTCTTGCGCACACGTTGACTAATTGTCAATCTTAGTTTATATTATATAAACGAAAAGCGAGGAAATCGCTTGCGTATGAGGTGCATTATGAAAAAGAATCTCGAAAAGATATTTGCGTCTTGCTCTATCGTTGTGGCAATCATCCTTATCATGGTGCTTGTCGTCACGGCGTTCGGCGGGATAGAATCGACCGAATTCGAAAGCAAACTCGTGCAAGGTCTTATCATCACGCTCGCAATACTCTATCTCGTGCTTGCGGTGGTATCGCTTGTGCTTATATTCGTCAACAGCGACGTCGTAAAGGAAATCACTCTGCGCCAGGAAAAAGGCGGTAGCGTGAGAGTATCCTCAAACGTCGTTACGAAATTGGTCAAATCGACTTGCAAACAGGTCGAAGGCGTAAAATGCCAAAAAGTCGTGCTTGTCAGCGACGAGTACGGCGTGCGACTCAAAGTCAACGTAAAAGTCGTGGACAAAGACGTTTTGGAGGCGGAAGTTTATTTGCGCACTTTGCTCGAAGACGTGTTCCTCGGTGAATTCGGATTCAAATTCAGCTCCATAGAAATCAAGGTTATGGCACTCACACCGAAGTACAAGGCGGATCAAGCCGAAGTTCAGTCAAAGGTTGAAAAGAAGCTCGAACAGATGAAAGCGCAAGAGGCGAAAGCCGAAAATAAGGAAGTAACCGACGACTCGCAAGAAAACTTGCCCGAAACGGAATCCGACGTCGCAGTCGAAACCGAAAAAACGCAAGAAGTGACGGAAGACGGTGCGGTCGACGCCACGACGGAAGAAACTCAAAACGATGTCGAAAACGAAACTTCCGAAAAATCCGTCGATGCCGGCGAAGAAGATTCGATTGAAAACGAAGAAGAAACCGCAGCCGAAAACAAGGCGGAATAATCTATAAGAATTAAGTTGGCGCATACGCGTCAGGAGGAAACAATGAAAGAAGTTTATCTTACCCAGGAAGGTCTTGAGGAACTCAAACAAAGACTCGACTATCTCATCGTATATTTGCGTGAAGACGTTGCAAAGAAATTGCAACACGCAAGAGAACTCGGCGACTTGTCCGAAAATGCCGAATACGATGCCGCAAAACAAGAGGAAAGCCAGGTGGCTTCCGAAATCAAAGAACTCGAAGAGCGTATAAAAAACGCCGTCATCATTGAAAAAAGCGGCAATCACAAGGTGTCTATCGGAAACGTTATCACAGTCGAATATCTCGGCGAGCTTGACGATGAGGACGACAGAGTTATGACGGTTCAACTCGTCGGAGAGACCGAAGCGGATTTCGCAAAAGGCAAAATCAGCAACGAATCTCTTTTGGGCAAAGCACTCCTTGGCAAGAAATCGGGCGAAATCGTCAGATTTTCAACCGCACACGGCGACGAGGAATACAAAGTCGTAACCATCAAGTAACAAACTTTTCAGTAAACACACTTGCGCCTGCTCTTTTGAGCAAGCGTATTGCTTTTTTATAGAGAGAATCAAAAATGAGTGAAGAAATCCGCAACGACGCACCCGTTCAAGAGAAAGAAACGGATGTAAACGAGGTGCGCAAGGTCAGAATCGCAAAACTTGACGAGCTTGTCGAAAAAGGCGAGAACCCGTTTGAAATTACGTCTTATGAGCGCACGACGACGGCAGGACAAATCCTTGCAAATTACGATGAGTTCGAGGGCAAGGAAGTCAGTATCGCAGGCAGACTTATGTCCAAACGCATTATGGGCAAGGCAAGTTTCGGCCATATCATGGACAGCGACGGCAAAATGCAGGGCTATTTCAGCCGCGACGATATGGGAGTCGACGAGTACCAAGACTTCAAAAAGGTGGACGTCGGCGACATTATCGGCATAAAAGGCTTTGTTTTCAAGACAAAAACGGGAGAAATCTCCGTGCATGTCAAGAGTGCGACGTTGCTTTCAAAGTCGTTGCTTCCTCTTCCCGAAAAATTCCACGGACTTCGCGATCCCGAACTGCGTTTCCGTCAACGCTACGTTGACCTCATCGCAAATCCGGAAGTCAAAGAGGTGTTTGTCAAGCGTAGCAAAATCATCTCCACAATCCGTGAAGTGCTTGACAAAAAAGGCTTTATCGAAGTGGAAACGCCTGTGCTCAACACGCTTGCAGGCGGAGCAAACGCGCGTCCTTTCATCACGCATCACAACACGCTCGACATCGATATGTATATGCGTATCGCAACCGAGTTGCACTTGAAGCGTTGCATTGTCGGCGGCTTTGAAAAAGTGTACGAAATCGGTCGCCAATTCCGCAACGAAGGTATGGACACCAAGCATAACCCCGAATTTACCACAATCGAGCTTTATCAAGCATACGTTGACTACAACGAGATGATGAACGTCACCGAGGAACTTTATACAGCGGCGGCGGAGCGCGTTTGCGGCGGATTGGATATTGTGTATCAAGGCACTCCGCTTTGCCTAAAAACGCCGTGGGAACGTCTTACGATGGTGGACGCGGTGAAGAAGTATACGGGACTGGATTTTGACAACCAACCGCTTGAAGAACTCATTGCGGCAGGAAACAAAATGGGCTTGGATATGGCAAAAGATACGTCCTGGGGACATGCGCTGTACAACATCTTCGACGCATTTGTAGAAGAAAAACTTACAGGCCCCGTGTTCATCATGGACTATCCTGTCGAGGTCAGTCCGCTTGCAAAGAAAAAACCGTCGGATCCTCGTCTCACAGAGAGATTCGAGTTCTTTATTTGCGCAAGCGAAGGCGGCAATGCGTTCAGCGAGCTTAACGACCCGATCGATCAACGTTCTCGTTTCGAGCAACAAATGCTCGCCAAAGCCAAAGGCGATGACGAGGCGCAACCGTATGACGAGGATTTCTGCACGGCTCTTGAATACGGCATGCCTCCCACGGGCGGTTTGGGCATCGGCATCGACCGTATGGTGATGTTCCTCACCGACAGCGCGTCTATTCGCGACGTGTTGCTGTTTCCGACAATGAAGCCTCTTGGCGACGGCAAAAAGAAAGCCGAATCAAAAGCAAAAACGGAAGAACCCGTAAAGAATGAAGAAGTCGCAAAAGACGAAGCGGAAACCATTGATTTTTCAAACGTCAAAATCGAGCCGATTTTCAAAGATTCGGTGGATTTTGAAACCTTTGCAAAGTCGGACTTCCGCGCGGTGAAGATTCTTGACTGCGTTGCAGTGCCCAAATCCAAAAAACTTCTCAAATTCACCCTCGACGACGGCGAACGCAAGGACCGCGTGATTCTGAGCGGTATTCACGAATACTACGAGCCGGAAGATTTGATTGGCAAAACGGCGATTGCAATCGTCAACTTGCCGCCCAGAAAAATGATGGGCATCGACTCGGAGGGTATGCTTATCTCGGCGGTGCATGAAGAGGACGGACACGAGGGACTCAATCTCCTGATTGTCGACAGACATATCCCTGCGGGAGCAAAGCTGTATTGATTAGCGTAGATAAAAAAATAAACGGGCAGTTGCAAAAACAAACTGCCCGTTTTTTGAAAGAAGACAGATTTTGGCGGACAAGAGGAGAACAATATGCAGATTGAATTGAGAAACTGGCGGTTTGAAGATAAAGAAGAACTGATTGCGATTTGCAATGCCATAGACAGAACATATTTGTCAAACAGAGTGCCGTATCCTTACACCGACGATTCTGCCGAGTGGTGGCTGAATATGGTTGCTGAAAACGACGGCAAAACAGGATTGTTCAGAGAAATTGTCGTTGACGGAAGAATTTTGGGGACGGTTTCCGTTGAGAAAAAGACCGACGTGCGTGGTAAAGACGCCGTAATAGGATATTATTTGCTGCCGGAGGAAACGTCAAAGGGAATTGTGACGCAGGCAGTGAAACTCTTGTGTGAGCTTGCATTTGAAAAGTTGGATATTATCAGAATCACAGGCGAGGTTTGCGAGCCGAATATTGCCTCGAGAAGAGTGTTGGAAAAGAACGGTTTTGTGCTTGAGGGAACAATGAAAAACGCAGTTGTAAAAGACGGTCGCGTTTACAATTTGTGCGTTTACGGAAAAGTTGAATAAGTTGTTGATTTCAGACGTTTTTGAAAAATCGATCGGACTCCTAAAATTCCCCTCTCTTCACGGGGAATTTTTCTTTTGTATTCCTTTTGCGGGCGCACACGCAATGCGCGCGCGACAAGCGTTTTCTTTAGATATTTTTAAGTTGAAAAACATTTTTATTATGATATAATCTATTTATAAATATATTTGAGGTGGACGATGAGTTTCAATATCTTGATGGCAGAGGACGACGAAGATATAGTCAAATTGCTCAAATTGTACCTTGAAAACGAGGGCTTTTCCACGTTTTGGGCAAAGGACGGCATGGAAGCAACCGAGATTTTCGATAAAGAGAAAATCGACCTTGCGCTCGTCGATATTATGATGCCCAGAATGAACGGCTATGAACTGACCAAATACATTCGTCAAAAGAGTAATATTCCAATCATTATACTGTCTGCGGCACAGCTTGACAGCGACAAGATTCTCGGCTTGAATCTCGGCGCGGACGACTATATGGTCAAGCCGTTCAATCCGCTCGAACTCGTTGCGCGCATAAACGCGAACTTGCGCCGTTTCTACAAACTCGGCAATATGCAGGAAGAAGATGACGGCAAAATCAACATCGGCGAGCTTACCCTCGACACAAACACGCTTACGCTTGAAAAGAACGGCGTGCCGGTAAATCTTACCGCGACGGAGTATAAGATATTGCTCATGCTGATGAAATCGCCGGGAAGAGTTTTCACCAAAATGCAAATATACGAGGAAGTCAACGGCGACTATTACGCCAATGACGACAACACCATGATGGTGCATATATCAAACCTCAGAGATAAGATCGAGGACGATCCGAAAAACCCTCGATATATAAAGACGTTAAGAGGACTCGGATATAAGATTGAAAAACAATAAAACAACCAAAACAAGCGATTATGCGTGCGAAAAAGATACATTAAGTGTCGATTCTGGCAAAAATCGCAAAAAGAGTGTGGCGAACGGCAAACGAAAAGCGTCACCGAAAATCGACAACGCGAGCTTTCTTGCGTTGCTTATTCGTAGTTTTATTTCTTTCTCGCTTATCATAATTCTGGGCGTCGTCGCAATTTATGCGGTGGCACAGTGGGCTTTTTCGGAAAACGGTATAAACATCAGACAAAAAGTGGTTTCCGACTATGAAAAAGAACTTCAAAGCGGCAATTACTCGAAGATTCCGACAAGCAGGTTGCTGGGCAAATCGGGCTGGCTTGAAATTGTCACGGCGGACGGGAAAACGGTGTATTCAACACTGGACGCCTCCAACGAATATACGGTCGGAGAACTCGATTGTATTGCCAGATACAACAAAAGCGAGCGCAGAGAAGTGCATAATTTCAAGCTCGAAGCAAACAAGTACAATTATCTCATCACAATCAGTTATCGCGACAGCGAGGGCAATAAGCAAGAGAGATATTATCTTTTGAGCAAGGACGACAAGGCGGTGTACAACATCGTTTCCTCATCCATTTCAACAACAAAAACAAGCTTTACGCAAAAGGAATACGATTATCTCACCTACAATGCGACGCACGGCGACGAGCGTCTTTTCCGCTTTTCGTTCAAGGGTGCGGACGGCGTGGATTATTATGCGGTATACGTTGACGAAAACATCAACAACAGCACAATGATTTATCTGTTTATAGTGATTGTCGCACTCGGCATTGTGGCGTTGTTTGCAACCGTTATGGTGTTTTATATCCGATACATCAACAAACACGTACAAAGACCGCTTGCCGTGCTGTCATATGCGATGACGACATTCCCGTCGCAAGAAGAACACGAGCATTTGAATTATAAAGGTTCAAAGGAATTCGAGCATCTTTACGACAGCTTCAACGAGATGGTGGACATTCTCGACGCAAGTGAGGCGCAACGTCTTGCTCTTGAAGGGGACAAACAGCGTATGCTTGCGGGCTTGTCGCATGACCTCAAAACGCCTATAACAATAATTCAAGGGTTTGCAAAAGCAATAAAAGACGGACTTGTGAGCGATGCCGACAAGCAAAAATATTTGCAGATTATTTTTGCAAAATCCAATCAAATGGCAGAGCTTGTCAATCAGTTTTATGAATATAACAAACTCGAACATCCGGATTTTGCGCTTGAGAGAAAACCGTGCGACGTTGCGGAACTTGCAAGAACTTTTCTTGCCGGTATATATGACGAATTCGAAGTGCAAGGCTATGTCCTCGACGCACAGATATGCGAAGAACCGCTCGTTTGCAATGTCGACAAAGGGCAACTGCAGCGCGTATTCGAAAACCTTACGGGCAACTTTTTCAAGTATACGCCGCAAGGTTCGACATTGCGCTTTTGCGTGCAAAAAGAGGGAGATAAAGCCAAAATCTCGCTTGCGGACAACGGTCCCGGTATAAACGACGACTCCAAAGAGGACGTATTCGAAGCGTTTGTCGTGGGAGAAAAATCTCGCAACAAACAAGGTTCGGGGTTGGGACTTGCCGTGTGCAAAAAGATTGTTACAATGCACGGCGGTACGATAGAGCTTGCAAAAGAGCCGACACAAGGGTTTTCGACAGAATTTGTCGTTACGCTCGATTTGATAAAGGAGGAAGAAGAATGAAGTTTGTTTCGTCGACGCCCGCAAAATTGAATTTGTCGCTTGCCGTGACGGGAAAAAAAGACGGGCTCCATCGATTGGATATGATTATGTATCCGTATGAAAAATACGAAGACCGAGTCGAATTTTATCCCGTTGAAGGAAAAGTCGGATTCGATGTTTCGATAGCGGACGGTTTCGACGGATTGGACAAGGACAGATTTCTTGCGATTGAAAACCCAAAATTGCAAAACGTCGCAAAGCATTTCGATGTCGGAGGAACGCTTGTTATTTTCAAAGGAGTGCCGCTCGGAGCAGGGCTTGGCGGCTCGTCCGCAACGATTGCCTGCACTGTCAAAGCGGTGGCGCAATACCTCGAATCAAAAGCGGGGAACAGCCGTTTAGATGTTGATTTTTTGCTGTCTTTGGGCAGTGACGTGCCATATATGGTCAAAGGCGGAGTATGCCGTGTTTCGGGCGTCGGGGAGGTTGTCGAGCGGCTTTCGGACAAAGGGAAGATAGATGTTTGCGAGATAATTGCCGACGGAGGAAGCGACAGCGGCGCATGCTACAAACTTTTTGACCGGATTCACGGCGAAAATTTCAATTTGCAAAATATCCCTACGTCTGTCGACGAGGCACTTTGCGCTTTGCGAAACGACCTATTCGAGCCTGCCTGCCTTTTGAATCCTCAAATTAAGCAAGCATACGACGCTTTGAAAAAACAAGGATTCGACAAAGTTTCGATGTCCGGAAGCGGAAGCACCGTTTTTGCAATAAAAGGATTTGAAGAATAAAAACGTACAAAAACCCGAAAAAAAACTCGATTTTTTACATTTTTCAAAAAATGATATTTGCAAAATTTGCATTTTTGCAAAAAATTTATATATTTGCTCTTGTGTGCGGGCGTGTTTTTTGTTACAATAAGTGTAAATAATATTAGAAGTATATCCCCAAAAGATGAGGGGATTTGCTTTTGGAGAAAGTAATGGCAAAACAAAAAGACAGTTATGCAAGCTATTTGTTCCATGAAGGCACAAATTATCAAGCGCATAAGATGTTTTCGCCCGCCCCGAGCGTGGAGGACGGAGTCGACGGCTGGGATTTCGCCGTGTGGGCCCCCAACGCCTCCTCCGTATCGGTTGTGGGCGATTTCAATGATTGGGATGTCAACGCAAACCACATGCAAAGACAAGACGACGGCGTGTGGACGACTTTTATTGCTGGAGCAACTCAATTTCAGGCGTACAAATACGCAATCACGTCCGAAAAAGGCGAAACGTGCTTCAAGTGCGACCCGTATGGCTTGCATTTTGAAACCGCACCTGCAAACGCATCCAAACTCTATGACATTTCCGGCTATCGCTGGAAAGACAAAAAATGGATGAGAGAGAGGGAAAATTTCAATCCTTACGGCTCGCCTATCAATATTTACGAGATTCATTTCGGTTCGTGGAAAAAGTACGCCGATGGCAACTATATCAATTACAGCGCGATGGCGGACGAGCTTATCCCGTATGTCAAAAAGATGGGCTACACTCACATCGAGGTTATGCCTCTTACGGAATATCCCTTTGACGGAAGCTGGGGATATCAGACGACGGGCATGTTTGCGCCGACTTCCCGTTACGGAACGCCCAAAGACCTTATGGAGTTTATCGATCGTTGCCACAGAGCCGGAATAGGCATTATTCTGGACTGGGTGCTTGCGCATTTCCCGCGCGACGAGCAAGGATTGCGCCTGTTTGACGGCACGCCTCTTTACGAATATGCCGACCCGCGCAAGGGCGAACATAAGGAGTGGGGCACAATGGTGTACGATTTCGGCAAAAACGAAGTCAAATCTTTTCTCATTTCGGCGGCAATGTTCTGGTTTGACGTCTACCACATCGACGGAATTCGTTGCGACGCCGTTGCGAGCATGCTATATCTCGACTACGGCAGAAAGGACGGAGAGTGGGCACCAAACCAATACGGCGGCAACTACAATCTCGAAGCAAAGGACTTCTTGAAACAGATGAACACCGCAATACTTTCAAAGTATCACGGCGCGCTCACCGTTGCGGAGGAAAGCACCGCTTATCCCATGATAACCAAACCCGCTTATGACGGAGGTCTTGGCTTCAACTTCAAGTGGAACATGGGGTGGATGAACGACAGTTTGCATTATCTGTCCCTCGATCCGTTCTTCAGAAAGGACAATCACAACAATCTTACTTTTGCAATTACATACGCTTATAGCGAAAATTATATTCTTCCCATCTCCCACGATGAGGTCGTACACGGCAAATGCAGTATGATAAACAAAGTGCCGGGCGATTACGATCAAAAATTCGAGGGGCTGAAAGCGTTTTACGGTTTTATGATGGGACATCCGGGCAAGAAGCTCAATTTCATGGGCAACGAGTTTGCGCAGTTTATCGAATGGAACTATGCCCAACAGCTTGACTGGTTCTTGCTGGATTATCCTCGTCACCGCACCTTCCAGAAGTTTATGAAAGACCTCAACGCTTTCTATCTCGAAAACAAAGCGATGTGGCAACTCGACTGCACGTATGACGGGTTCAAGTGGATTGTCGTCGATGACAATTCGCAAAACGTGTTGTCCTTTATGCGCAAGGCGGCGGACGGTGAATACGTGATTTGCATAATCAACTTTTCACCCGTCGAAAGGCTCAAATACGTTATGGGCGTTCCCGAAAACGTTACGTACAGAACGGATTTGTATTCCGCACTCAAAAAGTACGGCGGCGAAGAGGAAAGGCGTCCCTCGTTCAGAGCGAGTGCAAAGCCCGCGCACGGATATCCGTATTCAATCAAAGTCAATATTCCCAAAAACTCGGTTATGTTTTTGAAACCGGAATATAAGGAGGAAAAATAAATGAGCAAAATTTCCAAAAAGGAATGTATCGCAATGCTTCTTGCAGGCGGACAAGGCACTCGCTTGGGTGTGCTTACATCCTCCGTCGCAAAACCGGCCGTGCCGTTCGGAGCGAAGTACCGTATCATCGATTTTCCGCTTTCAAACAGCATCAACAGCGGTATCGATACAATAGGCGTGCTTACGCAATATCGTCCCTTTGAACTTCATCAATACATCGGCAACGGGCAACCGTGGGATTTGGACAGACTCAGCGGCGGCATCTATGTTTTGCCTCCGTATATGGGAGCAAAATCAGGAGAGTGGTACAAGGGCACCGCAAACGCAATTTATCAGAACATAGACTTTATCGACAATTATAGCCCCGATTATGTCGTGATTCTGAGCGGTGACCACATCTACAAGATGGATTATCACGACATGCTCAAAGAGCATAAACGCAACAATGCCGACTGCACTATCGCAGTGCGCGATGTGCCTATCGAGGAAGCAAGCCGCTTCGGTATCCTCAATCTCAAAAAGAACAGCAAACAAATCGAAGAATTCGAGGAAAAACCAAAAAATCCGAAAAGCACAAAAGCGTCGATGGGCATCTATATATTCACGTGGGATAAACTTCGCAAATATCTCATCGAGGACGAAAACGACAAAACGAGCGAAAACGACTTTGGCAAGAACATCATCCCGAAAATGCTTGCGGACAGCCAAAGAATGTATGCGTATCAATTTGACGGATATTGGAAAGACGTCGGCACAATCTCTTCTTTGTGGGAAGCCAATATGGATGTTCTCAAAGGGGAAGAGTTGCATCTTGACGATGACAAGTGGAAGATTTACGCACGCAACAACGCCGAGCCGCCGCACTATGTCGCACCGACCGGCAATGTCAGCAACTGCCTTGTCAGCGAAGGCACCGTCATCAACGGTACTGTAAAAAACAGCGTCATCTCAAACTCCGTCAAAATCGGCAAAGACGCTTATATCGAAGATTCCGTCATTATGCCGGGCGCGGTTATAGAGGACGGGGCGGACATCAGATATTCCATTGTCGGATGGAACGCAACCGTAGGCAAAAACTGCATGGTCGGCGAAACTCTCGAACATTGCAATCCCGGCGAGTGGAAGATAAGCGTCATTGCGCCGAATTACAATCTTGCTCCGAATTCCGTTGTCGGCGCAAACGAAATGATAGGTTAAGGAGGGGAAAATATGAAAAACAATACCATGGGCGTTTTGTTCGCATCCGATCCCGACAGCCATCTCAACGATTTGACGATTCATCGCACCACGGCGTCGTTGCCGTTTGGCGGAAGATATCGCCTTATCGACTTTACGCTGTCAAACCTTGTGCATGCCAACATCACCACGATAGGCATAGTCACTCGCAACAACTACAACTCTCTTATGGACCATCTCCGCATGGGCAGAGATTGGGACTTGAACAGAAAAAACAGCGGACTCACGCTTTTCCCGCCCTTTGCGTTCAACAGCGAACACAAAGTGTATAAAGGCAAAATCGAAGCGTTGTTCAACCTCCGCGGCTACCTTATGAACAACAACGAGGAGTATGTGGTGATTTCAAACACCAACATAGCCTACAACATCGACTTTGACGAGGTGGAAGCATTCCATATCGAAAAGGGTGCGGATATCACCGTCCTGACATATAGCACCGACGATGTGACGCCGCGCAAGTTTGTCATTACGTCCGACAAAAATCATCGCATAACGGATATGCGCTATGCGGTCGCAAGCGACACGGGCAAACAACAATGCAACCTCAACATCTATTTTGTGAAGAAGGACTTGCTTCTCTCCCTTGTGGACAACGCATATGCGCACGGTTGCTATGATTTTGAAAAGGATATATTGCAAGAGAATTTGCAAAACCTCTATATCATGAACTATGAAGTCAAGGAATACGTCGCCGTCATCGACCGTATTCCCACATACTTCAAGCGCAGCATGGATCTGCTCAAACCCGAAGTGAGAGAGGAGTTGTTCTACAAACACTCAACCATTCTCACCAAGGTCAAAGATAGCGTTCCCGCCAGATACAAAGAGGGTGCAAACGTCAAAAATTCCATCATCGCAGACGGTTGCGTCATCGACGGTACGGTTGAAAACTCAATTCTGTTCCGTTCCGTCAAGGTCGGCAAAGGTGCCGTCATCCGCAACTCAATCGTCATGGAAGACACCATCGTCATGGACAACGCCTCCCTCGACTACACCATCACCGACAAGGATGTCATCATTCAGCCGGGTAGGGTGTTGAGTGGGTATGAGACTTATCCTATGGTGGTTGTCAAAGGCAAAGTCATTTGAGAGTGCTATTTGCACGTGATCCTGCGTCAGCGCACTTCACCCATCAATCCACGTACGTCTGTGTACGCTGGGATTGCTGCTTGAGGAACGCTTCCTTGGCTGACGCACAAATATCCCTCTCAAAACATTGAGCGAGCTATTTGGCGAATAACTGCGTCAGGTGCAACTGCTCAAACAGTCACGTACAACAAGTACGCTCCTGTCTATTGCTCGAACGGCGTTGCGGTTATGACAATCGCCCCAAATGTCATTCCGAGGAGCAAAGCGACGTGGGAATCCCCTAAATAGAAACGCAAACGCAGTGGCGATTGCCATTGACCTCGCTTGTTCTCGCAATTCCTACCGCGCAGAAAATCTTTGCTATCAGTTCAAGCAGGGACAAAAACTCTTGCCGCAGTTTCGCAAGATTGTCTGCTTGGTGTGTGCGCCTTACGGCTTGATTCCCGCGGTCACTTCGTTCCCTCGGAATGACACGGGTGGGACACCCACACCCGAACGAACACTCATTCAGGGCGTTCTTATAAACGGATTGTGCTTATTCAAAGTGCGAGCCGCAAGGCGGCGAGAATATGAGCGCCGAGCTTGACGTATAGTACGAGAATGCGTGGCATTCTGTTGCGCAGCCGCCACGCAGGCGAAGTGGCATAATGAGAGAATTGTCCCTATCTATGCGAGTGCCGACTGTCTCCCCCGCGAACGACGGATAATGTTGTAAAGAATTACCCCTAACTGAGTGGTGGGAGAAATACCGGCGTGTCCGGAAAGAGGGGGCACATCAAATTAGAGTTCACGCCGTTCGACTCTTGTAGAGGACGAATCCTCGCTCATTCAGGGTGCGATAATACGCTAACCCTATGAAAAAAGTTACATCCTTCAAAAAGGAGAAAAATATGAAAATATTATTTGTTGCATCTGAAGCAATGCCGTTTGTTCGCTCGGGCGGACTCGGAGACGTTGCGGGCGCGCTTCCCAAAGCGTTCAACGCTCAAGGTCACGATTGCAGAGTCATCATTCCTTTCTACAAAGAGGAAATCAAAGAAACCTATCGCGACTCGTTCAGATTTGTTGCGTCTACGTTTGTGGATTTGAGTTGGCGTCGTCAATATTGCGGCGTATACGAAGCGACTTATGACGGTGTGACCTACTACTTTGTGGATAACGAGTATTATTTCAAGAGGAAAGGTCTTTACGGACACTTCGATGACGGCGAACGCTTTGCGTTCTTCTCAAAAGCTGTTCTTGAAGTGTTGCCCCTCATCGATTTCTTCCCGGACGTGCTTCACGCAAACGATTGGCATACGGCGTTGACGCCCGTATTCCTCGATGTGTTCTATCGTGCGAGCGAAGAGTATCAACACATCAAAACCGTGTTTACGATACACAATATCGAGTTTCAAGGCAAGTACGGCGACAACCTCATCGGCGATATTCTCGGATTGCCGGAATGGGCGCGTCCGCTTGTTATGAACGGCGATTGCGTCAACTTTATGAAAGGCGGCATCGAATCCGCAAACGCAGTCACAACCGTCAGCGAAACTTACGCGCAAGAGATTCTCGATCCGTTTTATTCTTATGGCCTCGAAGGCATACTGTCCAATCGCAGGTACAAACTTCACGGCGTTGTCAACGGCATCGATCAGACGTTGTATGATCCCAAGACAGACAAGAAATTGTTTGCAAATTACACGGTCAGGAATTATGCCGTCAAGAAAGCCGAAAACAAGAAGGCTCTTTGCGAGATGATAAACTTGCCGTTTGACGAAAATCGCCCGCTCATCGCAATGGTGACAAGACTCACCGAGCAAAAAGGTCTCGATTTGGTCGGCACGGTTATCGACGACGTTATGCGTGCAGACGTACAAGTCGTAGTTCTCGGCACGGGCGACTGGAAGTACGAGAATATGATAAAATCCGTGCAGGAGCGTCATCCCAACAAATTCAGGGCGATCCTTGCGTTTTCAAGCGATCTTGCGAGCAAGATTTACGGTGCAAGCGACATATTCCTCATGCCGTCAAAATTTGAGCCGTGCGGACTGTCGCAGCTTATTGCAATGAGATACGGAACAGTCCCCGTTGTCAGAGAAACGGGCGGTTTGAAAGACACCGTGCCTGCCTTCAATCCCGAAACGGGCGAGGGCAAAGGTTTCACCTTTAAGACCTACAACGCATACGATATGCTCGACGCGATTTGGCGCGCTTATGCAACCTACAACGACAAAGACAACTGGGACAAGATTGTCAAAAACGATATGAAATCGGATTTCGGTTGGAATGTCAGCGCAAAGAAATATATCGAAATTTATCAAAATCTTTGATAAAACATAAAATAGTCGTTGATGGTCGTTACACCGATCGGACGGCGCATAAATAAGAAAAACTAATTATCTTTCGTCCGGGGGAAAGCGGAAGGAAGGAAAGGATATGAAATTCAATATTACGCAAAAGGAAATCGAAAACGGTATTTCCGGCGTGCTAAGAAGCTATTTCGGCGTCAAAGCCGAAGACGCCAGCAAGGCGCAAATCTACCGCGCGACTTGTATGGTTATAAGAGATTTGCTCACGTCCGAGCGCGTCAATTTCAAAAAAGAGTGCCGCGCACAAAACGCAAAACAAGTCTACTATATGTCAATGGAATTTTTGCTCGGCAGATCCCTGCGCAATCATCTTTTCAACATGGGTATCACCGACGAAGTTACAAAAGCGGTTGAAAGTTTCGGCGTTAAGATGGACGAAATTTATGCGTTTGAACCCGATGCGGGGCTTGGCAACGGCGGTCTTGGCAGACTTGCCGCCGCATATATGGATTCGCTCACATCTTGCGATTATCCCGCAAACGGATTTTGCATTCTCTATGATTACGGCATTTTCAAGCAAGTTATCGTTGACGGTTGGCAACTCGAACAGCCCGACGATTGGCTCAAAATGGGAGATGTATGGCTCAATCCTCGTCCCGAAGAAACTTATCAGGTCAAATTCGGCGGTGTAGTCGATCAGAATTGGCAAGACGGCAAACTCACCGTTACGCAAAGAGATTGCACCGTTGTAAACGCAGTGCCGTACGATATGAACGTGTCCGGCTACAACACCAACGCAGTCAATCGTCTTAGACTTTGGAAGTCGCAGGCTCCGCAAGATTTCGATATGGATATGTTCAGCAAAGGCGAATATATCAAAGCGAGCGCGGCAAAGGCGATGGCAGAATCCATCAACAAGGTGCTTTATCCCGCCGACGATCACATCGAAGGCAAATCCTTGCGCCTTAAACAGCAATACTTCTTTGTGTCGGCGTCAATTCAATCGATTTTGCGCCGTCACTTGAAGTTCAATCCGAGCCTCGACAATCTTGCAGACAGAGTTGCTATCCACATCAACGACACACACCCGACTCTTTGTATTCCCGAACTCATGCGTCTTCTTCTTGATGAGTACGGCTATGGCTGGGATCAGGCGTGGGACATTGTGACGCACGTCATTTCCTACACAAACCACACTGTTATGGCGGAAGCTCTCGAAAAATGGCCGCAAAGCCTTTTCCAAAGCCTGCTTCCCAGAATTTATCAGATCGTGCAGGAAATCAATCAGCGTTTCTGTGGCGAATTATGGGAGTTCTATCCCAACAACTGGGATGTCGTCAACCGCAATGCAATCCTTTCAAACGGTCAAGTCAAGATGGCAAATCTTTGCCTTGTGACGTCGCACACCATAAACGGCGTAAGCGCGCTTCACAGTGACATTCTCAAAAACGACGTTTTTGCAGATTACTACCGCATGCATCCCGAAAAATTCACCAATGTCACCAACGGTATTACGCACAGACGTTGGGTTGCGCAGGCAAATCCGCGCCTTGCGGCTCTTATCAATGACCTCATCGGTGACGGTTGGCTCAAAGACGCCGACAAATTGCAAGATCTTCAAAAGTATATGGGTGACAGACAAGTGCTCGATCGCCTTGCCGACATAAAACATCAAAACAAGCAAGACCTTGCAAAATATATCCTCGAACACAACAACGTGGTCGTCGATCCGAGCAGTATTTTCGATGTGCAGGTGAAGAGATTGCATGAGTATAAACGCCAACTTCTCAACGCGCTCAACATTCTCGATTTGTACTTGCAAATCAAAGAAAATCCAAACCTCGATATTCAACCGCGCACTTTCATTTTCGGCGCAAAGGCGGCAAGCGCATACTATATGGCAAAGCAAATTATCCGCTTTATCTGCGCACTCGGCGATCTTGTCAACAACGATCCCGATGTCAAGGGCAAGCTCAAAGTCGTGTTCCTTGAAAACTATCGCGTATCTCTTGCCGAAATCATCATGCCTGCCGCCGAAGTCAGCGAGCAAATTTCCCTCGCAGGCAAAGAGGCAAGCGGCACGGGCAATATGAAGTTTATGATAAACGGTGCGCTCACAATCGGTACGCTTGACGGCGCAAACGTCGAAATACACGGGGAAGTCGGCGACGGAAACATCTTCCTTTTCGGTATGCTTGCCAATGAGGTCGAGGAGCTTTGGAAGAAAGGATACAATCCCTCTCACTACTATCAGACAAACCCGCGTATCAAACGCCTCATCGACACTCTGCGTCAAGGCGTCAACAACATATCTTTCGGTGAAATAGCCGACTCGCTCACAACAGGGCGCGGAGGTCAACCCGACAGCTATATGGTTCTTGCCGACTTTGATAGCTATTCTGCTGCTCAACGTCGCGTGAACGACACTTACCTCGACAAAGAAACCTGGAACCGCATGTCCCTTGTCAACATTGCCAAAGCAGGCTTTTTCGCAGCAGACAGGTCGGTGGAGGAATATGCCACTCGCATATGGAACCTTCAAAAAGTGCACAAATGAGCAAATAGCTGTGTCAAGCACATCTCGTCCAAAAATCACGTACGCATAGTACGCTGGGTTTTTGTCCGAGATGCGCTTTCCTTGCTCTTTATCTCATTTGAGCACTTTTTACAACAAAATAATTTTTGCAAAACAAAAATCAAAATTCATATTAATTGAGTATGTACAATCCTCTACTCAACAAAAAGCCGTATGGCGCAAGCGTGCAAAATCAAGAAACACGCATAACTTTTCCTGTCGATAACTCTCTTCAAATCAAGAGAGTTTTTGTCGTCTTGCGACAAGTTTTCGCAGAAGGAGGAGAGGTTGCAGGCGATTGCCTGCGATATGAATTGCCATATTCGCACAGCGACGAAACGCAAGACTTTTTTGTCGGAGCATTTTCGCTTTCACAGTGGGGTATTTGGAAGTATCGCTTTGAAGGTGAACTTGCAGACGGTGAACTTGCGTTTTTCGGAAGAGGACTTGACGGCGTTGCCATAAGAGGTGATTGGTTGTCTGAATGGCAGTTGACCGTCACAAAATTCGACTATAAAACCCCGAATTGGGCAAAACAAGGCGTAACGTATCAAATATTTGCAGACAGGTTTTGCAAAGTAGGCGACAAGCCTTTTACAAAAAAGGGCAGGTTGCACGGCGATTGGTACGAGCGTCCCGACATCGCAGAGGACGGCAAAGATTATCGCGCGGACGACTTTTTCGGCGGCAATATCAACGGTATTATTTCAAAACTGGATTATTTGCAATCCCTCGGTGTGAGCCTTATTTACCTTTCGCCTATTTTCGAGTCTTGCTCGAATCATCGCTACGACACCGGCGATTATCTAAAAATCGATCCGCTTTTCGGAACGGAAGAAGAGTTTTCGAATCTGATAGAAAAAGCAAGCGAAAAAGGCATAAAAATCATGCTTGACGGAGTGTTTAATCACACCGGTTCGGACAGTATATATTTCAACAAATACGGCACTTACGACAGCCTCGGCGCATACCAAAGCAAGCAGTCGCCTTATTACGATTGGTACTTCTTTTCGCAATATCCGAACAAATATGCTTGTTGGTGGGGTAGCACGGTTGTGCCAACCGTCAACAAGAGTTCAAAGGGTTTTTGCGATTTGGTTTTAGGGGACGGCGGCGTCATTGACAAATGGTCAAAGTTGGGAGTCAAAGGCTGGAGGCTCGACGTTGTGGACGAGTTGCCCATAGACTTCACCGACAAACTTTGCGCTCGCATAAGGAGCGAGGGCGAAGATATGCTCATAGTCGGAGAAGTGTGGGAGGACGCTTCAATCAAGATAGCATACAGCAAGTGGCGTCCATATTTTATGGGAGAGCAACTGGATTCCGTCATGAATTATCCGTTCAAAGAGGCGATTTTGGACTATGCGCTCACGGGAGATAAAAATGTGTTCATTGCCGATGTCACAGCCATTTTGGAGCATTATCCAAAGCAGTCGCTTGACGTGTTGATGAACCTTATCGACAGCCACGACACAATTCGCGCAATCTCGGTGCTGTCGGGCATAAAAGAGCATTGTTCAAAAAAAGACAGAGCGGATTTTGTCCTTTCAGACGAGCAATATGAACTTGCAAAGCGCAGACTGAAACTTGCGAGCGCGCTTCAATACACGCTTCCGGGGGTGCCGTGTGTCTTCTATGGCGACGAGGCGGGCAAACAAGGCTTTGAAGACCCCCTCAACCGCGGCACGTATCCGTGGGGAAGAGAAGACGCCGATTTGATTGCGCACTACACAAAACTCGGAGAAATTCGCAAACAGTATCCTCAATTCTTGCAAGGAGAAACGCATTTCGTTTCAGATTCCGACAAACTCGTTTTCGAGCGTGTTTGCTCCGACGGCGTATTGCGAGTCGAAACGCAAGGTTTGTGGCTTTCGATAAGCGTAAATGGAAAAGTTGTGATGACAATTAACAAATAAATTATTTATTGTGTGGCATTGCCCCATGCCAAAACAACGCCAAAACAGAACGAAAGGCACGCAACCGCGTGCCTTTTGTAAAATAATACCGATTGCGCCAAAGGCGCAACACCAAGCAGAAAAACGTTCAATAGTAAACGGTCGTCCGCGAACTAGCAGAGCGGACTTTTGCCGTACACCCATTCGTAGCTTACTTATAAGCGGTATGTGCTTTTTCAAAGACGGAACACGAGCCGCAAGGCGATGAAAGTGATATGCACGCAAAGCGTGCGTGATATTGTTGCCTATGGCAACAGTGATATTTGCGCTTTGCGCAAGTGATATTGCAACTTCGTTGCAGTTGTGGGTGGGACACCCACACCCGAACGAACACTCATTCAAGGCGGTCTTATACACGGAATGTGCTTATTCGGAGTGCGAGCCGCAACGGCGGCGAGAAAATGGAGCGCCGAGCTTGACGTATAGTACAAGTGAGCGGACGAGTTTGGATTCTTTTCGTCCGCGAACGAGTGACATAAAAAGGGAACGATAGCAATCTATGCGAGTGCTGAGTGTTGTCCCCCGCTACGCGGTCACCGTGGGTTCCCTCAAGGCACGCAGAGGGGGAACGGTGATAGGGAAAACACGTGAGGAAAGGGGAAAGTTTCATTTAGAGTTTATTTTGTCCAATTTTGCATTAAAAAAAACAAGGCAAACAAAAGGAAGGCACGCAATCGCGTGCCTTCCGTAAGCATATCTCTTTTTTAGTCTGCGTCGAGCGATTCCAGTCTTATTTGGCGTTTTTCCTCTTTTGTGAGTTTTCTGCCTTTTGTGATTTGTTTGCTGTCGCCGTGTTTTACAAAGAGCATCAAAACGATTGCGATGACAATGCACACTGCGCTGTAAAGGAAGAGGTATTGGTTGCCGCCTGCGTCCATAATCGCGCCGCCGATTGCGGGAGTGATAGCCTGTGCGGACATTGTTGCCACATAGTAGTAGCCGGTGTATTGACCGACTGTTTCTGCCGTGGAAAGCTCTGTGACCATCGGGAACGTGTTGACGTTTGCGATGATGAGTCCAAAGCCTGCGATGAGGTAGAATAGCGCAAACAGCACTGCAGGGACGGCGGCTTTATCGCTTGGGCGCACCGCAAAGCAGATGAGTACAAACGACACGACAGCCATACCAAAGCCAATCATAATGGATTTTCTCCTGCCGATTTTTGCTGCCATATATCCGACCGGGATGAAAGCGATTGCGCTTATACCCATCGAAACGCCCGATATAATGGACGCGATGCCCGCAGAAAGGTTGAGGGATTTTGTGGTGTAGATTGAAAGGTTGGACGATACGGCATTGTAGCCCATAAACCACATGAAGATTGACGCCAAGATGAGGAGAAACGATTTGAGTCTTCCTTTTTCGAGATCGCTCTTTCCAGCCCAAAGTTCTTTGAGAGATTGACGTTTTTTCTTCGTGTTTTCAACGACTTGCTGGGCAAACTCAAGCGTTTCGGGGGCGATTTCCTCTTTTTGAGTGCCGTCAATGAGTTCCTGAGTCTCTCCGTCGGGCTTGCTGTCGAGATTGTATTCGGCGTCGCCTTCGGCAATAAGCTCTTCCGCAAATTTTTCTGCCTCGGGATTTTCGCCGTCGGCAAAGTCGTCGATTTCGTATTTTTTGCAGATTTCTTGGCATTTTGCAACCATCTTACGCTCGTTGACAAGGGCGAGGAATCCTGCAAGGAGCAAGAGCATACCTGCCGCAACCGAGCCGAAAATGATGACGTAGTTTTCAAGGCGTTGACCAAACAAAACAATTGTGTAAATCAAAAACGCGATTGCGCCGCCGATGCCGCCGCAAAGATTGATGATTGCGTTTGCTTGCGAGCGTAGGGGCTTTGGCGTGACGTCGGGCATAAGCGCGACTGCGGGGGAGCGGAACGTTGCCATTGCGATAAGCACCAAAAGAAGAATAACCATGTACACGACAAGGCTCTTGATACCCGAACCGTCCTCGGCTTGTGTGCATTTTTCGTTGACTTCGTTGCTTATATAGTTGTTTATGCCTGCCGCGACATACTTTTTGTATGCGGCGTTGCTGTCGATGATTTGTTGATATGTTTTGCCGGTGGGTGCGGTCGCGTTCAAATCCGTGACTTCCACATCGTCATAGTAATATGTCGTTGCGCCCAGCATATTGAGAATAGCCTTTTTTGACTCCATTTTGCTGTCAAAGCGCAATGATACAAATTGGTCTCTTGTGACCTTGTTGTTGTTCAGATAAGTCAAATCGCAATAGTTTGCGCTGCCTTCTTTTCCGGCGACCGCATTGTCATACCAATCTTCGAGCAAGGGTTGCATAAAGGTGTCGTCGTTGAGTTTGGCTTCAATCGATGCGGTCAAATCTTGAGCTTTTGCTTGTTGTTTGAGCGTTGCGACAGGGACAAACACCATAAGCACAACGGCGCATACCGTGCCTATCACGATAAACGGAGTGCGGCGCCCCCATTTCTTGACAAGTTTGCCTTTTGCGTTGTCGCTGAGCTTGCCAAAGAGAGGCAACATGAACAGAGACAGCAGGTTGTCAAGTCCCATGATAAGTCCGCGCGCCCAACTGGGCAAGCCGTAGGCATGCTCCAAAAGGAGAGGTACGACAAAGTCGTACGCTGTCCAAAACAGCATGATAATCGCAAATGCGAAGCCGACCTTAAAGGTCTGCGGATAGTCGAGTTTGAGAGGTGGTCTGCCTTTCTCGTCGAGCACTGGTGCCGGCTTTTCTTTTTTTCTCATAAAAATGCTCCCTTATTGGAATATCCGTAAATATACATGCGCGCACGCACACGATTATACAGATAAATATATTATAGAGTAAAAACCCCTCATTGTAAATACTCAATATTGACCAAAAATGTAAATTTTTCGTAAAAACGCAAGGGTATTTCCTTCGATTACAGTTTTATAAAACCATAGCACAGCAAGCCCACAGCGGCGGAGATGACGATAAGCCAAATCGGTTGCAAACTTTTGCCCCTGACTTTTATCAGCGATATGCCCAACAAAAATGCGAAAAGGCATGTTCCGATTATGTCGAATTGCACGGTATCGTGCGAAAGAACGCTCGATATACCGAAAAGCGTTGACAGCACAAACCCTACGAATACCGCAAGCAAAAGCCCCGTAACCGTTGAGCGAACATACACAAAAACGCTTTGCACGGCAGGTTTTTTGATAAAATTTGAAAAAACAAGGGCAATCAATGTGATGATTATCAAGGAGGGGAGAACCACGCCGAACGTTGCGCAAATCGCGCCGAGCATGCTTTGTCCGACTCCTGCCGATTGCAACACCGACACACCCGTGTAGGTTGCAATGTTGACGGCAAAAGGCCCCGGAGTGCTTTCGGATATGGCGATAAAAGATTGTACTTCTTCAAGCGTGAGCCAACCTTTTTCAACGACCTCCTGACTTATCATCGGAATCATCGCCTGCCCTCCGCCTATTGTGAAAAGGCCTATCTTGAAAAACGTCCAAAAGAGTTGAAGATATATCATTTTATCTTGTCCTCCTTGCTGTTTTGTGTCTTGTGGGTTGAAGATGCCATTTTATTGCTATTTTGAAAATCAATGGTTTTATCTGTCAAAAGAGGTTGATAAAGTGCGGTTTCTCGCACGTATTCGTCTTTTTCAAGGGTGCGGCCTATGCGCTCGTTGAAGTATTCGGCAGTGCCGACCGAGTGCAAGATTTTCTTGTCGTAAACCTGCTTGATTCTTGCCGCGACTATGGCAATGATTATGGTTGCAAGTATTATGTAAATCACCCTGACGTTTGTCAAAAGCACAAGCAAAAAGGATGTTGCCATAAGAGCAAAAGACAAGACGTTTTTGCGCATATCCTTGAAAAACGTGAACACCGCTTTTGCAATCAGCACCAACACCGCAACACGTATGCTCTTAAAAAAATATCCTGCCCACACATTGTCTTTGACAAGCTCGATGACGTAGCTGAGTGCGACTATAACGATGAGCGAGGGTATCACCACGCCGAGAGTGGCAACGATTCCTCCCAACACGCCGCACCGTTTCACTCCGATGTAAGTTGCCGTATTTATGGCAATCGGCCCCGGGGTACTTTCTGCGATTGCAAAAATGTCGCTCAATTCGTTGTGAGTTATCCATTGTTGTTTTTTGACAAGTTCCGCTTCGATGAGCGAAAGCATGGCATATCCTCCGCCAAAGGAAAAAAGACCTATTTTGAAAAATATGCCAAACAGTTTCAACAAATCAAAAAAGTACTGTTTTTTGTTTTTCTTTTCCATAGCCTTGCCCGAAAAAAGTATATCACTCGTTTGTATGCTTGTAAAGTGTGCAAAACCCTTTGCCAAACGGCAAAGTCGTGCTAAAATATAAATATGATACTTTGCGGATACGAAAAATTTTCAATGGTCGATTTCGACGGCGCAATCGCATGCACCGTCTTTACGGGCGGTTGCAATTTCCGCTGTCCGTTTTGTCACAACGCCGCGCTTGTCGTTGGCAACGTCAAAGCACAGCAAATCGACGAGAGCGAGGTTTTTGATTATCTTTCCAAGCGCAAAGGGCTTGTGGATGCCGTTTGCGTGACGGGAGGCGAGCCTACTTTGCAACCCGACCTTTGCGATTTTTTGGCAAAAGTGCGGGATATGGGATATGCCACCAAGCTCGACACCAACGGACTGCGCCCCGACTCTCTCAAAGAGGTTTTGGACAAAAAGCTTGTCGATTACGTTGCAATGGACGTCAAAAACAGCCCCGAAAAGTATGCTCACACCGTCGGCGTCCATAATGTCGATATGGGCAAAATTTTGCAAAGTATGCAAATGCTCAAAGACAGCGGCATCGATTTCGAGTTTCGCACAACCGTTATTAAGGAATTTCACACCGCCGACGATATGCAAAAAATAGCCTATCTCGTTTCTGGCGCGCCTCGGTATTTCATTCAAAAATACAACGACAACGAAGGCTGTATAGCTCACGGCTACACCCCCGTCGATAAAGCCGATGCGGAAAAGTATATCGAGTACTTTAAGGGCAAGGTCGGCAAGGTGGAATTGCGCGGCTACAAATAAAACTCAACCGCACTATTGAGCGAATAACTTTGTCAGGGCACGGTTGCCTCAAAATCGTGTACGCCTATGTACACTGGCTTTTGATTCATACCGTGCCTTTCGTGTTCTTCAACTCAAAATTGCGGTTGAGAATAATGGATAATGTCGTGTATATTTCACGTTGCGTATCGAATTTATGTAGGTATTCGCAAAATATCGCAGTTTTGTGTTTAGTAATTTGCTTTGTTCTTCATCTTAATATTGCGGTTGAGAGAAAATATAAAATTATCCTTATTAATCAAAGATTTTTATTTAATTTCAAACAAATCGTTTGGGGTTATATCGAGTCTTTTGCAAAGGTAGACGATTTTTTCATAATCGAGTTCGATTTTCCCCGTTTCGTATTCACTGTAATCGGGTTGATATTTCCCAAGTTCATCTGCAATTTGTTTTTGTGTAAGCCCCATGGCTTTTCTTGCCGATTTAAGATTGTTCCCAACAATTTTTCGTATGTCCATTTCTCTACTCATAGATATTATTTGGATAAAATATAGTAAAAATTCCATATTTGGTATTGACATATAGGAATAAATCCTATAAAATGTAGAAAACAAACAAAATGTTTGGGGAAACGTATGAAAAAAGTTGTAACTGTCATAAAGTGGATAATGTTTTCAGTTTTGCTAATAACAGAATTTGCCGTTCTGTGTATAGGAATTTATTTGTTTTTTATCAATCGACCGCAATCTTTTGAAGAATGGTTCGGTGAAGGAATTAAAGGGGTTTTGTATAAAATTGTTTTTCTGATAATCGGGTTGGGGGCTTTCGTCGGATTTGATGCAATGGTATGCAGAATTTTGAAATTATTTTCATTGGGTGAGGAAGCAACTGTCGCTTCTAAGCCGGTTCCTTCTTTGCCTGCAAGCGAACATACTGCTCCAAAAGCAGTCGATGAACAAAAGGCAACACCGCAACAATGTGATATTAAACCAAAAGAACATAGTCAAAGCGTAAGTTATCAAAAGCCCAAAGGGATATGTCGCGATTGTATATATTTTCAAGAGAGAGAAGGGCTGTTTAGAACCAAATATACATGTGGTAAATGGTCTACAAGAGATTATATTAAGGATATATTAACATATTTTTATGTGGAACCCACATCTTCGTGTGACAGTTTTGTAAAAAAGTCCACAAGTACTGATGCACATTTTAAAAGATAAAAGGAGGATATGGTAATGAAAAAAAGAGTGGCAGTGGTCATTTGTGTTTGTTTGCTTATAGTAATGGCAATAGTGTTTGTAGGATGCAATAGAATAACAGATTTTTTTGATGGATTGACAAGGTTATCTGCACCCGAAGTTACGGTTATTGGCAATACGCTTGTATGGAATTCTGTAAAAGGCGCAAAAGAGTATGAGGTATACCAAGACGGCAACCTTGTTTCAACTACCGGGGCAACGAATTATTCTTCCGTCGATAACGACAAAACGGCACAGTTTTATGTCGTCTCTGTAAGTAAAAACGGAAAAAAGAAATCGGATCCGTCTCAAAAAGTTGCCGTCTACAAGCAAACGGGATTTTCAGAAGAAGAAACGATGAACATAACGCTGGAATCGGGTGTATATGTAATTCCGTCAAATATAAGTTATGCTGTCGTTACGGGCAGTTCCGATAATGCGACGATTTCTATTGCCGATAGAACGACGAATCTCGTTTTGGAACTCAATTCCGTAAACATAACGTCGGTGCAGGGAAAAGGTTGTATTACGACGAACGACGGAACCTACGATGCGCAAAAATACAGATTTTCCGTAACGCTTGTTGTCAAAGGAATCAACGTGTTGAAAGGCAGTGCGATAAACAGCGTTCCGAATCAGCCGTCAAACAACTCACAGAAAAAAGGCACAACCGGATATAACGGTGTTGACAGCATAGTGTTGCCGACTATTGCAATAACCGGCGGCGGGTCGTTGACTTGCACCGGCGGTAAAGGCGGAAAAGGTGGAGAAGGTTCTGATTCGAGCGGAAGCATCTTTTCCGGTTCGTTGGCATCGCCCGGCAACGGTGGCGACGGCGGAAAAGGCGGTTACGGTATTGCAACGACAAAACTCGTTATGGTTATGGATGCGACGGGAACGGTAAACGCATATGGCGGCGAAGGCGGACAAGAAGGTATGTATGGCGCAAACGGAAATGTGTCGACAGGTATGTGGAACAACATATTAGACACATTAAAGAAAGGAGAAAAAGGCAAAGATGGCGAAAGTATGGTCGGCGACATTTTGCAAATCGGCGGAATATATACCGGGCAGTGACGCTTTTGTACTATTAAACAATATACATATTCATAGTTCGATACCTTATTTAACTAAAAAACACCCCTTGAAAGCGAACGAAATTTGATTTTCGTTAACGAGTTCGCAGACAAGGGGTGGTTTTGTTACGCGCGGGATTGAGATGTTTTTACGTTTACAAAGCCCTGTTTCGCTTTGCAAAGAGGACATTCGTCCCATGCCTCTTTCGAGGACGCTTCATATCCGCAACCCGAGCAACGCCAAGTGGTGGGCTTGTCTTTTTTGTAGAGGGTGTTGTTTTTTAGTTGTTCGTGCAGATTTTCAAAAGTCTTTTTGTGCTGCTTTTCGACGTCGGCAAGCATTTTGAAAGTATTTGCGATGTCCTCGAAACCCTCCGAACGTGCGGTTTTTTCAAAGGATTTGTACATCTTGATTTCGCTTTCGTGGTCCTCGGCGGCAAGAGCAAAGTTGTCGGTCAAGTCCCACTTTTCCTTGAACGGATAGCCTGCGTTGATTTGAATGTTGTCGATTTGCTCCTTGCTCGACTGCTGGATAACGGTGTACAAAATCCGAGCGTGGTTGAACTCGTTGTACACGATTTTGTCCACGACTTCGGCAAGGGCGTTGTAGCCCTGATTGCGTGCGCCGTACTCAATGAATTGGTATCTCACGTATGCTTGAGTTTCGCCGACATATGCTCTGGCGAGGTTTTGATAGGTTTTGCTGTTTTTAAGTTCCATGCGGTTCTCCTTTTTTTGTTTTTCAAAATTATTGCAATATCCGCATGGTTTTATTCGTTTTACGCAAAAGGAAGGACAAAAAAAGAGAATAGACTATCAAATTTTCGCAAAAGACTTTTAATAACCTCGTTAAAGTGGTATCATCATAGGCAGAAATAAAGTTTTCGCAACGCTGTTGCACAAGGAGTTATATATGAGCGATTGCACTCACGATTGCGGTTCTTGCTCCAAGGACTGCTCGTCAAGAATTACGTTTGAAAAACAGAATCCGCTCTCCGATGTGAAAAAAGTCATCGGTATCGTCAGCGGAAAGGGTGGCGTCGGCAAATCTTTGGTGACGTCGCTCCTTGCCGTCGGAAAGGCGAGAGAAGGCAAAAACGTGGCGATTTTGGACGCCGATATCACAGGTCCGTCCATTCCTCGCGCATTCGGAATCAGAGGCACTGTCGAGGGGGACGCAAACGGAATATACCCTCGTCAAAGCAATTCGGGCATAAAAATCATATCGTCCAATCTCCTTTTGGACGACGAAACCGATCCTGTTATTTGGCGCGGCCCCGTCATTGCAGGTATGGTCAAGCAGTTCTGGACGGATGTCGTTTGGGACGACGTTGACTTTATGTTTGTGGATATGCCTCCGGGAACGGGCGATGTGCCACTCACGGTGTTCCAGTCAATCAAACTTGACGGTATAATCATTGTCACCTCACCGCAAGACCTCGTATCAATGATTGTCGAAAAGGCGGTAAAAATGGCAAACAAAATGAATATTCGTATCTATGGTGTGGTGGAAAATATGAGCTATATCGTATGCCCGGATTGCGGCAAACACATCGAGATTTTTGGCTCGGGTAAGGTGGACAAAGTGGCAAAAGACTTTGACCTCAAAGTGCTTGGGAAGTTGCCTATGGACGCAAACGTTGCGCTTGCGGTTGACAACGGCGATGTGGAAATTTTGAGTACGGACGCGCTCAAAGACGCGCTTGCCGAAATTGAAAAATGACTAAAAGCGTGATTTTATGCAAAAACATACGTGCGAAAAACACGCAAAAAACGCATAAAATCACGCTTTTTTGCAATGTAAATCGACACGAATCGACAAAAAACGAGGTGAATTATGACAAGAAGAGAAACGGCTGAAAAGTATTTCGTTGACGGATACAGTTGCGCGCAAGCGGTTGTCAAAGCATTTGCCGACGTCACGGGATTTGACGGGGAGCAGGCAATGCGCCTTTGCTCGTCTTTTGGCGGGGGCATGGGCAGACTCAGAGAAGTGTGCGGCGCAGTGAGCGGAATGTTTATCGTAGAAGGACTTTTGGAGGGCTATTTCGATCCGTCGGCGCATGATGCCCAAGCTCAAAAAACCGAACATTACAAGCGTATTCAAGAGCTTGCAAAACGTTTCAAAGAACGCAATTGTTCGATAGTTTGCCGTGAAATTTTGGGAGCGAGAGCGGCAAGCACAAATCCCGTTCCCGATGAAAGAACGCCGGAGTATTACAAGAGTCGTCCTTGTGCAAGAATGTGCGGCGACGCCGCCGAAATCCTCGAATGTTTTTTGAAAGAAAGAGGACTTATTTGACAAAACAAATACTTTATCATCGAAAAACCGAACAATTAAGTGTCGTTATTTTCAAAAACGAGTGTTGCGCATAAGGCATAAAAATTTGTAAACGAGAAAAAATAGGCATATGAGTTTTTACGATTTGGTGTATGAACAGGTCAAAAAGATACCGCAAGGAAAGGTTGCAACCTATGGGCAAATCGCCTGTCTGTGCGGTTCTCCCAAAGCCTCGCGCGCCGTGGGGTATGCATTGCATTTCAACCCCGATCCCGAACATATACCGTGCTTTCGTGTGGTGAACCGCTTTGGACGATGTGCGCCGGCATTCGCCTTTGGCGGAGCGCAAGTGCAAGCCAACCTTTTGCGCGATGACGGTGTGGATGTGGATTCCGACGGTTATGTCGATTTGTCCGAATATCTGTGGAATCCTTAATAATACCGATCGGGATGATATATTTTTGAAAAGCATAAAAAAGAAACCGCCAAAATCGGCGGTTTTCTATTGTGTCGGTTTTCTGTTGCGCTTTACGCAAGGCGGGCGGATTTCATCGAAAGAAGAAGGGTGCGGGCATCGGATTTTGCTTGGTCGAGAGCGGTGTTGAGGGCGGTGCGTGCAGCGTTGAGATATTCAACGACGTCGGATTGGTCGAGCATTGTTTGCACTTGTGCTTTATCCTCCGGGGTGATTGCCGATTTGCTTTGGAAATCTGCGATTATGTTTTTGCAAGCATCTATTTTGTCTTGCACCGCTTGCACGCCGTCGTAGACGAGGTCATCCGGGAACAGCATTTCCAAAACGGTGTCGACATTGAGAGCATCCGAGAGGTTGATTTGAACCAAGCCCGGTGTTTTGAAAATCGTGTCTAAACGGTCGAACATGGGTTGCAGTTTTTCAATTGTGGCGGTTACGACGGATTTTGCCGTTGAAAAATCCTCTTTGTCATAGGAAATATTGCGGGATAAAAATGCGACCGCTTTGTCGTATTCGACCTTGAAAACGTCTTTTGATAAAGTCGAATTTCGGTAAGCGGCATTGACTGCGCAATCGAAGTCGGTTTTGTTGAATACGATATCCCCGTCGTTGTTTGTGTGCGTTGCAATGAAGTTTGTCGCATGTTTTGCCAGAACGGAAGAAAGTTTGTCCGCGTCGGTTGAGGGGACTTTGTATTTTGCACCGTCGATTGCATTCAGACAACTCATGTAAAATTCAAGCGATGTTTTGGCGGTGCCGAATATCGTGATTCCCGCCGTGCTTAAAAGATTCTTGTACAGAGATGTGTCAAGCAGCGATTCGATGAATTTTTGGAAATAATATTTTGCATACATGCCGGATTCCGCTGCTTGTTTTGCGCTGTCAAAGACAAATTGCGCGCGGTTTACGGCAAGTTTATAGGACGAATCGTATTTTTGAGACAATTCCGATTGAAGCTCGTTGACTTGTGCGACAAGATTTTCGATCGACATACCGAGTGTATCCTCAAACGGTATGCCGTTTTTCTCGGCTCTTTTTGCAAGGCGATAAGTCGCCACGTCGAGGTCTTGAATTTTTTGATTGTCGGGATGCTGCGATTTGAGTGTTTCAAGCTCGGTCGCAAGCACAAAATCCACCGCGTTTGACACGGATACGTTCAAATTGTTGTTTGCTTTTTTCACTGCGGAAACAAATTTGGTGTCGATCTTTTCAAATATATCATTCTTTTCTTTTGACGAAACAACTTCGACGGATACGTCCGATCCGTCTTGCACATAACCGTATTTGACCGCAAGAGTAGCAAGGTTTGCAATCGCAACGTCAAGTTCCGCCCCTACGATACCGTCTTCTTCAAACAGCAATGCTTTGCCGTCGTTGTTTGCTCCGTTTGCGCTCATGACTACGTTGTTCTGATCAAGCACAAGTTCGACGGACGGATTGATGTCTATCGACACAAACGATGTGGCTTTGGGAGAATCGGGGGTGTTGTTGCTTGTATAGATGGAATTGCACGCAATGAGACACATCGCCGAAAATACGGTGACCAAAAGGCATAGAGCCAAACATATGGTGAGTCCCACTTTTTTGCGCATTTTTCTCCTATCATCGCTCCGAGCGGAAAACATGACTCGAAACGCATCTTTTTGTACTTTTACACTATAGATAATATACTCTAAATGTTAAAACACAATAAATTTTACTTAAAGAATCCTAAATTTTTCTCAAAAAAACAAAAAATACGGGCAAATCGGACAATTTGAACGAAAAATAATATTGAGTTGTTATATTTTTTGCGGTGTGCTAAAATAAAAATATGACAAGGCAAGAACTCGACAAATTGATGTTGCGACTGCAACGAGGCGACGAAAGCGCGTTTGAGGAAATTTACAACGACACCAAACGCGGTCTTTTTGCGTTTATAATGTCAATATGCCGAAACTATCAGACCGCCGAAGACATGATGCAAACGACGTATATCAGACTCAGAACAACGATTGCGTCGTACAGGGCAGGCTCGAATGCGTATGCGTGGTTGTATACGATTGCCAAAAACGCCACGTTGAACGAAATCAACCGCACCAAGCGAGAGAGCGCGACGGATTCGTTCGAGGACGAGGCAAAATTCGGCACGTATTCCATCGACGAAGAGTTGTCGCCTGTCACAAATGCGATGAACAAGGTTCTCAATGAGGACGAAAGACAGATAGTCACATTGCACGCAATCTCC
This sequence comes from uncultured Clostridia bacterium, assembly GCA_934233745.1. Taxonomy (GTDB): domain Bacteria; phylum Bacillota; class Clostridia; order Christensenellales; family CAG-917; genus CAG-475. The sequence goes on from CAKQGN010000002.1 coordinate 151,951, forward strand.
GGATTCAAGCACCGAGAGATTGCCGAGATGACGGGCAAGCCTTTGGGAACGGTGGTTTGGGCATACAGCAATGCGCTTTCAAAATTAAAAAAAGAATTGCAAAAGGAGGACGAAGAATGAAACTTAAAGATATAGAAGGCAAGCTGAAAAAAGAGCAGAATTCTCAACAAGTTCCCGATGTCCTTCAACGCGCAAAAAAAGCCCCTATCAATCGTCTTTTGGACGGGCAGACTCCTCTTAGAGCATTTGACAAACAAACGGCGGTGAGGTTGCTTTGGTGCGCAATGCTCCTTTTGGTTGCCACGGTGCTTGCCATAGGTGCGATCGCGCTCATACCCAAGGGGACGAGAGATCGGGTCGAGCTTTGCTACGTCAACCTCAAAGTCGAATGTTCGGGCGAAACGACAACGTACGGCATGGTTGTGGAAAACGGTCAAACTGTTGCCGTATTTGTGAAAGAAAAGAAAAACGAAAGCGTTGTTTTGCAAAACCTGAACAAAAAAGGCGATTCGGTTGAAAATGCAATAAAAGATGTTTATCAATCAAAAACACCCGATAAAGTGTCGATTTGTGTGCTTTGCGAAAAAGATGCGGCAAGTATGGCAAGGGTGATAGCAAGCCTTTTCGACGGCAATGCCGCCGACGTCGAAATTTCGCAAAACTCGGCGCAAGTCGTTGCCGATATTCAAGGGTACGTCGGCGATACAACATCTTCTTCGGCAGAGCTTATAAACAAGTATATTGCAAAATTCTGACAAAAAACCGACATAAAATTTAGTGCAAAAAAGTTGAAAATCGGCGATAAATCATATTTGAAAATCGCCGATTTTTTGTGCGCTTTTTGTGAAAAAACTCTTAAATGACGGCGCATGACAAAATAAAGTTGAAAAATAAGGATATTATGTTATAATAGATTCACAAAATTTATTCATACTACGAAATGTGCGCCCGTGTGCGCACGCAAGGTGATTATGAAAAAAACGCTGATGATATGTTGTATCGTACTCGTCGCCGTGCTTGCATGCGCGGTGTTTGTCGCATGCAATCCCACGGAAGATCCCGGTCAGGATAACAACGGACACAATCAGTACGAGCAAGCCAAATACACCGTCACTTTCAACGTTAACAGCCCGGACTTCAAACTTACCAACAACGTTATAAGAGACGTTTTGGCAGGCACTTCCGTCGACAAACCGAAAAATGCGGACGGCACGGAAATCACTCCCATCAAAACGGGTTATACGTTCAAATATTGGTCGGCAGACGGCACGAACGAGTTTATTTTCGGTCAGACTCCGATTGTGAAAAACACAACCTTGACCGCAATTTACACAAACAATACGTATGAGCTTACCCCTCACCTTGACAAAAAGGTCGTTGCGACAAAGGACGAAAACGGCGAGTATACCTATTCATTGGAGGAGTGCGCGACGGGCGCGACTCTTGCAAGCGGCACCAAACTTGTTGTGACTTACAATTCAAAGAACGAAAACCTTGACCGTCCCACGGCTGCGGGAAACGACGAGTTTATGTTCTGGTTCTATTTTGACAAAGACAACAAACCGGTGCGCCTTACGAAATTTGCAACATCGTCTTCGACTGTCGTACAAACCGAAAACACATGGCTTTTGACAAAATCCGTCGATGTATACGCAATGTTTAAGTCGACGCTTCCGAAAGTCGAGGTGAGATATGTCGATTCTTTGTCGCAGGACGTTTATTATACGGCGTCTTATCCCGTAACCGACAGCATCGCGCAAACGGAATCCGACGACATCGTCAAAAATCACTTGTCAAAAGCGGGTTATAAGTTTGCAAAATGGTTCTACAAACAAAGTATCGCCGAAAACGACGAAGAAAAAACGATTGACAAAGACTTTGTGTTCAAAACCGACAACGCAACAGGCACAACGCTTTATACCGCTTGCGGACTCAAAGATTATTTTACGCCCGCAACCATAAAAATGTATGCAAAGTGGACAAAGCAAATCTCAATCGCATCGGTTGGCGATTTCAGATTTTATCACGATTTGCTGCGCAAAGAGAAACCGACCGAGCAAGAGAAACAGGACATAAACGAGCTTTTGGAATCCGACATCAAACTTTCTTCAATCGATTTCGGAACCAATGAGTTTGAGCCGCTTTTTGACGAGAATCATGTGTTTGTCGGTACGATTGACGGCCAACAAGTCACCGGAAGGGCAAAGATTATCGGAGGTGTGTTCGGCAACTCAAAACACGCATCGGTGTTCGGTTATGTGTCGGGAAGCGTAGCAAACGTTGCGTTTGAAAACGTGAATCTGAAAATCGAAAAGAACACCGACGGAAAATACGAAAACACGGTCAATATCGGTTTTGTCGCAAGCGTACTCGGCGGAAAGGTCGAAAACTGTTTGGTGAAATCCGCGGCGCAAGTTTTCGGAGAAAAACTCGACGGTCAGGATTGGACAGCCAACGGTATGAAAGCCGTTTGTTTCGGCGGCATTGCAGCGAGAGCGGAAGGCAATAACGCAGTGAAAGATACGGGCATGATTCGTGATTGTACCGTTGAAGCCGAAGCAAGTTTTGCTTGCGAATCCTTGATTTTCGGCGGCATTTGCGGTGTGGGCAATTCCTCGTGCGTATTGTCGTCAAACACTGTAAAAGTAACGCTTTCCGACGTATATTGCAGTGACGATTCTCAATCGTCAAACGGAAGATCGTTTGCAAAAATCGGCGGTATCGCGGCAACCAACGGCGGACAGATTTCAAAAAGCGACGTTACGATTGCCGTGACAAAACTCACAAGCCTTGACGAAGCGTATTTCGGCGGCGTGTGCGCGGACAACTCGGGCAGCGTCATCACCACAAAATCGAGTGCGACACTGGACGCTACGGTCGGTGGCGCAATATCCCAAATCGTGTGCATCGGCGGCATTATCGGAAGAAACGAAGGCTATGTATACAACAGTCATTGCGCGGCTGATATAAAAGTCGTTGCCAAAAAGGCAAACGGCATCGTTGCGCTTGGAGGAATCATAGGAAGCAACTTCAGCGACAAGACGGATTCCGGTTCTTCAAGCACATCGGGCATAGGCGCAATCAACTCCACTTATGCGATAGGCTCTGTCAGCGTCGAGGCAACCGCCGACAATGTCGAACTCTATGTGGGCGGTATTGCGGGAAGAAATTCGCAAAGTAAAATTGCAAACTGCTTTGTCGCCACGGACATTACGGTCAAAAACACTCAAAGCGGAAAGAACAATATAGGTCGCACTTTCGGCAAACACGAAAAGAAAGCGTCTTTTTCAACGGCAACAATCCATTACGCAATCGACAAAGCGTTTACGCTCAACGGAAGCGGCGAGTTCGAGTACACCCAAAACATGCAGGGCAACGGCAGAGTCGGAGCAGACTTCAAGTCGGACTCCTTCCTCAAAGACAAGAAGCTCATTCTTTTTGACAGTGAAGTCTGGAACATCGTCGACGGGCAATACCCGACTCTGAAATAAGAATTCGGAAATCATTTCGAAACGCGCGCCCGCAGGGGCGCGTTTCGATATACTGGGCACAAAAACGGCATAGTCATAGGCAGAGCGGCTTTGAATGAGGAAACGGACGATATGTGCCAAATCGCCATACAACGACAAATCGTTGAAAAGAGGGATATACAGGGGAACAACCATGAAAAACATTATAGAAATCAACAATTTGGACAAGAGTTTTCAAGACGTTCACGCAGTGAACGATTTGTCGCTTTGCGTCAGAGAAGGAGAATTGTTTGCTTTTTTGGGCGTCAACGGTGCAGGCAAATCCACAACGATATCGATTATGTGCGGCATGCTTGCAAAAGACAGCGGAAAGGTGTTTATCGACGGGTTTGATGTGGACAAAAACATGCGCGAAATCACCAAAGAGTTGGGCGTTGTGTTTCAAAACACCGTTTTGGACGCAAAACTTTCTGTTAAGGACAATCTGCTTTCGAGAGCAAGCCTTTACGGTATTACGGGCAAAGAGGCAAAGCAAAGAATTGAAAACTTAGCCGAACTTCTTGACTTCAAAGATATATTGAATCGCATATTCGGCAAACTTTCGGGAGGACAAAAGAGAAGAGTCGATGTAGCGCGCGCACTCATCAACAACCCGAAAATACTGATATTGGACGAACCTACCACGGGGCTTGACCCCGAAGCCAGAAAGATGCTTTGGCGCGTTGTGGAAAAGTTGCGAAAGACCGAAAATCTAACGGTGTTTTTGACCACGCACTACATGGAAGAGGCGGCGGATGCAGATTATGTTGTGATTTTGGATAGTGGAAAAATTGCGGCAAAAGGCACTCCGCTCGAACTGAAAAACAATTATACCGGAGATTTTGTCACCATATACAATGCCGATGAAGATGCAATCGGGGCGTTGGGATTGCCTTGCGAAAAAATAAAAGATGCGGTGAGAATTGCCGTCAAAGATACGGCACAGGCTCGCGATTTGATTGTAAAGAATCCCGAATTGTTCACCGATTTCGAAATTACAAAGGGCAAAATGGACGACGTATTTCTTGCCGTCACCGGCAAGAAGCTCGAAGGAGGCGCACAATGAAAACGTTTTTTGCGCTTACAAGACGTAACATCAAAGTGTTTTTCAGAGATAAAGGAATGTTTTTCACGTCGCTGATTACACCTGCCATTCTTCTTGTGCTGTATGTGACTTTCCTTGCAAAAGTGTACAGAGAGTCGTTTACTGCTGCGCTTCCGGACGGGATAAGTGTGTCCGAAAAGCTCATCAACGGTATGGTCGCGGGGGAGCTTGTGACATCGCTTTTGGCAGTCAGTTGCGTGACGGTGGCATTCTGCTCCAATCTTTTGATGGTGATGGACAGAGTGTCGGGTGCGAGAAAGGACTTTCTTGTTTCACCTACAAGCAAGTCGACAATTGCGGCGGCCTATTTTTCGGGTTCGCTTGTTACGACGCTCATCGTGACGTACGCAGCCACGACGGCATGCCTTGTGTATGTTGCGGCTCAGGGGTGGTATATGTCGGTCGGCGACGTGTTCTTGGTTCTATCGGACGTATTTTTGCTCACGACGTTCGGCACTGCGCTTTCAAGCGTGGTGAACGTGTTTTTGAAAACACAAGGTCAGGCATCAGGTGTCGGAACGATTGTGTCGGCGGGATACGGTTTTATTTGCGGCGCGTATATGCCGATATCTTCTTTTGGCAAAGGGCTTCAGAATCTCATGTCTCTCTTGCCGGGAACGTACGGAACCGCACTTATGCGCAACCACGCATTGAGGGGAGTGTTTGAAGAAATGTCCGCACAGGGCTTTCCCGACGAAGTCGTGGAAGCAATCAGGGACGGTGTGGATTGCAATATCTACTTTTTCGGCAACAAAGTCAGTATCGGCGCAATGTACGGCGTTCTTTTAGGGGCAATATTCGTGCTTATTGCCGTATACGTGCTTATAAACTATTTTGCAAGCAAAACACACAAGTCTTTCGAAGATGTCGTAAAAAAGAAAAACGGATGTAAAAACAACAAAAGGCACTGAAATAGTAAAGGAAGAATAGTCATTATGAATGTAGAAGTCGATATAAGCGGAGTTGTGTTGAAAACGGACAGACTCATTTTGAGAGAGTGGAAAGAGAGTGACGTGCAGGACTTTTTCGAGTATTGCTCGGTGGACGGAGTCGGTCAAATGGCAGGGTGGCAACCGCATGAGAATATCGAAAAATCCAAAGAAATACTCGACGGGTTTATCAAAGAGAAAAAGACCTTTTGCATAGAGTTCGGCGGCAAGGCAATAGGCTCTGTCGGTATCGAAAAGTACAATGAACGAGAGTTTGGCGAATACGCAAATCTAAAAGGCAGAGAAATAGGTTTTGTGTTGTCAAAAGACTATTGGGGCAGAGGCATTATGCCCGAAGCGGTAAAGGCGGTGCTTGCGTATTGCTTCGAAACGCTCGGATGCGATTTTGTCGCTTGCGGCCATTTTGAATGGAACGGACAAAGCAAACGCGTGCAACAAAAGTGCGGATTTCATTACGTGAAAACAATCGACTATACCACGCGTATGGGCACGCACGAAAAAAGCATGGAAAACGTCTTGTTCAAAGACGAATTCGAAAGAATGCGCGAGTCGGAATAAGCGGTTGAGCGATACAACAAAAAACGATGGCGGATTGCCATCGCTTTTTATTGTCGGAGTTGTTTTTGTTTGATTATTTCACAAGATTTTCCATATAAGAGAGATACTTTTCCGCTTGTTCGGTTGCGGCGGATTGAGATGTTTTGCTCGTTGCGACATAGAATTTCAGTTTCGGTTCGGTGCCGCTCGGGCGCACGCAAATCCAGTCGCCGTTTTCAAGGTGAAGTTTGAAAGCGTTGGTTTTGGGGAGGTCTATATCCTCGACTTTGTCGTCCGCATATGTCTTTTTTCTCAACACGAAGTCGCTTTGCGCAAGCACTTTTGTGTCCGCGATTATGTCGAACGAGGTTGAACGGATGTTTGCCATTATGTCCGCCATTTTTTGCATGCCGTCAAGTCCGCCGAATGTGATTGAGCGCGCCTTTTCAACATAATAGCCGAATTTCTTGTATATATCTTGCAGCACGTCGTAAATGCGCTTGCCAACCGAATCGAAATAGCAAATCATCTCGGCAAACATCATGCTTGCAACGACTGCGTCCTTATCTCTGGCATGAGTGCCGATAAGCGAGCCGTAACTCTCCTCGAAACCGAACAGGTAGGTATATTCTCCGTTTTGCTCCCACTCCTTGATTTTTTCGCCGATAAACTTGAAGCCGGTGAGAACGTCAAAGGTTGTCACGCCGTAACTTGTTGCGAGTGCGCGAGCAAGTTCCGTAGTGACGATGGTTTTGACAAGCGCGCCGTTTTTCGGCATAGTTCCAGTTTCTTTTTTGCGAAGGAATATGTAGTTTGCAAGCAACACACCGATCTGATTGCCGTTGAGAAGGACAAATTTGCCCTCGTCGTTTCTTATGGCTATGCCCATTCTGTCTGCGTCGGGATCTGTGCCGATGACGACGTCGCTTCCGATTTTGTCGGCAAGCTCGACGCCAAGACGCAAAGTGTCCGCCTCTTCGGGATTGGGAACGCGCACGGTGGAAAATTCGGTGTCGGGAAGAGCTTGCTCTTTTACGACGTTGACGGTGATACCCATTCTCGAAAGAATTGCGGTGACGGGCATATAGCCGCTGCCGTGGATGGGGGTATAGACGATTTTTACGTTTTTACCGAATTTTTCAACGGCATCGGGGGAGAGTGAAAGTTTGCTTATAGTATCGAAATATGCCTCGTCCACACTCTTGCCGATGACGGTGATATAGGGGTGAACTTTTACGTTGTCAAGCCCTTTGACGTTGTCTGCCGTCAAATCGACATTTGCTTCGTCAATGCCGAAATAAGGGGTTTTGTCTATAAATTCGACAACTTTATCTGTCGATTCGGGCGACATCTGCGCTCCGTCCTCTCCGTAAACTTTGTATCCGTTGTAAATTTTGGGGTTGTGCGACGCCGTAATCATGACGCCTGCTATCGCGTTAAGATGACGGATTGCAAACGAACACATAGGCACCGGATGAACGGTGTCGAAAAGGTAGGCGTTTATGTCGTTTTGCGCAAGCACTTTTGCCGCTTCGATTGAAAACTCGCTTGAAAAACGGCGCGTATCGTAGGAGATGACAACGCCTCTTTGCATTGCCTCTTTGCCCAATGTCCTGATGTAGTCGGCAAGACCTTTCGTTGCACGTCTTACGGTAAACACGTTCATTCTGTTTGTTCCCAGGTCAAGCACGCCGCGCATGCCTGCCGTGCCGAATTGCAACGGGCAGAAAAACATTTCTTTTTTCTCGTCTTCGGTGAGTGACATAAGACGGGCTTTGTCTTCTTTTGACAGCTCGTCGCTTTGAAGCCATAATTCAAAATTTTTCTCGTAATCCATATTGAATGCTCCTGCTGTGATGAACAAATTATACCGCTATTTCGGTGCGTCTGTCAACGATGATGTTTTTGTGCCTTTCAAAACGATGCGTTTTTGAGGTGAATAACAGTCCGTGCGTATAAGGACGGATTTTGCAAGTTTGCCGTTTTCGTAGTAATCGAGATACCCTTGCGATTTTAGACCTTCCTTGCCATAGGTGTCGATGATTTCTTTGCCGAGTTCGATTGTGGCGTCCTCGCGGTATTCCACATCAAAAGGGATAGAGCCGATTGTCATAGACCTGCGTTTTATTTCAAATTTGTCAATGCCGTAGATTTCGGCGCGCAAGTATTTTCCGTTTGCGCTCATGCGAACGGTTATGGGAGAAGAGAGTGTGTTTACAAAACACAAGTCGCTTTGGCTTGACACCATTGCGTCAAACGAGGGTGCAACATAACTTACGGGCAAAGAATGCGCCCGCACGTTTGTTATTGCGAGATTTGCAAGCAGCGCACAGTTGTAAAGTGTGCTTGACACCTGGCATACTCCGCCGCCCACGCCCTCCACAAAGTCCCCGTCCTGAATGACGTATGCGGTTTTGAATCCGTTTTCGACGGTGCGCCGTCCGACCATATCGTTGAAGGAAAATTCGTCTTCGGGATAAAGGACAACCCCGTCTATTTTGCGAGCGGCAAGCGCGATGTTGTCTTTCCTGTTTTGTTTGCTGTCGCCGTAATAGGTCGAAAAGTGCGAAATAAGGCGGTATGCCTCGGTTTCTTCGTCAATGGCGAAAACTGTTTGCGACATGGGCAATCCTCCTGTTGCGATAATGATTATCAGTGCGAAAAAAATCGTTAAAAACGGCAGTATTTCGCATTTTTTGCAAAGCGTATTCATGTTTATAGTATGCGTCGGCATAACAAAACGAAACAAAATTTCATAAATTTTGTCGTTATAGTTGTCGTATGCTTTTTATATAGTGTATATTAGACGGCGAGAGAGAATACTATGAATACGCTTATTTTGGTTTTGTCGCTTGTCGCGGGTGTTGTCGGCACCGGGCTTGGCGGCGTTATAGGAGTGTTGCTCAAAAACAAGGGCAACAAAATTATGGGCAGAGTGCTAAGTTTTGCAGGTGGCGTTATGGTTGGCGTCGTCACGTTTGAGATGCTTCCGGAAGCAATCGAATATTCCAAAATCGAAAATTCAATCGAACAATCGGGAATACTGATTGCGGTTGCGGGGTTGGTGGTCGGTATGCTTGTCATATTCGGACTGAACAAACTTCTGGATATAATAGAAAATATGCGGGACACGCACAGAAGCATCGAGGAGCTTCACCACGAAACCAAGGTTATAGAGGCAAACGACGCTCTTATGGCGGACGCAAGCAACGCGAGCGTTGTAAAAACGCAGGAAGTCGACAAAAAATCCCTGCTCAAAGCAGGCGTAATCATGTTGATTGCAATCGCCCTTCACAATCTGCCCGAGGGTATGGCAATAGGCGCAACCGGCGCGGGCAATACGCAAACAGGCATCCTTATCGCAATCATTATCGCAGTACACAATATTCCCGAGGGCATGGCGATATCCGCACCGTTGGCAAGCGGCGGCGTCAAGGGGTGGAAAACCATTTTGCTCACCGCACTTGCAGGGGCGGCAACGGTGCTTGGCGCGGTGATAGGACTTGCCGTGGGCGGAATAAGCAAACTTGCAAGCGGAGTTTGCATGGGACTTGCGGGAGGCGCAATGCTTTATGTCACGTTCTGTGAGATTTTGCCGCAGTCCATTCTTATGGAGGAGGGCAGAGTGCCTGCCGTCAGCATGCTTGTGGGCATAATTTGCTCGATGGTGTTCGTTTTTGCTTTTTAAGAAATATTTTTCCGTAAAAATCGACAAATAAGAATCGGAAATGTGTTACAATTTGTCCGATGAAAAGCGTTGTAACCAAAAAGAGAATCGCAAAATATCTGACCTCGCCGTTCGACGTCGAGGTTTTTCGCACGCTGAAATCATCGAATCTCACCGCAAAAGAGGCGATTTTCGCGTCGAAACGGTCGAATTTTGTCATTGTTGCCAGGGAGCAGACGGGCGGAATGGGCAGGTTCGATCGCAAGTTCTGTTCACCCAAAGATTGCGGCGCATATTTCAGCGCGGTGATCACTCCCAAAACCGAGCAAATCGAATACATAACTCCTCTTTGCGCAGTTGCCACGGCAAACGCAATACGCAAAGTTTGCAACAAAGACGCCGAAATAAAATGGGTGAACGACATTTACGTCGGCACAAAAAAATGCGTCGGCATTCTTTGCGAGGCGGTTGCAAGCAGGAATTCGGCAAATATCGACAGAATTGTCATGGGCATCGGCATCAATCTCTTTGAACCCAAATGCGGATACGACGATGAAATCAAGGATATAGTCGGTGTGGTCGGCGAAGAAATCGAGGACGTTTCAAACAAAATCATCGCAACAACGCTCGACAACATATGGAATTTGCTCGAACATTTCGACAAACGACAAATCGCAAAAGAGTACAAGGAGCTTTCTATGCTTATAGGCAAAACCGTTCGGGTGTGCAGGGTTGAAAAAAAGGACGAAACGGCAAAAGTTTGCGATATAGACGACAAATGCCGACTTGTGGTCGAGTATGAGGACAAAAGAAAAGAAAGTTTGGACGGCGGAGAGGTGTCAATAAAATGGTAAAAACTCAAAATACAATCACAAAATCGTCAAATAAAGCGGTGTCAAGGACATTGCGCATTGTTCGTATCGCCATTTTTGTCGCGCTTATAATAGTCGGAGCATTTGTAAAATTTCCGATAGGAATCGTGCCTGTTTCCATGCAGTTTGCGTTTTGTATGTTCGCTTCTTTGATGCTCGGCGGTCTTGACTCGTTCATTTGTGTCGCGATATACATTGTGATGGGGCTCATAGGCATCCCGGTTTTTTCGGCAGGCGGCGGATTTGCGTACGTTCTGCAACCGACATTCGGTTACATTCTCGGATTTTTGATTGCCGCACCCGTCGGCGGTTTTATTGCAAGGGGCTTGAAAAACGACGCGAAGCTCAACGTTTTCAGGCTTTTGGCCGGTGCGTTTTGTGCGCTTGCGATTGTGTACACTGTCGGCGTTATGTATATGTACCTTATGCTCAATTTTTACGTCGGTACGGCAATGTCTATGTCGAAAGCGTGGATGGCAGGGTGCGCGGTGTTTCTGCCGACGGATTGCAGCTGGTGCGTTGTCGGTTCGCTTGTGACTTATGCGGTGCTCAGAAGATACAATCCGCAACTCACCGTTTCCAAAAAGATGCATTCCGAGCCTTACGTCAGGGAAATCGACTGATTTTTTGTCTTAATCGTGCGTTTTGCATATTGTATTTGCGCTCTTTATATGTTAAAATATTTATATAATAATGTTTACGGGAGTAAATTATGCAACACGAAATCACAAAACCTACCGAACTATTGAATCAAGAAGGCAATGTTTTAGAACCCGGCTTTGCCAAAAAGATGCTTTATAATTACAATCGCGAGAACATCACCGCAAAAAAGACGCGCATCAAAGAGTGGGACTACTATTATATCGCCAACAAAGAGTATGCGCTTTGCCTTACCATCAGCGATATGGGCTTTGTCGGCGCATTGAGCCTCACGGTCATGGATTTTGTCACGCCCGCGCAGTTCACAAATTCCGCAATATGCCTTTTCCCGATGGGCAAATTCAACATGCCCCGCACAAGCGAAAAGGGCGATTGTTCTTTCAAAATCGGCAAAGTCGAAATGAAATTCGAAAACGACGGCGAAAAACGTCACCTCACCGGCATTTATCCGAACGCCGACAAATTCGGCACGGACGTCAAGTGGGATATCGTCATTTCCGACGTGCCCGAAGAGAGCATGGTCATCGCAACGCCGTTCAACAAAAAAGGACATTTCTATTTCAATCAAAAAATCAACTGCATGAGAGCGCAAGGAAGTTTCTTCCTCGGCGATAAGGAATGCAAATTCGACGGTGCGGACAGCCTTGCGACACTCGACTGGGGACGCGGAGTGTGGACATACGACAATACATGGTATTGGGGAAGTTTGCAAACCCGCCTCAAAGACGGTTCTACATTCGGCTGGAACATAGGATACGGCTTTGGAGACACCACTGCCGCAAGCGAAGATATGCTCTTTTACAATGGCAAGTCCCACAAAATCGGACGCACAGAGTTTATCATTCCCGGCGACAAAGAGGGTGAGCCTCGCTATATGGAGGACTGGAAGTTTGTGTCCGATGACGGACGACTGGATTGCACCTTCCATCCTCTCATCGACCGTTACGAGCCGTTCGACCTCAAAGTCATGTGCATGATTCCCCATCAGGTTTTCGGTTACATTTCAGGCAAGTGCGTGCTTGATGACGGCACTGTGATTGAATTGGATAATGAGCTGGGGTTTGCCGAAAAAGTTCACAACAAATGGTAAAAAGTCGCTCGGTCGTCATTGCGGTCAAGGCAATCGTCCTAAACGTCATTTCGAGGAGTGAAGCGACGTGGAAATTACATCAATAGAAACAAAAAACTATTTGACGATTGCCACAAACCGCATTAGCCCTCGCGCCTACTATCGCGCAGAAAATCTTTGCTATCAAAATAAGACGGACAAAAACTCAAACCACAATTTCGCAAGATTGTCTGCTTGGTGAAGTGCGCCTTTGGCGCAATGGAGTATTCCAAATCTTCCTTTTGTCATTGCGAGGAGCAACGAGAGTTGCGACGTGGCAATCAAGCGGAGCGAAATGCGCCTGACGGCTAGATTCCCACGGTCACATTGTTCCCTCGGAATGACACGGGTGGGACACCCACACCCGAACGAACACATATTCAGGGCGTACTTATAAACGGTATGTGCAACTTCAAAGACGGAACACGAGCTGCAAGGCGGCGAGAATTTGAGCGCCGAGCTTGACGGTTGTACCGTCCGACTGCGCCGTGTTGTTGCGTAGCTGGCGCACAAAGGACGGTGGCATAACGAGAGAATTGTCCCTATCTATGCGAGTGCCGACTGTCTCCCCCGCGAACGACGGATAATTATGTAAAGAATTGTCCCTAACTGAGTGGTGGGAGAAATACCGGCGTGTCCGGAAAGAGGGGGCACATCTAATTTAGAGTTCACGACGAAAAACTCTATATTATATTAAGGTGAAAATATGAACTACAATGGCGAAGGTGTACACGCACTTGTGTGCGCGGTGGAGGACTTGACCAACTCCAACTTGATTTTCGTTGACAGAAAACTCAAACCGATTTTGAAGTGTTTGGCGTATTATCCCGAGTTCCGCTCGGTGCTTTCAAAGTGCAATCAGGGCTTCGATTATGATGCGGAAAAGAAAAAAGCATGTGCCAAACTTGGTGACAGCGACGTTTTCAGACTTCCGAAAAATCCAAGAATATTGGTTGCGCTCGTATCGAATATGCTTGTCGAATTCGACGCGGACGGCATGGACATTGTGGGATTTTCGGCAAAGTATTTTCCCGAAGAAACAAAGCAGGCAAGTTTTGAACAATTTTGTTCTCGAGTCGTTGAGCCGTTCAAACTCGCGCTTGTTTCTCTTGTCGTAGACGGCATGGAAGAAGAGCCTCAGGCGGTTGAACGCACGGTGGAATTTGCATCCAGCGGATTGCATCAGCAAACCGAGTATCTCATTGTCGCAATGTACAACAACCTGCAAGAAGCGGCAATGGAAGAAGAGGAAAGAGCGGAGTTTATGATAATGTTGGAGGGGTTTGCCGCGGCGCTCGACACGCGAGATTCGCTGATGATAAAAGCGGTCTGGACAGGACTTAAAAAGGCACTAAACGCAAAGAAACTTTGTCAAAAAGAAGTTGAAAAGACAAACGAAGTGCTGCGGTTATATCTTGTTACAAAATAACAAAAACAACACAAAACGGGTTTTATATATGCGGATGCAGATGATAAAGCCCGTTTTTTTGAAGAGGGAAAATATGAGGGTGAAAAAGATTATCGTTGCATGTGTTTTGGCGTGCGTTGTTTTTGCATCGTGTTTTTCGCTTGCGGCGTGCGGCGACAAAAATAAGAAGAATGACAAAGCAATCATCTATGTCACTGCGCTTTTCGGAGGAGGGCTTTATGACCAAGAAACGAATGAAGCGGTGTGGGAGCCTTTCAAAACCGAGATCGACGCCGTAAAAGTTATGAAAGGCGAGATGGAAATGAAAGAAATCGTTTCGCATTTCAAAGACGAATTTTCGGATATATTAAAACTGGTCGGAAGTACCGTAAGTTACAAGGAAGGATCTCTTCTTTGGAATCTCACTTTGGACAACGAGGGCAATTCTTACAATCCAAATATCGCTCCTGCAAACGGTTTGCCGAAAGACTCAAACGGCAACGTGATGGACGTAAGTTACGGTGCTTTCGGAATTTACAAAAATTTTGTCGACCATATTTCAGCCGAGTACGGTGATCGCTATGACGTAACGGTTTACAACCAGGACTGGCGTATGTCACCCGCAAAAAGCGCGGCGGATCTTGAAAATTTTATCGAAAACAACGGTTATAAAGAGGTAATCTTCATGTCGCACAGCATGGGCGCACCCGTTGTCAACAACTATCTTGCAAGAAGCGAAGCAAACCGCAACAAAGTCAAATTGTACATGGGGTTTGCACCTGCAACTCTCGGTTCGTTCGATGCGCTTGCGGCCATGACGTGTCCCGACGTATACGTTGACAACTTCCTCGGCGGAATGGATTTGAGCGGCTTACCCGTTGATGTTTATGCGATTGTAGACAGCATTGTCAACGGCAAACTCGGCGATTTTTTCCGCAACAATATCGGGCTTATGTCCCTTGTTCCGTCATGGCAACTCATAAGTTCCGACCAATACGACGCGAACAACCCGGCAATAACGGTTGACGGCAAGGCAATCGAAACAAAAGATGAACTTTACAATCTCTACAAATCCATGCGTTGGGCAAAATATCTTGTTCCGCGCACGAAACAAGAGATAAAAGATTCGGATGACGGCGCAGATTATTCAAGAGTCAGAGCCGAAAAAGGACAACCTTCCGACGAAGAAGGATATCGAATCAAAGATTTTGCAGCCAATCTCGACGACTATTTTGACAACATGTTTATAAACGGAAAAATTGCCAGCGAAAGCATAGCAAATTCATATTATTTCCTCGGCACGGGCGGCAGAGCAACCATAACCAATCTCGAACTCACCACAATCAAGGATGACGACGGCAACATCGTATATGACGATTACGGCTGTGTGAATTACAATTACAAACTTGTCACCGCAGGCGGTGCGCAAAGCAAGTGGGGCGACGGAACCGTGCCGTATTACAGTTCAATCGGCGGCAACACCGCAACGGCGGAATATCTCGCGTCGCTCGGCAATCGTCTTGTGGAATTAGAGGGAGAAAATCACGGCATGGTCGGCATAGACTGGGATTTGCTTGGACCGCATGTGATGACACTACTCAAACAATTTGCCTGATTTTGTTAATGATAGATTGGGAAAAATAAACTCTAAATACAACTCCCCCTTTCCTCACGTGTTTTGTTCGTCCTCTACAAGAGCGGGGCAGCGTGTACTCTAAATTAGATGTGCCCCCTCTTTCCGGACACGCCGGTATTTCTCCCACCACTCAGATAGGGGCAATTCTCTACAAGATTACCCGTCGTTCGTGGGGGAGACAATCGGCACTCGCATAGATAGGGACAATTCTCTCATTATGCCACTTCGCCTGCGTGGCGGCTGCGCAATAGAATGCCACGCATTCTCGTGCTTTTCGTCAAGCTCGGCGCTCATATTCTCGCCGCCGTTGCGGCTCGTGTTCCGTCTGCGAATAAGCACATACCGTTTATAAGTACGTTTCGAATAAGTTTTCGTTCGGGTGTGGGCGTCCCGCCCGCAACTGCAACAAAGTTGCAATATCACTTGCGCAAAGCGCAAATATCACTGTTGCCATAGGCAACAATATCATGCACGCGTTGCGTGCATATCATTTACCTTACCGTTGCGGCTCGCACTACGAATAAGCACATACCGTGTATAAGAACGCCCTGAATAAGTGTTCGTTTATCCGCTTGCGCCAACGGCGCATTTCACCAAGCAGACAATCTTGCGAAACTGTGGCAGGAGTTTTTGTCCCTGCTCGAACTGATAGCAAAGATTTTCTGCGCGGTAGGGATGTAAAAAACAAGGCAAACAAAAGGAAGACGCACAAAATTGCGCGTCTTCCGTCAAATTGCCTTGTTTTTTACATGTGTGTAGTCTTATCTTCTCCGATACCGATCATGCCGTCGACGACATATTTTTTGCCGTTTGTGTCGGTGACATATCCACTGATTGTGCCATAGGGAAGAGCATAGTAGCACATAAGAGGAATGGGCATATAAAACACTCGGTTGATTTCAAATTTGATGTCGACTATGCCTTTGCCCGCTTCGTCTTTGATATACCATACGTTTGCTTTTTTCTTGCCTTTTTCGTGAGTGAACACGACAGGGGGCATGGGGAATGATTCATCGTCAACCCAAATTACGTTCTCGTTGTATTGGTGCTGATCGACGGATTGATTGCGAGTGAGGTTGAACGCAAAGTATCTCTTTTGACCGTTGTCGTCGATTTGTCCCATTGTGGTGAGCCAATCGTAGTGTGCGTTGAACGGATAGAATCCTTTGTGATCGTCGATAATGCCGACAGAGCGTTCGTTGGTTGTGAAAACTTTGCCGTTGAGAGTTATCGTGCCCGACGCTTTGAAGAAATCCTTTTCGCTGTACAATGCGTTTCTGAACGAGCCGTCTTTGTTTCTTGCAAGAGGCATAACGCCGTTGGCAAGAGGGGAGATACGCTCAAAATGAATATCGATTGTAAATTCGCCGCTTTTGCCTTTTGTAAATCCTTTTGCGTGGGCTTTACCGTTTAGAAAGTCGTTTTCGATTTTATACTCGCTGTTTTTTGTTTTGCAATAGCAATGGTCGTCCACAAGTTGCGTTGCCACGTGCGCTTTTTTCTTTGGCACGAGGTTGCGCCAGCTGTAGATTTTGTTTTCTTTTTTGTCGTACCAGACAAAGATGGAAAAGCCCATCGGACCGGTGTTGTAAACCGCGCTGATGAGCGCGCCCTCGTCCATATGGACTTCAAACGCTTCCCATTCGACAAGCCTTGACGGTTTCATAAAATCGGGCATTTTGCTTCCGCACGGTTTCACTGCGTCAAGAAGATTCAGATTTTTGAAAGGCGCGTCGAAAGTGCCGAAATGCACCTTGCCGTTTTCCACGATAGAATCGGGCGTGGGGGCGGGCAAACGCGTCGAACTGATGTAATCGGGTAAATTGCTCATTCTATTTCTCCCTTAGTATGATATTCAAATTGTAACACAATAGTTGCGCTTATGCAATAAGCTCGCCCGATTTTTTTACACAAACGTACGATATTTTTTATAGTCCTCGCATTTTTGACAAAACGTCTTATACGTTATGCGTGTGCAAAAAAATAAAAAGCACTCCCGAATATTGCCAAAAAGTCACAAACCGACGATAGAAGTTGCAAATCAAAATGAGTTTCCGAGTTGTTTGTGAGCGGACAAGAAAAAGCGATAAATTGCAATATGTCGGTTTTATAATGTCAAAACGCAGTGATAAAATCCAGTTTTGTTCAAAAATTGGCTTTTAATATCTCAAGCGAAGGGCGATGTTTTTTTGACCGATATGATGTTGAAAAAAGAAAAAGAATTTGATATACTGTTAAGAAGGAGAACTATATGAAATACAACGAAAACTATTTTCAAAACGGAAACAATCAAGATGAGCCGAAAACCATTCAAAGTTCGCTTGTAGAGGGAGAACAAATCGAGTGGAGCGGCAAACCTCAAAGAAAAGCGTTTATTGTAAACAATGTGTTGAAGATGCTTCCCGTTGCTTTTTTGTGGCTCGTGTTCGATACGTTTTTTATCGTTATGCTTACAAAAACCGCCGATATGCTTCCTGTCCCGGCGATAGTTTTTTTGTGTATATTTTTTGTGTTTCATCTTATGCCGGTTTGGATATGGATTTATAGATGCGCAACCGCAAGCAAGCGTCACAAAAACATCGAATACGCCTTTACAAACAAGCGCATCATCGTGCGCAAAGGCATCGTTGCCGTCGATTTCAAAAGCATAGACTACAAAGACGTCGTTGCGGTCAATCTGCGCTACGGTCTTATCGACAAAGCGGCAAAAGTCGGCGACATTTACATCACGTCAACAGGCAAAGCAACTGTCCTCGAAGACCTTGAAAATCCCGCGTCCGTTGAGCAACTCCTTCAAAGGATAATATCCGACAAAAAACCCGGGGTTGCTTTCACCGACAATGCAAAAGTCACGTATGTCAAGTGCAAGTATTGCGGCACGAAGAACGTGTCCGATGCGGATAAGTGTTCTTCTTGCGGCGCACCGTTGGATTAAATCTTTTCAAAGCTCAACATGTGTTGTATGCACCCGCAAAGCGACAAATCGTGTGTGTTTTTTACATCGGGTTTGTCGCGTTACGGGTGCTTTTGCGTTTTTATCGGCATTCGTCGGTTCTGCGAGGGGTAATGACTTAAACGAAAGGAGGTTATTTGCGGTGCGACTTTGTATACCGCAAAAATTTTTCGATACCGGCGCAAATTTGCCATATGCCTGCGGCTTTGCGGTTTTTTCGAGTGTATAAGTTGTTTTTGGGTATGGACATTTTATATAATAAATTGTAAAATATTTTTGTAGAAAACAATCGAGGTTTTTCATGAGCTTGATTTCAAAGATTGTCAATTTGTTTTCGCCCACGGCGCAAAAGACGGGCAGTGACGACTCAAACAAAATGGGCGTGACGTCAAAGCGTATGCGCGAAACGGCGTGCGCCATGGCGGAGGAGGGCATCGTACTGTTGAAAAACGACGGTGCGCTACCCCTCGGAGCAGATGACGAGGTTGCCGTTTTCGGTCGTACGCAAATCGACTGGTTTTGCGTGGGTTACGGATCCGGCGGCGATGTGAAAGCACCCTACAAAATTACGTTTGCAAACGCTCTAAAAAATCAAAAAGATATAAAAATCAATCGTGAAGTCATGGCGGTCTATGAAAACTGGTGCGCAAAGAATGTTCCCGACGAAGGATTTTGGGGGCATTGGCCGTACCGTTTCAAAGAGATGCCGCTAAGTTCTGACTTTGTCAAAAAAGCAAGAGAAAGCTCAAACGCGGCGATTGTCGTCATCGGACGTTCCGCAGGCGAGGACAGAGAGCAGAAACTAAAGAAAGGCAGTTTTTATCTTGCAAACGACGAGCTGGATATGATTGACAAGGTTTGCGCCGTATTTAGAAAAGTGGTGCTTGTTCTCGACACGGGCAATGTCATAGATTTGGAGCAAATAAGCGATTTTGGCGACAATATCTCCGCAATCGTACTGGCATGGCAAGGCGGTATGGAAAGCGGGCGCGCGCTTTGCAACGTATTGTCGGGCAAAGTCAATCCGTCAGGGAGGCTTACGGATACAATCGCAATCGCATACGACGCATATCCGTCCTCCAATCAATTCGGCTACAAAAAATTCAACATCTATGAAGAAGACGTTTTTGTCGGTTATCGCTATTTCGAGACGTTTGCCAAGGAAGAAGTTTTGTATCCTTTCGGCTACGGGCTTTCGTACACGACTTTTGAAATCGAGGGAGGCGTTGAGAAAACTCCGAGCGGCGTAAGGGTGCGCGCAAAAGTCAAAAACACGGGAGAGCGCAAAGGGAAAACCGTTGTGCAAGTCTACGTCAAAAAAGCGGACGGAATGTTGCCGAAACCTGCAAGAGAACTTGTCGCGTTTGCAAAAACCGATGAGCTTGAAAGCGGTGCGGAGCAGGAGTTGTCGTTCGATATAGGAGAGTACGCTCTTTCAAGCTATGACGAAGAAGGAGCAACGGGATACAATGCGTGCTGGCTGCTGGAATACGGCGATTATGAGTTTTTCGTCGGCGAAAACGTCAGGGACGCCGAGAGCGTCGGTTTTGTCGGATTCGACAAAAAAGTTACAAGCGTCTGCAACACCGCATGTTCGCCGCAAAAAGATTTGTCGGTATTGGCTCAATACGATTCGGCAAATTCGCTCTGCGCGGATTTATCTCGATTTTCGGGCAAGGAAACGTTTGACGAGTTCAAACAAAAAATGGATAGTCTGAGCGACGACGAGATCGAGCGTTTTATGAACAACCTCGAATACACGCTGGAAAATTATGGTTGGAAATATCGTGTCGTTCATGCCAAAAGCGGCTATCTGAAAGAGCGTATAGAAAGAGGCATTCCAAAAGAAATTCCGCAAAACAAGGGGTTTAACGTATCGTTTTGTGATGTTAAAGACGGTGTTGCGACGCTTGACGAGTTTATATCGACACTCTCGGATGAGGAGCTGGAAGCTCTTTGCCACGGCGATTTGCGCATGAACAGTCCTCTCGGTGCAACAGGCAACGCCGGTGCGCTTGGCGGTGTAAGCGAAAGTTTGAGAGCAAAGGGTGTTCCGTCGGCAACGACGACGGACGGGCCGAGCGGTATACGCCTTTGCCAAAAGGCGAGTTTGCTTCCTTGCGGAACATGCATAGCGTCATCGTGGAACGAAACGCTTACAAAAGAGCTATATTCTTGCGTAAGTTCCGAGATGGTCGAAAAAGGTTCGGACGTGCTTTTGGCTCCCGGTATGAATATACACAGAAACGTGCTTTGCGGACGCAACTTCGAGTATTATTCGGAAGATCCTTATCTCACGGGCAAAACGGCTGCCGCAGCGGTTAAAGGTATACAGTCGGAGGGCGTTGCGAGTTGCGTCAAGCATTTTGCTTGCAACAATCAGGAAAGATTCCGCTTTGTCAACGACAGTCGTCTGAGCGAGCGCGCTTTGCGTGAAATCTATCTCAAAGGATTTGAAATTGCCGTAAAAGAGGCAAATCCGCTTGCCGTGATGACGTCCTACAACAAAGTCAACGGTGTGTATTGCTATCACAACTACGACCTCGTGACCACGATTCTGAGAGGAGAGTGGGGCTTTGAAAATATGGTGATGACGGACTGGTGGACGAAAAAAGCCAAAAATCCGTTGTTCAAAGGCGTCGACGACAATGCGTACAGAGTGCGTGCCGGCGTTGACGTGCTTATGCCGGGCGGCTCCAGAGTGCGTGGCAAGTATGACGGCTCAACCCTCAAATCTCTGAACAACGGAGGGCTAAAACGCTCCGAACTGCAACGCACCGCAAGACACGTGTTGTCCTTCTTGCTTAAAGTAGGCACCGTGTCCGGTAAAATCGGAAAATAATTATCGAAAACGGAAAATCCGCATCGATATAAAGGGAAAATATGAGAAGACTAAAAAGGATTTCGATAGTGCTTTTGGTGCTTGTCGTTGTGATGACGGCAAGTGCGATTATGGTTGCTTGCGGCGACAAGAGCAACGATATCGCCGTTACGTTTGTCAAAGCAAGTCAAAGCGAGGACGGATATGCCACGGTGTATGCCCCCGACGACAGAGATATAAAGATTATGGTGATTTCAGATCCGCAGGTCGACGTTTATGAAAAATACAAAGTCGTCGGAAGCCCCGGCAACGACAAAACATATGCGTTTGTCAAGGATTTTGTCAAAACCGTCGATCCCGATTTTGTCGTTATAAACGGCGATCTTGTTATGAACGATATGCCGTTCAAATCGTCTACGCCGTATTTTGACAGGTACGCCGAGATTTTCGAGGAGCTGAAAACGCCGTGGACGTTTGCTTTCGGCAATCACGATTGCGATTTGAAATGGACTGTCTATTCTGCCGATGTCGACACTGCGAACAGGCAGAGTTCAAAAGCAAAACTTATTGCGTATCTTGACGAAAAATATCCGCATTGTCTGATGAATTCGGACACGACATGCAAAGACGGCGACGGGAATCATTTTGTAAACGTTCGCACGCGCGCAGGCGAACTTATTTATACGCTTTGCGTTTTCGATTGCACCTTCAACGAACAAAAGGTGTACAACTATACTCCGACCGCAAACCAAGTCGAATGGTATCGCAACACCATAAATGCGATTTCCGACAAAACGCTCGGTGCGAACAGGGGCGAAAAAGTCGTAAAAAGCATGATTTTCAACCATGTCGGCATCCCCGAATTCAAGGAAGCGTGGGAAAAGGCATGGAACGGCGGAAGTCCGACAGAAGATTATTTTTACGGTCATTACTTTGAAGGCAATTACTCCAAAAAGTACGGAGATTTGCCTCAAGAAGACAGGATTTTCCCTGCCGTAAAGGCACTCGGCAGCACAACGGCAATATTTATGTGCCACCACCACGACAACGATTTTTCCGTCAACTACGAGGGCGTGCGCCTGACTTTCGGACAACACTCGGGCTATTCGCACAACTACCGCACGACGCACGACGAGCACGGCAACGGCCCGACGGATTACGCAAACTGGGCAGGCGTGAGCTTTGAAAGAGTGGACGATTACGGCGACCAAAGAGGAGGCACTTGCGTTACGATTTCGAAAGAGGGCGAATTTACGATTACGCCGACTTATGCAAAAGACGTTCTTGCGAATTACGCAACAGAATATTATATCGACTACGACCAAGTTGCCGCGGCTCTTGAAGCCAACCCCAAATTCGAGAGCGGAAAAGGTCATATCGCACGCGGAACAGACAGAAAATGGAAGTTGAATTAAGCGGTTTTTCTTGCCCGAAACAATAAACGATACACAAACGGCGAAGTGTCGATTTTATTGATAAAAAAATATTGATATATAACGAAAATATGCTTGACAGTCTGTGCTTGTTTAGATATAATTATATCGATAAATAGTTATCGAAATAGTTTTACATACGAAAGATAACTTAAAAAATTTGTAAAATCGTTATAGGAGAAGCAAGCATGGAAGCAAGAAACGTTATCGACAGCGTAGAAAGACTCGAAGAGGCCATTGCGCATGTCCGTAAGGCTCAAAAGGAATTTGCAACCTACACGCAAGAGCAAGTGGACAAAATCTTTTTTGCGGCGGCAGTCGCGGCAAACAAGATGAGAATACCTCTTGCAAAACTCGCGGTTGAAGAAACCGGCATGGGCATCGTTGAGGACAAAGTCATCAAAAACCACTATGCGTCCGAGTATATCTACAACGCGTACAAGGACACCAAAACCTGCGGAATTATCGAAGAGGACAAGGCATACGGCACGATAAAAATTGCCGAGCCTATCGGACTTGTTGCGGCGGTTATCCCCACCACAAACCCCACGTCCACCGCAATATTCAAGACGCTCATTTCGCTCAAAACGAGAAACGGCATCATCATCAGCCCTCACCCCAGAGCGAAAAAATCCACGATAGCGGCGGCAAAAGTCGTGCTTGACGCGGCGGTTGAAGCGGGCGCACCCGAAGGCATCATCGATTGGATAGATTGCCCCAGCCTCGAAATGACCAACCTCATCATGAAAGAGGCAGACGTCATTTTGGCAACCGGCGGTCCGGGTATGGTCAAAGCGGCATATTCCAGCGGCAAGCCGGCAATCGGCGTCGGCGCAGGCAACACTCCCGCAATCATCGACGATACCGCCGACGTTACGCTTGCTGTCAACTCCATCATTCATTCCAAGACGTTTGACAACGGCATGATTTGCGCAAGCGAACAATCCGTTATCGTGCTTGACAAGGTATACGAGCAGGCAAAGAAGGAGTTTAAGGACAGAGGTTGCTACTTCCTCGACGAAGAGCAAACGGAAAAGGTAAGAAAAACCATTCTCATCAACGGTGCGCTCAATGCAAAAATCGTCGGACAAAAGTCGGTTACTATCGCAAAACTTGCGGGCTTTGATGTTCCCGAATCCACAAAAATCCTTATCGGTGAAGTGGAAAGCGTGGATTTAAGCGAAGAATTCGCACACGAAAAACTCTCTCCCGTACTTGCAATGTACAGGGCAAAAGATATCAGCGACGCATTTGACAAAGCAGAACGTCTTGTCGCAGACGGCGGATACGGACATACGTCCTCCATTTATCTCGACGCAGTGACTCAAAGAGCAAAACTCGACGAGTTTGCCTCAAGAATGAAGACTTGCCGTATCTTGGTCAACACTCCCTCTTCGCAGGGCGGTATCGGCGACTTGTACAACTTCAAACTCCGCCCGTCTCTCACGCTCGGTTGCGGAAGCTGGGGCGGAAACTCCGTGTCCGAAAACGTCGGAGTCAAACACCTTATCAACATCAAAACGGTTGCGCAAAGGAGAGAAAATATGCTTTGGTTCAGAGTGCCTCAAAAGGTCTATATGAAGAAGGGTTGCCTGCCCGTCGCTCTTGACGAACTCAAACACGTCATGGGCAAGAAGAAGGCGTTTATCGTAACGGATAGTTTCTTGTACAACAACGGCTACACCAAGCCCATCACCGACAAGCTCGACGAAATGGGCATTCAACACACCACGTTCTTTGACGTTGCTCCCGATCCGACGCTCGCATGCGCAAAAGAGGGTGCGGCACAGATGGCGGCGTTCAAGCCCGACTGCATCATCGCGCTCGGCGGCGGCTCCGCAATGGACGCAGGCAAGATTATGTGGGTTATGTACGAGCATCCCGAAGTCGATTTCATGGACATGGCAATGCGCTTTATGGACATCAGAAAGAGAGTGTACACGTTCCCCAAGATGGGAGAAAAGGCATACTTCATCGCAATTCCGACCTCTGCGGGCACAGGTTCCGAAGTCACTCCGTTTGCGGTTATCACCGACGAGAAAACGGGCGTAAAATATCCGCTTGCGGACTATGAACTCTTGCCGAATATGGCAATCATCGACGCAGACTTCCATATGAGCGCACCCAAGGGACTCACCGCAGCCAGCGGTATCGACGCCGTGACGCACGCGCTCGAAGCATATGCGGCAATGCTTGCAACCGACTATACCGATTCGCTCGCGCTCCGCTCGTTGAAGATGATTTTCGAGTTCTTGCCCAGAGCTTACGACAACGGCCCGAACGACCCCGTCGCAAGAGAGAAGATGGCAAATGCGGCAACTATGGCAGGTATGGCGTTTGCAAACGCATTCCTCGGCGTATGCCACTCAATGGCACACAAACTCGGCGCATTCCATCATCTTCCCCACGGTGTTGCGAACGCACTCATGATTGACGAAGTACTCCGCTTCAACGCAAGCGAAACACCCGTAAAAATGGGTACGTTCCCCCAATACGCATATCCGCACACACTCGAAAGATATGCCGAAGTCGCCGACTATCTCGGAATCAAGGGTAAAAACAACAAAGAAAAACTCAACAACCTCATCAAAGCTATCGACGAACTCAAAGCAAGAGTCGGAATCAAACCCGCAATCAAGGATTACGTTCCCGACGAAAAAGATTTCCTCGACCGTCTTGACGATATGGTTGAACAAGCGTTTGACGATCAATGCACGGGCGCAAACCCCAGATATCCGCTTATGAGCGAAATCAAGCAAATGTATCTCAACGCCTATTATGGCAAACACACCGAGGTTTAATAGGAGGAAAATATGAATCTTGACAGAATCATTGCCGTGAGAACAAACAAAACCGTTTACCGTAGCGGAGAATACTGCGTCAAAGTTTTTGACGACGATTTTTCAAAAGTGGACGTTCTCAACGAAGCTCTCAACCAAGCAAGAGTGGAAGAAACCGGACTCAATGTCCCCAAAATCGTCGAAGTGACCAAAATAGACGGCAAATGGGCAATCGTATCCGAGTTTGTGGAAGGGAAAACGCTCGCAAGACTTATGGAAGAAAATCCCGACAAAAAAGACGAGTATCTCGAAAAATTTGTCGACTTGCAGCTTGAAGTCCAATCCAAAAAATGCCCCTTGCTTACAAAGTTGCGCGACAAGATGAACAGAAAAATCGACTTGACTAATCTTGACGAAAGTATAAAATATGAATTGCACACAAGGCTCGAAGGCATGCCGAAGCACAACAAACTTTGCCACGGCGACTTCAACCCGTCCAACATCATCATAAAGGACGACGGTACGGCGTATTTTATCGACTGGTCGCACGCAACGCAAGGCAACGCCTCTGCGGACGTTGCAAGAACATATATGTTGTTCTGGCTCGCAGGCGACATCGAGGGCGCCGAGAAGTATCTTGAACTTTTCTGCAAGAAGAGCGGAACGGACAAGAGATACGTTCAGAAGTGGATGCCTATCGTGGCGGCGTCGCAATCCGTCAAAGGACATGAAAAAGAAAGAGAATTCCTTATGTCGTGGATTGACGTTGCAGAGTTTCAATAAGGAGAGGGAAAAACATGAAAGTCACAGTGTGTATTGGCAGCTCGTGCCATATCAAAGGATCGCGACAAGTTGTAGAGCAACTTCAATATCTGATCGCAAAGAACAACCTAAAAGAGAAAGTGGAACTCGGCGGCACGTTCTGTATGGGCAAGTGTCAGCAAGGTGTGTGTGTTACGGTTGACGACGCATTCTTTTCGCTCACACCCGAAACCACCGATGAGTTCTTCCAAAAGGAGATCCTTGCAAAGGTAAAGTAAATGATAATAATCAGAATTTGCGTTGGCAGTTCCTGCCACCTCAAAGGCTCGCAGGAGATAGTCGATATGCTCCGTGGCGAGATCGAACAAAGACATCTCGAAGGTCAAATCGTACTTTCGGGAAGTTTTTGTTTTGGCAAATGCAACCGAGAGGGCGTAACCGTTGCCGTAAACGACGACATTTATCCCGGCATCACAAGAGACAACTTCAAGGAATTTTTCCAAACCAAGGTATTGCCCCTCGTAGAGGCGTAACGAGGACGGAAAACAAGAGGAAATATGGATTGTTTAACTCTCAAAAAATCAAACTGCAAAAACTGCTATAAGTGCATACGCCATTGCCCCGTAAAAGCCATACGCTTTTCGGGCAATCAGGCGCACATTATCGGCGACGAGTGTATTTTGTGCGGACACTGCTTTGTGGTGTGCCCTCAAAACGCAAAGGAAATCGTCAACGAGACCGAAAAAGTCAAAGTGCTTTTGCAGTCCTATCCCGTCTATGTGTCGCTTGCCCCGTCCTTCATTGCAAACTATGAGGGCGTTGGGATAAACGCTATGCGCAAGGCTCTCAAAAAGCTCGGTTTTGCGGACGTGGAGGAAACCGCGCTCGGCGCAACCGTCGTCAAAAACGAGTACGACAGAATGTTGAGAGAAGAAAAGAGAGATATTGTCATTTCCTCCTGCTGTCATACGATAAATCTTTTGATTCAAAAGTATTTTCCAAAGGAACTCCCGTATCTTGCCGATGTGCTTTCGCCCATGCAAGCGCACTGCTCGGATCTGAAACGTCGTCATCCGGGCGCAAAGACCGTGTTTATCGGACCGTGCGTTGCAAAAAAAGACGAGGCGCAACACTATGAAGGAATCGTGGACGCAGTTCTTACTTTCGAGGAACTGACGCAATGGCTCAATCAGGAGGGCGTTGTTCTCGAAAAAGAAACCGATTCGCAAGAGGAGAGCAGAGCAAGATTTTTCCCGACGACCGGAGGAATTCTGAAAACCATGAAGCTGGACGCTCCCGGTTACAACTATATGGCAATCGACGGCGTGGAAAACTGCATTTCCGCACTCAAAGATATCGAAAACGGCAACATTCATCACGCCTTTATAGAGATGTCGTCCTGCGTGGGCAGCTGCGTTGGCGGTCCTGTTATGGAAAAATATCATCCCTCACCCGTGCGAGAGTATCTTTCGGTTGCCGAGTATGCTGGCGACAAGGACTTTGTCGTTGCGCAGCCCGACAGCCACGAATTGAGAAAACATTTTTCGCTCATCGAGCGTGAAAACAAGATGCCGAGCGAGGCGGAAATCAATGCCGCACTCCGTCAAATGGGAAAACTCAGCAAGCGTGACGAACTCAACTGCGGAAGTTGCGGTTACAACACCTGCCGAGAAAAAGCGATTGCAATCTGTCAAGGCAAAGCGGAAGCGTCAATGTGCTTGCCGTATTTGCAAAAGAAAGCGGAAGGGTTTTCGGACAGAATCGTCAACAATACGCCCAACGGCATCATCGTACTCAACGATTCGCTCGAAGTACAACAGATAAACGAAGCGGCTATGGACATTATGAACATTCGTTCATCAAGCGACGTTCTTGGCGAACAAGTGGTGCGCATAATGGATCCGTCCGTTTTTTATGAAGTGCAGAAAAAGAGGTTTAACATACACAATCGCAGGGTTTATCTTGCGGAATATAAAAGATATGTTGAACTTACCGTTGTTTATGACACCGACAATCATCTGTTTATCGGCATCATGCGCGACATTACGGATGAGGAAAGAGAGAGAGAAAAGAAAGAGAATATCTCCAAGCAAACCATAGAAACCGCCGACAAAGTCGTCGACAAGCAAATGCGCATAGTTCAGGAGATTGCGTCCTTGCTCGGCGAGACCGCCGCGGAAACCAAAATCGCGCTCACAAAACTCAAGGAGTCCATAAAAGATGAATGACCTTTGCGCCGATATCGGCTACAAAAGCATAAATCACGTCGGAGAGCAATTGTGCGGCGACCATGTCGACGTCGTTCAGCAGGGCGAAAATTCGACGGTTGTCGTGCTTGCGGACGGACTCGGCAGCGGAGTTAAGGCGAGCATATTGTCAACCCTTACAAGCAAAATCATTTCCACAATGATGGCGGAAGGTTTGTCACTCGAAGATTGCGTCGAAACAATCGCCGCTACCTTGCCTATTTGTTCGGTAAGAGGCGTTGCGTATTCGACTTTCACAATTCTTCACCTTGTCGAAAATCGTCAGGCGGACATCATTCAATACGACAATCCGGGCGTAATTCTTTTGCGCGACGGACAAAACTATGATTTTCCCAAAACCGAAATGGTGATAGGCGGAAAGAAGATTTACAAATCAACCCTCGACTTGTGCGAAAACGACATTTTCGTACTTATGAGCGACGGTTGTCCGCATGCGGGACTCGGACTTTCCTACAACTTCGGCTGGAAGAGGGAAGACATTATCTCGTTTTTGGAAAGCATTAGTTTTGTGGGGTATACGGCAAAGACGCTTTCCACCATACTTGTTGACGAGTGCAACAAACTATATGGCGAAAAACCCGGCGACGATGCAACCGCTTGCGTGATACGGATAAGAAAACGCGAGCCTATGAACATTCTTTTCGGGCCGCCGTCCAATCGTGACGACTGCGACAGAATGATGTCTCTTTTCTTCTCAAAAGAAGGAAAGCACATCGTTTGCGGCGGCACGACATCGTCGATTGCGGCAAAATACCTCGGCAAGAGTGTTCGCGCGACGCTCGATTTCGAGGCAAGCGATGTCCCGCCCATATCCGAAATAGACGGCGTAGACCTCGTAACCGAGGGAGTTATCACTATGAACAAGGTGCTTACTTACGCCAAAGATTATCTCAAAGACAACGAAAGTTACGAGCAATGGAGTTTCAAGCGCGACGGTGCGTCGCTTATGGCAAGGCTGCTGTTTGAAGAGGCGACCGACATCAATTTCTTTGTCGGCAGAGCCATAAACCCCGCCCACCAAAACCCTGATTTGCCCATAAATTTCAGCATAAAGATGAATTTGGTCACCGAACTTTCCGATTGCCTTGTCAAAATGGGCAAGAAGGTCAAGGTGTCATACTTCTGATAAGGAGCGAAAAATATAAATATTTTTCTCAAAACGAAACAAAATTTTATTGCGCACAAGACGATTTAGTGTATAATGTCGCAAGCGTACAATAATTTTAAGAGGACAAAGATGAGAATATTCGATACAAAAGTTCAGTACCTCAAATACAAGGTTTTGCGAGAAGTCGCAAAAGAAGCATGGCAAGACACTCTCGACACCAATGCGATAGACATCCCCAAACGCATCGTTCCCGGGAAAATCCCCACAATGCGCTGTTGCGTGTATAAGGAACGCGCAATACTTGCAGAGCGCGTCAAACTTGCAATGGGCGGACACAAGGACAACCCGAACGTAATCGAAGTCATCGATATTGCTTGCGACGAGTGCCCGATGGGCGGCTATGAAGTCACGGGCGCATGCAGAGGCTGTCTTATGCATCGTTGCGAGGACGTGTGCAAGTTCGGCGCAATCACGTTTGACAGCCAGCACGTGGCGCATATCGACAAGTCAAAGTGCAAAGAGTGCGGCGCATGCGCGAAAGTTTGCCCGTACAGCGCAATCACCAACCATAAGCGTCCCTGCGAAATGGCTTGCAAGGTCAAGGCTATCACCATGGACGAAAACCGCGCGGCAAAAATCGACAATTCCAAGTGTATAGAGTGCGGCGCATGCGTATATCAATGCCCGTGGGGAGCAATCTCGGACAAGTCATACATTCTCGACGTCATCGACCTCATCAAAAAGAGCGAAAACAACACAAAATACAAGCTCTATGCGGTGGTTGCTCCGTCTATTTCAAGTCAGTTTACTTACGCAAAACTCGGACAGGTCATCACCGGCTTGAAAGTTTTGGGATTCCATACGGTGGTCGAAGCGGCTCTCGGCGCGGATATGGTGCTTCTTTCCGAGGCAAGAGAGCTTGCCGAAAAAGGATTCCTTACAAGCTCCTGCTGTCCTGCGTTTGTATCCTACATCAAAAAGAATTTTCCCGGCATGGTGGAAAACATATCTCACAATCTCTCGCCCATGGCAACGATTTCCAAGTACATCAAGGACACCACGCCCGGCGCAAAAGTTGTGTTCATCGGACCTTGCACCGCAAAAAAAGCCGAGATTTTGGACGAAAAAGTCAAGCCGTACGTCGATTCCGTCCTTACTTTCGAGGAGCTTCAAGCCCTCTTTGACAGCAAGGATATGGAAATTACGTCCCTTGCCGAAGGCGTTCTCGACAATGCCTCCTATTTCGGACGCATCTTTGCTCGTTGCGGAGGACTCAGCGACTCAATCAAACAATCTCTCAAAGAACAAAACATCGATTTCGACCTCAAAGGTTGCGCTTGCGACGGCATCGACGAGTGCCGCATCGCACTCCTCAAAAAGAGCAAAAACCTCTCCGACGTCAACTTCATCGAAGGTATGGCGTGCATCGGCGGTTGCATCGGTGGTGCCGGCTGTCTTACCCACGGCGAGAAAAACAAAGCCGAAGTGGACAAGTACGGTCGCGAGGCATTGGAAAAGACTATTACCGATGCCGTGAAACTCCTGAATTAAACGCTATCAAACGGCGAATAACTGCGTCAGAGTCTGCTCCATAAACAGTCACGTACAGCAAGTACGCTCCTGTCTATGTCGGCAGGCTCTTTCTTGTTATTCATCCGCTTGATAGCGTTTAATTAAAAGCCGTGCTAAATCGTGCCTAACTTCGTCAGATGCATCCACCTGTCAACTCATGTACGCAATGTACATTAGGGTTGCCATTCGGATGCCTCTTCCTTGTTATCCATCGATTTATCGCGGTTTTAACAATTAAGAATTGAAAACGGCGAATAACTGCGTCAGAGTCTGCTCCATAAACAGTCACGTACAAAAAGTACGCTCGTGTCTATGTCGGCAGGCTCTTTCTTGTTCTTCATCTCAATTGCTCAAACAGCGTTACGGTTATGACAACCGCCCAAACGCTGTCATTCCGAGGAGCAAAGCGACGTGGGAATCCCCTAAAAAGAAACGAAAAACACAGTGGCGGTTGCCATTGACCGCACTTGTTCTCGCAATTTCTACCGCGCAGAAAATCTTTGCTATCAGTTAAAGCAGGGACAAAAACTCAAGCCACAATTTCGCAAGATTGTCTGCTTGGTGTGTGCGCCTGTCGGCTGGATTCCCACGCTTACGCTCTGAATGACATGGGTGGGAACACCCACACCCGATTGTCATGTTGAGCGAAGTCGAAACATCTCCTGTCTGTGTCGGCAGGCTCTTTCTTGTTCTTCATTTTCTTGATAGCGTTTAATTTAAGGTCTTGTTGGTTGAGTTTTTAACGCACAAAAAAGAAACGAAAACGCTGTGACGATTTCACCTTGTCGTTGCAAAACGCAATAAGCCGACTATTGTCGAAAACTTTATGATTTTGTAGAATTGCATATTTACATTTTGTCGTTTTTCATATAAACTATACAAGTGTACGGATTTGCCGTACAAACAGGAAAAAGGGGGCAATTATGAAGAAAATTTTGACAATTTTCATTGCCGTATTGCTTGTTGCGCTCACAGTGTTTGTTTTTGCCGCTTGCGATGACAAGAATGCGACCATTGTTTTTCTCGGCGACTCGATTGCGGAGGCTCTTATAGGATCTTCGCCGGTAAGCGAGAGGGACAATTACGGCTATTACGCAATCGTTGGCAGAACAAACGGCTACAACTACTACAATCATTCCATGTCGGGACATCTTACGTCGGGCAATATGGCAAACAAGGCGGGGGAAGGTCTTATTGAAGTCATATCCAGAGATACCGAAAAAGCAACGCTTATCCGCACTCATATTGTTCAGGCAGACGTTATACATATTTCCGTACTCGGCAACAATGTCTTGCAGTACAGCCTCGGCTCGCTTATGCTCGAAATGGCAGACAGGCTTGCAAAAATAGTCCCCGGAAGTCCCGAAAGCTGGTATCAGGCTTGCTTCGACGGCGAAGAAAACGGAGAAGAACTCAAAGAGTATTATGCCGACGACAAGTCGCTTTTCGATTATTTGCATGACGGCGGAACAACCGACAATATTCGTCCTTCGATTTGGTCGGGCGACGGGGAAACAATCAGCTTCGGGGACCGTTTCGACGGGGAAAATCCGTATACGATTGATCCCACATTCAATTTTCCGCCAACTTACCAAAACATCGTTGACATCGTTGCAAAACTTCGCGAGCTAAATCCGCGCGCAAAAATTATTTTCCAAAAAGTTTACAATCCCGTTTATGAGGGGACGACGCTCATCACGAAATGGGAGTATATGGCTCTTGCTCAAAAGGGTTATGACACAATCGCAGAGGTGAGAGAGCTTGCGGGGCATCTTCTCGATTATCTCAACGGAATGCTTGACGAATACAACGAGAAAAATCCCGACAACAAGGTTTACACACTCGACATTTGCAAGGCTTTTGACGATATTACAAAATCCGATGTCAAAGACGGGGTTGCGGATTTGTCCCAAACAAGCCTCGGAAGATCGCTTATATATCAGGACTATACGCATCCGTCCAACTTCGGACACGCCGTGATTGCGGAGCAAACGCAAAAACTTCTTGACGAAATGGGCATCGGCGCAAAAGACGCGCTTGACAAATACAAAGAGATAAAATGCGATCAGCTTGACCGCATATATTCGGGCGTAGAGGGATTCGATACGCAAGCGGCAAAGGACGCCGTGAGAGGATCGGACACTTACTACGCAGCGACAAGAGCATATTTCGACAAGACCGACGGCTATGTGCCTGTCAACTACTGATGAGGAGGGAAGAAAAGTGAAAAAGACAACCGCTATCATCATAATAGTTATCGCTCTCGTGCTTCTTTTCTCTTGCGTGTTTACGCTTTGCGCCTGCAACGAGAGGACAAACCCAAATGCATTCAAAAACGATACCCGTTTTGCAGTGGACTATGACAACCTCAATATGATGGACATGAACAAAAAACTTGTCGGCATCATTGTCGAGGCGGCAATCGACAAGAACAACACCTATTTCGAGTTCAAAAAAGACGGCACCATGCACATGCAAATCCAAACCAAAGCGGGATTGTTCAAAAACGTCGACAATCTTTTGAAGATGATGAAAATCGACATATCTTCCGCGCTCTCGTCCTTTGACGTCAAAACAAGCGTTGACAGGTATGTAGAACCGATGTTTCCCGGGTTCACTCAAAAGCTCAAATCATACGACCTGCAAGGCGCGCTCGAGCTTATTCGTCACAGCCTCGGATTCAACATCGAAGGACTTGATTTGACAAACGAAAACGTCAAAACCGCTGTCAAATACGTCGGCGACAACATGGCTCTTCCTTCCGATCTTCTTCAAGCGATTCCGTCCGATACCGTACTCAAACTCACTCTCGACACACAATACGCCATTCGCGATCTGACCGCTTTTGACGGCACGCAATTCAGAGCGATTTATCTGGGATACAAAGTCAAAGACAACCCGCAGACTGCGCCGTTCGGCGTCTTTACGCTCAAAGATGACGACACTTTTGCGACATTGTCAATTGAGTTTATGAACATCCACATCGCAATCAGGCAGCAGGCGTAAGCGGCTGCGTTGCGCCCTTTTGCTCACTTGCCATGCAAAATCTTGTACATGGGAAGAATCGCAAAAGGGCGTCTTTTGTCGATATCACGGTTTTTCAAGCCGCATTAACGGCAAATAACGTTTAAGGCACATTCGCAAAACAACTCAATATGTGCCAATGTGTTTCGGGTTGCCACGCGTCTAAAAATGTCCGACGGCGGCAAAGCTATGGCAAAATCGCAGACATAATTTTCTTGACAAAAAGCGTGTTTGGGATTATAGTTTTTTCATCAACAAGGAGGCGGAGTTGAAGTTTTATGGACAAAACGATGACGATTTTTGAAAAATCAAGCACTTTCACCTCTGCTTTCTCGGCAGTTTCTTTTGCGCGCGCTTCTCGATTTTTTGAGGGCGGATACTACTATTATTATTTTAGCGGCAAGGACGCTTCTCGCAAAGGACGCTGACGTCGATATTTCGGATATACGAAAAATGGCGATTCCTTTGCGGAGTCGCTTTTTTGATACTACGGCTCGTTTTTCTCAAAATCGCCGTATATGAGCGTAAAATCGGTTGAAATATTCGAAAAATCGGACATATTGGCAAAAATAGGTGGATTTATAATCATTATTGATTATAATGAATTCAAAGAGGTAGTTATGCAAGACATCAAGGAATCGAGAAACATCATCAACGAAGTGGACGAGCAGATGGCACGTCTTTTTGAAAAACGCATGCTTGCATGCGAGCAAATCGCTCTTTACAAAAAGGAGAACGGATTGAGCGTGCGTGATACGGAAAGGGAAGAGCAGGTTGTTGCAAACAATGCAAAACTTATCCGAAATCCTGCGCTCGTGCCGTACTACAAAGACTTTATCCGCTCCGCAATGGACGTGTCTTGCCGCTATCAGGCGTCGCTTATGCGCAGTATGAGAGTTGCGTATTGCGGAATCGAAGGCGCATTTGCGCATATTGCCGCAAAAAAGATGTATCCCGACGCGGAATACGTTGCGTTTTCAAACTTTCAGGACGCATACGAGGCAACGACAAAAGGAGATTGCGATTGCTCTGTGCTTCCGCTTGAAAACAGCTATGCCGGCGAAGTGGGCGAGGTTATGGATTTGATATTTTCAGGCGACCTTCACGTAAACCAGGTGATTGACGTTGCCATCGCTCACAATCTCATCGCAAAAGACGGTGCGCAAATCGAAGATATAAAAACCGTCGTAAGTCATCCGCAAGCCCTTGCGCAATGCGAAGAATATATAAAAAAGTACGGATTTGAAACGAGAGCGTATTCAAACACGGCACTTGCGGCAAAATATGTTGCCGAATCGCAGGACACATCCGTCGCCGCGCTTGCATCGGATGAAACCGCAAGGATTTTCAACCTTTCCGTTTTGGACGCGCACGTCAACGACAATCCCAACAACACCACTCGTTTTGCGGCGTTTTCGAGAGCGGAGAACGTGCCCGTGTCCGTAGGCAAGAGAGAGGATGAAA
Organism: uncultured Clostridia bacterium; assembly: GCA_934233745.1. Lineage (GTDB taxonomy): Bacteria > Bacillota > Clostridia > Christensenellales > CAG-917 > CAG-475. Next base: position 187,587 of record CAKQGN010000002.1, read on the forward strand.
ACTTCATTTTGGCATTTACCGTTCAAAACGAATCGGGTGCGCTTGCAAGCGCGCTCAACATCATAGGCGCACACAATTTCAATATGCGCACGCTCCGCTCGCGTCCCATGAAAGACCTTCAATGGAATTACTATTTCTACATCGAGGCGGAGGGCAACGTCCGCACGGAAAACGGAAAGGATATGTTGCAGGAACTGTCCGCGCTTTGCGCAAAACTCAAACTGGTCGGAAGTTATTTTGCCGACAACGTGAGGTGAGTATGATTCTTAAATCCGACACAAACGGACAGCACCATGACATTGTTGTCGAAAGAGGTGTGTTGCAAAACATCGGAGATTTGCTCGACCTGAATAGGAACGTGCTTCTTCTCACCGACGACGGAGTGCCTGCACGGTATGCCGATACCGTGTCAAAAGCGTGCAAGAATTGTGTTACGGTGCGCATAAAACAAGGCGAGGCAAGCAAAAATTTCGACAATTTCAAACACATTTTGAGCGTCATGCTTCAAAACGGGTTCACACGCAAGGATTGCGTCGTGGCACTCGGCGGCGGTGTTGTGGGAGATATTGCGGGGTTTGCGGCGTCCTGTTATATGAGAGGTGTGAATTTTTACAATATTCCCACCACGCTTCTAGCACAACTCGACTCGTCGATAGGCGGGAAAACCGCAATCGATTTTGACGGGGTGAAGAACGTCATAGGAAGTTTCTATCAACCGTCCAAAGTGGTTATCGACCTCGATACGCTCAAAACGCTTGACGAAAGACAACTGCACGCAGGACTTGCGGAAGGAATAAAAATGGCATTGACTTCAAACAAAAGATTGTTTGAAATCATTGAGGAAAGCGAGGATTTGCAAGTCGATTTGCAACTTATAGTGCAGAGTGCGCTCATCGTAAAACGCGACATTACCGAGAAAGATCCCAAAGAGCAAGGGCTGCGCAAGGTGCTGAATTTCGGACACACGATAGGACACGCGGTAGAGAGCGCGCAGGGCGGAAAACTTCTGCACGGCGAGTGTGTGGGCATAGGTATGCTGCCGATGTGTTCTCAAAAAGTGCGACAAAGACTTGAAAAAGTGCTTGAAAAGTACAACCTTCCCACAAGCGCAAATTGCGACAAGGAAGAACTTTTGAAGTTTATGCTTCACGATAAAAAATCCGAGGGAGACAAGATTTGCGCGGTTATCGTCGACGCTCCGGGAGCATGGAGATTTGAAGAAATGACGGCGCAAGAAATTCTTGACAGAGGGTACAATTTATGAAAAACACATACGGACAAAGCGTATCTTTAACGGTGTTCGGCGAGAGTCACGGCGCAGGAGTCGGCGTTGTGCTTGACGGGCTTTGCGCGGGGCTTGACGTAAACGACGAGAGTATAAAAACAGCTCTTGCATTGCGTGCGCCTTCTATGTCAACGGACACGGCAAGGCATGAAAGAGACGCATACCAAATTTTATCGGGCGTGTTCAACGGCAAGACAACGGGCAGTCCGTTGTGTTTGTTCGTTCCAAACGAAAACACGGACAGCAAGGCGTATGAATACGGAGTGGCGCGCCCATCGCACGCCGACTACACGGCATTTTGCAAGTATGGCGGCTTTGAAGATTACAGAGGGGGCGGACACTTTTCGGGACGAGTCACGGCTGGTATTGTCGCTGTCGGAGCAATTTTGAAAGACGCGCTCAAAAGACTTGGCGTGACAATCGGCACGCATATCCTTGAATGTGCGAATGTGCGCGATAACGAGTTTAACGATATTAAAAACGAGGTTTTAACTCTCGATTGCGTCAAATTCCCCGTATTAAACGAAGAAAAAGGAAAGCAAATGATTGCGAAAATCGAGGATGCGAAAGCAAATCTCGACAGCGTGGGAGGAATCACGCAAACGGCGATTGTAGGAATTCCGTCGGGAGTGGGCGAGCCGATGTTTGACAGCGTTGAGGGAATGCTCTCTCATGCGATGTTTGCAATCGGAGGCGTCAAGGGCATAGAGTTCGGCAAAGGGTTTGAGATGAGCGGAATGCTCGGTTCTGAAGCGAACGACGCTTTTGCAATAAAGTACGGAAAGATTGTCACCTCAACCAACAATAACGGCGGAATAAACGGGGGAATAACCAACGGCATGCCCGTTGTTTTCAATCTTGCAATCAAACCGACGCCTTCCATTGCGAAGAAACAAAGCACGGTGGATTTCGAAAACGGAAAGGAAACGCAAATCGAAATTGTCGGCAGGCACGATCCCGCAATCGTAAGACGGATCTGCCCTGTAGTGAACAGCGTGAGCGCGCTCGTTGTGTGCGACCTTCTTGCGCAAAGATTCGGAACGGACGTTTTTAGGAAGGGTATAAACGGATGAAATACGGACTTATCGGTGAAAAACTGGGGCACAGCTATTCGTGCGAAATTCACTCGCTCATTGCCGATTATGACTATGAGCTGAAACCTCTTGCAAAAGACGAAGTGGGCGAGTTTTTGAAACGCAAGAATTTTTGCGCTGTCAATGTCACAATACCGTACAAGGAAACCGTCATACCTTATCTCGATGTCATATCTGCCGAGGCAAAGGCGATAGGCGCAGTCAACACGATCGTAAACACAGACGGTAAACTGTTTGGATACAACACCGATTTTTACGGCATAAAGGCACTCATCGAAAAGGCAAACGCGGATGTTTGCGACAAACATGTGCTTATACTCGGCACGGGCGGCACCGCAAAAACCGCAACGGCTGTTATGAAAACGCTCGGCGCAAAGAGCATTGTCAAGGTGTCGCGCACAAAGAAGGACGACGCAATCGACTATGACGAGGCAAAAGAAAAAACGGATACGCAAGTGATTTTCAACGCTACTCCCGCGGGGATGTTTCCAAACGACGAAGGAAAACCTGTCGATTTGAGCTGTTTCGACAATCTCGAAGGGGTGCTTGACGCAATATATCATCCGCTTCGCACAAACCTTGTTTTGCAGGCAAGAAAGAAAGGGTGCAAGGCAGAGGGCGGTTTGTATATGCTGGTTGCACAGGCGGTGTATGCGTCAAGACTGTTCCTTGCAAAAGACATCGACGAGGTTGACAAAAGGGAAATAGACGAGGTATACGAAAAGATTTTGGCGCAAAAACAAAACGTCGTGCTTGTAGGCATGCCGTCGTCGGGAAAATCCACGATAGGCAAACGCATTGCCAAAAGGCTTGGCAGAGAATTTGCGGATACCGACGAAGAAATTGTCAAAAGAATAAATATGCCCATATCCGAATTTTTTGAAAAGCACACAGAGGCGGAATTCAGAAAAATCGAAAAAGAAGTCGTAAACGAAATCTCAAAGAGAAGCGCAATAGTCATTGCGACAGGCGGCGGCGTCGTACTTGACAGTGACAATGTAAATGCTCTCGGGCGCAACGGAAAAATCGTGTTTTTGGACAGAAATCCGAACAATCTCGTCGCAACGCCGTCAAGACCTCTTTCCGCAAACAGTCGGGATTTGCAAAAGATGTATGAAAAACGTTATCCGATATACAAAGCTTGTGCCGATATGACGATAGACAACAATCAAACGCTCGATATCGCCGTCGACCGAATAGCAAAGGAGTTTGAAAAATGAAAATACTCGTACTTAACGGCCCGAATATCAATATGCTCGGCATACGCGAGCCGCAAATTTACGGCAACCGCACATACAGTGACCTCGTGCGGATAATAAAAAATTACTGCGACGGAAAGGATATCACGGTTGAGTTTTTCCAGTCCAACCACGAGGGTGCGCTCATCGACAAAATTCAGGACGCTTACTTTTCAAAGACGGACGGCATTGTCATCAACCCCGCAGGCTATACGCACACAAGCGTTGCAATCGCAGATGCGTTGAAAGGCGTTGATATTCCGTTTGTGGAAGTGCATATCTCGAAAGTCGACGAAAGAGAGGATTTTCGCAAAGTGAGCTTTGTGAGAAATTATGCCATACAAACCATATCGGGCAAAGGTTTTGACGGATATATCGAAGCGGTAAAGACGCTTGAAAACTTGAAAAAACAAGAAAATCAAATATAAAACCATTGTAAAAACATACAGAGTATGAGAGTTAAAATCGAAAAATCCGAAGCGAACGGAATCGCAATCGCACCTCCGTCCAAAAGCATCGCGCACAGACTTTTGATTGCGTGCGCTTTGGCGAGCGGAAAAAGCGAAGTGGCGGGCATTTCCGACAGCGAAGATATGCTTGCGACATTGGATTGTATAAAAGCTCTCGGCGTAGAAGTCGCAAAGGACGGCGACGTTGTGCATTTGAATCCGAACGCCGACAAACAAAAACCAAACCGCAAAATCGCCGACAAAGATTGCCAAAGCAACGCCGAAACAAACGATAAAAACAATCCGGAATGCAAGGCGGTGTTCGATTGCAGAGAAAGCGGAAGCACTCTCAGGTTTTTTATTCCCGTCGCAAGCGTATTTTTTGAAAAAAGCGAATTTGTCGGTTCAAAAAGATTGCTTGAAAGAGGTGTGGACGTTTATAAAAACGCACTCGGTGACAATGGCGTAAAAGTCGATTCCGACAGTGAAAAAATCATCGTGTCGTCAAGTCTGCGGGCAGGGGAGTACACTCTTGACGGAAACGTGAGCAGTCAGTATGTTTCGGGGCTTATGTTTGCACTGCCGCTGCTTGATGGCGACAGCAAAATAATTGTCCGTGAACCCGTGGAAAGCAGGGCATATATAGATATGACCATAGACGTTTTGAAAAAGGCAGGTGTTTATATTGCCGAAATCGAAAGAAACGTTTTTTATATAAAAGGCGCACAACGATACCGAAGCGGAAAATATGCTGTCGAGGGCGACTGGTCAAACGGTGCGATGCTGCTTGCTTTTGACGAACTCGGCGGAAGAGTACAAGTTGTAGGACTTGACGAAAACAGTGTGCAGGGCGACAAGGTATGTCGGGATATTTTCAAAAAACTCGATGAAAAAAACGCCGTCGCAGACCTTTCAAATTGTCCCGATTTGGCCCCCGTCGCATTTGTCGCGGCAGCGGTGAAAAACGGCGCAACGTTTTTGGGAACGCGACGTTTGAAAATAAAAGAAAGCGACAGAGCCGCCGCTATGGCGCAAGAGCTCAAAAAATTCGGAATCGAAGTCGATGTGCATGAAAACGATGTTGTTGTACACAAAAACGATATAAAAACCCCTCTTTGCGACATTTGGGGACACAATGACCATAGAATCGTTATGGCATGCAGCGTGCTTTTGAGTATGACGGGCGGATATATCGACGGCGCGGAAGCGGTGAAAAAGAGCTTCCCGAATTTTTTTGAAACGATAGGAAAACTCGGAGTGAAATATGAAATTGAATAAGGGTACGAAAATCCTCATCGTAGGACTTGGACTTATAGGCGGAAGCTATGCCGAGGCACTCTCTGAAAAAGGGTATAAAGTAGGTGCGATCGACCAAAGACAAGAGGCGATCGATTTTGCGCTTGCCAAAGGTTATATAACAAGCGGGAGAGCGGACGTCGACAAAGAATATATCGGCAGATTCGACATAGTTGTTTTTGCGCTTTATCCGCATGTTTTTGTGGACTGGATTGAAAAAAACCAAAACCGGTTGAAGCACGGAGCGATTATTACCGACGTTACCGGTGTGAAGGGAAGTGTTGTATACAAGGTGCAAAACATGCTGCGCGGCGATTTGGAGTTTATAAGCGCGCACCCTATGGCAGGCAGAGAGTGTTCGGGCGTCGAAAACGCAAAGGCAGAGATTTTCGAGGGGGCAAATTATATCGTTGTTCCCACCGAAAAAAACTCGCAGGAAGGGATTGACCTTTGCAAAGATTTGGGAAAAGAACTGGGGTTCAAACACATAAGCGAACTGTCCGTTAAACAGCACGACGAGATGGTCGGATTTTTGTCGCACCTTACGCATTGCATTGCGGTGTCGCTGATGGTGTGCAAAGACAGCGGACATCTTGCGGACTATACCGGCGATTCCTTCCGCGACCTTACGCGTATCGCAAAAATAAACGACGAAATGTGGAGCGAGTTGTTCCTTGCCAACAAGGACGAACTCGTCGAGCAAATGAATCTTTTCGAGCAACATTTCGGCAAATTGAAACAATATATCCAAAACGATGACAGAGAAGGAATAAGAGAAATGATGCGCCTTTCGACAAAACGTCGTAAGGTTTTCGATAAATGCAACGAGGAGAACTGAGATGAATTTGGAATTCAAAAGAAAACTGCCGACACTGCAAGAGATAAAAGCAATGTATCCGATCGACGAGCAACTTGCCATACAAAAAAAGACAAGGGACGCTCAACTCAAAGACATATTCGAAGGCAAAGACAACAGACTTGTCTTGGTGATAGGACCGTGTTCGGCGGACAGAGAAGACGCGGTGCTGGACTATATTTCAAGACTTCGAGATGTGCAAGAGAAGGTGAAGGACAGGATTTTCATTGTGCCCCGTATATACACAAACAAACCTCGCACGACGGGGGACGGTTACAAGGGTATGTTGCATCAGCCCGATCCGCATGCGGGCGAGAATATGCTCAAAGGGCTTATCGCAATCCGCAAATTGCACATAAAAGCACTGCGAGAAACCGGTTTTTCGTGCGCGGACGAGATGCTTTATCCCGAAAATCACTTTTATTTGTCGGATGTCCTTTGTTACGTTGCGGTGGGCGCAAGGTCGGTTGAAAATCAATTCCACCGCCTCACAGCAAGCGGTTTGGATATTCCCGTGGGTATGAAAAACCCGACAAGCGGCGATTTGTCCGTGATGATGAACTCGATCCGAGCGGCACAACATCCGCATACGTTTGTGTATTCGGGCTGGGAAGTCAATTCAAAAGGAAATCCGCTCGCCCATGCGATTTTGAGAGGTTCTGTGGATAAAAACGGACAGACGATACCCAACTATCACTATGAGGACTTGCGCAGGCTTGCCGATTTGTATGCGCAAAGCAGTCTTGACAATCCTGCCGTTATCGTGGATACAAACCACTCAAACTCCGCAAAAAGATTTTTCGAGCAACCTCGTATCGCAAAAGAAGTGTTGCACAGTATGCGCCAATCATCCGACATCGGTGCAATCGTCAAAGGCTTGATGATCGAGTCCTACATCGAAGAAGGCGCGCAATCTCCCGACGGCGGCGTGTACGGCAAATCCATTACCGATCCGTGCCTCGGCTGGCAAGATACCGAAAAACTGATTTTCGAGCTTGCGGAACAGGTGTAATATCGCATACAAAATAACAAGAAAAAGCAAAAGAATGAAGAAAACGCTCGCACAAAACAAAAGCCGAGCGTTTTTTGTCGAACGGGACAAACGATTGATTGCACTTGCAAACAAAACTAACAGTCGGTTGCGTAAAAAGCATTGCGCGCCGTATAAAACAAATATCCCGAGCGACCACACTCGGGATATTTGCTTTGTAAGAAGATATTTAAGGGAGAAAATCACAATGCTCTGAGCATTGACAATTTGTTTTGCGAGTTGTTTTGTGATTCCATTATTATCATATAAAATGCCATATGTCAACAAAAAATATGAAACAAATTTCATATTAATGTTTTTTGATTGAGTTTGGCGCAAAACCGATTTTTCTGACTGTGCGTTATGGTCGGCATTTTAACTTCGAATAAGCATGAATTGTAGAAAATACCAATGATACGAAAAAAAGTTTTCCGAGGTTTTTGTGCTATTTTTGGGGAATGAGGAGGGAAACGGACAACGAGCCGATGAACAGCCAATAAGCTTTGTATTAAAAAGCGCAAATGTCGTTGACTTTGTTGATTTGTTTGGTTTTTGTGATATAATGGTAAAAATTTTTATATTCCGAGCGCGCGCATGGGCAAAAGCGTGGCAGAGGAGTGACACGGAGGTAGTATGGCAACTTATTTCAATCAACCGTCGAGAACTTTCAACGAGTACTTGCTCATCCCCGGATACACGGATGAGAATTGCATCCCTGCAAACGTGAGCCTAAAAACTCCGCTCGTCAAATTCAGAAGGGGAGAGCAACCTGAGATTTCTCTCAACATCCCGATGACTTCTGCCATTATGCAATCAGTGAGCAACGATACGCTCGCAATCGCGCTGGCAAGAGAAGGCGGGATTTCTTTTATATTCGGTTCGCAATCAATCGAGAGCGAGGCGGAGATGGTGAGAAAAGTCAAAAATTACAAGGCAGGGTTTGTCGTGTCCGACAGCAATCTTACCCCCGACAACACGCTTGCGGATGTATTTGCGCTTGTTGCTCAAAAGGGGCACAACACAATCCCCATCACAGACGACGGCACTTCAAACGGCAAACTGCTCGGTATGGTCACAAGTCGCGATTATCGTGTGAGCCGCATGTCCCCGGACATCAAAATCAAAGAGTTTATGACACCGCTCGAAAAGCTCGTCACCGCACCTCAAAACACCACGCTTATCGAGGCAAACGACATAATCTGGGATCACAAGCTCAACTCTATCCCCATCGTCGATGACGACGGCAGATTGCTTTATATGGTCTTTCGCAAGGACTATGACCAACACAAGAAGAACCCCGACGAATTGCTGGATGCAAACAAAAGATACATGGTGGGCGCAGGCATAAATACGCTAGATTATGAAAAACGCGTCCCCGCTCTCATCGAGGCGGGCGCAGACGTGCTTTGCATCGACTCCTCCGAGGGCTATACCGTTTGGCAAAAGAGAACGCTCGATTATATCCGTAAAAACTACGGCGACAAGGTTAAGGTAGGAGCAGGAAACGTTGTTGACAAGGAAGGTTTCAACTTCCTTGCGGACTGCGGCGCAGACTTCATCAAGGTCGGTATCGGCGGCGGTTCGATATGCATCACGCGAGAGCAAAAAGGTATAGGCAGAGGTCAGGCGACCGCGCTCATCGAGGTTGCAGAGGCTCGTGACGAGTACTTCAAAAAAACAGGAATTTATATTCCGATTTGCTCGGACGGCGGCATCGTGCAAGACTACCATATGACTCTTGCTCTCGCTATGGGGGCGGACTTCCTTATGCTGGGCAGATATTTTGCACGTTTCGATGAAAGCCCGACCAACAAACTCGTCATCAACGGCAACTATGTCAAAGAGTACTGGGGAGAGGGCAGCAACCGTGCAAGAAACTGGCAACGCTATGACCTCGGCGGAAAGAGCGGACTCGGTTTCGAAGAGGGCGTGGATAGTTATGTTCCTTACGCCGGAAGCCTCAAAGACAACGTGCGCAAGAGCCTTTACAAAGTCAAATCAACGATGTGCAACTGCGGCACGACCACCATCGAAGCATTGCATAAAGACGCAAAAATGACGCTCGTGTCGGCTATAAGCATAAAAGAGGGCGGCGCACACGACGTGATTCAGAAAAACACGACCTACGCAAATAATTGACGAGCGTTTGTTCGTCCTCCGCAAGAGTGCTCGGGGGGGGGACTCTAAATTGAAATATCCCCCTTCCTCACGTGTTTCCCCTACCGCCGTTCCCCCTTGAAAGGGAACCCACGGCGTCCGCTCCGCGTGGGGACACACTCGGCACTCGCATAGATAGGGACATTTCTCTACTTATGCCACTTCGTCTGCGTGGCGGCTCCGCAACAAAATGCCACGCATTCTCGTACTATCCGTCAAGCTCGGCGCTCGCTGCGGTCGTCGCCTTGCGACTCCAATTCCGTCTTCTAACAGGCATATCCCGTGTATAAGTACGCTCCGAATAGCTGACTTCCGCAATTATGGCTTGAAACACGTCAAGCGGTGTGGTATAATGAAATCTGCAAACGAGCTTCGTTTTGGCAAAATACGACTTTAAAGGTGTGATTCGCATGAAAAAACCTATTGTTGCGATTATGTATGATTTCGACAAAACGCTCATTACGCGCGACATGCAGGAGTATACGTTTATCCCGAGCCTTGGCATGCAGCCCGATGATTTTTGGGACGGGACTCAGGTGCTTGCGTCCAAACATAAAATGGACAGCGTGCTTGCGTATATGTATGCAATGATGACAAAGGCGGAGCAAAACGGCACTCCGCTCAAACGGCAAGACCTTGTCGAAAGCGGAAAGCATGTAGAGTATCTGCCGGGCGTCGAGGGCTGGTTTGAGCGTATCAACCGCTACGGCGAAGAAGCGGGCGTGAAAATCGAACATTACGTGCTTTCGTCGGGACTTAAAGAAATCATTGACGGCACAAGCATAGCAAAACACTTCAAAAAAGTGTTTGCAAGCGAGTTTTTGTACGGCGATGACGGCAATGCCATTTGGGCAAAAATGGCTGTCAACTACACCAACAAAACGCAGTTTGTTTACCGCATCAACAAGGGCGTTCTCGATATAAGCAACAACGTCGACGTCAATGCCTCCACTCCCGAAAACGAGAGAAGAGTGTTTTTCAACAATATGATTTACCTCGGCGACGGACTTACCGACGTGCCGTGCATGAAACTTGTCAAGCTCTCGGGAGGTCACTCTATCGCACTCTATCAGGACGGGCAGAAAGACAAGGTGCAACCTTTGCTCAAACACGAGAGGGTGGACTGGATTTTCCAAGCCGACTACCGCGAGGGCAAACCGCTTGACGATGTAGTCAAAAACCTCATCTACAAGCTCGGCGTCGACAACAAACTCATCGGATTGAGCATAAACCAAAAGAAAGAAATCGAAGAATAACACCGCAAAAAACAACACAAAAACAGTGTTTTTTCGCCGTATAAATTGACAGCCGAAAAATCGGGTGATATAATCAAGTCGAAAATTTGAAAGACTGTGAAGGAAAGAGTAACTCTTCATTGCCGCACCGAGAGAGAGAAACGTTTGCTGGGAGTTTCTTTGCGGAGGTTGAGCGAAGACCATTCCGGAGTCGCGCGCCGAAACAGCAGTAAGCGTCGCCGCACACCTTGCGTAAAAGGAAAATCGAGTAAAAATCAAGGTGGAACCGAGCAAAATTTGCGCCCTTGGGAAAAACGTAGGATACGTTTTTTTCGAGGGTTTTTTGTTTGAACGCCTTGAAAAAACAACATAAATACACAAAAAACATGAAAATTTATCATAAAAGGAGCGTTTTATGAAAGTTATCTACAACAACGGCACGGTCGGAGAAATCACCGACAAAGCCGAAGAATTGCACGTGATTCGTCACACGGCGGCGCATATCATGGCGCAGGCAATCAAACGTCTTTTCCCCGAGGCGGATTTTGCATACGGTCCTGCCAACGAAAAAGGATTCTATTATGACGTTGATTTGGGCGAAACCAAGCTCACCGACGACGATCTTGCCCGCATCGAGGCGGAAATGAAGAAAATCGTCAAAGAGAATTTGCCGATCAAAGCATTTTCGCTCCCTCGCCAAGAGGCCATCGCGCTGATGAGGGAGAGAGGAGAAAGATATAAAGTCGAACATATCGGCGACCTTGACGAGAACGCAGTCATCACCTTCTATCAGCAAGGCGAATACATCGACATGTGCGTAGGCCCTCACCTCACATATACGAAGGCTCTTAAAGCGTTCAAGATTATGGGGCAGTCGGGCGCATACTGGAAAAACGACAAAAACAACAAGATGCTCACAAGAGTCAAGGGCACCGCTTTTGCAACCCAACAGGAGCTTGACGATTATCTCAAACTTCTCGAAGAGGCGGAAAAGCGCGATCATCGCCGCATAGGCAAGGAAATGAAGTTGTTTATGCTCTGCGACGAGGCGCCGGGATTCCCGTTCTTCTTGCCAAACGGTATGGCAATCAAAAACTCGCTCATCGACTACTGGCGCGAGATTCACACACGCGACCACTATGTCGAGGTGTCAACGCCTATGATTATGAACCGTCATTTGTGGGAAACCAGCGGACACTGGGATCACTACAAGGACAATATGTATTCCACAATCATCGACGATGAAATCTATTGCGTAAAACCCATGAACTGCCCGGGCGGCGTTATGGTGTACAAGAGCGAACCGCACAGCTATCGCGATTTGCCCTTGCGCGTCGGCGAACTCGGTCTTGTACATCGCCACGAGCTTAAAGGCGCGCTTCACGGCTTGTTCAGAGTGAGATGTTTCACCCAAGACGACGCGCACATCTTTATGAGAAGGGAGCAAATCACCGACGAAATCGTGGGTGTCGTACACCTTATCAACGAGGTGTACAGCAAGTTCGGCTTTAAGTATTTTGTGGAGCTTTCCACTCGTCCCGAAAACAGTATGGGCAGCGACGAGGACTGGGAGGCGGCAACCAACGGTCTTATCACCGCTCTTGAAAAAATAGGGCTTCCTTACATCGTCAACGAGGGCGACGGCGCGTTCTACGGCCCGAAGATAGACTTCCACCTCGAAGACACTCTCGGCAGAACGTGGCAATGCGGTACAATTCAGCTCGATTTCCAAATGCCGCTGAACTTTGGATTGGAATATGTGGACGAAAACGGCGAAAGACAAAGACCTATCATGGTTCACCGCGTCGTTTACGGTTCGATTGAGAGATTTATCGGCATACTCACAGAGCATTTTGCAGGAAAATTTCCGACATGGCTCGCACCCGTTCAGGTCAAAGTGTTGCCCGTATCCGAAAAACACGACGAATACTCAAGAAAGGTGTACGAGGCATTGCGTGCGGCAAAGATTCGCACCGAGTACGACGACCGCAACGAGAAAATCGGCTACAAGATAAGAGAGGCACAGGTTGTGGACAGAGTGCCGTATATGCTTGTCATAGGTCAGCAAGAGTCCGACAACGGTACTGTTGCGGTGCGTTATAGAGATACCGCCGAAACAAAAACAATGCCGCTTGACGAGTTTGTCGCTATGGTGAGCGAGGAAATCCGCACGAGAAAATAATCCGAAATCGCGGCAAAGTGTTCGGTTTTTAGGTGTTTGCAAAACAGAATAAACTTAAAATAAAACAAAACAATGTCGAAAAAACCGCAGTTTGCCTGCGGTTTTTTCAAATTTTGTGTTGTTATGCGCCCGTCCGTATGGTAATATGGTTCTTGTAATATTCTTTTTTGAGGTGCATCGTGAAAAAAGAAAAAACAAAAACAACTACGCTCGAACCTATTGCAGAGGCGGACAGAGTCCCTCTCAAAGAGAAACTCGCCTACGGTATCGGCGGTCTTATGGACGGCGGCGGCGTGAGTATGATGTCTTGCGTTATGCTTGCGTATATGACCAAAAACGGTATCGCTATGGGCGTTGCCTCGGCAATTATGATGATTGCAAAGTTTTGGGACGCAATCACCGACCCGTTTATGGGCTTCATTTCCGACAACACGCGCGGCAAGTGGGGTAGAAGAAAACCCTATATGTTCTTCGGCGGCATTTCCCTCTTCATTTGCATTTTCCTCGTGTTCCTGCCCGTAAGACAGTGGGGTATGAGCATAGCAGGATTCACCGCGTACATCATAATTATGTATCTGTTGTGGAACACGTGTTCGACGGTTACGCAAGTGCCGTATTGCTCGATGGCAAGCGACATCACCCCGTCGTTTAGGGAGCGCAACAACGCAAACACCGTCAAACTTATATTTACGGCAATTGCGTCCGGACTCGGTTATGTTTTGCCGCTTGTCTTTATCGAGGCTCTCACCAGCGAAGACGGTTTTTTGTTTGTCCCCAATATATCCTCAACACAATTCTGGCTTTGTATGAGTTTGGTTTTCGGTACGCTGTTCGGCGGCGGACTTGTCATTTGCGGCATCTTTGTAAAAGAGCGTATCAATCCCAAAACTCCCAAAAAACATTTCAACTTCAAACAATTTGTCAACAGCTATGCCGTGCCTTATAAGAACCGTTCTTATCGCTGGCACATCGTGATGTATGTCACGGCGTTTATGTGTATGGACATCATCTCCGCACTTGCCGTGTACTATGCAACAGACGTTTGGCACGGAGAGTATCTGTTTGGTATGCCGATGTCCTCGCTATTTATCATCGCACCGATGATGGTGGCGGCGGTCATTATGTTCCCCTTGGCTCGTGTTGTCATGGACAAAAAGAGCAAGCAATTTGCATTCCGCATGGGACTTCCGTTCTATATTTTCGGCGGCATTATGCTTGCCGCAATGGATCCCAGCTGGGCACCGCCCATTCTCGTACCTATCGTGGCACTAATCATGGGACTTGGCTTCGGCGGCGCGCAAATGATGCCTTGGATTATCTTCCCCGACGCCGTTGACGTTGGTGAATTGGCAACGGGGCAACGCGCAACAGGCACTTACAGCGGTATGATGACGCTTGCAAGAAAAGTGGGCGGCGGACTCGGCGTCGGTATGGTCGGTTGGGTTATCGGCGGACTCGGTTACGTTTCAAACGACTCCGGAGATCCGTCACAATATGTAGAACAAAGCTCGACGGTATTGCTCACCATTCGTCTTGCGTTGGGTATCTCGGTTGCGGTGTTCATTACAATCGCACTGATTGCGTCTTTCAAATATAAAGTCAACAGTCAAAAACTCACGAGAATCCGCTATTTCATCGAGGCAAGAAAGTCGGGCGCAACTCTCACCGATGAGGAGAGTGCAGAAAGAGAGGCTCTCGTTTCAGAGCTTTACGGAAAGGTCGATCCTGCCGACATCGTTGATCCGTCCATGGTTGACGATGAGGGAAATCTCATTGAAACCGCACCCGAAACCGACGTTGTAGAGGGTGTTGAGGACGCTATTGAAGAAATTGCCGTAACCGATGATGAAATCGCACAAAACGAGGTTGAAATTGTCGAAAACGACGATAAAACCGCGGATTTGCCAAAAGAGGACTAAAATGAGCGGACGTTTCGAACAACGCGACGGCAGAGAAGTCATCGTCAAAGAGAAGGGCAAGCCTTTCAGAATTTTGCAACTCACCGACGTGCATATCGGCGGCTCGCTCAGCACGAGAAAAAAGGACAAACTTGCGCTTGCGGCGGTTGAAAAAATCGTCAAAAACTCAAATGCGGACTTCGTTGCGGTGACAGGGGATATGGTCTATCCGATGCCTTGGCTCTTGCAAGGCTCTCTCAACAACCTTAAATCGTCCAAGATGTTCGCATCTCTTATGGAGAGTTTGGGTGTTGAGTGGACGGTGGTGTTCGGCAATCATGACAGCGAGGTTTGGGCAAAACTCAACAAGCACCAACTTGCCGACTTCTATACCTCTCAACCGCATTGCCACTTCCAAAAAGGCGATCCCGATATATTCGGCGTGGGCAACTATTGCATTCCGCTTTTGAACGAGGACGGCGCTCTCAACACCGCGCTTATGTTCATTGACAGCAACGCCTATCTGACGTGGAATTTTTTTAGTGGTTTCGACGTCATTCATGACGACCAGATCGAGTGGTACAAAAAGGAAATAGCCGCACTGTCAAAGGACGGAGAAGTCGCAAAATCGCTTGCATTCTTCCATATCCCGCCAAAAGAGTTCAAAGAGGGGTGGGAAAAGTGTTACAGGGGTTCGAGCGAGGCAACTTATCATTGCGGTTTCGTGCAGGAAAAGGACAATTATTTCGGATACCCAAAGACAAAAGAAGGCAAGTTCTTTGGCGAAATGGTCAAGCTCGGCAGCTGCAAAGGCATGTTTATGGGGCACGACCACCTCAACACGTTGTCCATGACCTATCAAGGCATCCGCCTCACCTACGGTATGAGCATCGACTACAACGCATACAAAGGCATTGAAAAGAGATTTACGCAAAGAGGCGGAACTCTTATCGATATATACGACGACGGCTCGTTTGAAATCTCGCTTTTGCCATTGACGGAGTGCAAGCTGTAAGGCAATGTGCGTGATATACACGCTTTGCGTGTTTGATATTGTTGCCTATGGCAACAGTGATATTTGCGCTTTGCGCAAGTGATATTGCGACTTTGTTGCAGTTTCGGGTGGGACACCCACACCCGAACTGATACATAGTCGCATTTTTCTTCTTGTTTATAATACAAATATTCAATAAATAAATTTTTATCAATTTATTTTGCAAAAGTGTTGGACTTGACAACATTATTTGTTATACTTACAATGAATCATTTTTTGGAGGCTATCAAATGGGAAAAGAATTTGCTAAAAAGAAAGTTCTTTTTACTGAAACGGTGCTCCGCGACGCAAATCAATCTTTGATTGCAACTCGCTTGCCGTATTCTAAATTTGCCGACATTCTCCCAACCATGGACAAAGCGGGTTACTACTCTGTCGAGTGCTGGGGCGGTGCGGTTTTCGATGTGTGTCTGAGGTATCTCGACGAAGATCCGTGGCAACGTCTGCGCAATCTTCGCAAGGCTATGCCCAACACGAAACTTCAGATGTTGCTCAGAGGTCAAAATCTTCTCGGCTACAAGCATTATCCCGACGAAATCGTCAAGATGTTTGTTGAAAAATCCGTCGATAACGGCATCGATATTATTCGAATTTTCGACGCACTCAACGACGTTCGCAATCTAGAAACGGCAACAAAGACCGCAATCAAATGCGGCGCAACGGTGTCGGGTGCAATCAGCTACACGCAAAGCCCCGTTCATACCCTCGACGCTTTTGCAAAACTTGCAAAACAACTCGAAGAAATGGGCGTTGCGACAATCTGCGTGAAAGATATGGCAGGCACGATGACTCCGTTTGAGGCATACGAGCTTATCGGCGCAATCAAAAACGAGGTCAAAATCCCCGTGGTTCTGCACACGCACTGCACGACGGGTATGGCGTATATGACATACATGAAGGCAATCGAGGCAGGCGTGGACGTCATCGATACGGCAACTTCTTGCTTTAGCGGCGGCACAAGCCAACCCGCAACCGAAACAATCAATATCGCACTCAAACAACTCGGTTATGAAACCGGGCTTGACGACGCCGTACTCAAAGAGGTCAACGACTATTTCAAACCCATCAGAGACGGCTATCTCAAAGACGGCACTCTCAATCCCAAGATGCTCACAACCGACACCGACGCACTCACCTATAAAGTGCCCGGCGGTATGCTTTCCAACCTCGTTTCGCAACTCAAAGCGCAAAACGCAATGGATAAATTCGAGCAAGTGCTTGTCGAAACTCCAAAGGTGAGAGCAGACCTCGGCTATCCGCCGCTCGTCACTCCTATGAGCCAGATGGTGGGCGTGCAAGCCACAAACAACGTGCTTTGCGGCGAGAGATACAAGAATATTTCCAAGGAAGTCAAGGCATATTGCAGAGGCGAATACGGCACATCTCCCGCACCTATCAATCCCGAAGTTATGAAGAAAGCTCTCGGCGACGAGAAACCTGTTGAGGGCAGATACGCCGATACGCTCGAACCCGTCTTTGAAAAGACCAAAGAAGAGCTTAAAGGCGTTGCAAGAAGCGACGAGGACGTGCTTTCCTACATTCTCTTCCCGCAAGTGACCGAAAAGTATTTCGAGGCACGCAAGGCAAAAGAGGAAAAAGTCGTCAAGTACACAATCACTCCCGTTGAGGAATAAGAGGTGAATTATGAACGAAGTCTTACTTTGCGGAATTTTGAATAGAAACGACCACCTCAAAGTCACCGACGCGCTCTTGCTTGCGCTCATCGGCATCGTGGTGGTGTTTATCGTTCTCATTCTGCTTATGCTCATCGTATCGCTCGTGGGCAAGATTTTCGACGGAAGCGAAAAGCTCAAAGAAAAGCATCCCGAGTGGAACGAAAAAGTGCAGAATCTCAAAGCAAAAATGACCTTCTGGAAAAAGGATAAGGACGAAAAAGTCCCCGAAGAAGCCCAAGAGCAACCTCTTGCAAAAGGCACTTGCGGAGAACTCAAACTTATCAACACGGACGAGCGCGACGCCGCTATGATTATGGCAATCGTCGCAGACCAAACAAATACGCCTCTCAACGAGTTGCGTTTCAAATCCATCAAGAGAGTGGAGGATGAACAAAAATGATTTACAAAGTTACGTTAAACGGAAAAATTTACGAAGTGGAAGTTGAAAAGGGCGAGGCTGTCATTCAAGCAGAATACGAAGCCGCACTTCCTCAAGCAGCACCGACAGCGGTTGCAACCGCAGCACCTGCTGCACCTCAAGCACCTCAAGCAAGCGCGCCCCAAGCGGTTGCCGCAGGCGCAAACTCCGTCACGGCACCTATGCCCGGCACAATCAATGCCGTCAAGGTCACAAGCGGTCAACAAGTCAAAAAGGGCGACGTCCTGTTTATCCTCGAAGCTATGAAGATGGAAAACGAAATCTATGCGGATAAAGACGGTAAGGTCGGTCAAATATTCGTGCAGAAGGGCGCAAGCGTCAATACGGGCGCTCCTCTTTGCGACTTAAACTGAGAGGTTTTGTATGGATATAGGCGAAATCTTAAAAAATATTTGGGACGGCAGCGGATATCACCTTTTCGGTCAGGAAGGCGGTTGGCAATCCCTTGTGATGATAATCATCGCGCTGTTTTTCCTTTATCTCGGCATCAAAAAGCAATTTGAACCGCTGCTCCTTGTGGGCATCGCATTCGGTATGTTGCTTACAAACCTTCCCGCACTCGACGGTGACAAAATTTTCCACCCCGAATGGTGGACGGGTGATGCGGCTGTCGCAAACGGCGTTGACTATCTCAATGTCTTGCAACACGGCGGACTTCTCGATATGCTCTACATCGGCGTAAAGACGGGTGTTTATCCCTGCCTCATCTTCATAGGCGTCGGCGCAATGACGGACTTCGGGCCTATGCTTTCTCGTCCCAGTTCTCTCATTCTCGGCGCAGCTGCGCAAGGGGGCATATATCTTGTCCTTATACTCGCTGCCGCAATGGGATTCACGGGCGGTGAAGCATCGTCGATTTCAATCATAGCGGGTGCGGACGGACCTACGGCAATCTTCCTTACAAAGTCGCTTGCTCCGCATTTGCTTGCGCCTATCGCGGTTGCGGCATACTCGTACATGGCACTCATTCCGCTTTTGCAACCTCCGTTTATGAAGTTGCTCACCACCAAGAAAGAGCGTATGACCGTTATGCAAACAACACGCAAAGTCAGCAAGAAAGAAAAGATTATTTTCCCGATTCTTGTTACAATCGTCGTGTCCTTGCTTTTGCCCTCCGTTGCGCCTTTGCTCGGAAGTTTGATGTTCGGCAACCTCTTACGTGAGTGCGGCGTGACCGAGCGTCTTAGCGATACCGCTCAAAATGCGCTTATGAACATCGTCACGTTGTTCCTCGGCATCTCCGTCGGCGCAACCGCTGTCGGCTCGACATTCCTCACCTTGTCCACGCTCAAAATCGTGTTCCTCGGTCTTGCGGGATTTGTGCTTGCCACCATTTGCGGCTTGCTCATCGGCAAATTGCTCTACGTCATCTCGAAAGGAAAAATTAATCCTCTCATCGGTTCGGCAGGCGTTTCCGCCGTGCCAATGGCAGCGCGTGTGTCCAACACCGTCGGACTTCAATACAACAAAGGCAACTACCTTCTCATGCATGCCATGGGCCCGAATGTGGCAGGTGTAATCGGTTCTGCCGTTGCGGCAGGTTTCCTCCTCGCTGTATTCGGATAAAACCGCACCAAATCGCGCCTAACTTTGTCAGAGGCATCCGCCTGTCAACTCATGTACTTCATGTACATTAGGGTTGCCATTCGGATGCCTCTTTCTTGTTATGTATCGATTTGGTGTGGTTTTGTTTTCGTACTCTACAAGAGGAGAATGGTGTGAACTCTTAAATAAAACGTCACCCCTTCCCTTCGGGCATTCCCCTATTGCTCAAAATTATGCGGTTATTCTGCAAAACAACACATCGTTCGCAAGAGGGGAAGTCGGCACTCGCATAGATAGGGGCAATTCTCTCATTATGCCACTTCGCCTGCGTGGCGGCTACGCAACAGAATGCCACGCATTCTCGTACTTTTCATCAAGCTCGGCGCTCATATTCTCGCCGCCTTGCGGCTCGCACTTTGAATAGGCACATTCCGTGTATAAGAACGCCTTGAATGAGTGTACGTTCGGGTGTGGGTATCCCACCCGCAACTGCAACGGAGTTGCAATATCACTTGCGCAAAGCGCAAATATCACTGTTGCAAAAAGCAACAATATCACGCACGCTTTGCGTGCATATCTCTTATTAAGCAAGGCGCAACTACTTTACGATTTCTCCCGTTCGCGCCGATTGGTATATAACCCAATACCCGTTTTCGCTATCGCCGACAGGAAGCCAAACGCAGGCGTTTTCAAGTTCGGAAGGAGGGGTTTGTTTGGAGGTTGCCGGGACGCCGTAGCATATAAAAGACGGTTCGTCGTCATTGAAAAGCAAACCGACCACATAGTAGTCGTCGGCGGTTTGCACATGCACCCATTTTGAGTTTGCAACAGCTTCGTTAAGTGTTTTTTCTTCGGGGTAGCACACAAAAAGCTCGTCTATCTGAGGCTTGACCGCATAATAAAAATTGTTGCCGTCATACTTTGTCCATTCGTCAAGATTTAAGTCTTTGAGAGTTGCGCCTGTTTTGAGGTCTGCGTTTTTTTGTTCGCAAACGGTATCTTCGGCGGCTGCGGTATGGTTGTCAAAGAAGGATTTTACGGTTGATTTTACGGCGTTTTGTTTTTGGAACTCGTCGATTCTTTTCAAAATCTTTCCGTTCGGGATATTTCCTCCGAACATTGTAACGGAGCTTGAACGAACGACGCATCCGAATTCGCCATTTGCGCAAAACGGCACTTGAAATGTCGTATTTGTGTCATAAAGCTTGATTTGTGTGATATTGTCCCCAACCAAATACAGTGAAGCGTTTGACGGACGAAAGTCCAGATTGCATGTGCCTTTGACTGCGCTGTCCTTGCCTTGTACGCTTTGCATTTTTACGATTCCTTTATGTCCCGCACCGCTTAAAACTACGATTTCTTTTTTATTGTCCATGCGTCACCTCTCGTATAAAGTTATGCCGAAGAGGCGGCGACTATTCTTTTTAAGTCTTGAAAAAACAAGGCAATCGTGCATGATGTTTTTTTGCGGCAATATGCTATCGTTCCGGCGGTTGTTTTTGTCGCATGCACCCTCGGTTCGAGAAGATGTAAAAGTGCAAAAGAAAGCTGCAAACGACCGTAAAATATCCGCCGAATCGCAGGCATGAACATCGAAAGTTGTCACGCCGCTTTATTTTGGTATTTTTTCATATAAATCGGTAAAATTGTATGGATATTTTTTCAAATATTGTATGGACAACAAAATGCTACCGTGTTACTATATAGACATATTGTGCGATATATGTCGCATGATGACGATTGCCGATTTGCATGGTTGATTTCAATTTTGTTTTTCGACACACCGCAACAAAAAATTAAGGATTTTTCCGAAATAATACAGGAGTAAATTATGAGAGATCTCAAACACTTGCTTTACTTTGAGAACTTGCTGCAAGAAGCCAACAACGAGCTTGTGCAGAAAGCGGTCAAAGAGGACGGCAAACTTGCGCTCGGATACACGTGTTATCACGTTCCCGAAGTGCTGCTCAATCTCGACAATTGCGTAAGCGTAAGATTGCGTGCGCCGCGAACGGGCTCCGTGGATATTGCCACATACTATCTCAGCCCCTTCATTTGCGGGTTTGCAAAAGCGTTGCTCGAGAGAGGCATAGAGGGCGGTTACGGCTTTTTGTCGGCATTGTTTGCGGGCGAAACATGCAGCGAAATGAACAGAACAATCGAACATTTCGAGCTTCTTCGCCTTGTCGACAACGACAAATTTTTCGTCAGCATTTTCGATATGCCGTTCAAGACCGACGACCACTGTCTTGAAAGCTATGTCAATCAAATGCGCTTGAAAGTTTTGGACAAACTGAAAGACGTTTACGGCGTGGACACCTCTGACGAGGCGATGAGAAAAGCCGTCGAGCTTCACAACAGAGTTTGCCGCGCAATCACCGCGATCGGCGAGTTCAGAAAGGAAGAGAATCCGCGTATCACGGGCTATGAGTTTCACGTGCTTTGCCTTGTGACATTTGCTTGCCCCAAATATCTCATCGTTGACAAACTCGAAGAAACTCTCGAAGAGATCAGACACAGAGAACCCGATTCCAAGAAATTTTATAGGGCGAGAATCGTGCTTGTCGGCAGCGAAATCGACGATCCCGATTTTACAAAACTTTTTGAGGACAGCGGCGCATACGTTGTTGCCGACAGATATTGTTTCGGTTCTATGCCCGGAAGAGAGGAGATTGTCCTCAACGACAACGAAGACGTGCTTACGCAAATCTGCCGCCACTATATGAAGACCTGTCAATGTCCGAGATATATGGAACACGAGAAAGTCGAGGACAGAAGGCAGTACGTCAAAAAACTTGTTGAAGAATACCATGCCGACGGCGTCGTGTACGAACAGCTCAAGTTCTGCGAGTATTGGGGCTATGAGCGTGCGCTCGCGTCCTATATAATGATCAACGAGTTCGGTATTCCCGCAATCGCAATCGACCGTCAGTATACGGCAAGCGCGTCGGGACAACTGCGCACGAGAATTCAAGCGTTTGTCGAAAGCCTTGAAATCAAACATATCCAAAAGGCAAAAGCCGTTAAGGCGAGCAAGTGAGGTGGGCTATGGCAAAGAAAAAATACGGCGGATACAAAAATCTGCACGAAGATAAAACAGGACTTCTCAAACACCGCGAATGGCGCGGACTTAAAGACACGCTCGTAGATTATTGGCGTTGGCTCGTCACGTGGAAAGACATGATTGTGATGGTGCTCAAAAACCCCGTCGCCGTCGTCAAAGGTCTTTGGAGATATCGCTGGATGGCAACCTATCTTTCTACGCCCGCTTTTGTTGATCGTCACACCGAAGGCTTGCGCGGGCCGCAACTTTTGATGACTCATCTTCATTTCAACATGATCGTCAAGCACGCAACGGGACTTATTCTCACGGCATTCGAGGCTGACGAAAAGATGTTCCCCAAAAACAAAAAGAGCAAAAAACTCGTTTGCGTGGACGAACTTATCCCGGCAGAGTTTATCGCAGGTTTCCCCAACCTCAAAATGTACCCGATGCAAACCATGCCCATCTTCCTTTCAAGCATGGTTGACCAACTTGTCGTGCCGCCATACCTCGACGCAATCGAGAGCTTCGGCGTGCCTGCCGACGTATGTCCTCTTCCCAGCGCGGAAGCAGGCGTTTGCGTTGACGACGACTATCCCAAACTCGGCAAGTGCATGATCACCTGCAATATGCCTTGCGACGGTTCTATCATGACAACAACCTTCCAGGACAGATATTTCAAACTGCCTACGCACGTGTACAACGTTCCTTTGAGATACAAGGGCGAGGACGTGCAGAAATACGCCGTCGACGAAATCAAAGATATGATCAAATTCGTCGAAGAGCAAACGGGCGAAAAGTGGAATTGGGATACGTTTATCGCCGCGCTCGAAAGCTACAACAAGCAACTCGATTTCGAGCTTAAAAAGTGGGACGTCAACAAGACCAAATATCCGCAAATGACGGGCGCTACGTTCTGGCTTTATAGGCTTTATTACTATCATCTTTCGGGCGGCTACGACAAACGCTTCCTGAAAGTCGACAAGAAAGTCAACAAAATCATGGAAAAAGCGTACGAAAAGAAGACGAAAGCAAGCAAGGAAATGCGTCACCGCGCAATCGTGTGGAGTTGCCCTGCAAACTATTATACCTCTTTTGCAAACTGGCTTGAAAACTGCTGGGGTATAAACGTCGTCATGGATATGGAAACCATGATTTCCTATCTGAAATTCCGCACCGACACGCACGAACACGCTCTTGAAGACCTCGCAAAGACCTACCAGCGCGCCACAATGCGTACTCACACAAAAGGCGGCTATGCAAACGTCCTCAACGAGTGTTGGAGAGTTGCCGAAGAATACAATGTCGACACCATCATCATGTATGACCAGATTTCATGCAAGGGTATGGACGGACTTGTGGGTATCTTTGACGACCAGGCAAGAGAGAGAGGCTACAATTTCATCTGGGTTCAACAAGACCTTATGGACAGCAGAACGATATCTCGCAGAGATATGCGTGAACAGGTAAACAAATATATGACAACCGTTTTGCAAGAAAAGCCGATTGACGAGAGTTTGCTCGACTTCGACGATTCCGAAGCATGGTAAGGAAAAAAGGAGAAAATAAATTATGAAATATTTTGGCGGATGCGACGTAGGTTCAACCTACACAAAGGCAGTCATCATGGACGAGAACGGCAAAGTTCTCGCTCACACAACGATAAAGAGCAAAATCAATGCGGCTCTCTCTGCGGAAGCGGCTATGAACGACGTAGTGGCGCAAGTGCCCGAACTTAAAGGCGACGTGAAAAACCTTTCATATCTTGTCGGTACGGGATATGGCAGAAACAAGGTCGCAACGGCAGACGAGAACATCTCCGAAATCTCTTGCCACGCTATGGGCGTTCACATCACCGATCCAAGCGTCAAGGCAATCATCGATATCGGCGGACAAGACATCAAAGGCATCGCAATCGACACGGACGGCACTGTAAAGAACTTTGCAATGAACGACAAGTGCGCCGCAGGTACGGGACGCTTCTTTGAAGCGATGGCTCGCTCCTTCGAAATGTCTTTGAGCGACTTTTCAAAGCTCTCTCTCAAAGCAAAGAACGTCATTCCCATCTCGGCGCAATGCACGGTTTTTGCGGAATCCGAGGTTATCTCGCTTGTGGGTGAAGGCAAGCCTATGGACGAGATTGCGGCAGGAATAGAGATGTCTGTTGCAAAAAGGTGCTTTGTCATGGCAAAGAAAGCGGGCGCAACGGACAGCATAACACTCTCGGGCGGCTGTGCAAAGAACGACGGACTCAAACAAGCGATCGAGCAAGTGTTGAAGATCAAGGTTATCGATCTTCCCATCGATCCGCAACTTATGGGCGCACTCGGCGCGGCAGAGTACGCAAGACAAAAGGGCTTGGCTCAATAAGGAGGCTATTATGATTTCAACGACATTGGCATTGAGCGGCGGAGCGATTGCAGGAATCGTCATCGGAAGCATTGCTGCTGTTTTGCTTGCTTTCTTCCTCATCACGTTCACCGTTTACTGGTTCAACCTCGATATGAAATTCATCTATTGGTTTTACAAGAAGATGAAGGGGCATTATGACCACATGGAGCGCACCCACAAATTATAATTTGCTAAACGGCGAATAACTGTGTCAGAGCCACTTGTCCGTCAGCTCATGTACTATATGTGCATTAGGGCTTCCGTTCAAGTGGCTCTTTCTTGTTCTTCATCCGTTTAGCAAATTATAATCATTAATTATTTAACTTTGTCAGACGCACCCTCTCGACAACTCATTTACAATTAGTAAATTAGGGTTGCCGCTTGGGTGCGTCTTTCGCGTTCTGTATCGATTTAGCGCATTATAATGGGGCTTGTATACTTATCCTGTGTCAATTCGCAGACGGAACACGAGCCGCAACGGCGGCGAGCCTATGAGCGCCGAACTTGACGGATAGTACAAGCGACTGCGCCGTCTGTTGGCCACTGCCTGGCGCACAAAGCGCAGTGGAATAATGAGTGGACGATACTTATCTATGTGAGTGCCGACTTCCCCTCTTGCGAACGATGAAAATCCTTTTAGAGAAATGACACAAGTTTGAGCAATAGGGGAAAGCCCGAAGGGAAGGGGTGACGTGTTATTTAGGGTGCACGACGCTACCCTCTTGTAAAGCAAAAATCTGCACTCTTATATTTTGCTATCCTTTTACGATAAAAGCATTAAAAACAAATTAATTTGCCATATTGATAAAATTTTACTTTTTTTTGGAGAAAATTGATGTATAATGATAATAGGGGTGAATGGGCTATATCGTCTTTTCGCTCACATCAACTCGAAATATGTTCCCCAATCGGAACGAAAATTTTTATTAATAAAAGAGGTATGTTATGAAAAACATCGACTTGACAAAGTACGGCATCACCGGTACAACCGAAGTGGTCTACAACCCGTCTTACGAGATGCTTTTTGAGGAGGAAACAAAACCCTCTCTCGAAGGCTATGAAAAAGGACAGGTCAGTGAACTCGGCGCGGTCAACGTTATGACCGGCGTTTACACCGGTCGCTCGCCCAAAGACAAATTTATCGTTGTCGACGACAACTCCAAAGACACCGTTTGGTGGACTTCCGACGAGTATAAAAACGACAACCATCCTGCAACTCAAGAGGCATGGAAGGCAGTCAAGGACATCGCTATCAAGGAGCTGTCAAACAAGAGATTGTTTGTCGTAGACGCATTCTGCGGCGCAAACCACGACACCCGTATGGCAATCCGCTTCATCGTCGAAGTTGCATGGCAAGCGCACTTTGTCAAAAATATGTTCATCAAGCCCACCGCCGAAGAACTTGAAAACTTTGAACCCGACTTTGTCGTCTACAATGCTTCAAAAGCAAAGGTGGAAAACTACAAAGAACTCGGACTCAACTCCGAAACCGCGGTCGTGTTCAACATCACAAGCCGTGAGCAAGTCATCATCAACACTTGGTACGGCGGTGAAATGAAGAAGGGTATGTTCTCCATGATGAACTACTATTTGCCCCTCAAAGGCATTGCGTCTATGCACTGCTCGGCAAACACCGATATGGAAGGCAAAAACACCGCAATCTTCTTCGGACTCTCCGGTACAGGCAAAACCACGCTTTCAACCGATCCCAAACGTCTTCTCATCGGTGACGACGAGCATGGCTGGGACGACAACGGAGTGTTCAACTTCGAGGGCGGTTGCTATGCAAAGGTTATCAATCTCGACAAGGATTCCGAACCCGACATCTACAACGCAATCAAGCGCAACGCTTTGCTTGAAAACGTCACTCTGGACAAAGACGGCAAGATTGATTTTGCAGACAAGAGCGTGACGGAAAATACTCGTGTGTCCTATCCTATCGACCACATCAAAAACATCGTGCGCCCCATCTCCGCCGCTCCTGCCGCAAAGAACGTTATCTTCCTTTCGGCAGACGCATTCGGAGTGTTGCCGCCCGTGTCCATTCTTACGCCTGAACAAACGCAATATTATTTCCTTTCCGGCTTTACTGCAAAACTTGCAGGTACAGAGCGCGGTATCACCGAGCCTACGCCGACGTTCTCCGCTTGCTTCGGTCAAGCCTTCCTTGAATTGCATCCCACAAAGTATGCAGAGGAGCTTGTCAAAAAAATGCAAAAGAGCGGCGCAAAAGCGTATCTCGTCAACACCGGTTGGAACGGAACAGGCAAGCGTATCTCCATCAAAGATACTCGCGGCATAATCGACGCAATCCTCAACGGCGACATCGAAAAAGCACCCACCAAGACCATTCCGTACTTCAATTTTGAAGTCCCGACTTCTCTCAACGGCGTTGCCACCGAAATTCTCGATCCGCGCGACACTTATGCCGACGTCAACGAGTGGAATCGCAAAGCAGAAGATCTTGCAAGTCGTTTCATCAAGAACTTTGCAAAGTATGAGGGGAATGAGCATGGCAAGGCTCTCGTGCCCGCCGGCCCTCAACTGCACTAAATCAAATGCGCTAAACAGCGCCTAATTTTGTCAGCACTCCTCTTTTGCCAGCTCATGTACGTATATGTACATTAGGGCTGTCACAAGAGGGGTGCTTTCGCATTATGCATCTGTTTATCGCATTTGATAAACGAATAACTGCGTCAGAGCCGCTCTCCTCGAGTAGTCACGTACGTCTATGTACGTTCCTACCCGTTGAGAGTGGCTCTTTCTTGTTCTTCATCTATTTAGTGCAGTTGAGTTAAAAAACACTTATATATGCGAATAGCTTTGTCAAAGCCCCTCACCCGACAACTCATGTGCTTTGTGTACATTAGGGTTGCCGTTTGAGGGGCTTTTTCGCGCTCTTCATCCGACTGAAAACCGTTGCTAAGGCAATTGCAATCGCCTGGGTTATGTCATTCAGAGGCGCAAAGCGACGTGGGAATCCCCTAAATAGGAGTGAAAGATATGGTGGCGATTGCCAAGAGCCTTACTAGGTTTTCAGTCTACTAACCGCGCAGAAAATCTTTGCTATCAGTTCGAGCAGGGACAGAAACTCCTGCCGCAGTTTCGCAAGATTGTCTGCTTGGTGGGTGCGCCTGACGGCTGGATTCCCACGGTCACTTCGTTCCCTCGGAATGACACGGGTGGGACACCCACACCCAAACGAACACTTATTCAGGGCGTTCTTATACACGGAATGTGCTTATTCGGAGTGCGAGCCGCAAGGCGGCGAGGAAGCGAACGCCGAGCTTGACGTATAGTACAAGTGAGCGGACGAGTTTGGATTCTTTTCGTCCGCGAACGAGTGACATAAAAAGAGAACGATAGCAATCTATGCGAGTGCTGAGTGTGTCCCCGCGCGGAGCGGACGCCGTGGGTTCCCTTCTAAGGGGGAACGGCGGTATGGGTGCGACGCGTTAAGCAACACATCCTGTGAATGTGTTGTAGCCAAAGCGAACGAGGCGGATTGCGGTGCGCAAACGCCGAAGTCCAAACACGTGAGGAAAGGGGAAATTGCAATTAGAGTGCTAAACGTTCAACTCATTCAGAGCGTTCTTATACATGGAATGTGCTTATTCGGGGTGCGAGCCGCAGCGGCGGCGAGAAAGCGAACGCCGAGCTTGACGTATAGTACAAGTGAGCGGACGAGTTTGGATTCTTTTCGTCCGCGA
>CAKQGN010000003.1 GCA_934233745.1 uncultured Clostridia bacterium
AACGCGCCAAACAGATGAATAGCACGAAAAAGCCCTTCGGGCTCTCGCCTAGTGTACTTGGCGTACACGACGAGTGACCGAGGGCTTTGACAATGCTAGTCGCCACCGATTTCCTTTTTATAAGACTGCGATATTTTGATGAAGAACAAGAAAGAGCCGCCTTCACAGACAGGAGCGTACTTTGTCGTACGTGACTGTTTGTGAAAGCGGCTCTGACACAGTTATTCGCTCAATAGCGCAGTCTTAGAAGAAACGGGCTACGAGGTCCTTGGAATACTGCACAGTCTCTTCCATATCGCCGAAGCTCATAATTTCGCCTGCATAGTAGGTGTTGAGGTTGCCTTGCATTGCTTCGACTTTCTCATACCAACCGTCTGCATAGTCCTTTTCAAAGACGTGCGGGAAATAGTACCACTTGCGCTCGTAGACGCACTTGTCGATGTCGATGCCGCAAAGTTTCATATCGTCCCAAGCCATCTTCTTTGCTTCTTCATAGGTTTTGAGTTCTTTGCCCTTGTAGTTGCGCAAGACATAGGTGGTGAGAACCTGGTTGGGTTCGTTTGCCCATCTGTGATAGAAGACCATGAGGTGACCGAGACGTTCGGGAACCATGTTGTCGAACAGATAACCGGACATATCGGGATAATACGTGCCTTTCTTGCAAGTGATTGCCGTGACGTCGTAACGCTCGTAATCGATCTTTGCGAAATATTTTTTCTCTTCCTCGGTTGCGTCGAAGTAGGAGGGCAGGTATTGCAACGGAGCAGTGACGATAATCTTGTCAAATTCTTCCATCTCATCGCCGACGTAAACTTGCACTTTGCCGTTTTGACGAGTGACTTTTGTGATGTTGACGTTGAGGCGCGCGGGATGTTGCAATTTTGCATTGACCGCTTCATAGATGGATTGAGTGCCGTCTTTCCATGTCCACAAGTCTTTGTTGACAAAGTACATTGCGGTTGCAAAATCCAAATATTTGAGAACGTAGGCCGCAGGTATCTCGTCAAAGAATCCGTATCCGAATGCCGTGTACGGTCCGATCCAAATCTCCTGAGCAAGAGATACATTGTTCATCTTGCAGAAATCTTTGAAGTTCATGCAAAGGTCTTTGAGGTTGGGATTCTCGCCGACGACGTGTTCACCGGTAACGGGATTGTATCCGTCGTATTTACCTTCGGAAATCCCCTTGTGTCCCGTGTATTCGTATCCCTTATACTTTGTGGCAAGCAATGTGCCGAGCTTCTTGACCTGAGATTTCATTCTCAAAAGGTGCGGGATGAGCAACGGGTTCTTCTTGGGATTGAACGGATCGTAGGGTTTGCCGTTTTGTTTGCGATACGCACGTTCGAGTTTCGGACCGTTGTGGTCTACACCGCCGAACAATTCGAGTTCATGCACGGCATAGTAGGTCGGGCAACCCATGATTGCGCCCATTTCGAATCTCTTTCCGTCGTGATACGGAGAATGGCACTTTCCGCCAACGTGATCTTCTCTTTCAAGGATTGCGTAGTCGGTGTATCCGTTCTTCTCGAGGTGTACAGCTGCACTAAGTCCCGCAGGACCTGCGCCGATGATACAAATCTTGTCGTTTTTAGCCATGATTTTCTCCTTTTTGTGGTTAAGCCGTTTTTTACATTCAAACGCTTTGTTTGATATATCAATTATATCACTTTATTTTTTGTTGTAAATACTTTTATTAAAAATCGATAATTTTTTATTAAATTGTCGGTTTGGTATTCACAATCAAAAATACCCGTGCTATAATATATGTCGATTCGGAGGTGTATATGAAATTCAAATCCTTTGAAGAATTGTTGTCGGTCAATGCGCAAAAGCGTCCCAAAAATGTTGCTTTGGCGTTTGCGGAAAACGATTCAATCGCAACTATGACGTACAAGGAGCTTTTTGACGCGATTCTGGCAAGAAAGGCGGAACTGGAAGGCGTAAACGCAAATTGCGTCGGTATTCTTCAGGCACCGTCGAAAAAATGGATTATAGATATGTTCGCGTGCGTGCTCGCGCGCAAGCAAACCGTATTGCTCGATCCGATGAGCGAACCTGCCGTCATTCAGGCGCAGGTGCTCGCAACCGATGTCGAAACAATATTGACGGACGATCTGACTTCTCCTTATGCCGACAAACTTAAAACTGCCAAACAAGTCGACGTTCGGCTTGCCGACGGCGAAGGAAACTTGCTTTTCTTCACGTCGGGAACGACAAATTCCTCCAAAGCGGTTGTGCTTACCTCCAAATCTCTCTGCGCAAGCGCATGGAACGGGCAAGAGAAATGCCCGTGCTACGGCAGCGACAATCTGCTTTGCATGCTTCCTCTCACTCACGTGTTCGGATTTGTGTGCGCAATGCTTTGGCCCATGTCGCAAGGCGCGAAAATTTCTTTGACGAGGGGAATGCGCTTTATTGCGCAAGACTGCAAATATTTTAAGCCGACGGTTGTCTCGGTTGTGCCGTCTATCCTAAAATTTCTCATCGGCTTCAACGCGCTCAATGACGAGTTGCGGATGATTCTTGTCGGCGCAGGTCCCGCAAGCAAACAAATGCTCGACGCGGCAAAAGCAAAAGGTATCGAAGTGCGCTTCGGGTACGGACTTACCGAAACGTCAAGCGGCGTTGCCATAAGTTGCGGCGAAAATCCTTATGCGATGTCGGTATGCCCCGATGACGAAATCACTTTGGGCGAAGACAACGAAGTGCTCGTCAAAGCCGACGAGTGTATGATGCAAGGCTACTACAAAAACCCGGAGGCAACAAAGGAAGTGCTGATTGACGGCGTGTTGCATACGGGCGACCTCGGCAAATTCGACGATGAGGGCAACCTCTATATCACGGGACGCAAAAAGGATATTATCGTGCTTGAAAACGGCAATAAGATTTTCCTTCCCGAATGGGAAAAAGAGCTTGCCGAAGCACTCGAAACGGAAGATATCGCTCTTGCTTTGAAAGACGAATCTCTTACGCTGTTTGTCGGCAACAAAGACGGTTTTTTGAATGTGAGCACACTCAAAGACAAACTTGCCGCATTCAACAAAAACAAACCGTTCCATTTGCAAATATCGCATATCGTGGTCATGCCGAACGCCCTTCCCAGGACGGCAACGGGGAAAGTGAAAAGATATGCGCTTTGACAACCGAAAACAATAATGTCTTAATATATGCAATATGCATAAAAGGAGCAGATATGGCACAAGTTACGAAACAAGAAATTCAAAA
This sequence comes from uncultured Clostridia bacterium, assembly GCA_934233745.1. Classification (GTDB taxonomy): domain Bacteria; phylum Bacillota; class Clostridia; order Christensenellales; family CAG-917; genus CAG-475. The sequence goes on from CAKQGN010000003.1 coordinate 3,229, forward strand.
CAAGTTGGCAACGCTGATAAAGCAATATATTCCCTCTTTACAGGACGAGGAAATCACCGGGGAAACCGCCATAAACTCAAAGGGATACGAATCGCTTAATTACATCTATATCATCTGCACTCTCGAAAGCGATTACGGCATCAAAATCCCTGACAAAGTCTGGATGAAATTGCGCACAGTAAACGAAGTCGTAGACACCGTTTATGAAGCCGCTACAAAATAATTTTGCTCAAAAACACACTTTAAGCATACAAAACGATAATATAAATGGTTGATTTGGTATATTCTACGCACAGAAAACTGCTCGCCGACGATGTGACGATGTATCGCGATTTACGTTTGTCGGTGCTTATGCGTTGGCTTCAGGAGATATCCATAGCACACACCGAAGCTCTTGGCGCAGGCAGAGCAAAAACCCTCGACAAGGGTGCGCTGTGGGTTGTGTGCAGAGTTCGTTTGGAAGTTGAAAAACTGCCTTGTTACGATGACGAAATCACTCTATCGAGCTGGGCAGGCAACACAATGCGCGTACTTTTCCCGAGGTACTATCAAATGTCCGACGCAAACGGCAATTCCATTGTCAAAGCAAGCGCGGTGTGGCTTTTGATGGACGCTAAAAAACGCAAAATGGTTTTCCCCGAAAACTATGATGTCGTCGTTCCCGGGATAGTCACAGGCAACGAGATTCCCCTCTCTTTCGGGGTATCCCTGCCAAAACAGCAACAATCAAAACGTTTTAAGGTCGCATACAGCCAGGTGGACATCAACGGACACATGAACAACGCAAAATATCTCGACTGCATGGACGACGTTCTGGGCAAAGAATATCTCGCTTCTCATGCACTCAAAACACTTGAAGTAGAGTTTAAATCCGAAATAAAATACGGCGCAAGCGTGAGGCTGGAATACACTATAGACGAAGATTTCGTCACGATGATAGGTTTTGTGAGAAATCGTCCGTGTTTCGAACTCAAAGCGAGTTTTGCAAAACGCAACAACACAACTTTGTAAGTCAAAAATATTTGACGGCAAAAAAATCATATGATAAAATAGCTATCAAATAAGGGAGTAATCGGCACTCTTGAGTGTAATAAAGCCGCTAACACGAGCGTTGTCTCCGGTTTTATTTGAAATGATGAGACTTATCCGCAGGGATAAGTCTTTTTTATTTGTTAGTACAAACAAAAAAGAGTGATATTCCCTACGGTAGCGATATTGTGCCTCAGCCACAGTGAAACTTTCACAAAGCGCAAGTGAAATTGCACTGCGTGCAATTATGAATAAAAAAATATACTATGCTCTTATTATATCAATAAAGGAGAGTTTATGAAACACTATTTGGAGTCTATCGACAACGTATGCGCCGACGCTCAATCGAGCGTGGACGGTTTGTCGTCGCAACAAGCGCAAGAGCGGCTTGAAAAGTACGGCAAAAACAAACTTGCGGAAGGCAAAAAAGAGCCGATTATTCTGCGATTTTTGAAGCAGTTTATCGAGCCTATGACGCTCATTCTCATAGTTGCGGCGATTATATCCGGTGTACTGACGGCGGTCAACAATGCATCGAGTGCCGTCAAAGAATTCCCTTCCGACGTCATCATAATCATGGCGGTCGTTATAATCAACGCAATTCTCGGAGTGGCACAAGAGAGTAAGGCCGAAAAAGCAATCGACGCACTGCAAAAGATTGCCGCCGCCACGTCGAAAGTCATTCGCGACGGCAAAATCGTGGTCGTAAAGAGCGAGGACTTGGTTGTGGGCGACGTAATCGTGCTCGAAGCGGGCGACGCCGTGCCTGCGGACGCAAGGATTATAGAATGCGCAAGCATGAAAATCGAAGAAGCCGCGCTCACGGGCGAATCCGTACCCGTGCTGAAAACCTGCGACGTCATCGACGCTCCGAGCGGCGAAGTGCCTTTGGGCGACAGAAAAAACATGGCGTTTATGGGCAGCACCGTAGTTTACGGCAGAGGCAAAGCGATTATCGTCGGCACGGGCATGAACACCGAGATGGGCAAAATCGCAAACGCACTCACGCAAGCAAAAGAAGGCAAAACTCCCCTTCAACAAAAACTTTCGCAGCTTAGCAAGGTGTTGACCTATCTTGTCATCGGCATTTGCGTGGTTATCTTTGCGGTAAGCCTTATTCGCGCAGGCGTGGACGGCTCGCTCAAAGCGGACGTTGCGCCCACAATTCTCAACACGTTTATGATTGCTGTTTCGCTTGCGGTTGCGGCAATCCCCGAAGGTCTTGCCACCGTCGTTACCATCGTGCTTTCCATCGGCGTGACGAATATGTCAAAACGCAACGCAATCATCAGAAAGCTCACCGCCGTGGAAACTCTCGGCTGCACGCAAATCATATGTTCGGACAAAACCGGCACGCTGACGCAAAACAAAATGACCGTCGTAGACCACTACGGAAGCGACGAGAACTTGCTTGCCAACGCAATGTCGCTTTGCTCGGACGCAGAGTACGACGAGGAAAAGGGCGAAGCCGTCGGCGAACCCACCGAATGTGCTTTGGTCAACTACGCCGCGCTTTGCAGTCTCAATAAAAACGAACAAAAGAACATCCTCGTCCGCGTGGGCGAAATCCCGTTCGATTCCTCGCGCAAGATGATGACAACCGTGCATAAGGACGCAAACGGCAACGTTTTGCAATTTACAAAGGGTGCACCCGACGAAATAATCAAGCGTTGCACTTTCTATTTGCAAGACGGCAAAGAAGTTGCAATGACACCCGACAAACAAGACGAAATTCTTTGCGCAAACAAAGAGATGGCAGACCGCGCGCTCCGCGTGCTTGCGGTTGCGCAAAAGCGTTTGGAAGCGGAAAAGAGCGAATACACCACCGAAAACGACGAAAAAGATATGTGCTTCGTGGGGCTTGTTGGTATGATAGACCCCGTTCGTCCCGAAGTTAAACCCGCAATCGACGAATGTCGAAAAGCAGGCATACGCCCCGTTATGATAACCGGCGACCACAAGGATACCGCCGTTGCAATCGCAATGCAGCTGGGAATAATCACCGATCCGTCGCAAGCAATCACGGGTGCGGAACTCGACAAAATCAGCGATGAAGACTTTGCAAACGACGTTGAAAAATACTCCGTTTACGCACGCGTTCAGCCCGAACATAAGACGAGAATCGTCAACGCATGGCGCGCAAAGGGCTACATCACCGCTATGACCGGCGACGGCGTCAACGACGCTCCGTCCATCAAGAACGCAGATATCGGCGTGGGCATGGGCATCACGGGCACCGACGTTACGAAAAACGTTGCGGATATGATTCTCACCGACGACAACTTTGCAACCATCGTTTCGGCAGTCGGCGAAGGCAGACGCATCTACGACAACATCCGCAAATCGATACAATTCTTGCTTGCGTCCAACCTGTCCGAAGTGCTGTCCATTTTCATCGCAACGCTTGCCGGATTTACAATCTTCAAGCCTGCGCATCTTTTGTGGATAAACCTCATCACAGACTGCTTCCCTGCGCTGTCTTTGGGCATGGAAGCTCCCGAAAGCGACGTCATGAGCCGCCCTCCGAGAAACAGCAAAGACGGCATTTTCGCAAACGGTATGGGCTTTGCAATAAGCTATCAAGGCGTGCTTATCACTCTTATTACGATTGCGTCCTACTTCATCGGTGCAAAGGTGCTCGCCAATATGCACCATGCCGAAGCAATCGCAAACGGATTGTACAGCGCGGAAACTCTCGGCTCGTCGATGGCGTTTTTGACGCTGTCTATGGCGGAAATATTCCACGCTTTCAACATGCGTTCGCTGCACGGTTCTATATTCAAAATCAAAAAACAAAACTGGTGGTTGTGGGGCGCTGGCGTGTTGTCGCTGCTGTTGACAACCCTCGTCGTTGAAGTCCCCTTCCTTGCAAACGCATTCGAGCTTGCAAAACTCGACGGAGCGGAATACGGCATCGCAATCGCACTTGCAATATCCATAATTCCTATGGTCGAAATCGTCAAAGCAATCGCGCGCGCCGTCCGAAAAAAGAAAGGAATCGTCCTCTCTGCATAAAAACTTAAAGATTAAACGTCCTGTATGAATTTGCGGGGCGTTTTTTTGATATAAGTTTGCTTGCAAGCGTCATATCAAAAGTTTTGAATGCTTTTCTCAAAAATTCAATAAATCGCTTGTCAAACGATATGTTTTAGTGTAATATATCAAATGTTATCGATGTCATACGGAGGCATAGCCCAGTTGGTTAGAGCGCTACGTTGACATCGTAGAGGTCATAAGTTCGAGTCTTATTGTCTCCACCATTAACATCGATAACGATAAAAACCTACCGCACGGTAGGTTTTTTTATTTATACGGGTGAATTATTCTTTCAAGTGCAACACCTCAAAAAATAAAACCGACAAAACCAATGGGCATCGCCGTTGTAACCCCATGTGCGTTTGTTCGTTCGCTACGATCAAAAATGTCCTGTATCAATAAAACTCTTTTGATGTGTTGCTTTTCCATTCGGAATAACCTTGCACATTAGGATCACCCGTTTTGACAAACTCACAATAGCGTTTGCGAATCTCGTCGGAAAGGCGATAATCATCGGGAGTGAATTTGCGCCACGAATGTTGGTCAAGTCCGAAAATATACCACAAATCCGAACTGTGCCAAGCGCCCTTCTTGTCACCGGGAAGCGGATGATAAAAATGCGACACCCAAACTTTGCCGTTGCCCTTTTTCATCATGGTTTTTGCAATGCGTTCGAGATACGGCGCAAGCAAATCGTTTTTGGTGACTCCCAAAATGCATGGGATTTGTTTGTCTTTGTATGCGTTTTTATAAAGGTCTTTTCTGACAATCTCGCCATCGAAAACAGGCATTGTCGAAAGCATGGACAATGCAAGATTGCGCTTGTTTTGCCTATACCACGCAAGATACAAATCCTGTGCGTTTGCACTCTTGGGATCAAGCCCTCTCTTTTGCAAATCTTTGCGCACGCGCAAAAAGAATCGTTTTGCTCTGCTTAGCGACTTGGGCGCGAATATTCCCCTTACGCTACCGCCGCCCGAAAGCATGATAGCACCCCGCACCATCTCTTTTACTTTTGGCAAAAGCACAAGATTTTGCAACGAAATCGCACCGGCACTTTGTCCCATAAGCGTAATGCGCTCAGGATCGCCGCCAAAGACGGAAATATATTTTTTCACCCACTCGATTGCGCATATCATATCATAAAAAGCAAGGTTCTGCGCGCCCTCGTCCGCATTGTACCCGAACACGTTGAGCCGATAATTCGCCGTAACGCAAATCACCCCTTCTTTTGCGATTTCCGTTCCGTCAAACGGCCGTTCGTCACTTGAACAAATAACAAATGCCCCACCGTGAATATACAACAATACGGGCAGATTTTTTGCGTTTTTCGGGGCGTATACGTTCAAATTCAAACAATTCTCCGAATGTTTGAACGACATTCCTTTTCTAAATTCGTTATAGTAAAAAACATCTTGCTTGGATTTTGATTTGCTTTCGTCGAAAAACTGTCTGAATTGCGGACAGCCGTCCCCTCTGCTCGTCGCATTCACCTGCGTTGCCAACGGTTCAAGCACGGGCTTCTCGAATCGCTCTGCTTTTGCGAATCTAATGCCCAAAAAAGACGCCGTTTCACCCCTGTCAATACCTGTTACAACGTGATTTTGATTTTCTAAAACGTATTCCATGATTCTTTCCTCTACAAGAGTTTGGTAGCGTGTACTCTTAATTAGATGCGCCCCCTCTTTCCCTTTCGGGCTTTTTGTTCTTCCTCTGCAAGAGGGTGAACGGCGTGAACTCTAATTGCAATTTCCCCTTTCCTCACGTGTTTCCCCAACCGCCGTTCCCCCTTAAAAGGGAACCCACGGCGTCCGCTCCGCGTGGGGACACACTCAGCACTCGCATAGATTGCTATCGTTCTCTTTTTATGTCACTCGTTCGCGGACGAAAAGAATCCAAACTCGTCCGCTCACTTGTACTATACGTCAAGCTCGGCGTTCGCTTTCTCGCCGCCTTGCGGCTCGTGTTCCGTCTTTTAAGTTGCACATACCGTGTATAAGCACGCTATGAATGAGTGTTCGTTCGGGTGTGGGTATCCCGCCCGCAACTGCAACAAAGTTGCAATATCACTTGCGCAAAGCGCAAATATCACTGTTGCCATAGGCAACAATATCATGCACGCGTTGCGTGCATATCACTTACATTGCCGTTGCCTCGGCGCAGTTTGAGCAATTTGCCAAATAGCAAATTTTTACCATTTGTTTTCGCAATATTCGCAGAACGCATACATATCCTTCACCTCCACTTTGGTGCCGTCGTCAAGGATTGCGGTTCCGTTCCAAATGCCGTGAACCTGATGACAGTGCATACGGAGGAGATTGAGAACATTGAGGTCTCCGTGGTGATCATAAAACGGCGTCATGGTAAAATCAAATCTGCCGTCTTGGGAAATAAAATGCCACGGCTCAGAAAACTTGTCGGGTTTTGGGAAAACTTCGACGTCGACAGGACCGAATTTGTGCGCTTTACCGTCCCAGAAAATTGCGGTTTCGGTGGCATGTGACTCATCTCCGATGCCCCACGTAATTTCAAATCCGAACATATGGTCTTTCCCGTCGGGACCTTTCACGACCTTTGAGCCGTTGCCCCAGTACCAAACCATCTTGTAAGGTGTGTTGACTCTGCCCCAGTCAAGGAATGCAAACGTATTCTTTTTGTCGAACTTCCACACCTTTTCTCCCCAACGGAACTCGCCTTCGCACGGCATACAGTTTTGCTTTGTGGTCATAAAGTATCTTGTAGGCTTATCCGCAAACGGAAGCACGGTGGTGATATTTTCAAGTCCGTCCATAATATCCATGGTGAAATTCGCCTCGACGTCCTTTCCTTTGAATTTGCCTTTGAAATACATTGTTCTGACATTTGTTTCAGTGACGACTTTAATATGAGTTTTCCCGATTGTATGGTCCAAAACGTTGGGTTCGTCCCCTTTTTGCGGCAACATATACTTTTTTCCGCCCAGGAACAATCCCGTACATTCGAGAATCGTGCCGGAGTGAATTTTGCTTTTTTTGTGAGCATTGTGCAAATCCGTGATAGACGCTTGCGCATACCCGCCGATAGAAATATTCGCAAAACTGATTTGCACCATAAATTCGCCGTCGGATATTTGATAGAAGTCCCATTCTTTTTTGCGCCAAGCGGGCTTTGCGTCGTTGCACTCGTAATCGAATACGTTGTGTCTTGCCCAGCCGGGTGAAAGCAGTTTGCCGTCTTTGTCAAGAAGTTTTGTCGGCTTTGTATACTCGGTTTGCTTGCTGTTGAGTTGACCTTCTATCCAACTCGGATACGTTCTCTTCATAATTTCCCTCCGAATCTTATCAAATATTTATATTTGATTATATGAAAATTATAAAGCATAAATACATCCATTTCAAGAGCGATTTTTGACAAAAGTACGATAAATTACCCCCTTGTGCAAAACATGAATTTTCAAAAACTCAAAACGCTATGAAAAACTTTCAAAACGTGTTATCATTTTTTCGGAGTAAAGTTATGCAAATCAAACCGATCGCACACATTCATACGCCTTTCAAAGAAAAATTCGGCATTCCCCGTCAAAGCGGAAAAGTCGCGACAACGGGAAGAATAGTTTTTGAAAAGGAATATCGCAACCCCGACGCGCTCAGAGGCATCGAGGGCTTTTCGCATTTATGGCTGGTTTTCGACTTTTCAAAATCACACCGCAACGACTTTTGTCCGACCGTCCGACCGCCCCGCCTCGGCGGAAACGAGAAAATGGGTGTTTTTGCGACACGCTCGCCCTTCCGCCCCAACTCGCTGGGATTGAGTTGCGTAAGACTTGTGAAAACAGAGGATGGCAACGATGGCAAAGTCCTTGTTGTCGAGGGTGCGGATTTGCTTGACGGCACACCTATTTACGACATAAAACCATACTTGAAATCGGATTGCGTTCCAAATGCCGTTTGCGGATTTTCCGATGATTGTGCCGATTATATTTTGAATGTATCCGACATCGACGTTTTAGAGAATCTCCCCGAAGCCGAAAAGCAGGCAATCATCGATTGCATAGCGCAAGACCCTCGCCCGTCCTATCAGGACGACGGCAGAGTTTACGGCATGCGCTACAACTGCTACAATGTAAAATTCATCGTCAAAAACGGCGTTGCAACCATTTTGGAATTTGAAACCGTAACCCCGTAAAGATGTTATTGCCGATTCTTTGAAAACAAAGCGGCATGAATAAAACGCAAAAACGCATACTTAAAATGCAAAAACACGCGCATAAAGCGCGTGTTTTGTCGTTTTTGTCGAAAAATTTGTTTTGCTAACTTTTGTCAATCCACAAAATATTTGCTGTAATTGGGCTTCAACATCGTATGCGGAATACTGATTTGCGCAAGGAATACGGCAAGCAATACGATGATACATCCGACAAACTCCTTTGTCGAATAACTTTCGTGCAAAAACGCAACGCCGCCAATAAACGCAATGACGGATTCAAGCGACATGATGAGGGTTGCAAGCTCGGGCGGAGCGTATCTTTGACCGATTGTCTGGAATGTAAATCCGACGCCTGCCGACATGATGCCGACATACAAAATCGGCATAATGTTTGCTTGAATCGCGCTCACCGGCGGAAAACCCTCGATTGCCATTGCCGGCAAACTCAGAAGGCTCGCCACCACAAATTGTATAAACGTAATTTTGAGAGGATCGACTTCATCCACAAATATGTCTATAAACATAATTTGAAGAGAAAACATTATTGCACAAAGCAACAACACTCCGTCCGCATATGTAAGGCCGGAATCGCCGTTTATGCACATTATATAAAAACCAAGCACCGCCAGTACGATTGCAAATTTGCCGTTTGTGGGGATACGCCTTCTCAAAAGAAGATTCAGAAGAGGCACAATCACAATATAGAGTGCCGTTATAAATCCCGTTTTGCCTACCGTAGTATGCGCGATTCCGTATTGCTGCAAATTGTTTGCCACAAACAAACTCAAACCGCACAATGCACCGCCTACAAACGTCGCCTTGTTCCATCCGATACGCGTTGTGCCTTTCTTTTTGTCGATGAGCATGTTTATGAGGATAAATATGCCTATCACTCCCACCGCAAGAGAAAATCTCAAAGCGTTAAACGTAAAAGTCGGCACGTCGGACGACGCTTTTTGTTGAGCAATAAATGCAAAGCCCCACACAAGCGCACACAGCGAGCAAAATAGAATTCCGGTTAAGTTGTGAGATTTTTGTTTGATCATACAGTCTTTTATTTTATGCGTGTTTCAAGCGTTTTTGTCAGTTTTTTGTAGTCGTCAAGCGAGAGCGCTTCCCCCCTGACCATAGGAGAAAAGCCTGCCTCTTCTATAAGTTTGCCAGCCTCTTGTTTGTCGATTTGAAACGCAACCGACAAATTGTTTGCAAGCGTTTTTCTGCGCATGGCAAAAGACGAACGCACAAGTTTGTGCAACAAAGCAACGTTTTCGCCGTCGAGTTTTGCTCGGTCTATATCGATTCGCACAACCGCGCTGTCAACGTTGGGAGCGGGAAAAAACATATTGCGCGACACGTTTCTGGTGATTTTGGCGTCCCCTGCCATCTCGATTGCAAGCGTGATTGCCGAATAATCTGCCGTATTGGGCTTTGCGACAAATCTAAGCGCAACTTCTTTTTGCACCATAATCGTTATGGAGCGCACGTCGAGCGAGCTTTCGATAAATCTCATCGCAAGCGGTGTCGTGATGTAATACGGCAAGTTCGCAACGACTTTGAACTTGTCGCCGACGATTGATCTAAGCTCGTCGTCTTTCATTTTCAGGACGTCGCGAAAAACCACTTCGGCATTGTCCACTCCTTGCAGAGAAAGCGCAAGCACGGGCTGCAAATTTTTGTCCACTTCAAACGAATAGACTTTTTTTGCGACTTTGGCAATAGCGCGCGTAAGCGTTCCCGCCCCCGTTCCTATTTCGACAACCGTATCGTCGCCGTTTATTCCGCTGTCCGCAACGATTGCGTCAAGCAAATTGGAGTCGGTGATAAAGTTTTGTCCCAGTGCCTTGTTGAAGCGAAAATCAACGCCGCGTATGATGTCTTTGATGCTGTTGTTTTCCATTTATTCCCTTTCAAAAAGACGTATATACCGCCTTTGTGTTCACACACTACTTACGTACCGAAGATAAAACACAAAAATACCAAAGATGAAATATCGGAAGTACAAAAGATAAAACAGGAGTCAAAAAACGTAGGCTGCTGTTTTTTCTTAATATTCGGTGTCTTCTCTGATGGTTTTTCGCACTTTGTAATGTGCGCCGACGCTCTTTGCAAGCTCTCTGCATGCCTCGACTTCATCCTCTCCGATAAAATCGACAACGGACACGGTTGTGTCGATACCGGCATCAACGCAGTCTTTTGTAAATTTCAGCATAGCGTCAAATGCGTCTTCTCCGTATTTGCTTCTGCAAATCTCCTGATACACTTCCTTTGTGGAGGCATTCAGAGATACGGACACGCTGTCGATGTATGGCGCAATGAGTTTTGCAACGTCCTCGCGATTGTTGATAAGGTTGCCAAGTCCGTTTGTGTTGATACGAATCTTGCATCCTTTCTTTTTTAGATACGGCGCGATTTGCGAAATCATAGACAGATTGCACATCGGCTCGCCGAAACCGCAAAAAACAATCTCTTTGTACTTTGACAAGTCGTACAAGGAGATGTCGTCAACAAGTTCCTGAAACGTGGGTTCTTTCAAAAGCCAAAGGTCGCTTCCGCTCACACCGTCTTTGATGTTGCGGATGCAAAACTCGCAGTTGTTTGGGCAACGGTTTGTGATATTGAGATACAAGCTGTCGCCGAATTCATAAACGTAATTGTTGGTCATTTCTTCTCTCTAAACGATTATGGTTTATATTTCTTTTCTGTCGCAATCGATGCTTTATCGGTCTATTTTAACCGTGTAAACAGTCGTTTTGCGTTTTGTGTCGTTGTGGTTTCTATTTCTTCAAGCGTGACGCCAAGCACCTCGGCGGCTTTTTTTGCAACAAGCGAGACGTATTTCGGCTCGTTGATTTTGCCCCTGTACGGCACGGGAGTCATATACGGGCAGTCTGTTTCCAAAAGAAGCCTGTCTTTTGGAACGCTCGCAAGCGATTGGATATTATGCTTTGCGTTTTTGAATGTTATTGCGCCCCCGAAAGCATAGTATGCGTCGAGTTTGTCAAAAATTTTGACATACTCGCAAGAGCCCGAATAGCAGTGCAAAAGCAAACCGTTGCGAATGTATTTTTGCATATCGAAAAGGATTTTTCTTGTATCCTCGTATGCGTCCCGAACGTGCAGAACTATGGGCAATTCCGCTTCGTTTGCAAGCTCGATTTGTCTTGCAAATGCGCTTCTTTGCACCTCTCTTTCGCTCAAATCGTAATAGTAATCAAGCCCTATTTCGCCGATCGCGACAACTTTTCCGTGTTTTGCAAGTTCAAGTATTCTTTGGCAATCTTCATCTCTCAAAGTGTCCGCATCGTGCGGATGTACTCCCACCTGCGCATACACCCTATCGTATTTTTCGGCAAGCTCGAGCGCACATTCGGACGACGGCATATCATAGCCGACGCAAATTGCGCTTTCGATTCCGTCTTTGTCGAAATCGCCTACGATTCTGTCGACGTCGCAAAGCAGTTTTTCGTCATTGAGATGGCAGTGCGTATCAATCAGCATTATCTCACCACGCTGCCGCTGTCGACAGGCTTTTCAGGGGACACAAGCACGACTTGTTCGTTGCCGTCCGCGTCGGTGTAGCAAGCGCAAAGAAGCATACCCTGACTTTCGATTCCGCGCAGTTTTGCAGGCTTTAAGTTGTACACGACAACAACGTTTTTGCCGAGCATTTCTTCGGGCGTATAGTATTTTGCAATTCCGCTCACGATTGTGCGAACGTCTTTGCCGATTTGCACGGAAAATTTGAGAAGTTTGTCCGCTTTCTCAACCTTTTCGGCGGTGAGAATCTTTCCGACGCGCAATTGAACTTTGGCAAAATCGTCAATTGCAATTTCACTCAAATCAACGACGTTTTCCGATTTTTTATCCTCTTTTTTCTCGGCTTTTTTGTCCTGCTTCGCCTCTTTTGGTTCTTCCTCCGAATCGTCCTCTTTGACAATGCCCTTTGCAATCAGGTCTTTTTTCACCTTGTCAACGTCGATTCTTGCAAAGATATGTTCGGGGTTTTGTGCGACGGTTGTTCCGTTTGCAAGCAGTCCGAACTTGTCAAGCTCGTCATAGGAGCGCAAAGTCGCGCCGCATTGATCGACAACTTTTTGCGACGTCGAGGGCATAAACGGAGCGAGCAAACTTGCGCAAATCACAATGCTTTCGGTGAGGTTGTAAAGAACGGTTGCAAGTCTGTCTTTCTTGTTTTCGTCCTTTGCAAGCACCCAGGGCATGGTTTCGTCAATATACTTGTTTGCCCTGCGCAGCACCGCAAATATATCCGAGAGCGCGTCTGCCGAGCGGTATGCGTCAATATTTGCAAACACCTTGTCTCTTGCGGCTTTTACAATTGCTTTAAGGTCATCGTCAACAGGCTCGGTTGCGCCCTTATCGCAAACGATGCCGTCAAAATACTTGTTTGTCATTGCGATTGTACGTTGTACGAGGTTGCCGTAGACGTTGACAAGCTCGCTGTTGATCGTGTCCATCACAAGATCCCAGCTTATCACGCCGTCGTTGTCGAATGGCATTTGCGAAAGGAGGAAATATCTCACGCTGTCCACGCCGAAATAGTCCACGAGATCGTCCGCATAGATGACGTTACCCTTGGACTTTGACATTTTGCCGCCGTCTTGCAACAGCCACGGATGTCCGAAAATTTGCTTGGGCAGAGGCTCGCCGAGTGCCATAAGGAAAATCGGCCAATATATAGAATGGAAACGAACGATGTCTTTGCCGATGATATGAACGTCGGCAGGCCACTCTTTTTTGTAGAGGTCGCTTGAATTGCCGTCGGCGTCAAAGCCGATGCCCGTAATATAGTTGGTGAGTGCGTCAAGCCACACGTACACGATGTGCCGTTTGTCGAACGTAACGGGAATACCCCACGTAAAAGACGTTCTTGACACGCACAAGTCCTGAAGTCCCGGCTTCAAGAAATTGTTGACCATCTCGTTTTTGCGCGATTGCGGCACGATAAAGTCGGGATGCTCGTCATAATATTTCATGAGGCGATCTGCGTATTTGCTCATATTGAAGAAGTACGCTTCCTCCTCCGCCATCTCGACTTTTCCTCCGCAGTCGGGGCATTTGCCGTCAACAAGCTGACTTTCCGTCCAAAACGACTCGCAGGGAGTGCAGTACCACCCCTTGTACGAGCCTTTGTAAATATCGCCTTGTTTGTAGAATTTTTCAAAAATCTTCTGGACTTGTTCTTCGTGTTCTTTATCTGTGGTACGGATAAACTTGTCGTATGTGGTGTCCATCAAATCCCATATGCGTTTGATGTCCGCCGCTTTTCTGTCCACAAAGTCTTTGGGGGTAAGTCCTGCCGCCTGCGCCTTAAGCTCTATCTTTTCGCCATGCTCGTCCGTGCCGGTCTGGAAGAACACATCGTACCCTTCCATGCGTTTTGCCCTTGCCACAAGGTCGGAAAACACAATCTCGTAAGTGTTGCCGATGTGGGGCTTGCCCGACGCGTAGGCGATTGCCGTTGTCAAATAAAATTTCTTTTTGTCTTGCATGATGTCACCTCTTTGGCAGCTAATGATACCGCCGTTTGAATTGAGTTTATACATTATACATCTTTTATTTATAAAAGTAAATAAGAAGTGCATACCCTCTCAAAATGAAAAATACAATATCGTATGAATATCGCTTTTTTGATTATCACGGCAATATCGTTGGTTCTTATGACAATTCGCGCGCCGGAATCCGCCTTCACGACAATGATAGACGGGGTTACGCACGCAATCGAATTGTCCTTCAAACTTTGCGCAATATACGCCGTATGGTTGTCCGTATTGAAAATGGTCGAGGCAACCGCACTCGACAAAAAGTTGTCAAAACTGCTTCGTCCCGTTGTGCGCAAAATATTCAAAAACGAAAAAGACGAGGCTTATGATTGGATATGTATAAACCTTGCGGCAAACATGTTCGGGATGGGCGGCGCAGCAACCCCTGCCGGCATAAAAGCGATGCGCGCAATGAGCGACGGATGCGAAAAAGCAACCGACAATATGATTATGCTTTTGGTGATAAACGCAACGTCCGTTCAACTTATTCCCGCCACGGTGATAGCCATGCGAGCAAGCGCGCATTCTCAAAGCCCGTCAGACATAATTTTGCCTACTCTGATATCCAGCGGTATTGCGACTTTGCTCGGTGCGCTGACGTGCAAAGTGTTGTCGCTCAAAAAAAGCAATTCCGATAAAATCGACACAACAGGTGTTTTATATAATAAAAACAAACAGATAAAACCCTCGTTTAGTGCTTTTGGCAAAAAATTGCGTCGAGGTGAAAAATGAACGTAAGCATGTATGTTTTGCCCGCTTTGCTTATTTTTCTCATCATAGTTTGCATTGTCAAAAAGGTCAAAGTTTACGACTGTTTTTTGCTCGGAGCGAAAGACGGGTTGAATCTTGTCATAGATATTTTCCCTTACATCGCATCCGTGTTCGTATGCATCGAATTGTTTAAGGCGAGCGGTCTTTCGGAGATAATCTCGGGTTGGCTCGCAAAGCCTTTGGCATATATAGGCATACCGAGCGAAGTGGCTGAAATCATCCTTTTGGTTCCCCTTTCGGGCAACGGAACGATTGCATTGCTTGAAGGCATAATACAAAAATACGGCGCCGATTCATACATTTCAAGATGCGCCTGCGTGATTGCAGGCGGAAGCGAAACCATATTTTATATAGCCGCCGTATACTTCTCTGCCTGCAAGGTCAAAAAGCTCCGCTATGCCATTCCCGTATCTCTTTTTTGCACATTTTTGGGCGCATTGCTCGCCTGCGCCCTGTGCCGTTTTATGTAAAAAGAGTGCCGTTTGACGGCGCTCTTTTTTTTGTCGACAACTTATTTTGCGATGACGGCGTTGAGTTTTTCAACAAGTTCGTCAACGTCTATGCAGTGTACCGCAGCTGCCTCTTCAAGAGTTTCGCCGTGTGCAAGCATACAATGCAAGCAGTGCATTCCGCTTGCTTGCAACACTTCGGCAAGTTTATCGGGATCGCCTTGAGCGAGTACATCGATGATGAGCATGTCTTTTGTTACCATAGTTGTTACCTCCTAAAAGATATGTAAATTTAGATTATTCGAATTGTCCGCTCAGCCATGCCCAAACAAGCAAAGCAACTACGCCGAGCGCAAGAAGCACCGCAATCGCAACTCTGATCGGCGACACGGGGGATTTGCCCGTGGATTTGCCCGTTCTTCCGTTGATGATAAAGCGGTAGCCTTTTTTGCGATACATATACGCGCAAACCCAAAGAGGCAGAAGCATATAATGGAATTGTGTGCCGGAATAGGTGGTGTTTACGTTGAGATACCCCACGACATCCGCACAATAGCTATCGATAATGCGTTTGCGAATCGTATCGTCCATTTGCCCTTTCGCAACACCGAATCCGTCCTGCAAGGAGGTGTCGTACCTCTCTGCCACAAAGCCTGCGATGTAGTCTTTGTTGTATGATTCGAGATTGTCGGTGTCGTATGGCAAAATCTTGTTTAGTTCTTTTTGGTTGAGTTGAGTGCTTGCTTCGACGGCGACGTTCTCAAAAGAGTTTTGCGTATTGCCGTTGATGTTGTACCATTCTATGTACGTTTCCACGCGGCGATCTTTTCCGCTGCCCACCGTTCTTGTGCGTCTTTTGCCGACTCTTCCGTCATAAGTGGAAAAAGCATCTGTCGAAAAAGCGTAAGACGGGATGTAAACGCCTTTGAAATTTTCAACCTTGAAACTTTTTTTGAGATTCCACGGCGCAAAAAGTTTCTTTTTTATCCACTTTTTGCCTGCGGTTGACGCCTGCTGTTGCGAGAGCGCAAACGGAAGGATGCTGTCCGGTTTCAAGCCTTTCATGTCATCTATCTCGACAACATTCGTCCCGCCGCAATACGGACACTTGATTGCCGTATCAAACGACGAAAGTTTGACTTCTGCGCCGCAGTTCGGGCATTTGTAGGTCGAATCGTCAAACTTCACTTCCCCGTCCTTGACAGACGCGAGATAATCGCGTTTGAAACTTATCTTTTTATCGATCGAACGAGTTGCATCGCAATATGAACAATGAAGTGCGCCCCTTTCGGGATCATATGTCATATCCGCGCCGCAGTTTGTACATTTGACGACCGCCGTATTGTTGTAGTTGAAAACGTCTGCCATATAATAAACACTCTTGATTGTCTATCAGTCTATTTTTGCTCCGCATTCGGGGCAGAATTTCATGCCTGCTTTGACTTTGGCTCCGCATTTTGGGCACGTTGCACTCATGGGCTGTCCGCATTCGGGACAGAATTTTGAATTCTGAGGAACTTCGGCACCGCACTTCGAGCATTTGCAAGTGGCTTCGCCGCCCACTTTCGCTCCGCATTCCGGGCAGAATTTCGCTCCTGCTTTGATGCTTGCGCCGCATTTTGCACATTTGATTTTTGCGCTTTGCGCTTCGTCGAGATTTTGAGCGAACTGATTGCCTACTCTTGCACCCATTCCGAGACCGATGCCTGCCGCGCCGAACATACCGCCCATACCGGGGTTCTTTGCCGCGTCGCGCATTGCCTGTACGGATTCGTATTGAGCATACTCACCCATTTTTCCGTCAAACACACCGAGGGTTGTGCGTTTGTCCATTGCCTTTTCGACCGCTTCGGGCAGTTTGAAATTGCGCACAAGCACGGAATCGATGTCGAGTCCGAGTTGGTTGAATCTCGGCTTTGCCTGAGTGCAAACGGTGTCGCCGATTTCAAGATAGTTTGCGGCAAGTTCGAGCGCGGGAATTTCGCACTCTCCGAGCATGTCGGTAAGTTGAGCAAGAACGATTGATTTGAGATGTTCCTCGATATCCTCCGTCTTGAATGAATGAATCGTGCCGAAACACTCTTTCATGAACAACTCGGGATTCATGACATGGAAGGAATATTCACCGTGTCCGGCGATACGAATCATGCCGAAGTCCTTGTCGCGCATCATAACCGGATTGGGCGTGCCCCACTTCATTTGCGTGAATCTGCGCAAATTGACATAATAAACGTCGATTTGTTTGGGGTTTTCAAACGCATACTTCCAGTTTGCGATTGCGGTCAGCACGGGGGTTGAACCTTCGTCGAGCTTCCAGCTGCCCTCGGTGAACACGTCGCAAACGCTTCCGCGGTACACAAAGATTGCGGCTTGCGAAGGACGAACGATAAGTTCCGACCCTTTCATGATCGCATATCTGTCGTCGTACTCGAATTTTTTTACTATAGTATTTTGAGAACTGTCTTCCCATTGAATGACTTTGAGGAGTTGTCTTTTGATAAGTCCCATAGGGCCCTCCGATTTTTGTTTTATTATATGTATTATATCACAAGCGGTGATTTTTTCAATAAAAATTTATTATAACCGCACGTCCTTCAAAAAAACATAAACAAAATCATTGTGATTTTCGGCAATTTTGCAAATGATTTTTGCTTAGCGACAAACTTTGCCGCAATCGTCAGCTTTTCGATTTAACGAAAAAGCCCCGCTTGTTGCGAGGCTTTTTGCGATTGAGGCTTAAATCAACCGTTGATTGTAATTGTCGCGAGGCTTGACACAACTTGCGCATCGGGAACAAGCTGTCCTTCCTTGACGATTGTGCCGTCAACAAAGGATTCGCCTGATTTTGCCGTTCTTGTCGTAAGAAGCGTACCGTTGTTGTCCACAACCGTTCCGATTGCCGCATAGAGTTTATAAACAATCTTGCGAGCCGAGGATGTCGGGAGTGCAAACACTTCTTCCGCTGACGAGAACGTAACCGAATATCTTGCAACCAATGTCGTCTTGCTGCTTGACGAATACACTTCCGCGACACCGAACCACACAACGTTCACTTTTTGACCGTTAACCGTTGTGGTCATGTTGAGCGTTTTTGCGCTATCGTTGTACAAACCGGAAACGCTTGGCGTATATGCCGTTGCGTCAACCTTTGCCGCTTGCTCAATCGGGACGGAAACGCGTTCCTGATCAGCAAACTGAACGATTGCGCTCTTGCCTGCCGCTGTTGTCGTAATACCGTCCTTTGCGACCGTATAAGATGCGTCTGCGGGCATAGATACGATTGCGTAGAAGAAATCAAGTGTTTCGTCTATGGCAGCGTTGAACACTTCCTTACCGTCTGCACCGAGCTTAATCTTTCCGGTCATCGCATCGAATTCGGGAGTCGATACGCCGAATTTCACGATGTAGGCGAACGGCATCGTCAATTTTGACTGATCGTTGGGATTGATGACAAACGCTGTCTTGGCAAGGCTGTTGTCAACAAGCGACGTATAGATGCCCGTTGTCGTCAAAACAGTGCTGTTTCCGCTCTTTGTCGTCGTTGCGGACGTCATTTCTTTGACAACCATCTTCTTGACGAGGAACGGAATCTTGTAAGATTGTACGTTTCCGTCAACACCGATGAGTTTTGCGGTGACGTAAATCAATCCGCCGTTGTATGTCGGTCTGAATTCGTCGAAGCTCCAGACAAGTATGCGGCGTTCGTCACCTTTTGTCTTGTAGGTGACAACTTGCGTTTCGTCACCGTTGCCGGTGCGTTCGTTGAATTTAAGCTCGGTGGGCATTGTCGGTTTGACATACTCATACGGATTGACATATGCCTTAACGCCGCTGTTTACGCCGTTTGCATAACCGACAAGACCTTTGAGTGCGCTGTCATCCGCAATGCTTGTGACGCTTCTGTCAAGCACTCTGACGGTAAATTTGATGCGTTGCGTGCCGATTGTGTTTTTGCCGAAGTTGTATTCTCCGTCATAACCGACAATTGCGTATGCCGTGTATTCGCCGCCGGCATAAGTCACGTTGACGCCACCGAAGTCCCAAGTTACGGGCAATTCGACCGTTTTTCCGTTTGCAAGCGTTACATTGAGTTTGGTCGGGAAGTTCACATAATCTCTGTTGAGTTCCTCTTTCGTCATTTCAATGTATTCGCCGTTGACCAGTTTGTAAGTGCCGTCAAGGTTGTTCTTGACATAACCGCTTGTCGCAACAGAGGATTTCTCATAGCGATCTCCGCTATATCCGCTCTTTCTTGCAAAGACATTGCCGTTTTCATACGGATCGATGACAAATTCTCCGTTCTTGAAGAGAGCGTCTCCGTTGCCCGTTACGGTCGTTGCGCTTTCCGTTCTGCTGTTGTTGATGCGGACGGTCACGTCAACCTTTGCGCTTGCGCCGTTGCCCTCCACTCCGCTTGTGAGCGTCGCTTTGACTACAACATTGCCGCCTCTGAACGTGTATCGAGCGTCTTGCGCATCCCATGCCGCATTGAGCGTTTGCGTCGTTACATAGGTGAGCAAGTAGAGGTCTTTGCCGTCGGCGGTCTTGAACTCGGCTGCGTTGATCGTGTTCACGTCGCCGTCAAACAGCACATAGTTCTTGGTGTTCTGATTGTAGACATAGAACTTGACGCCCGTGTAATCGGCCTCGTTTTCAAATCCGCCGTACACGCTGTAGATGCCGGGATAATTCTCTCCGTCGGTGTCAATAAATCCGTGGCGTTTCTTGTATGTCGTGTTGTAATCGAATTTGCCTGCGCCTACCGCTTCTTTGCCTTCGTTCCACCACGCATATGCGCTTATGAACTGAGCGCCGACATAGAATGTTGCGGTCGGATTGTATTTTGCCGTGTTGTATACAGAGTTTTCACTGTCCGTATACACGTCTTTCTTGTACTTGTACGAGCCGACAGACATATCGTTGTATGCAAGGTCGCTGTTGGTGAGCGTGACCTTGGACACGCGGATCTTGATTGTCATCTCGAATGAAGGCATGACTTCGAATTCCTTTGCTCTGCTGTTCCATACATGGACGGTCATCTTTCTTTCGAGCGTCGCGCTGAGGCTTGCAATATCGCTTGCCGTGGGCGCATTCTCGTAAGTGATAAAGTACTCGCCCTTATCGCCGTTCGCAAACGTGAGCGTCATGCTGTCGGGCAATCTGTCTGCGCCTGCGTATGCAAAGTGGTTGTAGTAGATGTATTCAACCGGCATACCCGTCGCCTTGTTGTAGACGATGTCGATGTATCTGCCGTCTGCAACGCCGTTGTTCATGCCGACGAGCGTATCGGTGATTGTAGAGTACTTGCTCGAATCGGAGTACAAATACGTAAGTCCGGTTTCGCCAAGTTCGAGCTCTGCGTCGATAATCGTACGATCAAGCACCGTAACAGGCACGTTGACGCGTTGTTTTGCAAGCATATAGGTCTTTTCGTTTGTAAGTTTGAAGTCCTTATCGCCCGTCTTATCTCTCATGTAGTTGAGATAATCTTCAACAGAAACATACGCTTTCTTGCCGCTTTCGGTGATGTCTTCGTAAACATAGCCGCCGTTTGCTCTTTCGATGCCGATGACTGCCGTTGCCATGAACGCCGTGTTGCTCGTGCCGCTCTTGATGAGTTTGTCGACATCCGACCAATCGAAGAACGCCTTAAACACGGTTCCGTCGACAGTCGTGACGTTCATCTCGTTCGCAATGTAGGACGCATCTTTGTTGAGGAACGTGTCAACCACGATCGAGCGATTCTCATAATCGGACATGTACATGATTGTTCTGTCAATGACATACACTTCGATTTCATCCGTTTCGGTTTGTTCTCTCGCGCCTGCATTGTAGCGGTAGGTTACGGCAACCTTATACTTCTTGCCGAAGTACCCGGACACGTTTGCATAGAACTCGGCGTTGTCGAAGTCATAGTATGCTCTGACGGTTTGCGTCGCTTCTGTGCCTGCAACTCTGACTTGAACCTCTTGACCGTTTGCAAAGAGCGTGCCTGCTTTTGCGTACGGATCGAGCGTGTATTTCTGTCCGTTTGCAAGACCTTCGATACCTGCCGTTGCGACCGTAACATTGACGGTTACGGTGCTTGCAAGCACAACGTTGTCGCCGTCCTTTGCGGTGATTGTGAGCGTCATATCGCCGTTGTAGCCCGTCTGAGCGGTGTAATCATCGCTCCATGCAAGCGTCACGGGGATTTCCTTGCCGTTCACTCTGAGCGTTGTTGACTTGGCAAGACCTTTGTAGAAGTCGTCTGTAGCCACGTTGACGCTGAATCCTTCTGCATAGCTGCCTTCGATGCCGTCGAGCGTGAAGTTGTTGTTGATATTGACCGTGTAGTCAAATGTTATGTCGCTGCCTGCAACATAGTTGCCAAGCACGTACGCTTTGCGTGTGAACGAGCCGTTTCTGATTTCTTCGACTGTCGGCATGCTTGCGTCAATCCAATGAAGCGGAACTTTGTTGTATGTCGTTCCGTTCACCACGACGGTTGCGGTTGTCGCGAATGTAAACTTGTCGAATACGTCATATTCTTTGCTCATACCGTCCGGCGTGATGTCGGCAGTTGCGTCGAAGCCTTCAAGATAAATCTTTGCCGTGAAGCCGTCCGCTTCGGGATAGCGAATGGCAAGTCCGTCAAAGAAGAAGTACTTGCGCTCAACATACACACCCGATTCGTCGGTAAGGATTTCGTCCTTACTCGGCGCGGAGTGGTCAATCCACTTGATTGCTACGTCGATTGCGCTCTTGCCCGCAACGGTTTGTACGTTTGCGACGGAGGGCAACTTCCACTCGTTGTACACGTTGTACTTGAGCTTCAATCCTTCATCGCCCACGCCGGCGACTCTGCCGTCGATTGTTTCGAGTTTGCTCTCGCTGTCCGTGATATTGCCGCCTGTAAACTCGTACGACGGGATGTTGACGTTGATCGCAACCTTATTGTTGCCGATCATTGCGTAAACGGTTTGAGAAACGCCTCTGTAATTTGCCGTAGGCACAACCGACTCGAACGCTCTGATGTACGCGATATAGCTATCGCCCTTGACAAGATTGACAAGCACAGGCGTGCCGTTGAGTGCATCGCCCCAATCGCTCGTCTTGAAGTAGTCGGATCTGTTGCTTGCAAAGTTGACGGGATCGACGCCGTAAGCAGTGGCTTTGACATTGCCTTCTGCATCCGTTGTTTCGACGATATGCGTCTGTTGATATACGCTGCCCGTGTAGTTGCTCTTGTCGGCGAGTTTCGCTTTAAGCTCCGCCGTCATACCGTTTGCTCTGATGTACGCCGCAAGATCGCCGATGGATTCGTCATAGAAGAAGTTGACGCTCTTGACGGTTTGTTGTTCGACGCTCAAACGGAGCGTGATCTTTTGCGCTTCATAGACGGGATTGCCGTTTTCGTCCGTCTTACCGGTGTTTACAAGCGCAAGATCTTTGCCGTCCGCATCCTTTGCTCTGGCTTCGACCTGAGCGTAAATCGTGCCGCCGTCAAAGATGTTTTGCTCTGCTTTGAGCTTTGTGCATGCCGCATTGGTGTAGTAAGTCACCGTACTCCAATCGGGGTACATCGTGTGCGTCGTGCCGCCGAATGACACTTTGTAACTGCTATGTTCAGAGCCGCTATACCACGTCGGATTGAGAGTGTCTTCATGCGCTACGTTCACCGTCAGCGTTGTGGCTTTGAGCGCATTGATTGTAAGCGGGACATACACTTCTTGTTTGCCGCTGAACTCTGTGCCGATCGTAAGTCTGACGTAAAGCGGATAGCTTCTTGAATTGCTGTATCCGTTGAACGTGATTTCATCGGACTTAAGCGTGTGGATTCCGTTGTTGTATGCATCGAGATATGTGTCGCCTGCCTTTATGAACGGAGCTGCCACTTCCAATTGAGTTCCAACACTCAAAGTCTTTGCGACTTTGTTTCCGCTTGTGTCTTTGACATAGATCTGATAACTGTTGCCGAGAGATTCGGGCGTTATCGTTGAGTATTGATATTGATCGAACGTCACTTCGCCGACCATTGAATCGAACACGTACGGTTTGACGACGATTCTGACATTGACTTCTTGTGCCAATTTGCCTGCAAACGTTTCGCTCTTGCCGACAAATCCGACTTTGTCTGTCGTTGTGAGATTCTTTGTCACCGACGTGAAGATACTGAATCTTTCTCCGCCGACTTTTGCCTTGACGGTGACGTCAATGCCCTTGTAGAAGTTGACTTTTCCGTTTTCGGTAATTGCCTTTATCGCCTTATCAAGTTCGGTCAAATCCCAAACGACGTCAAAGTTTGTCATCGAGCTTTCGTTTGCAAACTTACCGTCAACAAAACCAAACGACCTAATATAGTCGGAGAGATTTGCCGTGCTTGCGTTGATGCTCATGGCATCGATTTCAAAGATCGTTGTGTAATTTCCGTCTTTGTCGCGTTCGCTTCCGAATTTGACTTTGCTTTGGGCATTCTTTGTTTCCTTCATGTACGTCAATCTGGAAATTTTGTAGTTCTTGGTTTCAAGCTCAATACTGGTTTTAACCGCATTGCCAAGGCCCCATTGATATGTGAAGCCGACCTTGACAACGTTGCTTTCCGCTCCGTTCTTCCATAACGTCGAGCCTTGCCAATCGTACTTGAAGTCATCGGTGTTCCAAGCAATCGTACCGGCGGGGAATTGCTTGCCTGTCGGCAACAACGAACGGTCGAGCACATAGTACTCTTTTTCTCCGACTTTGATTGTCTTATAAACGATTTCGCCCTTTGCGTTCTTCTCGCGCACAAGACCTGCCACATATGCGGGCATCAACAAATACTTGTTGCCGTCGGAATTGAGGTTGTCCGTTGCACCCTTGTCTTTCTCTTCCTTCGTGGGCTGCACAAGGATTTGATATCCGTTTTCGCTCGGCGCAGAACCGAACGGATTGATGACTGCATACAACATCTTGCCAGTTGCATCCGTAAGGTACGTGCCCATTGTCACCTTTCGATCGTTGAATGTGACCTCAACAAGATCGGGCAGTTTCGCCATATACTTGGAGCTTGTTGCATCGATGTCGATGCCGAGTTTTTGCTTGGTGTAGGACAAGTTGTATCTCTTTGTACCTTCCGCCAAAGAATCACTCGTTTTGATGAGACGATAACTTTGTATTTCCTCATCGAAGATATACTTGCCGTTTGCCGCCTCAGTGTAGTTTTCAACAATGCCTTTGATGTTTTGATATGCGTAGTTGTCCGTCACGTAAACGGGGATTGCATACATAACGGTGTTGAGCGCATAGCCGTAGACATACCCGGCAAGACGTCTGCCGGTCGAATCCTTTTCGGTTGCCGCCGTCAAATCAACGGACGCCGCATCCCAAATGATGTAAGTGCCAAGCGCGTCGTTGTACTCTTTGGACTTCATATAGGATTCGAATTGTGTAGTGCCGGCGGCATCAAAGAGCGGGAACTTGACATTTGCATATTGTGGGAAGTATTCGGAATTCGAGAAGAAGCTGTCGCGGAGTTGGAATTCCTTGGACGCACCCGAGTTGGTGGTGAGAGTGCCCGTTCTTGTTGCAGGGTCTTCGATGACAATTTCCTTGGGCATATCGAACTTGTCGTCAATAAGCGTCGCTTCTTCTGAATCGTCAAATTGCAACAATCCTGTCTTATAAGCACTGTTAACCGTGCTGTACGGCGTGATACGGAGCATGAAGAAGTCCCATGCATACTCATTGGCTTCTCTATTGTTGATATCGATCAGTTGAGTTGTATTATCTACGGCCGTCTCCTCTTTGACATACGTTCCGTTGGAATACCCACCATACTGCATTTGAGACGTTTGAGCAGAGTTTGCCTTAACATATCTCATCTTCGTGCCGGCACCCGCTTTCTCGCCGTTGACCATAATCTCAAGAGATTGTATGCCGGGTTTCATCGTATAGTCTGCACTCAAGCCATAATCCGCAGGATCCGGATTCAGATCGATATAGATGTTGATTGACGGGTCGATATCGCCTGTCGAGAACGGAATGGGAAGAATGCCGCCAACCAAACGCGTGAGGTTTCTTATCGGATCTTTCAATGCAAGTTTTCCGAGATACCACACGTTTTGACCGATAGCATTTCCTGCTGTAATATCAACAGCCCATCTAATCAAGGCAAACGGGATAGACCTCATGTATTTTTCAACATAATTGACTTTGTCTTGCGTGGGTTTGTCCATCATGCCGTCCAAATCGTCAAAGAATTTTGTTATTGCTTTTGAACTCGCAGAATAATCACCCTTGCTGATGTTCTTTGATGAAGAGTACTGTGTTGCGTCAAGGAAGTACGGATTCTTGCCTTGATCGATAGTGTCGATATTTTTAATCAAGTTCATGATGATGCAACTCACCATGATCATAAGCTCATTGTAAGCATCACTATTGAGTCTAGCCTTCACTGAAATCTTGCCTGCACCATTGGAAACAGCTCTTCCACCATAATAATACGGCCAGTATTCGTGGTCATTGAACAGATTGACGTCAACACTCTTGATGAGATTTTCAAGTTTGAGCGGATAGGTATACGCTGTCTTGTCCGCATTCCAGCCGCTTGCCGCCGCCGTCGAAACGTTGTCTGCCGCAGTCTTTGCGGACGGATATTCATAGGTTGAATCATCGCCGTCCGTTCCGCTTACGAGTTGGAGCAAAGGAGACTTGCCCAGCAAACTGCTAAGGTCAAGACACTTCAAATAATCGCCGAACGTATTGACTGCGCCTTCCAAAGCACCTGCAATACCGACTTCGAGTTCAGTGAGGAAGATATTGTTGCCTGCCAACACAACGCTTGCAGACGTGGCTGATGCCATAGTACTCCTCTTAATGGCAAGCCCCAGCAAAATCTTGTATCCTTTCGAGCCTTTGTTTTCCTTGCGGTTGGTGTAAGAATACTCTTTTGTTCCATTAAGTATTACCCTAGATGTCTCATAAGTTGAAATCGCTTTTACGGGTGCATTAAAGAGTCCACCAAAACCACCGCCGGAAACGCCGTCGGATACAACTTGCCAAACTTGGTTTTGAATCTCGATATTAAGGCCGGGTTTCAGGTTGTCGATGGCGTTTTGGACAAGGGACATCAGACCGGACGTCTTGGAGAACGTCAAGCCTGCATAACCGGTCTTCACCGAGTTGATGAGTTTTTCGCTGTCAACCTTGCTTTCGCCGAAGCCGAGGGACACGTTCTTGATTGCAACGTTAGCACCCGTACCGACGCTGTCGAGCTGAGCGTTGAGGTTGATGGATTCAAATCCGCTTTCGCCGAGATTGATATCGAGTTTGACGGACTTGATAGGCGGAAGTTCGATGTCGCCGAGATTGAGGCCGAGCATGCCGATGAGCGTTGAGATAAACGCACTGTCGAACGACACGCCGAGACGACCGTTTTCGATGTCGACTTGCAAATACAACGCCTTGCCTGCCGCCGCCTTTGCTTCTGCACTTGCGTCTGCGTCCGAGGTCGTTGCGTCGGAGCTTACGCTTGCACCGGATGCCGTTGTCGCGTCATAACTCGGAGTTGCGCCGAGCAAACCTGCGATACCCTGGAACTTGATCTTGCCAAGTCCAAGACCGCTTGCGTCGATATAGAGCGCGTCGGAGTAAATCTCGCTGTCGCTGTAACCCGGCTTTGTTGCCGCGCCGAGCTCCCACTTGCCGTCGGACTGCTTCATAAGTCTTGAAGAACCGAGGTAGTAGAGGCTGAGAATCGTGGAATTGATCGGATCGCCTGCCTTGATGTCGACTGCGATGTCACTGAACAGGATTCCGCCTATACCGTATGCGAGGATCGGAGCAAGATTGATGTTTGCCGCGATATCTATTGTAAGGTTGATCGCCTCGCTTGCCATGGTGATATTGACATCTGCAAGCGTGTACTTATAGTAAGTACCTGCTGTATAGCTCTCTCCGGTGAAGAGTTCGTATGCGTCACCGTTCTTGACATACACTTTGCCGGTATATTCCGTTGTACCGTCATAGAGTTTGCCGTCTGTAAGCTTGAGCGCGGTGAACTTGCCGAAGATAGCTTGACCGCCAAGGAGATTCTGGAGCAAACCGATTGCCCATCCCGCAAGAGAATCGTCATAACCGGGATCGTTCGGTTTGAGGTTCTTTGAAGTCATTGTGAGTTCCAAAGAAGCACTGAGACCGATTGTGGGCAGTTTGAGAGACGAGATGTCAAACTTACCCGTACCGCCGATCAGGCTGTTGAGGTCGAGCGAGAGTATCTCGATATAGTCGGATGTCGTGACGCCGAATTGGGTTGCGATTCCCGTAGATATATCTTTGGTTATTTCGGGTGCCGGGATGTCGAGGCAGAAGTACAAACCGTCGCTGAATCTAAGATTCAGGCTGAACATCGTTCTCGTGCTTGTGCTGTCCTGATAGTAGTCGCCCTTTGTTCCGTCGGTAGCCTCAACGTATCTTATGCCGATCTTATTGTAAGTCTTGCCCGAATAGCTTTCCTTATCTGCCGCGCTTGCAAACTTGACGTATTTCTTTGCGCCTGTTTCGGAAGCGTCCATCTTGAGAAGCAAATCGCCGATGTCGGGAAGCAGATTCTTTGTCGAATCGAGACCGCGGATTTGCATTACTTTCTTGTAGATTGCGTTGATAAGGTCGGCATTGAGTTGCAACAAGAGTTTTTGCGGCGTGACGTTGATCATGAAGTACGCATAGTCCTTCATGGTTTGTTCGATAGTTGTGATATCGCTCTTGCTTGCCGTGCTTGCGCCTGTCGCAGACGTATCTTCGGTGTTGAGGAACTTGCCGAGTACGCCTTCGAGCAATCCGTTGAGATTGAGTCCCGTGACGGCAATCTTTGCCGAACTGCCGAGGATGCCGCCGAGGTCAACATACAATGCGTTGTCGATAAGGTATACGCCGAGGAGCTTCTTGCTTACCGTCGTGCCGCTTGTGCCTTTTGCGTTTTTATTGAGTTCGAGAGCAAGTTCGACTTTGAAGGTGTTTACATCGATGTTTGCGGCAAGATCGAGCGTGAGGAACGCTTCTTTGTCATTGCCGAATTCGTTGACGATGTTGAGTTTCAGCTTCGAACCGCTGATTGCGCTTCCCGGATTGATAAGTCCCATGATCATGTCGAGGAGTTCGCTCAAATCGATCATGTTGGCTGCGCCTGCTTTACCGCTGCCGTACAACGATACGTCGATGGACATTTCAAGATGTGCGGTTGCGTTTTGCAATTTCACGTAATTTGAATATGATGCGGCATAATGCGGCAAATCTTTGTCCGCTTCGGTTGCAAGACGATATGTGCCGTCTGCGTTTTGGACATATTTGCCGTCTGCGGATGCGACATATTTGATTGTTCCGTCCGCATTCTTGTCTGCAAACTTGCTGTCTTTGTCGATTGTAAAGTCGCTGTTGACTCTTGCATAGAGTTTGCCGAGCGAAATTGCGATTGCAAAGTCACCCTGTTTGAGGTATGCGCCCTTGCCTGCGCCTTCGTGTTTGACAAACGTGTTGCTTGCCGCATCGTAGTCGTAGGTATCGCCTTCCCATACGGGATATGCGTATGCTACAAGTGCGTAATCGTCGGTGGACATAAGCACGTATGTGTTGTTATTGTCCGCATCCGTGCCTGTAAAGACAGTGTAGTTGCCGTTGCTGTCTTTTGTGAACCTCGTACCCGTCCAATCCGCGGTTTGCGCGTACTTGCCGCTTGCGCCGTACATGGCGTTGAAGTTTGCGACGGTTTCATACACAAGCGTACCGACTTTGAAACCGAGATTTATGTCGACGCTGAGCGAGTTGCCGTAGAAGTTGATTGTGACGCCGCTGGTATCCTTCGTATCGGTTGTGCGGAGTTTGGGCAAGAATTCGCCTATGCCTTGCAGAACCGCACTGTCGCTGTCGGCAAGCATACCGATGAGGTCTGCGATGAGAGTTTCGTTGAGACCGACGGTGATAAAATCGTTTGCGATGAGCAATCTGCCGAGAACGACATTGAGAACGCTCCAGATGTTTGCGGGAATCATGCCCGTGTTGACGTCATCGTCAGCAGCCATTGCCGCAACGGACGCTTGCGCGGAAGCGGTCGTCGCACTCGAGCCGAGAATGCTTGAAAGATCGAGTCCCTCTATAACGCCGTAGGAGAAGAAGTCGCCCCAGCCCACGATGTCGCCGATTTCGCTTGCGTCGAGATTGAGATAGAGCTTGCCCTCTCTGATTTCCACCCATAACAACGCCTTGGGTTGTTGATTTCCGTGGAAGTTGGTCACATAGGTCATTTCAAGATAAATCTTTGCGCCTTCGAGAGCTTGCAAAATACCGACGCTCTTGTCGCCCGCAATCATCTTGACGAGATTTGCGAGTTTGAGATACGCTTTGAGCTCGACATTGAGACCGATGAGGCTTTGGAATTCCTTGTTATTATCAAGCGACGTTGCGATGAAGTAGAGATACTCCGCAATCTTGTCGTTTTCGATGAATTTTGTAAATTGGTACGTCCAGTTGATGACGTCGTCGAGCGTCGTCTTGATGTTGAGGTTTGCACCGATTTCAACGCTGTCAAGTCCAGCAAGGACGCTTGTCACGTCAAATTCACCGCCGCCGAGCAAATCGCCGAGATTGAGGTCGAGAGCCTTTGTATAGTTGGTGAAATCGGTGACTTGTTTGTACACCGTTCCGTCATACGCGTCGGCCTCTGTCATATCCGTATAGCCGTTGCCGTTTGCGTCGATCGGCTCATAAGTGCCGTCCGCAAGCTTCTTGTACTGCAAATTGCCCTTGCCTGTGAATCCTTGCAATTCGTCTTTGTTGACTCTTACATGGTTGCCGTTGCCGTCCACGATGTAGAGTGTGCCGGTGTAAGCGGCAAATTGATTTGTTTTTACAAGATATCTGTATTGGCTGTTTTGGACGTTGTTGTTGCCCGCTATGACGTTGAGTCTTTCGTGAACAGGCATATAAACTCCGTCAACGTCGGTGTAAACGATGTCGTTGTAAGCGTATTGTCTTGCTTTCAGGACTTCGCTGAAAACCGGCTCCGCCTTCATGAATCTGTCTTCCGGACCTGCAATAGAACCGTCTGCGCTCTTGTAGATGGCATATCCGCCGTCTGCCTGTGCGGTTGCCGTCCATTTGCCGTCGCCGTTTTTCGTCAACGTATATCCGCCCTTTTCTTTGGCGTAGTAATCGTTGCCGTCACTGCCTCTGAACAATTGGACATAGTCCTTGTTGTTGAAGTTCTTTCCGTAGTAATTGCTGTAATCTTTGTTGCCGTTTTCGCGATAGAAGTTTGCATAGTAGAAGATAGCATTTGAGCCTTGCTGTGTTTTGAGAATATCTTCTTTTCTGCCGAATTCTATCGATGACGACTCACCCGTCACGCCGTTCAAACCTTGGATGTTGATTCCGAGGTCGAACATGGGGACGTCGCCCTTCTCGTTGAAGAGAATTGCGCCGATCGTAATATCGTACGGATTGAGGTTTTGCTTAACGTAAACCTTGAGGTTGGGCAACATATCCGCAATGCTTGCGTTGTCGGGCATAAGTTCTTTGATCAAGACCTTTGCAAAGCCCGAAGTCACGTTGATTGCGATTGCGTTTGTGAATATGTTGAGGAACAAGCTGGTGGATGCCGAGCTTTGTTTGTCGGGGTTCTTGTCAGTCACTTCATCGGACGCCACGGATGCTCCGGACGCGTCGGCGTTATCCTTCTTGCCGATGCCTGAAATAAGCCCCGTAAGCACGTCTTCGAGCGAGTATGCGCTCATATCCACAAAGAGTTTTGCGTCCTTGCCGAGCAATGCTTCCGCGTCGAGATAGAGACCTGCTTTGCCGGTGTCTTTGTCGTTGTCGTAGTAGATTCCGAGGATGTGCGGTTTCGTACCGTCGAGGAGTTTGCCCTCATAGTTGTTTTTGTTTCTATTCTCGCTTGTGACGTAGTTGCCGTTTGTCATCAAGTCGTTCTGCTCGCCCCAAACGTCGATTGCGACGTCGAGGTCACGCACGTCGATGCTGAACGACGGGAGAATGTAGAGCTTGAAGCCGAGGTTCAGACGAATCGAGAAGTAGATGTTGAACGTCATATCTTCCGCAATCTGGAATTTGCCCTTCATTGCGCCGAGAATGTTGCCCAACACATCGCCGAGTGCCTCGTTGACTCCGTTGTATTTGTCGTCGAGAGTGCTGTTTACCCACACATACAAACCGCCGTTTGCTTTGAGAGTTGAGATATTATCCGTAGCCGCCAACTTGACGTAATCGCCTTGGAATTTCTTGTATGCAATGCTCTTGATGACATCGTCGGTGGGTACAACTCCGCCGTGCAAGCTCTTGTAAAGCTCCTCGTACACGTCGTACGGGAGATAAATCTTGCCTGCTTCGAGGAAGAGTCTTCCGCTGAGCGTGAGCGAGATGTAGTAGAGGTTGTCGGTGTCAACATACTCTTTGTATTGATAATCGGCATATTTTGCGTCGCTGAAATCGGGTTGTACAACGGAGCTTTGTTGTTGCACTTTCACAAAGTATTTGTCGTCATCGCAAACGTCATCGGGAGCAAGAAGCACTTTCTTTTCCGTGTTGTAGGTGTATTTCTTGTAGACAAACGTTCTTTGGATGCGAACATATGCCGTGCCCGTGTACACATAGTACTCTGCATTGCGCGCTTCCATCTCGCCGATGAAATCGGGGAATGTTGTTGCGTCTTGGGTTGCGAGTTGATACTTGCCGTCCAAGGTCTTGACAAACAACGTATCCGCATTGATTGCGACGTATTTGCCTTTATACTCGTAATAACGCGGGGATTCGTTATATTTGGTTGTATCGAAACTGCCGCCCGTGTAGTAATCGAACACCCAGTTGTCGATGCCGTCTGTCACTTTGTCAACGCTGGTGTAGATGTCTTCGTTCGTATTGACATAGCGTGCGCCTGCCGCGATATTGAAAATATCGTGATTCGCCGCGTCCGCGCCCGTGACATAATTGAACTTGGTCACGCCGACCTTGGGTGCGTTGATGGCAAGCGATACTTTGTGATTCCACAAGTAGAGGTTGATAGAGATAAACTCGTTGCGTGCTGCAAGCGGTATAACGACGCTGTGCTTGAAGTCAACTGCCTCGTACACCTTGCTTTCGCTGTTATACGTATAAAGTTTCGGGATTCTGACGCGGTAGTTGTCTTGCAAATCCGCAACTTTGACGCAGTTGTTGATTTGCGTTTGCGTTGCGTCCGCATAAAGCACATAGTTGTCTGAAGCGACATTGCCTGCTTTCAAACGGATATACACTTCGACTTTCTTGACGTCGTAATAGCTCTTTCTGCCCGCAATGACTTCTTTGTCGTATGCTTCGCGCTCGACTTGCGACATCTCCGACTTCTGCACGTATGCGCCGTCGGCATCTATGTAATAAATGCCCTTATTTTGTGCGCCTGCACCCGTGTAAGGAGTGATTTCAAACAAGTGCTTGGACTTTGTGATTGTATTCTCAAACTTTTTGACAAGTTCCTTGTGCGCGCTTGACGTATTGTCGCCGATTGCGTCGGCTGCCGCCTTGAATTCGTCAACGAGGTCTTTTGCAACCTTATACGAATATCTCGTATTGTCGGTGTAAAGAGTGACGTTGGGCTGATTCTTGAAGCCGTCCGAGTCGAATTGGATAGCGTTCTCGCCCATTACGAGTGAGAGAATGCTGTTGATATAGTCTGCCTGTGCGAGAACTTTGATGTATCTCGACGTGACTTGCAATCCGTAAACAAACGTTCTGATATAGCCGAGGATAGAATCGTCTTTGACGAGCGGGAAGGAAATCTTGTCTTTCTTGTCTTCTTCGCCGTTTCCGTCGTTATCGTCCGCCGCCGTCATCGCTTCTTGCGAGGTCGACGCCAGAATACCGCTCACGAGTTTGCGGATTTCGTTTGCGTCAACACGCAACGACGGGATGTTGAAGTAGCTCAAATCGACGAACAAACCGCCGTTTTCGCGCTTGTAATTACCTTTTTCGTTCTTGTAGCAATAACTCGAATCGTAGGAGTATCTGGTGCCTGCAAACTCGCTTGCGCTTATGTATTTGTAAGTACCGTCTTCTGCAAGGTAATAACTTCCGTTCTTCGTCTCGAAGTAGTGGTCGTATCTTTCGCTCGGATCAACGTAGTGTTCGCTGTATACGTTGTTTCTCTCCTCTTCCGTGAGAAGCTTGAACGTGCCGCCCACCATATAGATGCCGAGCATATCGTGATAGTCTGTGTCGTTGCCGCCCTTTGTTTGCAATCTCACGCTGAGATTGACGTAACTTGCGATGTCGGCAATGAGTTTTGTCAAGTTGTCGGTGTTGCCTTTGAGCTTTTCAAACACTTTCTTGAGCAATTCGAGAACCTTGAACAAATCCATGTCGCCGTCAAATTGGTCGTCGTCGCCCACATACTTGACAAGCTCGGTGCGCATGAAGTTGAGAAGCGCGGCAATCTGAATATCCGCATCCACGACAAGTTGCAACGAACGATTTACGTCGCCGCCGTCGTCCGCTTGCGCCTTGATGACGAGGAGTTGCTCGTCCGTGAGGCTCGGGAAGAAGGCTTGAAGCACTGCACTCAAATCGATTTCGTTTTCTTTGCCCGTCTTGAATTGTGCGGTAATATCGATGGTTTCGCTCAGCGTAAATCTGTCGACGTCGTCAAAGTTTGTGTACTCTGCAAGCTCGTCGCCGCCGAGGACGTACGTGCGTGAGTTGGTAAATGCGATGTCGAGATTCTTGATTGCAAGACCGAACGTAAGCGTGGTGTCGTATTTTGCGCCGTCTTTGACAAACGATTTGTTTGCGATTGCGCCCGAAACGAGTTTGTAAATATCGGCAGAATCTTTGCCGTCTTCAACGACTGCGCCCATTACGGTATCCAGCACTTCACTGCCGTCGCCCTTTTTGTTATCCACGACTTTGAGGACATACGGAGTTGTCGTCGACTCATCGAGCAACACTCTGTATTTTGCATAGCGAGTTACGCCGTCAAGATTCATATCGGGCGTGATTGCGCGCACAAAGCTGCCGTTGCTTTCCTTGATGTAATAGCCGTTTGCGTCCTCTCTGAACACATAATATGTTCCTGTCGAGTCTTTGATTTTGTTTGCAAGAGCGGTTTTGTCTTGATTCGAACCGGTGTATACGGAATCTTTGTTGTATCTGTCGCCGTCGAGTCCGAGTGCCAAATCGACAGACAGGTTGATGCTGTCCGAGGTGTTGAGTTCGACTTGCAAACCGCCGTTGATTTCCTGATAGAACAAGTCTTTGATATCGAATCCGAGCAAATCTTTGGGGATGTATTCGAGGATTGTGTCAAAGAGTTTGTCGCCGAGCTTCAATGTAAACAAGTCTTTGTCGATGAGCATCGAGAAAGCAAGTTCCTTGTCGCTGAGATTGATGTCGCTTGTTTGTGCGTCGCTTGCCACAAACGCCTCGCCCGTAGACGCTGCCTGTGAGGAAGAACCTGCCTTGAACAACTCGTCATCGCTCTCGAAATCAATGATGTAATCTTTGAGTATTTCGGCGATATTGAGTCCGCCGATTGCAACCTTTTGGATATTGAATGCTTCTTGGAGGTTGAGATAGATTGTGTTGTTGACGTAGTATGCGCCGAGCCACAAGCTCTCATATCCCGTTTCGGTAACGTTGATGAGTTCGAGTTTGAGTTCGGACTTGGTGAGGTCGTAGATGTCGACCATGAGCGATACGTCAAGTCTGAAGTGTGCGGAAGAATAACCCTTTGTCGTTGAAGGCATTTCGACCACAACACCCGTAAGGTCGCCGATGATCGAACTCAAAATCTTGCCGAAATCGAGCGTGCCTTCGGTGATGCCCAACTCAAGTTCCACCGAGAAGCCCACCGTGATGATGGTGTTGTAGAACATGTTGGTCGGGATATCCTTATATTCCGCTTTTTCTGCGTCGGAAAGAGCGTCGGTATATTCGATTTCACGGTTCGTGCCGTCGCCGTTGTCCACAAGACGAGAATGTGCCTTGCCGTCACGGATATATGCGGGAAGCAGATCGTTGCCCGCTCCGAATCCGATGTCGATTCCGCCGAGTTTGAGTCCCATATTGACGCAACCGATTGCGATGTCAAGTCCGAGATAATACTCGTTGATTGCGGAATAGAGGTTGACGGTGCGATAGTAGTCGCCGTTTTCGTCTTTCACGTAACCGAACTTGCGAGTCTGCACTTCTTCAATCGGGCATTCGTTGCCGTTGTAGCGGATATAGGTGTTGTCTTTGATGTACGTATCGGTGACGATTTCGTTGCCGTTTGCGTCTTTTCTGTACATTCTGTAACTACGCAAACTTATCGGCGTTGTCGACGTCGCTATCTTTGCATAGAAGTTTGCGTTTGCATGGACATACTTGCCTTGCACAACGGCGGTGATGTTTTTGTATCCGTCGCCTGCCAGCACCGCATAAGTAGTGCCTTCTGTAAGTTGACCGTTTTCAATCCTTTGCTTGTTGCCGTAAGAAGTGCCTTCCGCAGTTGAAATCACTTCATAAACGTCAGTCGTGCTTGCGGCATAATACTCGCCGTTTGCGACATAGTAAGCGTCGTTTTGAATACCGTCGAATTTTTCGATTTCGTAATGAGTGTATCTGTCGCTCTTATATTCGTTGTCGAATTTAGCCTTTTCGGCTTCGTCCGCAATTTCGCTTATCTTCTTGTAGACGGGTTCGCCGAAATCGATTCCCAAAGAAATGTTGAACACGTCAAACACATCCTCGATGGAGCCGAGGTCGGGCATAAACGTTGCAAGAACGAATGCAATCAACGCTCTTGTGATTTGGATTTGGAATTGAGCGTCGCTGTATGCCAAAAGGAGAACCGCGTCGCGTTCCGCAGAGCGTTGTACATCGTCGCTTGCGGTTTGTGCGCCGTTCTTTTCTTTGTCGTCTTTCTTGCCGAACTTGTCTACAACTTTCTTTGCAAAGTCAACGAAGTTTTCGATCTTGGAATAGTTTTCGGCAGTGCCCACAACACCCGTGAGATCGAGATAGAACGTACCGCCGCTCAAATACATACCGCCGAGCACCTTGTCGTTGCCGCCTCCCATATTCTTTGCGGTGTCGTATTTTGCAAAATAACCGTCCGCGTTGACTTCGACAAATTCGATTGCGAGTTCAACCTTGTTCAAATCGCTGTTTTTGATGAAATCGTCAAACGAGCCACCCGCCGCAAGACCTTGCAAATCGAGAGCCGCAAGATCGATGTTTGCGGACACCTTCAAGCCGATGCCTGCGTTGAATGCGGACATTGTTTGCAGATTGATGATCATATCGCGGAACGCGCTGGGAAGCAAGCCGCCCGCATTTACGACTTCCGCACTTGAAGAATTGAAGTAAATCAAGCCGCTTACGCTCAAAGAAACGTTTTGATCCTGATAGGTTTCCTGACCGCATCTTGCATAGAGCTTCACTTCGTTTGCCAAAGCATTGCGGGTTGTTTCGTTGCCGTCGGCGCCCTTTTCGGTGACGGTGATATTGCTGTCGACTCTCGTATAGAATTCGTTGCTTTGAGAATCGCCGTCGTTTTTGTTGACATAAAGATCTCTTTCCGCATCGTAAACGTATTCGCCGTTGGGATCGAGGTCATATCTGACGGAATACGCATATTGTTTGCCGTCTTCACCCTCTTTTACGGTTGCGAAAGAACGAGAATACATCTTTACGCCGGTGAGGTCTTCTTTGGTGTAGCGTTTTGTGCCTTCGGGCAAGACTTCGCCGTCGGCAATGAGTCTGTATTCGCCCGTCTTTTCGTCAAACACGTACGCACCCTTTGCGTCGATATTGAAGTTCGGCTTGCGATACATGCCCGTCTTGAGCAGATATTCGCCGTTTGCGTCCTCTTTGAAGGTGTAATAGATACCGTTGTTCTTCGGTTCTGTTTCTCTTTGATAGCTTTCGCCTCTAAAGCCGCCCAAAAGCGCGACTATGTTTGCGATATAGTCGTCAAGAGAGATAAATTCGAGTCTTTCGTCGTTGTCGAGGAGCGTTTGATACGTATCGACGCTTTCGAGGTCGACTTTTGCGTCAAGTCCGAGTCTGAGGTCGATAGAATACTGTTTGTTTGTGCCGTCTTCGTTCTTTTTGATCGGATCTTTCTTGTTTGCAAGAGCCAGTTTGAGTTGCAAAGCAAGCGCGTTGTCTATGCCGTATTCTGCAAACAAATCTGTCTGCGGATAGAGATAGAGTCCGCTTTGAGATTCATCGACAATGACGTTTTGCGAATCGATGTTTTGTTTGAGAAGCATCGAGAGCAGATCGTTGATGAAGTTGGAGCGAACGAATACGCCGAGATAGTCTATTCTGTTAAGCGAGCCTGTTTCCCAGGGCTTTGCGGCAAGAACGAGTTTGGAAACGATTGCGCTCACGACTTTTGCGATATTCAGACCTTTGCCCTGTTCGTCCGCAGCCGTTTGAGCGTCGGAGCCGGAAGAGCCGAGTTCCACGCCGAGTTTTGTAAGCACATCGAGAAGTCCGACCTGAACGCGAGGACCGTCAATGCCTGCCATGTCGACATACACGGTGTCTTTGATGAGATAAATGTTCATCTTACCGTTGTCGCCGGGATGTTCATAATCGAAATCGATGCCGATTTGTGCCTCTATGCCGTTGAGGAGAGTTTTGAGGTCGAGCTTGCCAAAGTCGACTTTGGACAAATCTTCCAATCCCATCTCTTGCAAGTTGAGTCTTGCCTTGATGTCGAGTTTGAAGCCGTCGTCCATCTTGTCCGAAAGCATGAGGTTAAGACCGAGGCGTTTGAGCAACTCGCCGACGCTGAACTTGTCTTTTATCACTTCAAAACCGATTTCTTCGTTGTCGGTATTGATGCGAATTTGCGGAAGCATGGTCGCAAGCAAGTCTTTGAGTCCGTCCATGCCGAGAAGAACGTTGAGCAACTCGTCAAATTCAAAACCGTCGCGGATATAGTGTCCGTTGTCGTCTTGAACGAATCTGTTGTCGTGCGCATTGAGAGAATATCTGTCCTTCGGCGAGAATGCAGCAAGCGTCTTTGCGTCGTCGACATACACATACGATGCGCTCGCATAGTAGTCTACGATAAGGCTGAGGTCGAGCGTTATGATATGTGCGTTGTTAAGTTCCTGATAATACTTTCTCCAAGTTCCGTCTTCCGCTTCCACGTATTTGCCGTCCACAAGTTTGTATTTCTTGCCCGTGAAAGTCGGATCAGTGATTTCGACGTATTTTTCAATACCTTCTTTTGCTTTTTTGTCAATTGCGTTGAACGCATTGCTTCCCTTGCCCGTTGCAAGATCGATACTGTCGATGCTTACGCCGAGAGAGAGAAGATTGCTGTCGATGTTGACGTCGATTGCGATAGAAGGATCGAGTTGCAAGTCGACGCCGACGGAAATGTCGAGGTCGAGTTTTTCGATAATATTTGCGATGTCGGTGCTGCCTTCGCCCTTTGAAGTGAGTGCGGCAATAAGTCCGACAAGCACGTTTTGCATGACGAGAACGCCGAGTTTGCCGTCGGCGATGTCAAGCACGAGTTGCATTTGCTCGTCTGCGCTCACAGCCGCAACGCCGTCGGATGCGGTAGATGCGCCGGAGTTCTTGCTTGCAGACGAATTGAGATCGCCCAAAAGTTTGGTGATCGCGTCGCAAATGATCTCGCTGAGGTTGGTTTGTTCGATGTAGAACGGATCGCGACCGAGTGCGCCGAGATCAACGTAGATGTCGCCGCCGTCCACATAAACCGCTATTATATTTTTATTTGTTACTTTATTCTTTATTTCAAGAACAATATTGCTGTCGTTCGGCTCGTTGAGAGCGAGGTTTGCGCCGACGCTGATTCCGATTTGATAATCTATGTCCTTGAACATATCCAAGCCGAGCTTCAAGCCGAGGTCTGCAAGGAACAAATCGAGGTATTTTTCAAGTCGAACCTGCTCGTCTTGTCCTTTGAGTTTGAGATCGAGTCCCAATTCAAGGTTGAGCGAGAGCGTGTCGAGATTTTCGACAGTGGTATAAATGGAACTGTCGAAATCCGCCGGCATAACGCCGTCCTCTTTGCCGAGTCCGAGATTGATCTCGGAGATTTCCAAGCCGAGATACACGGGATCGATTTGGAGATTGAGAGCAAGATTGTACTTCCACGTAAGAGCAAGATAGCTTCTGTCGGGGTTGAGCTTGATAAACTTGTCGGGATCGATTTTCTTGCCGGCAAGCATTTGTACGAGCGTTACGACAAGAGCTTCCGCAAAGTTGATTTGCACGCCCGACGAATCTATGCCGATATAGCCGATAACTCCGCCGAGTACCGAGCCGAGCACGCCCATAAGATCAATGCCGCCGTCACCCGCCGTCATCGCTGTGCCGCCGTTGCCGCCGTCGCCTTTGCCTTTAAGCAAACCGCCGAGTAATGCGCCGATGTTGATATTTGCAAGAGCGACGTGGAAATCGTTGCTCAAATCGAGATATACCGTGCTGACAGCCTCGCCCTGAGCGTTTTCGCCCGTGCTTTGCAAGCGCAGAGCCAAAATGACGTTTTGCACTTTTTCGGCATTGGTCATCTTGTCGATTTCTTTGATACTCTTGTTGTAAATTTCAATAGCTATATCGCTGTGAGAAGCAATATATGCGATGTCGAGAAGGCTTGCCGCCGTATAGAGTTTGTCGTTTTCAAACAAAGCGGAATTGTCATCGGTGACATTGACTTTGACATAGTTGTCGCCGACGAGGACATAGGCTTCGCCTCTGTAATTCTTTTCGGAAACTTCGCTCAGTGCGATTCCGCCCGCAACATATTGTTTGACGTATACGTCGCCTTCAAACGACTTGCGTTCTTCTTCCGTAAGAAGCGTGTATTTTGTTCCGTTGAGCTTGTACACCTCGACGAATTTGGCAAGATTTGCCAGTTCGGATGCGGCGTATTTGACAAATACCGCATTTTGAGTGAAGTCAATGGGAACGTTCGGATTGAGATGTGCGTTGAGTGCGATACGGAATCCGATTTGCGCACCAACTTCCACAGGCACTTTGTACGTGAGCAGAAGCTGTCTGATGAATGAGTTGAGTTCGGGATTGCTCTCGTCAAGGAAATTTGCAATCCACTCGCCCACCGTCCAGGACTTGTTGCCTGCCTCTGCGCCGACGGTAAACGTGCCTTTAAGTTCCGCAAAGATTGTCGGCAATGCGATGTCGCCGTAATCGTTGAAAAGCGTTATATCTTCAAACACGTCGCTCGTATCGCCTTGCAAATAGGACGCCAAGGTTTGAGTCGCCTTGTTGTCGCGCACTATTTTGACAGGTTCCACAGAGTCGCCGCCAAGCGTGATATTGATAGGATTGAGCGTGGAGCCGTCATCTGTTCTGACGGTTGTACCGACATAAATCTCCGCTCCGCCGACAGATTGACCTGCCTCGTTGTTGACATCGACCGCAACTCTGACGGGTTTGTTGTCGAATTTATCTTTTACGTTCGCCCAGGCTATTTGCGCCCATGCGGTGAGTTCGTTTGCGTCGACTCCGATAAGTTGATAGATAATATCCGTCAATCCTTTTGCGATTTGAAGTTTCACGTTGTCGGAAGAAAGCGTTGCGATAACGTCAAGCGCAAGAGCTTTTTTGGCGGCTTGATCGTTTGTGCCGGTTTCATCCGCAGTCATTGCGTCCGCACCGGTGCCGCCGTTGACGATAACGGTGGAATCCTTTGCGAGCAATGCGAGAATGACCTCATAGAGGTCAACGTCGGTTTTTACTTTGTCAAGGCCGAAGTTCTTTGCGTCGATATAAAGCGAACCGCCGGTGTAGTAAAGGCCGAGCAAAACCTTGCGTTCTTCCTCGAATTTCTTGCCCGTAAGTTCTATCAACAATTCGCTGACGTTGCCTTTTGTATTGATTTGAGGCGCGCCGAATAAGTAGTCGATAATCGGCGACAAGTCGAGTTGTCCCGCCACTCTCAATTCGTAGTTGAGCGACATCTTCTCGTCAAACGCGAGCGTTGCTTTGGTTATATTTTCTTCTTGATACGTACCTTTTGAATCTTTATAGTACAATTTGCCGTTGTAATCGGAAGGAACGGGATTGCTATCGGTGATTTCGATATATTTGCCGTCTTTGAGATAGTGCGTTCCTTTGCCGAAAACAAGTTCCTTTGCGCCTTGATCCGCATGGAAATCAAGACCGAGAGTGAGGTCGATTCCGACAAACGGATATTCCAGAATCTCGGTAAATTCGTCTGCGTTGCGACCGTCGCCGACAAGATAATTCGTTGCCTTATCGTTCAAGCCTGCCGACAAACCGTTGAGCGCGACGTTGACGTTGACGTTGTTGCCCAAAGACACAAACACGCCGAGTTGAAGTTCGGGGAGATTGAGCCCGTCGTTGAGCGCAATGCGGATTCCTCCGTCGAAATCCGTGTTTGCGAATTCAATCTTGACGCCGTCGATGTTGAGCAAATCGAGCACTTGTTCAAAGAGATTGGAAGCAAGTGCTATTTCGAGCGCGTGATTGCCGAGTTTGAAACCGTCGATAATGCCTGCCACAAAACCGAGAACGGCATTTATATCCGTTCCGCCCTCGCCCTTGTCGGTATCGTCCGCCGTGAGAGCCTGACCGCTTCCGGAGCCGCTTGAACCGACGCCGAGAGAATCGAGAAGTTCTTTTGCATTGACTTTGATTTCTTTAATGTTGATGCAAAGAATATCGGCTTTGAGGTAAATCCAGCCGTCTTGCAAATAGAGTGCAAGCACCTCTTCTTTGTTCGATTGTTTGGAAATGGCAATCTTTGCGGAGGATTTAAGCACCATATCGAGGATTGCGTCGGCTTTTATACCGCCGGAAAGGTCAATATCCGCGTTGATGTCGAGTTTAAGACCGCCTTCTATGTTGCCAAGTTCGATAAGAGCGGTCAGAAGCACGCCCTTGAACATCTTTCCGATGTCCTTATCGGGCATATCCACCGTGAGTTTTGCAAGCTCGCCCTTGAGTGTATTGACGTCTATCGTAAGACCTGTCGATACGTTTACATGGAGCAAGTCGGTGTTGAACGCGCCGTTTTTGAGAATGGGCAGATATGCGCCCGCATTCGAATCGAGTTCGTCTTCGAGTTTTTCAAACGTTGCGTTGAATCCGGGAAGATTGTTGATTTTACCAAAGGTAACTCCGACGCCGAGAGCAAGTCCGACGAGCGGTTCCGCATTTTCTACGCCGAGATTTGCGGACAACGTAAGAGTCTTCTCTTGTTGTGCGCCGAGATTCTTATAAACCAAAGACGCATTCTGAATCGGAATATTCGCACCTGCGTTATCGCCCTTGAACACCATACCGAAAATGGTGTCGAGCAAATCTCTCGTGAGTTGGACTTCGATTCCTCTTATATTGAAGATATTGCCGTCCATATCGAGATTCACGTGGTCGAGAATCATGTTTACAAGAGCAAGCACGTCAACGCTTCCTTCTGAATCGTCCGCGGCAAACGCGCCGTGTTGAATGACGATTTCGCCGTTATCTACAAGGGTTTGTTGAATATTTTGAGTGGTTGCTCCGCCCTTGAGTCCGTCGAGTGCGCCCTTGATTGCGGCAAACGCCTTGTCTACAAGCTCGCCGAGCAGGTCATTGACGTTTATGTCGTCAATCTTGAACTTCGTGCCGTTTGTACCGAGCAAACCGCTTGCGTCGATATAAATACCCTCTCGTGCGCCGGTGTAGTATGCGGTGATGCGTTTTGCGTCGTTTCTGCCGAGAACTTCGACGGCAAGTCTAGTCTTTTTGGCGTCTCTTGTATTGATTTCGCCTTGAAGTTTGATTGTAAGCTCAACCCTGCCTTGTTCAAAGTCTATTTCCTTTGCGAACAACGGTTTGAGAGCTTCGAGCATCTCGGGTTTGAGATTTTTGGTGAGAAGATTTGAGATGAGTGTGCCGAACGAACCGATGATGTTGTCAACGGTAACCGTCTTTTTGTTGAAATCGAGAGAAAGAGTTATCGCGCCGTCGAGTGTGAGGAAGGAATACTTATGTTCGCTGTCCTTGACGGAATCATAAAGGGATTTTTCACCGTCTTGAATGGCGGTGTTCTTTTCGTTGCGGGATTTCAAAAGCGCAACGACGTCGAGGTCGGGGGTTCCTGCGAAGTCCGCTTTTGCGTGTCCGAGTTTAATGCCGAATTCGGATTGGAACGTGCCGTATTTTTCTTCGACTCCTTCCACTCCGTAAGAGTTGAGGTTGACGTCAATGTCGAAAGTCACGCCCTTGAGCGCGCCGTTCATGATGTCGGCTTCCATATAAAGAGCCATGCCTGCAAGCGCGCCGAGCTTGCCCAGATCGAGCCCCAGCACGTTTTTTACAAGCCCGATGATGTTTTCGGGGATAAGCCCTTGAACAAGCGGGATTATGCTGACGATAAGACCGAGATCACAGGGCATACGCAACACTTGATGTCCGTTGCCGTAATCCGCGAGCGTACTCTTGCTTGCTCCGAAAAGAATGTTGACAAGCAGTTGCTCGACGGTCAGATGCGCAAGATCGATTTTAACGAGGCTGTTGATCAGTCCGCCGATATCGTAGCCCATGAGGGTGTCGTAAAGAACGGAAGAAAGATTGAGTTGGTCGAGTGCGTCCGCAAATCTCGACACAAACTTGGTCATATCTATCGTATCGGTGTAAACCACGTGAACGCCGTCGCCCTTCTTTATACCGCGCATATCGGCAACAAGTTTGCCTTCATAATAGTATGCGCCGAAAAGCAGAGTCCCTTCGCCGTTTTTCGCCATCGTGCAGATGGTGTCCTGATCCACCTTTCTGCCGTTGATTTCGGCGGTCAGTTTGCGGAACTCAACGAGGATTTGGCTCTTGGAATCGTCTTGCGTGTCGATTTTGCCTGCAAAACGCGCCACGATGAGCGAATCAAAGGAATCCTTTGAGAAACCCAACACAAAAGCCGTGTCGACGTTTATGTAGCGTTTGTCTTTCTCCGAACCGGCTTCCTTGAGCGCAGCCTCTTTAAACAAGTTCCAGGCAGCCTGCGAACCGAGATATTCCGAATTGTCGATATCGGGATTCGGCGTAGGTGTAGGAATAACGGGGTTTTCCGTAGTCCCGTTGTCTGTCGGATTGCATGCGACCATGCCGAAAAGCATAACGCTTACCAGCACGAGCAACAATACGAGCGATAACTTTCTCATTCTCATAATCTCCTCCGAAACGCATGCTTTACGCGTGTAACGCATACGTGTAGATTATTATACAGTCCAATTATACGTTTTTTTCGCGCATTTGTCAATACCTATCTGTTTAGAGCGTTTATAGCAATACCTTGTGGTTTGCGTACATGCAAAGCACAATTTGTTGTGGAAAAGAGCCTTTTTTCGCCGAATTTCAAGCAAAAATAGTTTTAGCTTTCGAGGATTTGCCATATTTTGCCTTTGAGCATTGTTTTTTGACAAATTTTGGCTGTTTTTGATATTCTAAACCTGTGTTTTCAAAAAATACCTGCATTTTCGACAAAAAATTCCGCGCGAATAGAATACGTGAAAATTTTTTTGAAAAATCGTTTTTCTCATCGATACGGTTTTCTTA
The DNA here is from genome assembly GCA_934233745.1 of uncultured Clostridia bacterium. Lineage (GTDB taxonomy): Bacteria > Bacillota > Clostridia > Christensenellales > CAG-917 > CAG-475. The sequence goes on from CAKQGN010000003.1 coordinate 47,807, forward strand.
TTTTTTTCATCTTTTTCGGCAAAATTCGTGTATCAAATGCGCTTTTTTTCAAATTGCGCCCAATCGACGACGATGTCGTTTGACATTAAAAAGCAATAGTGTTATATTCGTTTTATGCGGACAACCATACAAAAAAACCCATTGATAAGCGAGGACGCAAAAATCACCCTCGTTCAACGGCGCAAACGCAACAGAATTTGGGAAATCGACTTCCTTCGCGGCATATGCGTCATACTGATGATACTCGACCATTTGGCAATTTTGCTCGGGTCGTATTTCGGCAATCAATGGTACGGATTCGGTTTTGTCCAAAGAGGCGTCGGGGACTCTTTCACCACGTTTTGCTACAACTGGATAAACGGAAGCGCAAGCAGCGTGAGAGATGTCATACACCCGATAGTTCTGTTTATTTTCTTCTCCATATCCGGCATATCCTGCACTTTTTCGCGTAACAACGCAAAAAGAGGATTTCAGCTTCTTGCGGTTGCATTGATTTACACGTTGGGCTCGTATATCGCACAAAACCAAATGGGAATAAGCGGCGTATTCGTTGCGTTCGGCGTGCTTGACTTCCTTGCCGTATCCATGCTCTTATACGCTTTGATTTCCTTTCTGACGCGCGACAATCGGCTTGCAATGATTATCGCAAGCATAGTGCTAATCGTGCTTACGCTGTGTCTGTATTTTTGCTATACACCACCGGCGACGACACCGAAAATCTTTGCGATTATCTTCCCGCCTCACGATTTTTGGGGCAACCCGTCCTTATTCTACTCTCAATACGAGTTTTCACCTGGCGATTTGTTCACCATGATACCCTACACCGCTTTCTATTTTGCAGGCGTACTCGTAGGCGAACTGTTTTATTACGAACGTCTTTCTCTCGTGCGTTTCGACCTGACGAAAGCTCTCTACAAAAAAACCTGCGACGCCCTTTACGCAAACGTCGAAGCGGAAAAAAAATCCCTGCGCGATTTTTCGATAGACGCCTTGAAGTTCATGCTCGGCGCAGGCAAGGTTACGACGGCAATCGCAAAAGCGATAGAAAAAGCGGTCTGCTTCTTCGGCAAGCACGCTCTCATCGTCTACGTCGTTCACGTAGTGATGCTGGCGGTGATTTTAAGCCTTATCAGCGGTCTGTTCATCACTCCCGGCAACTTCGGCTTTTAACCATTTTTTAGGGAAAAATACACCTTTTTTAATGCGAAAACGCGAGCGTTTTCGCATTAAAAAAGCCGTTTTGCTTTTCAAACAAAACGGCTTTCTTTACTCTCGTCTTTTGTCACTTTGCATATCCGGCAAGTCTGATTTGCGTTGTCCTTCCGCCGCGCGCCGCCTCGTTTGCATCTGCCGCCTGGCGCATGATTCTGCGCGAAAGACGGTCGGGAGATTTGACGTTTTTGACAAGATAAGGTTGTTCCGCGTCGGACACGATAAGAATGCTGCCCACACCGACTATTCTTCCGAAAAAGTTTTGTTTTGTTTCAACCATCTTGATTTCGCAAAGGGGAATCACAACCGAACGCACGCTGAATACGCCCTCTCTGAACACGACTTTGTCGGGAGTGAGCACCAGCTCTTTGGAGTTGAGGCGAATCGTTTCTACGATCAAGCCGAACAACACGACTACACCCACACCCAAAAGCACCCATCTCATCACGTCGTCCGTGAGATATTGCGCCGGTTCGGTTTTTGTAAACAAGCCCTCGATTTTGTCCTTAAAAATCCAAATAACCGCGGTTAAGCCGCCCAGTATCGCGCCAAGAAAAACGGTGCGCAGATACACCCAAGCGGAAAACTTGCCTTTTGCCACCACTCTTTCGATTTTCGAATACTTTTTTTCAAGCGTTTTCATACTTCACCTTCTTATTTGGTGCATTTGGGAAATTTTGCTATTCTCGTAAGCGTACATCCGAAAGGAACGTACGTTCTTTCAAGACTTTCTTCCGAAAACACGCATTTTTTCGGGAATTGCTCGAAGCCGTCTGTGTCGTACTCCCAGTTAGACACGTTTTTGGAGCGGATTTTAAGCTCGAACGGCGGTTTTTCCTGTCTGAACGGTACATTTGATATTTCGTTTACGACAACGCGCTCTTCGTCAAAGAGTTTTTTGCTCGATTTTTTGGAGAGAACGGGCGCAATATTCCATTTTTTTGTGCATTTTGCAATAAGGGTGCGCCTGTCGCTTACATCCTGCTTGATTTCGCACGGCAGTTTGAGTGCCATAAGAAGATTGCCCTTGAACAAACTGCGAGAACCGTCCGCATTTCCCTCAACGGTAAGCGGAATGTTCATTTTGAGCATAAACGTGCTACCTGCTTTGAGTATGCACTTGACCGAGATTTCTCTCGTACCGCTCGCAACGATCTGTCCCCCGGATATAAGTTGCATAAACGTGTTTTTCGGCACGCGGAAATTGATTTTGACTTCCGGCTCGCCGTCTGCTTGTTCGACTTTGAACACCACCGCGTTTCTGAACGGGTATCCCGTGCGCTCGGATACGGTAAGATTGTATCCCCCGACGGAAATGTCCATCGTGCAAGGCGTATATGTGAGAAAGTTAAGTTCCTCGTCCTTGACCATGCACGCCGTTTGCATATAAAGAGGATATGCGCTCAAAAGCGCAATTGCGCCCCTCGACGCCTTCTTCGTATAAAAAGCGTTGTCGGCTTCGGCATACGGCAGTTTTCTTGACTGCGAGGCTTCCGTCTGATTGACGTACACGGTGTCCTGCACCGCCGAGCAATCCTCGAAACTCGCCCCTGCGACAAGATTGAAAACTATGCGCTCTATTGCGTCGACAAGCGAATAATCCCTTGTTTCTTTGACGACTTCCACAAGGGATTCGAGCATCTCGACGCCCGCCTCGACATCGACCGCTCCGACATTTTTCTCGCCTGCGATTCTCGGTGAGCAAGCAAACATACCAAGCGGCGTCCCGTGATACTTTTCAAGTGCCGAAACAAATTTGAGCGACAAATTTTTGAGGTTGTCGTCTCCGATAAATCTTCCGTATGTCGCAGGATATTTTACTGCCTTTGCAAGATTGACGCCGCTTGTTTCGACAGCAACTCTGTGTCTCTTTTTATACCACTGTTTGTCGATATCCTCCGGCGTGAGCGTTTTGCGCTTTTTTTCATCGCTTTGCGCAGATTCGTATGTTAAAACATGTTTTTGTATGCGTTTAAGTGCCGTTTGCGAGATGTAATGCTGATAAGGTTTTTTGTAAGAAAAGTGCGACGCAAGCTTAAACCAATCGTTTGAACTGTCGCGCAATTTCTCTCCGAGATCCTGCAACCATTCAAGGTCGGTTTCTCTGTAAACGGTCTCTATCGCACCGATTTCTTCAAGCAATCTGGCTCTTGAATCATACCAGCAGGAACTTATCGAATAGGTGTTGAACTGGCTCTTGAAAAACTTTTTCAAAAACGGCAAAACTCTTTCGTTGCCTGTCGCCTCGTAGTATGTGAGCAAAGTTTTGACCGCCTCGATTTTCGGGGTAAGCGACAGGGTGTTTTTGGGACCGAAATCTCCGCCTTCGTTTGCGCTCGAAAAGATGGGTGTCATATAGCTTGCCACCTTCTCTTTGAGCGTCTTATCGTCAAGGGCGCATGCGAGCAGAATCAGACCGCGCACATAGCGAGGCAAACTTTCGCCGCCGTTCCATTCTCCGTCTTTGACAAGTCCCGAAAGCGAACCGATTCGCTTTTGAAGATTGCTTGCCAAAAGCATCTCGTCAAGCAGCCAGCCTTGCGGTTTTATTGCGCCGAGCGGCAATTTTTTGAGATTTTTGTCAACGGATTTTGCCAAAATCGTTCCTTCCCCGTATGGCTTTGCCATACACCTTGCTTATTATTATAAGTTATCACATAAATTTGACAAATGCAAGTGAAAGAATTATCATAAGCCCAAAGGAGAGTCAAAAATGAAATACGTTCTTGTGCTTTGTGACGGCATGGCAGATTACCCACTGGAATGTTTGGACGGGAAAACGCCCCTCGAAGCCGCAAAAACTCCAAACATGGACGCCTTGGCGCAAACGGCGCAAATCGGGCTTGTAAAGACTGTTCCCGACGGGTTCAAGCCGGGCAGCGACGTTGCCAATCTCGGCGCGCTCGGTTTTGACGCGCGCGCTTGTTATACGGGCAGAAGTCCCCTCGAAGCTCTTTCCATCGGCATCGACCTCAAAAACGACGACCTTGCAATGCGCACAAACCTAGTCACGCTTTCGGACGACGAGGCGTTTGAGGACAAAATTATGCTCGATTACAGCGCAGGCGAGATAGACGAGGACGAAGCTCGCGAACTTATGGATTGCATAAAGGACAATTTCAACTGCGACAAATTCCGTTTTTATACGGGTACGAGTTATCGCAACTGTCTTGTCGTATCTCATGCAAACCCCGACGACGATTTGACGCCTCCTCACGACATAAGCGGTCGGCGCATAGGCGAATATCTCCCCAAAGGCGCGCTCGGCAAGGATTTGACGTCTTTTATCTTCAATTCATACGAGATTCTGAAAAACCACCCCGTCAATCAACGCCGTATCGCAAGAGGCGAGAACCCCGCAAATGCCGTATGGTTTTGGGGAGAAGGCACAAAGCCTTCTATACCGAGTTTTGAAGAAAAATACAACAAAAAAGGCGCAATGATAAGCGCGGTGGATTTGCTCAAAGGCATCGCAATCGGCAGCGGTATGAACTCAATCGACGTCGAGGGCGCAAACGGCACGCTCGATACCAATTTCGACGGCAAAGCGCAAGCGGCAATATCCGCCCTCGAAAGCGGCGAGGATTTTTGCTTTGTGCATCTCGAAGCAACCGACGAGTGCGGACATCAGGGCGACGTGCAAGGCAAGATAAAAGCAATCGAACTTATCGATGAAAAAATCATCTCTCCCATTGTTTCGCACTTTGCCGAAAAGGGCGAAGATTTCGCAATGCTCGTCATGCCCGACCACTACACCCCCGTTTCGTTGCGCACTCATTCGAGCGAGCCTGTCCCGTTTATGCTTTTTTCATCGAAAACGGCACTTGTCTACGACTCTCTTTGCGGCGAAAACGAAAGCATCGAAACCCGCGTATACAACGAAAAATCGGCAAAACAAAGCGGTGTTTATTATGACAAGCCGTGGGAACTTATAGACAAATTTTTTGATATTGCATAGGGCATAACGGCACAAAACTCTTGAAAAATCATTTGTGTTTTTCATATAACACACAATCTCGCATAGTGTTTATATGGTGTTTATAATTGCAAAACCGACGGTTTAGCCGTCGGTTTTGCAATTATAAACTGTGTTTTTTGCCGAAAATTGACTTTTTGCTTGTCATAATCGGCATTATTATTCTTGTTTGTAGCTCTGTTCGGTGACAGCGTCCGCAACGGACTTATTTTTCTTTTTTCCGTCAACGAATTTGTGTATCTCGACCTTAAATTTCTTGCCGACCGCTTTGCGCACTTGCTTCATAACAAACTTTGTGATTTTCAAAACGAGTTGCATAAGCGCGACAAAGAACGTTACGCCGAACACAATCCACTTTATAAGGCTTGTTTCGCCCGTTGCGATACCTGCCATTGACACTGCGGATATTGCAAGGAAAAACACGTTGACAAACGCTTTGAATATACCGAGAACTCTCTTGTAATTCTTCACGTTGTTTTTCAGTTTTTTCTTGTCCTTGAACGTCAGCACGACAAGCACTACAAACGTTATCACCAGAACCGCCAGCATGGGAATGAGGATGTACGTATAAGTCGAATCCACCCACTTTTTTGCCACAAACATGCATGTAGACGCAATCGCATACAACGTTGAAACAATCGTCCAGACAACGTTCAGCTTCTGCACAACGGACATGCCCTTGTCCTTTTCTTCCTGTTCGACAATTGCCTGTGCTTTTTCAACGTCTTGCTGCGAATACTTTTCGTCAATCGGCGTCACTTCTTGGGATTTCGGCACAAACATAGCTTTCTTCTCTTTTGCCATAAACTTCCTCTTGCAAATAATATATCCTTTTCTATATGCCAAATCGTTTGGCGTAAAATGTTCATGCGCGTGCGTCGAATCTCAACTCAACGCACGCGCATGTTTTTTTGTGCCGAATTAAACTTCTTTGTTCACGACTCTCTTCAAAAAGTCGTCGCAAAGGCGGATGTTTTCGATTGCCGCGCCCTTATTCCAGTTGAGCGGATAGCAATGGTTGTCCATAAATTTGGTGCTGTGATGTTCCTCGACATGCACGCCCAAATCCTGAAGTTTTTTGACAAGTTTTTGTCCCTGCCCTTTGCAGAACATATCCTTTTCCGCATAACTGATAAAGCTTATCGGGAATTGTTCGCTGACAAATCCGAACGGAGCAAGCACGTCGGTGTACTCGTACTTATCAAGCTCTTTGACGTGGATGCCGCTGAAATCGAACAGCACTTTATCCGTAAGATTGAAGGGCATTTTTTGTCCGAGAGCCTCGCCGATGTCGTAGATGCCGCAGTCGAGCATAGCCGTGCGGAATCTGAGATCGGTTGACACGCCGAATCTCGCTTGCAAGTCCTTGTTTGTGGACACACACGCAAGCATTGCGGAATAATATCCGCCTGCCGAGTCGCCCGAAACGCACATATTGTCAAGGTCGAGATTGTATTTTTCCGCATTTGCGCCAACCCAGTTGAGTGCGTCTACAAGATGTTGCAACCCCTTGGGGAAGAGATATTCCGGCCCCAGACCGTAATTGACGTTGACAACAAAGAAACCTTTGTTTGCCGCCCATTTTGCAAGGCCTCTGCGATAGTGCTTGTCGCCTGCCACAAATCCGCCGCCGTGGATGTAGAAAAACACGGGATATTTGTCGTTTCCCTCTTTCTTGACGTAATAAGTATCGAGTTTTTCAACATCGTCCTTTCCGTAAACGATGTCTTTTTCGATCTCGAATTTCACGTCTTTGAAGCGAAGCATTTTCTTCTTGTTTTGCGAGCCGTCGAACAGCTTGTCGATTGCAACAAATAAAAATTGCGCAAATGTCATAATGAACACCCCTTTGAGAATGATATTTATTATATGGCTATTCTATCACATATCTTACATGTGTGCAATAAGCAAATTTGACTTATTTCGCGCAATACGCCAAAAATCCGCACAAAAATCCGTTGTTGACATATTTTGCAAATTATGTTATAAACTCTATGAAAACTTATGTGGACTTTTCCGGGCCCAAGCCTCCTTTTCGCCACACAACGCTATGCGCTGTGTTTTTTTATGGCAAAAAAACACTTTGAGGTATTATGAAAAAGCTGAAACTTCCGAGCGAAGTCGTCTATCTTGCGGCAATAGTGCTGCTTGCGTTTTCCGTCGCCATGCTCACGAGCGTGGATTTCGGCATCTCCATGATAGTCGCCCCCGCCTACATATTGAGTCTGGTTGTCCCTTCTCTCTCTTTCGGGCAAGCGGAATATGTCATACAGGCGATACTTTTTGTCGTCTTCTGCGTGGTGATGAAAAACTTTCGCATATCTTATCTGTCCTCTTTTCTCACCTGCCTACTGTACGGTGCGGTTCTGGATTTATTCAGGTTGATTCCCCTTTTCAATCCGACGATAACGCCGCCCGGGAGCATGGACCTTTGGGCAAGAATAGTGATGTTTATCCTCGGCGTGCCGATGTCGGCGTTTTCTATCGCCTTGTTTTCAAAAACCTATCTCTATCCCGAAGTATACGACCTGTTCTTTTTGGGTATCAGCAAAAAATACTGCATAAAAACCGCCGTATTCAAAACCTGTTTCGACGCCTTTATGCTTGTTCTCGGCACGGCGATGACGCTCGGATTTTTCAAAAAATTCGTGGGCATCAACTGGGGCACTCTCGTTATGACGGTATGCAACGGAACTTTGATAAGCCTGTTTTCAAAGCTCCTCGACAAATTTGTCGTTGTAACACCCGTCTTCAAAAAATTTGCCGTACACTTTGCCCTCGACGAACCGATACCGACAAGAATGAAACATCCCGCTTATGTTCGGGAAATATAATCCGCCGCCATCGGTTTGTTTGAATGAAAAAATCGCTCGTTCGAGCGATTTTTTATTCAAGCCTATTTCAAACAATCGATGTTTCGGTACATACAAAGATATAACACGAACGAAGAGCCTCATCGGCAGCCACTACTTTCTATGCGCAAATGCGCGAATAAATCTTAACTGCCGGACTCTGCTTTGCGATTCAGAGTTCGATTGCGTTGAATTCTTTGATGTTTTTCATCACAAGATCGAAATACCGATTTGCGATGTCGACATCCTTTTGGTTGCCCCTTATTGCCGTGGAGAGCGTCACCTTTTTCATAAGCGTTGTCACGGACATAAGGAAGAAGGGTTTGTACTTCACCGCGCCCGAGATAAAGCCGTCCACGAGTTTCATGCCGTCAAACGTGAGCTGTTGCTCGTTCAAAAGCCCCATATTGCTCACTGCGATGAGCGGATTGGTGTAGCCTGCCTTGATTGCAAACTCGGCAATATCCTGCGGAAAAATCGTGTAGGCGAGTTTCAAAAGAGGCAAAGAATACAACCCCATAAACTTGTCGCGCTTGAATTCTTTTGTCGAGCGAATGACATTGACAATCGTATCCTGAATACTCTCGCCCTTGTTCATGGTGCGAACTGCCATCCACGCCGTATGGTTGGTAAGTCCGCCCTGCAAACCGCCTTCGACAATATGTTTTCTTAGGTCGATTGCGCAAGAAACGGTGAGGCTGTCGTCGTCTTTGAGTCCGCACATTTCGTAAAGCGAGCGGAACACCGCCGCCATAAGCGCGTCGTTGACGGTGATTCCCATTTTCTTTGACAATGCATGAAGTTTTGAAAAATCGTCTTCGTTTATAACTCTTCTGACAATTCGATTTGTGTCCTCCGGCACGCTTTCGCTCCACGGAAACGCAACCTTATCTTCTGTTTTCGATATGTTTTTGTAAAGTCCCTTTGCGTGTTTCAAATCCTCGCCTTCGAGCTTGGAATAAACCTGGTCATAGCTTCTTGAGCCGCTCTTCATATGAAGCGCGGAATAGTCGCCTTTTTTCAGGCAGGAATAATTCTCGCACAAGGTCGCAAGGAAATATTTGAGGTCCCCTCCGTCCATACACATATGGTTGTTTCGCCATGCCAGCACCGAGTGTTTGTCGTCCTCGAAAACCGCTATTTTGATTTGTACGTTGTTGTCGTACGGGATAACTCCCAAAAGCCATTCGTCCGCCGCTTCGTCCGCATCGGCAACCTTTTGATAAGACACGATATCGTCCGCCGTATATTGTTCTTCCTTCCAATACGGTTCGATGACGGTTGTGTTGAAACTCGAATGAAGCACGGGGGCTTTTTCTACCATATACACCACCGCGTTTTTCAGCACGGCCATATCGAAACTGCCCTCATAGGTGAGTTTTGCATGAACCATCCTGTCGTAATAATTGCGGAACAAAAACTGCATTCTATCCCACATTTCAGCTTTTATTGTCGTCGCCATAAATATCTCCTACATGCCAAAACCGACGTTTTATCAATGCAAAACGATATGTTAATCGTCCCATTCTGTCCAATACTTTTGGACTTCTTTTTCGTTTTTGTCTTCAAGTTCTGCCTTTTCTTTCTTGTTTTTGGCTTTTGCTTTTTTCACAACGAATACGATGAGTTCAATAAGGGCGCACACGACACCGGCAAGGCACAAAAGCCAACCAGGATGCCACACGTTCGGCACCGTTATGCCCAGAATAACATAGAGCATTACGCCGAATACTTCAACGAAAACGGGCAATTCAAACCATTTGATTTTGCTGTTTGTCGCAAACGCAATCGATGTGTCTACACCGAAAATCACCGCAACCATTGCAAGAAAACTCATCCATGCGCCGCTTATTTTGAACACGAGTTGCAAAAGCAAAAACACAAACACCGTAAGCAGAACTTCGCATATCGCAACAAAGATTCTGACGGGAACAAACTTCTTTTTCTTTGCGAAACGGTAGGCGCCGTAGGCAAGCAATACGCTTACGCCGGCAAACACGCCGCCCACCATAATCAGCCACGCCGGGTGCCATATTTTTGCAACTCCTCCGACGATGAGATACACAACCGTGAGCAATGCGACGATTGCCGCCGCGCAAATGGTTGCGGCGCTGATTTTGCGCTTGACTTCTCCGCTCTTGATTTGCCTTTTTTCAAATTGTTCAAGAGTCTGGTCGAGGTTCCCGAGTTCCGAAACAGCCATATCATAGATAAGGTTGTCGTCGCTCACTCCTTTTATACGCAACTCTTGCTCTCTGTCAAGAAGCTGACGCAACAATGCCTTGCGATACTCCATTGCCGCCTGAGTCGGAGCAATTTTTCTGAAATGCTCTTCGAGATACTTTTTGAATTTTTCTTTCATAACATACTCCCTTGCGCAATCGATTGCGCTTGATGCTTACAAAGAATATACGCCTTTGCTTGCGTTTGGTTACATTGTATCACAATTTTTTTTGCATGCATATGGTATACGGAAAAATAGCTTTTTGCTCACCGCCTCTTCTTTTTACAAACAAATAGATTTTGTACGCTTCATACATAAAACGACAAGGAGGAATTCTTATGTTTTTCAACTTTTTCAACCCATGCTGCCAAACGCCGATAAGGCCGTCTTGCAATCAGCCCACAATCGAATATATCAGAGGCCCGATCGGACCGCAAGGCCCGACGGGGCCAATGGGACCAATGGGACCACAAGGAGCGCAAGGACCTGTCGGGCCGCAAGGAGCCGCAGGAGCAACCGGCGCAACGGGTGCAGTCGGTCCCCAAGGTCCGCAAGGCCCTCAAGGTGAAACCGGTGCGACGGGCGCAACGGGTGCAGTCGGTCCCCAAGGTCCGCAAGGGCCCCAAGGCCCTCAAGGTGAAACCGGTGCAACGGGCGCAACCGGTGCAGTCGGCCCCCAAGGTCCGCAAGGGCCGCAAGGAGCGCAAGGGCCGCAAGGCGAGCCGGGGACAAACGCGTTGCAAGACGCCCTTTATGCTCACAGCGGAACACAAACCGTAGCGTCGAATTCCGTAATTCCGCTCACGCTGTCAACCACAACCCCGACGACCACGATGACGCTTTCAAACAATGCGATTTCTCTGCCTGCCGGCACTTATCTCGTAACCTACGGGGCAACCGGCACGCGAACGACGGACGGAAATCTGTCGGCGCAATTGTATGCAAACGGCTCGGCACTCGCAAACGAAATCGTCAGCGACAACGCCACCTCCGCAAACTCGGCAAATCTGTCCAAAACCATTCTTTACACTGCCGCCGCGGACGGAACGACTCTTTCTCTTTACAACACGTCGGGTGAAAGCGTAAATCTCACGGGAGCAAACATCACTGCTGTCAGAATCGTCTGACCGACAACTCTCGCACAAAGGATTCGATTCACAGTCTCATCGGTGCAAAAACGAGGCGATTTCAAAACATCGCCTCGTTTTTTTTATCTTTCGGGCATTTATCTGTTTGTCGAATTATTGCACCGTTTGCAATTTTACAAGAACATATCATATTGTATTCACGAGATGTTCTACATCTTGTGCTATTGTGGTATATAAAATAAAACGGTATTCGTTTGAAAAAACGGAAAACCGCAAAATTACTTCTGCCTTTTATATCAGAATTTATATCCGACTTACACATTGAAAAGCCGGAATGCCATCTTGACTTTTATCGAATCTATATGCTATGATAATTTTATTATACAAATCGGAGGATAATTCCGGATGGCTGATAATTACGTTTTTATTTCATATTCGCGAAAAAACGAAGAGATTGTAAAAAAAATCGTTCAAGAAATTGAGGATGCCGGACAGCATGTTTTTATTGATTATCGGGACATTCCGCCGGGGACGATTTTTGCGTCGGAAATCGTAAACGCAATCGAAAACTCGACTTGTTGCGTTCTTATGCTTTCACATGAGTCAAACAATTCAAACATGGTGTTGAATGAGGTCAACTCGGCGACCAATCACGACAAAATGATCATTCCTCTAAAACTGAATTCGACCATCACTCCTTCAAAAGCCATGGAATTCTATATAGGTAAAAACAATTGGGTGGAATATGTAGACAAAGAATCACTGAATAACCTATTATCTATCATCAATTCTCTCTCCGAAAACAACAAAGAAACTGCGATAAAATATCCGGGGCCTATTGTCCTTTCCTCTGACCAAATCAAAGAAATTGGCTATGACACCAAACGAAAAGTCATAGAAACAATAGAACTTGACTATCTAACACTTGGTGAAGCACCAACAGAATATGTCATTGATTCCGACATAGAGGGCGACCCCGAGTCTTGGATAGAATACGCTAACAACTACCCGGAAACGGCATCTTTCCTTATCGTGGCGGACAAAATTGTCGGCTATTCACAAATCGAATTCATCTCCCAAGAAAACTATGACCTTGTAGTTTCGGGGAAACAAATGATTGATGCAAATATGGAAGAATTCTATGGCTTTGGTGGCGAATTTTGCTGTTATATCGCAATTATGCCGATAATTCAACAACACGAAAACCAAAAAAACTATGTTATGTTGTTGGACGATCTCTTTGCAAAATTTGTACGACTTACAAATGAGGATGATATTAAAATCACTTCTCTTGCGATTTCCGTCTATTCGCACCTTTTAGAGAAAATGCTTATACCGCTTGGGTTTAAACATGTTGCAAACAATCCTGCCCAAGGGAAAATTCTAAGTCTCGATTTTTCCACACTAAAAAACAATACTATACTTAACAAAAAATACCCCGAATTTTGCAAACTATATGGTAATTTACAATGAAACTTGTCGAAATCAATAATGATAATTTACAAATCGCAAGAGATATCCAAAATGAGATATTTCCAACACACGACGCAACGCAAAACTACAAAGACGCGATCAATGGTGTGACTAATTATAAATATTATTTAATACATGAAACCGACATCGGATATATAGGCGTTACCGGTCTATTTTCGCTTCCCCTAGACACAGAGTCCGCATGGCTCGGTTGGTTTGGTATTCTTGAAAAATACAGGCGCCACCATTATGGCAGCATAGCAATGCGCCTTTTTGAAGATCAAGCAAAACAACTCGGTTTTAAATACTGCAGGGTTTATACCGATCGCGATGATAACGAGGTTGCAATCAATTTTTACATTTCAAACGGATATTCATTTGAAAGTTACAATAACGAATGCGATCCTAGTTGCTTCGACTTCCCCGTTTTGGTGGGAACGAAAAGCATCTGCGATAAGCCGATTGTTCTTTGGAACAATAGATATATGGCATTGACACCACAAATCTGCAAACAAACCGGATTTGTTCCAACCATTCTCACTCTTGATAATCTTGATGAGGTGACATCTCTTTATGAAGATTGCTTTTTGGACAATAAATATTTCCTAAATCAATTCAAAGGACAAAATTTAAAAGAGATTATGGACACATCCTTCAAAGACATGTTTAGATACTGTATAGAAAGCGGTTATTCTTATGGCGTTTTTGACAAGCAAAAACTTGTTGGAATAACGTTGTGCTTTGATTTTTTTGAATTGAAAGCAAAAGATCCTCGCCAGTTTAACAACATATTTACCTGCAACTACGACTGTACAGATTATCCGTATCAACACGAGTTCCATGATAAGGTCGCCAAGTTGGAAAAACCAATCCTATATATCCTTGCGGTTGCCGTAAACCAACAAATGCGTGGAAAAGGCATCGCACGTATCTTAGTAAATAATATACTCACAACCTATCAAAAATACACGATTATGAGCGACGTCACAAACGCTACTTTGCTCAACATATTCAAAGCCAAATATTTTAATACCGCTATCATAGACGATGGATACTATTTGGTATACAAACCGCCGGTCAAATAAGTCTTATCGCTATAAAAGAAAGGATTGTCCTCACTCTCGACCACATCTTGAGAAACCTGAAAATGGATTGCGCAACTTGTTCTTTCAAAGACATTTGCGACACGATTGAAGATATGCGCGACATTCACAAGAAAGAAAGACACAAGTTTTGATTTGCAAAATCGATGTTTAATTATAGCAAAAGACGCACAATTCTTATATCGGCAAGCAGGTTTTTATTCGATTGCGTCAAAGAAATCTATAAGCCTTGCCAGTTTTTGTTCGGCGGTAAGTTTGTTGACTTCAAATATCATTGAGGGCGGAATGGTGGTTGTAAGCACCACGCTTCCGCTGTTTTTCGCAACCGCATTCATAAGACTTTCGTTTTTGAATATGTCGGCGTCATAGAAATTTACACCCGCTCCGTTGCGGTTGATGACGATTCTCGACACGTCGTAGTTTGACGCAAGATTTTTGAGCAACGCGATATTTATGAGGTTTTCAAGCGGCAAATCGACCTCTCCGTATACCTCGCCGAGTTCCTTGACAAGCGAATCTCTTGCGCTCTTTGACGCGACTTTGGATATTTGCTTGTACACTCTCAACTTGTCGCGTCCCGAAATATAGCTGTCGCTTATGAATGCCGCTGCGTCCACTTTCATTTCCACATCGCGTTCGGGTTTCTTGACAACGCCGGTCTTGATTTCCTGCACCGCTTCGTCGAGAAGTTCGAGATACATCTCATAACCGACTTTTTCTATGTGTCCGCTCTGCTCCGCGCCTAAAATATTGCCTGCGCCGCGAATAGACAAATCGGCAAGCGCAACTCTGAATCCGCTGCCTATCTCTGTGTTTTCGAGCAAGGAATCAAGGCGTTTTTGCGCGTTTTCGGTGATAGTACCGTTTTCGGGGACGGTGAAATACGCATGCGCAAGCACTCCTCGCCTGCCCACTCTTCCTCGCAATTGATATAGTTGCGAGAGACCGAATCTTCCGCTGTCGATAACGATGAGCGTGTTGGCGTCGGGAAGGTCTATTCCGTTTTCTATAATGGTTGTCGACACGAGGACATCGAATTCTTTGTCATAAAACGCACTTATGCGCTGTTCGAGCTGACCGGGAGCCATTTGTCCGTGCGCGGTGATAACCCTTGCGCCCTCGCACATTTGTCGGATTCTGCTTGCAAACGGTTCGATTGCGTCTATATCGTTCAGAAGAACAAGCGTCTGCCCTCCTCTTGCAAGCTCTCTTGTGATTGCGTCCTTGCAAAGCGCGTCGCTGTAACCCACAACATATGTTTGAATTGGCAATCTGCCTCTCGGCGCGGTTTCGAGCATAGATATATCTCTGACTCCCGTGAGCGACATATTGAGCGTGCGAGGAATCGGCGTTGCAGATAGCGTCAACACGTTGACAAGCGGATATTTTTCTTTGAGCTTTTCCTTGTGTTCGACGCCGAAACGTTGTTCCTCGTCAAGCACAAGCAAGCCTAAATCGTGAAATTCGACGTCTTTTGCAAGCACTTTGTGCGTTGCGATAACCATGTGCGTGGTGCCGTCTTTTAGTTCTTTGAGAAGTTGCTCGTTTTCCTTTGACGATTGAAGTCTTGTGAGCAATCCGCATTTTATGCCGAAAGGTTCGAGGCGTTTGACAAGATTTTCATAATGCTGTCTTGCAAGTATAGTGGTCGGGGCAAGCAATACGGCTTGTTTTGAATCGAGTGCGGTTTTGAACATCGCCCTGAACGCAACTTCCGTCTTTCCGAAGCCCACGTCGCCAACAAGCAACCTGTCCATGATGCGACCGCTCTCCATGTCGTTTTTGATGTCGGCAATCGCTTTGAGTTGATCGGGTGTTTCTTCGTATTCGAAATTATCCTCGAATTCTTTTTGCCACACCGTATCGGGGCTATACTTAAATCCTCGTTGTTTTTCACGTTTTGCATAAAGTTCGACAAGGTTGATTGCGAGCTTGCGCACGGATTTGCGCACTTTTTCTTTTTCGCGTTCAAACTCTTTTCCTCCGAGCTTGTTGAGCTTGGGATGCTCCTCGCCGACAAACTTTTGCAGATTGTTCATCTGATCGGTGGCAACGTAGAGCGTATCGCCGTCACGGTATTTGAGGACGATGTACTCTTTTTCGAACTCTCCCGTTTTGAGAATGGTTGTTCCCTCGCAAACACCGACTCCGTGAACTTTATGCACAACGTAATCGCCGGGCTTGGGAGAGAGAGCCTGCTCGGTTGCCTTGACGGCTATTTCGCCCGTGCGACGCTTGCCTATACACTCGCTCGTGCCGATAAGACATGCTTTCACCGCAGGATATATAAAGCCGGTTTCGACTTGAAGCGGCGTTGCGAGTATGCCGCCTTCTCCGTTGCCGTCCTCGCTGTAAGTTGCGAGAATCTCATACTCTCTGAGGCTTTCGATTATATTTTTTGTCTGTTCTCTACCGCCGCATGCCATAACGACTTTTGTGCCGTTGATGACAAAATTTTTCAAATCCTGCACAATGGTATTAGGGTCGAGATAGTACTTTGTTACAGGGCGGGTTTTCGGCTCGATTATATACTTCGCCTCAAAAAGTCGGTTGTCCAAAGACAGCGATGCAAAGCCCATTTTTCTTGCGAATATCAACTGCCGTTTCACTTCGTGCGCGCTTATGCACACGTCTTTGTGTTCGGGCAAAATTTCCCCGCCCTCGCTCAACGTTTTTATGCGTCCCGCAAATTCTTTTTCAAGAATCTGCAGCTTGTCGGCAACCACTCTCGGCTCGTCGAAAATCACCAGTAGCGGTTTGTCGTCGTCAAAAAAGTCGAATATGCTTTCCGTGCAATCTTTCAAAAACGGCAACGCCCAAACGGCGGCACAATCGCACGCGCCGACACTCAACAGTTCTTTTGCTTGTTGGGCATTCTTGTTTTCGGGATATAAAGACAGTTTCTCTCTTGCGCAATCATACCCTTTTTCATCGAGCAAAATATCGCTTGCGGGCGCAAAATATACGCTTTGCACCTCGTTTGAGGCAAGCATTGTCTGTATGTCGATGATTTTTATGTTTTCAACCAATTCGTCAAAAAAGTTGATTCTGTATGCAACGCCCGCAATGTCGCAAACGTCCACAATGTCGCCTCTGACGGCAAAATCGCCCGCGTCTGCAACCATGGCTTGACGTTTGTACCCTGCAAGAGCAAGTTTGTCGGCAAGCGTTTGCGGAGAAATAACATCCTCTTTTTTTATGCAAACGGTATATCTTTCAACAAGTTTACGCTTCGGGAAAAGTTGAAGCAGACTGTCGGCTGCAGTGACAACGACGTCCGTCTCGCCCGTCGCAATGTCTTTGAGCGCGCAAATTCTCTCTCGCATGCCTTGGGCAGAAAAGCCTTTTCTTGCAATCAAAACGTCGTCCCTATATGGCAGATAATCCGTCTTTACGCCCCAGCTTTCAATCTTTCTCGCAAGGCTTTTTGCGCCCAGTGCATCTGACGCAACGATAAGTTTTCTTGCAGGAAGTTGGGACATAATATGGATTTTTGCACCTTCGCAAACGCGCAAAACGCAAACTGCCGACAGTTTGTCGTCGGCAAGTTTTTTTGCTCCGATTCCTTGCAGCGAGGCAAGTTTTTCGCCCATATTTTGAAGTTGAAAGACCTTCGGTGTTTCCATTTTAACAAGTTCGAATCACTTTTTGTTTCTGTTTGTACGCTCTTGAACACGCTGAATATCATCGCCCTCTATCAGCATTTCAAATGCTTCGACGGCAACGTCGATTGCGTCGTTCAAAATCTGCTTGTTTGCAAAATCGACCTTTGAAAGCACAAAATCGATAAGTTCAACCTCGTGATTTGCAAGTTCTTCCGTTTTTGTGCCGATTCGCACTCTGATAAATTCTTGCGTGTTCAACTCTTTGACGATATTGCGCATGCCGTTGTGTGTACCTGCGCTTCCTTCTTCTCTGACGCGAATTTTTCCGACCGGCAAGTCGATGTCGTCATAGCAAACAATAAGCTCCTTTGCCTCGTCGACATCATATGCGCGCACAAGTTTTTTGACCGCCTCGCCCGACAAGTTCATGTAGGTTTGCGGTTTTGCAATCACAAAGTCCACGCCCTTGTAAGTAGCTTTGCAAGTGAGCGCGTCGCATTCGGATTTTGCAATTTTCACCTTGCATTTTTTTGCAAGAGCGTCCGCCGCCATAAATCCGACGTTGTGATAGGTGTTTTTGTACTTCATGCCGGGATTGCCCAGCCCTACGATGAGTATCATATATCTATATCCTTGTGAAATCGTGTGTTTTATTGCGAGAAAACCGCTTTTTCTCAATGGTATTTACATCGTCGAAGCAACGACTTCGTTACGAATATCCAACCCCTCTTTGAGATTTGCACCGTCAACGACAGCCTGTGTCATTCTTTCGTTTTGAGCTTGGTGTCCTGTCTTACTCTGCCGATTGTAAACGAGCCGTTTTCGACATCGCGCGTAACGGTTGTACCTGCCGCAATAAAAGCGTGATCTCCGATAACCAAAGGCGCAACAAGATTGGTATTTGCGCCGAGGAAACACTCCGCTCCGACGGTTGTTTTGTGCTTTTTATGTCCGTCATAGTTGCAAAACACAGTTCCGCACCCGACGTTTGTACGCTCGCCGACCTCCGCGTCTCCGACATAACTCAGATGAGCGCACTTGACGCCTTCGCTCAGATGCGAGGCTTTAACTTCGACGAAATCGCCCACCCTGCAGCCCTCGTCTATGACGGCATGACGGAGTCTTGCAAAAGGACCTACACATGCGTGCGTGCGCACGTGTGAGCAGATGATGTGCGAGCAACTTATGTCCGCTCCGTCGATTACGCTGTCGCGGATATACGATGCAAAAACGGTGCTTCCGTTCAATATCGTACTTTCACCCTCAATTGTGCAAAACGGTTTTATGACGACTCCGCTTTCCACACTCACCGTATCATCGATAAAAGTTGTCGCCTTGTCGGCGATTTTTACGCCGTGTCGCAATAATTCGTCCAATATCTCGTCTTTTAGAAGATTATACACTATGTTGTAACTTTTTGCATCATCTATCTTAAAAAAAGCGTCCTTCATACAAAAAACACCCTCATCGGCACTCTTGCCAATACTTATTTTCGACACGGAATCCTTTGCGCCGAGCCGAACAAAGCCGATGTTTTTTTGTTTCATGTTGCGCACAAGCGATTCGACGTCATGCTTTTTGACAAGCGGCATGTCCAATGTCAAAGCAACATTTATATAGCCGTCGAGCAATGCGGTTTCTTCTTTGTATGACTCAAGTTTCGCAATGCGGCACTTTTTTGCCGAAAATCCCTCAAATTCCCGCATAACATACTCTTCTGCGCGACGTCCGAGCAATTCTTTTTGACTGTTTTCGGTTTCTATAAAAACAATATTATATTTATCCATACCATACTATATTCGTTTTGCAAAAAAACTTTTCATAAGGTGACATAATATTTTGCAAATCGCACACATACGGTTGTATATTGGCAGCGTTCGGGCAGGCATATCTTCGCGGCGGCAAATAACTTAAACGGAGAGAACCTATGGATAACAAAACCAAAAAGATTGTATTTGTCATTGTTGCTTCAATCATTTCACTCATTTCAACCGTCATCGGCTTTGTGTTCGGAATACCGTCGGACGCAATCAAAGACGCTGTTGATATCGACACGAGCATTGTCGAAACGCTGTAATCTCAATCGCGCGTTTTCTCCTTTTTATCGCGCAAAAAGCAACGTCGCCCCGCACATAGCGAAGCAACGAAAAATCGGGATTGCAACAAAAATGCTCTTTTTAAGACCTATCCTGCAACACTCGCTCTCTAAATGACCGACGAAAAACCTGCCCGAACAAAATATATGCGCATACAAACTTGTCTGCGCATATCGTTTTTTATTCTTAATTTCAAAAAAAGCAATGCGACCATCACAAAACATCTGCTTTTTTTCTTTTGGACTTGAAAAAATCCGACAACAGCTTTGAGCATACGTCTTTCTCATAACCGTCGCCGACAACAACCGTGTGATTGAAAAGTCCTTGCTCGAACAGGTTGAGTTTCGAGCCGCACGCGCCTGTCTTTTCATCGTATGCGCCAAAGTAAAGCGCGCGGATTCGAGAATGAATCATCGCCCCCGCACACATCACACACGGCTCCAACGTGACATACACATCACAATTTTCAAGCCACCAGTTGCCGACGGCTTTGGTCGCCTCGGACAGTGCCAGAATCTCGGCGTGACAGATTGCATTGTTTTCTCTCTCCTTGCGATTGCCGCTTGCGCCGACCACCTTGCCGTCCTTGACGACAACGCACCCTACAGGCACTTCGTCGTGCAAAGCGCATTCTTTGGCAAGCTCAATCGCCATGTCCATAAATTGTTTATCGTATGCCATAAATCACCTTTATCGTTAGGTTTGTCATGTAATGACGAGGATATTTGGATGAAGAGCAAGGAAGGTTGCGATTGAGCAGATAGGAGCGCGTACTTGTTGTACGTGACTATTTGAGCAATCGCACCTGACGCAGCTGTTCGCCAAATAGCCTCGTCATTTGTGATAGGGCAAATTGTTGATGATAGTCAAAGCCCTATATACCTGCTCGCAAAGCATAACTCGGAACAACTGATGCGGAAATGTCGGTTTGCCAAAGGACAAAACAAAATCCGCTTCGGAGCGAAGCTCGTCGGTGTGACCGTGACTGCCGCCGATGAGGAAGGAGAACTCGCTTTGAGCGTCGTTGCATTTGGTTTTTATAAGTTCTGCGAGCGCGTCGCTTGAAAGTTCCTTGCCGCGAAAATCCATTGCCACGACAAAACCTTTCGCCTTTGATAAAAGCTGTTCGCTTTCTATGCGTTGCTGCTCGGAAGGCGTTTTGCCTTGAGGTGCGTCGGGAAGCTCGGTAACCTTGACGTCGGCAAAGCGAGAAGCGCGTTTTGTATACTCTGCAATCGCATCGGCAAAGTATTTTTCTTTTATTTTGCCGATGGCGATAATGTTGATTTTCATCGCGTCATCCCCCATACAAAGCTGAATATCGTGGCACATACACCGACCGCCGTGGTGAGCATAAACGGCAAATCTTTGCAAAGGGGAATTGCGTCGGTTGCGCTTTCAAAAGGCGTTTGAGAGATGCGGTTTTGCTTCAATGCGTCCTTGCGAAGAAGGAAAAAGAAAAACGCAAGCAAACACGCGCACAGCACCACCGTCGCAGCCGCAACCGCAAATCCTAGATTTGAGGAATACACCCAGTCGCTGATTTTGTTGATGAAATCGAATGCGCCGCCGTTCTGAGATACGTACTCCGAAAAGACGCTGAATCCGTTGTTTGCAAAGTGGATCAAGATTCCGCCCCAGATAGAACCGGTATAAAAGGTGATGAGCGCAAGCGTTGCCCCGAAAAAGAATGTGTAGCCGGTTTGCACGATGTTTTGGTGCATGAGCGAAAACAGCAATGCGGATACTATGACAAACTTCCACTTGCACTCCGCATAGCCTGCACGGATGAGTCCTCTGTGTGCGATTTCCTCACAAAAACCGGGAAGCACGGCAACAAGAAAAAGCTCTTTGAAAAGCACACCTATTCCGGAATAATCGGTGCTTGACGATATGTGGGTGAAACCTATCATTCTCAGCACCATTTGCCATACGAACGAAATACCGCTCGACACGACAATGGCGCATATCCCAATAAGGATAATCAAAAGCCAGTTCTTTGCGCAAATTTTCTTGAAACCGAAATCCGAAAGCACGTCCTTTGTCTTTTCTCCTCTGCTTTTTGCTCCGAACGCGTACAAAAACACACTCAGAAACGCAAATATCGCAATCTGTACGACGCATGAGAAAAACGCGTCCGAATCGGCAATATTAAGTGCGGAATATATATCCAAAGATGAGGCGATACGCAACAAAAGCGTGCATATCACCACAACAAAATATATCCAACCTACACTTGAACGTTTTGTCATATCAACCCCGAGATAAACGCATAAAGCCAATATGCGCACACAAGAGCGAGCGCAATCCATACGCCCGACAATTTCTGATTTTTGCCGATATATTCGACTTCGTTGCGCTCCTCGAGTTCATATTGAATGCTCTTCCGGCCTTGTTTCGTAAACAATGATTTGAAAAAGCGAATCATCCCCTTGAACACGTTTTCGCTTTTTGTCGTGACGTTTGCCGTTGCCACGATCGTGAATCCGTCCTCTTGATAGACGTTGCTCACCTCTCCTGCTTTTTGGCGTTTGTCGCCTGCACGATAGAACAAATACAGCAAGCACACGAGCAATACAATACCTATGACGACGCTCGCCGCGCCCGTGAGCCAATTAAAATAGCCGAGCTTGACATAAATTGCGTCTACTTGCGGCAAATACGCCGTGAGTGTGATGGAGATAAAGTTGTTGAAAAAATGGATTATTACGCTTGCCCATATCGAGCCTGAGAGCGCGACTACCAAAGCAAGCACAACGCCCAAACCGAATTGGTGTACCGTTTGGACGGGATTTGCGTGCATAAGAGAGAAAAACAACCCCGACATAAGCACGCCGAACCACACGTTGCGAGTGGCAAGTCCGGGAAAAACCGTGCCGCGCATAAATATTTCTTCTCCTATTGCAGGCATAATCGCCATGACGAAAAGAGCAAGAAAATATATGCCTGCATTTGAAAAAGACGGCATGGACACTCCCGCTCCGTGATATCCGATGACGCCCAAAAACGCACTCCATGCGTTTGCCAAGGGCAAAAAGACAAGTATTGTCGCAATCGCAATAAGCGGCAATAGGGCAATTTGCATCGGATTGAGCCTCCCTCTGAGCTTTGCAATGCGAACAACATTGATTTTGCGCACGCGCGCATAAACGAATACGGTTGCGATAAATCCGACTTGCATGATTGCGTATCCGCACCAACTGTACACGCTCATTCCGTCAAGCGTTGCCGAAACGTTGCGCAATACAAGGGATAAAAACAGCGAAAGCAAACTGCCGACGCATATTCCCAAAAGATAAATTGACGAGCTTTCGCTTGCTCCTATGGTTCTTCTCATAATATCTCGAAAACCTCGCTTCTTCTCGATTGATGCGCAACATACAATTCGATGTCGCTATCCTTTGCTTTCAATGCGTTTTCCACGGCATCGTACGCTTTTTGTTCGGTGTTGTTGTTTTCGCTTATATGTCCCAAAACAAGTTGTTTTATGCGTGAATCGTCGCACAAAATCGAGGCTATTCTCGCCGACGCATCGTTTGAAAGATGCCCGTTGTTGGACAAAATCCTTGCTTTGAGCATGGGCGGATATTTGCCGTTTTTGAGCATATCGATGTCGTGATTCGCCTCCAAAAGCACGACTTCGCTGTCCTTTATGTTTTTGATCACACCCTTTGTGGGCACGCCTATATCGGTTGCGACGCTGCATCGTGCGCCCTGACAGTCAAAAGTATACGCAAGCGGATATGCCGCATCGTGCGGAATACGGAACGGTTCAACATCAATGTCGCCTATCTTGAATCCGCCCTCATAATCGTCGTTGCTCACCACGTTTTTTATGTCGTATTTTTGACACATTGCCTGCGCTGTGAGCGGATGCGCGTACACTTTCGTGTACGGGGAAAGACGACAAAGCCCTGCTATGTGGTCGCTGTGTTCATGCGTGATTACGATGCCGTCTATATCACTAGGTTTCAGTCCGAAAGACACAAGTTCGTTCGCAATTCGGGTATACGACACGCCTGCGTCAACCAAGATTGCCGTTGAATTTGACAATATGAGCGTTGAATTCCCCTTGCTTCCGCTTGCAAGCGACACGAGTTTCAGTGACATGCTTTCCTTTTTTTGAGCAAGAAACGAATCGCAAAAACGCAATTCGTTCCCCTATATACCGTTTGATTTGCTATTGTCGGCGAGCAATTAAATCTCTCTCGACATGTTTTCGGCGTTTTCCATTTTGTCGTCAAGTTTGTTCATAAGAATCGAGAACACGATTGTAAGCACAAGGTTGACGAGGCTGAGCACCAGCACCACCAAAAATGCGACTTTTTCTTGCGCGACAAACGATTTGTCAATCAACCACTTGACGAGCAGCGCAACAAGCGCGGCGGCAGAGGCGAGCGAAAAGATGAAGTTGAATGCGCGCGGATATCTGCCGACAATGATTGCGACGAGGGATACGACTGTCAAAATCGCGCTCAATCCCGCAACGACGACATAGTCGAGATTGGCAAGCGGATGAAGTTCGAATCCGTTTGCAACCCAACCCTTTATCAAGCCGATGACGTTGAAAACCTCAATCGATATGTTGCCGATTTTTGGCATAAAATAGGAAAGGATGAAAGGAAGCACCGTGAGCGCGGAAAGCAAGAACGTGACAAGCGCGAAAATTCTCGGTTGAACCTTGACTTGCTTTTTGACTTTGCGTGCGGAAATCGTTTGAAAATCCGTCGCCTCGTCGCTCTCAACGGTGGCTTGTGCATACACGTTTTGTCCCCTGCCGTCCGTCCTCAAAACGCTGCTGTCTTGCGTCATGTACGGCACGACCGCAAGCGGAACGACTATCGGTTGCAGCTGAACGGTGTTGTGCTTCGGGGCGACAATGGGCACCGGTCCTCCCGTTCCCACGGGTTTGAGTACGGTGACGTCGGACCCTGCTTCCGGTTGAGGAGCAGTGTACGCTTCCGACTCGAACATAGGTTCGTCATCGGTTTTGATTTCCCCGGTGTCAGGCGTCATAACAATCTCTTGTTTTTTGTCCTTTTTTGACATATCTCCTCCTGGCGATTATCTGAGATAACCGCATTTGTCGCGATTTATAATTGCGCTCACTATGCACAAAAGCACGTAAGCGACACCAAACACGACCAAGGTGAACAACTCGCTGTTCGCATAGCCGTGGATAAAGTCGTTGATAAAATCTATTTGTTCTATTCCGATTGCGCTTGCCCCTGCCAGACTTGCGACAAATATTGCAAGCACGCACAGCAAATTTATAATTGCGCCGCTCACGAATTTGACGGGCTTCACCGCTCCGAATATCGCAAACAAGGACTTAATCGCATTGATAAGCACACATAAAATGCCTATTGTGAGAATGAACGACGGCACCATACCCACCCAAATCACACCGACCTCTTCGCCGCTCCAACCGAGCTGCGCCGTGGTTTTGAAAGCGTAAATCAAATTTGAAACCACATTGAATTTGTCCGGTACGAGTTTGAACGGCATATCCAAACTTGTCCCGACCGCACCCAAAATGTACGGCAAAAGCACGGCAACGGACGCAACAAGGGCGATTATTCCGCTTGCCATGTTCTTTGCTCGCTTGCCTCTTTTCCACTTTTTGTTGACTTCCTCGCGCTTGGGTTGTACGTCATCGACAGTGGAAACAATACGTCTGGAATCGGAGTCGGGCGTTTCCTTGTTGACAATCGTCGGCTCTATCACATATTCCTGCATAACCGTCGGCATAACGTGATAGGCGGCATTGTTAATAGGAGAAGGCGCGAGTCTTATGCCCGCATCGTCAACGCTTCGATTTCTGTTTTTGTTGATTTTGTCTGCCATGATAACTCAAACACCGATATATCAGTTTTTCTTGTTTTGCACGGGTTGCGCTTTAACCGGTTGCGCCTTTATCGGCATTGCTTGCTCGGCTTGCGGCGCATATTGCATGAGCGGTTGCTCTTGCGTCACATACGGTACAAACGCCACGGGTTGCACTATGGGTGGCATCTGATAGGGCTTTCCGTCCTCACCCACAAGGTATGCAGGCACGCCAGGATATTGCACAGCGGCACCCTGCACGGCCGGTTGCGGCGCATACGGATAAGGATACGGCGGATACGGATACGGAGCATAGCCTCCTTGATACGGCGCACGGCCCGGTCCTGAAAAATCCGCTTGTTGTTCGACCTCCGGCTCCTTTGGAGCAACGGGTTGTTCTTCTTGAACAGGTGCGTTCAATTCATCCACAAACTCATCGAGCGTCGGAACTTTTTTCACTTCCAAATCCGCTTTCGGCGCGGGGATAATTTGCTGTTTGCGCTTGACGGGCGGACTTTGTTTTATTTTGTTTTTGGCAAGGAGCAAGAGAGCGCGCGCTTTGTTTCTGCCGCAGTGCGTGCATGCCGTTGCGGTGAGCGGATTTATCGTTCCGCATGCAGGGCAAACATAGGTGTCCCCCTCGATCTCGTCCTCGTCGATTTGTGAATACGGATCGGCATAATACTTGGAATAAGTTTTGAGCGCGGTTGACATTTTCTTCAAAAGTTCAACGTCCTCGGGACCGAGTTCGTTGAGTTTTTGACGGTATTTATCGAGGTTTTCCGCCTTTTCACGGTACTCTTCCTCGCTCTTTTTGCGGTATTCCTCAACCTGTTCGAGAGCTTTTTCGCGCTCGTCGTCGGCTTTTGCGCGCTTTTCGGCAATCTCTTTGTCCACCGCAGCCATTCTATCGCGCTCCATATTGTCAAGACGGAGCTTTGCTTTGCGAGCATCGAGTATATCTTCGTCGCTGTGCGTTTCGCTTTCGGCAACAATCGGCGCACCGCAGGATACGCAAAACTTTGCGCCGGGCAGGTTTTGCGCACCGCACACCGCACAAATCGGCTTGCGCATAACTTGCAAAATGCCTCCGCACTTTGCGCAATATCTGCTGCCTGCGCTGTTTTTTGCATGGCAAACGGGGCAGACCGTCTGATAATTTTCAACGACGTCCGCTCCGCAAGTGGGACAAAAGGCTTGTCCGGGTTTTACTTCGTTTCCGCATATCTTGCAAACAAACATATTTCACCTACGAATATCTTTGTGTTGTGAATTTTGATGTATATTTTGGGCACATCAAGTTACAGGTGCGCCTTGAATGAGTGTGATGTTCGTCCTCTACAAGAGTTGAACGGCGTAAACTCTAAATTAGATATACCCCCTCTTTCCGGACACGCCGGTATTTCTCCCGCCACTCAGTTAGGGGCAATTCTCTACAAGACTATCCGTCGTTCGCGGGGGAGACAGTCGGCACTCGCATAGATTGCTATCGTTCTCTTTTTATGTCACTCGTTCGCGGACGAAAAGAATCCAAACTCGTCCGCTCACTTGTACTATACGTCAAGCTCGGCGTTCGCTTTTCTCGCCGCCTTGCGGCTCGTGTTCCGTCTTCGAAGTTGCACATACCGTGTATAAGCACGCCTTGAATGAGTGTTCGTTCGGGTGTGGGTGTCCCACCCGTGTCATTCCGAGGGAACAAAGTGACCGTGGGAATCTAGCCGTCAGGCGCACTATAAACAGACATATACCATTTATAAGTACGCCTTGAATGAGAGTTCGTTTATCCGCTTGCGCCAACGGCGCACTTCACCAAGCAGACAATCTTGCGAAATTGTGGCAGGAGTTTTTACCCCTGCTCGAACTGATAGCAAAGATTTTCTGCGCGGTAGAAATTGCGAGAACAAGCGAGGCTCTCGGCAATACGCCATTGAGGTTTGCGTTTCTATTTAGGGGATTCCCACGCTTACGCTCGGAATGACATTTGAGGCGTGATGCCGTTGCCTATGCGCCGTTTGAGCAATGGACGCAGTTATTCGCTCAATATCAGCGTGAAGGCTTGAAACTGTCTTTAAGCCCGACAATACTGTTAAACTCATTGTCCTCATTACGCTTGATGAAGTACCCTTCGCGCAAGAACTGGAATCTCGTGTGGACGGGAGCGTCGGTTACAATGCGCTCCGCTTTGCCGTGCAACACGGTGAGCGAATCGCGATTGACTCTGTCCATATAATCGCCGTCGCCGTCGTTGATGAGGTAGTCGAACATATTGAGCGTGACATCCACCGAATCGCTGGCGTTTACCCAATGAATCGTGCCTTTGACCTTCATATTCGCGCCCTCTTCGCCGCTCTTTGTGCCTTCGAGATATTCCACGTGAACTGCGGTAACGTTGCCGTCTTTATCGAGGTCGCAACCGACATATTTGACGATGTAGGCACCCTTTAAGCGCACGATTCCGTCCGGTTTCAAGCGGAAGTATTTGGGCGGAGGATTGAGCGAAAAGTCGTCTTGTTCGATATAAAGTTCTCTGCCGAATGTGGTTTCGTGCATGCCTGCATTCCCCGCTTGCGGATTGTTTTCGATATAAACAGGCTCGCTCTTGCCCTCGGGATAGTTGTCAACGATGAGTTTGAGGGGCTTTGTCACAACCATTGCGCGTTGAGCGCGTGCGTTCAAGTCCTCTCTCACGCAATGTTCCAAAATGGAGATATCCACTTCGCTGTCCGCTTTTGCAACGCCGATACGAGAACAAAAATCACGGATTGCCTCGGGGGTATACCCTCTCTCTCTTATGCCCGAAAGCGTGGAAAGACGGGGATCGTCCCAGCCCCATACAACCTTTTCGTCCACGAGGCGTTTGATGAAACGCTTGCTCATGACGGTGTGCGTAAGGTTGAGCCTTGCAAACTCGATTTGTCTCGGACGAGGATCAAAACCGCAATTGAGCGTCACCCAGTCGTAAAGGGGACGGTGATTTTCAAATTCAAGAGAGCAAAGGGAGTGCGTGATACCCTCGATTGCGTCCTCGATGGGGTGTGCAAAGTCGTACATCGGATAGATAACCCACTTGTCACCCGTGTGAGGATGAGTTGCGTGACAGATGCGATAGATGACGGGATCGCGCATGTTGATGTTGGGCGACGCCATATCGATTTTGGCACGCAGAACCTTTTCGCCGTCGGCAAATTCGCCATTCTTCATACGCTCGAAAAGGTCAAGGTTCTCCTCGACGGAGCGATTTCTATACGGACTTTCCGTGCCGGGAACGCCGAAACTTCCGCGTGTTTGGCTTATTTCTTCCGCGCTCAAATCGCAAACGTACGCTTTGCCCTCTTTTATAAGTTTGACGGCGCATTCGTACATTTTGGGGAAATAGTCGCTTGCGTTGTGAAGTTCGTCCCATTCAAAGCCCAACCATTTGATGTCGGCTTTGATGCTTTCCATATACTCCACGTCTTCTTTTGCGGGGTTTGTATCATCGAAACGCAAATTGCAAGCGCCGTGATATTTTTCTTTCATGCCGAAATTGATGCACAACGCTTTTGCGTGGCCTATATGCAAATAACCGTTGGGTTCGGGCGGAAAACGAGTGATGATTTTGTTCACCTTGCCCGACGCAAGATCTTCGTCTATGATTTCTTCGATAAAATTTCTTGAATTTTCTTCCATTTGGGTAATACCTTTGCGCCTTGCGTGCGTGATGCACACATGTTCGCGCATGCAAAATTATTATAATTTATAATAAAACGAAATTAAGGTTATGTCAATACAATGAAAACGTAAAATTATATATTATTCTTCCTCTACAAGAATGTCGTGCGCATACCTTAAATG
Organism: uncultured Clostridia bacterium; assembly: GCA_934233745.1. Lineage (GTDB taxonomy): Bacteria > Bacillota > Clostridia > Christensenellales > CAG-917 > CAG-475. Next base: position 77,096 of record CAKQGN010000003.1, read on the forward strand.
CAACATCACCCCTTCCCTTTGGGCATTGGACTTCGGCGTTTGCAAAGCAATCCGCCTCGTTCGCTTTGGCTACAACACATTCACTGGATGTGTTGCTTAACGCGTCGCGCCCATATTGCTCAAACTTACGCCAATTCTCTATAATATCTATCATCGTTCGCAAGAGGGGAAGGACGCGATTGACTTCGTAACAATCGCTATTCCGTCACTTCGTTCCTTACGGCACTCGCATAAATAGGGACAATTCCCTACTTATGCCACTGCGCTTTGTGCGCCAGGCGTGGCCAACAACACGGCGCAGTCGCTTGTACTACGCACACAAGGGTCCCCGCACGGCAAAAACAAGCGAACTTGTGCTTGAATATCAAAGATGAAAGCGAAGTTTTTTGCCGCGTGGGAAGAGGAGCGCAAAGAACCAAGGCGAACAACTACAACTTGTTGTGGTTGAAGCAAAAGGTGCTTGTGTGCGACGAAAGCTCGGCGCTCAAAAGCTCGCCGCCGTTGCGGCTCGAAATCCATCTTCAAAAATGCACATACCGTGTATAAGAACGCTTCGAATAGGTTTAAATCCTCCGCAACTGCACGAAGTGCAATATCGCGCGCGCTCTGCGTGCATATCACTGTCCGCAGGACAATATCACTGTGCGTTAAGCACAATATCGTTTCGTTGCCGTTGCGGCTCGTGTTACAGCCACGAAAATAACAGCGCACAAAAAATCAATAAATAACCTTAATTAAATGCAGCCCTTTTGCGGACAATGTTTTGCCTGCAAGTTTTCTGTCGCCGCTCTTTAAGAGCAATCGAACGTCATCGGGCGTCATCTTGCCTATTCCGACATAAAGCAACGTCCCTGCGATGATGCGCACCATATTGTAAAGAAAACCGTTTCCCGTGACGGATACGCAAAGTTCGGAATCTGTCAACATGCCGTTTTTTTCGGCATAGGACTCGTCGTCGCAAAAAGATTGCAACGGGGACGTTTCAACTTCGATAGAGTATATCGTGCGGACGGTGTTTTTTATTACGCTGCCGCTTGCCTCGAAACACTTGAAATCGTGCGTGCCTTCTATGATTTTGCACGCCTCTTTTATTTTGTCGATGTCAACGGGAACGATGACGTGTTCGTGGGTGGGTTCGAGCATGGGACGGCGATGCTTCGATATATACATCTTATAGCAATAGGTCTTACGTTTTGCGTTGAATCGCGCGTTGAAATCATCGGATACAACCTCGCAAAAAAGCATGCTCACATCGTCGGGAAGATGCGTGTTGACTGCAAAAGGTATCTTGTCCACGGGTATGGACGTGTCTGCGTCGAAATGTACAACCTGTCCCTCGGCATGTACGCCTGCGTCCGTGCGACCGCTTGCGGTTGCGCTCGTTTTTACGCCAAACGTCTTTTCGAGAGCTTTTTCGAAAACCTCTTGCACGGACAAGCCGTTGAGTTGCCTTTGCCAACCGACATATCTTGCTCCGAAATAGGATATAATCGCGCGATATCTCATCACAAAAGCCCTCCGAAAATCATCTTGTCGATATCGATGCCGATTGTTGGAAAATAGTATCTTTCAAGCAAAATAACAACAAAGAAAACGCACATAAACAGCGCGGCGAAAAGGTCGCCCCAACCGAGTTTTGCTTTCTTCATTTTTGTGCGTTTTTCGGTTGCGTTGTAGCATCTTGCGTCCATTGCGAAAGCGAGTTCGTCCGCGCGCCTGAACGAGTTGACAAAAAGCGGAATGAGTACGGGCAAAAGAGCCTTTGCTCTCGCAAAAAGTCCGCCCGTATCGAAACTTGCGCCGCGCGCTTTTTGCGCCGAAATAATCTTGTTGGTTTCTTCAAACAGTGTGGGAATAAAGCGCAACGCGATGCTCATAATCATTGCTATGTCGCGCACGGGGACTTTGATGAGTTTGAGCGGCGACATAAGCGATTCCACTCCGTCGGCAAGCTCGACCGGAGTTGTCGTGAGTGAAAGCAAAGATGCGCCGGAAATCAACAAAACGAGCCTTAAAACCATCTTTATGGTTGTATGAACCCCCGTTTTGGTGATTGTAAAGATTTGCCAATGCACCAAAACTTCGCCGTCTTTTATCAGAAACAAGTTGAGAATCGCCGTAAACAAAACGATAAAAAGCACGCCTTTTACACTCTTCAAAACCGACATCATGGGCAGTTTTGCAAGCATGATTATGGCAATCAGCATAACCGTGGTGAGCATAAAACCAAAATAGGATTTTACAAAGAAAATGCCTATGACGTACATCAGCGTCAGCAAAAGTTTCACCCTTGCGTCGAGGCGATGAACGGGCGAATTTGTGGGATAATATTGTCCGAAGGAAACGTCCTTAAACATGTTCGTTCCCTCCTTCTTTTGCCTTTATCTCGGCAAGTTTTTCACAAAGTTCGCTCATCGAAATTATATCGTCTGGAAGGTCGATTCCGCGCGCGCTCAACTCGTCGGAAATCCTTGTTGCGCAAGGCACGTCAAGACCTGCGTCTTCGATGAGTTTTCTGTTTGAAAACACTTCTTTGGGTGTGCCGTCCGCAATCAGTTTGCCGTCTTTGAGCGCAACGACTCGGTCGGCTATAACGGCAATGTCGTCCATGTTGTGCGACACCATAATTATGGTTGGCGAAACCTCTTTTTGCAGGGTTTTTACAAGCGCAAGAATCTCCTCTCTGCCCTGCGGATCAAGCCCTGCAACCGGCTCGTCGAGAACGAGGATTTTCGGCTCCATTGCGATGACGCCGGCAATTGCGACACGTCGTTTTTCGCCGCCGCTCAAGTCGAAAGGACTGCGATTTGCAAAAGCGTCGTAATCAAGGCCGACAACCTCGATTGCCCTTTTTACCCGTCTGTCGATTTCGTCCTTTTCGAGTTTCATGTTTTTAGGGCCGAAAGCAACGTCCTTTTCAACCGTATCGGCAAAAAGCTGATATTCGGGATATTGGAAAACCATACCCACTTCGAAACGCAAATTTTTGAGCGTCTTTTTGTCGGTTGCGCTCATACCGTTGACTATGACGGACGACTTCTTTTTGTCTTGAATCTTTATAAGCCCGTTCAGATGCTGAATGAGCGTTGATTTTCCGCTGCCCGTTGCGCCGACTATACCGACAAACTGCCCTTTTTCTATGGTCAGATTTATATCCGAAAGCGCGACCTTTTCAAAGGGCGTTTTGGGTGAATAAACATAAGTCAGATTTTTTATTTCAATTGCCGACATACGCCCTCCACCAATTCCGCTTCCGTAAGAGCGGGCAAATTGAAAACAAACCCCTTTTGTTCAAGAGATTTACAAAGTGCGAAAACAGGCGGAAGCGTGAGTCCGCACGCCTCCAAAAGCCCGGAGGAGAACACCTCTTTGGGCGTGCCGTCTATTGCGACTCTGCCCTTGCGCAAAACGATAATTCTGTCCGCAAGCACCGCCTCGTCCATATTGTGCGTGATGTTGATGACGGTGATGCCCTGCTTGTTGAGCTTTCTTGCGATGTCCATAATCTCTTTGCGCCCGTTGGGGTCGAGCATGGATGTGGATTCGTCCAAAATCAAAATCTCGGGACGCATGGCAAGCACGCCTGCGATTGCGATACGCTGTTTTTGACCGCCGCTGAGCTTGGACGCCGAGCGTTTGCGATACTCACTCATGCCAACCGCGTCGAGAGCCTCGTCAACCCGCTCGATGATTTCCTCGCGCACAACGCCGATATTTTCGGGGCCGAACGCAACGTCGTCCTCGATGATTGTGGCAACCATCTGGTTGTCGGGGTTTTGGAAAACCATACCCGCTTTTTTGCGTATTTCAAAGGTGTTTTTTTCGTCCGAAGTAGACAAGTCGTCAATCAAAATCTCACCGCTCGTGGGTACAAAAAGACCGTTGAGAAGTTTTGCAAGCGTCGATTTGCCGCTGCCGTTCATACCGGCGAGCGCGACAAATTCGCCTTTCTCAACGGAAAAAGACAGGTTTTTGAGGGCTTTTAGACTGCTGCCCTCCCCTAATGAGTAACTATAACTTACTCCTTTGAGGACAATTTGTGACATAACGAGAGTATAACACAGCGCATTTCTTTTGGCAAACGATAGAGTTGAGTGTATTGAATTTTTTGCAAACCTCATCAAAATAAGCGGGGCGAACGGCACGTGCGCTAAAACGGCGAGAGAAAAATTATTTCATCAAACAAAATCTCCCTTTTTATTGACTATTATTTTTTATCAATATATAATATCTAATTGATTATGCGCATTGCGCTTGCGTATGTGCATAACGAATCAAACACTTAAAGATATTTATTTGGAGGACTATCCGATATGAAAAAAATGACCATTGACGGCAATACCGCTGCGGCACACATTGCGTATGCTTTCTCGGACGTAGCGGCTATTTACCCTATCACCCCGTCATCCCCTATGGCAGAAAACTGCGACGACTGGGCAGGCCAAGGCAGAAAGAATCTTTTTGGCAACGTTCTTAAAATTGCCGAAATGCAATCCGAAGCCGGCGCTGCAGGTGCGGTTCACGGTTCTTTGGCAGCAGGTGCTTTGACGAGCACGTTCACGGCAAGCCAAGGCTTGTTGCTCATGATCCCCAACATGTACAAGATTGCGGGCGAATTGCTCCCCAGCGTCTTCAACGTGTCCGCAAGAAGCGTTGCAGGTCACGCACTCAACATCTTCGGCGATCACTCGGACGTTATGGCATGCCGTCAAACCGGTTTTGCTATGCTCGCTGCAAACAGCGTGCAAGAGGTTATGGACCTCACATTGGTTTCCTACCTCTCCACAATCGAATCCAGCGTGCCTTTCCTCAACTTCTTCGACGGTTTCCGCACCTCTCACGAAGTTGACAAAATCGACGTCATCGAATACGACGAAATCAAACCTCTCGTAAACTTCAAGAAAATCGACGAATTCCGCGCTCGCGCACTCAACCCCGAGCATCCTCATCAACAAGGTACGGCTCAAAACCCCGATATTTACTTCCAAAACAGAGAAGCAAGCAACAAGTACTATGACGCAGTTCCTGCAATCGTGCAAGCGCAAATGGACAAAGTCAGCGCACTCACCGGCAGAAAGTACAGCCTTGTCGACTACTACGGCGCAGCCGACGCAGACCGCGTTATCGTCATCATGGGTTCGGGCGCAGAGGCCGTTGAAGAAACGGTTGATTACCTCAACGCAAGAGGTCACAAGGTCGGTCTTTTGAAAGTCAGACTTTACCGCCCCTTCCCCCAAGACGCATTTGTCAAATCAATCCCCGCAACCGTCAAGACAATCACGGTTATGGACAGAACCAAAGAACCCGGCGCACAAGGCGAACCTCTCTACCTCGACGTTGTTTCCGCTCTTGCGGAAGCAGGCGTGCAAAAAGAAGTTCTCTGCGGTCGCTACGGCATCGGCAGCAAGGAATTCAACCCCTCTATGGTCAACGCAATCTATGCCAACATGAGCGGCGAGAAGAAGGATAAATTCACCGTTGGCATCACCGACGACGTCACCTTCAATTCCTTGAACGTCACAGAAAAAATCGACGCTTCGGACGCAAGCGCAATCTCTTGCAAATTCTACGGTCTCGGCTCTGACGGCACCGTCGGCGCAAACAAGAACTCAATCAAGATTATCGGCGACCACACCAACAAATATGCTCAGGCATACTTTGCATACGACTCCAAGAAGTCGGGCGGTATCACCATTTCTCACTTGCGTTTCAGCGACAAGCCCATCAGAAGCACCTACCTCATCGACCAGGCGGACTTCGTGGCTTGCCACAACGAATCGTACGTTCTGCGTTACGATATGCTCTCCGACCTCAAAGACGGCGGCACTTTCCTCCTCAACTCTCAATGGGAACCCGAAGAAATGGACGCAAAACTCCCTGCCGCAATGAAAAACATGATTGCAAGAAAGCATGTCAAATTCTACACTCTCGACGGTCTTAAAGTCATTCAGGAAATCGGCACAAAGAAAGGCGTCAACACCGTTATGCAAGCCGCATTCTTCAAACTCGCAAACGTCATCCCCTACGAAGACGCAGAGCGTTATATGAAGGAAATGATAAAGAAATCATACGGCAAGAAAGGCGACGCCGTCGTTGCCATGAACAACGCTTGCGTCGACAAGGCAATCGCACATCTCAAAGAAGTCAAGTATCCTCAAAGCTGGGAAACCACGACCAACGGTGCAGAGCCGCTCCCCGTTCCCAACGACGAGTATTTCAAAAACTTCATTGCTCCCATCACGGCGCAAGAAGGCGACAAACTCCCCGTTTCCGCTTTCAACCCCAACGGATACGTTCCCACTGGCACGACCAAATTCGAAAAACGCGGTATCGCCGTTTCCGTTCCTATGTGGGACAAAGACAAGTGCATCCAATGCAACCGCTGCTCTCTCGTCTGCCCGCACGCAACCATTCGTCCGACTCTCGCAACCGCAGAGGAACTGGCAAACAAGCCCGAATCCTTTGAAACAAAGCCCGCAATCGGCGTGAAAGGTTATGAATTCCGCATGCAAGTCAGCCCCTTCGACTGCACGGGTTGCTCCAACTGCGTTGCGGTTTGCCCCGCAAAAGAAAAGGCTCTCACTATGGTTCCCCTCGATGAAGCAATCGCCAAAGAGGAAGCAAACTGGGAATATGCCGCAAACCTCAAAGAAACGACTGCAGACCTCAAGTCCGTCAACGTCAAGAACAGCCAATTCAAGAAGCCGCTCTTCGAGTTCTCGGGCGCATGCGCAGGCTGTGGCGAAACGCCTTACGTCAAACTTATGACTCAACTCTTCGGCGACAGAATGCTCATTGCAAACGCAACGGGTTGCTCCTCCATCTACGGCGGAAGCGCACCGACTTGCCCCTACACCAAGAACGACAAAGGTCGCGGTCCCGCATGGGCAAACTCTTTGTTTGAGGACAACGCAGAGTTCGGCTATGGTATGCACCTTGCTTACGACACTCGTCGCAACGTGCTTGCAAACAACATCACGAGCCTCATCGGTCTTGACGCAATCTCCGAGGATATGAAAGCCGCACTCAACAGCTGGCTCGAAAACAGAGAGGACGCTCAAAAGAGCGAAGAAGCAACCAACGCTATCCTTGCTCTCCTCCCCGAAGAAAAGAAGACCGCAAACGGCTTGAGCCTCGAATTGCTCGAAAGCATCGAAGCAAGAAAAGATTGCCTCATCAAGAAATCTGTGTGGATTGTCGGCGGCGACGGCTGGGCATACGATATCGGTTACAACGGCGTTGACCACGTACTCGCAAGCGGCGAAGACGTCAACATCCTCGTCCTCGACACCGAAGTCTACTCCAACACCGGCGGACAAGCGTCCAAGTCCACCCCGACCGGCGCAATTGCAAAATTTGCGGCAACCGGCAAACGCACCAAGAAGAAAGACCTTGCTCTTCTCGCAATGGACTACGGTTACGTTTACGTCGCACAAGTTTCTATGGGTGCGGACATGAACCAAGTTGTCAAAGCGTTTGCAGAGGCAGAGGCATATCACGGCCCGTCCATCATAATCGCTTACGCACCGTGCATCAACCACGGTATCAAGGGCGGTATGGACAACTCTCAAATGGAAATGAAGAAGGCTGTTGACTGCGGATATTGGCAACTCTTCCGCTACAACCCGACCCTCGTGGGCACAGACAAAGCTCCGCTTGCAATCGACAGCAAAGAGCCCACCGACGACTATCAGGCATTCCTAATGAACGAAACGAGATATGCGTCCCTAGCAAAGATGAATCCGGATACTGCAAAAGTCTTGTTCGCAAAGAACGAAGAAGACGCGGCAAAGAAACGTGCATTCTACGTCAAGAAAGCCGCTTCTTACACCGAGGAATAATCGATATTATCCCAAAGCAAGACAAAACCCCTCCGAATCGCTCGGAGGGGTTTTTGTTTTCGTTCGGTTTTATTTTAGATTTCTGAAATAAACGATTTTGGTGTCGGGAGCAAAAGGCTCTGACAGGTCGGGATTTTGTGCAAGTATATCGGCAGGCATTGCAGAAAGTGCCGAGCAGACATCGAGCATCGTATCGGTAGGAGTCGCAACATATACGGACAATGCCGAGGTGTTTTGCGTGCGCTCCGCGCCGACGTTCACCGCCGAAATATACGTTGCTTCAAGCGGAGAAAATCCGCAAACCGCAATTGCGACGTCGAAGGTGATGTCAAACTCTCGCTCTCTGCGAACAACGGCGTCAATACGCTGAATTCGGCATTCTACCCGCACGTCTTTTGAAAAAGGAATATCGCTCGGCGCAGAAACCGCAAAGGGTATTTCGGCGCGTACGGAGTTGAATCCGTTTTCGTCCCGATAGATTATGTCGGTGTTTGCAACGCCCTCAACAACCAAATTGTTGTCTTCGCTGACATACGCGCGAGTGGTGTAACACCTTGCATAAGGCAGAGCGCACACTTCTATTGCGGCAGGCTTGTTGTCGGAAAGCGTTGCGCTTCCGCTCACGCCCTTGACAAAATATCCGCACCCGTCAAAGCAGTCGTATTTGATTGTTTGCTTCTCTATTTCCGTTTGGTTGGAGAGCATAAACAAGTCGGACACTATTGCCGTTTTTGAGCATCTGAACGCTTGGATTTTGATTTGAATCTCGCCTTCCACTCTTATGGTATTGTCGTCAGTCACGCCTTGCAACACGATTTTGGACGATTTGACCGCCGAATATAATTTTATCGCGTCCCCTTCTTTTACTCCGTCGAGATTGAATTCTTCTTCAATCGGTATTTCAAACGAGTGTTGTTTGATTTGCCCGCTCTCGACATAGGTTGCAATCGCATAGATTTTCAGTTTTGCGGTTGCGCCTCCCTCGGTCGCCGCCGATTTGAGAGGCACTACGGTTGCGGAAAGTCCCAGCACGGACTCGATTTCGCCTCCGACGTTCTTCTCGTCATCGAAAGGAACGACAACTGTTTTTTGCGCGATATAGGTAGGCACAAAAATTTCTTTGGTTGTCACATAACAATCGTCGGCACCCGTCAAGACCTCGATTTCGTCGCGCTTGATTGCCGAAACTTTGAGTTCAAGCACTGCCGTGAGCGTAAGCGTATCGTTTGCCTCGACGTCGGATTCGGAGATAACCACATCGCACCATGCGTTGTCGCCCTCCTCGAACTCACCGTCAACCCTCGCCGTAAAATCGGCATTGTAATCAACCCCTTTGGGTGTGCCGTCCTTGTCCAAATATGCAAGGCGGAAATTGACTCTGCCGCCCGCTTGCACGTATCCGTCCTGTGCCTCGACACTTATGGCTCTTGCGTCCACCGCGACAGACAAAACCTTTGCAACGTTTGACATATCGATGTCGGACGGCGAAAACTCAACGACACGCTCCGACGTCGGCGCAACGTAAAATTTGCTGGCACTTAGTTTTTCAAAATCGAACATAGCATTCCTCCGTTTCACCAAAAACATATTCTCAACCATTTTGAATTATGACGAATAAGTTTTGATTTTCGGGCAATAATCCTGCTATGAGAGAAATCGGTCAATCACTTTGCGAGGCGAAAGCGCGCGTACAACAAATCATCGGCGTCCCCGTGCTTGTCAAAATCAACAGCGGCAGAGGCAAATCCGCACTCTATCACGGCAAAGTCACGGCGATATTTCCCTCTATCTTCACCATCGAGCTGGACGGAGGAGAAAAACGCACTTTTTCGTACAGCGACGTCCACACAAAAAACATCATGTTTTTGCCAAACAAACAATAACCGCACCCGCACGGCAAGCGCATCGCGCACCTCAACACGCTCCTCATAATACTCCCCTTATCACGACAGACGACCGCCCAATCGGACGGCCGTCTGTCGTTTTATTCTATATATAGATTTAATATCTGTGAAACGTAATCATTATTATTTTATTTTGCGCGTTGAGGATATTTTTGGGCAAATACCGTCCAATCAAACCCGAGCGCATAAAACGTTAGCATTTTAAGACTCATCATACTCGTCGTTGCGTCGGCATTATTTAGCAATGCAAATTCCTTCCACCTTTCCAACGACATATCTTCAGAAACATAAACGCTGTAAGAATATACTACATACGTTTCTTCTTTGTCTTCGACATATTTTTGACCCGCCATCACAAGCTTGAAATGTTGCGGATAAGCACTCTCCACACTTGTACCGATAATTCGCACCAATCGAGAATCACCGTCAAACTTTCTTGTGAATAACGATTTCATATAGTTTTCGTAAATTGCATTTATATACTGCGACAAATCCTCCGAATGACGGTCTGCAACATTCGCTATTACATGCGCGAAATCAAATTGAGTATCCTCATGCTGCAAAAAAGTAAGCAACTTGTACATGTTGTCAACTTTTGATGAAATCGACTTGTTTGTCACCTTAAAAAACATTTCGCCTTCTCTCAAAAACCAATGTTTTTGAGAATCAAAAACATCCCAATACTCGTACATAAAATCACAGTCAATCACCAAACCGTTTTCTTCTTCTTTATACTCATCTATGAAATCGTCCTCGCTTATATTCTTCTGTAACGAATAGATTGCGCGGACATTTGTTATTTTTTTATAATATGCTATTGCTTCTCCGAGTTTAAGGTTATCCGGTTTGTTTTTTATGTATTGAGCAACAAATTCATCAGCTTTTTGCTTTATGGTTTTGACAATCGTCCAATACAGTTTTTCATCTTCGAGTTGCTGTCTTTCTTCATCGGTTGCGTCGGCAGGAACAACAATATCGTTGGGGTTTTTTTCAATTAAACTGTCTTCAACCTCTTTTCGATATTTATCATCCGCCGCTATTTCCGCTTTCAATTTTTTGCTAAAAAGTCCCTCCAAACCGCTGCACCCTGCAAGTATTACAACACACAAAATGAGCATAATAATTACCAAAATAATCAACAAATGCCTTTTCATATTTGCCTCCTGAACAATGTCATAAATAAAATATTTTGCTGGCAGATTGCCAGTGTTGTCAATATTATACTGGCAGAATGTCATAATGTCAATATGAAATCAAACAATAACGAACAAACTGTAATATTTCTGCGCACGCGTATAGCGGAATTGCGCAAAGAAAAGGGCTTGTCGCAAGTCGGGTTGGCAAAAGAACTCGGCGTGGACTGTTCCACAGTCGCAAAGTACGAAACAGGCGACAGATTGCCCGACGTCGTGATGCTTTGCAAGCTTGCCGACTGCTTTGGTGTGTCAACCGATTACTTACTTGGAAGATCATCGTTTTAGAATCAAAAAAAACTTTGTCCGTTTGCCCTTGAATAAAAGGGCATTTTTTATAATCTTTACAACCACTATATATTGTGGTGCGGCATTTTTTCGTGTCGGATACGGTCGAAATATTAGAATGCGTTAGAATGCGGTTTGCATTTTTTTATAGGCGGTTACATACGCTAAAACCGCTGTTTTCGATACACGAAATGTGGAATTTGCAAAATTTGCCATTTTGCGACAAAAACACAATATGTAGTGTTTCGCAAAAAAGTTTCACACTTTATTTTGCGTTTTGTCCTTGACATATCCGCTCTGCTTGCTATAATAAAGGGGCACATTTTCCAAGGGGGTTCAATAGATATGTTGAACATCAAAAAAAGAGACGGGAGTATAGTTCCATTCAATCTGAACAAAATCAAGGTCGCAATCGAAAAAGCGTTTACGGCTGTGAACAAGAGTTACAGCGACGACATCATCGATATGCTTGCGCTCAGAGTCACCGCAACCTTCAACGACAAGGTTCAAGGCGACGTTGTGAGCGTTGAGGACATTCAGGACTCTGTTGAGGTCGTCCTTATCCAATCGGGCTACGTTGAGGTTGCAAAGGCATACATCCTTTACAGAAAACAACACGAAAAACTTCGCGAGATGAATTCCACCATGCTCGACTACAAGAACACGGTGAACAATTATCTCAAAATCAACGACTGGCGCGTCAAGGAAAACTCTACGGTCACCTATTCGGTGGGCGGACTTATCCTTTCCAACTCGGGCGCGGTGACGGCAAACTACTGGCTTAGCGAAATCTATGACGACGAAATCGCAAAAGCTCACCGCGAGGCGCAAATTCACATCCACGACTTGTCCATGCTCACGGGCTACTGCGCAGGTTGGTCGCTCAAACAGCTCATCAAGGAAGGTCTTGGCGGCATACCCGGCAAAATCACATCTTCACCGGCAAGCCACCTCTCCACGCTTTGCAACCAAATGGTCAACTTCCTCGGTATCATGCAAAACGAGTGGGCAGGCGCACAGGCGTTCAGTTCTTTCGACACCTACCTTGCGCCGTTTGTCAAGGTTGACAACCTATCCTACAAAGAGGTCAAGCAATGCGTTCAATCTTTCATCTATGGCGTGAATACACCTTCTCGCTGGGGTACTCAAGCACCTTTCACCAACATCACTCTCGACTGGGTTGTCCCCAACGACTTGGCGGAACTCCCCGCAATCGTCGGCGGCAAGGAGATGGACTTCAAGTATAAAGACTGCGAAAAAGAAATGGCGATGGTCAACAAGGCGTTTATCGAAATCATGATCGAGGGCGACGCCAACGGCAGAGGTTTCCAATACCCCATCCCCACCTACTCTATCACAAGAGATTTCGACTGGTCGAACACCGAAAACAACCGTCTGCTCTTCACGATGACGGCAAAATACGGCACGCCGTACTTCTCCAACTACATCAACTCGGATATGGAGCCGAGCGACGTGCGCAGTATGTGCTGCCGCTTGCGTCTTGACCTTCGCGAACTCCGCAAAAAATCGGGCGGCTTCTTCGGCAGCGGCGAATCCACCGGTTCAATCGGCGTCGTAACAATCAATATGCCGCGCATCGCGTACGTGAGCAAAACGGAAGACGAATTCTTCAAAGAACTCGAACGCCTCATGAACGTGTCTGCACGCTCGCTCAAAATCAAGAGAAACGTCATCACCAAACTCCTCGAAGAAGGGCTTTATCCCTACACCAAGAGATACCTCGGCACGTTTGGCAATCACTTCTCCACAATCGGTCTTGTCGGCATGAACGAGGCTTGCCTCAACGCAAACTGGGTGGGCAAGGATATGACTCACAAAGAGGCGCAGGATTTCACAAAGAAGGTTCTCAACTTTATGCGTGAAAAACTCTCCGATTACCAAGAAGAATACGGCGATCTGTACAATCTCGAAGCGACGCCCGCAGAGTCCACTTCTTATCGTCTTGCAAAGCATGACAGAGAAAGATATCCCGACATCATCTGCGCAAGCAATATGGACAACGTGCCGTACTACACCAACAGCTCGCACCTCCCCGTCGGATACACAAGCGACATCTTCTCCGCGCTCGACATTCAGGACGAACTGCAAACGCTTTACACGTCGGGCACAGTCTTCCACGCATTCCTCGGTCAACGCCTCGACAGTTGGCAAGCGGCGGCAAACCTCGTGAGAAAGATTGCCGAAAACTACAAACTTCCCTACTACACACTCTCTCCGACCTACTCGATTTGCCAAGAACACGGCTACCTCGAAGGCGAGCAGTACACCTGCCCCATCTGCGGCAAAAAGACGGAAGTTTACAGTCGTATCACCGGCTACTATCGCCCCGTCCAAAACTGGAACGACGGCAAGCGCGCCGAGTTTAAGGAACGCAAGGTGTACGACATCGCACACTCGCAATACCACGGCAAACATATCGATGAATTCGTTTGCGATGACCAGGCAAGAAGCGACGTCAAGATGATGCAAAAAGACGAATCCGCTCAAAAGTGCGACTGCTGCAAAAAGAGTGAGGACGAAGGGCTTTTGATATTCACCACAAAGACTTGCCCCAACTGCAAAATGGCAAAAGCGATGCTCGATAAAGCAGGCATTGCTTACACCGTAATCGACGCCGAGGACAACAAAGATCAAACGCTTGCTTTCGGAGTGAAGAAAGCACCCACGCTTCTCGTGCCCAACGGAAACGGATACGATGTTTACGACAACGCAAGCAAAATCAAAGGCTATATCGAATCGAGAAAATAAGATGAAAAACGGCGGTATGGCAAAAGCCATACCGCTTTTCTTTTTAGTTTAAGTCGGTTTGAAAAAAGAGGTTATTATGGACAAATTTGATATAATCGTAGTTGGCGCAGGGCCTGCAGGAATGACCGCCGCGCTAAATTGTCTGAGAGCGGGCAAATCCGTTTTGGTGCTTGAGGGTTACAGTTTCGGAGGGCAAATCGCATATTCTCCGAGAGTGGAAAACTTCCCTTCTTATCAAAAAATTTCGGGTGCGGAACTCATGGACAAGCTCTATGAACAAATATCCGAGTGGGGCGCACAAATCGAACTCGATGCCGTCGAATCAATAGTTAAAACCCCGTTTGGGTTTGAATTAACCACCGAATACGGCAAATACGGATGCAAATCCGTCATCCTTGCCACAGGCGTCAAGCCCCGCAGAATCGGAGTCGATCGCGAGGACGAACTTGTGGGAAACGGTGTAAGTTATTGCGCGCTTTGCGACGGCGCGTTCTATTCGGGCGAGGACGTTTGCGTAATAGGCGACGCAAACACCGCCCTGCAATATGCCCTCGTTTTGAGCGGCTATTGCAAGAGCGTCCACATCTGCACGCTGTTTGACAAATTCTTTGGCGACAAGGCACTTCTCGACCTCGTGCTTGCTCGTCCCAACGTCAAATATACACACAATCTCGCTCTCAAAGAGTTTATCGGCGACGAGGAATTGTCGGCATTGAGATTTGAAAACACCAAAACCAAAGAACAGGTTGTCATAAACGCAAAATGTGCGTTCATATGCATAGGGCAAGTGCCAAACAACACAGGTTTTGCCGACATCGTTGCGCTTGACAAAGCAGGATATATCATTGCCGACGAAAACTGCACGACCTCTTGCGAGGGCATATTTGTCGCCGGCGATTGCCGCACCAAAAAGATTCGTCAACTTGTAACGGCTGCCGCAGACGGCTCGATTGCCGCTTTCAATGCCTGCGCATATGTTGACAAAGTATCCGCAAATCTCTGATCGCTCGGCGCGGACTTGCTCCGTGCCTTTAATTTTGTCGAAAAGAAATCTTGTTTTTTCGGCAACCGCATACGGAAGAGTTCGCTATGACAATTCTCATTGACGTTGACAATACGCTTTTGGATTTTGACAAATGCGCAAACGAAAGCATTTCTCTCTCTTGCAAAGAGTTTGGCATTGACAAAGCAAACGAACTTTGCTCGATTTTTCATCCGTTCAATTTGTCGCTTTGGCAACAGCTCGAACGCGGAGAACTGACAATGGATGAGCTGCTTGAAAAAAGATTCAACACCCTTTTTGAGAAACTGGGCATACAAGCAGACGGTATCGCCTTTGAAAAATCCTTCCACACGGGACTTGCAAACAGCGCCGTCCCCGTTGACGGTGCAAAAGAACTTCTCAAGTATTTATCTGAAAAGTATGACGTGTACGTTGCCAGCAATGCTCCGCTCACTCAACAAACAACACGGTTGAAAAAAGCCGGATTCGACAAATATATAAATGGCTATTTCGTGTCTGCCGAGATAGGGCATCTCAAACCGAACAAAGAATTTTTCGACGCATGTTTTGAAAAACTCGGCAAAAGTCCTCGGGACACGGTTATGATAGGCGACTCGCTCACGGCAGATATAAACGGCGCGCGAACCTATGGCATGAAAACGATCTGGTTTGACAAATACAAATCGAAAAAAACCGCAGATTGCGATTATACCGTCACATCCCTTCTTCAAATCAAAGATATATTGTAAACGTCGGCTTTGCTTATATTCTATATTCGCAAAATCGATTTATAAAAAAAGACCGCAAATGCGGCCCTTTTTTACATTTTGCTATCCACCAATGACAGCAACACTTTCCTTCCGTCCGTGAGATTTATGTAAAACATATATCCCATTTCTTTGTCAAGGTATTCGACATTTTCAACCTCGTCGATTTCCATTGATACAAGCTCTCCGATTTTTGTCAAAAGTTGTTCCATGGCAATTTCTCCTTTGCTTGATATGCATATTATATGTCCCTTTTTGGACAAACTCAAGCCTTTGGGGACAAATAGGGGCATACTATTTTTGTAAAATTATGTAGGAGTTTGTCGTATTATGTCGGAAATTGACAAACAAATAGCGGACATCTTTGCAGAGCGACTTTGCGAACTCATGCAAGAGAGCAGGATAAGCGTTGATGTGATTGCACAACAGTTACAACTCAATTCGTCTGCATTTTATAAGTGGATAAGGAAGGTTTCCGTCCCCAATTTTGACAATGCGATTTTACTTGCAAATTATTTCAATTGTTCTCTCGATTATCTTTTCGGGCTGAACGACATCGATGTTCAATACTCGTTGCATGCGCCGATTCTGCCCTTCAACGAACATTTTGTCAAAATACTTCAAGAAAAAAACATCTCCGAATATCGGCTTGTCAAAAAAACCGGTGTGGCACGCAGCAAAATCGCTTCATGGCGAAAAGGCACAAGTCTGCCGAGCATGCACAGCCTGATTGCCGTTGCAACCGCTTTGGACATAACCCTCGACGAGCTTACCGACAGAATTTGACCACTTGACTACTATTGTTGCATATCTCTGTAAAGCAATTGTATATACCGTTTACAAGTATACTACGAATGAGCAAAGATTCTTCCTCTACAAGGGTTGGGCGTTTAGCTCTCCAAATACAACTTCCCCCTTCCTCACGTGTTTTGTTCTTCCTCTACAAAAGTTGCAAGGCGTGTACTCTAAATTAGATGTGCCCCCTCTTTCCGGACACGCCGGTATTTCTCCCACCACTCAAATAGGGACAATACTCTACAATATTATCCGTTGTTCGCGGGGGAGACAGTCGGCACTCGCATAAAAATGGACATTTCTCTTATTATACCACTTCGCCTGCGTGGCGGCTACGCAACAGAATACCACGCATTCTCGTACTGTTCGTCAAGCTCGGCGCTCCATTTTCTCGCCGCCGTTGCGGCTCGCACTTCGAATAAGCAAATTCCGTGTATAAGAAAGCCCTTTTGACACTCGCCTAGTGTACTATTCGTACACGACGAGAGGCAAAAGGGCTTTGATGACGATATTCGCCTTTTTAAGAACGATGCAAATAATGCGATAAATTGATGCATAACAAGAAAGAACCGCCTTGCGAATCCGCCTAATGTACAAGAAGTACATGACGGATGAGCAAGGAAGTTCTGACAAAGTTAGGCGCAATTTAGCATTTGATATTTACTTCAATTATAGTGAGATAAGCGCAATATTTGGATGAATAACAAGGAAAAGCCCTTTTGACACTCGCCTAGTGTACTATTCGTACACGACGAGAGGCAAAAGGGCTTTGACGACGATATTCGCCAAATAGTGCGCTTATCTCACTATAATTGCGGAGCGTTCAGCCCCTACCGATATATACTTAATATTGCACTCCACTGCGTTTTCGATAAATTCGATGTACTTGCGCGCGTTGAGAGGAAGGTCTTCGTAGCGGCGGCAAGACGCGGTGGAACAATTCCAACCGTCAAAATAGATGATGTTGGGAGTTGCGATGTTGAGGGCTTCTCCCGATGGGAATTCGTTGACCGTTGTGCCGTTGACGTCGTAGCTGACGCAAACGGGGATTCTGTCCATGGTGTCGAGAATATCGAGTTTTGTGAGAGCGATTTCGGTTGCGGCTTGCACCATACAACCATACCTCGACGCAACAACGTCAAATCCGCCTACTCTGCGAGGACGGCCTGTCGCCGCGCCGTATTCGCCGCCTGCCTTGCGGAGTTTTTCTGCCTCTTCACCGAACATTTCGGCTGTGAACGGACCTTCGCCGACGCAAGTCGAGTATGCTTTCATAACGCCGATTGCCTTTTCTACTTTGTGGTTTGGAATGCCTGCACCCACAGGGCCGTATGCGGTGATTGTAGACGAGCTGGTCGTGTAAGGATAAATGCCGAAGTCGATGTCGCGCAATGCGCCGAGTTGTGCTTCGAGCATAACGTTTTTGCCTGCTTTGAGAGCCTTGTCGAGATAATAACCCGTGTCGCAGATGTAGTCTTTGAGCGGAGTCCCGTATGTGTCGAACCATTTGAGCAAGCCGTCAACGGTGTACCCCTTTGAGTGATATGCTCCCTCGATGGTGAGGTTTTTCCATTCAACAATGGTTTCAAGACGAGAGCGGAGATATTCGGGATGCAGAATGTCGCCCATACGAATTGCCTTTTTCATATACTTATCCGCATAAATAGGCGAGATACCTCTTCTTGTCGAGCCAAACTTTTTGTCGCCGAGTCTGTCTTCTTCGAGGCAGTCTTGCGCCACGTTGTAAGGGCAGCACACAACCGCTTTGTCGCTGATTTTGAGGTTGTCGGGAGTGATGACGATTCCGCCCTCTCTGAGTCTTGCTATCTCCTTGCAAAGATGCTCGATGTCGACAACCATACCGTTGCCCATCACGTTGACTTTGTCCTCGCGCAAGATTGCGGACGGCAAAAGATTGAGAACGAATTTGCCCTTGTCGTTGATGACGGTGTGTCCTGCATTGTTGCCGCCCTGATAGCGCACGACAACGTCTTGCTCTTCGGAAAGCAAGTCAACCATTCTACCCTTGCCTTCGTCGCCCCAGTTGATACCAACAATAGATGTAAGCATATGTATACCTCTAAAATTTATTCCGTATATTCACGTCCTTTCAGACGTTGATGTCACTTGTGCCGCCTATGCGGTCTTTGTTTCTTTCAAGCAAAGGATCTACGACCTCGCTTATGTATTCTTCGACTTGTTTTTCCGCCCTGCCGGTAAAGGCTTTGACGTCCAGCACAGAGTCCAACTCCTCTTTCGAGAGTTTGAAAATCGGATCGCTCAAAATCCTGTCAAGCAAGTCGTTTTCCGTTCCCTCCGTTTTTATCGCTTTTGATGCGGCAAGAGAATGTTGTCTTATCGCTTCGTGCAAAATTTGCCTGTCGCCGCCCTTTTTGGACACGCAGTACATCAAGATGTTTTCGGTTGCCATAAACGGCAATTCATCGTTCAAATGTTTGGCGATAATGCGCGGATAGAGAGTTAATCCCCCGATTATGTTGTTGTAAAGTGCCAGTATTGCGTCAACAGCCAAAAATGCCTCGGGGATTGCGATGCGGCGATTTGCACTGTCGTCAAGCGTCCTTTCGAACCATTGCGCAGACGCCGTGATTGCGGGATTCATACTGTCGCAGATGACGTATCTTGCAAGCGACGCCATACGTTCGCTCCTCATGGGATTGCGCTTGTACGCCATTGCGGACGAGCCGATTTGTTTTGACTCAAACGGTTCTTCAACCTCTTTGAGATGGGACAAAAGGCGAATATCGTTGGAAAACTTCGTTGCGCTTTGAGCTATGGAACAAAGCACGGAAAGCACGTTATAATCGACCTTTCTCGAATATGTCTGACCGCTCACGGCATATGTTCCGTCAAAGCCCGTCTTTTGCGCAATTGCTCTGTCGAGTGCTTTGACTTTTTCGTCGTCGCCCTCGAAAAGTTCGAGAAAACTCGCCGCCGTACCCGTCGTGCCTTTGCAACCGAGCAAACGCAACCTTGACAATTGAAAATCGAGATTGTCGAGATCGTTTACAAGGTCTTGTATATAGAGCGTTGCGCGCTTGCCGACCGTTGTCGGTTGCGCGGCTTGAAAATGGGTGTACGCAAGCGTTGCGAGTCCTTTATTCCGCATTGCGAAATCGCGGAGAGTTTGGATACACGCAAGCAGTTCCTCTCTCAAAACCAGCAACCCTTCGCGCATTTGGATAATATCGGTATTGTCGCCGACAAAGCAACTTGTCGCGCCGAGGTGTATAATGGGTTTTGCCTTTGGACACGCCTCGCCGAAAGTCAGCACGTGCGCCATGACGTCGTGGCGAACTTCCCTTTCCTTTTGAGCAGCAATATCGTAGTCTATGTCGGTTGCGTGTGCCTTCATTTGGTCGATTTGCTCGTCGGTTATATCGATTCCGAGTTCCTTTTCTGCCTCTGCAAGCGCGATCCAGAGTTTGCGCCAAGTGCCGAATTTGAAATCGGGCGAGAAAACATATTGCATCTTTTTGCTCGCATATCTTTGACAAAGCGGAGATACGTAAGAGTCCATACAAACCTCAAACAAACAAAAAGTGCCCAATTTCTTTTCAACCGAATGGTTAAAAAAAAATATGAACACTTTGCTTGCTTATTTATTTTCTATATTTATATTAGCATTGCGCGCATATTTTGTCAACTTAATTAAGCTGTAAAAAACCATCCGAAACTCATATTTTATAAACACCTCCCGATTTTTGTTTTCACACCCTCGTCGCCGCCTCAAGCCCGATTTTTCGTCAAAAAACCTGTATTTTGCAAAAGTATAATTTTCGGCTTATGTTTATAATTCGATATACCTCGTGTATAAATATCCAAATATATTGCATATTTATTGCGCAATCTTCGCATATTTATCCGTTTTGTTTATATAGAATTTTTTTGCGCGAAATCTTTTGACTTTTGGAATATTATGATTATAATCGAATCTATAAAAACTTTTGGAGATACACTTTTATGTTGATGTCGGATTTGTACGGAAGCATGGTTTTCGACGATAGAGTCATGAGCAAAAGATTGCCCAAAGACACTTATCGCGAACTCAAAAGATGTTGCGCTCTCGATCTGCCTCTCTCAAGAGAAACGGCAAACATCGTCGCCAACGAAATGAAAGATTGGGCTGTGGAAAAGGGCGTGACTCATTTCACGCATTGGTTTCAACCTCTCACCGGAATTACCGCCGAAAAGCACGATTCTTTTATCGCTCCGACAAAGAACGGCGGCGTCATCATGGAGCTTAGCGGCAAAGAACTTATAAAAGGCGAACCCGACGCAAGCTCTTTCCCCAGCGGCGGCTTGCGCTCCACCTTCGAAGCAAGAGGTTACACCGCATGGGATCCAACGTCGTACGCATTCATAAAAGACGGTATCCTTTGCATTCCGACGGCATTCTGCTCATACAACGGCGACGCCCTCGACAAAAAAACACCACTTTTGCGCTCTATGGAAGCAATCAACCGCCAAGGCGCAAGACTGCTTGCCATACTAGGCAAAAAAACCGAGCGCATAAACGTATCCGTAGGTCCCGAACAGGAATACTTCCTCATCGATACGGCAATGTATGAAAAAAGAAAAGACTTGTTCTACACCGGTCGCACGCTTTTCGGCGCACGTCCTCCCAAAGGGCAGGAACTTTCCGACCACTATTTCGGCGCAATCAAACCTCGTGTCGTAAAATACATGAAGGAGCTTGACGAAGAGCTTTGGAAACTCGGTATTCTGGCAAAGACAAAACATAACGAAGTTGCTCCCGCCCAGCATGAATTCGCACCCATTTACACCACTGTCAACGTTGCGACAGACCAAAACCAGCTCACCATGGAAATCATGAAAAAGGTTGCGGCAAAGCACAACATGACATGCCTTCTTCACGAAAAGCCTTTCGACGGCGTAAACGGAAGCGGCAAACACAACAACTGGTCTATTTCGACGGATTCGGGCAATCTTCTCGATCCGGGCAAGAGTCCGCAGGACAACGCGCAATTTTTGCTTATTCTGGCAGCGGTCATTGCGGCGGTCGACAGCCATCAGGATTTGCTGCGCATCGCGGTTGCGTCCGCATCGAACGATCACCGTCTTGGCGCAAACGAAGCCCCTCCCGCAATCGTGAGTATGTTTCTCGGCGAAGAACTCACCGGTATCATGCAAGCAATCGCAGACGGTCGCACTTATTCAAGACGCGCAAAATGCGAAGTGGAAATCGGCGTACACGTATTGCCGAAATTCTCAATGGATTCGTCCGATCGCAACCGCACCTCCCCGTTTGCGTTTACGGGCAACAAATTTGAATTTCGTATGCCCGGTTCGTCGCAATCGATTGCCAGCGTAAACCTTGTGCTAAACACAATTATGGCGGAGCAGTTCGAACTATTTGCCGACGAGCTTGAAAAAGCAAGCGATATAAATCAAGGCATCACGGATATAATCAAGCGTGTGATGAAGGACCACGGCAAAATCATTTTCAACGGCAACAACTACTCCGACGAATGGACAAAAGAAGCCGAAAAAAGAGGTCTGCTCAATCTTCCGTCCACAATTGACGCACTGCCGTATATCACAAGCCAAAAGAACATCGACTTGTTCAAACGCCTGCACGTTTTCAGCGAGGCGGAACTTAAATCGAGAGAGGATATCTACATCCAGAACTATTGCAAGTTGCTCAACATCGAAGCCATGACAATGCTCGATATGGCAACGATGGACATCATCCCCGCCGTCATAAAATACAAAGGCGACGTTGCAAAATCGGCAAACGAAAGCATTGCCCTCGGCATTGAGGCCGACGAAGAAAAAGCGATTTGTCAGTCTCTCGCATCACACCTTAAAGATGCAACCGAACATGTAAACGACTTGAAGGACGCTCTAAAAAAGGCACATTCCTTAGGCGAGAACGTGACAGGCGGTCGTTGTTATCACGACGAAGTTCTCAAAGCGATGTCGGCATTGCGCAAGGTTGTCGATGAAATGGAATTGCTCACCGCAAAAGAATACTGGCCCGTGCCCTCATACGGAGATTTGCTTTTCTCTGTACATTGACAATCGGCAAAACTTGCACAACAACGTGTTTATATGCACAAAAGCGACGGAAAAACCGTCGCTTTTGTCATAATTTCTTTGTTTTTGTCTTTTGTATTTCGATTGTTGTCGGGGCTTTTGCTGCTCGAGCAACAGCTTATCTCTTGTTTTTTACAAGCTCTCTCGCCGCGTCCGCTATATCTTTTGCCGTGATATGATACTGCTCGCTCAAGTATACGTTTTTGCCGACTTGTCCGAACTCGTCTTTTATTCCTACGAGTTTCATCGCAACGGGGGCGTTTTGACACACAACTTCTGCAACGGCACTTCCGAGACCGTTGCAAACATTGTGATTTTCACATGTGACGATTGCTCCCGTTTCTTTTGCGCATCTGACGATCTCGTCTTTGTCGATAGGCTTCCATGTGTGAATATTCACGACTCTTGCGTCGATACCCTCAATCTTCAATGCTTCCGCCGCCTCGACCGCTCTTGCAACCATGATACCGCTTGCAATCAACGTGACGTCTTTGCCGTCCTTTATTGTGAGGGCTTTGCCAAGCTCGAAGTTTAAGGAATCATCGAAAACCTTTTCGGCTTTTTTGCGTTGCATACGGATGTACACCGCACCGGGATAATCGACGATTTTCTCAACCGCCTTTTCGAGCATCGTAGCGTCGGTGGGTTCGAAACATACCATGTGCGGAATTGCTCTCATAAGTGCCATATCCTCAAACGGCATATGCGTACCGCCGTTGTATTCTGCGGTAACCCCGGGATCCGAGCCGACGATTTTTACGTTTTGACGAGCGTATGCGACGGAAATAAAAATCTGATCGTAACACCTGCGAGTCGCAAACGGGCCGAAACTGTACGCAAACGGAATCTTGCCCATTGTGGACATGCCCGCCGCTATGCCTATCATATTTTGTTCGGCAATACCGACATTTACAAATCTCTCCGGGAAAGCCTGTTTGAAAACCTTTGTTGCGTGACAGCTCATAAGGTCGGCTTCGATGACAACGATTCTATCGTCCGTTTTTGCTTTTTCGACAAGCGCGTTTGCGAGCGTTTGGCGCATTTCTCTTTCATCTGTCATAGCTCAATACCTCCCCGTTTCCTTTCTCCACATATCTTCGGAGATGCTCATGCTGTGGCAGTTTGCCGCCGCTTCGGCAAACGACGCGCCCTTGCCTTTTATGGTGTTCAGCACAATCATATTTGCTTTTTCGTGCTGTGCTTTTGCATTGTCGATTGCATTTGAGATTGCCTCTATATCGTGTCCGTCAATGCTTTGCACATAAAAGTTGAACGCTTTCCATTTATCCTCGACGGGAGCAATATCGTTTATATCGCAAACCGCTCCGTCAAGTTGCATCTTGTTGTAATCCAACAACAAAATAAGGTTGTCAAGACGGTGAGATCCGGCAAACATACTTGCTTCCCAGACCTGACCTTCCTGACTTTCGCCGTCGCCGATGAAACAGTATATCGTTGCGGGATTCTTGTCCGTTTTTGCGGCAAGTGCCATACCCACCGCGCAAGAGATTCCTTGACCGAGCGAGCCTGCCGTCATATCTATGCCGGGAGTTTTGTTCATGTCGCAGTGAGAAGGAAGATTCGTTCCGTTTTGGTTGAGGGTGTGAAGCCACTCTTTGGGGAAATATCCCTTGTCGGCAAGCACTGCGTACATCGCAGGACCCGCGTGTCCTTTCGACATAACGATTCTGTCGCGATCGAACTTTTGGGGATTTTTCGGATCAACGTTTGCTTTTGCATAATAAATGACCGTCAAAGCATCCATAACCGACATTGCGCCGCCGATGTGTCCCGAACCGAATCTGCCGATTGTTTCGATAACGTCGTCGCGGAGCTGTCTTGCCTTGGCGGTCAAAAACTGTTTTTGAGTAGTGTCCATGCTACGCCTCCTGACTGATGAAAACAGTATAGCATTTACGCCCGCTCTTTTCAAGTATAGATTGCTTTTTGTTACAATCTTATTCCGAGAATTTCACTCGCTCTTTGTTTGAGTCGTTCTTTTTCCTCGGCGGGCAAAGTCGACGAATAGATTTCTCCCCTTTTCTTTGCAAACGCAAGCATTCCGAATTCGCTCATTTTTGCAATTGTCGGAAAATCTATTCCTCCTCCCGTTCTGTTTGCCAAATCATAAAGCAACACGGCGCACCTTGCTTTTTGCTCGTCTATGCCGAATCGTGCGGCGATTGCCTTGATGTTGTCTGCGCTCTTGTTTGACAGAACTTCCTCTTTTGCAATTTCGGCTTCATAAAACTTAACCATTTGCGGCGACAGCAAGTCGCAAAGTCCTGCCTTTGCAACCTTGCTCGGCGCACAAAAACAGCCGCATATTACAAACAAAACGATAAAAAGGCATATTCCGCCTGCCGCCAAAATAGTGGGTTTGTAGGAAATTTTCATATTCACCTCACCGCTATTTTGCGAAAACTCAATGCTTTTATGCGCCCCTTGTGCGCAATCGAACAATTAAATATCTCTCAGCTGCGGCTTTTTAGGCAACTTCACTGTGTACAAGCACGATTTCACGCACGCTTCGCGCGCATTACACCAAGCAAAGCGCAATATCTTACCTCTTTACCGCCTACTGCAAAATATCTTCTATCCCGAACAACCCGTTGTTTTTTGTCATGACAAACTTCATTGCTTTCAGTGCGCCCGAGGCATAGACGGCGCGAGAGTGCGTTTCGTGACTTATAATTATACGCTCCGTTCCCGTGTCTATTATGATTTTATGCTCGCCGAGAGACTCTCCCATACGCAAAGAATGTATGTTTATATCTCCTCTCTCTCGCCCGTTGCATTGACTTGCAACGAGCTTTCCGAAGCCCCTTTCTTTGACGATGCGTTTTGCAATAGACAATGCCGTTCCGCTGGGAAAATCCGCTTTTTTTGAGTGGTGTACTTCTACAATCTCTATATCCGCGTCCGAAAAAACAACCGCGAGTTTTGCCGCAAACTCTTTGATATGCGCAATCGCAAGCGACATGTTGCTCGACATAAATACGGGAATAAAACGACTTGCGCATGTTACGCACGCCTTCTCGTCCTCGGTATGTCCGGTTGTCGCAACGACAAGCGGAATTCTTTTTTCAAGCGCAAATTCCGCAACTTCTTTAATTGCCGTATGCAAGGAGAAGTCCGCGATGACGTCCGCGCTTCCTTTGACTTCGGATATTGATTTGTATACACCTATAACATCGGGAAAGCACTTGTCAAAATCGGCGGCAAACACCTTGTCGACGGCAATAACGTCAATGTCCCCGACAGATTGAAAAAGGGCAAGCATCTGCCTGCCCATACGTCCCGATGCTCCTGTAAGAATGACTCTCATACAAAAGCATATTCGCATGTTTCAAAAATATTTCAATCAAAACAATCCGATGATTTTGCCGTCGTCGGTGACGTCGATACGCTCGGCAGCAGGAATCTTAGGAAGTCCGGGCATTGTCATAATGTCGCCCGTAAGCACAACGATAAAACCCGCACCTGCGCTGACTTTTATATTTTTCACGGTGACGACAAAATGTTCGGGCGCACCCAAAAGCGATGCGTCGTCCGAAAAACTGTATTGCGTTTTCGCTATGCAAATCGGCAAATTCGAAAACCCGAGTTTTTCGAGGTTCGCAATTTGTTTTTGCGCAGTCGCAAGGATTGAAACGCCGTCTCCGCCATAAATTTTGCGCACGACTTTTTCGATTTTTTGAGATATGGAATCGCCATCCTCATACGCAAATGTAAAATCGCCTTTCTCTTTTTCGCAAAGACGCACGACTTCCTTTGCAAGCGCTTCGCCGCCCTTGCCACCGTCTGCCCACACGGTAGACAAAACGGTGTTTACGCCAAGCTCTTTGCATTTTGCGATGATAAAATCAATCTCTTTGTCCGTGTCTGTCGGGAAGCGGTTGATTGCCACGACGCACGGCAATTTGTAAACGTTTTTGACGTTTGAAACGTGGCGCAAAAGGTTTGGCACGCCCTTCTCGAGAGCTTCAATATTTTCTTTTGCAAACTCTTGTTTTTGCATACCCCCGTGCATTTTCAGAGCGCGCACCGTCGCCACCACAACAACCGCGTCGGGCACGAGATTTGCTTTTCTGCACTTGATGTCAAAAAACTTCTCTGCTCCGAGGTCTGCGCCGAAACCCGCCTCTGTAACCGCATAATCCGCAAGATAAAGTGCCGTTTTGGTTGCAATAACACTGTTGCACCCGTGTGCGATATTTGCAAACGGACCGCCGTGAACAAGCGCGGGAGTCCCCTCGAGCGTTTGCACCAGATTCGGTTTCAACGCGTCTTTCAAAAGAGCAGCCATTGCTCCTTGAGCCTTCAAATCGGCACATGTTACGGGTTTATCGTCATAAGTGTATGCGACAATAATTTTCGAGAGTTTCTCTTTCAGGTCGGCAACGGACGAAGCAAGGCACAGCACAGCCATAACTTCACTTGCGACAGTGATGTCGAAACCGTCCTCTCGCGGCACGCCGTTTGCCTTTCCGCCCAGTCCGTCCACGACAAAACGCAATTGTCTGTCGTTCATGTCGACACATCTTTTCCATGTGATTTTGCGAGGATCTATATTGAGCGCGTTGCCCTGCTGAATGTGATTGTCAAGCATGGCGGCAAGAAGATTGTTTGCAGCTCCTATTGCGTGGAAATCTCCCGTAAAATGCAGGTTGATGTCTTCCATCGGCACAACCTGCGCATATCCGCCGCCCGCCGCGCCTCCTTTTATTCCGAACACAGGCCCCAAAGACGGTTCCCGCAAAGCAACCATTGCTTTTTTGCCTATTCGACGAAGCCCGTCGGCAAGACCTATGGTGGTTGTGGTTTTTCCCTCACCGGCAGGCGTCGGCGTAATTGCGGTGACAAGCACCAGTTTGCCTTGTTTTCCGCCGTGTTTCAATATCGGAGAATAGTTGATTTTTGCCTTGTATTTTCCGTAGTTTTCAAGCAGTTCGGCGTCTATTCCGCAGTTCTTTGCAATTTCGCATATCGGAATCATTTTTGCGCTTTGCGCAATTTCGATGTCGGATTTGTATGTCATATTTCTCTCCGAAGTTTCAGATAAAAAAATTATATCACTGCGTGCTATTTTTCACAACATATTGCTTGGTGTGTATTTTGTAAAAATACAAAAAACTTCTTTGAGACGCATATACTTGACTTTGTGTAAAATAAGTGATACAACATTCGACGAAAAAAATATGGAGGAATCCGAAAATGAAAGATTTTGCAAAAAAGTATGTCGATTGGTATCAAGGTCTTGACAAGGTTGTAAAAATTCTGTTCTGCATCCTTTGGGATATACCCTCAAACCTTTATCGTCTTGCCAAGAGTGTGAAAAATGACAGCGTCGCGGGCATTGCGCTCTCCATACTCCTTATGATATTCGGCGGCTGGGTGCTGTGTGTCATCGACATCGTTTCACTTGCCATCAAAGACAAGATTTATTGGATCGACGATCTAAAAGACGACAGCGATTGCGATTCGAACTGTTCCCATTGCTCCTCTTCCGATTCTTGCGACAAGAAAGCAGACGAGGCAAAAGACGGAACCGTCGAATAAGCAAAGAATTATCGTCCGCCAAAAAAACACCGATTTCAATCGGTGTTTTTTCAAAAATTTGTTGCGTTATCGGACAACTCTTAGTAATATTAAATCGTCCCGGCGCAACGATATGCGCTCCGGTGCGACAGAATAAAAAGAGGTATGACAATGAAAAAACTTGCATTTGCGCTTTGCGCATTACTTATCATCGCAACATGTTTCACCCTTGTTGCTTGCAATAAAGACGAAAACATCGGCGGAACGACGCCCGTCAGAGACGACTCGGCTTGGTTTTCTCAAGAGGAACTTTCAGCGCGCGGATTGGCAAACTTGCCTGCCCCGCAAAACCTCACCGGCAAAATCAATACGGATATAATGTGGTTGAGAAACGGATATTTCTTCTCTCAACCCTGCCCCGATGAAGAAACATTCAATGCAAACGCACAAATATATTTCGACTATTTCAAAACAAACTATGACAAGCGTTTCGGCGTGGCGTCCATAAAGGCCATTTCGGCAGACAACGTCGATACCTGGTACAATATCACACAAAAATCGGAATTGTCCGACTATTTCGATGACAATCCGAGCAAACTGTATAAATTCTACTATGTACAGGACACGACACTCGGAGATGACAATTGCATCGTCAAAAACTCCGTCTATACGTTTGAAATCAGATATGAATTCAGCACAAACGACAACACCTATCTTTTCAAAATGATAATCGAAAGTGCGGATGCGTCCAAAAACGGCACCATGTCGTTTCACTATGTTTTGAAATAATCGCCTCGATTAAAAAAGCACGCCTCCGATGCGAAGTCCGAAAAGTCTTACAAAACGTAAGTTATACGGTTCGCTCGGAGGCGTGCTTTTCTATTTTGAGAATATCAAATGGTCTTTTTCATTCAATTTGTTTTGTGTTTCTTGCTTTTCTTGTGTTTCTTTTTTGCTTTTTGCTCGTCGTATTCTTTGATTGCGCTCTCGAAGTCGATTTCTTTCAGATTGCCTTTTGTTGCGAGATAGCAATGCTTTCCGAGTGCAAATATGTATCTGTCATGGTCTATACTGTCGCTATACACGTTTTCGACTTCGACATTCGGCAAAATTTCGTTGAGTCTGCGCACTTTTTCCTCTTTTCTGCACACTTTGCCGAGCAGGTGCCCGTTCTTTTTGCTGTGCGGAGATGCTATGCAAAAATCGATTTTCATACGCTTTGCAATCTCTTCTATGAGAAAATCGGGGCTTGCGCTTATGAGAACGACTTTTCTGTCAGGATCGCGATTTTCGGGTTTGAAAAAGTCATAGATGTCTTTTTGGTGTTTATCCCAATACTTTTTGACCGTTTTGTCTGTGTTGACAAGGCGGACAAAATTGAACGCAATTTTCTTAAAAACAGGAACGGGAAGTATTTTTGTCACCATCAAAAATCCCCAAAACAATTGAAACGGAAGCAAAATAAGCGTCCACGGACAATGCGCCATGCTCCAAAACCAATAGTGCAACGCGCTGTCGTAAGGGATTGCCGTTTTGTCGAAATCGTAAATATCAACTTTCATTTTGCTTTCTTGTTCCATAACAAAGCAAGTATATCATATTCGCTCATAAAAAGAAAGACCGTATTTTTAATAAAAGTCCCTAAAATTTAATGTAAATTTAAGATACATTTTGTAATATAGCGTTAAAATTGAAATATACCCTTTTATTTGACGGAGGTGCGTATGAGAATACTGCTTGTGGAAGACGAAAAGGAATTGTCGAGAGCGCTTGCTCAAATGCTTATGAAGGACGGCTACGACGTCGATTGTGTATACGACGGTGCGGACGGACTCAATTTTGCGTCGACGGGAATGTACGATATGATCCTGCTTGACGTAATAATGCCCAAAATGAACGGTTTTGAAGTGCTTGCCACTTTGCGCCAAAGAAAACTCGAAACTCCCGTGATTATGCTCACGGCTCTCACCGACGAAAACGACAAAATATCCGGGCTTGACAAGGGCGCGGACGACTACGTGTCAAAGCCGTTCTCTTTCAACGAACTCTCGGCTCGCATTCGTGCGGTATTGAGAAGACGCGGCAAGTTGCTTTCGGACAACAAACTCGAATATCAAAACGCGTCGCTCGATTTGACCACTTTCACCCTGTCCACACAAAACGGCAGCATCAATTTGACGGGAAAGGAATTCGAGCTTTTGAGATATCTTTTCGAGTATCCGAACTTTGTTGCGACAAAGGAAAATCTTATTCTCAAAGCATGGGGACTCAACAGCGAGTTCGAATCCAACAATCTCGAAGTGTACATGTCCTTCCTCCGCAAGAAGCTGACGCACCTCGGTGCAAATTTCACAATAGAGTCGGTACGCGGAGTCGGATACAAACTCTCCCAGTCCAAAATGTAAGCGTCAAGGCGCAAATCGCGCCTTTTTGTTTGCACAAAACCGCATTTTATCACTTGCTTTTGCGCGTATAAAGACCTTATAATGTTCATATGGAGATTATAAAAAAACAACGCATAAATTATACCGTGACAACCACCCTTATCGCCGCAATCTTTTTGTTTGTGGTGCTTGGCGGTTTGTTTGGCGTTGTGTACGGCTCAAACGATGTTTTTATAAACAGGGCATTGGAAAAAGCCCTTGCGGATCCCGAACATTACAACGACGGCGTTGCAAACGATTTGAGATGTATTTTTATATATAAATACAACGACGGCACAAAACCGCACATAGACGGAAAAGTCGACGTATACGGCGATGACGCAACCGATATCATCTTAAAAGCCATCACCGTCGGCGACGGTAAGTTCAAACACAACGACATGCATTTTATCGTTGCCAACAGACAATACCCAAACGGTACGCTTTTTGCGCTTATAGACCGCACAAGCTATCACAAGCAACTTGCAAACACCGCGATTATGGTGGCGTTGCTCTACTGCTGTTCGGTGGTGTTTGTCGCATTGCTTGCCTTGCTGTCCTCTGCAAGGCTGCTCTCTCCCGTTGCATCGGCGATGACAAAGCAGCGTGACCTCATCGCAAACGCATCGCACGAACTCAAAACCCCGCTCACGATAATCGCAACCAATCTCAGCGTCATCAAGAGCGAGCCCGATTCCACCGTCAAAGACAACGAAAAGTGGATATCGTCGATATCTTCCCAGCTTGTGCGCATGCGCGACCTTGTCAACAGCATGCTCGAACTGAGCAAACTCGAACAAAGCGAGCTTCAAAAACAAGACGTCAATTTCAGCGAGATTTCCGAGGGCGCATGCCTTGAATTCGAAGCGACTTGTTTTGAAAAAAACGTAAAACTCATCACCGAAATTCAACCTGATTTGCACGTGTACGGTGAACCGAACTCCCTTGAACGCCTTGTGGTCATACTTCTTGACAACGCAATCAAATATTCGGGCGACAACGGCAAAGTCGGCGTTCGCCTTTTCCTTGACTCAAAGCGTGTTCGTTTGTCTGTTATGAACACGGGCGAGTGTATCTCCAAAGAAGACGCAAAGCACGTTTTTGACAGATTCTACAGGACGGACGGAGCAAGACAAAACAAGGACAACCAAAGTTTCGGTTTGGGTTTGTCGATAGCGTCGGCAACGGTAAAAGCGCATTGCGGTGAAATCGACTGCCACGGCATAGAAGGCAAAGGCACGGTTTTCGATGTGTATTTGCCGACGTTGAAACTCAAAAAAGACGGCTCTCCCATTGAACCGAAAAAGAAGAAAAAATTGTTTGAACTGTGAGGGAAACTGTTTGAACCATGATAAAAAGCGCACTGTCAAGGTGCGCTTTTTTATAACATACCATTCAAGAATAAATAAGGAAAATTTATTTGGATGGGGTTGCACCCCACACACTAAATTATTTTAGTTTTTAGTCTAATTTTTGGTCGCCGAATTTGATTGCGCCCGTTTTGCGCATAAGTTCGCTCACACCAAACGAGATTGCGGCAGGAAGAATAAACAAGCAAAGCACGATGCCGAGTCCGATTTGCCAATCCGGAATTTGTCCTTTCGATGCGGCTATTGTGCCGAAAATACCGACAAGACCGCTCGTGCCCATACCGCCGCCCGATGCGTTGCAACGAAGTCCCATA
Organism: uncultured Clostridia bacterium; assembly: GCA_934233745.1. Lineage (GTDB taxonomy): Bacteria > Bacillota > Clostridia > Christensenellales > CAG-917 > CAG-475. The sequence goes on from CAKQGN010000003.1 coordinate 109,385, forward strand.
AGCACTGCGACCAGTCCGCACACTGCGCTTGCGACGATTTCCGGCACCATAATCGCCGGTTTTCGCATTATGTTCGGTATTTGGAGCATACTTGTGCCGATTCCCTGCGAAACAAGACCTCCGACGCCGTTTTCTCTGAAACTTGCAACTGCAAAACCAATCATATGCGCCGAGCAACCCGCCACTGCCGCACCGCCCGCGATTGCAAAAACGTCGGGGTTGGCATCAGCGGTTGCGCTGGTTGCGATTGCAATCCAGATTGCCGCAGAGGAAGTCGGCATAGTGAGCAAAATGCCCATTACCACCGCAACAAACACGCCAACGATGATTTTGACAGCCGCGCCTGCTTCGATTGCAAAAACTATGAGCTTTGCAAGCAAATCTATAAGTTTGATAAACGGCCATGCAAGGAATATGCCTGCAAGGCACAAGAGCATCATTCCGAGCGGAATGAGGATAATATCGAGTTTGGTTTTTCCTGCATAAAGCGATGCGATTTCAACGGTGAGCAACGATACGACATATGCGCCGATTGGGTTGCCCACTGCGCCGAATGCGATTGTAAAAGCCGCTCCGTTGCAAAGCGCATTGACGAGGTTGCCTGCAAATGCGCCTACAAGTCCCGTAACCGCCGCCGTAAAAATAACAAGCGGTTTTGCGCCGAGTTTGTGAGCGATGCCGATGCCGATGCCTGCGCCCATAAGCATTTTTGCAATGCTTGCGATATAGCCCAGCACTTTCGCAAATGAATTGTCGCCGCACCAAGACGCGATTTGAGCGAGAATCGTGCCTGCGATGAGCGTGCAGAACAAGCCTTGCGCCATACCCGAAAAAGCGTCGATAAAGTAGCGTTTGCAATACTTTTTGACAACCGCAAGAGCCTTTTTGCCCTTGTTTTCATGCTTTGCGTATTCTGCAAGAATACCGCCTTTGTCGCTTTCTTGTTCATCGACGGTTTCGTCGGTTTGACACGCCGTTTCGTCTTGTTGAACATCCGACTGTTCGTTGTCGTTATCGGCGTTGTTTTGAGTCGTTTCTTCATCAAAAACGATGTCTTTTTCTGTGCTTTTATCGTTGTTGTTTTGCATTTTTTCACATCCGTTTGCATTGAAAAATGCGGTTTATTTGTCGCGAAGTCCGCGTGTTATTTGCTTTCGACGTCCACTATTTTCATTTCCGAAGACGGAGCGGTCATAGATACGTCTTCTTCCTCGTTTGAACTTTGTACATCCTCTTTTGCCATAATCTTCATTGCCGCACCCACACAAAGAGAAAACAGATTTTCCAAATCCGCTTTGGTGAGCGATTTTTCGTGATGAGCATAATCCTTTGACACGATAGTTGCGGTGGGATTGCCGTTTTTTGCAAAGGCATTCGATATAAAGCCGTGAAGAGAATTGAGCTTGTGCCCTATCGTATCGTGGGGCATTGTGGACACGGTTATGCCCTGCTCTATTGCGCTTGCATGCACACTCGATACGACATCGAGAGAAAAATCTATATTGCGTATGGCGTCGCGCTCGGCAACTTGAAAATTGCTGCTCAGAATATCGCCTATCGCAAGCACCTTTGCCGAGGCAAATTCGGGGTGAGCCTCAACAAACGCATTCGAACCTCCGTGACCGGCGTTTTCCGCGCCGAAAGAAACATAAACTATCTTTGCGTTGTCGGCAAGAAGTTCGGGTTGCTCTGCAAAATACGCGTAAGTTGCCATGGCTATTGCGGTTGCGACACCGTTGTTTAGGCGCGCGAACTTCTCGCTTGGCGAAAAGTGAATCACAAACGCCGCGATGCCGAAAATGCCAGATACAAACGGCAAAATGGTAAATGCGCTTATCTTTGCCGCCACGTTGCCCGTTTGCGTGCCGATTGCCATTTTCAGAATACAAAACAGCACAAAAATGAACACGGACACAGGCGCAACTATCATGCACAGTTTTCTGACGAGATTGAAATCCCTGACAGGACTGCCGAGCGTTGCGTCATGATTGTCGCAAACGACGAGAATGTTTTTGGGGGTTGTATCGTCCTTTTGGCTCTCGCTGACGACGTTGTATGACACTTTTTTCGGCAAAATTTTGCCCGCTTTGCGATTGCCGAGATACATAAGCGCAAACAAGCTTCCGCCGCCGAGAAACATTGCAAGCGACAAAAGAGTGAGCATAGCTCCCGTCACCCTGTTGCCTGCAAATGACACAAAATACATCACATAGCAAACGGCATACCATATGCCCAAAAGCAAAAACGAGCCTCTTCCGAGAAGCGGCGTTGCGGCAAACGCTTCGAGGCGAGTTTTTGCATCCGTTTCGTCATGCAAACGATTGCGAATGGCTCTTGCGCAAGCGGTTTCCGCCTTGCTTGCCGAGATGCGATGCGGATACTTTTCAAGCTCATGTGAAAAATCCTCGACAAAGTCGAGTGCGCTTGACATATCTTCCTTGCTTATTATGCTGTGTTTCTCTTCAAGACCTGTCATGTTTCTATTATAGCATGCTTTTTGAATTTATCAACCTTAATCCCTCACACAAAACGGCAAAAAGAAAAGGCGCAATCGCGCCTTCTCTTTTTATGCTTTTATTTTGCAATTATGATTTTGCCGCAAAGGTGTACACAAACCAACCGTCTGTTTCGACAGGGGGTGCAAGAGTTGTATATTGTGTTTCGTCATAAGCCTTTGCGCCGAGTTTGACGGATACGCCAACGCCTGCGTTTTCATTGACATCTGCTTTGACAGAGAGTTCGATTCCGTTTGTTCCGCTGATGTCGAGAATAACGCTTGCTTTTGACTTGAACACTTCGGTGAGGAATGAGAAGCCAGTGCCTACATGTGCAATAACTTCTTCATCGGTCTTGCCGACAAATCTAAGCGTAAACGCATTTTCACCGGTTGCTTCCGCAGAAGCTTTTTTGAGTGCCGCATCGACAGCGTCCGCCTTCATCTTGTTGAACTTTTGTTCTTTGATCATCTTGACTACCTTTTCACGATTGGTCTTGTTGAACGCTTCATCTGCTTTTGCCTTTTCTTCCGCGGTAGCGTTATTCGCCACAATGTTCATATTCCACGCTTTTCTTGTTGCCTGAATGTCCTCTTCCGTCACTGCGATGGTATCATAGATCTTTTCTCTGAAGTGTTTGCGTTCTGCCTTTCTGAGTGTTTCGACTTGTTTTGCATCCAATGCCGTGGGTTTCAATCCGCTTACAGTGAGTGCCTTAGACACAGTGGCAAGAATGTTGCTGTGATCATATGCCGAAATTGAACTTATAAAGTTGGCGGATTTTTTCATATCGGTATCCCAAATTCCGCCCAATTCTTCAACGGCTTTTCCGATATTTTCGGTTGTTTTGATCGTAAGCGTGTTATTCTTTGTGTCGATATACTTGAGGGCACTCTTGAAAGTATCAACGACAAGCGTAAGGTAAACAGGTTTCTTGACGGTTTCTGCTGCCTGTGTGCTTGCGGTCTTACCTGTTGCCTTATCAATGATCTTCTTGACGAGTTTTTGGAAACCGTCAACAATGTCAATGTTCTTCCATGCCGCGCCTTTGAAGTCGGGGTTGATTGTGATAACTCTCTCTTGAGGATCTTTTTTAAGTTCTTCTTCGATGTTGCAAGAGAAGAATTTTGCCACAAATGCTTTGAGAGCCGCGTCTTCTGCATTGCCATTGAAGAATTTGGTCTTGACAAAGTCGTAAGCATAGTCGCCGAACAATCTGACAAGCGCGTCGAGGATCTTGACGTCACCGATTTTTGCTTTTTGGTTCACTGTGACTGCCAAAGTGCCGTCCTTGAAGGATGCTTCGACGATATTGACGCCTTTGTATGTCAACGCCGCTTTTGCAGCAGTGCCGTTGTTTTCCTTGTTCTTGAGATCGAGCTTGCCGCTCAAAGTGAGAGCAAGGTTGCCGTCAAGCACAATTTCTTCAAGTCCTTTTTTAATGGTGGGATCGGCTTTTTTGATTGCTTCATTGACTTTGGAGAATCTTGCATAACCTTCTTTGTCGAAAGCAAGAGCGTTGAGCGTGATGCCTTTGAGGTCAACCGCGACTTCTGCGTCGAGAACAACTTTTTCGGTGTATTGAGTTCTCTCAACTGCCATTGCGTTTTGGATTTCACCCTCTCTTGCTTTTGCAAAGTCGAGTTTATTGATTGTGATTGCAACAACGGGATGCACGTAAGTTTGGAGACCCTTTTCACCTTCGAGAGCGGGAAGACCGGCTTTGATGGTGAACGAGTCGATTGCGTCGTTCTTGGTTGTGAATTGCAAAGTGAGATCCAAGCCTTCAATTACATCCATAAGACCTGCGGGAAGATTGTCACCGAGCAAGCTGAGTATATCGAGAGTTGAGGACGCAAGTTTCGTCGTATACGTTGTGACGTCGCCTTCTGTAACGGTTGTTGTCTCATCGTTTGCAAAGAATCCTGCAATCACGTCGTTTGTCAAAATGCTCTTTATGTTGAGGTTGCCTTGTGCGTCGAATGCATCGTCCACATTGAATCCGTCAAGCAATCCCAACACGCCGCTTATGGTGTCTTTGAACTTTGCGACGTCGACATCAAATACTTTCATGACATCGCCGATGAGGACGTTGAGATCCCATTTGCTGCCCATGTTTTTGGTGAGAGCCGTGACAACTTCCGCAATCGATTTTCCTTTTACGATCTTATCGTTGAAGATGAAGTTGTAGAAACTCTTGTTGTAGGTATCGTTGAGATAGCTGAACGGAATCTTGACGTTTTGTCCCGCATAATCGATGTAGATGTTGTCTACTTCATTGAAGAAATAGTATGCCGTAAACCAGTTTTCACCGTTTGAGGGATCATAAATCTTGGCTTTGATTGCAGTGTTGGTGCTATTGTCCTTACCACTTGATCTGTCAAGAACGAGATCGAGTGCGATGCCGAGATCGAGTGTGTCATAACCTTTTCCGCTACCGTCGACCAAATCGAGTGCGACCGCAAGATCGAGACTCACTTTGAGGTCATCCTTTTCGCCGATTGCTTCGCCGCCGATGCCGGTTGACTTCTCCCAAAGCGTGTTAAAATAGTTCTTCACATTCGTGACGTCTTTTGTGGGTGTCGTTTGGCCACCGCCACCGCCACCGCCGCCTTTGTTGTCGTCTTTGTTGCCGCAAGCAACAAGCGCGAACACCAAAACCAGCGCAAGAATCACGATGAAAAGTGATCTGATGCTAATTTTTTTCATAATTGCCTCCTAATAATTTGCCATCGTTTGAAACACATCCTCACGCACGCATACGTGTAGTGTGGATATATTTGTGTATTTAATTATATTATATTTGAAAACCAAAGTCAACACACAAAAAAACTTTCCCGCTTTCGCATGTGTTTGTTCTTCCTCTACAAGAGCGTGGCAGCGTGTACTATAAAATAAAACATCACCCCCTCCCTTCGGGCTTTTGTTCTTCCTCTACAAGGGGTGAACGGCGTGAACTCTAAATTAGATATGCCCCCTCTTTCCCTTTCGGGCTTTTCTCCCACCACTCAAATAGGGGCAATTCTCTACAAGATTATCCGTCGTTCGCGGGGGAGACAGTCGGCACTCGCATAGATAGGGACAATTCTCTCGTTATGCCACCGTCCTTTGTGCGCCAGCTACGCAACAACACGGCGCAGTCGGACGGTACAACCGTCAAGCTCGGCGCTCATATTCTCGCCGCCGTTGCGGCTCGCACTTCGAATAGGCACATACCATGTATAAGTACGCCTTGAATAAGAGTTCGTTTGGGTGTGGGTTCCCCACCCTTGTCATTCCGAGGGAACGAGGTGACCGTGGGAATCCAGCCGTCAGGCGCATTTCGCTCTGCTAGATTGCCACGTCGCAACCCTCGTTGCTCCTCGCAATGACACGGAAGAATGATGTCACTTTCATTGCCTTTTTGAATGTACAATTTCGTTTATAAAGCATCTATTAAAAAAACGCGATTCGGAAAAACCGAATCGCGTTGTTTGTTTATGCCGTTTCAAGTGGCGGTTCTTGCTCGTCGGGTTTTCCGACGCCGACGCCGTTTTCCTCAGCCGCTTTCGCTCTCAATATGCGATCGCGCGAATCCTCCGTGCGTTTGCGGGTTTTTTCGCCCATATCGCGGCAAACGCCTGCCGCAATGATAAGCACTGCGCCGATTGCGCCGAAGATTGCCATCCAGTTGCGCAGAGATAAAACGTTGATAACCGCCATAAGCAGGTTGTCGCTGTCAACCCATGTCGCTTGCATATAACCGAGCATGCCGTAAGGCGCGTTCATCGGGAAAAGATTGATTGCGATCAATCCGTTGTCATCGATGCAAAGACCGATGCTGAGTTGCGCTCCGTTTGCCGCCGCTTTGACAACCTCGATGAGATCTTTTTGCATAAGTCCGCCAACGGAGTCGATGAGCGTCGGGAACTTGTTGAGAACATTCTGTACGATTCCGTAAATCTGACTTCCGAGCAGATTGGCGACGTCGAGCGTTGTGAGTGCCATAGGATCGCCGAGCATATCGAGGACGAGCCATGAAAGCGGGCGTTTCGTCACACCGTTTTCATACATTTGCCAACCGTCTTTGTTGAAGCCGTACTTGACCTCGACGGTGTTGCCGTTTTGATCCATGATCGTGCCCGTAAACTCAAATTTTCCGCCGCCGGCTTTGAATTTTTCCACAAGCTCGGGATCATAGAGTTGATACAGGCAGTTGCCGTCCTCTGTGTAAGTGAGTCCGCCTGCTCCGTTGTACGAGCTTTGAGTGTAAGACCAGCCTTGATTGAGGATAAGACGCAAGACGATAGGCACCGTCATACGTCCGCTCATTTGTGCGTAAAGAAGAAGCGGATCGTCAAACGTGAGATAGCCGTCCTGATTGAAGCTGTCGTAGTTTTGTTGGAAAAGAGCTTTGAATCTGGGATTCTTGAAGCCTTCTTTCAACATGCCTTCATAATCGTAATACGTGTAGATGTAGTCGAGTATGGACAGTGCAACCGCGCGTCTTGTAACGTTGTTGTAGAAACAGAAGTCATAGTCGTTGAGGACATATTGATTGTAGATGAACTCATAAAGTTCATGCTTTCTCTCATTGGTTTTGAGAGCGTCGATTTCAACCTGAATCCCGTTTATACCCGTCTTTTCATACGTTGTTTCATAAGACTTCACTCTCTCGTTGATGAAAGAATTTTTGTATTTGATGATCTTGCCGTTGTCCTCGGTATGAGCGATGAGGGTTTTGTAGGAGAAATCTCCGTTTTCGGCGATTTTGCCGCTCTCATCGTATGTGTTGAGGTTGCCGTTGAGAAGGTTGTACATGATAAGATCACGCTCGAGTGCGGCATTCTTTTCCGCCTGAGCCGAACCGTTGTAATACAAATCTTCACAATAGAGCGTGTTTTGCGTTGCAAATGCGATGACGTCGGGGAAAACATAGGTCAGAATCAACCCGAATCCCGTCGACAAACACACGAATGCGATAAGCACTTTGACGGTTTTGGTGCGAATGCTGCCCTTTGACTTCTTTCTGTTGACGACGAGTGCGACTGTCATAAACACAAGTCCGAGTACGCCTGCCAAAATCACGCCGACAAACGGCCAGAAGGAATAATACGGCATAAGATTGTAGCACTTTACGCCAAGCACCACCGACACAATCACGATCGGCAGATACGCAAGCACATGGAGAAGAATTGCCGCCACCGAGAAGAGAACGGAAGTTTTGCTTTGATCTCTCTTGGTGCGATTGCTTACGGGAAATGCCGGAATTACGTTGCCGTCTGCGTCACGATTGAGCATGTCGCATTGTTCGTCTTGAACCGCCTGCTCGTCTTTGACTGCTTGTTCGTTTTGAAGGTCTTGATTCATCTCTTCGTTCATAACTTGTTCACTCATGATTACAGCACCTCCTTGTCAGAATTCAGGTCGGCGGGAATTTGAGTATTCTCCTCCCCGTCTTGTCCGTCTTGCGGTTGATCCTCAACGATGTTTTGTTCGTTTTCGGCTTGAATTTCGTCTTGTTTTTTGGATTTTTTTGCTTTTTTCTTCTTTTCTTCGACAACAGCCGTACCGTTTGCGTATTCGAGTTCTTTCTCTTGCGCAACAAAGCTCAAGAAGTAGAACAGAACCACAAATCCGCAGAAGAAGAACAACATGTCACGTACGCCGTACAGGGGATAATGCTCGGGTTTGTAGCTCAAATCGGCTTTGAGTTGACGCACTGCAGTGAGATTTGCAAGACCGAGTGCGGAGGGATAAGAACCTGCTCCGAGCTTATCGCCGATGAGCGTCGAGCCGATCATCGGGCCGTAAAGCGTCGCTTCATAGTTTGCTCTCTCATACTTTTGATATGCAAGAGCCATCGGCTGTTCCTTTTCGGAAGCAACCCATGTGTAGAATTCCCACACGGGTTTGATTGCCGCAGATTGATAGAAATACATGCCTTCGAGGATTCCCGTCAAAATGGAAGAAACGTCGATTGCAAAGTTGTAGTCTTCGTCAAGAAGAGGAATTTTGATTCCGCTGATTTCAAGACCGTAACGAACGCCGTCGTCCGTGTTGAACGTCTTGATAAGTTTCAAAAGTCCGTTGATTGTGCCGACCACGCCGCCGCCTAGAACGTCTTTGAGATTGACATTGAGTTTTTTCATCAAACCGTTGAGCGCGGTGTTGAGGAAAGTGCTGAGGTGGTCGAGGTCAAACTCATATTCGACGTTGCCTGTTTCTTCGTCCACTTTGATAAACGCGTCGCTGAAGTTGATATCGACAAGCACGTCGCCGCCCTCGCTGACTTTGTCGGTATTTGTGCCCATGACATAATTGCCGTCGGCGTCTTGTGTGCCGTTGTCTTTTACGAGTGCCACATAGAGATAATCTCTTGTTTCACCGGGATTGAACACATCGGGTGCGCCCGCATATGCCACAACCAAGAACAAATCGTTGACGGTTGCGCTGTCTGCGCCGAGAAGAGGTTTCACCCATTCCAACGCTTTTGTCATCGCCGCGTCGTCCATGTTGAAATCCTTTCTGAAGCTCATACCCTTCTGGAGCTTTTCAAGAATCGGCGAAAGAATTGCGCCGACGCCGAATGTACCGATAACGTCGTCAAGACCGGTGCTGCCGTCGTTGCTCTTGAGCAAGAAGTCGAAAAGGTGGTTGTTGCCGAGCAATGCGCCGACTTTTGCAATCAGATAGTCCAATCCGTTGCGCGTGAGAGAGAAATTCTCCGCAAACTCGATCTCTTGTCCGTAAAGAGTCTGGAGCCATTCGGGGCATTTTTCGCCCGTTGCGGGATCCGCAATAAGACCGGTGTAGTATCTTTCTCTTGCTTTCACTGCCTTTGTGTACATTGACTGGAATTTGGAATCATACTTGTTTTTGCTGATTTCTTCTTGCGCGGCATAGTAATCTTCCAAAATATTGAGTACGTTGTCCAGGCTGAACACCCAGCCGTCCGAAAGCATACCGTTGTTGTTGTAAATTCCTTTGCCGTAGACGCCGTCCGTCGCATTGGTCTTTGAACCGTCCGCATCGTTATACTCTGTTCCGACAGGCATCAGATCCTTGCAGTACCAGACATAAATATCTTCGCCCGCTTTTGTTGTCTTCTTTTTGTACCAATAATGCGAATAAATCTTGCCGTTGATGACAAGTTGTCCGTTGATCGGTTTGAGTCTGATGACTTGTGTATATTCGGGACTCTTCCTGTAATCGTAAGCGTTTTCGCTGTCTGCGCTTACGCGATAAGAACCGTCGAGAATTTTTTTGAGGTCGCCGTTGCCTTTGATGTTGTTGTTTGCATCGACGTCGAGTCTGAAAAGATTGTCCTCGCCCTTGACAAAGCTGATGTCCACGCCTTGATTGCCCTCATCGTCGATGACGGAATAATAGGTGACGGGTTTGTTGGAAATATTGCCCGCAACACCGCTCTTGTCCGCGCCTTCCATCTCGACATTGTAGACGTTTTTCATCAAATCGACTTGCGCGATAAGATTTAGCGTGTCGTTTTTCTTCAACGCATTGGAAGACACCGTGCGATAATACGAAAGCTGGGTTTTATAGTCGTTGACAACAACTCCCGTCCCTTCGTATTGCTTTTGGAGTTCGGTGACTTTTTTCTCCAATACGGCATCCAACACAACGCCCGTAACAAGCATAACCGCCATGCAGACCGCAACAACGGAAAACATCCGCACGCGCGGATTTTTTACGGTTTTGCTCAGTACGATGTGAACAATGGAAATAAACGCCCAGACGCCGAATCCTATCCAGACGCCGTAAAGCGCAGGCGCGGTGATATAAGTTTCCGCCTGCTTGAAAAAGCCCAACGCCGTTGTGAAAACGGTTTCTCCCATAAACGGATCGTGGCTGATGAATCTGACCGCGGTGAAACACACCGCAACCAGGAACAAGGGAAGACCAAGCATGTAAAACACGACTTTGAGCGTGCGATACAGCTTGACCTTTTTGTACTGTTGAGTTTGGCTCATAACTTTCTCCTCATTGATTTGGGCTTGCCCTTGCTTGCGTGCGCGAGCATACCCGAATATGATTACTGTACTATCATAGCATATGTAAAAACATATTTCAATACGATTTTCAAGAAAATTTGCTCGCCCAATATCTTGGGCAACCGCTTTTTGCTCACACTATTTGTTGAAAATATATGATAGGCGAAACTTATCCGCCGTCATCGTGCGACAAAACGTATATGCTATGCGATTTTCTCCGCCGTATCGGAACAATCAGGCGCAAAACAAGACAAAAATACCCGACATTTTTCGCTGTTTTGTGTGCATATTTGTCGTTTTATCGAATTAATCTTTGAACTGTCTTATTCGGATTTTTGTTTCGGGGTTGATTTTGACATCTCAAAAGTATATTATTTAATCACAAATCGAATCGGCTTTTGCCGCGATCAGGAGGAAAATATGTCATATATCAGCGAAGTCATCGAACAGACTGAATTGAAAAACCCCAATCAGCCTCAGTTTATGCAAACCGTCAAAGAGGTTCTCTCGTCTTTGGCTCCCGCTATCGAACAAAACGAACAATTGATGCGCAAAAACGTCATTCTGGAGCGTCTTGTCGAGCCCGACAGACAAATCATGTTCCGCGTTTCGTGGATGGATGACAACGGCAATTATCACGTAAACCGCGGCTTCCGCGTCCAATTCAACAACGCAATCGGCCCTTACAAAGGCGGTTTGAGATTCCAAAAAGACGTCAACCTCGACGCCATGAAGTTTCTCGGCTTCGAACAAACTTTCAAAAACTCCCTCACTTCCCTCCCCATGGGCGGCGCAAAGGGCGGCTCGGATTTCGATCCCACCGGCAAGAGCGATTCCGAAATCATGCGTTTTTGCCAATCTTTCATGACCGAGCTTTATCGTCACATCGGTCCCGATATGGACGTTCCGGCAGGAGATATGGGTGTCGGCGGACGCGAAATCGGCTATCTGTTCGGTCAATATAAGAAAATCGTCGGCGCATACAAGAACGGCGTCCTCACGGGAAAAGGTCTCAGCTACGGCGGTTCTCTCATTCGTCCCGAGGCAACGGGCTTCGGCGCAACATACTTCCTCGACGAAGTGTTCAAACATCAAGGCGAACAACTTGCGGGCAAAACGTTCTGTCTGAGCGGTTTCGGCAACGTCGCATGGGGCGCAACAAAGAAAATCGACGAACTCGGCGGCAAAGTCGTCACGCTCTCCGGCCCGGACGGATATATTTACGATCCCGACGGCGTCAGCGGCGAAAAAATCGATTACTTGCTTGAAATGCGCGCCTCCAACCGCAACAGAGTTCAGGACTACTCCGACAAGTACGGGTGCGAATTCGTCGCAGGCAAAAAGCCTTGGGGCAACGTCAAAGCGGATGTCTATATGCCTTGCGCAAGACAAAACGAAGTCCTTTTGGACGATGCAATCGCAATGGTCAAACTCGGCGTTCCCGTCCTCAACGAAGTATCGAATATGCCCACCACCAACGAAGCCATCGCTTACTTGCAAGAACACGGCGTGCTTGTCACTCCGTCAAAAGCGGTCAATGCGGGCGGCGTTGCCACAAGCGGACTTGAAATGTCCCAAAACAGCGAACGCCTTGCCTGGACAAAAGAAGAAGTGGATGCAAAACTCAAACAAATCATGAAAGGTATCCACACTCAAATCTGCGATGCGCTTGACACATACGGTCTTGACTACAACCTTGTCAAAGGCGCAAACCTTGCCGGATTTAAGAAAGTCGCGGATGCTATGATTGCACAAGGCATCAACTAAAAGGCTGTAAAATAGCGACTAACTTCGGCAGCGCACTCTTTTCACAAAATCACGTACGTCGGTACGCTGGGTTTTGTGCCAAGGGTGCGCTTTCTTGTTATTCATCTATTTTACAGCCTTTTAGGATACGACACTTATTCGCAGACGTAACAAAAACCGCCGTCCGCGTACTTGCAGAGCGGACTTTAACGCACACTCATTCAAGTTGTGCTTATACACGGAATGTACATATTCAGGGTGCGAGCCGCAAGGCAATGTTAAGTGATATGCATGCAAGCGTGCGTGATATTGTTGCCTTTGGCAACAGTGATATTTGCGCTTTGCGCAAGTGATATTGCAACTCCGTTGCAGTTGCGGGCGGGACACCCACACCCGAACGGACACTCATTCATAGCGTGCTTATACACGGTATGTGCAACTTAAAAGACGGAACACGAGCCGCAAGGCGGCGAGAATATGAGCGCCGAGCTTGACGGACAGTACGAGAATGCGTGGCATTCTGTTGCGTAGCCGCCACGCAGGCGAAGTGGCATAATGAGTGAATTGCCCGTATCTATGCGAGTGCCGACTGTCTCCCCCGCGAACGACGGATAATCTTGTAGAGAATTGCCCCTATTTGAGTGGTGGGAGAAAAGCCCGAGAGGGAAAGAGGGGGCGCATCTAATTTAGAGTTCTAAACATTCAACTCTTGTAGAGGACGAACAAAACCCTTATTCAAGGCACAAAAAAGCCGCATAGCCGATGAAGAGCAAGGAAAAGCCCCTCGAACAGCAACCCTAATGTACAGAGCGTACATGAGTTGATGAGTGAGGGGCTTTGACAACGCTATTCGCGGCTATGCGGCTTTTTTGCGGAAGACGACAAACTTTTGCCACACAAACTCCAACACAAAATTTATCACCATAACACTGCCCTCGGCAATGATTCCGGAGGCTTGGGTGCTGAGTGGCCCGAGAAGAAGGGACTTGATGGTGTGGACGTACCAAGTTTGGAAGGGATAGAACGGGACGTAAAAGAGGAACGCCAAAAGCATGGCTTTGGGGACATTGCCGGCGTCCTTGAACGTGAATTTACGGTTGAAGGTGAAGTTCCAAAGTATAGAGGCACAGAGGGCGACGGTGGTGGAAATGAAGGTGACCAAATCCATATCCTCGACGATGAACCGAATGGTTTTTCCGCTTTGAGGAATGACCGCTTGCAAAATGGAGAAAAGCGCGAGTTGAATGATGCCTGCGCTTGCGGCGCAGAGGGCGTATTTGATAAATTGCAACACGCCTTTTCTTTTCTCTTTTTTTGCATTTTTTTCGGCTTGTCTGAGGCTCGTTTCATACAAAATGCCTTTCTGCGTTTCAGCAGTTTTCTCTATTGATTCGTCGGTTGTTTGCTCTGCAATTCGGTCGTCGACACCCTGATTTTGTTCCATAATAATCTCCTGATAAAAACAGTGTACCACAACGATACGAAATGTCAAGAAGCGTTGTTTTCCTTTTTTTTCGAGAAAAGCCCGAATATTTGTTTTTCGTTCGCATTATAAAACAAATATTTTTGGCAACAATGGAATCGTGAACATAGAAGATTTGCAACAAGATTTGGAAAAAACTTTTTCAAACAGCGACGACTTCAAGTGTCGCCGTTTGGACGTTGGCGGAAAGCAATGTTTGTTTGCCTATATTGACGGCAACATCGACAAAATCTTGTTTGAGCAAGATGTGGTGCGCCCTCTTAAAAACTGCGAAATCCTTGAAAAACCGTATCTGAAATCTTTGCAAAACACGGTTGCATATGCGGACGAAATCGAAGTTGTGCCTACAAAAAACTCTCCTCAAAACATAGCGGCATGCGATATCGCGTTCTATATCGAGGGGGAAGAAGACGCATATATCTTTTCCCTCCGCAAACCTGCTTCCAGAGCAATAAGCGAGCCTCCGACGTCGTCCGTAATGAAAGGTCCTCGGGAAGGATTTATAGAGGAAATAAAAACAAACATGTCCCTTGTGCGCAGGCGCATCAAATCTCCCGATCTTGTAATGAAAACGTTTCAAGTGGGCAGGTATTCGTCCACAACCGTTGCGCTGATGTATATACGAGGCGTTGCGGACGATCAGATTGTCGAGCGTATATCGCGCAAAATCGAAAAAATCGATGTGGACGGCATTGTGGACAGCGCATACATCCTTTCATTCATCCAAACCAAAAAGACGTCGTTTTTTATTCAGGCAGGCACAACCGAAAAGCCCGACGTCGCAACCGCAAAACTGCTTGAAGGGCGCATTGCCATCATCGTGGACGGCTCGCCGATTGCTCTGACGCTTCCCTATCTTGTCTTTGAAGACGTGCAGGACGGGTACGATTACTATTCGGGCGACTGGCGCGCGTCGATGATACGCATGTTCAGAATGTTCGGCGCGCTGCTTACGGTCTTGTTGCCCGCAGCGTACATTGCGCTTCAAACATATCACTTTCAGCTGTTGCCAATCAAATTTCTGATGACTCTGATGGCGGCGACAACAAACATACCTTTCCCGCCGGCAATCGAAATGCTCATCGTTCTGACGCTTTTCGAGGTGCTGAATCAGGCGTCCATCCGTATGCCGAGATACTTCGGAATATCCTTGTCCGTCGTCGGTGCAATCGTACTTGGCGATACTGCGGTAAAATCGGGGCTGATTTCCTCTCCGTCCGTACTTGTCGTCGCTCTTTCGGCAATAGGTATATTCTGCGTTCCCGACCAGGTCGGCGCAATGTCGATACTTCGTTTTTTGTATCTTTGCATAAGTGCGGTACTCGGTTTTGTGGGCATGATAATCCTCACCATAATTATCATTGCTTATCTCGCTTCTCTTGAAAACTTCGGCACGCCGTACCTTGCGCCTTATGCTCCGAGAATATCGCCCGATTTGCAAGACGGAGTGTTGAAAGCAGGCTCTTCTTCAATGGAATTGCGCCCTTATTCCATCCCGACGCAAAATCGCAGACGCATTCGCAAAAACTGACAAATCAAAGGTTTATATATGAATAACAGCACAATAAAACACGGATTGCGCAAAAACTTGCCTATCGGCACAATATACAACTCGCAAGCCGCCGCAATAATCGTTGCGGTTGGTTTTGCTTTTAAGATGTCCTTCACGCCCGGTATCCTTTCATCCGAATTCGGCTCGTCTACATTTTGGATTTTTCTGAGTTTTACTGCGGTTGAAACGATTTGCGTTTTCTTTGTTTTTGCTTTTGCGAGAATGGGAGGCGACGCTCTGTTGCAAGCCACCGGCAGCGTTGCCTACAAGGCGGTTTGTCTTGTCGCATCTTGTTGGTTGGGCTTGAAAACGGTGTTTTATTTTTGTCATTGCTCGTCATATCTGACGCATGAATTGTTTACGGGCACACAACCTTTTCTCATTTACGTGCTGTTTCTTTTGCCGGTGGTTTTTCTTGGCTTAAACGGCACTCGTTCCATAGCGAGAAGTTGCGAACTGTTTGTTCCCCTCTTTCTTGCAGTCGCGATACTCAACCTTGCGTTTTTGGACTCCGATATGGATTTTGGACGCAACCTGCCCGTCTTTTCCAAAAACCCTTCGGAGATATTGCTTGCAATGCCTCGCTACGGATTGTGGCTCGGGGATTTTTTCCCGTTTGTTTTTGTGAGATTGCGCAACAAAAAGATGCCGTATATTACGCTCGGAACGGCTGTCACATGGACTATCGCAAACTTAATCGTGCTTATCGGAGTCGCGCTGTACGGCAACGCTCTGAAAATGGTGAGCGATTTGCTGATTCATATCGCAAGTTTCAACCAACTGTCTTTGGAAATCGGCAGAATGGAATGGACAAACCTTTTCGGAATACTCATGATGTCGCTATACTCGCTCGCATTTCTTTACAACGGAGCCAACGAAGCGTGCAAACGCGCGTTGGGAACTTCTTTGCCCTCCAAAATCGCATGTCCCGCGGCAGTGTTGTGTTCGGCATTATTCTCCTCCTCGTTGCAAGAGGTGACGGATGTTGCGCTCGGTCGGTTCGGATATTTTTTGAGCGCGACTGCGTTTATCCTGCCTATTCTTCTGTTTGCGATTGCATCGGCAAAAAAGAAAAAGCACCCATGCTTGTATGCGTGCCTTGACGCAGAATATGCAACCGTCAAAGCAACCACTGTGCCGAACAGCAGTCGGGACGGTGTTCTCTATTCATATAAAAAATCAAATCCGAAGAAGGAACCGCAATGAAAAAGCTCAATGTTCCCGCCTATATCATGCGCACAAAATGGTTTTTGTTTTTGATGCTTTCGATTTTTCTCATCATATTCGGCAGAATGGTCGAAACGCCTTCTCTGTCGAAATCGGCAGTCGTACTGGGGCTCGGTATAGACTATGACGAATCGGCATCTCGATTCGAGATCAGCGCGCAATCCGTCCTGGTCGGCTCATCAAGCGGCGACACGAGCGGAACAAGTTATATTTGTATGTCCGCATCGGGCAATACGATTGCGGGAGCAATGGACTCAATTGCGCGTAAAATGGGTTTAATCATATCATTATCGCATTGTAATGTGGTGTTTATGTCGAAATCTGCATTCAAGTTGGACCATATGCAACTCATATATCCGCTCACGGGGATGTATGCTTTGCCGGAGCAGACAATCATTGTGACGGGGGATAAATCTCCCGCCGAAATGCTGTCGCTGCGCATCGGCACCACGATAAGTTCTCCGTTCTTTTTGCAACAGGCACTTGTCAACGAAGAAGGCTCCGACGGCATGATTCGCACCACGGCGAAAGATTTTTTGGCACGGTCGCTCTCAAGAAGCAAGGCAAACGTCGTGCCGTATATCGTTGCCACCCCCACTTCCCCTCCTCTTGCACAAACAAGCGTCGACGACAACGTGTTCGAACTGGATATATCCAGGGCGATGGTATTCGATGAATACGAAAGCTATATTCTTGAAAACGAATATGCCGAAATTCTTGCTATTTATCATAGCCACGACGTGACCGGTACACTCAACTACGTCGCAAGCGACGGAGGATCGATAGAGTTCAAAATCCTCAAAAAGAATGTGAAAATCAAGGCAAATCGTCGTCATATCGTTGCCACCGTCAATCTGTCCGCGGATCTTGCGGATATACAAAAAATCCCCTCCGACAAGGTGATAACAACCGCCGACGAAATCGTAAAAAGGTACGCCGCCGCTCTTGCAAAAAATATCGAGAAAAGACTTGTCGAAATGTACGAACTGTCAAAGCAGATAAACATCGATTTTTTGTCATTGCAATCAAAAGCGTATCAATCAGTCGGTCACACGCTCGAAGAAAACTGTTTGGACACGCTGACATTTACGCCGAAAGTCACCGTTTCCGTGAGAGAATCCGGGTGAAAATCATCGCTTTGCAACTCTCAAAACGAATTGGTCTGTTTTCGATTGTTCGTTGTCAAGCGTTAATCCGTATTCGCACCTTTTGCCCTGAAGAAACAATATACTGCCATAGAGGTGTTTTATGGATTTTCTTCTGCCCGACGACGAAACCGCGAAAAAAATGTGCGGGGAATATGCGTCTTGTTTGAAAAACAAAGCCCGTTCCCTTTCTTACATAAACGACGTTTCCGAAAGGTTTTTGCAAAGCGACATCGAAAATTCGGATGTCCGAAACGTCACACCCAACCATGACGACACATGCCCGTATGTCGGCACGCGCAATACGCGCGTATGCGATATAGCGGTTTTATTCCTTTACATTGTTGTATTTTTGGGATATAATATAAGGCATGGAACTCAAATTTATGACTCCGACGGAGGTGTGGGAAGGGTTCGACGCAAACAAAGCGCCTTTGGAAGCCTCAATCATCTCGTGTCAAACAACGGATAATTTTGTTTGCGAAAAGCAAATATTCACGGCAGACTCCTCAAAAGAGGGGCGCGTCCGCATAGGCTGCAATATTTATTACGACGCTCGCTGGCAGGACGCTCGCCCTGCGATATTGCTGTTGCCTTCTTTTGAAAACCCTCATTCGCGGGACGCCATTCGCATGCTTGTCGAGGAGGGATTTGTCACATGTACGCTTGATTTTTGCGGTGTTTTCGAAGACACAAAAACCTCGTATCCGTCCGATTTGAGTTTTGCGCATTATCCCGAATGTAAAGACCATCTTGACAGCATAGAAACAACCGCAAGAAACACTCCCTGGTTTGTTTGGGCAAAGGTTGCAAGACGTGCGATAAGCCTTCTTCAAGAGCAAAGCATCGTCGCAAACGACAGTATTTGCGTTTTGGGCTTCGGTATCGGAGCGCAACTTTCCTGGATGGTTACGGGCACGGATAAAAGGGTTTGCGCCATGTGCGCCATCAACGGCGGAGGCTATCGTTGGGCGGAACACAACGCGCGCTTCTCGGGAAACGATATACCTTCAAACGACGAACAACTCGCCTATTCCACGGGCGTGGGCGCGGAAACATATGCTTTGTTTATCACCTGCCCCACCCTTGCGATTGTCACGGAAGACTCCTTTTGTTGCGACATAGACCGAATCGGCGACATGCTCGACCTTGTAAAATCCGAATCCAAGCAACTCATCATATCCGAGTCTTGCGATATGCAAATCACAAACAGCACATACCGCGCGCTCATACAGTGGTTGCGAGAGCATATCGCTTGCGATGCCGCGCCAGTTGAACCGACCATGCGCTTCGAAGCCACCGACGGAAAACTTTATGTGAAGATAAACACCGCAAAAAAAGCCGAAAAACGCACCCTTTACGTAAGTTATGGCGAACCGTCGTCTTGTCAGAGGTGCTGGAAGTCGTTTGACATCAAACAGAAAGTGGGCGAACACGAGTACGTATGCGACGTTCCCGTTTACGACACGGAGGAACTTATCGTCGCTTACGCGTCTTTCCATTATCCCGACTCATCCGTTATTTCCACAAAAGTCACGGGTATAATACCCGCAAAACACGACGTGCAAAACGTGGAAACATCACCTCGTATTTCCGGCATTGTCTACGACGGCAGCATGGGTAGCGGAGAGTTTGTCGCAAAAACCGACGACGCTCTTCTTCCCGACAACGTGCTTATCGTTGCCGAAGGTCCGTTTGCAATCAAAGGCATTTCCCTGAAAAAGGGCAATCTGATTCTTTTTAGAAGCATACAGGAAATGACATCGATAAACCGCTCGGCGATTTTGCATATTGACGCGTACTCAACCGACAAAAGAGAATTGAATGTGACGGTTTACTCCTACCCCGACTTCAAAAAGTACACCGCGCGAACAAGTTTGAAAGGCGGAGAGTTTTGGCAAAAACTGCTCTTTGAAACCACGGATTTCAAGAGTGAAGAAGGACGCACGCTCTCATCGTTTTCGATTGTGAAAACAATTGTCGTCGAAAACGTTGACGGCGTTGTTTTGAACAACTTTTTGTGGATTTGAAAATAATACGACAAAACCGCAATATACTTTGATATGCAAGATTTTCCCGTATTCGAACAAGAACCTATACTAGAAGAACCGAAAAACCGTTCCAAGCGCATTGCGATATCGGTCGCAATCGTGCTTTTGGTTGTCGTTTTGGCGGTTGCGTCCGCCCTGCTTGTCAAGTTTTACGTGCTTGAAACATTTGTTGTGGACGGCATTTCGATGTATCCGACTCTGGACGGCGGAAACGGCAAAAATATGGACGCCGACCAGAACAACGGCGAAACGCTTTTTTTGAACAAACTTGCAAAAATCGGCAGAGGGGATATTGTGGTTTTTACCCCCGACAAGGGCGGTTTTGCAGGCAAAACGCTTGTGAAACGCGTGATTGCAATAGGCGGCGACCACATTCAGATCACGCAAACCGCCGTTCTTCTCAACGGCAAAAAACTTGACGAACCATATCTGAATCCTGCGGAAATCGCGACATATTCGCAACAACTCGATTTCTATGTCGAGGACGGCTATGTTTTTTGTATGGGGGACAATCGCAACCACTCCACCGACTGCCGAGAATTCGGCCCTACAAGTCTGGACACCGTAATCGGAAAATGCTTTTTGATAAAAGGGCTTGACGGAAAACTCCGGAAGCCAAACTGAATTTTGCCACAAGGTTGTAGCATTTCCCTCCCAACCGCCCTCAAAATATTCCGTTTTTATATTGCGACGACGCCGCAATGTTTTTTTTGCTTATTTTTCTTCGATATAATGGATATACTCTATACTTCTCAGCGCTTCGATTATCTCATCGTGAGTTTTGTATTTTTTGAGTTCTTTGCTTTCGATTGTCAGTTTTATGGCGTATACGCTCAGCCCCGAATTGATAAAAGCGGAGTTTAGTTCGACGTCGTCAATGCGCATACCGAGTTCGCGCAACGTGGTCATAAACGATTGCAAATCGTTTTTGTTGAGCAATTCGAGGTGCAATTCAAAGTGATTCGAGCGTTGCTTCAAGTATTTTTCAAGCGCGGGGAAAAACTGCAAAATCACAATATACACCGCCGCAAGTATGAGCGCGACGGTATAAAGCCCCGCACCGAAAAGCAAGCCGAAAATGCTGCACGTCCAAAGCCACGCCGACGTTGTAAGACCTTTGATTTGGTTTTTTGCCCCAAACAAAATCGAGTTGCCGCCGAGCATGGCCGAGCCTATAACCGCCCCCGCCGAACAAATCGGGAACGTGAGTTGCAACGACCTGTCGATGATCATGCACGACGTTGAAGCAAGCGAAAGCAATATGAACGTTTTAAGCCCTGCGGTATGTCCCTTTGTCGAGCGTTCGCACCCGACGTAAAAGGCAAATATAAAGGGGACGATAACCCTGAGAAGTATAGAATAAACCGTGACGTTCCACGACCATTCTCCCATTAGTTTTGCAAGCGGATCGATATAATTCATATTTTCCTCCTATCTTTTTACTCGTTGTCTTGAATTGAGAATATAGTATTCTTCCGCCGCCTCGTCGAAAGCATTTTCCTCTTCGTCGGGGACGGGACTCGGAAGCGATTGCCGTATGGTGTTGATTTTGTCTATAAGCAATTGCACGTCGTTTTTCTGCTCGGACTGTTCGATTTGAGTGTCGGGGACAATCGCGTCGATGTCGGTAGAATAGGATTTTGACAAATACAGCGACAATTTTGCGCATGCGGGACCGATAAGCTCGTAAAGCACGCTCGATGCAAGGATGATGGTTTCCATCGCACTGCCCGTTTCACCGCCTATCGTTCGGGACGCAAGCGCGGCAAGTCCTATTGCGACGCCCGCTTGAGGGATGAGCGCAAGTCCCAGCCAATTGCGCACTTTTGCGTCCTTCCTGACGCAAAGACAACCCAAAAACGAACCTGCGTATTTCCCGGCAATCCTTGTAAAGAAATACACAACTCCTATCACCAGCAATGACACACCCGCAATCGATCCGCTCGAGCTTACAAGCGCGTCGAGCTTGAAATTGACGCCCGAACGCACAAAGAACAAAAGCAAAATCGGCGGTGAAAAATAGTTGAGCTGCTTGAACAGTTTGTCGTCTTTTGCCACGTTTCTGTACACCGTGCCCATCGCCATACATCCGAGAAGAGGAGATACGTCGAGGAGGGTACAAAGTCCGCAAAACGAAAAAATTACGGCGATTGCAATGATAAGACGATTGTCTGTGGAGTGCTTCCCCAAAAGCAGTTTGAGCAAAAAACCGAGCGCGCCGCCCACGACAAATACAACTATGTTGTATATAATAGGAAGCGCAACGTTTTTGAACGTCACAACGCCCGCAAGAGAAGCGGTTGCGATTGCTATTGCCACCGAAAACGCCAAAAGCCCCACAACGTCGTCAAGTGCGACGACTTGCAACAGCGTGTCGACAAAGTCACCCTTTGCGTTTGTCTGCCGAATGGTCATCATTGTCGATGCCGGTGCCGTTGCGGCGGCAAGCGCGCCGAGAACAATCGAAAACGCAAGGCTCAAACCGAGCGCGAAATACATCACCAAAAACACCACAAGCGACGCAAGCAAGGCTTCAAAAAGCGTAATCACTATATTTTTTGCTCCGTTCTTTTTCAAAGTGGACAGCGTAAAAAATTCTCCCGTGCTGAACGCGATAAACGCAAGCGCGATGTCGGCAAGAAAACTCATCCCCTCCACCACCTGAGTCGGGATTACGTCTATACAATAAGGGCCGATAATTATACCCGCTATAATATACCCCGTCACATTGGGCAATCTGAGTTTTTTTGTGACGCGCGACATAAGATATCCCGAAAGAAGCATAACGGCTATCGAAATAATCGCTTGTCCCACCGATGAGAAATTTTTGAGCAACATTTTTCCCTCTTTCCCAATTGAATTTCAAAATTGGTCTTGTTTGTTTCGTGCTGTTATGCTATGCTGTAAAAAACATAAAGTCAAATTATGATATTTTATACAATCATAAATTTTGATAATACAAGGAGGTCGCTATGTCTCTTTTGGACGACAAACTCGAAACATTCGTAGCCGTGTGCGAAACAAAAAACTTCACCAAAGCCGGGGAGCTGTTGGGGCTTACTCAACCGGCGGTTTCTCATCAAATCAAAAAACTCGAAGAAGAACTGAACGCACCCGTATTTTTGCGTAAAAAGGGAGAGCTTATACTCTCGGCAGAGGGAGAAATCGCACTTTTATACGTAAAACGCATGCGCGCTCTTTGTGAGAAAATGCGCGACAAAATCAAAAACGCAAAAACCAATATTTATAAAATCCGAATCGGCATAACCCACACTCAGGAAAGCGGTTTTATGATTGAGGCGTTGTCGAAAATCGCACTCGGAGACGATAACATTACGATAACTTTTATTACTGATACCATAAAAAATCTTTATGCTATGCTCGAAAATTTTGAGATAGATATGGCGATTATCGAGGAAAAACCGTCAAACCCCGACTTCCGTTTCACAATCATCGACACCGATATGCTCGTTTGTATCGCCTCAACCAACAATCCCGTGGCGCAAAAAGCGTCCATCTCCCTTCAGGAGCTTAAAAAACAACATCTTATTTTGCGCTTGCCGTCATCGTCCACGCGTGAAAAGTTCAACTCCGCTCTCGAATCGATAGGCGAATCCGTTGACAACTTCGACGTAATCATAGAGGTGGACAGCATCGCCACAATACGAAATCTCGTAAAAAAGGACGTGGGCGTATCCATTCTCTCAAAAGGCACTTGTTACAAGGAAATCCGCAAGGGACAACTTGTCGCTTTGCCAATCGAAAATCTCAGCATGACGCGCGAAACAACCATCGTTTATCACAAAACTTTCATGCACACCGAAATGATAGAGCGCATCGCAAAAGTGTACGGCGAAGTGATTTCGGCGCAATAGCGGCAACCATCCGAAATAACATTGATGCAAATCATACATTTGTATATTGATTTCTTAATAGAATAACTTTATAATTAGCTTGAAGAACGCAATACGACAAGAGGAAAACTATGAAACTCGAAAAACTCAAACAAAACAAAGAGCAAAGCGCAAACTATATGTTTGACTTTATCTCGCACGTGACGACAAATTTCGGCAAACGCGATTGCGGCAGCCAGGGCGAAAAAGACGCCATCGGTTATATGGCTCAGGAAGTAGCGCCGTATGCCGACAGTGTAACCACCGAAAAATACGATGCGCATCCGCTTGCGTTTATGGGTTGGATTTATATCACCGTTACGCTTATTCTCGGCGCATTCGTTGCCTCGTTCTTTATGCCGATGCTCTCCCTCGTTTTTATCGCAATCGGCATGGAAATCATGATTTTGGAATTCGTGCTTTACCGCAAAGTCGTGGACAAGCTCTTTCCAAAACGCGAATCGCTCAATATGATGGCAATCAAAAAGCCGACAGGCGAGGTCAAACGCAGAGTTCTCATCAGCGGACACGCGGACGCGGCATACGAATGGACGCTAAATTACTATCTGGGCGGAAAAGCGTTTATCGCGCATTTTCTTATCTCCGTCATCGGTATTCTATACTTCACGGCAGTGGCAATCGCCGCGTGCGTAACAAGCGGTATGTTTTCAAAAGTCACCGACTCGGGATTGCTTATCGCCTTGGGTGTGAGCGGCGTATTTGTGCCGTTTTGGATTTTGATGTATTTCCTCTTCAACCCCAAAGTGATTGCGGACGGCGCAACGGACAACCTCACGGGTTGCGCAATGGGAATAAGTTTTCTCAAAGCGCTCAAAGACAACGGTATCGAATTTGAAAACACCGAGGTCGGATGCATTTGCGCAGGCGGCGAAGAAGCCGGCCTAAGAGGCGCAAAGGCATGGGTGAAAGCACACAAAGACGATTTCAAAGATTGTCCCACCACAATACTTTGCCTCGACACCTTGCGCGAGCAAGACCATATGCTTGTAAATCACAAAGACATGAACGGACTTGTTCAATGCGACAAAGAGGCAACCGAAATCTGGCTCGCGGCATGCAAAGACGAGGGTATCCCCTGCAAAAAAGGCAGCGTGGCTCTCGGAGCAACCGATGCGGCGGCATACACCGAAGGCGGCTTCAAAAGCGTGTGCGTAACAGCGATGAATTTTGATCTGCCTCGCTATTATCACACAAGGCTCGACGTTGCCAAGGACGTTGACAAAGATTGTCTTGCAAACACGTTCTCCGTCCTTTGCAATTTCGTCGAAAAGATCGACGAACAAACGAGATAGAAATCAAAATCGCGATTTTATCATATAAATTACATACGATAAACTCGGTTTATTGCAAATTACATCGACATATTTATGCAATTGCATTGATATATTTTATTGATAAGGAGAGAAAATTATGGGTGACTATTCAAAGTATATCGATCCCAAAAGACGCGCTGTCCCCACCCCCAAAAGCATGGTTGACGGCATGATGGGCATGGGTGAGGATAAACTCTGCTGCTGTAATCTCTTCGACACTATCGGTTTTTGTTTTGCAAACAACCGAATTTGAAAATCGTTGATTGAAAAAGGGAATCGCATGCGATTCCCTTTTTTCGATATGCTCCGTTGTTTTTTTGCAAAACCGACTTTTATACTCGGTTTTTGATATGATAACTGCTTGTTGCGGTGTTCAATTGTCATCGTATTCATCAAGAAAGCTGTGTTTTATGCCGTCTTTTTTGTATGCAATGACCGTGTTGAGTTGCACATTCTCGACGCTTTTGAATATGCACTTTTCAACATCGGGGTTGCTCTTTTTCAACTCTCTTATAAGCAGCTTGGTTTCCTGCCTTTTTGAGCGATTTTGCCCGTTGTTACACGAAGTGCATGTATCCGTAAATTTGCACGCACATTGGATAAAATGCAAGTCGTTGTAATCTCTCCAGGCTTTTATATCGTCCTCCCTTATCAGATAAAGAGGTCTGATAAGTTCCATTCCCTCGAAATTTGTGCTGTGCAGTTTCGGCATCATTGTCTGAATCTGCGCGCCGTGCAACATACCCATAAGTATGGTTTCGATAACGTCGTCATAATGGTGCCCGAGGGCAATCTTGTTGCATCCGAGCTGCTTGGCAAAATTATACAGATAACCCCTTCTCATTCGCGCGCAAAGATAACACGGCGACTTATCCACATTGTAAACGGACTCGAAAATATCCGTTTCGAATACGGTGATAGGGACATGTAATCTGCGAGCGTTTTCCTCGATGATTTCCCTGTTGGCTTTGGCATATCCCGGGTCCATAACGAGATATCTGACATCAAAATTCAAGTTGCTGTGACGCTTGTATTCTTGAAACAGCTTTGCCATAAGCATGGAGTCTTTTCCGCCCGATATGCACACGGCGATGTTGTCGCCATCGTTAATGAGTTTATATTCCTTGATTGCTTTGTAAAACTTCCCGAATATGTCTTTTTTGAATTTGCCCGTCAAACTCTGCTCGACGCGCTTGCAAAAATCATCGTCCGTTTGCTTTTGCATTTGCATACGCAAATATTGCGAATACCCGCCCTGCAAACTATAAGCCTCGTATCCCTGCTCGCAAAGCCATTCGGCAATGTCGATGCTGAGTATGCCCTTTGCACAATACACGACAATCTTTTGAGATTTATCTTTCGGCGGATTTTTCCTCAAATCAGCTTCGTTGACACTCGCCGAATCGGGAATAAATCCGTATTCCCTGTCCGTTGCGGGACGAATGTCAAAAACCGCCCTTTCTTCCTTATTCAGTTTTTCAAATTGTTCAACTGTTATCTCCATTATCTCGTTTGCCTGTTTCTTTGTCAAAATGTTTTTTCAGCGATATAATATCACAAACAAAAAAATAACACAATAAATGAAACATAGACAAAGAAATCGCGATGTGTATCTTTGGCTTCTTTGTTTTTTTCAGCGCTTCATATCCCGTCATGCTCGCACAACATAAGAAAACAGTAGCGTTGCCGTTATGTTTGCATAAGGTCTGCGCTATCACGCCGGGGCGAAAAGCTTAAGACCGAAACTCTCGGCTATTTTTATGTTGGGCATAAATAAAAGGAATCGCACCGACAGATACGATTCCCAACGGAAATGGCGTCGGATCCCGGGCTCGAACCGGGGGCCTTGCGCTTAGGAGGCGCACGCTCATATCCAACTGAGCTAATCCGACATTTTAGCACGACAATAATAACACATTGATTGATAAAAATCAATTTGAATGGACGTTTTGTTTTTCAAATCACTTAATACTAAAAATTCTCAGTCTAAAGGAAATAAAATATTTGTTATAGCCACTGTCATTCATACCCGGTTAAGAATCTCTGTTGATTTGTGGTACATACGCTTCGCTAGTTCCACGGCACAAACTTCGGCACGCAAGGCGTGAGCTGTGGTATTTCGCCTTTGGCTCATACCAGTTCAAGAAACTCGGCAGAGTTTCTCTGCCGTTTTATATACAATCTCAACCGTTCTTACTTCGCAAAGGTTGCGATTGTATATAAAAATGCGAGTGCCTTTGCACTCGCATAGTTTCTTGGTCGGAGTAACGGGACTTGAACCCATGGCCTCTTGACCCCCAGTCAAGCGCGCTACCAAACTGCGCCATACCCCGATTTGTTTTGTGTTTTCTTTGTAGCATAGGTATTGTAACTCAAAAGTTTGATTTTGACAAGCGGATTGAAAAATATCTCGAAAAATCGTTAAAATTTGCGGTATTTAATCAAAGCACACAAGCGGATTGCTTTTCATTCTCCTTGCATATGACGATTGCAAAATGTTTGCCGACTTGTTATTGCGCGACATTTGCGGTAAAACATATTTTTGTGCGGTTAGAAATCGGAAAATGCGATTTATATGCGGATAGAAACACGGATTGCAAGCGCGCGTCAAGCGGTTGTTGACAATACTGTAAAAAAATATCGCAATAGAATGCCAAAATGTTTGCCAAATTTCAATTATTTGTGTACAATATGCTCAATTAGGTTGGATAAACGCGGTTTGACCGCATTGAAATTTTCAACAAATACTGTATACGGAGCATATAGCACCATGGACAAAATCACTTTGCAAGCAAAACTTGACGATCAAAAATGGAATGACAGCGTTATGAATCATCGCGATATGTGCGGTGCGTACGACTATTGCGCTTTCTGCGACAAGAGCATTGCCCTGCCCTGCGCAACCGCTTTTGAAAAGATGAACGAGCAAAAAGCCACGACGGCAGCAGAGCCCTCTCCTGTTGCGGTTTCAACGCCCGTTGAAGAAGATGTGACGGAACTCCACTCCTCTCTCGGCAAAAAGTTTGACTACGACAAGGTTATGGCAAAGAAAGCCGCGCGCAAGAGTCTCACGTTTGCAGAGAAATATGCTCTTGCCGACGACATCATCAAGGAACGCTACGAAATCCTCAAAGACGCGCTCACCGCAACGGCAAAAGGCACTCCGAAAATCAAGAGCCGTATCAGCAAGCAATGCGATACATATAGACGCGAAGGCGACATCGTGGCAAAAATCACCATCATCGGCACTTCTTTGCGCATCAATCTTCCCCTCGATCCCGACGCGGAAGAGTTCAATGACGGTCGCACTCCGCACACCTCAACAGGACATAAAAAAGTGTATGAGGAAGTTCCTTTCCAATTCAAAGTGAACAGCAAACTCGCACTCAAACGTGCACTCGCCCTTATCGATTTGGTCAAATAACAAATGGGTACAAACGATAAACTCCGCCTCGTCAGAGGCGGTTTTTTGTTTTCTTTCACACAAAAATCCCGTCGCATTGCGGCGGGATTTGTTTCGGTATTTTGTTTTCAAAGATTAGCGCATTCCTTTGTCGTACGGAATACCCTCCGCTTTGGGTGCTCGCGACTTTTTAGAAGTGAAAGCAAGAACAATGAGCGTAACAACATATGGCAACATTCTGTATACATAAGAACTAATTCCGATTTGAGCAAGCCAATAAACGCCGTCTCCGTTTATATCTAATGTAGCATATGCTGCGCCAACACACTTAAACAATCCAAACAACAAGGCTGATCCGGCGATATTCAAAGGCTTCCAATTTCCAAATATCATAACTGCCAAAGCCAAAAAACCAAATCCTGCAACTTCGCCTGTTGAAGAACAGTTCGATGTTGTTAGCGCGTAAACAAAACCACCCAATCCGGCCAATGCGCCTGATATTGTCGTTCCTGCATATCTCATGGCATAAACATTGATACCAAGTGAGGCTGCTGCTTGTGGATTCTCTCCGCATGAACGCAAACGCAAACCAAATTTCGTAGTATACAGTATTATGGATAAAATTACAAATATCCCAATACAAATATAAGATGAAATATAGACTTTATTGAATAAAACTTCTCCTATAACACTCAATTTCTGTGTTTTCTCAAAACCGAAATCGGTTTTAAATAACATAAACCATTCTGCTGCATCACCCCGCGCCATATCTAGTGTGTTTTGATTTGCCAAAATTCTTATCAAGAACAAAACAAGCGCAGGTGCCAACATGTTAAGAGCAGTACCACCGATCGTTTGATCTGCTTTTAAATTTACCGCGGCAAAAGACAACAGCAATGAAAACACTGCGCCGACTACAGCGGATAACAACATTGCCAAAACCAGCAAAAGCTGTGCATTCTCAATTGAAAAAACCCGAGCCGCTTGCATTTCTCGGACAAATAACACGCCGACAAATGCACCGATAATCATAATACCTTCAAGCGCAAGGTTTATAATACCGCTTCTTTCGGCAAACACACCTGCCAAAGCAACTATCATAAGGGGAATTGCAAACATTAATGTTTGTTGAATAAGAAACGACATTATTTTTCCTCCTTTGATTCTTCTTCCAATGACTCTTTTTCATCTGGATAATCTGCAACGGAAGACCCTTGCAAACTATCATACGGTATCTCTTCGTTCTCGGTTTTTGTATCGCTTGCAGCCGAAAAATCAACCTCTATTGGATTTGTATCATCTTTTAAAACAATGCTCGGCTCAACTCTCTTTTGTTTTTTCCGCGAGCCACCTGTTATCCAGGTTTTAATAATCAACGAGAACGAGCTTAGGTATACTATTATAGCAATGATAATATCCGTAACATATTCGTTATATCCCGTGAGATTTCGTATCTGTATGCCCGAGATGTTGAGCATCGACATAAATATACCTGTTAGTATAACGCCAATGGGGTTGTTTGCCGCAAGCAGAGAGACAGGAATACCATTAAATCCCACTGCCGGCAACGATTGAGATGTGTTCCAATAAAACTCCGTATGCCCTGAAAGCCAATAAAGTGCAGCTGCTCCACCCGCAAGAGACCCTGCGATAGCCATCGATAACACAATATTTCTTTTATCTTTGATCCCCGCATATTTTGCTGCATGTCTATTTGCTCCGCAAGCTTTCAATTCGTAGCCAAATGTTGTTTTTGTCAAAACAACATAAACAATAATTGCAATAATAATGGCAATCAAAATTCCCATATCGACCTGTGATCCCGGGAAAATTTTATCAAGTCCTAGTTTCGGGGTTACTACACCGTTTTTTGACGTTGGCATAATATATCCGATTTTACCGGCTTCATTTGCATTTTTTAGATTGCTAATATCAAAAAACCATGTCACCAAATATGCCGCAATCCAATTGGTCATGATACACGTGATAACTTCATTTATGTTTAGCAAAGATTTTAAAAGGCCGGGAATTGCACCCCAAACAAATCCCGCAGCCATTCCTCCTATAAATGCGACAATCCATACTATCCATGCAGGGCAAACACTTGTAGGAATCGACAATGCAATTGATAATGTTACATACGTCGACATAAGATATTGCCCAGGTGCGCCGATATTGAACAAACCGGTTTTAAACGCTATTGCAACGGAAAGACCTGTCATAATTAGAGGCGTTGCCCTAAACAACATATCTCCAAAGTTGACAGGATTAAATCCAAACTGTAAAACCCCGTTGGCATCACGTGTTGTGGAAAACAACCCAAAAAATACTATTTTTATTGCATCACCTGCTTGTGAAATCGGAATATTGTCAGTTGCAACCGAAATTATCAAGATAACAATACTTCCAACTACCATACCAATGAGAATTGATATAATAGAGGATAAAACTGATGACACCGAATTCTTCTTCATTGCGGTCAACAATTTCGCAGGCTCATTTTCTGTACCTTTAAAAACTGAACGAAACCACTCTGCAACTTTATTTGTTTTCATCGGTTTTCTCCTTATCCTTATCTTGATTAACCATATCATCAACGGTTTTCATTTCTTCTTGTGTTTGTCTCTTTGCGCCTGCCATATACAAGCCAAGCTCTTGCACCGTCGTCTTTTTGGGATCTAGTTCGCCGACGATTTCGCCCTCGTACATAACGAGAATCCTGTCGCTGAGATTCATAACCTCGTCAAGCTCCAAGGATACGAGCAACACGCCTGCTCCTTCATCTCTGTCTTTGACGATTTGCGAATGGATATACTCTATTGCGCCGACGTCCAAACCTCTTGTGGGCTGTACGGCAACGAGCAATTTGTGCGGTCTGTCGAGTTCTCTTGCAACGATTGCTTTTTGTTGGTTTCCGCCCGACATGCTACGCGCTTTTGTGATAGGACCTTGTCCGCTTCTGACATCGTACTGTTCTATCAAAGAATTTGCATAATTGCGCACCTGCTTGAATCTAATAAAACCAACGTTCTGAAATTCTCTCTCTTTATAACGTTGAAGCACCATATTTTGTTCAAGCGTATAGTCAAGCACAAGTCCGTGTTTGTGTCTGTCTTCTGGGATGTGGCTTACACCGCCTTTATTTCTCTTTTCAATCGATGCTTTTGTTATGTCTTGTCCACAAAAATATACTCTGCCTTTTACATCCGCATTGATATCGATTTTTTCTCTCTTGTTTTTGTCAAACGCGAACACAAGTTTATTCCAAAGTGCAGTGCTCTTGGATGCGATGCTTTCGCCAAATTTTTTTATTGCGTTCCAAATTTTTAAACCGCATTTGATGAAAAAATATTTTATAAACTCACCGACTTGTTTGAAAAACAATTTTGCTCTTTCTTGTTTTTCAACATCTTTAAGCTTTGTCCAAACAGGGACATCTATGGTTTTTTCTTCGGTTTCATCAACATTTGGCGCAAGCTTTTCAAGACCGGTAAGCCCGTACACAAGTTCGGTTTGCCCGTTTCCGTCGATACCTGCTATACAAACGATTTCTCCTGCTCGAACTTCAAACGAAACATCTTTGACTGCAAGTTTTTTATGGGATCTACCCTCAACACATAAATCTTCCACTTTGAGGATCACCTCTTGTGGTTCGGCATCTTTTTTATTGACTTGCAGTTGCACTGGACGCCCAACCATCATGGTTGACAAATCTTCTTTTGTGACATTTTTTGTATCAACTGTTGCAATATACTTCCCTTTGCGCAAAATTGTGCAACGATCTGCAACAGCCATAATCTCGTTGAGTTTGTGGGTAATGAAAAGAATAGATTTCCCTTCCGCCGCAAGATTGCGCATAATATGCATAAGTTCGTCAATCTCTTGGGGAGTCAAAACGGCGGTCGGCTCGTCAAAAATGAGAATTTCGTTGTCGCGATATAGCATTTTGAGAATCTCGGTGCGCTGTTGCATACCAACTGTTATATCTTCGATGATTGCGTCAGGATCGATTTTTAGTCCGTACTTCTCGCTCAAATCTACAACTTTTTGCCGCGCCTCTTTTTTTGTGAGGAATCCCGCTTTGTTCGGTTCTGCTCCAAGGATAATGTTGTCAAGCACGCTGAACACCTCAACGAGTTTGAAGTGCTGATGCACCATTCCTATGCCGAGTGCGGTTGCGTCGTTCGGGCTGTTGATTTTGACAACTTTGCCATCCTTCAAAATCTCGCCCTTTTCGGGTTGATAAAGTCCGAAAAGAACAGACATAAGAGTGGACTTGCCTGCGCCGTTTTCGCCGAGAAGCGCATGAATTTCGCCACGTCTGAGCTGCAACGTGATGTCGTCGTTGGCGATAATCCCCGGAAACTCCTTTGTGATATGTCGCATTTCAATGACATAATCGTTCTGCTCATCGTGTCGGGTTAAATCCTCATTTTGTACGATTTGCGAAACATCGGTTGTCATCTCATCTTCCGGATTTGTGGCAACCATTGCTTCGGTTGTCGTATCATCCTGAACGACTGCCTTGTTTTCGGTTTTTTTTCGTTTTGCCATATTTTTCCCTTTTTAAAAGAAACCCCCTTATAACGCAACAAGCCAAGATCGCGTATTGAGATTTGCTTTTGAATATATAAAAATTATACTATATATCAAGTTCAATATCAAGAGTGATAAAAATCTTTTTTTTGCCACCAATATTTTCTCAAAAAAGCACATAAAAAAAGAAGGCAAATGCCTTCTTTTTTTATGTGCTTTTTTGATTATTTTACTTCTTCAAGTGTCACATGTGTGTAGGCTTTGTTATAGTTGTCCGTGTTATTATCAACTTTAATCTCGCCGTTCTTCATCTTTTCAAAAAGTTCTGTATACTCTTTGAGTGTGAAGTTTTTGAGTTTCCATGTTGCAGTGGGAAGACCTACCGCATCATCTTTTGCACCAAGCACAGTAGCAACACCTGCGAGTTCGCCAAATTTGTCATTGTAGAATTTTCCAAGAGCAATCATAACTGCTTCGCGAAGTCCTTTCATTGCGGATGTAATAACGGTTGATGACTCGGCAGACTGGTCAACGTCAACGCCGATAACCTTGCCTTGGTTTGCCGATGCAGCAGCAAATGCAGACTTGCACATCGTGCCTCCGCAGCAGAAAATTACTTCTGTGCCGGTAGAATACCAACCGCTCAACATGGTTTGCAACTCGGTAGAAGGACCAAACGCTCCACCATACAGCCAGCTATATTTTACAGAAACCTTTACGTTCTTGACTGCCGCTGCCGCTTCTGCTCCTTGCAAAAAGCCATAACCGAATCTGCAGCATGCCGGGTTTGCACCGCCGCCACCGCCGGCGAAACCGAGTTTTGTGTAGCCTTCCATAACCGCTGCATAACCGGCAAGATAACCGGATTGTTCTTCTTGATAGCTGATAGGTGCAACATTGTCACAGCCTATTGGATAACCATCGATAAAGACAAACTTTGTTGTATTAAATTCTGTTGCGGCTTGTTTAAGCGCTTTTTCTTGCAAGAAACCTGCACAAACAACTATTTTAGCTCCATTATCGACAGCAGCCTTCATTGCGTTGTATCTGTCGGCATCGGTTGCTTGGTCGCCATTTGCGGGCTGATAATACTTGTATGTTTTTTTGTTCTCGTGAGCGTATCTCTTGAGTCCTTCCCAAGTTCCTTGGTTAAATGACTTGTCTTTCAATTGACCGACGTCGGTAACGAATGCAATTTCGTATTTGCCATCAGCAGATGTGCATGTATCGCTAATTGCATCATAATCATATTGATTGACTGTGAAATCATCATCTTTGGGATTGCAAGCTGCAAAGCATGCCACGCAAGTGATAACAAGTGCCATACAAAGTATGAATGCTACTACTTTTTTCATAAATTTTCTCCTTTATGGATTTTTTAGGATACTCAAATTATACCTTTTTCAAAACAGAGTGTCAATACCCCAATCGGAACAATCGGAGATTATTTTGTAGCTTTTTGTAAAGCGGTTCAACGCGTGTAGTTCAACGCGTGTATCAATAAATACACACGAGTGCGCCCTTGCGCACGCGCATATGAAACGAGCATGCAAAAAGGCGCGAACGGATTGAAAAAATTTTTTGAAAAACATTTGAAAAAATCATTGACAACCGAGAAGAATATGATATCATAACAACTGTTTTTTGAAAAAGAAACCGCAAAAAACCTCTCGGCTTTTTGCAACAAAAATCATTGCTTTTGCAATCGTATAAAAAGGACCTGAAAAGGCGTTTTTCTTTTTGGCAGACTAAAGTCGCTAAAAAAAAACGCCTTTTTTTTGTTTTTTTGAGGCAAAAACGAGGGCAAAAACCGCAAAAAACACACAAAATCGACAAGAAAACACCATCGGAGGCACATATGAGCAAGTACATTTTCGTAACGGGCGGAGTCGTATCGGGGCTCGGCAAAGGTATCGTGGCGGCGTCTTTGGGAAGACTGTTGAAATCCGCAGGATACAGCGTGTATATCGAAAAATTCGATCCTTACATGAACATAGACCCCGGCACTCTCAACCCCACTCAACACGGCGAAGTTTTTGTAACCGAGGACGGTGCCGAAACCGATCTCGATTTGGGGCATTATGAAAGATTTATCAACGAAAACCTCACAAAAAGCTCCACTTTGACTAGCGGAAAAATCTTCCAGACCGTTCTCAACAAAGAACGCAACGGCGAATACGGCGGCAAAACCGTGCAAATCATACCCCACGTCACCAATGAGATAAAAAAACACATTCTCGATACGGCACAAGAGTCGGGTGCGGATATTCTCATCACCGAAATCGGCGGCACGGTGGGCGACATCGAAAGCCAGCCCTACCTCGAAGCATTGCGACAATTCAGCCTCGACGTCGGAAGAGAAAATTGCGCGTTCGTGCATGTGTGTCTTCTTCTATATATGTCTTGCTCGGACGAATTCAAGTCCAAACCCGTGCAACACTCCGTGCGCGAACTTCAACGTTTCGGGATCTTCCCCGACGTTGTTGTGACTCGCTCGGACAAAAATCCTCCCGAGGAAATCATCAAAAAAATCTCGCTTTTCTGCTCGATCGACGAGGACGCCGTTGTTCCGAGCACCACCGTCAAGTGCCTCTACGACGCACCTGTCATGCTCTATCGCAACGGACTTTATAAAGCCATAAGCAAAGCCCTCTCCCTGAGCGGAAGATGCGATCTGTCCGATTGGAAAAAGAAAGTCGCGGATCTCAAAATCAAATCCGTAAAAACCAAAATCGCAATCGTGGGCAAATACGTATCGTTGCGAGATTCTTACATTTCGCTTGTGGAAGCAATCAAACACGCAGGCGGCGCAAACAAGACAGGAATAGAACTCAAATGGGTGGACAGCGAAACCGTGACCGAAACCAACGTTGCCGAAAAACTCAAAGACGCGGACGGCATTATAATCCCCGGCGGTTTTGGCACAAGAGGTGTGGAGGGCATGATAGTAACCTGCAAATACGCACGAGAAAACAAAATTCCCTACCTCGGCATCTGCCTCGGCATGCAAGTCACCGTCATAGAATACGCCCGCGACATACTCGGAATAAAAGACGCCACAAGCGGCGAATTTTCCGAAAGCGGCAGCCATGTCATCGACATACTTCCCGACAAAAAGGGCAAAAAAATCGGCGGCACGATGCGACTCGGCGCATATCCTTGCGCCCTCAAAGACGGCACGAAAATCAAAGAGGCGTATGCAAACCAAGACGTCATCGAAGAGCGTCACCGCCACAGATACGAGTTCAACTCCGACTATCTCGAAGCGTTTGAAAAGGGCGGACTTGTGATAAGCGGCAAATCCCCCGACGGACATATTGTCGAAACGGTGGAAGTAAAAGACCACCCCTTCTTTGTTGGGGTACAGTTCCACCCCGAGTTTACTTCTCGTCCCGAAGTCGCCAACCCGATTTTCAGTGCATTCGTCAAAGCCGCAAAAGAGCAACGGCATTGAAAAACGATGCCTTGTTGACAAAAAGAGCGTTTTATACGCTCTTTTTGTCAATATGAACTGCCGATTGTGTCAACACTTATGTTGCACAAATCAATTTGTTGTTGTGTATTAGTTGTTGTTTTTGGCTCTTTCTATTTCGAGTTGCGCCCAAAATTCAGGGCATATTTTATAGATGTCCGGCGTGCGATATTTGCTTAAAGAAGACCCGTAAGTTACCATATAATAATCTAATAAATCATCTTTTGTTGCCTTAATAATAAATTCTGGATATTCGACTCGTCCTTCTATTTGCCAAGATTCTTCTATTGTTAGTCTGTAATCGTGTTCTTCTAAATACTTGAACCAATCAACAATCTGATATTTGTTTTCCTCAAAATACTTTTTTTGTTCTTCCGAGTTTCTGTTTATGCAAATCTTATCTATCTGATAAATCGAGTTTTTTATAGATATTAATTGTATAAGTTCGTCATATTCTTCTTCCCCTGTGGCTATCTCGTTTGAACGGCAAAAAACATTTTGCTGTGAAAAAAAGGGTTTTCCGTCAATAACCTCTTCTATGATAATGTCCGCGTTAAAATAAAAACCACCCTGATACACATATAAGCCATTGATTCGTCTGATAACGGTATTGGGGTTTTCAATTTTGAAAGTTAGATTGTTCTCTGTTGCTTCTTTTACGGTCTTTACAATTTCCCAGTACTTTATTTCTTGTTGTGTGGCGGTTGTTTCGTCCAAATCTTCGGGGTTTTTATCTTTCGGGTCGTTTGCGATTTCCTTTATCGTTTTCTCTGATTCAACAAATTTTCCGACAAGTTCGGTTTGCCCGTTTTCGTCAAGGTTTTTGAAATATTCGCTCTCGATAATATCGTTCAGTTTTGCGTCAAAATCTGTCTTTTCGCTCTTGTTGAGTGCGACGTAATATTCGGATTTATGCGCAATCCCGCGCGCTTTTTCCACCGCTCCTTCCGATTTGCCATTATCGCAGGCAACAAACAGCACCGCCAAAATAAATAAAACCAAAATCGCACAAAACGCAACTCTAATTTGCTTTTTCATAACTTACCCCCTCATATATCAAAAAAAGATAAAACGGATTGCATATATTTTACACTCATCGGGATATTCTGTCAACGTCGGGGAAAGTCAATCGTGCCGAATTTGCGTTTTAATTCTATTTTGTTTTGCAATCCGCTTTTCTTTGGACAAAGAATTAGATATAATCGTTTATATACATTATCTCAACTTTTGTATATATATATCGAACAAACCTTTTTAGGAGAACATATGAAAAATCAAACAATTCTCGTTTTGGATTTCGGCGGACAATATAAGGAACTTATAGCGCGTTCGGTGCGCAGAATGGGTGTATATTCCGTCGTCGAGCCGTCCTGTATTTCGGATGAAAAACTCAAAGAAATCAACCCTATCGGCATCATATTTACCGGCGGTCCGAACAGTGTATATCTTGAAAATTCGCCGCGTTGTTCAAAGGCGGTGTTTGACCTCGGAGTGCCGATTTTGGGCATATGCTACGGCATGCAATACATGGCTCACTTCTTTGGAGGACTTGTGAAGGAAGGCACTGTGCGCGAGTACGGTCAAACAAAGGTTTTCATCGGCGATTCAGCCATCTTCGACGGACTCGGAAAAGAGGAAGAAATGCTCATGAGTCACACCGACTATGTTGCGGTAGTTCCGGAAGGTTTCAATGTTGTCGCAACCACGTCGGATTGTCCGTGCGCGGCAATCGCAAACGAGAAAAAACGTCTTTTCGGAGTGCAATTCCACCCCGAAGTCGAACGCTCGATAAACGGCGATAAAGTGCTTGAAAATTTTGTAATAAACGTATGCGGCGCAACGCGCGATTACTCGCTTGACGACTACATCGACACGCAAATCAAACTCATTCGCGAGCAAGTGGGCGACAAAAAAGTTCTCCTCGGTCTTTCGGGCGGCGTTGACAGTTCGGTTGTTGCCGCGCTTATCAGCCAGGCTATCCCCGACCAACTCCTTTGCGTGTATGTCGATCACGGCTTTATGCGCAAAGACGAAACAAAACAAATCAAAGAAGCGTTTGCAAATATGCCTCTCAAGCTCGAAGTTGTGGACGCAAGCGAAAAGTTCCTCTCCAAAATCGCGGGCGTAACCGATCCCGAACGCAAGAGAAAGATTATCGGCGAAGAATTTGTCAGGACGTTTGCAGAGGTGTCTAGCGCACACAAAGGATACGACTTCCTCGCCCAAGGCACAATTTATCCCGACGTCATCGAATCGGGAGCAAACAATTCGGCACACATCAAGAGCCATCACAACGTCGGCGGCTTGCCCAAGGATATGCCCTTCATCGGTCTTGTCGAGCCCTTGCGCGGACTTTTCAAAGACGAAGTGCGAATAATCGGCAAAAAGCTCGGCCTTCCCGACTATCTTGTCAATCGTCAACCCTTCCCCGGCCCGGGACTTGCAATCCGCACAATCGGCGAAATCACCAAAGAGAAACTCGACGTCTTGCGCGACGCCGACGCAATCGTGCGTGAAGAAATCGCCGCAAGCGGAATAAAATCCGACCAGTATTTTGCCGTCATCACGGACACCAAATCGGTCGGCGTCATAGGCGACTACCGCAATTACGGCTATGTGGTCGTCATAAGAGCGGTTTCAACCTCCGACTTTATGACTGCGGAGTACACTCGCCTCCCGTATGACTTGCTCACCAGAATGGCGTCGCGTATAGTCAATGAAGTCAAGGGCATAAGCAGAGTGTGCTATGATGTTACAGGCAAACCACCGGCGACAATCGAATGGGAATAATACGACAGCATTGAGCAAATAGCATTGTCAAAGCCCCTTGCCCTCCAACTCATTTACGTTTAGTAAATTAGGGTTGTCGGTCAAGGGGCTTTTTCGCGCTCTTCATCTCAATGCTGTCGTATTATTTCATAATTTTATTAATTCCGTTTTACCTTTTCTTTCTTTACAAATTCGTCCGTTTTGTTTACAATCAAAACATAATCCAAAGCACATAAAACTTTCAGAGGAATTATGCAACACGTATCCGTAAAACTGAAAAAATTGAATGAGAACGCAATCGTGCCAAAGTACGGCACACAGTTTTCCGCGGGGGCGGATTTGTACGCCTGCGAGGGCAAAGACATTGTGGTCGAACCGCACCAAACGGTGTTTGTCCACACTGGCATCGCAATCGAGATTCCCGACGGTCTTGTGGGACTTGTGTATGCAAGAAGCGGTCTTGCCTCCAAACGCTCGCTTGCGCCGGCAAACAAAGTGGGCGTCATCGACTGTGACTACCGCGGCGAAATCATCGTGTCTTTGCACAACCATTCAAACGAGGCGCAAACCGTTGCCGACAAAGAACGCATCGCTCAACTTGTGATTGCTCCCTGCTATGTCGCAGATTTTGAAGAAGTCGGCGATTTGAGCGACTCCGTGCGCGGACAAGGCGGATTCGGCAGCACCGGCAAAATGTAAACTTTTTATAAACATCTCATTTGAAAACATATGAAAAAAGCACGATTTGTCGTGCTTTTTTCTTTTTTTAATATTCCGCTACCTGTGAGGAAGCATTGGAAAATTGCGATTTTGTCGCTTTATTTGCTTTGTTTGTCACTCTATCTCGAAATAATTGAGAAATGCGACGGTGCGCTCCATCGCCTCTTTCGAAATTTTGAGAAACTGCGCAACCGCAAACGCATGCACAGCCCATTTTCCCTCTCCGTGATAATGCTCATACGGCACATTCAGCTGCTGAAACTTTTTGACAAGATCGAACGTCAGCACGGCAAGTTTGTCGTTTTCGGCGGAGATGCAAAACGTTGGCGGAAAATCTTTTGTCACCCAGTTGATTGGCGAAACTTCTTTTTGCAGCTCCTCGCCGCACTCCTCAACGGGCGTACCCTTGCAATAGGATTGCGTATATATGCCTATATTCTTGAAGCCCGTATGCACTGCTTTTGGAAAATCGTACACGCCGCAATTCAGCATAAGAGCGGAGATTTTTTGGTCTTTTGACCTCTCGTCGAGATTGAAATGCGCGGCATATTCGGGATTTGTGCTTATCGCGCCCGCCATACTGCTAAGATGCGCGCCCGCACTCTCTCCGCCCACAAAGATGTGATCCATATCGATGTTGTATTCGTCTGCGTGTTCTTTGAGCCAGGCAAACGCTTTATACACATTTTGGATCATCTCGGGATGTCCGTAAAAGGGCGCGTCGCCATAATACAAACTCGCCACGAAATAGCCAGTTTTTTCGCAAAGTCTGGTGGTGTATGCCTCTCTCGTTTCGGGCAAACCTCCTATCCATCCGCCTCCGTGGATATAAACGAAAACCCTTGCCTTCTTGTTTCTGTCTCTGTTTTTTTGCTCGTAAAAATCGAGATATAAACGTTTGTCGCTATCGTCATATCTTACAAATCTTGTCGTTTTTACTTTGTGGGAGCGACGGAAACTGAATATGGTGAGCCAACCCAGAAATTCGTTTTTCGCATGTCCGCCGGCAACGTAAAGATATTTTGCGTCATACGCCGCTTTTTTCGCTTGCTTTTTTGCGTACTTTTTTGCTTTGTTTGTAAACTCGACGACGTTTTCTTTTGCGAGTACGATTTTTGCCTCTCTCTCCTCGCG
Organism: uncultured Clostridia bacterium; assembly: GCA_934233745.1. GTDB lineage: Bacteria > Bacillota > Clostridia > Christensenellales > CAG-917 > CAG-475. The sequence continues at coordinate 150,336 of CAKQGN010000003.1, forward strand.
TCTTATTTGTTTGTCGAGGGCTTCTCTTCTTTTTTCGAGCTGTGCGTATTTTGCGTCGAAAATATCTCTTTTTGCTATATTGTCAAGAGGTGTGAATATACGACGTTTCATATGTTTTCTCCGTCAAAAAGATTTTGCTTTTCAAAATGCAAAACAAGGTTTTTATTGTGCCGTTTTGCACATATAAAACCATGTTTTTGTATTATTTCTTATTCTGTTTTTTCTGCAAACGAGCCGTCCTTGGTGTCTTTTACGACATAGCCCAACTCGTTTATTCTGGCTCTTAAAGCGTCTGCGCTTGCCCAGTCTTTGTTGGCTTTTGCAAGTTTTCTTTGTTCTATAAGGTCAAGCACTTCTTTGGGAATCGCGTTTTCTTTTGCCTTTTGTTTTTGCTCGTAATAGGCAACGAAATCGCTTGGTTCGCACTTGAAAAGACCAAGCAAATTGTAGGTTCTTACAACCTGTCTTGCATCCGCGACGGCATCCGAATCGCCCGCTCTGAGTTTTGCTCTTATTCCCTTGAAAATGCCAAACAAATCCGCAAGGGCTTTTGCCGTGTTGAAATCGTCGTCCATCGCGCGATTGAATCCTTCGTCAATCCACTTGCTTTGTTTGTCGCTTTCAAGTCCGCTTTCCTTCACCGCCGCAAGCGTTTTGTAAAACTCGTACATATGTTTGTCGGCTTCGGGGAACAGTTCGCTTGTGATGTTGATGTCGCCCCTGTAATTTGTTTGCAAAAGCGCGTATTTTATGGTGTCGGGCTTATACTCGTCAAGCAAGTCCGAAAGGAGCAAACTGTTGCCGAGCGACTTACTCATTTTTTGTCCGTTCACCTTAATGAGTCCGTTGTGAATCCAGTATTTTGCAAACTGCTTGCCCGTTAGTGCCTCGGTTTGAGCAATCTCGTTTTCGTGGTGAGGGAAAATCAAATCTCTTCCGCCGCCGTGAACGTCGATTTGGTCTCCGAACGCGGCTCTGTTCATTGCCGAACATTCGATATGCCAGCCCGGTCTGCCTTTGCCCCACGGAGAATCCCAATAAATCTCGCCTTCTTTTGCGGATTTCCAAAGCGCAAAATCAAGCGGATTTCGCTTGTTTTCTTCATTCTCTATACGCACGCTCTCATAGGCGTCCTCGAGTCTTCTTCCGCTGAGTTTGCCGTAACCGGGGAAACTCTCGACGGAAAAATACACGTCGCCTCTGTCGGTTGCGTAAGCGTGCCCTTTTTCAATGAGCTTTGAAACAAAATCTATGATATTGTCGATATTGCATGTTGCTTTGAGCCAGATGGTGGGATCGTCGACCTCGAATTTGCGCATGAGCTTGTCGATTTTGTCAATCATCATGCTTGCATACTCGAGAGGAGGAATCCCCGTTTCCTTTGACTTTGCAATGATTTTGTCGTCAACATCCGTATAGTTGCGCGCATAATTGACCTTGTAGCCGAGCTTTTCAAAGTATTTGCGGATAATGTCATAAATGAGCGCCTGATATGCGTGACCTATATGCGCTTCGCCCGAAACCGTGATTCCGCACGCATACATGTTGACCTGTCCCTCGTGAATAGGCACAAACTCTTCTTTTTTTCTTGTGAGCGTATTGTAAATTTTCATATGGGACTTCGTCCTCTTTTATTCTTGCGGTTTGTCCGCTTGAGATTTGTTTTGTTCGAATTGCGCCTCGATTTCTTCGACTTCTGCGGGAAGCACGTTGTCCTCGTCCACGGTTATAGAATATCTGCAAGAGTGAACGTTCAATGCTTTTTCAAGCTCGAAAACGCGCTTGTTGAGCCGCATAAACTCTTCCATAATCGGATCGGGAAGCAAAATCTGATCCATATCCGCAATCCTCTTTCCGTCTTGCTTGACCACTCTGCCGGGGACGCCCACAACCGTCGAATAGGGAGGAACGTCTTTGAGAACCACACTGCCCGCGCCGATTTTGCTATGCGCTCCGATGCGCACGGGTCCGAGCACCTTTGCGCCTGCCGACACCATAACGCCTTCTTCGAGGGTGGGATGCCGTTTGCCCGATTCCTTGCCCGTGCCGCCGAGAGTTACCCCTTGGTAAAGCACGCAGTTGTCCCCTATCTCGGCTGTTTCGCCTATGACAAGCCCGACGCCGTGATCGATGAATAGTCCGTTGCCTATCGTTGCGGCGGGGTGGATGTCAATACCCGTCTTTTCTTTTGCCCGATAGGCTATGTAAAGAGCAAGCGATTTCATACCCTTTTGCCACAATTTGTGCGCATAACGATAAGCACACAGGGCTTTATACCCTGTGTACGTATGTCTTACAATCCTGCTGCTTGTGGCGGCGGGATCTTTTTGCATAATGACTTGCAAATCGCGCTTTTTTGCCTCGGAAATTTTCATTTGAATTCCTTGTTATTATTCGCCGATTTTGTCGTCTTTCCGAGACGCGGTTTTTTGCTCGGATTGAGAAGTGCCGCTTTCCGCTTCGGGTCTGTTTATCTTTGAGGAGAACAAACTTTCGCCATCAGATTCCTCTCCGAACAATGCGTTGATTTCATCCTCATAGATGGTTTCTTTCTCATAAAGAGCTTTGACCATTGCGTCCATGATCGGGCGATTTGCTTTCAGTATATTCAACGCAACCTGATATTGCGCATCGATTATCGTTTTGACTTCCTCGTCGATCTTTGCCGCAACTTCTTCGCTGTAATTGAGGTGCGTCTGATAATCTCTGCCGAGGAACACTTCTTCGCTCGAGCCGAGATACATGTTGCCGATCGATTCGGACATACCCCACTCGGTGACCATTTTTCTTGCAAGTTGCGTGGCTCTCTGAATGTCGTTGGACGCGCCCGTCGAGATATCCTGTATAACGATTTCTTCCGCCGCTCTTCCGCCAAGCATCATTGCGATGCTGTCGAGAAGTTTGCCCTTTGTCATATGGTTGTCGTCGTTTTCGGGAAGAGTGATGGTGTAGCCTGCCGCCATGCCGCGAGGGATTATGCTGACCTCATGCACGTCGTCGCAATGTTTCATGAGCTTTGCCACGATTGCGTGTCCGCTCTCGTGATATGCCGTGATGCGCTTGTCGAACTCGGTGATAAGCCTCGATTTCTTTGCAGGACCTGCCATAACCTTGTTGACGGCTTCGCTGATGTCCTTCATTGTGATGAGCTTTCTGTCCGCTCTTGCCGCCAAAATTGCGGATTCGTTGAGTATGTTTTCGATGTCCGCTCCCGTAAAGCCCGGAGTAAGTCTTGCAAGCGACTTGAAGTTGATGTCGGACGCAAGCGGTTTGTTGCGGGAGTGAACCTTGAATATTTCTTCTCTACCTTTGACGTCGGGAACGTTGACGTAAATCTGTCTGTCGAATCTGCCCGGACGCATGAGCGCGGGGTCGAGAATGTCCGCGCGGTTTGTAGCCGCCATGACGATAATCGAACTGCTTGCCTCGAAACCGTCCATCTGAACGAGGAGTTGATTGAGGGTTTGTTCTCTTTCGTCGTTTCCGCCGCCGAGACCTGCGCCTCTTTGACGGCCGACAGCGTCGATTTCGTCAATGAAAATTATGCACGGCATGTTTTTTTGCGCCTGGTCGAACAAATCTCTCACACGCGACGCGCCGACGCCTACGAACATTTCGACAAAGTCCGAACCGCTTATGGAGAAGAACGGCACGTTTGCTTCGCCCGCAACCGCCTTTGCAAAGAGCGTTTTGCCCGTGCCGGGAGGTCCTACGAGAAGAACGCCGCGCGGTATGCGCGCGCCGATATCCGTATACTTTTTGGGGTGTTTGAGAAAGTCGACAATCTCCTGAAGTTCCTGCTTTTCTTCCTCTGCACCTGCAACGTCGTTGAATCTGACCTTGATGTCGCGCACCTGATTGGCTTTGGTCTTGCCGAAGTTGAGCGCTTGACCTTGTGCGCCGGCACTCTTTTTCAAAACCACCATGAATATCCCGAAAAGAGCGGCGTAAAGAATGAGCGGAACGAGAATGCTTGAAAGCAGAGAACCGCTTGAAGGATCGTCGTATCTGACTACGACTCCGTCAAGAAGCCCTGCCGCCGTGTAGTCTTTTATCACGTCGGAAAAAGCCACCCTGCCTTGCGTGTTGACAAAGTAAGAATAGCCTTTGTCCCCTTTCTTCTGAATCTTTGCGGTGTAATTGCCCTCGATATAAATGGATTGAATCTCGCCTCTTTTAAGCATGCCGATAAAGCTGTCGTCACTGCCTTGATAGACAATCTCCGTGGGCCTTGTAAGCTCGTATGCGATGACAAACGCAATGATGACGAGAAGTATCACGCCTACAATGATGAGTGTGCGTCTTGTGGTTGGTTTCATCTATCCTCCTGAAATCGGCGCAAGGCGACGATTCCGCAATAATCATATATTATGTTCTACATATTATAAGAATTAAATGCGAAAAAGTCAATGCAACAAAGATATTTTGCTCTTCCCGACGCCGTGCCTTTTGAGTTAGTATGCTTAAATGTTACGGAATAACTATTAAAATCTCATTAAACCGAATTGATTTTATTGCAAAAAAAATTAATCGGGCAACCCTCCTTTCATTGCTTTTTCATAGGCATACAAATCAAAGTATCCCGTTCCGGTAAGCCCGAAAAGGATTGTTTTTGCCTCGCCTGTCCGTTTGCATCTGACAGCTTCGTCCATTGCGACCTTTATGGCATGTGCGGATTCGGGAGCGGGCAAAATTCCCTCAACCCCCGCAAACGCTATCGCGCTTTCGAAAACGTCTTGTTGACGAACGGCAACTGCCCTGTCTATGTATCCGTCATGATAAAGTTTGCTTATTATCGGACTCATACCGTGATAACGCAGCCCTCCTGCATGTGACGGCGCAGGGATGGAGTCGCACCCCAACGTGTACATTTTTGCAAGAGGAGTAACCTTGCCCGTATCGCAAAAATCATAGCGATACTCGCCTTTTGTAAGGCTCGGACAAGCGGACGGCTCGACGGCAATGAATTCGGGGTTGCTCTTCCCTCTCAGTTTGTCGCGCATAAATGCCGACATAAGTCCGCCGAGATTGCTGCCGCCGCCTGCGCAACCGATAACTACGTCGGGGTATTCGTCGATTTTTTCCATTGCGATTTTGCTTTCCAGTCCGATGATAGACTGGTGCAAAACGACTTGGTTAAGCACGCTTCCGAGCGCGTACTTTCTTTCTCCGCCCGAACGATAGGCGACTTCAACGGCTTCGCTTATCGCCGTTCCCAAACTGCCGTTGGCGTTTACACCGCTTGCAAGCATCCTTCTTCCCACTTCCGTTGTGTCCGACGGCGAAGGTATGACGTTTGCCCCGTACACTCCCATGAGAGTTTTTCTTTGCGGTTTTTGTTCAAAAGAACATCTTACCATATACACCGTCAGCTCCAGCCCGAAATATTTGCACGCCATGGAGAGCGCGGTTCCCCATTGTCCCGCACCCGTTTCGGTTGTCAGTCCTTTCAGACCCTGTTCCTTTGCATAATACGCCTGTGCGATTGCGCTGTTGAGTTTGTGCGAGCCGCTTGTGTTGTTACCTTCGAATTTGTAATATATCCTTGCCGGCGTATCCAGCAACTTTTCAAGACAATACGCACGCACCAGCGGCGAGGGGCGATACATCTTATAAAAATCCCTGACCGGTTCGGGAATCTCCATATACGCATTTGTCGAGTCCAACTCCTGTGCGGAACATTCTCTGTTGAAAACCGCTTCGAGTTCGCTTTGTTTTGCAGGCTCATTCGTTGCAGGATTGAGCAGAGGATCTATATCGCTTTTCATATCGGCGCGCACATTATACCATTCTTTGGGCATCTCGTTTTCTGTCAGATATGTTTTGTACGGTATGTTGTTTTTGCTCATATGTGCCTCCTGAAAGTTTATTTGTGTATTTGGTTGTTTTTGCAAAACACATATTTTATATTGCGTTTTTGTTGTTGTAAAGTGTGTTTTCTGCGGTTTTATCTGTTTTTCTTTTTTTGTTTTATATCGCTTTTGCACGCCTTCTGGCGACAAGCGAATTCTCGTCGGTTCGGTGCGCTTCGCGTTTTCCGCATTCCGAGCAGGTGCAAAAAAAACAAAAAGTCCGTACAAAATCCAAACCGGATTCTGTACGGACAAGATATACTCCTGCGGTGCCACCGTACTTGAAGCGTTTGATCGCTTCCTCTCATCGACCGCCGACACGGTCTGTCTTCTTACGCGAGAATTACGTCCGAAACTACTTTGTTCGCCTCGGCCCTCGGGGGCCCATATTGTCAAACACGGTGTCCGTCGGCATTCCACCATCGCCGACTCTCTATAGGTCTTGCGTTTGTTTTCTTCCCTTCAACGGTTTATGAGTGCATGTTAATCCCTTATCCGCAATATGTCAATGTTTTTTTGCACAGACTGTAGAAAATTCCGCATAAATCACTTTTTCCATATAAAAATCGGACGTTTTTGCGTTTTTGTCTGTTATTTTCGATTTTTTTCGACGGTTAAAAAATAAAAAACGGTCAAAAAACCACTGTTTATAGGGATTTTTGTACAATTATAAAAATTAAGGTATTCTTAAGATTATTTTTCTCGCTTATTAAGTTTGACAGAATAGAATTTTGTTTGATATATATAATAAAATCTATAAATATTTGCGCCTATGCGCATACACACGCGCAATTATTGTATTGATGTAAACGGGGAGAGTCGACTATGAATTGCGAACAACATCTTTCACCTTGTCTTGAAATTAAAAATCTTACAAAGCAGTACCACGGGGCGCAACTGCCCGCAGTGGACGATTTGAGTATTGTGTGCTATCCCGGAGAAATCGTCGGGCTTTTGGGACACAACGGCGCAGGAAAATCTACCACTCTGAAATGCATCACAGGCATTTTGCCGTATTCAAAAGGCGAAATCGTCATCAACGGATTCGATATCGCAAAAGAACCCGTCAAGGCGAAAAGGACTTTCGGATATGTCAGCGACAAGCACGACGTCTTTGTCAAACTCACGGGGCTGCAATATATCGACTTCATGGCAAATGCATACGGAGTGAGCGTTGCCGACAGAAAAACTCGTCTTGAAGAATTGGATAACGTTTTTCAACTCGGCGACAGAATTTTCGACACCATAAACGATTATTCCCACGGCATGCGCCAAAAAATCTGCATGATGGGCAGTCTTATCCACAACCCAAAACTTTGGATTATGGACGAACCTATGATAGGACTCGATCCCCTCACCTCGCAAAGAGTGAGCGATTTTATGAAGGAATACGCAAAACAGGGCAATTGTATTCTTTTTTCTTCACACAACATAAATTCCGTACAAAAACTTTGCGACAGAGCCGTAATAATTCAAAACGGCATAAAAACCGACGATTTTTATTTCGAACAATTCGAGTGCGAACATCCCGACGTCAATCTTGAAGAATATTTCCTTTCCCGCACCGCAAAAGGGCCGATAAAATGAAAAATTACGCCCTCCTTTTGAAAAAACAACTGCTTGACATATTCCCTGCCAAGCGTTCAAAAAAGCGTTTGCCCGATCTTACGAGTGCGGTTTTGATGTTGTTGCTTGTCGTTGCGATGGTGGCGATATTCGTTTTTGTATTCACTCGGTTCATATCGACATACACTCAGATAAAAATCAACCGCGTTCCCGACATCGCCGCAAGACAATACGAAATCATGTCCATGGGATATTTCGTGCTTGTGGTCGCTTTTGTGTTGAGCGGAATAAACTCGTTGTGCCACGCCCTTTTTGAAAACAGCGACTTGTCCATTCTCATCTCGATGCCCTTTTCGGGCAGTGAAATATTCCTTTCGAAACTCACCGCGGTATATTTGAAACAAGCGGCGTTGGCACTCGTTTGCGTGACGACGCTCAATTTCACCTTCCTTTGCACGACAAACACTCTCAACGCATACAACGGAATTATGACGTTTGTCGTCGCATTGCTCCTGCCTATAATTCCTTTGGGTATTGCCTCGATAGCCGTGCTTCCCTACTACTATCTCAAACGCCTTGCAAACTCGCATTATATCTTTATCTTTATAGTGATGACCGCAGGTATGGCTCTTTTCTGCTGGTTATACTCCTTTTTGTTCGGATTTGCGCAGGATTTGATTTCGAGCGGAAAAATCACTTCTCTTTTCGGCGACAAAACGATGAGGTTTATCCTCTCGTTTACAAAATACAACTATCCCGCAAATTTGTTTGCAAGCGTAATGCTCGCAAGAGATTTGGGCAAAAATCTCGGGATTCTGGCTGCGCTTATCGTGGCTTTTGCGGCAATCTGCCTCGCTGTGATACGCGCGATATTCATAAGGGTTTCGCACTCGGGGCTATCCATACACGTACCTCATACGCACACCCGCAAAGTGCGCTTTGTCGACAACTCCCGATTCGGCTCTCTGCTTGCCAAAGAGTTTTTGCTCGTTATGCGCACGCCGAATTACGCTTATATGTATTTCACCACGGCGGCGGTTATGCCCGTTATGGCATATTATTCGGCAAACATTGCGGTGAGCATGCTCACGGGGCTTGTCGGAAAAACGGACGTGAGTTTTGAAATATGCACGTTTATCGTGATTTTATATTCGACTCTCACCAACACTTTCTGCTCGACCAACATCTCGCGCGACGGATATATGTCGATGACGCAAAAGATTCTTCCTTTCTCGCCGTCGTACATTCTCGGCGCAAAAATTACGTTCTGCTCCATCGTTGCGGAAACGAGCGTACTCGTCTGCTGCGTCGTTTTTGCGGCGACGGGACTTGAAAAAGGCGGCGAAGTTGCAGCAACTTTCGTTGCCGGTTCGCTATACGCACTGGCTCAAATAATTTTTGCGACAAGGCTGGATCTCGACCACCCTCACTTTGCAAAAAGCGATGACGGCGAAATCAAGGAATCCAACTCGACCGTTTCGTCGATAATCGCAATCGGTCTGGCGGCAAGTTTTGCGATAGGTCTTTCCTTGCTGGCGTCGTTCTTTGTGCCTCTTCTCAACGGCGGAGCGACCTCGCCCTTGCCGAAATGGGCGGACTATATCATTGCAATAGGCTTGCCTCTCGCTTTGCTCGGCGGCGCGCTGGGATATTTCTTTGCGCACCTTAGAAAAGCATACGCGAATCTGGATTTGGAGGACTGATATGAAAAAGATAGTTACAGCACTCATCATCGTTCTTCCTTTTGTTTTTCTGATTGCGCTGTTTGCCATAACGTCGGTCGCGAGCGTTTCCGCAGACATCCCCGCAAACGGACTTGTCATAAACAACAAGGGCGTCGGCGTATTCTCTTTCGACCTTGCAAACTATCAACACAGAATGTACGAAAAAGATCTCGGCGTCGAAGTGTTGCCGTATATGGCAAAAAACAAAAAATATTCTCTCAAAGTCACGGATGCAAATACCGGCGAGGAAAGCGACATCGTCACTCTTGAAAACGACGGCTCGTTTGCGCTTCACGACGTCGGTGTGGCAAAACTCACTTTTACAAGCGATGACGGCGGATACAGCGACAACGTTGTGTTCAACGTCGGTTCGAGCGGTGTTTTGTCGTATGAGCCTACTCTTACGGACGCCGCAGGCAACTCGGTTGCGCTTTCCGTCGGCGACGACACGGATTTTAAGGCAAACATCGTTGCCGGCTCATATGTTTTGTCCGGCGACTATTATCCCGCAACGGCAACAAACGTGCGCGCGACATATAAATCCGACAACGGCGACGCAATCCGCATCAACGCGGTCAACGGAAAAATCGACGCATACTTCGAAACCGACGGCGTTGTTTCCGTTCTTATAAAAGACGCTTTCGGCAACGACGTCGAAAAAACAGTCCGTCTCGGAGTTTCCCGCTCCGCGGATATAATGATAAACGGGCAAAAGGCATCTTCAGACAGGAACGACACCGCCTTAATAACCGCACCGTTGGGTACGTCGAAATTTACTCTGTTTGTGGACTGCAAAGACATTGCGGACAACGACATTCTGATTTCGGGGGCAAAACCCGCCGAATACAGCGTGCGGAAACTGGACTCCGTGAGCAACAGCGCATATGCTGTCGACATCGCTTTTGATGAGCCCGCAACTTCTCCCGTAGAAGGTTTGCTCTATTCGATAAGAATAAACGGCGATACGTCGTCGAATTGTTATTTCAAACTGTCGTTTGCCGATTACGCTTTCAAAGTGCATTCGTTCGGCAACGCGGACGGCAACGCCGATCTCGTACTTCTCGACGAGATGAACACTCGATTTGCCGTATCGTCCGATCCCGACGACAATTTGAATTATACGTGGCGTACCGACGACGACAGTATTGCTCAAATCGGCGAGCATTCGGGCAAATACTGCTTTATTCAAGCCGTTGCGTGCGGAAAAACAAAACTTCATATCGATTGGCAAAAGATTGAAAACGGCGCAGTGAAAGCAAACGGAACGATAACGAGAAATCTTATCGTAACCAAATCCTACACTTCTCTTATCTTCAACGAAACCGCCGCCTCTCACGGACTCGGCAAACTTGCAATTGCGAATCAAAAATTCGAAAACGGAAATATTGTCGGCTATGAATATATCACAAAACTTTTCAACAACGTGTTGGGGAAAGGTCAATCGCAAGAAGAAATCTCCTATCCTTTTGAAAACATAGTTTTCAAATCGTCAAACGACTCGGTGCTTTCGGTGGATACGACAACAAACGGTGTGAAGTTTATAGTCAAAAACACCGGCGAAGTTACCGTGACGGCAGAGTGGATTTACGGCGAAAGATTCGGCGTGAAATCGGCTTCGTTTGCGCTCAACGCCGTGAACGGCGTATATGTGAGCAGTTATGACGAACTGAAAAAAGCAACCGCCCTGAAAAAACAAATCGTTCTTCAAAACGATATATACCTCGGCGAAAAACTCACCGACAAACAAGGAAATCCGCTCTATTCCGAGGCGGAAACAACAAAAAAACTCCTCTCTTTTGTCAAGACGATAAAGACAACGAGCGATTATAAATATTACACGAATCTCGGTCAAAAACAGCCCGACGTGTATGTGGGGTTCGAGTTTGAAAACGATGTTTTCGGCAACGGACATTTTATAAGCGCGGAGTATATCACAAACATGAGGGGTGCGCTCACCGACACGGTGCCGTCGTATGCGCTATTCAAAGGGCCTCTCAACTTTGTGGCGGCAAGCACGGGCGGAATCGATTTTGCATCCGTCAAGGCGCAAGACAACATATCCTTCCTCGTGCGCAAAAACGGTATCGTTCTCAACAACGTGACGCTTGCAGGGTGCGACGACTCCTCCCTTTATGTCAGTGACGAAAACGGCAACAGCAAACTCGAACTCTCTTTGCTCAACGAAAAAGGCACTACGCTGGAAATTATGTGCGACGCCACGGTGCGCAACTGCCGCATTAAAAACGGACGCACCGTCGCAAGAGTTTTCGGAAGAAGCTCGATAGATTCGGCAAGCGTCGTGAACGCACAACGCGAGCGTATAAACGTGACGCTTGACGGTTGCAGACTGCACACCGCAAGAGAATTTATCCTCAAAGTCGGCACAAACAGATTTTTGAGGGGCAATGCAGACAACCTTGCACCCTCCCTTGTCGACGCAAACGGCAACGAATATAAAAACCACAACTCTTCCGCTTGCGACGAATACGCAAAAGACAAATACTTTATGGACAACTACGTCCTCACCGACGTCACGCTCAAAGACAGCGTTTTGTCCACAAGCGGTCTGTTCTCGGTGGGTATTGAAAGTCACTTTTCGGGCGGAATGCTGGACAAGCCGTTTATGGGTATGTCTTATCTGAACGGTTGGGACGGACTTGCGGCAACGAGCTATCCCGCAATTGTGCGCCTTGTGGGCGACGTGATTCTTGACGACTGGAAAGAGCTTGCTCGGGTTGACAGCTCCACCCTTATCGAAACAAATCTCAACTCCGAACAGCAGGGCTTCGGCTGGCTTAAACTCAACATCTCGGAAATGCTGAAAGCGGTCTGCAATACCGACGGATATGAAAATATCATCTCAAAACTTGACGGCAAAGAGTATGTGCATGGCGGAATCGCTCTCTATGGCGGCGGCAAAAACTACTCGATTATCGATACGAGCAAATACACCTTTGAGAGAATGAATCAATATCTTGTCAAGATCGGCATCCTTAAAGACTCGACCGACTCGGCACTCAGTATGCAGGGACAATTGTTGCCCAAAGCGGCAGGAGAGGAGAGCTTCCGCTTCTATATGTTTGATTCGACAAGCAAATTCAATGCGGCAAGCAACCACTATCGATAAAACGAAAAATACGAAACAATAAGCATTTATATAGGAATCAACAAAAAAGACAACCTGTCGGCAACATGCTCGTTTGCATGCCGATACGATTGCAAAGAATAAGATAGGATTGCTTTGCAAGCGAGGATACTCAAAACCTATTCTTTGGGGAAAGAGGAGGTAAAGATGAACAAAAAAACAAGAATAACCGCTGTTTTGTTGGCAGTGGTGATTGCGCTGATATGCGCAAGCGTATTTGTGGCGTGCAACAAGGACGCCCAGACGCAAGGCGCGAGAGTCGCAGTTAGATTCGACGCAAACGACGGAAGCGAGATAAAAGCTCAATCTGTCGACCCCGACAACATCACCTATGTCCCGAATGCGCGCGTCGGCTATGACTTTGTGTGCTGGACAATGGACAAGGACGGCAACGAGCCTCTCGATTCGTCAAAAATAAAGCTCGGGACAACCCTTTATGCGCAATGGAAAATCAAGACGTTTACCGTCACTTTCTACTGCGGCGAGGATATCGTCAAAATCGCAACTGTGGAATACGGACAGGCGGCAACCGCTCCGACAGATGAAGAAATTGCACAATTGCTTAAAGAAGACGAAACGTTTGACGGTTGGAACACCGATACCGATTTTTCAAACGTGACGAGCAACCTCTCTGTCTATGCAAAGATCAAAAAGGCGGAAAAGGAATACACCGTCAATTTTGTCGTTGGCAAGGCAACCCTAAAATCAATAACGGGAACGGCGGGCAACACAATCGTTCTGCCGAGCCAATCGGAAATAGAGGAAAAAATCCCCGCAGGTTTTGTCTTTGAAAAATGGGTTGACGAACAAGGCAACGAAATCGCAAGCGACGCAAAATTTGCACGCGATGTCACCTACACCGCAAAGTTTGCTCTCGCAACGCCTACCGCCTCTATAGTCACCGTGCTTTATCCGCAAGGTAAAACCGCATTCGTTTACGGCGATACGTGCAGCGCAAGCATAGAAAAAGAAACCGCTCCCGACGGCGTCACCTACACGTACGAGTGGTTTGACGCAAAAGGCGACAAACTCGACTCGCAAGACGGCTCGATTTGCAACATTGACAATCTGAATGTCGGCGAGGTGAGAATTGCAAGCAAGGTCACCGCATCGGCGGACGGATACACCTCTGTTTCTGCAACAAGCCATGCAACAATAAAAGTCGAAAAAGCAACTTTAACAGCAACAATCGACAATATAAACGTCGTTTACGGTCAAGAATTGCCCGAATACACGCTTCGCTTCAACGGCTTTAAGTACGACGAAAACGAGAGCGTTGTGGACAAAACCGAGCTTGTTGTTTCAACTTCTTATCAAAAAGGTTCGGATGTGGGCACATACGCGCTTTCGATAAGCGGACTTAAAGCAAGCAATTATAGTTTTGTCGGGACGGGAGAAAACGGTGCAATCGCGACTTCTGTCATAGTAGGCAAAAGAGCTTTGTCATTAAAAGACGGCATTGCGCTTGAAAAGTCATATGACGGCTCGCCCTACTCAAAGACGCTCGTAAGCGCGGATTTTGCCGAACTTGCAAGCGGCGACGAAGCAACTCTTGTTGTATCGACAAGAACCAGCAGCGTCGGGACATACCCCGATGCGGATTCCGTTTTAGATGCGGATCTCACAATTGTAAATAAAGACGGCAAAGTCGTAACTAACAACTATTCTTTTGAAAACAATCTTACGGTTACCATCAACCCCGCGACGATAAAGTACACTCCCCCGCAAGACACATCCTTCATTTTTGACGGCAAAGAACACCGAGTCGACATCGTGCAGACCGAAACGGAAGGTTGCGACGTTTCTTACAGATACAACCTCAACGACGCACGCGCCGCTTCTCTTTCCGCAATCAGAAATGCAGGCGTTTACACGGTGTACTACACGATAAGCCGCCAAAACTATACGAGTGTGGAAGGCTCTTTCACCGTGACGGTGGAAAAGGCAAACGCAACGATAACGGCAACACCGCAAAGCACGATATACGGACAAGCGTTTTTGCTCGACCAATCGGCTTATACCGCAACGAACTTGTTTGGCGAAACGATAAACGTTACTCTTTCTTGCACTTATGCTGTCGGCTCTGCCGCCAAAGACTACGAGATTGTCTTAACCGCCGATGAGAACGACAATATCGAAATAACCTGCGAAAACGGCATTCTTTTGGTCGGCAAGGCAAATCTCGTTGCGAAAATCAACGAAAAGACCATCACATACGGTGGCGATTTTACTCCCGATTCCGACATAGTTACGGTCAGCGAAGGCTTGTATAGCGGCGATAGCATCGCCGATTTGCTTGAGCTTGCAACCACGTACCGAAAAGGAGACAGCGCCGACACCTATAAAGACGCAATCACCGCAACTCTCAAAGAGAGTGCAAGCGCAAATTACACTTTGTCCTGCACTCCTGGCGACCTGGTAGTCGACAAAAAGCAAGTGTCTTTGATTGTAGACGGAAAGACTGTCACATACGGCGATCCCGCACCCGAATACACCGCATCGACCGAGGAATTGTTTGGCGACGACACAATCGAATACACTCTTAGCTCGTATTATAAAGTCGGCGACGGCGTCGGAAGATATGATATCTTGGCAGACGTTCCCGAAACGTCCGAAACAAAGCAAAACGGCAACTATTATATCAATGTAAATTACGACAACGCTTCTATCGAAGTCACCAAAAAACACATCGCTGTGACCTTCGACAGCTTCTCCGTCACATACGGCGATCCCACTCCGACACTCGGCTTTACGACGAATACGGATTTTGTGGGCGACGATATCCCGACAATCAGAATAGAAACAACTTATACGCAAGGCGCAAAGGTCGGCAGTTACAAAACCAAGTTGAGAAGTTGCGGGGACAACGGAAACTATGATTTTGAGTATATTGACGGCACGCTTACCGTTGGCAAGCGTGAAATCACAATCGAGTACGAGAATCACAACTTTGCCTACAACGGCGGAGAAAAAGCGAGTTTCTCTGTTGCGGATTGTGTAAAAGGCGCATTTGACGGTGACGTTTTCGGCGGAACTTTGCAAACGGCAAGCGGCGAAATCGGCACATATACGGCAACCGGCGACCTTGGCAATCAATTTGTATTTACCTCCGCCCTTACAATAACAAACAAGGCAGGAGAAAACGTTGCGGACTGCTATACCGTTGCATACGATTTGAGCGTGGAAATCAAGCAAATCACGATACAACACACCGTGCATAATCTCGTAAATCAGGTTTACGACGGCGAGGCGCACACGGTGTACGTTGAAGTCGAGGAAGGCACAAACGTCGTTTATGTCGTGAACGGACAGGAGCAAACAACCAAACCGTCCTTTGTCGACGCGGGCGAATACTCCGTGACTTTCAGATTGACAAAAGACGGCTCAACGCCGTACGAGGGCAACTTCACCGCAAAAATCGAAAAGAAGCAAGCAACCGTAACCGCCCAAAATCAAACGGCGATTTTCGGTGACGACTTCACCTTCGACACAAACGCATACACTCTTGACGGCGTGCTTGAAAAGGATACGAGCGATGTCGTCGTTACGCTTGCATGCGACTATAAAGTAGGCTACGACAAAGGTTCATATCCCGTCACGGTTGAGGCAACGCACAAAAACTATGATTTCACAAGCGTAAACGGCACTCTTACCGTCGGCGCAAAGAACATTGTCCTCGACGAAAAAACCTACCGCGTGACTTATGGTGACGACGCACCCGAACTTGTCGGATTTACTTCACAATCGGTTGCCGTTTCGCTTGATTTTGTCACGCTTTCGACAACATACGTCAAAGGAAACTTCGGTGTATATAACGTGACGGCAACGTCGTCGAACGCAAACTACACCGTCGATTCAAGTGCGCTCAAACTTGTTGTCGACAAGAAAAATCTTTCCCTCTCATTCGATACAACCTCGCTTACGACAACCTATGGCGAGCAAATCGACGTCGCCTACATCGCAAACGGACTTCTTGCAAAAGACAAGAGCAGCATAGCTATTCAGTACAACAACGGCGGCACATGGAGCAATGTTCCCGAAATACTCGGAGCAGGCGCATACGATGTGCGCATCACCCTTGCAAGCAGCATAGCCGACAGATACGAGATTTCCGCAGATTCTGTACAAAACGGCACTTTATCGGTTCAAAAAGCACTGCTTAACATCGGCATTGACGCAAATTCACTGTCTGTCGTGTTTGGTGAGGACGCAACTTTCGTCCCCGTTTACTCCGGTTTTGTCAACGATGAAGATTCAAGCGTTTTGCAAGGCACGCTTGCGTTTGCATGCGACTATACAACTCAAAAACATGCGGGCGAATTTGCCGTCACAATGAGCGGACTTTCGTCGGACAACTATGACATCGCATACGCAACGGACGCAAAACTCAATGTCGCAAAGGCGTCCGTCACAATCACGGCAAAACCGCAAAACACCGTATACGGACAAGCGTTTTCGCTCGATACGAGTGCTTTTGATATCTCGCATGCGGAGGGATTGAACGGATACGCAACCGCCGCAATCGGCAGCATTGACGTGTCGCTTTCTTGCGATTATACCGTTGGCGACAATGCCGCAACCTACGAGATCGTTTTGAGTGCGACTCACGATGATTTTGCAATCACACCCATAAACGGAACCCTCACGGTTGAAAAAGCAAACTACACTGCAGAGTATGTCAATGCCGAGATTGCAAAAATAGACCTCAAGGGTACTTACACCCCCGGCATGCACCTCGAAGCATACACTCTGCCCGCAGGCTTTGTCTGGTCAAGCCCGACCACCACTCCGACTTGCGACAATACGACAGGATACGATGTTACGTTCTGTGCGGACAAGACCAACTACAACGTTTTCAAGGGCGCAAAAGTCAAAATTAAACTTGCAAAGGCAAGCCCCAATCTCCGCCTGGACGGCACGCTCGAATACGACTGGACGGGCAATGCAATCGACTATGTTGCGGACACCAAGGCAAAACTGAAATCAAGCAATACCGACGACGGATTCTCTATCTCGGTGATTATCAAAGCACCGTCGGGCATGAGCGAAGTTAAGGACGGCGGCGTGTACACCCTCACCGCAACAATCTCGGAAACAACCAACTACATCGCCCAAAGCCTCGACGTCACACTCAAAGTGAAAGCGGCAACCGTCGGCAGCGTCAACTACACCGTTGAAGACGCCGTGGCGCAAGGCGGCACGGCAACCTTGTTCGGAAACGCTTTTGTCGCCAACGACCTTACAATTCCGAGCGGCACAACTTTGATTTTGCCGAGTGGTGAAAGCAACAGCGACAAATATACCACCATAGGAAAACTTGATGATAAAGCCTACAATAATGCCGGTGAGCGTTATTATGTCGATATGGATGAAAATATGGTAAATTTCAAGTTGACTATATTAAGTAACACCCATATTACTGTTAATGGAAACATTTTGATTCAAGGACTAATGGGATCTACGACAAGTAGCGGACAACCATATGGCGGACACACCGCAGGTAAACATAGCCAAATAATAAATAACGGAGTTTTGATTTTTACAAACGGAGCCAACCTCGATGTCCGAGGCTACATTAAAGGGACAGGTAATATTATCCTTCAAAATGGTGCTAAATATTATGGCCCGTTTGTTGTATTAGACTATAGAGGCGGTTCGTATACAAAAGGCTGCTATGGAGATAATATCTCGCCATTTAGCCAATATGAAATGCCAAACGTACAATGCTCAATGAGAATATATTATGGAGCTTCGGTATACGGTTATTGTGAACTATATGCAAATGATGCTTCCCACTATACTTCTGCTAATATGATAGGAAAAGATGGCATAATTCGTTTGGGAACCAATGGTTATCTTGACAGGACATATGACCGCAACACGCAGAAAACAACACTTTCTATAATTGGTGACGGCTGCACACTTGGCTCGCTGTCTCTCACAGTAAAATTGGGACTTATCACATCAACAACTGTCAATATGTCAACGGTATATTTCCCGATACCATGGACTTATAATGTTGTTCTCGGCGATGGGAATACTGCAACATCATTAACCGCAGGATACAAATATAAACTTATGACAGGGGCGTCATTAACAATAAACAGCAATGCAACTTTAAATATGACTGGATCCGCTATTGCTTATTCTTCTTTTGATAATAGCGGGCTTACCTGGGGAGGAGATGGAAAAGGGTATCCTTCAAAAACTTCTGCTGTTGTAAATGTCTATGGAACGCTTAATGTTACGGGTTCATTCGGGGGAAAAATAACAAATTCCAATACAGGCGCAACCATAATTATGGCAAGCGAAAGTTCAACTTCTGTATCATCAAAAGAAATAGCCTCTGTTTCAAAAGCAAACCCGCTTACTTTTAAAGCAACCTATGAAACAAAAACCGAGGCAGCACGTTTTGCGGACGGCTCCGCTCTTGAAAAAGGCAAAACATACACCTACAACGGCACAAGTTGGAACGCCGCTTGATTTTCAATCAACAACAAAAAGCAGTCCTCGCTTCGAGGGCTGCTTTTTTGTTGCTGTTGAGTTTGATCATTCGATTTGGATTTTCTTCTTCTTGGAAAAATAGTTGATTTCGCCCAAGACAAAGAGCAAGCCTGCCACAACAAACATTGTTATGCCTATGCCGTAGCCAACCGCTCCCGGCACGAGAAAGAAAAACGCAAGCCCCACCGACAATGCGATAAACGCAACCAAAAGGAACAATATCATGACGTTCATATTGCCGAGTTCGGCAACTCTTTTGACAAGGTTTTTGTCTTCCATATCACACCTCCTTTTGAGCTATCATGTGCAAAGATAAAGATTTTATACAATTGTTCTTCCTCTACAAGAGAGTACATCGCGTACTTTAAAATTATATTTGCCCCCTCTTTCCCTTCCGGGCTTTTCTCCCGCCACTCAAATAAGGGCAATTCTCTACAAGATTATTCGTCATTCGCGGGGGAGACAGTCGGCACTCGCATAGATGGGGACAATCCTCTCATTATGCCACCGTCCTTTGTGCGCCAGCTACGCAACAACACTGCGCAGTCGGACGGTACAACCGTCAAGCTCGGCGCTCCAAGGCTCGCCGCCGCTGCGGCTCGAAATCCGTCTTCGAAAATGCACATACCGTGTATAAGTGCCTATTAAAACTGTTGCAAAAAACATATGTTTTTTGTTATAATATTGGCATAGTTCGTTTTGGGAGAGGCGATATGCTTGTCAAGGACAGAAAATACTTGATCGGACTCAAAGTGTTGGCGACGATTGCGCTTTGTTGCACAATCGTGTTGTGGTGCGGATTGTGGATTGGCTCTTGCGTCCCCGTGTCGCAAAGTCAGGAAAACACCCAACACGTCACCGACAAGCTGGACTCCAAATACGATTTGACAACCAAGTTCAACGGCAAGGTTGTCACTCAAAGCGTCAAACTCTCCCATTGCACGGACATTTTCTATACGGGGCAGACCGAGCAGCTCAAAGCGGAGTTTATCCCCTCAAATACGCTGGACAAGGACGTGGAATTCATCTCCGATACTCCGAGCGTTGCCACCGTTGACCAAAACGGCGTTGTCACCTACAAAAACTACGGCTGGGCGCAAATCACCGCGCGCCTGAAAAGCAATCCGTCCGTTTCCGACTCTGTGAGCGTGACAAGTTACGGCAAGCACCCAAACGATGTCAAGCAGCCGTCAATCGAGTTTCCGACCGCAAGCGAGTCGGGATTTTTGGTCGGTACAACGCACAAACCCACCCTCAACAACGGCGAAACCTACTATATCGCCGCAACCTTCGAATCCTCAAACAAGGACGTGGCAACCGTGGTAGACGGATACGTCAGCGGCGTTTCGGAGGGCACTGCGACGATAACCGCAACATACAAATCAACCGGCAAGTCGGTTTCGACAACCGTCACCGTTCTAAAAAACCCCGACTTCGTCAAACCGACGGATATTGTGTTCAAGCAAAATCCGACTCTGTATATCGGCGACAACAACACGAATTTGCACGATATTGTGGAGAGCGTCGAGCCTATGGGCGCGAAAAGGCAATACGCGTTTTCGGTCAAAACCGACGACAAATCTATTTTGAGTTTCAAATACCAGCAGTTTATACCGCACAAAACGGGGCAAGTCAGGTTGACCTACACCTCAATCTTCAACCCCTCGTTGTCAAAAGACGTTGTGGTGACCGTTGCAAAAATTCCGCCCGTTTCCCTCTCTATCGCAGGCCCCGACGTTGTGTCTGCAAACTATTCGTCTTTATACTATGCCAAGCACTCGCCGCAAGCCTATCCCAAAGACGTAAAATGGGAGATTGTAACCGGCAAAGCAACTATAACAAAGGACGGCAGACTCACTGCGGGACGGCTCGGCACGGTGACAATCCGCGCTACAAGCACCATAGATCCCACCCTTTGGCAAGAGAAAACCGTGCAGGTCAAGCTTTTTGCCTCACCCTATGTTATGGTTCGAAAATTCCTCGGACACGGAGGACTGTCCGCTCTGCTCGGATTTGGCATATTCGGCACGTTGTTTCTGCTTTGCAGGCGTAAGTGGTTGTGTTTTCCCCTAACTCCGCTCCTCTCTTTTGTCTATGCAGGAATAAGCGAAAGCATTCAGCACTTCACCCCGGGTAGGGTATGCAGCATATTTGATATTTTTACCGACTTTATAGGCTCGCTTATCGGCATGGCAATAGCGGTGGTCTTGGTTGTCATCGTGCTTACTGTTTGGTATCTTGCAAACAAAAAGAGTTTCCGCACACTCGCGTATGCCTACAAGAATTTGTGTTTTTGCAATCTCTTCAAAAAAACGTATAGATTCGACGCCGAATATGCGCGAGATGCCCGTGAAAACACAATCGAAAACGACGTTGCGCTAAATGATGTTGCTTGCAACAAAACAGACTGACGCAATCTTTTTCAATCCGACTTGTTTATACAATCGGGGTTTGGGCAATAATACGGAAATGAAAAATGTCAATATTTCCGAAGAAAAGGTTGTCAACACCCTTTTGAATCTCACAAAAACCAACACCGAAATCGACCCGCTTGCACCCTTTGTAGCAACCCTTTTTAACCACATCACAAACAAAAACGGTCGGGATGTCGTCATTGTGTGCTTTGGCACAAACGCTATCTCCGGCGACGCGCTGGGCCCGATGGTCGGCACGTTGCTCACAAAAAAATACTCCGTTCCCGCATTTGTGTACGGCACGGACGAGGCGCAAATCAATGGCAAAAATATGGGTGAATGGATTGCTTTTATACAAGCCGTGCATGAAGGCGCTTTGTTTGTTGCCGTAGACGCGTCTTTGGGTTCAAAAGACAAAGTGGGACAAATCGTGTTGCGAGAAGACGGCGTTTGTCCGTCGGGCGTAACCGGCAAAACCGAGCGTTTCGGCGACGTTGGGATTTTGGGTATAGTTGCACAAAAACACGGCGACGCTCTTATGCAGCTTATGACCGTATCGCAACTTTATGTTGAAAAATTGGCAGATGAAATTGCTATTCTGTTGAAATCGGCACTTGTATGAGTGCCGATTCTCATTTTTGAAAAGCGTTTGTACGCTTGTTGTTTTATCCTCATATTCCGCATTCCGCACATCGCTGTACGATTAAAGAAACACCATGCGGAATCAATTTTTTATTTTTTTATTGCATATAATTTTATAATTGGTTATAATGTTTATAATCATACTTACGCATAGGCGCGCTGCGCTCACGCAAGCACGCAAGGAGCAATCATGTTTGTCAACCTGCTTTCAGCCGATATACCATACGCAGACATTGCGTTTTTCGTCATTGTCGCACTCGGTCTGATATTGGGCATAATCAGAGGCTTTTCAAAATCTTTCAAGGGCTTCTTTCTGACAATTGCGATTATGCTTGCGGCGTTGCTTTTGATTTCCCCCACTTTCGACAAGGTGCGCAACATGGAAGTCTTTGTAAATATGGACAACTCCATATCCGCAAAGTTCGAGAGCAAAAATGCGATTTTCTCGCAACCCATCTACGTGCGCGTCGACGCCGAAACGGGCGAAAAATCCTATTGGGTGAGCGTGACTACTGAAGAAGGCACGACGGAACAACCTCTTGAAAGCAGCATGGGCAGCGATTTCACCTCGTCTATCAAAGGCAAATTTGCCGTGTGGCTTGCAAAAACGTTCATCACCGACGACGGACAGACTATCGGAGGCGTTGCAGGCACTTTTGTGTCCGACATCATCGTTGCCGTAATCATGTTTGTGGTTTACTGTCTTGCGCTTTGGCTTATATGTTGGCTTCTTCGCAAAATCTTTGCAAAAATGCATGCGTCCGAATCCAAAGCTCTCGTTGCGATCGATCGCACTTTCGGCGGAATAATATCGACGGCGTTTGCGTTTGTGTTTATACTTTTGGTGCTTGCGATTCTCAATGAACTGAAAGACAAAATCCCGACCGTTGACCAGGCTCTTTCGTCCTCAACGGTGTGCGGATATTTCTATGTAAACAACCCCGTTGCAAAACTTTTCACCAAAATATTTGGTTGATTCTTCGTGTCTGCGTATGCAGGCACGTTTGATATTTATGGAGTATTTTTATGAAAGCACTTCGCGGAACATTAACTTTTGTCCTCGGTATGGTGATCGGCATCATACTTTTTGTCCTGGCAATCGGCGGAGCTATCGTCGTTGTCGGCACTTCGGTAACCGTGGGACAACTGCAACAAAAAATCACCCAAGAGGAAGTTATCGCACCGGATAGCGATCTGTACGGGCAGACCGTGCTTGACGCCGTAAAAAGCCTTATAAACGACATAAAGGGCTTCGACTCGCTTACGATGAAGACGCTTTACGATCACTACGGCATTGCGCTTTTGAAGGGCATAAGCGGCATAGATTTCACGACAAAAGACTTCTATACCCGACCTATACCCGAAATTGTCAACGACTTGTCTATCGTGGTCAATTCGTTTACCCTTGACGACGTCAGCGGGCTTGCGGGCGTTGATTTTTCTCAATACGGATTGCCTATCCTCGATGAAAATCTCCAAAACAATCTGCAAACCGCGCTCAACAATATCATGGGATCTCTCAACGGCGATTTGTCCGTGCGCAAAATCAAAGACGACTTCGGAATCGATATCGGCACGGGCGACAATAAACTTATCGCGACAATTCAGGACGTATCCCTCTCCTCTTTCGGTGAAGTCGTCAATGCAATAACTCTCGACAAACTTCTTGAAGTGGACTCCGACTCATTTGTCGCGCAGGGCAAAAACCAAGTTTACGTCAAGGCGGACACCTATGAGCAAGTATCCCTTGCCGACCTCAAAAACAAATCCTACTCTCCCGCGCTTGGCGTCGAAACCTATATCGCCGGCGCAAAAGACACCGACGGTGACGGTACAACCGACAAACTCGACGAAAAAGAACTCCGCTATGTCAAAAAGACAGTCAAGGCTGCGGACGGCTCCGAAAGTGTGAAGTATGTTGTTGACAACTCCTGCTACGCCGAATCGTTCAATGCCGACGAAACGGACAAAACTTTCTTCCGTCACGTCTTGTATACAATTCCCGCAAGCGTTCCCGAGAGCATCGACAATATGTTCCTCATCACGTACGCAAACCATATCGCCTCGTTTGACGGGACAAATTACGCACTCGTTCAAAAAGCGTTTACCCCCGTCAAAGATATAGTCTGGGGAACAGTTCCCACCCCGACCGCGGACGGCAAACTGGACGTCCAATCCGTCAAATATACTCTTGAAGACGGCTCGCTCGAAGAAAGCGCAAAATATTATATCACGGACAACCCGATCACCAAAGATAGCATGCTCCGCACCCTCGAAGAGGGCGAAACCGCAAGCGGAACAGCTTGGTTGCGCACACATAGAGGCACCTCTGCTACTATACTTCAAATCGTGACTTATATGAGCGTTGCCGAGCTTCAAAAAGCGGACGATTTGCTCAACTCTCTCACCGTGGGCGATGTCGTAGACACCTCGAAACCCGGCACGTCTAAAGCAATAATCGCTCTGAAGAGCTGCAAAATCACCGAAATCGGAACGAAAATCAATACGCTCAAGATTGACGAGCTTATCGACGTCAACGATGAGTCGGCAACAATACTCAAAGCACTCAAAAAGCGCGGCTGCACGCTCAACGATATGTCTACAATAGTGGATACTCTCACCATCGGCGAAGTGTTGGATATAGTTTACGACAAATACACTCCTGCTACGGACGGCGCATATGTCGCAATCGACGTGTATGTTCCTTTCAACGAGTATGCACACGTCAACGAGGACGGCACTTTCTTTGAAAGATTTGCAAAAGACGGCGAAAACTACGTCACCGACGAAAACGGCGGCTTTGTAAAACTGCAAAGATACCGCCTCTATGATGAAAAAACGGACGGAGCAAGCGCAAAAAGATACTCCCTTGTCGAAGGCGAAACGGCTCTTGCGCTCCAACAAATGGCAAGACGCGGCTACACCCTCAAAAACATCGGCACAGAGCTTAACAAAATGTATTTCGACGAGCTTGTGCGTATCAAGGCGGGCGACAGCGTGCTTATGAGGACTCTCTCCAAAAAGAACGCAACCCTTGACAATTTAAGCAAAGTGGTTGACACCCTCAAAGTTGACGAGGTTATAGAAATCAACGACGATTCCGCTCGCATAATGAAATCGCTTGCCGCAAGAGATTGCCTTGTCAAAGACCTCGGAACCGTTGCAGACGAGCTTACGCTTGCAGAAACAATCGATATTCAATTCTACAAATACACCGAAAATCCGAACGGGAAATACGTCAAAGTCGTCGAGAGCGACAAATACGTTTATTGCGACAACAACGCACACTTCACCGCCGACCGCTTCGAAAAGAACGGCGAGGGCAATTTCGTCCCGTCCGCAAGCGGCAAGTTTGCTCACCCGTTCTACTTCACTCTCTACAACCCCACACTGCATACCGAATCGACGCTCACGAGATACGATTGTACAAAGAAAGACTCGGCAGATCCGACATTCAAACCGTCATCGCAAGTGCTTCAACGCATGGCGTATTCGTCGCTGAGTGACTTCTCGTCCGCTTTCTCATCTCTCACGCTCGGGGACGTTATGGACATCGATATCGACATTTTGACGCAAGAATCGCCTGCCGTTGCCGGAACGTCGTATTTCTACTATGACGTCGACAACAGCGTTTATTTGCGCCAGGGCGACTCGTTTGATCCTTCATCCGTCGATCCGAAATATCAAAACTTCAAAATCACTGTCGAAGGTGAAAGCTCTGCGGTTATCAAACGCCTTGCATACGTCAAAGTGGACAACCTGTCCGCCGCAATGGAAGTGGTGATGAAAGACATGTTGCTTTCGGAACTCATCGATGTATACGAATTCTCCACCGTCAAGACTCGCACCGATACCGACGCCATCGTCGAGAGCGACAGATTTATCGTGCCGTCTGTAGGAAAAGAAGAAACCGTTGACGGAGAAGAAAAAGATTACACTTTCGTCTACGACAAAACAGGAAAATATATAAAACGTAACTATCGCTTTGAAAAGGTTGATTTGTTGTCCACCCCCCTCACGCCAAGCGGCACGACAAAGTACAAATACGAGCAGATCACCGACCCGAACGACAGCGCGCTTTTGGTAGGCAACGCGTACTACCACGATGTCACAAAAGACGAATATGTCTACAATCTTGCGCTCTGCACCTACGTCATCGCGCAAAACACGCACGTTACGATAACTCCTCCGTCGACGACTCTCACAACCGATAAAATTTTCAAGAGAGTTGCAAGCACCGATGCGGACGCAATAGCGGCAACAACCTATTCAGACAGCAATTTATACGTCCTCGAAAAAGGCATTTACGAGCCTTACGACCCGTCAAACCTCACTCACCTGAATGCGGATATATATCAACGCTTCAATGGCGCATGCTTTGTTGACGCATCCACTCCCGACGACGGCACAAACGCCTACAAACGCCAAAAGAACGAAACGCTTTACTCAAAACAGTATTGCGAAAATATCTACGTCAAGGACGCGTCGGGTGAGATTGTCATCATCAACAACAAGCCCGTTGCATACAACGAGGCGGAACACGGCACAAGTGTTCAAAGATACAAAACCGTCGTGGGCTATCTTGCGGTTGCAAACGAAGTGTATTTGAAAAACGGCAGCGTCTATGAATCTCCGCTTGACCATTATACTCCCTTCGCCGCAACCAACCGCGTTGTAGTCGAATATGAAAAGAGCGAGGCCGTGCTGCGCATGCTTGCAAAAAAACAGGTGACGATCGCCAACATCAACGACGTCATCAAAGACGCTACGATCGGCGACCTTATGGATTTGACCGAAGGTAGCCTGTTCTATGATTTTAAGAACAGTAAGCTCGACAAACTCAGCCGGGACGTCGAACTCAAATTTACAACCATGACAATGGGCGAGCTTCTCACATACGCAAATATCGCCGAAATCGATGCGACTGTCAAAACGGCAATAGCCCCGATTACACTCGAAAGTTTCTTCAAGAGCCTCACTTACAGCAAAACTGCAGGTATCGTCGTAGACCTCGAAAAAGCGTACGGTTACACCGCTTAATTTTAATCGCTAAACAACATTGCAAAAGCACCGATTTTTCGGTGCTTTTGTTTTTTAACTACATTATAAAAATCTGACTTTTTGGCAAAATATGGGTTTGTTTTGTTGTTTTTGATTGTTTAAGCCTCGTTTTATTGTTTTTCGGACAATTCCAGCCACTCTTCTTCAAGGGGGGCGAGTTTTGATTGAAGAGTGGATATTTGTTCCTCTATCTCGGCAATCTTGGTGTAGTCCGAATATACGCTTTGGTCGTTCTGCATAGTGTCTTGAAGAGAGTATATTTGGTTGTTTAATGCGTTCATTTTTTCTTCGAGAAAACTCATTCTATGCGCACGTCTTGCCTCCTCTTTGCTTTGCGATACAGGTTTTTCTTTTTTCTTTTGTTCGATGACTTTTGCAAAGTCGCCTTCTGTATCATCGGCTGTTTTGCGTGCTTCGTAATCGGAATACTTGCCGTCGAAAAGCTCGACTTTTCCACCGCCGAACACAATAAGTCTGTTGCACACACGATTTATAAAATATCTGTCGTGAGATACGGTGATCACGGTGCCTTGATAGTTTGCGAGCAATCTCTCAAGCGTTTCTTTTCCTATTATGTCCATATGGTTTGTCGGCTCGTCGAGAATGAGAATATTGGGTTTTTTTCTCAAAATCTTGCAAAGAGCAAGGCGCACCTTTTCACCGCCCGACAAGTCGCATATACGCTTGAAAACGTCGTCGCCCGTCAACATAAATGCGCCAAGCGCGCTTCTTGCTTCCGTATTTGAAAGCATCGGAAATTCGTTTTGGAAATCTTCAAGCACGGAAAGCGTGGAAAAACTCTGCGTTGACGTCTGATCGAAATATCCGACTTGTGCATGCAATCCGAATGTCGCACTGCCGCCGAGAGGTTTTAATTTATGCACGATTGTTTTGACAAGAGTGGATTTTCCGCAACCGTTTTGTCCGATAATGCCGACCTTTTCCCCTCTTTTTATAACCGTGTTCACTTCACCGAGCGGTTTTTCGTAGCCAAACACGAGTTTGTCCAAAACCACCGCCTTTTCTACGGTTTCGCGCTCGGGTTGGAAGTTGAAGCGGAACGTTGCCGTATCAAAATTGCTCGGCGTGCCTATCTCGCCTATACGCTCGATTTGTTTTAGTTTTGCCTGCGCCATTGCGGCTTTATTTGCCTTATATCGGAATCTCTCTACAAGTGCGGTGAGTCTCTCTATTTCTTTTTTGCGCATCATCGAATCCTTGAGAGCCTTGTCATACGCCATTTGTTTTTGTGCCATAAACGAGGTGTAGTTGCCTTGGTATCGCTTTGTTTCACCGTATTCTATTTCATACACCACATTGACGATTTTGTCCAAAAACATACGGTCGTGCGACACTATCACGCAGGACTTTTTGTAGGCGCAAAGATAGTTTTCAAGCCATTCGATAGCCTCCAAATCCAAGTGGTTTGTAGGCTCGTCCAAAAGCAGCACGTCGGGTTTTGACAACAAGAGTTTCAAAAGCGCAATTTTTGTGCGCTGTCCCCCTGAAAACTCACACAGCCGTTTTTTCATATCCTCGTTTGAAAATCCAAACTTTTTCACTGCCGTAAGATACTCTTTTTTGTATACATATCCGCCTTCTCGTTCAAATTGTTCGCAAAGACGGGAATATCTCTTTACGTTTTGTTCGCAAGAATCTGTTTGCAAGGCGTCGAGCGCGCTTTGTATGTCTTTTTCGATTTTCAGAAGATTCGAATATGCGTCCATGATCTCATCGAACATGGTTTTTGTTGTGTCGTCATTGCTCGTCTGTTTCAAGAATCCGATAACGGGATTGCCGCTCATGAAAATTCCGTACGGCGCGTCATCCTCGCCTTTTTGATACTCGACTTCACCTGTAAGCACCTTGAGAAGAGTTGTTTTTCCGCACCCGTTGCGCCCTATAAGCGCAATCTTCTCGTTTTCATGAACAACAAAATCCGCCTGATAAATCACCGGCGTTCCGTCATATTCAACCGAAACATTTGACACATTTATTTGCATATCTGGATTTTACCTTATTTTGCAAAATTAGTCCATAAAAACCGCAATAAAAAGAGCGTGCCATTATTTGTTCTTGGTATTTCGAAGTAAAACGCTTCCTCAACCGATAAATTTTCGGGGTATAAAAACAAAACGAGCACTCGCAGTGTTCGTTTTATTCCCTAATGGCGCGCTTGTATCGGGACACTCAACACGCGCCATAAAAAAAGAACGCTATTTGCGTTCTTTTTGGCGCCTGTTGAGGGACTCGGACCCCCGACACTTCGGTTAACAGCCGAATGCTCTACCGACTGAGCTAAACAGGCATTTGTTTTTCAATGCTTGTTTATAATAATCTTTTCGAGAGAATTTGTCAACGATTTTTTATATTTATGATTTGTAAGCCGTTTATTTTTTATTCGTTTTTCTTTCTATGACAATACATATATATTGAAAACGATAAAAGCAGGAGCAAACGCTATCACTTTCACTCCTCCGTCAACACAGGAATTGTTCAAAGATATGATGATAAAATACAGAGAATTATAATATATCGATTTTTCATAATAGATATTACAATTCATACTTTATATTTATGTTTTGATAGAATAAACTGCCGATTTTGCGTTTATTTGTAAATTTCGGCGGTTTCTTCTTTTATTTTTTATATATGATTACTTAAAAAATATAAGCAAAAATAATACATATTGTTTTTGTTGTGTTATAATAAAAAATATGAAAGAAGTTGTTGTCGACGCCATTTTGGATAGTTTGAAAATATTTGCCGTGGTTGTTGTTTTTCAATACATCATCGCTCTTATCGAACCAAAACTATCTGAAAAAATCTCATTCAAAGGCAAACTCGCTCCTCTTATCGGTGTGAGTATTTCTCTGCTACCTCAATGCGGATTCAGCGTGGTTGCAACAGACCTTTATCAAAAAAGACACATCACGGTCGGTACGCTAATAGGTGTATATCTTGCAACGAGCGACGAGGCATTGCCCATATTTTTGGGGACACCGGAGAAAGCACTGCACGTTCTTCCGCTTATTGCGTTAAAATTTGTTTTAGGACTTGTTTTCGGATATACAATAGACCTTATTCTTTCAAAAAGCAGAAAAAAGGTCGAACATCACGTTGCGCATTGCAATGAAGAATACAAGATAAAACTCACACATTGCGACGGCGCGGAACTTGTTGAAAAAGAAGAAGAAACTCAAACAACCTGCTCCTGCGACGAATGTAAGGAATGTGAGAAATTTGAAGAAGAAATAAACGATTTGAAACAAAAAGAAAAGGATGAAAAAAACACACCCGAAAAATCCGAAAAGAAACAAAAACTGGATAGATTTTTGATACATCCGTTTCTTCATTCTTTGGAAATTTTTGCTTATGTTCTTGTTGTAAATCTCATTTTCGGGATAATCGTATATAAAGTCGGCGAAGATAATCTGATAGTATTTCTTTCGTCAAACAAATATCTTGCCCCTTTGCTTGCGGTTGTTGTAGGCGCGATTCCAAACTGTGTTTCATCCGTTGTTTTGAGTGAACTTTATATTATGGGCGGACTCGGATTCGGTGCGACTCTCGGCGGTCTTTGCATGAATGCGGGGATTGCTTTTGTTTATCTTTTCAAAGACGTCAGACACACAAAACAAAATCTTGCGGTATTTGCGACAATGTTTGTTATAAGCTTGTTTGTAGGATACATCTTCTCTCTTATTTTCTCATTCTCAAGCCTTAATTTTTGATATTAACAAACACATGTTGACAAAGGTGAATAACTTTGTAGATTATGTTGACAACTCACACATTTTTATCAACATAAAATAAACTGTTTTTTTCAATATGTTGCGATAAAAATCATCTTTTATTGCAAGAGATTGTGGTTGAGGTTTTATTTTCCACTTGTCAACATCGCTTATTTATGTTATCATTATTAAAAATAAAACAATATAGAAATATATAGGCGGAATATGAAACTTATTTGTCAAGGAAACGAATTGAGCGACGCTCTTTCAAAAGTTGTAAAAGCTCTTCCTATAAAGAGAAACAATCCTATTCTCGACGGTGTAAAACTCACCGCACTCGGTGATACTCTCACGATTTTCGCAACCGATCTCGAGCTTGCAATCGAAAAGAAAATAAATGCGCAGGTTCTTATCGAAGGCGAGATTGTCGTTCCCGGCAAACTCTTTGCCGATTATGCAAAGAAAATCGAGGAGGAACAAGTCGAACTTGACGGTACAGACAGCTCCAAACTCATCATCAAATATCTTGACAGTGAACTTCAAATCAAGTGTATGAGTGCGGACGAATATCCTGTTTTCAAAGAAGTAGACACTCAAAACTCTTTCATTATCCTCAAAAAAGAACTCAAGGACATCATTTCAAAAGTCATTTTCAACGTTGCCGTTGACGAGGCAAGACCTTCCCTTCGCGGCGTATGTCTTAATGTAAAAGACGAAGAAGTAGAAGCGGTGGCTTCTGACGGATACAGACTTGCGCTTGCAAAAGCTCAAATCAAAAACAACGGAGTTATAGACAAGATCATCGTGCCCGCAAAGAGTATGAACGAGCTGTCCCGCCTCATTGACGACGGTGAGGAAACAATCACCGTTTATGTCGAGAAAAACTATATCATGGTTGATCTTTTCCACACCAAAATAGTCACAAGACTTATCGGTGAAGATTATATCAATTATGAAAAAATAATTCCGAGTGTATTTACAACCGAAGTTACGATAGACAAAAAAATGTTTGAAAACGCCATCGATCGCGTTTTTCTCATCAATCGCGCCGAGAAGAAATCTTATGTAAAAATGGAAATCAAAGAGGACACAATCTCTTTGAACGCTCACAGCGATGACGGCGAAATCAACGAAAAAGTTACAATCGGACTTAAAGGTAAAGACCTCACGATAGGTTTCAACTCAAAATATATAATCGACTGCATGCATGCAATCGACGAGCCGTTTGTGACTCTCAACTTCACCACATCTACCGCACCAGGAATTATAAAAGGTGAAGGAGATAGGTGGTTGTATCTGATTCTTCCTCTCCGCGTCATCGGTTAACGACTGCGCTATTTGGCGAATAACTACGTCAGAGCCGCTTTGCTCACCCGTCATGTACTTACATGTACATTGGGCGGATTCGCAAAGCGGCTCTTCCTTGTTATGCATCGATTTGGTGTGGTTTGTTTTTGTACTCTACAAGAGTTGAACGGCGTGAACTATAAATTAGATGAACCCCCTCTTTCCGGACACGCCGGTATTTCTCCCACCACTCAAATAGGGGCAATTCTCTACAAGATTATCCGTCGTTCGCGGGGGAGACAGTCGGCACTCGCATAGATAGGGACAATTCACTCATTATGCCACCGTCCTTTGTGCGCCAGCTACGCAACAACACGGCGCAGTCGGACGGTACAACCATCAAGCTCGGCGCTCAAATTCTCGCCGCCGTTGCGGCTCGCACTTTGAATAGGCACATACCTTTTATAAGAACACTTCGATAAAACAAAGATATAATTATTTGTTTTTTTCTTTCAATTCAGCCAAGGAAGTTGCGATTTTAGAGGCAAGGCGCGCGTTGTTGTAGACAAGTTGAATATTTGCTTCAAGGCTCTGTCCTTTTGTGAGTTTTTGAATTTTGTCAAGAAGATAAGGTGTTGTTTGTTTGCCGTGAATTCCGAGTTTTTCACACTCTTTCAGAGCTTCTTGTATGTTTTTGTTGATGTAATCGGCATCCATTGCATATTCGTCGGGAATCGGATTTGTAACAAGCATACCGCCCTGCAAACCTATTTGATTTTTTGCAAAATATGCCGCTGCGATTTCTTGAGGGGTATCGATGCGATAATCCACCTTGAAACCGCTCTTTTGAGTGTAAAATGCGGGCATATCTTCCGTTTTGTATCCGACAACCGGGACACCTCTCGTTTCAAGACACTCGAGTGTCAAGCCGATGTCGAGAATTGATTTTGCGCCCGCACAAACCACCATAACGCTTGTTTGTTGCAACTCGTCAAGGTCGGCGGATATATCCATTGTTGTTTCTGCATTTCTATGCACGCCGCCGATTCCGCCCGTTGCGAACACATCGACGCCTGCAAGGTGTGCAATATACATTGTTGCGGCAACGGTGGTTGCGCCGTCCTGCCCTTTTGCAACGACAAAAGGAATATCTCTTCTTGAAACTTTGGGCACATTCAAACCGCCTTTTCCAAGGCGTTCGATTTCTTCCTTCGAGCAGCCGACGGTGAGTTTTCCGCCGATGATTGCGATTGTTGCGGGGATTGCGCCGTTTTCGCGTACGATGTTTTCAACGGACAAAGCCGTTTCCACGTTTTTGGGGTAAGGCATGCCGTGTGATATTATAGTCGATTCGAGCGCAACTACGGGCTTGTTGTTTGCAAGCGCGTTTTTGACTTCTTCGGAAACGTTTAGATAATTGTTGAGTTGCATTGTTTTGCTCCTATATGGAAATTTTGTTTTTTTGCACTTGTTTTTCACTGCAAAAATCACTTGTTTTTGCGGGAAAATATGATTTTATGCGTTTTTGTTTATTATGTCAAACGCTTTTTGTGCAGAAATATCTTTACACACGGTGTCTATTGACGAAACCGTAATAGACGAGCAAGCGGCTGCGAACGCCGCGCTTTGTTTCATATCCATTTTATTTACAAAGCCGTACACGACACCGGACATAAAACTATCTCCCGCACCCGTTGTGTTGACCACGTTTGTTTTGAAGAAAGGCACGTGTGTAAACTTGCCGTTTTGATAGCAATACGAGCCGTCTTCACCGCAACTCAAATAGATTGTGTCTATCCCTCTCTGCGCGATTTTTTTGCATGCGTCGAGAGCGGATTGCTCGCCTAATACCTTCACGCCCGACAATATTTCCGCTTCGTACTCGTTTGGTTTTATACAATGAATGTTTTTGATTTTATCTTTTGCAATTGCTGTCTTTTTTGCCGAAACAGTGTCGAGAAAAATAGGTACGGTTACGTTTTCAATCAAAAAATCAAGACAATTCGGAATATTCGTGTCTGTGACAACACACTCCGCACCGTTGATTATATCCAAATTCGATTTCAAAAATTGAGGCGTGAGTTTGTCGAGAATACTCATCGAGGCAACACCGACAAACATATCGTTGTCGACGTCGTTGACGGACACATAACATGAAGACGGCTCGTCTACGACCAGACTATGAGAAATGTCCACTCCGACGGATAAAGCGTTTTGTTCTATCATATGCGCATTGAAATCCGTGCCTAAAACAGTGATTAATTTTACACTCACACCGAGTCTTGCGAGATTTTCGGCAATATTGCGAGAAACTCCCCCGCACGACAATGTGGTGACGCCCGGGTTGCTGTCCTTTGTTTTTATCTTTGTGAATGCGGTGCAAGTTATATCGATGTTTGAGCCGCCTATAACGCAAACGTATGGTTTTTTCATACTTCTATTTTATTGCCGCCAAAATGCAAAGTCAATCCGTAAATTTTAATTATTCATATAATTAAACGACTTTTAATCCTGATTGCCGCGATAACTGACTTTTGTTTGAAAAAAGGAATGTAATTGAAAATATAGCGCGCGTATGATATACTTTTTTTGAAAGGTGGGATGAAAATGAAAAGCAAAAAACATCAGAAATTATACGAACACTACGTCGATGTTATGGGCAAAGAACCGATTTT
This sequence comes from uncultured Clostridia bacterium, assembly GCA_934233745.1. Taxonomy (GTDB): domain Bacteria; phylum Bacillota; class Clostridia; order Christensenellales; family CAG-917; genus CAG-475. The sequence continues at coordinate 184,940 of CAKQGN010000003.1, forward strand.
CAGTCTGCAACTGAAAAAGGATGTTTTGTCCGACGTTGCCGAGCAAATGAAACCCGTCACGACCTATGTTTTCGAGCCGACGGACGAATTGCCGTTTTGGAAACTGTGTACAATCGGCGCAAGCGATTATTTGATGCCCGAACGAGATATAGGTTTGGGCAGAAAGGCGAACCGCCGCAACGAGTATATGATGCTTATTTCGCCCGACGTCGATATTCGTAATCCTTCGGACGACGAAGACGCGCCGACGGACTGGTTATCGTTAAACTCGCTTCTTTGGGCAACTGCGGAATATGCGTTCAACGAAAAAGATAACATAACTGTTTCGGACACGCTCGATATGGGACTTGACGGAAAATACTGCGGCACGGTGCTGTTGTTGCCCGAAATATTCAAAACGCCGAAAATCGTAAAATGCTATGTTTCCGAGCATAAATACATCAGTATATTTCAGGTAATGCCGATAATGCGAGAGTTGCTGTCAAAGAAATTGAAAAAGGGGACGAACGGCATTTATTGGCTTATGGAACAGTTCTATACGCACGACGACGATTACAAACTTATATCGTCCAAACCGTTTGCAACGTTATAATTAACAGGAGGTATTACGATACGGAAAAACAAATTATGAACAATAACGTAAACGATAAAATAAAAAGATACGAACGGCTCGCCGTAAAAAAACCGAAGTATTATGTTTCTATCGGTAATATTTATATCGAAGAGGGCGCTTTCAAGGCCGCAACGATTTACTATCAAAAAGCCGTCGACAACGGCGTTTTGGCATATACTGTTCTTGGCGACACTTGGGGCTACCGCTCTCAATACAAAAAAGCGTTCGACGTTTATACGGAAGGCGCAAACAAAGGCGAAGCGGAGTGCTTTGCCCGTCTCGGATTTTGCTATGAAACCGGTTATGTAAAAATCGATATTCAAAAAGCAATCGAGTGTTACGCCAAAGCCTCCGATTTGGGTGTGGCGGCAGCGGCAAGATCTCTCGGCGATTTGTATTATTTCAATACGCCGATTGAAGATTCCGAGATCGAAAACGTTAAAAATGCGTTGAAATATTACGAGCGTGCTTTTTACCTCGGAGATATAGAGGTTGCAAAAAAGATAGGCTTCATATACTTAAACAACGAGGAA
>CAKQGN010000004.1 GCA_934233745.1 uncultured Clostridia bacterium
TGCACGCAAAGTGTGCGTGATATTGTTGCCTATGGCAACAGTGATATTTGCGCTTTGCGCAAGTGATATTGCAACTTTGTTGCAGTTGCGGGCGGGATACCCACACCCGAACGAACACTCATTCATAGCGTGCTTATACACGGTATGTGCAACTTAAAAGACGGAACACGAGCCGCAAGGCGGCGAGAAAGCGAACGCCGAGCTTGACGTATAGTACAAGTGAGCGGACGAGTTTGGATTCTTTTCGTCCGCGAACGAGTGACATAAAAAGAGAACGATAGCAATCTATGCGAGTGCTGAGTGTGTCCCCACGCGGAGCGGACGCCGTGGGTTCCCTTTCAAGGGGGAACGGCGGTTGGGGAAACACGTGAGGAAAGGGGAAATTGCAATTAAGAGTTCACGCCGTTCAACCCTTGTAGAGGAAGAACAAAACACGTGAGGAAAGGGGAAAGTATAATTTATAATAAATCAAGGCTCTCGTCAATACGCACACTTATGTGTTGCCGTTGCCAAGAAAAATATTTTTGCTTATGGATTATTTGAAATACAATCTCACTCCCCTTGACGAAGCGAAAGGGGCAGAGCCGAAAACCGAAGCCGAAAAAGCGGCGCGTGAAGAACTCAAACGCCACCGCCAAGAAACTCAAAGATACAAGCAAAAGTACTTTGAGTACTATGACGATGTAAAAATCAATCACCGTGAAGACTGGTGATCTCTCTCGTTAGAATCCATCAAAAAGCGCACCACACGGTGCGCTTTTTTCAAATGAAATTCCGAAAAAATATCAATTTGGCAATCGTTATTTGTGTTGCGATGTTTGTGCGTCGGACATAAAATTTTTGAGATAGGCAAAAAAGTCTTTTTGCAACGGCGTGGTCTGTTTTAAGGCAATGAGGACGATTTTGCGGAAACACTTTTCTTCAAAAGGCAGGAGTGCGATTTTATTCTGGTCAATTTTCCCCCAAGAGAATGTCGGGCAAAAAGCAACACCCAAGTCCGCACTGACAAGGTCGAAGATCACGGTTTGGCTGTCGCACTCGAAAATTACGTTCGGTGCAAATCCGGATTTAAGGCAATACTCTTCGCATATACGGAAAAACGGCTTGCTTTTGTCGGTGATCAAAAACACGTCGCCTTTCAAGTCGGACAGCTTAACTTTGTCGGGCATGGTTTTTGCTCTGTCCTTGGACACGGCAAGCAAAATTTCCTCGTCAACGATAAAACTTTCTTCTGCCTGCCCGCCGGTATCCGTGCTTGTGGTTATCAAAAAGTCGCAGTCCCTCATATCGTCGTTGCGGATAAAATCGAGGTTTACGTCGGGGTGCGTTTTTTTGTATGCGATGATTGCAGGCATAAACCAAATTGTTGCCGCCGATACTTTGATTTTTAGCGTCTTCGAGCGCTCTGTTTTCTTTTGTTGCAACACAATCGGCAATTCATCGATTGTTTTGAGTATTTGAAGTGCCTCTTCTTGCAATATTTTGCCTTCGGGCGTAAGAATTATATTCCTGCCGTTTCTTTCAAACAACGGGGCACCCACCTCCGATTCGAGTCGCTTTATAATCTGTGTAAGCGCAGGTTGCGCAATGTGTATCTCCTCTGCCGCTTTTGTGATGTGCTGATACCTTGCCGCAACCGTAAAATACCTGAGTTGTTGGATTTCCATAAATCATAACCTCAATATTATTGATTTGTTTTAATTATATATTTGACATTATTTTTTGTCAAACATACAATACGTGCGTAAGAAAAAAAACGAAGGCATGATATGGAAAAGGATTTAACCGTCGGGAAACCCATGAACGTCATATGGAAATTTTGCTTACCCTTGTTCGGAAGCATAATTTTTCAGCAGTTGTACAACCTTGCCGACAGTTTTGTGGCAGGCAAATTTATCGGCGACAATGCCCTCGCCGCCGTCGGAAACAGCTATGAAATAACGCTCATTTTCATTGCGTTTGCATTTGGATGCAACATCGGTTGCTCTGTGATAGTTTCAAAGTACTTCGGCGCAAAAAAGTATCACGATATGAAAACCGCCGTGTTTACGACATGGATAGCGGGCGCGGTGCTGTGCGCAATCCTTATGATTTTGGGGCTGACGCTGAGCGAAACTCTTTTGGGACTTATTCGCACGCCGAGCGAAATCATGGCAGACTCCAAACTCTATCTGGATATTTACGTATGGGGTTTGCCGTTTGTGTTTTTCTATAATATCGCAACGGGCATTTTCTCTGCAATGGGCGACAGCCGCACACCGTTTGTTTTTCTTGCATGCTCTTCTCTTGCCAACATCGGCATAGATATTCTGTTTGTGGCGACCTTCAAAATGGGCGTTGCCGGCGTTGCATGGGCAACTTTCCTGTGTCAAGGCGTAAGCTGCGTTTTGGCAGTCGTGTTCGTGCTGTTGCAACTCAAAAAAATCAAAACCGAGGGCAAAATCAAAGTTTTTTCCTGGCGAATACTGCGCGACACCGCGGTAATCGCCGTTCCGAGCATCTTTCAACAAAGTTTCATCTCCGTTGGCAACATCATCATTCAAAGCATGGTCAACTCGTTCGGCACGGCTGTTATGGCAGGCTACTCTGCAAGCATAAAACTCAACAATCTCGTAATAACGTCCTTCACCACTCTCGGCAACGGAATATCCAACTACACAAGCCAAAACCTCGGCGCAAACAAGCCCGAGCGTATCCGCCCCGGATTTATGTCGGGATTGATATTCGTTTGGATACTCTGCGTGCCTATCGTGCTTTTGTACATGCTTGCAGGCAAACCCTTGCTTCTCATCTTCCTCGAAGACGGCGGAAGCGACGCCATGGCAACGGGATTGCAGTTTTTACACATCGTATCACCGTTCTATTTTATGGTTGCAATCAAGATTATTGCCGACGGCGTACTTCGCGGCGGTGGCAAAATGGGCAGATTTATGGTAACCACGTTTTCCGACCTCATACTGCGCGTCGTGATATCCGCTTTGCTCTACAAACCGATGGGAGCGACCGGTATATGGTGGTCATGGCCTATCGGCTGGGCAGTCGGCACAATACTTTCCGCAACGTTCTTCTTCACTATAAAATGGCGCAAACATCTTCCCGAAGAAGTCTATGTGCGCGAACCGAATCTCCCTCCCGCGCTCGTCGATGAGGATCAACAACACGCAACACAAACGCTCGAAGCGGAAGATGTTGTCACCGACAATGCGCTTGCCGTCGCCGAGACCGACACGGAAGAAGTCAACGAATAACATAATATGCGCTATGCGCAATTTGCGCAAAACAAAATCCGCCAACAACCCACGCTGTTGACGGATTTTGTATTTTATCTTTTACAAACGGTCATATAAAATGCTTTTTGTTACAACAGGATGCAAATCACGCCGCCCTTGCCTTCGTTGACGATGCGTCCCAAAGTCTTGCGCAGTTTTTGTTCTGCGTCGGTGGGAACGGTTTGCAATTTGTTGTTGATTCCGTCCGCGACGAGAGTGGAAAGGGATCTGCCGAAGATATTTGTGTTCATGATTGCCTGCTTGTCGTTTTCAAAATCTTGAATCATGCCTTCCACCATATCTTTGCTTTGTTGCTCACTTCCAATAATCGGACTAACCTCTGTTTCGACGTCTACTTTCATAATGTGAAGCGACGGTGCCTTTGCAGAAAGTTTGACGCCGTATTGCTGTCCTTGTCGCAGGATCTCGGGCTGGTTGAGTTCGATTTCGTCCATTGTCGGCGCAACGATTCCGTAGCCGAGTGTTTCCACCTGCTCCATTGCCGATTGAATTTTTTCTATTTTTTCTCTGCCGCGACAAAGCGTTTTAAGCTCTTTTAGCAAGTCGAAATCGTCTTTGACGTCGATACCGCATTGTTCGCTGGCGACTTTGAAGAATACGTCGTCGCCCGTCGACATCTTCACCTGTACCTTCCCTTTGCCTGCGTCGAGGCTGATTGATGAGGGTTGGTTCCAAAACTCTGCATTTTCAAAGTACGAATCTATTTTGTCGTAGTCGCGCATCTTGTCGATATCGCCCGCCATATCTTTTACACGGTCTATAATCTCTCTTATCACGTCGCAATCCAACGGCAATGCCTGCACCCAGCGCGGCAAATCGAAGTCGATGATTTTGACGGAAAATTCAAGCAATATCGACTCCAGAATTTCGCTGATATCGTCCTCGTTCATATCAAGAGCGTTTTTCACGATGACAGGCGCATCGTATTTCTTTTCAAGTTCCGATTTGAGATTTTGCGCACTCTCGGCATTGACGTCGGCAACGTTAAGCACAATCACAAACGGCTTTTTACACTCTTTTAGTTCGGATATGACTCTCTCCTCCGCCTTTACGTAATCCTCGCGTTTTATTGAGCCGAAACTTCCGTCCGTAGTGACGGCAAGCGCAATTGTGCTATGCTCTTTGATGACCTTTTGAGTGCCGATTTCAGCGGCTTTTGAAAAGGGCATATCCTCGCTTGACCACGGTGTCGAAACCATGCGCTCCTTGCCGTCCTCTTCCGCTCCGAGCGCACCGTCGACGAGATAGCCCACACAATCGATAAGGCGCATATTGACGGCGATATTTTCGCCGACAGACACTCTCACCGCCTCATTAGGCACAAATCTGGGTTGCGTTGTCATAATAGTTTTGCCGTCCGCCGACTGCGGAATTTCATCGACTGCGCGAGAGCGTTCGTCGGGATTGGCGATCCCGTCGATGACAAACTGCTGCATCACCTGCTTGATAAGCGTAGATTTGCCCGTGCGCACGGGGCCGACAACGCCGACATAAATATCACCGCCGGTGCGCGAGGCAATATCACGATAAAGGTCAAATTTATCCATAAACTCCTCCGATCTGGTTTGCTAAACTCTATGATTGAGATAGATTCAATATGCAAAAAAAAGATAAAAAGCGTAAAAAAGCGGAGCTTTTCGGATATAAATTGTACTTGTATAATAAAACTTAAAAAATATTTATAATGCGAAAGGCACGGCAAAAATCAAAAATCAAGATACAAGATAAACATGATTTCGAGCAATGCCGTGCCTTACAAAGTTCGCAATTTAATGCGTTTTATTTGATTATGGACGGGTTCCAGTGAGAATCGGGTTCCATCCCCATAATCTTCACTGCCGTTGCCGCAACGTCGGAAAGTCCGAAAGAGCCGTCGGCGATTTGACAATCGTAATTGTAGACGATAAACGGAACAGGGTTGAGCGAGTGTGCGGTGCGCACCGAAATCACGCCTTTCTTGTTCTTTTCGAGCATCTCGTCGGCATTGCCGTGATCGGCGGTGACGATGAGCGCATAGTCGTGCTTTTTGACCACCGGAAGAAGTCTTGCAAGAGCAAGATCGACCGCTTCGACGCCTATTCTTGTTGCGTCGAGATTGCCCGTATGACCGACCATATCGCCGTTTGGATAGTTGCAACGAATAAAGCCGTACTGCTCGGATTCGATCGCTTCGATAACCTTGTCGGTTACTTCTGCGGATTTCATCCACGGACGTTGATCGAAAGACACTTTGTCGGAGGGTGCTTCCTCCCAAACTTCGAGCGTATCCGAGAATTTTTCGGAGCGATTACCGTTCCAGAAATATGTCACGTGTCCGTATTTTTGCGTTTCCGAAACAGCATAGGACTTCACGCCGTGGTTGACAAGGAATTCGCTGAGCGTATATTTGATTTGCGGAGGTTCGACAAGGAATCTCGTGGGCAAATGCAAATCGCCGTCATATTGGAGCATACCCGCATAAAGCACTTTGGGCATATTGCCTCTGTCAAACGCATTGAAATCGGCATTGTCAAACGCCATTGAAATCTCGATTGCGCGGTCTCCACGGAAATTGAACAGAATCACGCTGTCGCCGTCGTGCATTGCTCCGACCGATTGATCATCCTTTTTGATGACGAAAGCGGGCAAATCCTGGTCGATTACGCCGGGATTTTCGTTGCGATATGTTTCGATGGCTTCCGTTGCGCTTGCAAAACCTCTGCCCTCGCCGTAGACATGCGTATAGAATCCGTTTTTGACCATATCCCAGTTTGCGAAATATCTGTCCATCGTGATGACCATACGTCCACCGCCGCTTGCGATGCAAGCATGAAAAGCGTCGTCGTTAAGCTCTGCCATGGCGTTTTCGAGCTGCTCGACATACGTGAGTGCGCTCGTTGCGGGAACATCTCTGCCGTCAAGCAACACGTGCGCAAAAACTTTTTTGATTCCGTCACGCTTTGCACCCTTGATTAATGCGATCAGATGTCCGATATTGCTGTGTACGTTGCCGTCGGAGAGCAAACCGATAAAGTGCATTGCGCTGCCGTTTTTAACGCAGTTGTTTTTGAGTTCTTGCCATGCGGACGAATTGAAAATGTCGCCGCTTTCGATTGCCTCTTCCACAAGTTTTGCGCCTTGCGAATAGATTTGACCGCAACCGAGTGCGTTGTGTCCGACTTCACTGTTGCCCATATCGTCATCGCTCGGAAGTCCGACAGCCGTGCCGTGAGCCTTGATATAGGTGTTGGGACATTCTTTCAAAAGCATGTCCAAAGTGGGTGTGTTTGCAAGAGTTACGGCGTCGCCGAGTCCTGTTTTCGACTTGCCCACGCCGTCCATTACAACCAAAACAAGTTTTTTCATAGTTTTGTCCTTTTTGTTGAATACTTCGGTTTTATACGATTAGATTGCCTGTTTTTGATGATGTAAAATCATAAAACGGCAATCCGATCGCAAAAATGACATTTCTTAATAGTTGACGACTTGCGAGAAATCGACCGCTTTCAAAGACGCTCCGCCGATAAGGCCGCCGTCAATCTCGGGCATGGACATCAGTTCCTTGACGTTCTTGGGGTTCATGCTGCCGCCGTATTGGATACGGACACGGTTTTCGGCACACTTGGGGCAATAAAGTTCCGCCATGGTTCTGCGGATAATTGCGATAGTTTCGTTTGCGACTTCTGCCGTTGCGGTTTTGCCCGTGCCGATTGCCCAAACAGGTTCGTATGCGATGACGATGTTGTCGAGTTGATCTTTATCGATACCGTCAAATGCACCTTTTGTTTGACGTACAAGCACTTCTTCAACCTTTCCGCTTTCTCTCTCTTCAAGAGTTTCACCCACACAGATGATGGGTTTAAGACCTGCGGCAAGAGCAGCCTTTGCGCGCGCATTAACGGTTTGGTCTGTTTCGCCGAAGTATTGACGACGCTCGGAGTGACCGATGATGACATATTCAACGCCGAGTTCGACAAGCATTTTTGCGGAGATTTCGCCGGTAAATGCGCCTTTTTCCGCCCAGTGAACGTTCTCTGCTCCGACTTTGATGTTTGTGCCTTTTGTCATCTCGACTGCGGTTGCAAGATCGGTGTAAGGCGTGCAAATGACGACGTCGCACGTTGCGTCCTTAACAAGAGGAGCAAGGTCGGTGATAAGTGCCTTTGTATCGGCAATTGTGTTGTTCATTTTCCAGTTTCCTGCGATGATAGGTTTTCTCATAATGACCTCTAAAGAGTAAAATTTATTGTATTTTTTGTTGTTTTACGCCTATGGCGTAATTATATTTCATGCGTTAATTTTCGTTTAGCTATCCGTCCTATCCGAGTTTTACAAATTTTCTTACAAGAGTTAGCGTTGCACCTCAAATTATCTCTCCTCTCACATTATGAATAGGCACATTATTTTTCAATGCAATTTCCACCTTCCTCACGTGTTTCCCCAACCGCCGTTCCCTATTAAAAGGGAACCCACGGCGTCCGCTCCGCGTGGGGCAACACTCGGCACTCGCATGATAGTGACATTTCTCTCGTTATGCCACTTCGCCTGCGTGGCGGCTACGCAACAGAATGCCACGCATTCTCGTACGTTTCGTCAAGCTCGGCGCTCCATTTTCTCGCCGCCTTGCGGCTCGTGTTCTGTCTTCGAAATATCACATAACGTTTATAAGTTGCATGTTGACGCGGCTATTCGCCGATTAGTGCTTGCCCTGAATTATGCTTTGCAGCAACGACAGCAATAATCGGATGAAGAGCAAGGAAACAAAGATTTTTTGCCCGCCCAGCGTACTTTTTGTACGTGACGGGCGGAAAAATCTATGTTGACGCGGCTATTCGCCGATTAGTGCTTGTCGTTGAGGCATGCAATGCCGGGAAGCACCTTCCCTTCAAGGAATTCAAGAGATGCGCCGCCACCGGTTGAGATGTGAGTCATCTTGTCGGCGTAGCCGAGTTGTGCGACTGCCGCTGCCGAGTCACCGCCACCTATAATTGTGGTTGCGTCCGTTTCTGCCATTGCTTTTGCGACTGCGTTTGTGCCTTGTGCAAGTTGCGGGTTTTCAAACACGCCCATAGGTCCGTTCCACACAACGGTCTTTGCACTCTTGACTGCGGATGCGAAAAGTTCCTGAGTCTTGGGACCGATGTCAAGACCTTCTCTGTCGGCAGGTATATTGAAACTGTCGCAATATTCGATGTCGACTTGTGCGTCGATGGGATCGGGGAATCCTGCGCAAGTTGCGGTATCGACGGGAAGATAGATTGTCTTGCCGAGAGCTTTTGCTTTGTCGAGCATCTTGTTGCAGTATTCTATCTTTTCGTCGTCAACGAGAGAAAGACCTATGCTGCCGCCCTGAGCCTTGATAAATGTGTAAGCCATACCACCGCCGATGATAAGCGTGTCGCACTTGTTGAGGAGATTGTCGATGACATTGAGTTTGTCCGCAACCTTTGCACCGCCGAGAATAGCGACAAACGGACGAACGGGATTTTCAACCGCATTGCCGAGGAATTTGAGTTCCTTTTCGATGAGGAAACCGCTGACGGCAACGGGAGCAAAACCGTATTGAACGATGCCTGCGGTCGTTGCATGAGCGCGGTGGGCAGTGCCGAATGCGTCATTGACATAAACATCGCAAAAATCTGCAAGTTTTTTGCAAAGTTCTTCGCTGTTTTTCTCCTCGCCTGCATCGAAACGAGTGTTTTCCAAAAGAACGATTTCGCCGTCTTTGAGAGCTGCGACTTTCTTGTGTGCGTCCTCTCCGACGAGATCGGTTGCAAAAGTGACTTTGCCGGGGAAATGCTCTGCGAGTTTGTCTGCAACGGGCTTCAAAGTAAACTTTTTCGGATCGTTTTTGAGAGCCTTTGCGATATACTCGGCTTTTGCAGCCGCTTGTTCGCTTTCGGGAAGAGCCTCGACGGCTTTCTTTTCTTTTTTGTTGAGTCCGAAACCTTCGGTAAAGATGTTGTGCGGCTTGCCCATATGAGAGCAAAGGATAACTTTTGCGCCGTGATCTACGAGATATTGAATAGTGGGAAGTGCGCCGTTGATACGATTTTCGTCGGTGATAACGCCGTCAACCATAGGAACGTTGAAGTCACAACGAACCAAACACTTTTTGCCCTTGACGTCTACGTCGCGGATTGTCATTTTTGCCATAGATATTCTCCTTTAAGAAAATAGATTTTCAAGTTTGTCGCCGTATTTATCGATTGCGCTCAGATCGCGTGCGCGGGCGCATATCAATATATTTTTAGCGATAATAAGTATATCATATAATCCCTTAAATTTCAAGAAAAATGCGTATTTTCGCAATCAATAATAAAATTTATTTGCAATCCAGAACAAAGCAGTGTTGTGTATGCTTTCAATTTATTGTTTATGCAACACTTTACGTGTTTTTATAAGTAATGTAATTTCCGGATTTATAACACTTTACGTGTTTTTGTATTCGCAAATTATATATAAAACGGCGATTTTTCGCCGTTTTTGACATATTATTGAATATTTGAAACACGAATTGTGTTTTTATATACTTTCAAAAAAGCAATCTCTGCTTGTCGGATTTCAAAACTTCGTAAGATGTCCCTCGCAAAGCAAGTTGTCAAAACCGAGTTGACGCATTCCCTCATAAACAACGATTGCCACCGAGTTTGACAGATTCAGAGAGCGAGCGTCTTTTACCATAGGAATGCGGATTGTCATATCGTAATTGTCGTGCAGAAGCTCCTCCGGCAGTCCTTTTGACTCTCTGCCGAAAAACAAATAATCGTCTTTGCCGAATCTTGCCTCGTCATAGCGTATACTCGCCTTTGTAGAGCAAAAATAAAAGTGCGGGGATTTCTCATCCATTCCGTTTTGCTCGATATGCCAACTTCCGTCTTCAAGCCTATGCACCCTGCCTTTTGCGTTTCTTTCAAAAAACTCGTCGAGGTTTTCATAAACGACAAAATCTGTAAGATGCCAATAGTCAAGCCCCGCGCGCTTCAATGCCTTGTCGCTTATGTCAAAACCGAGGGGTTTTATCAAATGAACTTTGCAACCCGTTGCCGCCGATGTTCTCACTATATTCCCCGTATTCTGAGGGATTTCGGGTTCTACCAAAACAATATTAAAAGCCATATTTCACTTCCGTATATGTTGATTGAATTATAGCATCATACTCAAATTATATCAAGCAACCTTATGCCTTGTTTTGTTTTTTGCAAACAGCCTATATTTATACGGACAAACTTTTCCTACAATACTTCAATACTCCGCTATTTTATATAAATGTTAGTATATTTATTAAAAAATATTTCAAATGTAAAAAAATAATTGACGTATTGTCGATTTGCCCCATATACTTGAAGAAAGGTATGTTGGGATTTCGCCCGACATCTTTTTTTACAAAAAATACTCAAGGAGCGACAATATGTTGTACAAAAGCAAGAATCAAAGTCTCAACTTCAAACAAACGACTCTGATAGCAAGTATGCTGTTCGGTCTGTTTTTCGGCGCAGGGAATTTGATTTTCCCGATTTATATGGGCAATTTGGCAGGCAACAAAATTTTCATCGCTCTGCTTGGTTTTTTGATTACAGGCGTCGGTTTGCCCCTTCTGGGCGTTGCATCGATTGGCGTGAGCAAAAGCGAGGGACTCATCGAACTTTCAAGCAAAGTCGGCAAAGGATACGGCGTGTTTTTCACTTGCGTTTTATATCTGACGATAGGTCCGTGCTTTGCGATACCTCGTTGCGCAACGGTTCCGTTCACCGTGGCAGTCGAACATATGTTGGGAGAAGGAGTGAACGTTCAAGCCATACTTGCGATTTTCACTGCGATTTTCTTTGCAATCGTGCTTGCTTTCTCTCTTTTTCCATCGAAAATTCTCACTTGGGTAGGCAAGATTCTCACTCCTCTTTTTCTGGTGTTTTTGGCAGTGCTTGTCATAGCCGCACTTGTCAAGCCCATGGGAAGCATAACGTCAACGCCTGCGCAAAACGATTACACGTCAAAAGCGTTTGTAACCGGCTTTTTGGAAGGCTACAACACAATGGACGCACTTGCCAGCCTTGCGTTTGGCATAGTTGTAATCGACGTCATACGCAAACAAGGCGTGACAAGTCCCTCGTCGATTGCGAAAAACACCATAAAATCGGGTGCTTTAAGTTGCCTTTTTATGGCACTGATTTACCTTGGAGTGTCCGTCATCGGCGCGCAAAGCGGCGCATTGTTCGGGCAATCCTTCAACAACGGCGGCGAGGTTTTCGTCAAAGTGAGCGATCACTACTTCAACAAAGCGGGAATTGTCATTCTTGCAATCATCGTAACCCTGGCTTGCCTGAAAACCGCAATCGGTTTGGTTACGAGCGCATCGGAAACCTTTGTAAAACTTTTCCCGAAATTCTTGCCGTATCGCGCATGGGCTGTCATTTTCTCCATAGTTTCGTTTTTGATTGCAAACCTCGGTTTGACGTCGATAATTGCTTATGCCGTCCCCGTGCTTATGTTTCTGTATCCGCTTGCGATAACCCTCATTTTGCTGGGGCTATTCGGCAACACGTTCAAACATAGACGTTGCATTTACGTATCAACGACGTCGTTCACTCTCGTTGCCGCAATCTTCGATTTGATTGCCGCACTTCCTGCAAGCGTCGTAGCAAAGTTGCACGCCGATGGGACGCTTGCATTTTTGAGCAAACACATGCCTCTTTTCAAATACGGAATGGGATGGCTTATTCCTGCACTTGTCGGACTTGCAATCGGCATCATCTATGCCGTCGCGACAAAAAAACAAGCCGCTTGGAAATACGATATTTGTCAAAAAGACACATCCGAGTATGTCCTTGAAAAGACGATTGTTCAAAACGAATGCGACATTGCCTGAATGTGATATTGATTTGAAACATCCTTTTTTACAATGAAAAACAACCTTTTGCAAGGTTGTTTTTCATTGTAAATCGAATTTTGCGTTTGTCTGCAATAACGAAAACTTGTTATGCAAACAAGTAAAGCGGAACAAACAGTATCGTTGCAAGAATGATAAGCACGGTAAGTATGTATGCAACCTTTCCGCCTACTCCGGGGAGCTTTGCATTGTTCCAGCCATACCATGCGCCCGCAAGAGCAAGCACAAGCGTCGTTGCAAGTCCGCACCAAACGCCTTCTATTTTGTAAGTGCCTTCCGCAATGAGAATGATTGTCACGATGCCGAGAAGCGCAGCCAAAATCAACGCATAGCATATGATTTGATTTATAACGTTTTTGGATGATTTTTTTGCCATATTTTTACCTCCGAATTTCGAATGACAATATTATATCATCAAAATCATTCTCGTCAATGCCCGATTTGAATTATTCATGTAAAATTTAGGTTGATAGTTATATCGACGCAACCCGTCAAGGATAGAAAACCGATATTTTTTATTCTTTCCTTTTTATTCGCATCCTCTTTATATAGATAACCGTATTGCAAGAAAAATCGTCATACACAAGGTTCAAGTTGTTGTTGACTTAAACTATCTTTTGCAATACAATGAGCGTATGAAAGACAAAAATAAAACAACAAAACTTCAAAGAAATCTGACAAGACAGCTTCTTATAAGCATAATTTTGACGGTTATGTTTCCGTTGGGCATAGCAATGACGATAGTCGGCGCAACGCGCAAGGAAGAAGGCGGCGCGCTTTTCACGGCGATTATGGCAATAGGCATCGTGTTTGTGGTGCTGGGCTTTTACGGCTCGCCCATTGCATGGATTCGCTATGCTCCGCAGAAGAAGTACAGCCGCGTCATCGACGCAATAAAGCGCGAAGGTTTCAGGGACGCAACCGAAATCGCAAATCACCTGTCCATGCAACCCAACGAAGTCATAGAAGCGGTCAGAGTGTGCATCGAAAAACAATATCTGACAGACTATACCATTGAAGAAAACAAGATTATTCCGCTCAACAATCGTCCCGACGACCTCGGCGTATACACCGTTCAGTGTCCGTACTGCGGAGGCATTACGCAAACAAGCAACAACTTGCAGGTCAAATGCCAATACTGCGGTCGTATGATAGATGTTGAAAAAAAATAACTTTTGCGGCAAATTTTCGATTTGACAAATCAAGTGTTTTATCCGCTGTTACAACAACTCGCCGTAAAAAATTTAAGAATCTTATGACCGGTGTCGATGACGCCGGTTTTTTTATTTCGAACAGCCAAATCGCTTGCCTGCATTTTATTTTTGCTCGGTTTTTGCAAAAAGCATATGCGCATTTCCCCCTTTCCCAAAACAGACCGATTGTTTTTTAATGTTATTTTCATAAAAATAATAGTATTTGGAAAAAACTAATACGTTAGGATACAAGTTTTTTCATATGTGTGTAAAAAGTTACATATATGGCATAAAGTGGTGTTGATAACGTTTCTGAGGCATATATAATATGTGTAGAAAACAAACCAAAAGAGGTAATAAATATGAAAAAATCAACAACAATTTTGTGGTTTTTGGCAAGTATATTGATGATTGTTGCGGGAATTGTGTGTTTCTGCCTTCCCGTTGACACAACTATGAGCGTGTTTGCATACATCGTAGGTGCAATCGTTCTTGTCATAGGTATTGTGGAAATCGTGGGATTTTTCACAACTGCGGGATTTGTGGGCGGAGGCGCATTCCTTGCAGACGGCGTAATCACAACGTTACTGGGCATAATTCTTCTTGCAAACGAAGGCGTCGTGGCAGGTTTCATTCCCTTCATCTTTGCAATGTGGTTTATCGTCGAAGGCATTTCGGAATTGTCCCTTTCGATCTCGGCAAGCAGATATCACGTGCCGTATTGGTGGACGCTTCTGCTTCTGTCTATTCTTGAAATCGTCTTTGGTTTTCTCACCTTCTTCGATCCCATCGGCGGAGCAATCTCCATGGCGGTTTTGGTGGGCACATTCCTCATCGTACACGGCATATCCATGCTCGGCGATTGGATTGTCGCGCTCCGTGTCAAAAAGTTCTTCAAAGGATTTTTCCAAAGACCTGCCGTGTTCAATGAAGGCGAAGTCGACGACTCTCATTGCGACGACCAAAGATAAATCGCCGATAATGATAAGCCGCAAAAAACTTCTCTGCGGACAAGTCGGAACACAATCACTTATTTGATTGTTCCTAATAATTTTCCCCCTGATGAAAAGACGCTCGACAGAGCGTTTTTTCATATACAGACGAATACTTTGAAAAACTACGGCATTATATCACGTCCTGTATTTTTTCATCAAACATATTTTACAAACACAAAACCGCAGTTAATCTGCGGTTTTGTGTTTGTAAAATCAAATATCGTTTTTTTTCTTATTCTGCGTCGGTGAGATAATCGCGGCATGCGTCTTCGAGCGCTCTGCAAATCGCAAATGCGTCTTCGAGGTCTTTGCCTCTGACAATAACGCCGTGATGTCCCATAAAGCAAGCGGGTGCGTCACCGATTGCCGCTGCGACGTTTTTCACAAGACCGTTTGTGCCGGGAAGAGCTGCTTTTGCACACGGAATCTCTTTTCCGAGAACATCCTGATATTTTTCTGCGACAGGCATTGCCTTGCCCATTGCGGCGAGAATACAGCCGTAGAACGGATGAGTATGAATCGTTGCGGTAATGTCTTTGTCACCTTTAAGCAAAATCGCATGAACGCCCTTTTCGCTGGTTGCTTTGTTGGTGCCTGTCCATTCGAGAGTTTCCATATCGACTTTTGCCATTTGCTCGGGTTTGAGCATAACATAATCGATTCCGGAAGGCGTTGCAAGCATAAACTTGTCGTCGAGTTTGACGGCGATATTGCCCCATGTACCTTGAACGAGGTTTTCGTCAAGCAATCTTACGCCTGCGTCTTTGATTTCTTGTGCGACTCTCTTTTCCTCATCGGTGACAACGGCAGAGGGTCTCTCTTCTTTTTTCTCTTCTTCACCGCTCTCGGCAGCTTTTTGTTGCTTTTGATTGGTTTTTGAATATTTGAGTTTGAACACAACGTGTTCCAAAAGAGCGGCAACCGCACTCATATGTTGTGTTCCTCCCTTGCTCATAGCAAGAATCTCTGCGTTGCAAGCCTTGTCCAAAACAAGCGTTGCCGTAAACACTTCGTCAAGCGTGCGACCGGTCACCACGGCACCTGCTTCGGGAAGCAAGCAGCAGTTGCGTTGTCCGGAAAGCGCGGCAACGACGTCTGAGGCAACGTTCTTTTGGGCACACTTTATCGACACGCCGCAAACTTGCGCCAAATCGTCGAGGATAGGCATAAGAGTTTTTCTCTTTTGAGAGAATTCAACAGTGCTGTCGCTGTCCACGATAGCGGCGGCGTTTGCGTTTTTGTCTTGACGGATTGCGCAAAACAAGATGACGGCTGCCGCGCGGAAGTTGCCTTCGAGCGTTTCGATATTTTTGTCGTTGACAAAAGTCAGGTTTTCTTCCTTGACGTCGGTGTAGTCGATTCTCGGATTTGTAATAACGATGCCGTCATCTTCTCTCACCGCAATGTAACCGCTTTGCAAATATTTCTTTTCTGCGAGCATTTTCGCATATTTGTTGATGTTTGCAACAATCAATTCGTTCATATCAATCTCCTAAATATATCGTAAACATTGTATACGACAGTTATTATTGCTTTATCGATATTATACCAAACACATAGAAAAAATCAAGTTTAATTTTTTATTATGCTATGCATAACGACATGAACGGCGTTTATGATGCGCCGTCACGCCTATTATGCGGTATTGTTTGGTTACATTAGACAAAAGCGTATCATAGAAAACGTCGGCGCACATCCGAGCGCCGACGTTTCTGTTTGCTTAGTGAGGTTTCTTTTCGAATCTGGACGCGTCCTCGCACTTTACGACGGTCTTGAACACGTTTTCAAAGCGACGCAATGCTTCATCGATAATCTCGTCGGTATCAGCCATAGAGGTGTAAAGACGGCTGCCTGCAAGCGTCACGATTCCGTTTGCCATGTATGCCGCACCCATTTGTTCCATAGCGACTTTCCTTCTGAGCATCTCGGGTTTCTTTTTGAGCATCGGAATCACCGAACCGAGCAAGCACATATTGGAGAAATCATAGCTCATTGCACCCGTACATTCGAGGTGAACGATACTGCCTTGGTTGTAAACCACATAAGGAAGATTGTATTTCTTCACGAGTGCTTTAAGACCTGTTGCAAGACGATCGCCTGCTCTGCCCGCGACTTCGCATGCGTTGTTCTTTTCAATCTCGCAAATTGCGACGTATCCGGCATATGAGCTGAGGGGGTTTGCCGCGAGCGTGCCGCCGACATATGCCTTTTTGCCCATACCCGCGAGGCCTGCCGCCATGAGAGAAACGTATTCTTTCTTGCCGCCTACGCCGCCTGCCGAGGGATATCCGCCTGCAACGATTTTGCCGAATACGGTGAGGTCGGGATACATATCTCTGCCCGTTCCCTGACGTCTGAATTTGACGACTTTTCCGTCAACGATCTTCTTGTCGTCGACCATCCAGGGCTTGCCGTCGATGAAAACGGGAGTGTCGTCAACTTTGTATTTGTCGCCGAAGAAGTAGCCTGCCGCACCGTGAATGCCGACTCTGAAACCGGTGACGACTTCGTCAAAGATGAAGAGTGCGCCGTACTTCCTTGCAAGAATTCTTGCTTTCTCGTTGAAATCGAAATCGATGGGACGAGTTCCCGATTCCGGACCGACCGGTTCGACAATAACGGCTGCCGTGCCGCCCTTTGCAACGTTTCTTTTGAGCATCGCTTCGAGCATATCGAGGTCATTGGGGCGAACTTCGTCCGTTGTCTTGTAGCAACCGGGGATACCGTGGGATTCGAGGAACTGACGGCTTCCGGGAATCTTCAAACCGTAAACCATTTGGTCGGACCAGCCATGATATGCTCCGCCAACTTTGATGACGCGTTTTTTCTTGGTTGCGCAACGAGCAACGCGGATTGCCGCCATAACCGATTCCGTGCCCGAGCCGAGCATACGGAACATTTCGCAAGCAGGCATCAATTCGCTGATTTTCTTTGCAAGCAAAAGTTCGCCTTCATGGAAAAGACCTGTTACGGGGCCGCAGTTGTTGAGAAGCTCAAACACCTTTTCCTTTACCGCCGGGAAGTTGCTGCCCAAAATGGTCGGACCGCCTGCTTGGAGGAAGTCTATATATTGGTTGCCGTCACGGTCGTAAAGATATGCGCCTTCCGCTTTTTCCATGCACATGGGGAACGGGAAGTTGAACGCAAGGTTGTGTTGAACGCCGCCGGGGATATACTTTTTAGCTTCGGTCGTAATTTCTTTGGACTTTGCGCACTTGGTGTCGAAATGATTGAGAACGTCTTTGAGAGCGTCCTCGGATACGCAATAGATCGGTTGATCCGTCAGATTCTTCAATTCTTTATTGATTTGCTTTGCATCTTGCCATTTGGAAATACCATAGCCGTTTGCCATAATTCGCCTCCTGAGATATTTGGAATTAATTTAATTATACCAAACGTAAAAATGATTGTAAATATGCAAAACGTATGAATAAACCATACAAAAGGGCGTTTATGTCAAATACCAAACAAAAATGCGCAATCATCTCGAAAGCGCAAAAACCTAACTCAATTTAATCGATAAACCGAACAAACATGTATTTCTTTAACCGCTTTTTGTTGCCAAAACTTATTCAATCGTTTTTATCGTTTGCGACGATTTTCCATTCGTAAACTAGTTTTTCAAGCGAATACAAGGCATTTGCGGGACTTGTCGACGGCAAAAGTACGGTCATTTTTTCATACTCCGGATATGCCGACAAAAGATAGCGATATGACGCCTTTCCGTTGCAATAGATGCGCGAAATTTTGCTTTTTGCAAGGAGCGACGGGATGTCGGCGGGCGTCACGTTTGAAATCGCGCTGTCCTTGCTCGCCTCTATGTCGCACTCCTCAACGCTGTCATAGAGCGCAATATGATGTTTATGCAAAAATCCGATGCGTTCCTCAACGGACATCGAATATAAATCGACGTCGTATAAGCAAGAAAGCACCTTCCAGAAGCGATTTTTCGGGTGCATATAGTAGAAGTTGTTTTCAACGGATTTGACGGACGGCACGCTGCCGAGAATAAGAACCCTTGACTCGCCGTCAATCACCGCAGGGAAAGGATGCTTTATATGACGAATTGACATGTTTTTATAAAAATGTTGCAAAAACCTTCATTCTATTCGGTTTTTGTGCCGGGTACTGTTGTCATAAAAAAGAATCGTAATATCTTTTTCCAAAAGTATCGGCTTATCTTTTACAATATCGGAAACGAAAGTTTTTTATTGGCGACAACAACCGCTCAAAGACGCAAGTCGTTGCCTTGCATTAGGATTATCATAGAATACTGCTTGTGACTCAATCTCGAATATATGCGCTCGCCGTAGCGATTGAGGATATTTTCGCCGCTCAGATTGGTGGTTATGATGGTTGCGCGGCCTTTTGTTTGTCTTTCTTCAAGCGTCAAAAGCAAATATTCAACCGTAACGTTTTTGAGCATAGGTTCTGTACCGAGGTCGTCGATGACAAGCAAATCGCAGGTAAGCACATCGTGCAAAAGAGCGTTGCGCTCGGATATGGGCGAAGTGTGGACGGTGAGCATAAGCGAACAAAACTCGTATGCGCTGACAAACTTCACGGCATAACCTTTTTCGACGACGGCGCGAGCCATTGCGCTTGCAAGACAGGTTTTGCCCGTGCCTACACCGCCCGAAAACACAAGCGTTTTGCACTTGGACGCAGGAAACTTCTCAACATATTTTTTCATCGAATCGTAAAGTTCACTCGTCTGAATTCGTTGAGATTGGTTCTTTATTTTCGAAAGGTCGCAATCGTCAAAAGAAAACTTTGCTCTCTCATCGATTTGACACTCGTCTTTAAGATTTTTTATATATAGATTCCAGATGCACGAGCAAATCTTGCCGTCGACATATCCGGTGTCGTTGCAAAGCGGGCAAACCGAATCGCTGTCGAAATCTTTTTCGCAAAAACCGTATTTTTTCAGTGCTTTTTGGTAATCTAAACGGGCTTTTTTGACAATTTTCGACATATCTTCATCGCTTGTCATGGCGGCAAAGGTCGCATCTATATACGCCTTGTTTGCGTGCGAAATCTCATCGATTGCAAACGCCTTGTCCGCAATAGCCCTTGCTTTTGCGTTTTGTGCGTCGATTTGTTGTTGTCGCTCGGCGAGCGTCTTTTGCATCACTCTTTGTCTCATATCACCACTCAATGTCCTTCAAACTGTCTATGCTTGTTATGACGCTTTTGAGTTCTTCTTGCGAATATGAACGCTCCTCAAACGTCTTTTCTCTTGTCTTTTGCACGTTCTGCAACGGCGCGAATTTCTTTGCCTGTTCGAGTGTAGTGACGCCGTTTGCCTTGTAAGTCGAAAGCAATTGGTTGACAAATGCCGTCGGGTAAGTTTTGTTTGCAGCCTGCTCGGCGGCGTACAAAATAATGTCGTCGCCAAAGCCCCACGTCACGCTCCATGTGCGATAGTATTCTCTGTCCTGCGACGTGACCGTTCTTGAACGCCCGCTCGCCTCGATGATTTGTTTGATTTTGCCGTCAAGTTCGATTTGCGTGAGCATATATTCGTCTATGCTCTTTGCCGTAAGCAACCCTTGCTTGTAAAACTTTTCAACGATGTTGTTCATACCGTCGAGCGTACGCACGCTGGATATAAAGCAATGATGCGCAATCTTTGTAAGGGCGTCTATATCAAACCCTTTTGCCGTCCACGGCACGATATAGACCTCGATTTCATGCTCGAACGATTCATAATATATTCCGAGATTCTTGTTGATTGCAACCGCAATTTCTTTGAGATGTTCGCGATGCGCCTGATAGTCGTTCATCTCCTCTGCGGTAAATATTGACATACGATAAAACTCATCCAGTCTTGAATCCAACTTTTTGAAATTCTTTGCGCCTTTGAGCGTCTTTGCCGCCGCAAGAATCGCGTCGAATTCGTAGCCCCAGCTGCGAGTCCATTTGAGGAGCATTTGTTTTTCTTCGAGTTCCGCCCCGCCCTTTCTGCCGAGTGCGACAAGCACTTTTTGCATTTGTTCGGACTGCTGATCGTATTCGGAAAGTTTGTTTTCTACATCGTTTACGGTGCGTACTCCGTCCGCCACCCAACTGCGAGCAACTGCGAGAATATACGGATATCTTACGCTCATCCCCTTCAAATTGATGCAATACTGCACAATCATCAACATGGCATCCTGTTCGAGCTTGCTCTCGTCAAGAAACATATAATACTCGTTGTATTCATTGGGGGTGAGCATTCGCTCGGGGAAAAGCTGTTGCAGATGAGTGTTAAAATCATTCCACTTTTCGCTTTTGTACTTCTTTGGCGTTTGCATGGAGTGTTTGAGGCTGAGATATTGCACTTGAAGAGGTTGCTTGCTCACGATTTGCACAAGTCCCATATCCTCGAAATAGGAATATGCCGAAATAATGTCCGCCTCTGTCATGTCGAGTCGTGCGCAAAGCTCCTGCACGCTGTTTTCCTTTTGAGGCGTCATGCAAAGATACAAACCGTAAAGATAAACCTTGATTTGCTTCTCGTCGCAATAGGGCAAATGCTCGTTGATAAACAAGTTATCGACAAGCGTAAACGTCTCCATCAAAAAATCACTTTGAAATTTTGCAAAACCCACGATAATCACTCCTTTTATACGGAGTATAATCATAACACAACAATCGTCAACAAACAAAACAAAACTCCGCCGAATCTGAAAATAACAATATATTGTGTCCGCTCCCGTTTTGCACGACGAATGGGCGTTAGTTCTTCCTCTACAAGAGTTTGGCGTTTTGTACTCTAAATTAGATATGCCCCCTCTTTCCCTCTCGGGCTTTTGTTCTTCCTCTGCAAAGGGTGAACGGCGTGTACTCTTAATTAGATGAACCCCCTCTTTCCCTCTCGGGCTTTTCTCCCACCACTCAAATAAGGACAATTCTCTACAAGAATATTCATCGTTCGCGGGGGAGACAATCGGCACTCGCATAGATAGGGACAATTCACTCATTATGCCACTTCGCCTGCGTGGCGGCTGCGCAACAGAATGCCACGCATTCTCGTACTTTTCGTCAAGCTCGGCGCTCATATTCTCGCCGCCTTGCGGCTCGCACTTTGAATAAGCACAATCCGTTTATAAGAATGCCCAGAATAAGTTTTCGTTTATCCACTTGCGTGCGAAGCACGCCAAAACCAAGCAGACAATCTTGCGACAATTTACATCATTTCCTTTCCAGGAGATGTTTCGACTTCGCTCAACATGACAATCGGGTGTGGGTGTCTCCCACCCGCAACTGCAACGGAGTTGCAATATCACTTGCGCAAAGCGCAAATATCACTGTTGCAAAAAGCAACAATATCACGCACGAATTCGTGCATATCACTTTCATCGCCTTGCGGCTCGCACTTCGAATAGGCACATACCGTTTATAAGAACGCTCTAAATAAGTGTTCGTTTATCCGCTTGCGCCAAAGGCGCACTTACCAAGCAGTCAATCTTGCGAAACTGCGGCAGGAATTTCTTATCCCTGCTTGAACTGATAGCAAAGATTTTCTGCGCGGTTAGCAGCCTGAAAACCTAGCAAGGCTCTTGGCAATCGCCACTGTGTTTTTCGTTTCTATTTAGGGGGATTCCCACGTCGCTTTGCTCCTCGGAATAACAATTCGGGGCGGTTGCCATTGCCTTGGCAACGATTTTCAGTCAGATGAAGAGCGCGAAAAAGCCTGCCAACATAGACAGGAGCGTACTCGTTGTACGTGACTGTTTATGGGGCAGGCTTTGACAAAGCTATTTATAATGAGAAAAATTCTCCAAATCGATGGATAACACGAAAGCACCCCTTGTATGGCAACCTCCCAATTTATAAAAGCGCAATATTTGGATGAAGAGCGCGAAAAAACCTGCCAACATAGACAGGAGCGTACTCGTTGTACGTGACTGTTTATGGGGCAGGCTTTGACAAAGCTATTTATAATGAGAAAAATTCTCCAAATCGATGGATAACACGGAAGCACCCCTTGTATGGCAACCCTAATGTACATGGAGTACATGAGTTGACAGACAAGGGGTGCTGACAAAGTTAGGCGCGATTTGGAGAATTTTTATTCGCTGCGGAGAGCAATGGCAGGATCCTTCTTCGCCGCAATCCTCGACGGAATAAATCCTGCAAGGATGCTCAAAAGCATGCTGACAAAGAACATTCCGAGACATTGCCACCAGGACACTGAAACGAGGTTTTCGATGCCTAACAACAACTTGATTACGACGTTTCCGATGACACATACAATGACAGAGAAAACGATTCCGATAAGTCCCGAATATCCGCCGAGTATTGCGGATTCGGCAATAAAGACACGGGATATATCTCGTTTTCTTGCACCGATTGAACGCAGCACGCCGATTTCTTTGCGACGTTCAAGCACCGACGTATAGATGATTATTGCAATCATTATGGTGGACACGATGAGCGAGATTGCGGCAAATCCGACAAGAACGCCCGTTATGGTATTGACCATTGTATTGATAAAAGCCATCATAGACGATAGCGAATCCGTATAGTTTATGTCATTCTTTTCCAAAAAGTCTTCAATCTCTTGCTTTGCATCAAAACTGGTGCAATAGAAATCGATACTTTGCGGATACTCCTTGTCGATAAAGCCTAGCTCTCGCATGATTGCGGAGTGGTCGTCACCATCGGGTTTTGAGGGATCGATTTTGACGCGTTGATTTGCTTCAATGATATATTTTGGCGTCGGTTTTGCATCGGTATAATCGTATTTATACACTTCAACAACACTATTATAGTTTTTTCTTCCACTCTTGACCGCCTCGTCGTAAAGGCTTTGCATCGCTTTGACTGCCTCATGGTTTTGAGAGTGCATGAGCAGAGCATCCGCAAGTTCCTTTGTATAGCCTATAACGCCTTTAATAGAGCTTGCTATCGCACCACTTTTAGGGCGAACCACACCTACTACTTTGATTGTATCCGTACCGTCTGCAAACCTCATAACACGCGGATCTACATAGGACTTGTCAAGGCAAGATTTTTCTCCCATGCTCCAAGTGTCGTTTTCTTCATCCTTTTCGAGGTAGTCAACGTTTGTCATAATCTTATATTCAAGCCCCATAATCTCATCGAGTGTGTAGGTTTGTTTTATAAAAGCCTCTTTGTTTGAGACAAGTTGCATGAGGTCCGCACTCGACTTCAAGCCGAACATAAAGAGTTGATAGTCGAAAACGGTGTTGTCTTCGTTGACGACTGCTACGACTTCGTTTGCCTTGGTGGGCCACTTGCCGCCAACAACCTCATATTGCGATTCTACAAGAGCTTGATTTTCGGATATCTCCGCCCATGGATCTCCTAAGAGGTTGGACATATACGCCAGAGCCTCGCCGATTTTCATTTGTTTTCCCATGACGTTGATTGATGTACTCGTAAGAATACCGCCTAGCAACTCGTTGAATTTGTCAAACAAAGAATACATATTTTCCGAATATGGATTGGTCTTCATATAAACAGGCTTATAATCAGGATCGTTGACATTCTCTTCCTTGCTGTTTATAGGGTCGTCAACGTAAACGTTGAAGGAAGTGCCGTAGTTGTATTTGACCGTCGCAAGTGTATGGTCAAACTCCTTGTCAATCTTTTGTTTCAATGCGTGCAAGTCGTTAATTTTTTGTTTTTTAGGGTCAAGGAACATTTCCGCAAAGTTTCCAAGCATAACTTCGGGTGTGATAACATTGTTGTCAAAATCCTTATTAGAGCTGCTACCGCCTCCTGTGAGTCCCATCAAATCTTGCATGAAGGATGTCATATCCATGCTTGACTTGTTGACGGTGATGGGATAAGTCGACAAAGCACTCTCCTCCAAACCTCTGACGTACGCAGAAGCGCCGTTTGAGAGCGAGAGAACAAGCACGATACCGATTATACCGATTGAACCGGCAATTGACGTAAGCAGCGTGCGACCTTTTTTTGCCAAAAGGTTATTCCACGAAAGATTGATTGCGGTGCCGAGTTTCATCGCGGCTCTGTCCGCCTTTTTACGTTTCAAAAATCTTTCACGGAAAGTTTTCTTTCGGGTTTTTTCCTTTTCGACCTTGATTTCCGTCATCTCGACGTCGCCGTCGTCGCTCTTTTCGATTTCGACGATACGTTCGAGGATGTCGCCATCAACTTTTTCGTCAAGAATTTCTCTTTCCTCATCGTCGCTCGAATACGGCATGGTGTCGCCGACAACCTGACCGTCTTTCAAATACACGATACGTGTGCTGTATTCTTCCGCCAAGGACGGATTGTGCGTGACCATGATGACAAGTCTGTCTCTTGCGACTTCTTTAAGCAAATCCATAACCTGGATGCCCGATTCGCTGTCAAGTGCGCCTGTCGGCTCGTCGGCAAGGATAATTTCGGGATTGTTGACAAGCGCGCGAGCAATCGCAACACGCTGCATTTGTCCGCCCGAAAGCTGATTGGGTTTCTTCTTTGCCTGATTGGCAAGACCGACTTTGCGCAAAGCCTCCATAGCGCGCTCATTGATTTCCTCACGCTCAACGCCCGCAAGAGTGAGGCTCATTGCGACGTTTTTGAGGATGTTCATGTGCGGTATAAGATTGTATGACTGAAATACAAAACCGATACGACGATTGCGATAGGTGTCCCAATCGACGTCGTCGTATTCTTTTGTGGAAACGTTGTCAATCTGAATGTCGCCGCTTGTGTAGCGATCGAGTCCGCCGACAATGTTCAAAAGTGTGGTTTTTCCGCAACCGGAAGGGCCGAGTATGGAAACAAATTCGTTCTTTCTGAACTCAATGGATACATCGTGAAGGGCAAGAACACTCTCTTCCTCCACCTTATATTCCTTGGTGATATCTATAAGTTTAAGCATAACGCTCCTGAATCGTATGTTTTATTTGGCGTATCACATAGTCCCGATACGGCGAATTTCCGCCATAAAAATTCCCGTCGGAAGTTCCGCTTTCGAGCAAAAAGAACATGTTATGTTACGAATAAAATTGAACGAATTTTGAAAATATCCAATGCAAGTTGTCAAGTACAACCCGTTCAAACTATTCAAGCTCGACATCGATTTCAGCGTTGTCTTCCCCAAATAATTATACGCCTTAGCGAAACTCATAAAACTATAATGTAATTGAATTATATCATACAAAAACCAAAAAAGATAGTATTTTTTGAGTATTTGCCGACATATTTTAACATTTGTCGGTTATGATACACGGTGTGTTGTTTATATGCTTTTGGTAAAAACCGTCAGACTGCTTATAGATATCAAAACATTACAATACGTTTCGTGTTTTAATACTCGTATAATCATTAGAAATCAGATTGACCTTTTGTCGGAATACGAATCGTGTTATAAATTGTCGAAAAATTCATTTTATTAGATGAAAATGGCGAAATAATACACTATTCGTGTATTTTAAGTGTTTTCAACACTCTTTTTTTGTCATCCGAAATGCGGAAGCTCTCACATGCCTTTTGGATACTTTTGTTGTGAACCCAAATCGGCAAGGACTTGTTTTTTAGGTACGGCAACACCGAGTCGTATTGTTTTACAAGCGCAACGCTTAAATACCATGCAATCGCCATGTTGACATAATACTCCTCTGAGCGCACCGAAATTACTCTTTCAAATTTTTCTATCGTAAAACAGTTGTCGAGAAAATATCTCATCGCAGCAACTATTGCAAAACGCACCGTATAGGTTTTATCGCAATCGAGCCACTTTTCGATATATTTCCACAACCTGTCTTTGTTGTTTTCAAAGCACTTCGGCGAAAAAACATCGCATACGGCCCAGTTGTCGATATATGGCAAAAACGCTTCGATTTTTTCAATCGCAACATCAAAATCTTTTTCCTCCGACAACATTATCGCATGCAAAACGTTTTCTTCATAATACTTGTGCGGAAGTTTCGATAAAAACAGTTCCTTTCCGTTTGTCGCAAAATCGTCATCGTTTTTTAGTTGCTTTGCGATTTTTCGCAGTGCGGGCATGCGCACGCCTATTATACTTTTTTCATCAAGCGTCGGAACAATGGACGAGTGAAATTCTTTATACTTTTCGTCCTTGTTTTCAAAAAGCAATTTATCGATTCTATCCATAATACTATCCGTTGAGGTTTGCGAAACGTCGCAAAAATTCTATTGATTTTCGTTCTTGTCGTTCGATATATGCAAATCGTTTGTTTCGATATGCTTCAAAAGACACTTGCATCCTTCTGCAATGTCGTTGTACGCCGCATCGAAATCACCACTCCACCAAGGGTCTTGAATATCTTTAGGGGTGGATGAAAAATCCATAAGACGATAAATATTGCCCCTATCTGCGACAATTTGTTTTATCGCTCGCACGTTGCGCTCCTCCATGGCGACGATATAGTCGTACTCCTGCGCGTCGCGCGGTGTAATTCTCCTCGCTTTATGCGCAAGCACTTCCACGCCTTCTTCTTTTAGCTTACGCTGTGCAGGGGGATAAATCGGATTGCCCACCTCTTCAAACGACGTCGCACTCGACGCAACTTTAATTCTATCGTCGAGGCGTTTGTCTTTTATCATTTTGCTCATCACACACTCTGCCATTGGCGAGCGGCAAATATTGCCAAGACACACAAACATTACTTTTACCATATTCCACCCACAGTCAAATACGCCGACTTTTGCTAAAAACTACTAACATTCAAACACAAAAGACAACGGTCCGTCCTGTTGCTGCTCTATGAACATATGTGCGCCGAATACGCCGTTTTTTACGACTATACCTTCTTCACGGATTTTTTCGGTTACTCTTTCATAAAGATATTTTGCTCTGTCGGGAAGTTCGGCATGTCCGAAATCGGGACGATTGCCCGTTCCCTTGCCGAGCGTCCCTGCAAGTGAAAACTGCGATACGAGCAAAATCTCTCCGCCCGCTTGTTTTATATCCAGATTCATTTTGTCGTTGTCGTCTCTGAACACTCTCAGTCGCGCGACTTTGTGTGCAAAATAATCGGCTTGCGCCTCCGTGTCGCCTTTTTCTATACCCAAAAATATTGTGAGTCCCGACGGGATTTCACTCACAAGTTTGCCGTCTACCGAAAGACTCGATTTGAACGTGCGTTGTATAAGCGCTCTCATTTTATTCTCCGAATCAACACTTTATATTATTATTTTTTATATCTAAAACCTTTGTTGTGCGATTTAAGTTCACATCTGATTATTATCGTCACAAGGTCTTGTTTGCTTTTGAGTCTTTGACGGAGGTGAGGCGAGATACTGATAAAAATTGCACTCCAGCTCGCTGTTGTACAGTTTTCTTACCTTGTCTGCTTTGCTGCCGAAATACTTTTCAAATCCTCTGTACGATGTAATTGCGTACACGCACCACTCGTCAAGTTTTTTTATCATCGAGCCGAAATCCCTGTATAGCAGTTTGAGTTCGGACTCCTCCATAAGTCTCTCGCCGTATGGCGGATTGGTCACGATTACGCCGTGTGAAAAACGCGATGACACATCGCGCATGTCCCCCACCTGCAAGTGAATCTTGTCCTTTACGCCAGCTCTTTCGGCATGTTTTAGGGCAAGTTTTATTGCGTTTTTGTCAATATCGAACCCGCTTATATGCAAAAGTCTGTCGCGCTTGATACGCTCCTCGGCTTCCTGTTGGACGATTTGACGCACATTCGGCACATTTGAAAAACTCTCGCATGCAAAATTGCGATTCATACACGGTGCAATGTCAAGTCCGATTAACGCCGCTTCTATCGGAATGGTTCCCGAACCGCAAAAAGGATCTATAAATGCTCTGTCCGGATTCCAAACAGACAATTTTATCATCGCCGCGGCAAGCGTTTCGCGTATGGGAGCATCACCGAGATATGTGCGATACCCTCTCTTGTGCAGCCCCTCTCCCGACGTGTCGAGCGCAATTGTCGCAACGTCCTCAAAGACGGATACTTCAATGTTGTACACTGCACCGTTCTCGTCAAACGAACCGCCCAAAGTTGAGGATAGTTTTGATATAATCGCCTTTTTTGCAATGCTTTGAATAGAGCGGAGCGCAAACAGTTTGCTCTTTGCCGACTTTGCGTCAACGACTATGCGCGCGTCTCTTGTCAGAATGTCCTGCCACCGCATTTGCACTATGCCGTCAAACAACTCGTCAAACGATTCCGCTTTGAATTTTGCAAGTACGATTCTTACTCTGTTTGCCGTGCGCAAAAATATGTTGGCTCGCAAAACGTCTTTGAAATCGCCTTCGAATTCGATGCGCCCGAAATTCGCTCCGCTTGGCGCGTATCCGAGGCTTTGAAGTTCTCTCTTACATACGGCTTCTATTCCGCTTGCAACCGCGACTTCTATATTTAGTTTTCCGTCAAAAATACTGTCCATTCGTTTTTAGCACCAATATTTAGTCTTTGATTTTTAGAACCTCAATCTGCAAATTATTGCGCAAATCTGGGTTTTATATCGTCGTTTTCACAACATAAACACTTTATTTTGCAGTTCAGAGTTTTGCAATGTCCTTTATGACTTCGCTTGCAAGCACCATGCCCGCAATTGCCGGCGCAAAACATATACTGCCCGGTATATGCCTTCCGTTTTCTTCGGGAGTATCTTTGGGAATAAGCGGCTCTTCCTTTGAATAAACGACTTTCAAGGACTTCACTCCTCTTGATTTAAGCTCTTTTCGCATGACTTTTGCAAGGGGGCAAACGCTTGTCTTGTAAATGTCGCAAACCTCGAAATTCGTTCCGAGTTTATTGCCCGTACCCATACATGAAATTATAGGCACGCCCGCATTTTCTGCACGAACAATAAGCTCGAGTTTTGCACTCACCGTGTCGATTGCGTCAACTATATAATCAAAGTCTTCAACAGGCACGCTCTGCGCGGTGTCGGGCATATAGAACAAGTCGTACGCAATCGTTTTGCAATGGGGATTTATGTTTTTTATCCGCTCGATTGCAACGTCGGTTTTGCGTTTCCCGATTGTGTCTACGGTGGCAAGAATCTGGCGGTTCAGGTTGCTTTTTGAAAACACGTCGCAATCGAGAACGGCAATCGTGCCGACGCCCGCTCTTGCAAGTGCCTCGACGACGTATCCGCCCACGCCTCCTACGCCGCAAACCAAAACGCGTGCCGATTCGAGCAACTCGATTTTGTCGCCTATGAGCATTTTCGTGCGAGTATACATATCTTCCATATCAGTCCTTTATGACGCCTCTGCGGCGCAATTCCTCTCCCGTGTTTTCACGCTTTGGCTTTTCCTCTCCGCTCGCCCACGCGCCGAGCGTATTCGCACCGCTTTCGCAGTACAAATCATAGTAGTTCATCTCGCCTCGCATTCTCTTTTCGTGCAGAGATTTCGTATTGCACCAAATCATTGACGGAATGCCGACGACAAACATATAGAAAGGTCCAGATATAAGCGATTGAATCGTGTGTCCGTACTCGTGAACACGTGCGTCTTTTGTCCATACATCGGGACGATTGCCGTTTACGAATATAAACGGGCCGAGCGAAACGCCGCCCCAATTTCCGTCATGATACGTCAGCACCGCTCCGTGATAAAACTCGTGCTTGCAGCGCGCGTATTTAAGGAAAAACGCAACGCCTATCAGGGTTTGAAAAATCCCCCATGTGCATTGCACAGCCCAATATAACACATATTTTGCAAACTTCAAAATTTTCATAGTTTCACCTGCGTTTTATTGTACACCAAATACCTTTATAAATCAACCTTGAAGAATATTGCAAGGCGTTTTTGGCAACGATGTTTTTTTCTACATCCTAAAAAACCAAAAATTTTTTTAACATCGAAATGACTGCAAAAACGCAAACAACAATTGACATCAACACGTATTGTGTATTATGATATAAATATCATAAATCAAGGATAGAAAAATGCTGCACAGTTGCTTCCCCGAAAGATTGAAATCTCTGCGTCAAGAGAAAAACATGCTCCAACAAGACCTTGCGGAGCATCTCAAGGTGTCAAAATCCACCATATCGGGTTGGGAAGTCGGCAGAAATCAGCCCAATTATGACACGTTGATTGAGTTGAGCATTTTCTTTGGAGTATCTGTCGACTATCTCATCGGCAGACGAAATTACTAAAACAAAAGCACTCGCCGAGTGCTTTTTTTTATAAATGCGTCGTTTTTGACGTGTTACATACTGTGTATAATTACGCTCCGAACAAATACTTTTCTGCAAAATGCGGTTTTTACAAGAACGAATGATATATGGCGTTTATTGCCTTTTCATAATCGAACGTATCCACACCCACTATTATATTAAGCTCGGACGAGCCCTGATCTATCATTCTGACATTGACGTTTGCGTCGGCAAGAGCCCCGAAAAGCGTTGCTGCCGTGCCCTGGCGCGATGCCATATTGTGTCCCACCGTAGCGATAAGCGAAAGCCCGCTGTGAATTTCGATGTTGTCGGCATTTATTGACTCTTGCAGCGCGGCAAGCACTTTTTGCATTTTCCCCGCAATGTACTCGTCGCGAATGACAACCGAAAGCGTGTCTATGCCCGACGGCACATGCTCGAAGGATATACCTTCGAATTCAAGCACGGAAAGCACTTTTCTGCCGAAACCGATTTCGGAATTCATCATATCTTTTTCGATATTTATGATGGTAAAGCCCTTTTTGCCGGCGATACCCGTGATGACGTTCTTGTGTTTAGGCAGATTTTTTTCGGCTACGATCATCGTGCCGTGATATGACGGATTGAACGTGTTTTTGATATTTATCGGGATGCCCACGCTCCTCACGGGAAAAATCGATTCGGGATGCAAAACTTCCGCGCCCATATACGCAAGCTCTCTAAGTTCGCGATAGCTCAGATAATCGATGATTTGCGGCTTGTCAACCACTTTGGGATCCGCAGTCAAAAAACCGTCTACATCCGTCCAGTTTTCATAGACGTCGGCACCGACTGCGCGAGCGATGAGCGCACCGGTTATATCCGAACCGCCGCGTGAAAAAGTGGTGATTCTTCCGTCCTGATTTGAGCCGTAAAACCCCGGTATAACTGCGCACTCTACACCTTCGAGCCTTTGCTTAATGAGGTCGAGCGAATAGTGCATTTGCAATTTTTCGTCGCTGAATTTTATGATGTTTTGAGTGTCGATAAATTCAAATCCCAGTTTTTTTGCCAAAATGAGCGCATTCAGATATTCGCCTCTTGAAGCGGCATAGTCCTTTGTCACGCTTTGGTCTATACCTGCTTTCACTTCGTCAAGAACGGAATCTATGTCAAAATCCAAATCGAGCGACAAAACAATATCTTTGAAACGTTTGCGGACAACTTCAAACGATTGCGTGCAATTGCCTTTTTCTATTTTTTCGTTGAAACACGCATAAAGAGCGTCCGTAACTTTGACGTCCGTCTTGCTGCGTTTTCCCGGTGCGGAAACAACGATATATTTCCTTTGCGGATCGCTTTTAACTATGTCGATGACGCGAGAAATCGTCTCTGCATTCGCCATTGACGTTCCGCCGAATTTGCAAACTTTCATATTGTATACCCTATACTATTTTATGCCATGGCTCTTGCAAGCGTCATATGCAAAAGCACATATTATTTTATTCTTTTTGCCTCGAAATAATATCTCTTTTCTTCCGCTTCGCCCATAGAAAACGCTTTGCGACAAAGAGTGCCGTTTTTGAGGACATATCCGAAAAGTTCTTCTTTTCCTATCTTGGGCATCACAATCGCAACGCCGTCGTTGTTTGCCGCAACGTCTTTAAGATGTTCGATGCCGTGTATGTAGTCCACAACGCAACCGTCATGCTCTTTGATATAATTGTCGATTGCGTTCTGAATATCTTTTATTGCCTTTGCGCCGAGGCTGTCGACTGCAAGTTTATACTTGCCGTTTTTGTCGAATGCGACAACTTCTTTCTCGCCCGAAAGCGCACCTTGCATATACGGCACGAAATCGCTTCCGACGCCGAAAACAAAACGGTGAATAGGCTCGAAAAAAATGCCGTCGTCATGGAGGTTTTCAACCTCGCAAAGTGCAAATCTGGCAGGATGAACTGCCTTTTCTGCCTCGGTTAACCCCTCTTTTATGCGATTCCAATGCGCTTGCGCCGTGGCGAGCGAGTGATTGCCGTCGCCGACCGCAAAGATAAAATCGTTCTTACCCGTACCATAAAGGTCTTGCACGGAATCTACATATTTTTCAAAGACGTCGATGACTTTTTGTGCGTCGATACGATACCCTTCGAGATGTCCGCCGCCCATATTGAGATCGAAATCATAAACCTTTTCAAGTCCTTCCCTCTCATTCCAAATCGGTTCGATAACCGAGTGCTTTCTGTCGTCTATGAGCAACATTATGTGCGGAAGTTCGACGG
This sequence comes from uncultured Clostridia bacterium, assembly GCA_934233745.1. GTDB lineage: Bacteria > Bacillota > Clostridia > Christensenellales > CAG-917 > CAG-475. Next base: position 32,680 of record CAKQGN010000004.1, read on the forward strand.
GAGCGTCTTGCCTTATTTTGAGGCGAGGAGGAATTCTGTCCAGAACGACTCCTTCGGTCGAGCGGATATATGCGTCGGACGGATGAGTGAAACAATAGTCTTCCAAATCGACGGCAAGCACGATGCCAAGTCGGGATACGCCGCTTGCGGTGGTGCGCTTGCACACGATAAAGCTGTCTTTCAATGTTTTGAACACACCGCCGTCGAGGTATTGTTTCATTGTGCGATTTATGTTTTCTATACGCTCGTCTTTATCATCGTCTTCGAGATATGCCTCGGGGAAAATGAGTTTTAGCGTACTCTCTGCATCGCCGACGTACTCTTCGAGCTTTTTCCAATAACCCCGCTCGGACGTAAACTGATCGCATGCGACAACAGACCATTTGTTGTGGTCGCAATTATTTGGGACAAGAATATCGCAAGATCTTATTGTTTTCATTTGAATCTCCCGTTTCTGCGGATTCTACCGCCGATTTTGCGGTTTGCATGCGCTTCTCTTAAGGCGATAGCCGTGGGAGAAATGCCATATGCTTCCTCGATTTCGTCTTTGAGTTTGTCCATTGTCATGTAGCGTTTTATCTCGCCGTGCTTGACAACGGAGATAATGCCCGTTTCCTCGCTGACAACTATTGACAACACGTCGGTGTCTTCCGTGATACCGATAGCCGCGCGGTGTCTTGTGCCCATTTCCTTGTTTACATTGCGTTGGGTGAGCGTCAAAAAACAGCCTGCTGCGATGATTTTGTTTCCTCTGACAATAACCGCTCCGTCGTGAAGAGGGGCTTTTGTGTTGAAAATACTTTCAAAAAGCGGCGCGCTGAGGGTTGCGTTGAGCCTTGTGCCCGTGTCAAGAATGTTGTCGTGTATGTCGCCCGCGCTGTCGATGATAATGATTGCGCCCACGTCTTGTTTTGCCATATCCTGACATGCGGTGAGAATCTCCGCCGTTGCGTCGCGAAGTTCGTCGTCGCTGTTGTGCGTTTCAAATCCCTTTGAAGTCGAAACTTTTTGAAAGAGGTTTTTAAGGTCGTTCTGATACACGACGCATGCCGCAACTATATCGAACACGACAACGAAATGCATGACATATTTTGCAATCGCCAAAACCGCACCTCCCAAAAGTTCGGAAAGCACGTTGACAAGCACGTCCAACACCGCACCGAGCAACAACAAGAAAAACACTTTCATGTTGCGCTTGTAAATAAAGAAACTCAACATGATTGCAAACACGGTCACCAATATCACCATATCTATGATGAAATACAGGTTGATGCCTTTTGCGTATTGAGCAAAATTGTAAGACATATGTCCCTCACAGTCCGCCTTTTTAGCGGTTTTAGTCAGATTTTCTTTTGTCTATGTCGGACAAATAATATTTTTCCGCGGCTTTACGCCGTACTTTTGGCAAATACATCGTTTCGCTCGCGGCTTATTCGGTGTCAGATATCGAATTCGTCAAACACGTTGCCGCCGTCCGATTTGTCCGAGTCGTCCTTTTTGTGAACGTGTTTTCTTTCAAACTCATCAAAAGTGTCGGAAACGTCGTCTCTGCGGTCATAGCCGTATGAGTTCGGATGTTTCTCGAAATAGGCGTCTCTCGTATCCTCGTTTCTGAACTCTTCTGATTTTTTTCTGAACAGAATTCCAATAACGATAACCGCAATCAAATATGCGATGAAAACGCATATCGCAATTGCGCTCGATATGGTTTGAAGAGGTGATGATATAGTGTTTACGATATATCCGAATTGACGCAGATATTCGGCAACCTCGCTTGCGAGTTCTTTGTCCGTGCCGAGCGCAACGATAGCAAGATTTGTTCCAAGCACGCCGATGCCGTAAAACACCATGTATACCGTTGAAAGAACGGAAAACGAATTGCGTTTTTCAACGGGATTCAGTTTGTATTTCTTTGCGAATATCCAAAGGAACATCGTAAGATAAGACGCCGGCAACAGCAATGCGTCCAGCACCGTCGAGCCAAACACATACACGTTTGCGTTGAGTATGGCAAAACTCTCGATTATACCGGCAATCGCTCTCGGCACTGCGGTGAAAATCATCACCCAGTAGCAAAAGTCGTTGCGACTGATGTAGTTGGCGTGACGGCGCGCCGTGATGTAATAAAGTATGAGAGCAAGGACAAAGGTCACAACGGCAGGAATAAGTCCGTAAGAAAAAACAATAGACAAAACGCCTTGCAAAGTTGCAAGTTTCGACGCCTCGCCAAGCATGTTGTTAATCTCGCTGTATATCGGGAAAATGTTGCGTACAAATGTCGCAAAAATAAGTCCCAGCCATATCCACACATAATACTTTTTTTCAATTTTGTTTTGCATAATTTCTCCTTAGATGACAAGCAATTGCAATATCGCTTCGTGGATTGCGCTCATGTCGCCGCGTTTGCCCGACAATACGTCAAACTGCAACGAGTGCAAATAGTCCACACATCTTTTCAGACGCATTTGAGAATAGTTTGACGACACTTTTCTCAAAAAATACATTGCGCCGCTCTTCATGCCGAGCAACTTTGCAAGGTCGTCGTTTGAAAGTCCCTTGTTCAGTTCGGCATGCAACATATTTCGGTACTTGTCGTAAAGTCTGTTGATTATCGTAACGCCTCTGATGCCGTTTTTGAAAAACACATCCAGCACTTCCAATGCCTTTGCGGAGTTCTTTTCGCTCACGGCGTTTGCAAGTTCGTAAATCTGAAAATCGATGTCCGCGCTCACCATCTCGCAAACGTCGATTTTTGTGATGGTATCCTCGCTGTACGATTTGAGTTTTGCAATCTCGACCGCAATGCGCCCCATGCTCCCCTGCGTTCGCGTGATAAGCTCGGTTGCGGCGTCCTTTGCGATTTTGATTTGCGGCGGCTTTTGACAAAGCGTTTCGATTTCGCCAAGAAGTTCCACGTCGTCGAGGCGGGAACAGTTCACACTCTGCGCCTTTTTGCTCTTGAATGACTTTGCCGTTTCCTCATCGCAGTCGATGACCAAAACGCTCGTGTCGCAAGGATCGGCAAGATACTTTTCATACGCCGCCTTTTCGCTCTCGTTCGGTGCGCTATTGAGAGTGAGCAAAACCACCTTGCGTTCATCGAACATCGGAAAAGTGTACGCAGCGTCAATCGCCTCGCTCATGCCTACGTCACCGGATACGCTTGAAAAGTTGAAATCGGCATATTCGGGATCGACAATGCCTTTGAACAAGGCAAGTACCTCGTCTTTGAGATATTCGTCGTCACCCGCCACGATATAGACGGGCGCAAACTTTGTCTGTCCGTCCTTTACAGTCTGAAAATGTTGTTTGAACTCGCCGTATTTCATATTTCCTTTTTCGTCAACTCGCGCTCAGAGTTGCAAAATCATTGCGCAACGCGCGCATATAGATTTACAAGATTACATTATATGTTAACATTTATAAATCGATTTGTAAAGTGCGGAAAACGACCTTACCGCACCTTAAAGATTGCGATTGCAACTGTCAACCTCGATTTTTGAGTGTTTTGCGACAAAGAATCAATAGATTGAATAGTCAATGCAGTGTTTATTGATATCTTCGATACCGTTTTTGAAAATTGTTTCGATTTGATTGCGTGCGCCCTCGCAGTCCTTTTGCTCGATTGAGGCAACCACCTTATCAAGCCCGAAAAGGATTTCTTCCTTGTCGCAATAGCCGAACAGCGAGGATATGAGTTTGATAAAAAAGCTCTCGAATGCGTTGTAGACAAGCGGAAAAATATTGTTGCCGGACGCACACAAAATCACGTGATGAAACTTGAAAAGTTTGTGGGCGATTTGCCAACCTGTCTAGCCCCCGATTTTGTCAAGTAGGGACTAACATTTTTTATTATTTTTCCAAATATTGTTTTTCCTCTGGTAACCATACAATTTTCTCCAGCATCTTCTCATAAGGCTCATCTTCGTATGGAAGATTCATGAAATCTAACATTTTCATTCCTGGAAACCATTGCTCACAATACCATACATCTCGGCAATAATTATTCTGTAGTAAACTAAAACAGCAAGAATCACTATATAGAAATATAAAACAACTTTTCCCGACATAAAACGAACTTGTTATATGTTTAAATCCAAAATATCAGGCCTTACCTTGTGAAGGTAAATATTCCAATATAACAAATTCATACTTTCCTCCATTTGTACTAACCATTGTTTTTCCTTTTTTACAAAATCCTGCCCTTTCATACACTTTTATAGCTCTCTCATTAAAACTGGCAACATCAAGAATAATTGTTTTATTTTTATAATTTGATTTGACATATTCTATAATTAAGTTCACAAATTCCAGTCCCTTTCCCAAACCAGTATATTCAGGTTTCATACCCAATCCAACTTCAATATTATTATTATCTTCTGATATGCAAAAGAATCCATATAAAGAATCATCTTTGATGACAGAAAAATAGCTATCTCCTCTTTTCAACTCATTTACAATTTCTTCATAGTCTTCAGGATCAGCTGTCATATCATAAAAAGCATATTCATCATTATATTTCCAATTATCTGCAATCTCCATCGCCTCTTTTTGATTCATTTTACTAATTTTAAAACGCATAAATATCCTCCTCGTTTATTTATTTCTGTTTATTATACCATACATGCACGCAAAAATAACTATTACGACACCAATAACACAAAAAATATATGATGTTTTTGCCAAGTTAATATACACAGAAAACATACCAGTACCTATTGGAACCGTTGCTGTCATTAAAGCTGTCAAAAATGCAAATACCCTATCTCTATTTTCATCAGGTAATATATGTAACAAAAAAGCATCTAAACTGCTGTCAATTAAAGCCATTGTTGCTCCTATAATAAAAATTATCACGCTTGAAGCCAAAAAATTCATACTTATTCCCATCAATATCCCTGACTTGCATTCAGTCTAACTAATTATTTGAAATTGCAGAATATTCTCTCGCGGACTTTTTAAAAAAATAGGACTCAGATTACACCTGAACATAAAATTCAGGCATAAACTAAGTCCTATCTCAAGATTATATAGTTCACCTCACAATCTTCCCATTATCCAGTAATCAGCCAGATAATATGACATTGTAGGTATTGATTCGTTCGGCGCCGTCCTAATCCTTACCTCAAATTTGGTATAAAAAAATAGGACTTAAATCATTCAAACCCTTGTTTTATAAGGTTTCTCTTGATTTAGTCCTATTTTAACGTATGCCCCGTCGATAATCAAGATTTTGTTTGAATCGGAGCATAGGTGTTCGCGTATGGTTTTTTCGATTTTTCTAAAGAGCATTTTCCGCCTCCTATTGACTTTTCAATGGAAAAACCCAGATTTTCATTGACTTTTCAACAAATTCTGCCGCATTGTTTTTGTCGGATTTGCAAAGATTTTGTCAACACGTTTTGCGTGCCGCACAAACAAATGCGGAAATCAATAGATTGAATAGTCAATGCAGTGTTTATTGATGTCTTCGATACCGTTTTTGAAAATTGTTTCGATTTGATTGCGTGCGCCCTCGCAGTCCTTTTGCTCGATTGCCGCAACCACCTTATCAAGCCCGAAAAGGATTTCTTCCTTGTCGCAATAGCCGAACAGCGAGGATATGAGTTTGAGGAAAAAACTTTCAAAAGCATTGTAGACAATCTGTTTGAATGATGATAAAAATTTGAATGATGATAAAAACACGCAAAAACCGCCGATTCGGTTCGGCGGTTTTTGTTTATACATATTCTTCTTTATCACTTACACAGATTTCTCGAATCTGCTTTTTCTTATGTTCTTAATTTTAGCAAGGCTCTGCTTAGACAATTTTATTTGTTCGCTTTTTCATTGGCACATTACAGCACTTTGTGCAAAAACTCTTTGAGACGGTCGCATTTAGGGTTGGTAAAAAATTCATCGGGCGGTGCTTGTTCGAGGATTTTGCCTTGCGCCATAAAGAGAATCCGAGTGCCGACTTCTCTTGCAAAAGCCATCTCGTGCGTGACGATAACCATCGTCATTCCCTCGTCTGCAACCTGTTTGATTAAGTCAAGCACCTCGCCCACCATTTCGGGATCGAGAGCGGAAGTCGGCTCGTCAAAAAGCATGACTTTGGGATTCATCGCAAGTGCGCGAGCGATTGCCACGCGTTGCTTTTGTCCGCCGCTCAAAGTCGACGGGTAAACGTCGGATTTGCTTTCAAGACCTATGCGCTTCAAAAGTTCGTCCGCGCGGTTGTCTGCATCCTGCCTGATTTGCTTTTTCGACGTGTACGCAAGCGGTTGAAATTCTTTTTTTTGAGCATGCGTCGAGTGCGTGATTTTACGCTCGACGTTTTCTATTTTCTCGGTAAGACCGAGTTTCTGTTTTGTGAGTTTCGCATCATATGTGGCATATGATTTTCCGCTTATCTCTTTTATGACTTTTGTACCTTCCCATGCACAAACGATAGGTTCAAGTTGCAGTTTTAGCGATTCAAGTTTAGATTTGAGCAATTCGACCTTTTTGTCTATCTTTTGATTGTGCTTTTCGCCAAAGGTTTCAAACCACTTGTTGTAAAGGGGTACCAAAGCGTTTTGACGCTTTGCTTTGCGCATGTTTTTAACTCCGATCTGCACGGGGGCAAGCGTAATGTTTTTCTTCACCGTCATGTTGTTGAACAGGTTGAATTGTTGAAAAACCATACCCATTTTTTCACGCTGTTCGTTGATGTCGACTTTGAGGTCCGCAAGATCCACTCCGTCAAACATAATCTTGCCCGCAGTCGGATCTTCAAGACAGTTCAGACAACGCAAAAACGTGGATTTTCCACCGCCGCTGGGGCCGACAATAACCACCCTTTCGCCCTCGTTTATCGTTTCGGTGATGTCGTCAAGAACAAGCAAATCGCCGAATTTTTTTGTAAGATTTATTGCACTCAACATAATTACGCCTCCACGATATAGTCTTTTTTCTTGCCGCGAACTTTGATTTTTTTGTAGTTGCGATCGGTTTTTGCCATCTGTTTTTCAACAAGTTTCAGTATGCCCGTAAGCCCCATAACTATGACGAGATACATACACGCCGCAATGAGCAAGGGAAACAAATAATCGAAAGTCCTCGATTGAATGATTCCGGGCACTTTGCCAAGGTCGAGGATACCGACGTAACCAACGATTGCCGTTTCTTTGACAAGCGTGATAAACTCGTTGAACAACGGTGGCAAAACGTTGCGCACGGCTTGCGGAGTAACGACTCTTATCATCGTTTGTCCCGTGGACATACCAAGCGATCTGCCCGCTTCCATTTGACCGTAATCCACGCTCTCGAAACCTGCCCTGACAATTTCCGCAACGTACGCGCCGGAGTTTAAACCGAACGTAAGCGCGCCGATTGCGATGCCGTTGTTTGAGGAAGCAAGCACCACGAAATACATTATGAACAGTTGCAAAACCACGGGCGTTCCGCGGATAATCATTATGTAGGTTTTTGAGATTGCGGACAGAACTTTGAGCTTTCCCGTCTTTTTTGAAACGTAGTTTATCATTGCCAAAACCACGCCGATAGCCACACCTATAAGCGTGGCAAGAAAGGCGATGAGCAATGTGTTGCCCAATCCTTGAAAATAGAGTTTGTACCTGTCGTCGTAAATGAAAGCGCGGTATAGACGCTCTTGCAAAGTTGCCGCTAAAATCATGATATCACCCTATTCGACTTATTTGAGCATCAATTCCGCAGGTAGTTTGTCCATGAGAATTGCGTCGATACGTCCGTTTTTGAGGTCTTGAAGAGCAAGAGCGTATTGCTTGTACTGCTTGACGGTTGCGCCCTCTGCCTTGACGACGACTTCCGAACCGTCCTCGTTTTCATAGACGTATCCCGCACCCTTTGCCGCACTGATGATAAGGTCGCCGCTCGTGCCCTCTTGCACGCCTACGCTCTTGCCGGCAAGATCTTTGACGCTTTTGAATTGTCCGTCTTTGGACACGACGACGAGAGTAGAGCTTGAATAAACGTGGCTGAAATCCACCACTTGTTTACGCTCGTCGTTGATGGTGATGCCTGCTGCGCCCACTGCGTCGCCGCTTGCTTGCGCGACGTTTGTTGCGATGACGTCGAACATGACGTCTTTCACTTCGAGCTTTTTGCCCGTATTGAGCGCAACTTGCGACATTATGGCAACGTCAAGTCCGACAACGCTCGTGCCTTTGACAAACTCGTACGGCGCAAAACCCGACTCGGTGTACATCGTCACGACTTCGCTTGCCGAGCCGAAATCCCAACTTGTTTGCAAACCGTCGGGAGCAACCGCCGCTTCGCCGCCGTTTTCTTCGTTCGCAAGCGCGGTGTAATAATCCATATATTGATTCATTTTGCCGTTTGCAAGCCACTCGTCGACAACCTGATTGACAGCCGACATAAGCGAGGTGTTGCCTTTTGTGACTGCAATGCCGAAGTCCTCTTGCAAAAGATCGGTTGCGGCAACCGCCACTAAATTCGAACTGTCGTCGTTGCACGCAACAAACGCGAAGCATGCGCCGACAACGGTTGCGATCAACAAAACGGATATGCTGATTTTTGTTATTTTTTTCATAGTTTTATATCTCCGAAAAATTTTATTTTCAATTTACCGACATATAATAGCAATCCCAAATTTTTTTTGCAACCGTTTTTGCATAAAAACTTAAATATTTTTTATAAAATTTTTATTCTATGCATAATTTTATAAATATTCGGCATATTTATACATTTTATATGCATTTATGCGTATATTTGCTCTTTTACTGCCGTTGTTGACTGCAAAAGGATTTTTATATATACTTAAATTTGTTATTAAATTAAAGATAGACGGCGCATGTATGAACACGATTCTTCTTATCGGCAGCAAACATCAGAATTCTCAAGCCTTTTTCGACAATGCAAAAAAAGCAATCTCCGCATTTGAAAACGGCTATGTTTCATTTGACTTTCGATGTGCCGATTTGTCCGACAAAAGCATAATCGAAAAAGCGAAAACCGCACATGCGATTTTGTTTTATTCAAACGATAAACAAGAAAACACGGCAATTGATTCTATCCGCAAAAACCTTGGATTATATGCGCAAATCAGCACTTTTTCATCTCTCAGCGATGACTTAAACCACGCTTTCAGCATTGTTCAGGACAAAGACGGAGGAATTTACGACGGCGAAAAAGGCTTCTTGAACAACTCCTCTTTCGGACGTGAAGCCTACGACACCGAAAGGTACAGCGAGCTTGAAATCGAACGTGTATCTCGCGTTGCGTACGAACTTGTAAGCGACTCTCGCCGAAAACTTGTCCTTGCCGACAAAGCGGACAAACTGACCACATCGAAACTGTGGCGCAAAATCGTTGCCGACGTCAACGAAGATTATCCTTTTGTATCCGTCGATATGCAAGACGTCACCGACGTTTTGAAAACGATAATAAAAAACCCGACTACGCTCGACGTCGTTTTGTCAACTTCCCTCTTCGGCGATATTCTGACTTGTGTTTCATCAAGCATGTCGGATACAACGCCCTCGATATCCTTTGTCGGCGACACTCCGCTTGCGATGTACGGATTTTGCACGTCGGATTTATCGACGATATCTCAATCGTCCGTATCATCCCTCATATCGTTTTTGCTCAAAAACTCCTTCGGCATCGAATAAATCAAAATCGTTAATATTTGCAATAAAAAAATCGAGTGCGCCGCTCGATTTTTTTATTGCATTCGTTATTTCTTTTTGCCGAATATCACCTTTCCTATTTTTCCGACTTTTTCAAACAATCCGCCGATACTTTCAACAATTCCGTTTTTGACAACGTCTTCCGTTGATTTGACAACGTCCACTCCAAAAGTGTCGTTCACCACATCTATTTTGTCTTTGACCTTATCCGCTCCTCTTTCAAAGCCGGTTTTACCTGTAAGCAATTTGATTATTGCACTTCGAAATTTATATACTTCGTTTTTCGACTGAAAACCGAACTCAAGTTCTTTTGTTTTTAAGTAAATTTCAACTTCGTTTGATTGTGCTTTTACTTGCGGAACACCCTCATACATTTTGATTTCGTTTACGGGATATATTTGCGTTTCGATTTCATCGTGTGCAAATAATTTTTTCGCTACGTTGATAAAAACTAAATTCTTGTTCGTCAAAACTATCTGCGTACTTTGCGTTTTTTCTTTGAAAACGACATCGCCTTTGTACAAAACGACTTCGTCTTCGTCCAAATTGTAATGTTCCATATAAAATCTCCTTTGATTGCAATTTCATACAATGACGTGCAAATTTCGCGAACTTGTCGTAAAGCACTCTTTTGCAGAAATATCCTCCGATTTGTATACGTATATTATATGGAACATAATGTTCCAAGTCAAGACCAAAAGAACATTTTGTTCTATTATCACAATATGAGCAACATTTTGTTTCCTGAAAGATTGAAAAGTTTGCGTTTAGAAAAAAGCATATCGAGAGCGACACTCGCCGACACTTTGGGTGTATCAGTACGTATGGTATCATATTGGGAAAACGGTGAGCGTGAATGTACGTTTGAAATGCTTTGTGCAATTGCAAATTACTTTGATTGTTCAACGGATTATCTTCTTGGTCGAAAAGAGTATTGATTAAAAAAATCGAGTGCACCGCTCGATTTTTTTATAAAGTTGTTTTTGGGAATACGCTATATCGACAACAAGTTATTCGCCAAATAGCGCGGTTTTTAAGAATTGACCGGTGTAAGACGAACTTACTTCACACACACTTTCGGGTGTACCTTCGGCAACAATCGTCCCTCCTCTGTCGCCGCCGTCTGGGCCGAGGTCGATGATATTGTCGGCAACTTTGATGACGTCGAGATTGTGTTCGATGACGATTACGGTGTTGCCTTGCTCGACGAGGCGGTCGAGAATGGCAATAAGTTTGGCAACGTCATGGGTGTGAAGTCCGGTTGTAGGCTCGTCGAGGATATAGACGGTTTTGCCTGTGGAACGACGGGACAGTTCGGTTGCAAGTTTGACGCGTTGCGCCTCACCGCCGCTCAAGGTGGTTGAGGACTGACCGAGCTTGACATAGCCGAGCCCGACATCGTTGAGCGTTTTGATTTTGTTTTTGATTTTCGGGATATTGGCAAAAAACTCGGTGGCTTCCTCGATTGTCATATTCAGCACGTCGCTTATATTCTTTCCTTTGTAGCGCACTTCGAGTGTTTCGCGGTTGTATCTTGCTCCCTTGCAGACTTCACACGGCACATAAACATCAGGCAAAAAGTGCATTTCGATTTTGATGATGCCGTCGCCCTGACAATGTTCGCATCTTCCGCCGTTGACGTTGAAGGAAAATCTGCCTGCCGTGTAACCTCTCGCTTTTGCGTCGGGAAGCGACGCAAACAGCTCTCGTATATCCGAGAAAACACCCGTATAGGTTGCAGGGTTCGAGCGTGGCGTTTTGCCTATGGGGCTTTGGTCTATACAAATAACCTTGTCGAGATTTTCAATGCCCTCGATACAATCATAGTTGCCTTGACGGATATTGGAACGCATGAGTGCGTTTGAAAGTGCCGGATACAGAATTTCGTTGACAAGCGACGATTTTCCGCTGCCCGACACACCCGTGATACAGTTGAACACGCCGAGCGGAATCTTGACGTCGATGTTTTTGAGATTGTTTTGTCTTGCGCCTTTGATTTCAATAAACTTACCGTTTGAGGACCGTCTTGCAATCGGCACCGGGACAGACAGTTCGCCGCTCAAATACTTGCCCGTGATACTGTCTTTGCTGTCGATGATGTCCTCTACGCTGCCGCAAGCGACAACATTGCCGCCGTGTACGCCTGCGCCCGGTCCAATGTCCACAATATAGTCTGCACTGCGAATGGTTTCCTCATCGTGTTCTACGACGATGAGCGTGTTGCCTATATCGCGCAAGTTTTTGAGAGATTGCAAAAGACGTTGATTATCCTTTTGATGCAAGCCTATGCTCGGCTCGTCGAGGATGTACAAAACCCCGGTGAGACCGCTGCCGATTTGCGTCGCAAGGCGTATGCGTTGCGATTCGCCGCCGCTCAAAGTGGTTGCCGAGCGCGAAAGCGTGAGATAATCGAGTCCGACATTGATGAGAAAATCGAGCCTTGCGCAAATCTCTTTGACGATTCTGTCGGCAATGAGATGTTGCGTTTGGGTGAGGTCGAGATTTTGCATAAACTCTTTGAGTTTTACGATAGACAGTTCTGTGAGGTCAAATATGTTTTTGCCCGCAATAGTTACGGCAAGGGCTTCGGGTTTGAGTCTTTTTCCGCCACACTTGGAACAAGGAACTTCTTTCATATATTTGGCGATTTCGTTTTTTATAAGCTCGCTGTCCGTTTCCACATATCTGCGCATAAGATTTCTCGCCACGCCCTCATAGCTTGCTTTGTAAAAACCGCTGAACGTGCGCGAGTTGTATTCCATGGGTATACGGTCGCCGTCATTGCCGTAAAATATTATGTCAAGGATGTTTTTCGGCAAATCTTTGAGAGGAGTATCCAACGAGAATCCGTATGCCTGCGCAAGTGCCTTGAACTGCATTTGCGACATATGCCCCGCATCCCAGCCGCTAACTTTGATTGCGCCGTCTTTGAGCGATTTATTCCAATCGGTGGCGAGCAAATTGACGTCTATTTCATTGCGGAATCCGAGTCCTCCGCACTCGAGGCATGCCCCGTACGGATTGTTGAAAGAAAACAATCTCGGCGTAAGTTCTTCAAAGCTCAAATCACAATCGGGACAAGCGTACTTTGTGGAATAAAGCACCTCATTTCCATCGAAATCGGCAACCACAAGCCCCTCGGCAAGTTTGATTGCACTCTCGATTGCGTCGGATATACGTCGTTGCGAACCGTCCTTTACGACAATACGGTCGATAACGACGCTGATGTTGTGTTTTATGTTTTTGTCAAGTTTGATTTCTTCATCGAGAGTATAGTTGGCTCCGTCTACTCTCACACGCACATAACCCGCGCGTTTGAACTGTTCGAGTTCCTTGCGGTATTCACCCTTTCTGCCTCTGACGACAGGTGCGAGAATCTGGAGTTTCGCGCCTTCTTTTTCCATGATCTTGTCGCAAATCTGGTCGACGGTCTGACGCTCGATTTCCCGTCCGCATTTTGGACAGTGAGGCGTTCCGATTCTTGCAAAAAGCAAACGAAAATAATCGTAAATTTCCGTCACCGTACCGACGGTGGAGCGAGGATTGTGCGACGTTGTTTTTTGGTCGATTGAAACCGCCGGCGAAAGCCCTTCGATATAGTCCACGTCCGGCTTTTGCATTTGTCCGAGGAACATGCGCGCGTAACTTGAAAGACTCTCGACATAGCGTCGTTGTCCTTCCGCAAAAATCGTATCGAAAGCAAGCGACGATTTGCCGCTTCCGCTAAGCCCGGTAAACACGACAAGTTTGTCGCGAGGTATTTCCAGGTCGATATTTTTGAGATTGTTTTCTCTTGCGCCTTTGATGATAATTTTGTCCAAACTCATACCGTTTCTATCTTCGTCTAAAATCTTGCGTATAGCTTTGATTTATAGCTCCGTATCCTTGTTTCCTCTTTGTTTTATTATGCCTTTTTGCAAAGTCTTACTATTCTTTTTTTTTGCAAATTTTCTATCGCTTAAAGTAGTATTCTTCAAGTGCGTCAACTCAGTTTTTTGATTTGTTTTTTAAGCTCGTTCATCTCGTCGCGAATTGCGATTGCCTTTTCGAAATCAAGTCTTTCGGCAGCCACTTGCATAAGCCCTTTCAGTCGTTCTATTTCCTTAATCATATCTTTAACGCTCAATTTCTCGGTATTAACCGCCTTTTTGGTGATTTCAAGCGAATTTTTGATTGCACTCACAACCGTCTTGGGAACAATGCCGTGCGCCTTGTTGTACTCGTTCTGTATCTTACGGCGACGCATTGTTTCGTCATAAGCTCTTTGCATCGATTGCGTGATTGTGTCCGCATACATCACGACTCTGCCCTTGTCGTTTCTTGCCGCTCTGCCTATGGTCTGAATGAGTGCGCTCTCGCTTCTCAAAAAGCCTTCCTTATCCGCGTCCAGAATGGCGACGAGTTGCACTTCGGGAAGGTCAAGACCTTCACGCAACAGGTTGATACCCACAAGCACGTCAAACTCCCCTTCGCGCAGTCCTTTCACGATGTCGATACGTTCGAGCGTGTCTATGTCGGAGTGCATATAGCGCACCTTGATTCCGACTTCTTTGAGATAATCCGTGAGGTTTTCCGCCATCTTTTTGGTGAGGGTTGTGACAAGCACTCTGCCCTTGTTTTTGACGACGTTGTTTATCTCGCCGATGAGGTCGTCGATTTGCCCTTCGATAGGTTTGATTTCTATCTCGGGATCGAGAAGTCCGGTCGGTCTGATGATTTGTTCCGCAACCAAATCCGCACGGTCAAGTTCATACTGTGCAGGCGTTGCGGACATGCACACGAGCTGACGTATGCGCGCGTCGAATTCCTCAAAGCGCAACGGTCTGTTGTCATATGCCGACGGGAGTCTGAAACCGTATTCGACAAGGTTGTCTTTTCTCGCTCTGTCGCCGTTGTACATTGCGCGGATTTGCGGAATCGTCATATGGCTCTCGTCGATAAACGTGATGAAGTCTTTGCCGAAAAAGTCCAGCAGTGTGTACGGAGCCTGCCCCGGCTGTCTGCCGTCAAAATAACGCGAATAGTTTTCTATGCCGCTGCAATAGCCGACTTCCCTTATCATCTCTACGTCATAATTGACTCTTTCGTCTATGCGTTGAGCTTCGATAAGTTTGCCTCGCTCCTCAAAGTACTTCACACGCTCTTGCTTGTCTTGCATAATGCGGCGGAGAATTGCCTCTTTATCGCCGCTTATAACGTACTGCGTTGCGGGGAAAATCAACGTATGTTTAAGCTCGTTCAGCACTTTGGACGTCGTGCCGTCTATTTCGCAAATGCGCTCGATCGTATCTCCGAACATCTCCACTCTTATCGCCACTTCCGAGCTTGTGGACGGGAAAATATCCACCGTATCGCCTCGCATGCGAAAGGACGAACGCACAAAATCGATGTCGGCGCGCTTATATTGAATATCTACAAGTCGCCTTGCAAGCTCGTCGCGGTCAATCTCGTCGCCCTCGCGCAAGGATATGGAGTTTTCAAAGTAGTCGGTTGGCGCGCCCAAGCCGTAAATACACGACACACTCGCCACGACTATCGTGTCCTCTCTCTCGCAAAGCGATGCAGTTGCCGAATTTCGCAACTTATCGATTTCTTCGTTCACCTGCAAGTCCTTTTCGATATAGGTGTCGGTGCGAGGAATGTATGCTTCGGGTTGATAATAATCGTAATACGAAACAAAAAACTCAACTCTGTTTTTGGGGAAAAACTCGCGGAGTTCGTTGCAAAGTTGAGCGGCAAGCGTCTTGTTGTGCGCAATCACGAGCGTCGGCTTTTGCATGCGCTCGATTATGTTTGCCATAGTAAAAGTTTTGCCCGAGCCCGTAACGCCCAGCAAAACTTCGGTGTTGAATCCGTCTTTGAGACCTTCAACGATTTTTTCTATTGCCTCGGGCTGATCGCCCGTGGGCTTATATTTGCTTACCAGTTCGAATTTCATTGTCCCAACAAAAGCGCAACCAGTTGCCTTATGCCCACGCCTATCAGAGCCGTCACGACACTGAGACCGAGAGTCAGCAAAATTTTGAATAACAGATTGCTCTTAAACGCGCGTTCCACTCGTGCAAATTGCAAACCTTTTTTTTGCATGTTGATGCAGTAGACAAGTTCCCCTTTCTTATCCGAGCGCGTTATATCGAAATAATCGTCGATTTCGAGATTGCGAAGCGTCGTATCGAGTTCGTCCTCTTCAAAAGGCAAGTCGAGAGGCAGCTTCTCAAATATCTCTATGGGCGTGATAAGACACGAGCCGTTCTGTTTGTCCGTCTCCTGATAGATGACTCTCATCACCGCTTTTTCTTTTTTTGTCAAGACATGCTGTCTTTCAACCTGCACTTGCATTTTACGCCTTCTGTCCGCTATTCGTTAAATTTTCCAAAACCGATTGCGGTTTCCTTTCATTTAAAATGGATTGTTGTTTATCGATAAAACTTGTTGATTATACAAACTTCAACAAAAGTACGGTCACAATCGCAACGATTGCGCTTCCTATCAGCGAGCCGAAAAGCGACATCGCAAACAGTACGCCTTTGCCGACCGTTTTCTCCGCCTTTGCTTTTGCGGTTTTGTTTTGATAAAGAGTGCGCTCGGTCTGTTGTTCTTCTTCTGCCTGAGCGGATTGAACCGCAACCTTCGGAGCTTCTTCGATACGCTTGAGAACGCTCAGACAATACTCGTCGGGTGTAAAATATTTGACGAGTATATATTCCCGATCTTTAAGCTCGCGAATGATTGCCGACAATTGCACCTTTGAAAGAGGCAACCCCGCGGGCAGTCTTTCGATGATTTCATCGGCTTCGATGATCTTGTACACATCCTCTTCGCCTGCGATTTGACGGATGAGATCGTACACTGTTTGGGATTCGAGTGAGAGCATGCTTTTCTCCTTATTCTTTCTAAAATGTTAGCATATTATTATAAATATAGCAATATTTTTTGCAAAATCAAGCCTCTTTTATTACTTTTCGGCGCCGACCGATTTGTTGCTTTTCAACAAATGCTGCCGCGCTCGGATTTCGATTGTTGTTCAAAAAATGCAAAAACAAGCGTTTTAACGCTTGTTTTCGGACATATAAAATAGCGTTTTTGCGCAATCAGTCGTTTCTTGTCTGTTGGATTTGCAAGGACAAAATCGCAAGCGACGATGCCAAATCTTCGTTTTTGAGCGCAACGTTCGACGGTATATTGAGATGCACGGACGCAAAGTTCCAGATTGCTTTTATGCCCGCTCCTACCATTCTGTCAGCAACCTCTTGCGCAGCATACGCAGGCACAGTGATGATGCCGATTTGGATGTTGAATCTCTCGACGATTTCTTTGAGTTTCGACACGTCATAAACAGGTTTGCCGTTGATTTTCGTGTTGACGATTCTATCGTTGTTGTCGAATGCCGCAACTATATTCAAGCCGTAGTTTTCAAAACCGCCGTAACCGAGGAATGCTTTTCCAAGTCCTCCGACGCCCACCAAAACCGCGTCGTGAGTATTGTTGTATCCGAGGAAACTTTCAAGGTCGGCAATGATTTCCTTTGTCACGTAACCCATTTTCGGCTTGCCCGCAACAGAGGATACAAGGGCAATATCCTTTCTCACCTGAACGGGATTGAGGTTGAGTCCGTTTGCGATTGTGGTGCTTGACACGGTTGCCACATTGAGCTTGTCGAGTTGATACAGATATTTCAGATAGGAAGGCAATCTGTTGAGTGTAGCCTTGGATATTTCTTTGTTATCTTTTGTCATAATAACACCTCGTTTGAATTATCGATAAAAATATACTCCTATCCAAGTGAAAAAGTCAACGAAATATCGATTTATTATATAATATCGATAAAAACTTAAAATATTGCAGGGAAAAAATATAAAATCGATATGTTTTTTATGAAAGAACGCTTTGTTTGATACCTATAAATTCAATTTCGCTTTGGTCATTGCAAAAAAAACAAAAATTGCCGCGCGGCAAGCAAGCGGTTGATTCCGCTTTATGCTCCCGATCCGCTTACGCTATCACTCGTCGTGTTCTTCTTGTTTTTCTTGATTGTCGGCTTTCTTTTTCTCTTTTTTTGAAACGCCGTATTTTTTTTCTCTTCTCTTTATAACGCTTACGACGATGACAAGTCCGACAAGTGCGACCAAAAGCGGTTCAAAGACGGAAAGCAATATGACCTGCACAAGTTTTCTACTTGCGGTATAATTCCTCGAAGTCGGGTTTTCGCTTGCACAAAGAGTAAAGGTCAGTTCGTGTTCGGGAAGTGCGTCGGAGTGCCAACGATATCCGCCCTCGATTTTTTCAAAATCGTCGCTTGCCTGCAAAAGATAATAATTTGTGTTTATCCTTACATTCAAATCCTTAAATCTCGCCCAGGTCGAAGCAGGCGACACAAGGTATGTGAACATGTATTTCGACGGCGAAAAAGCATAGTTTACAGAAGGATAAAGCGGAGCAATCACTTCATTGAGGATTGTTTGTCCCGGCGCAAACGTCATATCATATTCAAACCAACAAAACAGATTTTTTCTGACGTTCAGCATTTGTTTGGTTGAAAAATGCGTTCTGCTTTTCGTCAGGCTTGTCACGACGGCATTATACCAATCGGTTTTGCTTGCCCCATAGCTTTCCTCGAAATAAGAATAGGCGAGATTTTCAAAATTCGTTTCCGATTTATCCGCAAGTCTGAGCGAACCGACCGCTTCCTGTTCTCTGTCGTAATCGAGATAGAATGAGGCTCTTTCGGCAAAATCGATTTCTTCTCCTATCGCATAAAACACGAGATCTTGTCCCGTTGCCCAAAACGCCAGATTTGCCGTTCCGTCGAAGTTTTGCCAATATCCGTTCACCTCGCTTCCGCACAAAACCTTACGCGGATCGAGATTTCCCATATATAACATGCAATACGCATTCTGTGCGGTGCATGAATATGTGTATTTGTACACAACGGTATCGGGCTTGTAAAACTCGTCGTCGATCATGGCGTCTTTGATGTTTTTTACTGCATCGAGCGAAAACTTATCTCTCGACTCCAAATAAGAAAACCGCAACTTGTAAGAGGCTTTTTCGTCGTCGATTTTGACTCCGTATTCCGAGAATGCCGCCGAGTTCGACATAACGTCGTCCAAAAAAGCAATCGGGAAAACGACGTTTGTTTTTGCCGTAAGTTCGCTCGGATTTTTGAAAGTGTATTTTGCGCTTACCGAACCGATTTGAGTCCCGTTAGACGTCTGTTTGTCAAATTGTATATTGAAAGTCAAATCCTCTCTTTCAACGACCACCGGGCTGTTTTTTGTGGTAAGAATCGCACCCGAAGCGTTCATCCCCTCATAATATCTCATTGCGGAGTTTGCCTCGCAAACCGATGACGGATACACAAAAGCGCACAATGCGATTGCGCACGCAATCAACGCAACGATTGCACAAATGGTCGTGCCGATTCTTCGCCTTGAAAAAGGACTTTTTTTCATATTCGCCATCTTAACCTCCGTTTTGATATTATAAACTGCTTTTTGCGTATTTAATAAACTATTTTTTTACCGCACGGTTACGTCTTTTATTTGAAACACAATCGCCTTTTTGAGTTCTTCTATCGATGTTTCGATTTGAAAACCTATACGTCCGCCCGAAAAGAAAATTCTGTCCGTTTTCAGCGCACTCTCGTCGATTGTCGTCTTGAAAAACTTTTTCATTCCTATGGGCGAGCAACCGCCGTGTACGTATCCCGTGAGAGAAAGAAGGTCTTTCGATTTGACCATTTCGACGCTCTTTTCGCCCACGCATGCCGCCGCTTTTTTTAGGTCAAGTTCGCTTGCCACGGGGATGACGAACACATAATGTTCGAGGCTTTTGCCCACCGTCACAAGCGTTTTGAAAACAAGACTTTCATCGACGTTCAGAAGTAGTGCCGCTTCAACTCCGCTCACGGCGTCGGTTATGCCGAGCATATGCTCTTTGTATGCGACTTTCTTTTGATCGAGAATACGCATTGCGTTTGTTTTTTCAATCTTGTCTTTTGCCATAACGATTATTTTTCCTCGTTCGTTTGTTCGTCGACTTTGAGCATAATCGCGCACTCGATGCGTTTTTTGAAAAGGTCGCACCCGTATGCGTAAACTCCGTTCACATCTCCCGTTGCGTTGTATGCGTTTGCCGCGCAACCGCCCGAGCAATAAAGTCTTGCCCAGCAATCATCGCACTCTTTTCTCGAATACGCGTTGCATTTTTTGAATTTGGATTGGACTTCGGTGTTGGTCACGCCCTGCCATATGTCGCCCATAAGGTATTCCTTGTTGCCCACAAACTGGTGGCAGGGATATAGTTCGCCCGTTGGGGTGACGGCAAGATACTCCGTGCCGCTTCCGCAACCCGATATTCGTTTGTAAATGCACGGACCGCCTTCGAGATTGAGCATATAGTGATAGAAAGTGAACGGTTTTTTCTGCTTCCTTCTTTCTATCATCATATCGGCAAGTTTTTCGTACTCCTTGAAAATCACCTGCTTATCTTCCTCTGTGAGCGCATACTTGTCGGTTGGCGGACACACGACAGGCTCCATACTGAGTTCATCGAAGCCGAGGTCGAGCATTGTTTGAATATCCTTTGTGAAGTCGGGGTTTCTGTGCGTGAACGTGCCGCGCATATAGTAGTTTTTGCCGCCTCTTGCCTTGACGAATTTTTGAAATTTCGGCACGATAATATCATAACTTCCCACGCCGCCGATAGTGTGACGGAAGTGGTCGTTTATCTCTTTTCTGCCGTCGAGGGAAAGCACCACGTTGTCCATTTCCTTGTTTGCGAATTCGATAACGTCATCGTCAACCAGCATGCCGTTTGTGGTGAGTGTAAAACGGAAATTTTTGCCGTGTTCCTTTTCTATACCGCGAGCATAAGCCACGAGGTCTTTGACGACCTGCCAGTTCATAAGAGGTTCGCCGCCGAAAAAATCCACTTCGAGATTACGCCGCGTTCCGCTGTTTTCTATAAGAAAATCAAGCGCGCGTTTTCCGACCTCATAGGACATCAACGCTCTTTCGCCGTGATATTTGCCTTGCGAGGCAAAGCAGTATTCGCAATTGAGATTGCAGGTGTGCGCCACGTGCAAACACATTGCTTTAAGCACCGTGTTGCGTTTTGCAAGCACGTCGACGTCCGGCTTGAAATTGTCCTCGGAAAACAGTTTCCCTTCGCCTTTGAGCTGTTCGACGTCTTCGATGCACTCTGTGACGTCATCTTCGGTTATGCCTTGGTTTTTATACTTTTTTGCAACGTCCTTGACGATTTGAGCATTTGGCGTACTCTCGTACATATTTATAATGTCGTATGCAACGTCATCAACGCTGTGTACGCTTCCGCTTGCCGTGTCAAGCACGATGTTGTAGCCGTTAAGTTTGAAAGAATGAATCATGTTGTTTGTGCCTTTATATTCCTTTCGTTTTTCAAATGGTCGATTTTGTCACTAAATATTGAGATTTCACACAAAAAACGCCTAGCATAACTAGGCGATCTTTGCAAAAACATTGTTGGTGATATAACTTACTTTGCAGCCTTTTCGCACTTTTGGTTTGCAACGCCGCAGGAAGTTTTGCAAGCAGATTGGCAAGAGGTTTGGCATTCGCCGCAGCCGCCGTTCTTTTTGCTTTCGTTGAGATCGCGCGTTTTCAAAGTTGTGATTCTTTTCATTGTTTACGACTCCTTACTATTGATATACATATTATATTGACTTAAAAAACCTTTGTCAAGGCAATTCTTGCTAAATGCACTCTTGCTCCGCTATGCAACAACAAATATCCCTATCTTTGTTGCAAAGCGCGCTTTCAATCGGACAAAACTCACAAGCCGCGCTCTTCTGCTCACTGCTTTTTTGCCACGAATATTTTTGCGGGGAACAGGCGATTTTCGCTTGAAACGCTCACGCCGCTCTCATACATGAGAGTGAGGTTTTTCACGTCCTCGGCGCATATTATTTCGCCCTTGACAATGAGAGGAGCGCCGGGAGGATACGCCCATACGTTTTCAAGACTTATGCGTCCTGCAGATTTGTCAAAATCGACATATTCGCCGCTTAACGTGTTCGTTTTGTAAGGTTCAAGTGCTTGTTTTGGCAAAATCGGCGTAATCGTCTTTGTCAGACCGTTGCGTTCGCAAAGCGTATCGTCGATTGCGAACAGGGCATTTTCAAGTGCCGAAAAATTCTCTCTCGAATCCCCTGCTCCGCTCATTGCGATTGCATAATTCACCCCTGCCATTTCAAGCTCGATGTCATATACGCCAGTCAAAACCTTTTTGAGTTCCACGCCGCTTATAGCTGCACCGGTACATAAAATCACAAGTTTTGACTTATCGTAAGCAAACACCCTTCCGTCTTTTTTCGCGTCGAAAAGAGAAAGTCTTTTCAAACGATTGAGTGACCTTTTGCAAATATCCAGATTTCCGCTCCATTCATTAAACAACTCGTTTCCGCTGTTTTTGAGCATGCGCACGCACCCGTCAATAGACGCCATCAACACATACGACGGAGAACTTGTCTGAAACATCGCAAGATTTTTGTCGACGCTTTGAATATCGACTCTGTCGGAGCAGACACACAACAGTGCCGTTTGCGTGAGAGAGGGCAATGTCTTGTGCAAGCTGTCGACAACTATATCCGCGCCGAGACTTCGTGCGCTTTCGTGAAATTTTTTGCTAAGCCCCAGATGTGCGCCGTGTGCTTCGTCCACAAATAAAATCGCTCCGTACTTATGGCAAATCTCGGCAATGGTTTTGACGTCGCTTATAATGCCTTCGTAAGTCGGGGATGTGATGACGACAAGTTTTATGTCCGGATTCGTTTCAAACGCCTTTTTGACGCTTGCGGGATACACCGAACCGTAAAATCCGAATTCCTCGAAATACGACGGCATGACGTACACGGGGTTCAATCCGAACAATTCGACTGCGTTGTAAACGGATTTATGACAGTTTCTCGCCACAAGAATTTTATCTCCGCTTCGACACGCAGAGCGAATAGCCGCAAGCACTCCGCCCGTGCTTCCGTTCACCAGAAATCTTGCGTGTTTTGCTCCGAAAACCTCGGCGGCGAGCTTTTCGGATTCAAGAATAACACCGTTTGCGCCGTTGAGATTGTCAAAACCTTCGATTTCGGTTATATCTATTTTTTGCGCTCCGTACAGATAATCAAAATTTGCACGTTTATGCCCCGGCATATGAAATGGCACGATTTTGTTGTCGTCATGCTCTTCAAGCAGTTTTGCCAGGCTTGCTTCGTCGTGCTTTTTCGTGTCGGACGCACAAAAACTTTTTTTGAAATTGGCAATGATATTTTTCACTTTGTCTTTCATACTTCGATTATATCATTATATATTCAAAAATGCTATGGAAATATTTTTGCGTATGTGATATAATATGCTCGCTTGCAAAAACCGCGTATTTTGCCAAAAACCACAAATACGCAATCAAAAGAAGCAAACACCCGTTTACATAACTGTGAGAAAAAAGTTGTGCTACGGGCAAAAAAGGTGCATATGAAAGACAAAACCTCAAAAATACCGGCAATATGTGTTCTTATCGTCTTGATTTTGACGTCTTTTTGTCTTTTTGCGTGCAACAAATCCGACCAAAAAGCCGCTGACGTCAACTATCAAATCGCCAACGATTTTCAGATCAAAACCTCAAACACCGACGAGTATCTCGTTTTCGAGCCCATTCTCAACCCGATCTACAACGACACCGGCATGACCTACACTGCGGTGAACTATCGTTACGGCATCGTTTTCTACACGGGATTGAACATCGGTGCAAGCGAGTATTCATATCTTGGCAACGCTCTTGCAAAGCAAGGCTACCTCGTTGTTGTGAGCAAAGACAAATCCTCTTTTTACAACTACGACGCATCCGAAAAAGCGTTTGAGCAATACAAAAACGTCAGCTTCTTCGTCGGCGGACACTCGTTGCAAGGCGGCGCGGCGGCAATTCGTCGGGCAAGCGAAACCCCCGATATTGCGGGAGTTGTACTCCTCGCTCCCGTGGGCGACCGACACAAAGTGCTTGACGAAAACGGCATACCCCAAAAGGACGAAAACGGAATCGAAATTCAAGTTGCCGACACGCTTGCAAATTCCTCATTGCCCACCCTGCTTGTAAACGGCGATTCGGACAAGGTTCTGACGCAAGCTCAAATTGCCGACACACTTTCAAGAATGCCTGCCGCCTGCGTCAAAAAGACAATCGAATATGGCACGCACCTGGGCTTTACTGACATAGACGACTTAAACGACGTGCCTTTCAAATTCCCCGGCTACCAAGCCGATTTTGACGCAACCGCTTCTTCGCAACGCAATTCTCAGCGCAACCTCACCGTCCGATATATTCTTGAATTTTTAACACCCTTGTCGAAATAAAATTTTACACAACAGGCATCAAAAAAAGACGCATATGCGTCTTTTTTCTCTTGAACGAGGTGCAATGCCCCTCGGTTTATCCATATTCAGTCAATATTTTTCACTCTTACGATTTCGGTCGATGTTTCTCTGATGTATCTCTCGTTCATCAAGCACTCCGATATTCCGTCTATCTCCCCTTCGTGCTTCTTTGTAGTGCAAGAAATCTCGACAATGTAAGTCATCACCGCAACGAGCATCATGTTGGGGAAAGGAATCATCGTGCCTGTGTCAATCATCGAATAGCCCTCGAATCCCACCCACGCAACAAACACGAAGAATGCGAATTTGAATTGTTTTGTCATCATTTTGATGCAAAAACCGAGGCGAACGACATAATAATACACGTATGCCGCAATACCGACAATTCCCATACATCCTAGCACCTGAAATAGCGTCGAGTGGAACCAATACTGTTTCATATCGTTGAACATTCCCGGTCCATACCCGACATATCCCATGCCTGCGCCGAGGAACGGATGCTTTTTGAACACCTCCCACGCCTCTTTATACAGGTCGCTTCTGCCCGACGTCATATCGCCGTCGCCGACGTGTATTCTGTCACCGAGGCTTGATAGAAGCCCTTTGACCACATCTCTGCCAATCACGCACAGTATCGCAGCCACACCCAAACATACGGCGAAATAGATTGTCTGCCTTTTGCGATCGGGGGCTTTGTAAATCGAGAACGCAACTCCGAATATCAATGCGATAAATCCACAAAGAATCCCGCCTCTCGAGAGTGTCATGCAAAGACAAAAATATTGCAAAAACGCCATAAGAATGTACGCCCAGCCTCTTTTTGTTCTTGTCGAAAGATAGAGTGCCATCGGAGCGGAAAAAAGCAGGAACGTTGCAATATTGTTGCGATTGCCCCATCCGACATTCCAATATGCGCTTGCCCATTGCCTCGGAGAAAGCCCCGAACGAGCAATGATAGCAATCATCTCGACGCACACGGCAAAGCCTATCCACATCACAACCTTTGCAAAATACTTTGCATAGTCGATTTTTTCGTCTTTTTTGATGAAGTTTGCAAACAACAAATACACCGCAAGCACGCCGATACCGAGCGCAAGCACGTTGGGAAGCGCAGTGAGATAGTTCTCCTTTGCAATCACCCCGACGCCGCCAAGCAAAAGAGCCATGCTGACTGCGATTTGAGGAAAAAACATTTTTCCTAAAACAAACTTTTGCTTTTGTCTGACCTTTGCGATTGAGTTTCTTACGACAAAAACGGCAATAGCTATGACAAGAGGTATTAACGACGGCCAAAGATATGCAAACTCGTCCACTTTGTCCTTGTATATCATCAACATTGCGCCGAATGCGTTGACCAAAAGCGGCAAAATATCATCGGAAAATATCAAAACGACGCTCGACACAAGTATAAGCGCAACAAATCCGAAAGTGGCATTGCGCACCGTCCATGCCGTTACGACGATTGCCAGAACAAGCAAAATATACAAATCGGTATACGCAAATCTGCGTATCCCGTCTTGCGCAAACAAAAATGCGCTTTTGACTTTTTTCAATCCTTCTCTCATCAAAAGTATTCTACGCGCAAAACATCAAATGTTTCCTCCTGCGCGTCCGCCGACGAGTCGGCAAGTTTTTCCTTTGAATTATTATCGCATAAAATGCGGTTTTTTATCTGTCATGCGTTTTGCGCATGGCCTTTCGGGTTTTTGCAGAACTTACAAAATGCCCGTAAATCTTTATGTGAAAAAGCGAACGATACAAATGCCGTTCGCCGAGCGGTGTCAGTCGATATCGATGACGATTTTGCTGTATTGATAGGGATATTTGACGCAGTTTTCGACAACCTGCGGCACTTCGTCGAAGTTTGCCTTTGCACTGATGATTCCGTCGGTTTTGACGACTTTGTTGGCAAGAAGGTTGATTGCCGACGACATGCATCCCTCGCCGTTTGAAACACCCTTGACTTTGAGTTGTTTTTTCAAAATCGGATATGCGTCGATAGAGTGTTTTGCACGCGTTGCGTAGCCTGCAATGATTACGTCGCCCTCGTTTTTGACAAGACGGATTGCGGAATTGATATTCACGCTTTCGCCCGCAAAAACCGCCGCTTCGCTCATTCTGCCGCCTGTGATTTCTTCCACTCTGCGTTCGAGATTGTCATAAGTGGGATTGAGCGTGTAGCAAACGCCCCATTTTTGAGCGAGAGCAAGTTTGTCCGAATCGAGGTCGATAAGTATCGGCACAAACTGATAATAGTTTGCCATTTGCGAAATGATAAGACCGAGCGTACTTGCGCCAAGGATAACGATATAGTCGCCTTTTTCAAGTTCGAGAGCTTCGAAAACGTTGTCGCCCATAGCGATATACTCGGCAAAAAGTGCCTCTTCGTCACTCACTCCGTCCGGAAGCGGAAACACGTTTTCAAAAGGCACGCACACAAAATCACTGAGCAAGCCGTCAACGTCCACGCCCATGGTTTTTACAACGTCCACTCCGTACTCCTGCACCCTGACATACGGACTGACGACAACACGCGCTCCGAGTTTGAGTCCGCTCTCGTCGTCCGATTCCGAAACATACGCCACGGCGGAGTGTCCCGGTGTAATCGCGTCGCTTTTTGAGAGGGTTGCGAAATTTGACATGTCCTGAGAGGATACGGCAACTTTGGACAATTTGAGTTTGACTTGTCCTTCTTCTCTGACGCTTGCGCTCTCAACGAGAATCGCACCGTCGTCTTTGTTAATACGCCATTGTTTCATAATGCTGTCATTATATCACACTCAAACGGATAAAGCAACACCATATCCTGTCCTGCCGTTTCCGGTGCGCCGAAAGTTTCCGTTTTAACGTTTGAGCGACACAACCTACTTGACCAATATGCGCACATAGCTTGCAAGATCTTTGGGTTTATTCTCCGCTATTTGCCATTTTTCTCTTGCGATAGAATCGTCCGAATAGAAATAAATCTGCTTGTTTTTCCATGCGTTTTCGAGTTGTCGGTTCATAATCCCCGACTCGAACACCATGTTGAACACATCGCTATGAGCTCCGACAAAAACCGTATCGCACTTGTGTTCTATGATGAAATCGACAAGATCGTCGCGCAACATAAACGCAAGCTGCGAGTCGCTCACCACAAATCCGCCTGCGCAATCCTTGCACGGTTGCAACATAAACTCATCGACGGGATGTCTTGTCTTTTTTCGCGTAAGCTCGACAAGCCCGAGTGCGGTAAAACCGACTGCCGAAGTCTTCATTCTGTCTCGTTTCAGTGCCTCTTTGAGTGTTTCGAGAACGCTTTGGCGATGCTCTTCCATTGTCATATCGATAAAATCGATAATCACGATTCCGCTTATGTTACGAAGTCTGAGCTGAGACGCAATACATTCCGCCGCCGCAAGATTTGTTTTATATACGGTGTCTTCAAGATGGCTCGTGCCGACAAATTTGCCCGTGTTTACATCTATGACGGTGAGAGCTTCCGTTTTGTCGATAACGATGTATGCGCCGTTTTGAAGCCATACTTTCCTGTCGCAGAGGTGGTTTATTTGCGCCGATACGCCATAGTATTTCATTATGTTGCGCTCGCCCTCGTACATCACGACGGGCTTTCCGACTTTTCCCGACAACTTTTGCACGACCATAGCGTCGTTTGCCACGACTTCATCGACGTCTTCGTACATCGTTTCGCGCACCGCTCTTTCAAACAAGCTGGCTTCCTCGAACACGAGAGTTTCCTCCGCTGCCGCGGCATAATCCTTGCGGATTTGTTCCCAACGCTCTTTGAGCGCGTTCATCTCGGACAAAAGGTCTTCGTCGCTTGCCTTATCCGCGGCGGTTCGGATGATATATCCCATTCCCTCGGGACATATGGACGACACATATTCTTCGAGATAAGATCTTCTTTTTCCGTCCTCGATTTTTCTCGACGCACCCGTAAATGTCGAAAGGGGAAGCAAAACAAGATAATACCCGGGTATCGTCACATCGGTTGTCAGCCTTGCGCCCTTTTGTCCGAACGGTTCTTTGACCGCTTGACACATGATGACGTCGCCGGGCGAAACATTGTAAGTTTTGCCTTGCGGCATATCTCTTTCAAGCCCTCTGCTGTCCACAAGAGAATCCCCGGTATATAAAAAGCCGTTGCGTTCCTCGCCGATGTTGACGAACGCCGCCTGCATACCGCATATGACGTTTTCCACTTTTCCCTTGTAGATGTTGCCTACAATGCCTCTGAAATTTGCACGTTCGACGGAAAAATCTTCGAGGTTTCCGTCATCGACAACAGCCGCGCGCGTGCAATACGGCGTGTAGTCGAGAATGAGTTGTTTCATTTTGATATATTCCTAAAAAAATTATTATCTTTTCAGCGGCAAAAATACAAAAACGAACCAAACGCCTTTTGCGCAAGTCCGTTTTTATTTTTGCAAATATTCGTCGACGTCAATGAGTTTTCCGTCAACGTCGACATATTGTGCGACTTTTTCTATGTCGCATATTCTTAAATCCGCACCGAGAATCTCGTTGAGCTTTTTAAGGATTCTGTCGGGGCGCAGATTGACGCTTCCCGATGCAAGGCGAGCGGCAAGTTTGCCGTCCTTGTCAAAGAACGCATAAATCTTGCTCGCCACGTTTTCGGTGACGACTTCGCCTTTTTTTTCATAACTTATCTCGAAATTCTCTCCGAATTCGACAGGTTTATAAGGAGTGTCGAAAACAAAGTCGGCACACACGACTCTTGCTTGCAAATTGGGATTTTTTTCACTTGAAAAAACTTTGCTTGCTTTCAGGTCGTCGGGTACTGCGGCATTGAATCTTTCAAACACTTCTTCAATACTCATGTCGCTATCGAGCGTAAGATATTCCGCAATCGATGAAATACCCAACGAAAGAGGCGGCGAAAAATACATCAGAGCATGCGGATTGAATCCTTGCGAATAATTGACGTTGATATTTCCTCGTCTTATCACCCTGTCCATATGGCGCAAAAGGTCTATATGGGATATGAAGCAGACGCTGCCTGTTTTTTGATATTTCAAAACAATCATATCGTGCATCTCCCCAGCCTGTTTGCACCGCAACCGTTGCAGCCTTCGCGGCAGTTTTTGGTGGTGACGCCCTCATAGGCAAGTTCGCGTTGTTTGAGCAAATACTTTTTGCTCACGCCCGAATCTATAAACTCCCACGGCAACGTTCTATCCAAAGGAATCGCTCCGTAGTAGTCTTCCATTTTGAGGTCGCACTCGTCAAACGCCCGTTGCCATACGTCCCACTTGAAATGCTCGCTCCACCCGTCGAATTTCGCGCCGAGTTCATATGCCCTTTCTATAACGTAGGACTGTTTTCTATCCCCTCTTGCGAGAGCCGCTTCCAGCACCGAGGTTTCCGCCCCGTGCCAAGAGAAAGACACGCCCTTTATCTCACGCAAAAGACCTCTCAGATAGTTTTGTTTTCGTTTCATCTCGTCCATGGAGATTTGCGCTTCCCATTGAAACGGCGTGCAGGGCTTGGGAATAAACACGGCGCAACTCACCGAAATATTCAAACCGCGTTTGGAGCGTTTTTGCCAGTAGAGTTGTTTAAGGCGCTTGCAAATCTCGGCAATACCTTGAATATCCTCGTCGGTTTCGGTGGGAAGTCCCATCATAAAATACAGTTTTACGCTGTCATAACCCGCCTCGAACGCAACGGAAATTTTTTCAATCTCCTCTTCCGTAACGTTCTTATTGATGACATTACGCAGCCTTTGCGTGCCTGCCTCGGGCGCGAACGTAAGCGAACTTCTGCGAGAATTGTTTGCCATATCGGGCTTAAAACTGCTTATTCTCAAACTCGGCAAAGCAAGATTTATGCGCTTTTGCTTGCAATACTCTCCAAGCTCCGTTTCCAGCTCTTCGAGTCCCGTATAATCGCTTGTGGACAGCGAGCAAAGCGAAATCTCGTTGAATCCCGTGCTATCCATCATTTCTTTTGCTATTTCGGCGCAACGCTTTGCACTGCGCTCCCTTATGGGACGATACCAAAATCCCGCCTGGCAGAATCTGCAACCGCTTGCGCAGCCGCGATATAGCTCAAGTGTGGCTCTGTCGTGTACCGCCTCGATGTTCGCGACAAGGGGACGAGTGGGATATTCTGCGTTTTCGAAATCCTGCACCACCGCTTTCACAACGGTTTCACCGTCTTTGTGCAAAGAAGGTACATATGCTCCTTCCATACCCTTGACTTTTTGCAAAATTTCCTGCTTCGAAAGCCCTTGTTCTCTACCCTCGGTGACGACTTTGAGAATTGCGATGTCCGCCTCCTCTCCCTCGCCGACCAGAATTATATCGAAAAAGTCCGCAAACGGTTCGGGATTGACCGAGCAAGGCCCTCCCGCAAGCAAAACGGGGTAAGAGTCGTCTCTGTCTTTTGCTCTGAAAGGAATCTGCGCCAAATCGAGCATATAAAGCACGTTGGTGTAAAGCAATTCGAAGCCGACGGAAAATCCGACCACCGTGAAATCTTTGAGCGGTTTTTTCGTTTCGAGCGACAAAAGCGGAATGTTGTTTTCTTTTAGTTTTTTTGCAAAATCGAGCGCGGGCGCATAACACCTCTCGGCAACGTACCCCTCGGTTTTATTTACTATGTCGTACAAAATCGCAACGCCGAGATTGCTCATTCCGATTTCGTAAAGTTCGGGAAAACAAAAAACCATATCCCCTTTCCTTTTTTTGTTCATATCGGGGATATTCCATTCTCCGCCCGCATATCTTGCAGGCTTTTCGACTTCGCCGAGCAAAGCGAAATATTTTTGTTTGTAATCTTGATTTTGCATCGCTGTATCGTATTTATTGTTAAGATGTGAATGACTTTTAGTTTTGTTCGCTTGCGCGCGAAGCACGCCCTCACCAAGCATGCACTCGCACAAAATTTTGAGTTTTTATCCGTCTTATTTTGAGAGTAAAGAAGGCTTGCGCGGTTAGCAGTGCAGAAACCTATCGAGGCTCTCGGCAAAACTCACGCTTGCGCGTTGCCGTTGCCTTAGCAACGGTTCATGCACAGAGCAGCCGCGCCGATAATGCCTGCGTCGTTTTTGAGCGTTGCCGCAACCACCTTGACTTTGGGAGTATATTCCGCGCCGTATTTGTTTCTGGACACGTATCTTTGCAAAGGCTTGATGATATTGTCGCCCTGATTCGATATTCCGCCGCCGATAATTATGACTTCGGGCGCAAAGATGTTTGCATAGTTGACAAGCCCGACTCCGACGTATTTGATATACCGTTTGACAACGGCAATCGCAGTCTTGTCACCCTCTTTTGCGCAATCGAACACGATTTTCCCGCTGTTGCCGTCTTCCTCGACTTTTTTTGCAAGAAGGCTGTCGGGGTGCTTTTCGCAGGCGGTCTGAATCTGATTCATAAGTGCGGTTGCCGACGCATATGCCTCATAACAGCCTTTCTTTCCGCAGCCGCACACGGCACCGCCGAGATTTATCTGAATGTGTCCGCCTTCCGCGCCTGCCGAGCGGTTGCCCGTGATAAGCCTTCCGTCCGCCACAATGCCCGTTCCTACCCCCGTGCCGAGAGTCACCATAACCGCATTTTTTGCGCCGTTGCCTGCGCCGAACATGGTTTCTCCAAGTGCCGCACAGTTTGCGTCGTTTGAGAGTTTTACGTTTTTAATCTGAGTTTTTTCGGCAATCATTCTCGTCATCGGAGTATTGCGGAAATTGATATTGCACGAGTAACGCACAATGCCTTTTTCGTCATAAATCGAACCGGGACAGCCTATGCCCACGCCCTCGATTTCGTCCTTGCAGTCTTTCACAAGGTCCTCGATGAGATTTGCAATGTCCTGCACAATGAGATAATCTTCTTTGCCGGGAGATGTCACGACGACTTTTCTTGCGATAATATTGCCCTTTTCGTCAACGATACCGCCCTTTATGGTCATACCGCCGATGTCGATGCCAACGTATTTCATAAAAAACCTCAAAATCGTATTGAAATAATTTTATTATATGCGCGCGCAAAAGTCAAGAAGCAAGAACCGTGTTACTAAAGAATCAAGTGTTCGGCGCAAACCTAAAATTAAAAATTCTCCCTTCCTCACGTGTTTCCCCCACCGCCGTTCCCCCTTAAAAGGGAACCCACGGCGTCCGCTCCGCGTGGGGACACACTCGGCGCTCGCATAGATAGGGACATTTCTCTACTTATGCCACCGTCTTTTGTGCGCCGCTTCGCAACAACATGGCGCAGTTAGACGGTACAACCGTCAAGCTCGGCGCTCCAAGGCTCGCCGCCGTTGCGGCTCGAAATTCCGTCTTAAAAATTACACATTCCGTTTATGAGGAGACTTCGAACAAGTTTTATATTTTAACTCTCTTTTATATTTCCTTTTAAGGCTTCACTGATCCCGGTAATTAATTTATTTTTAACGGCAATGTTTTTCAAATCTTCTTCGGTGAGAGTGCGCAAAAGTTTGCCGTCGTCAACTATGTCAAACGTGGTTTTCGTCAGCCTGCCGACATGATGAAACAAGCGCAAAATCGGCGTGTTTTTTGAAATTTCCACACGCTTTATTTCCACTCCGAGGTCATAGTTTTTGCAAGCGACGTCGAGAACGCTCGAATAGGTTTCGTCCTTGCTTGCAAAGGTTGCGCCGTAAAACAAAAACACGGCGATTATACCGAACGTAAAATTCAATCCGAAAAAAAACGAACCGATAAACAGCCCGAAAAACACAAACGAAGTTACGATTCCCGCAATTTGCAAACCTTTGATTGCTTTGAGTTTGTTTTTGCAAAAACCCAGCACCACCCTCGAGCCGTCAAGAGGATATACAGGCAAAAGATTGAACAATCCCAGCGACAAGTTTGCATACAAAAATGCAATCGTATACGGATACGATGAGGGCGCAAGCCACCAAAGCCCGAGGGTGATGAGCGCAAGCAAAAGATTTGCCAAAGGGCCTGCAAGCCCTATAAGCACGCTTGACGTTTTGTCGAAATTTTCGCCTGCGCTCATCATTGCCCCGTACGGCAAAAGCACGACTTTTTTGACTACGTATCCCCTTTCTCTCGCCATAAGCGCATGCGCGCCTTCGTGGAAGAGTAGCGCAAGCAAAGTCCAAACAAAATCAAGCGCATGTCCGAACGCCACAAGCGCAAGGGCAAGCGCAAAAAAGAGAGGATTAACCTTGAATTTCATCAGGATAAACCCCTTGTTGTGTCAGATAGACGCCACTATGCTTGATATATTCGATAGCGTTTCGACAATGGAAGTCGCTCTGAAAATGTTTGCAAACAAGAAGCCGAGCGACACAAAAACACCGATTGCAACGGGTATAATCGCAACGTCCAAAGCGTCGAGTACGCCCTTTTTGAGCCTGCGTTTTTTGCCCGTGCGATTGTCAACGAAATTGTTTTTGGAGATTTCTACGTCAAGTTTTTTGCTTTCATCAAATTCCATATTTGCCACCTCGCATATACTCTATTCGAGAGCGCGGCAAAATATAACCTGTGCTTTTCAATCGCCGCAAAAAATCAAAATCTTCGCATGTCGAGAGTCGTTTCAAACTGCTTTATCCTTGTCGCATTTGCCTCTATGCAAATTCGATACTCCCCTTTTTCGCCTTGTTCGACTTGGATTTTTGCTCTTCCGTCAAGCGAAAAATAATCGCCGAGAACATTGTTGACGTCATTTTCGAGCGCGGTCGAAAATCCTTCTTTTATGCCAACCTTGTCTTGCGTGAGCATCTTGCGCATTCGATTCGCTATCTCTTTTGACGCTTTCATCTGAACCTCCAGAATCTCCTTTTGGGCGCAATATCGACAAACACTTTGCTGTTTTGAGCAACGTTTTTGGCAAGTACGTCGTATGCGCGGTTGGATACTGCGTGCTGCGGTATCGTGCCGAGCTGCTGATAGAGCGTTATCATATCGTCGTCGGGAATAACTCCTATCGGCACGGCGTGCAAAAGAGAACTTATCTCGCTTGCCGACAGCATTTCACCCCTTGCAATCATATCCGCGCGCACCCTATTGACAACAAGCGAAACGTCTTTGAGCCGATAGCTTGCAAGCAGGCTTATCACCTTGTCCGCATCGCGTATCGCGGATGCCGAGGGAGTTGTCACAACGATTGCTTCCTCACATGCCGAAACCGCCCTGTGAAATCCGTGTTCTATGCCTGCAGGACAATCCACAATCACAAAATCGAACTCGCAAAGTCCGTCCACGACGTTTCTGAACGCTTGCGCCGTGATTTGAGAGCAATCCCGTGACGACGGCAGTATCTTCATCGGGCTTTCCGAATCGCTCACAAGTGCCTGAAACGCACGACATCTGCCTTGAAGCACGTCGCCTATATCATACACGACTCGCCTTTCTATGCCTGTCACGACATCGAGATTATTAAGCCCGACGTCCCCGTCCACAAGCGCAACCTTGTATCCCGCAAGCGCAAGTTTGCGTCCAAGCGTTGCCGTGACGGTGGTTTTGCCAACTCCGCCCTTTCCCGAAGTAACAACGATTTTTCTCATATTCACATAATAAAAAACAGACACGGTATATAGATGTCTGCTTGTGTCGAAAAACGAGCGTGTTTGTCAAAATCTCACAAACACTCAAAAGATTGTACTCTAAATGCAACTTCCCCCTTCCTCACGTGTCTTATTTTCCTCTACAAGAGTTGAACGGCGTGTACTCTATATTAGATGACCCCCCTCTTTCCCTCTCGGGCTTTTCTCCCGCCACTCAGTTAGAGGCAATTCTCCACAAGATTATCCGTCGTTCGCGGGGGAGACAGTCGGCACTCGCATAGATAGGGACAATTCTCTAATTATGCCACTTCGCCTGCGTGGCGGCTACGCAACAGAATGCCACGCATTCTCGTACTATACGTCAAGCTCGGTGCTCATATTCTCGCCGCCATTGCGGCTCGCACCCTGAATAGACACATACCGTTAATAAGTGCGCTTCGAATAAGTATTCGTTTATCCGCTTGCGTGCTTTGCACGCTAATACCAAGCAGACAATCTTGCGGAACTGTGGCAGGAGATTTTGTCCCTGTTTGAACTGATAGCAAAGATTTTCTGCGCGGTATAAATTGCGAGAACAAGCGAGGTCAATGGCAACCGCCACTGTGTTTTCGTTTCTATTTAGGGGATTCCCACGTCGCTTTGCTCCTCGGAATGACATTTGAGGCGATTGCCATAACCTAGGCGCCGTTTGAGCAATTGAGATGAAGAACAATGAAGAGGCATCCGAATGGCAACCCTAATTTACTATGCGTAAATGAGTTGACAGGCGGATGCCTCTGACACAGTTATTCGCTCAATAGTGCTCTTTAATACAATTTGACACCAAGCATATCAGATAATAGATTCTTTTCGTCAAAGAACCTTGCGCCGCCGATGGCGATTGCGTTTTCGATGTCTTTGAGAGGCGTGACGGGAAGTTCGAGCGCTTGCTCCAAATATTCGATAAGCCCGGGGATATGCAAAGAGCCGCCGGATACAAATATGCCTTTGCGCAAAATTTCGGCAGAAAGTTCGGGTGGAGTTTGATTGAGGACGGACATTATGACCTCGATGATGTCGTCAACAAGCGGAATCACGGCGTCGCGCATTTGCTCGGCGGTGACATAGAGTGAGCGTGGCGAGCCGTCCGCACTGCCGCCGCTGACCGCATAACTGCCTTCATCGTTGACATAGAATGAAAGAGCGGATTTTTTGAGATTTTCTATGGTGAATTCGCCAACCTTCACGCCGTAATTCATATACAAGCTGTCGATGATCGCATTGTTGAACGCGTCGCCCGCGATATTGACGGAGCAACCCGTTGCTATGCCGTGATTGGTGACAGCCGAAATTTCGGTTTTTCCGCCGCCGATGTCCACAAAAAGTCCGCCGATACTGTTGGTGTAGGCAAGAAGGCTCAATCCCGACTCGACGAGCGTGACTTCTTTTATTCCCGCTTTGATGCAGCACTTTTCGACAGCGCGCCTGTCGGAGCCGGACGAAGACTCGCAAATGGACACGATGGCTTTGATTCTGGGCATAAAAATGCCTTCGGGGATAATCTTTTTCAAAAAGTAATGAAGAAGCATTGTTGCCATCTCTTCATCGACGATAATTCCCTCTTTTATGGGCGCGATGACTCTTGCGCCGCCGAGAGAACCGGTCATAACGCTCTCCGCTCTGTAACCTGCGTCGCGGATTTCGAGTCGATTGCGGGATTTTGTCGCAATAGCGATGGCAGGCTCGCGCAAAACAAGCCCTATACCCTTTTGGTAGATGGTGATAAACTTGCTTCCAAGGTCAATCGATAGTTCTATTGTAGCCATTGATAACTCCGACTCGGACGAGGGTGTCGCCGAGCTTTTCTTTGGGCAGTCCCATAATGTTGGAATAGCTGCCGCTGTATTTTTTCACTATTCTTTTGTCTTGAATCCCGTATGCGCCCGCCTTGTCAAAGGGTTTGCAATCGTCAATATACGCATAGATTTGCTCATCCGTCAAGCGTTTGAAGGTGACAAGCGATTTGACGCAAAACACTTTTTTTTGTCCTTTGCACGTCACGCAAACCCCCGTATATACGATATGCGTGCGTCCGTTGAGGCTTTTTATCATCTCGAAAGCACGCGCTCTGTCGTGCGGTTTTCCGTAAACTTTGCCGTCCAGAACGACGATTGTGTCCGCCGCAATGACGGTATCTTCCCTATGCTCGCAAGCTATATGTTCCGCCTTTGCGTCGGCAAGTTTTTTGACAAGCAAAAACGGCAAACGGGATTTTATCTCGCTCTCGTCGATGTCGGCGGGGATAACCTCGTATTTTACGCCCATTTCGTCAAGAATTTCCTTTCGACGAGGGGATGACGAGGCGAGAATCACGGTATTTGAAAATTTGTTCATTATTTGTCCGATTCGATTATATTTTCCAATCGTTCAGCTTACAGAATTTCGAGATTTTTGCCGTATGCCGCCTTGAATTCTGCCGCCGCACCCATTGCGTCCTTGACTTCGAGCGCGCAATCTCCGCCGTTTTCGCATTCGGTCTTGACAATTACGCTGTCGCCCAAAACATCGCAGTTGATGCCTGTGACGACGCCGCTTTGGCTTCTGTCAAAGCTCTCGGCAATGCGCAAAATGACGGAAAGTTTCCTTATTGCGTCCACGTCCTCTTGTGTGAGCATATCCTTGTATTTGAGGATTTCGTCACGTGCGTTTTCGGCTTTTCTGTGCCCTGCCGCAACAAACGCCGCAACGACTATATCCTTGTGAGGTACGCCGTAAAGGTTGCTGTTGAGAATGATGTATGCCGAGTGCAATTGATGGTTGTAGAATTTGATTCTCATACCGCTGTCGTGCAAAAGCGCGGCGATTTTCAGCACTCTGACATATACTCTCGGCATCTTGTGCAGCACTTTGAGTTGCTTGAAGAGTTGAATGGAGAGGTTGTAAACATGCTCTGCGTGCGCGATGTTGAGGTCGTGGTACTTCATTTGCGTGTAGATTGAGTGTCCCAACACGTCAGAGAGCGGTCTTTCATTGACGCCCGGCACTGCATAGCGGAACATTGCGCCCTCTCTCAAACCGCAGCCGCTGATCGTGATTTTTGAAAACTCGAAGCGAGAAAGCACGGCTTTCATCACCGCAAGCGCACTCGGGAAAATATCCGCGCGTCCGCTTGAAAGTCCCTTAATCTTCATGGTGCTGTTGAGGTCGAGTTTCTTTATCGTGTTGTAGATGTTTTCAAACTCGGTGACGGGAAGCTCGTAGTTGTGCGTCATGTTGAAGGGGTACTTCTTGATAAGACGACTGATTCTGCCGAGGTTTCTGAAACTTCCGCCCACACCTACAAACGCCGTATCCGGTTCGATACTGTCAAGCCAGGGTATTTTTTCAAGCTGTTCGCCGATAAAGTCCTCGATCTTCTTTGCTCGCTCTTGCGGAGTGGAGCTGTCGTTCTTGAACAAATCGGTGAGCGTGACCGCACCGAAAGGCAATGTTTCGAAATGGATGAGATTTCTTCTGTTGTAGTAGATGAGGTTTGTCGAGCCGCCGCCCATCTCCATAATCAAGCCCTTGGGTATATCCATAGAGTTGATTACGCCTTGATAGACAAGCATGGCTTGCTCCTCGGGTGAAAGCACCTTGATTTTTATGCCGCAAGTCATTGCGACTTCGTCGAGGAAACTTTTTTGATTTTTTGCTCGTCTAACCGCTGCGGTTGCATACGCAAAGATTTTGTCCACTTTGTTTGCGTCGCACAGACGGCGGAACATTGTAAGCGTTTTTATCGTCTGCGCAATGCGCTGCGGTTTGATGAAACCGTCCCAGTCCATATCTTGTCCGAGTCGTACCATCTCTTTGAGTTCGTCAAAAACAACAAAGTAGCCTCCGTCCAAAACGTTGACCAGCACGAGTCTTGCAGAGTTTGAGCCAATGTCGATAATCGCTATTTTTTCCATATAATTCTCCTAACGGCTTTCGCCGTGTCCTTTTGAGGACGATTGTTCAATTCTTATTTCTTTCTTTTCCCGCTTATATATGTCAGTATTTTCAATATTTCAAGTACGCTTTATTCGCCGAGATTCGATTTACAAATCACTTGTCTTGCTCTTGCGGATGTGTTTGCAAAATACACTTTGACGGGCACTTCGATGCGCATATTCCGCAACCGGTGCATTTTGAATAGTCTATGACGGCAAGATTGTTCTGAAGCGTGATTGCGCCGTTTGGACAGACCTTTGCGCAAAGTCCGCATCCGAGGCAACCCACCGTGCATACGGCACGCACTTCCTTTGCTCCTCTGAGACAGTTTGAACATGCCACATAGTACTTTGCCGTGGCAGGAATTCTCTTGACAAGGCGTTTGGGGCAAGAGTTGATGCATCTTCCGCAAGCGACGCATTTTTCTCTGTCCACTTGCGCATAGCCGTCCTCGCCCACTTGCATTGCGCTGAACGGACAAGAATCCACGCATGAACCCATGCCGAGGCAACCCCACTTGCATTGTTTTCTTCCGCCGCCGAGCAATTCCATACTTCTGCAATTGCCGTATCCCATGTATTCGTACTTGTCTGCGGCGTTTTTTCCGCCTCGGCAAGCAACCACAATCATGGTTTCTTCGGCGTCTATGCTTTGCCCCATGATATCCGCAATCGCTTTTTTGTTTTCGGCAGAAGTTGCCGAGCAAGCGTTTATATCGGCTTTGCCCTCTACGACCGCCTTTGCAAAAGCATCGCACCCCGCATATCCGCATCCGCCGCAGTTTGCGCCGGAAAGTTTTTCACGCACTTGTTTTATGCGTTCGTCCTCATGGACGGCAAGTTTTTTTCCAAGCACTGCGAGCGTCACGCCGAATACGAGCGCAAGCACCAACAGCACCAAGGTCGAGTACAAAATAGTCATCGGATTTACAGCCGAAATAAAATTAAGCATAAAGCATCACCTCCCTCAAGGAAACACAAGGCTCACGGCTCCCGACGTCGAAATAAGACCGCCGAATGCCACGAATGCCATGCTGAGTATGCTTGCGGATATCAACGTTATCGGGAAACCTCGAAACGGCTTCGGGACAGCGTCCAAATCCATTTTTTCGCGCACGCCTGCAAGAAGCATAATCGCAATGAGGAAACCCACACCGCTGAATGTGCCGTTGAGGAATGCTTGAAGCAAGCTTATGCCGCTCGCAACGCCGTAAGTGTCGATATTGAGTATCGCAACGCCGAGAACCGCACAGTTTGTCGTGATAAGAGGAAGATATACGCCGAGTGCGCTGTAAAGCGCGGGCATATACTTTTTGAGCACCATTTCTATAAGTTGCACGAGTGCCGCGATGACCAAAATAAACGCTATCGTTTGCAAATACTCGACGCCGAGCGCAACAAGTGCTTTTTGTACGCACCACGTGATAACGCTTGCAACGCCCATGACGAATGTGACCGCAAGCCCCATTCCGAGTGCGGTATCCGTCTTTTTGGACACGCCGAGGAACGGGCATATGCCGAGAAACTGGCTGAGGACGAAGTTGTTGACAAACATCGCTCCGATTATAAGCAAAAAGTATTCCATCATGCAACCTCCCCTTCTTTTTGTTCGAGCGCAGATTTTGCGTTTTCGATATTCTGTGCGGCTTTTTCGGCTTCAAGTTGCTTTTTCTCTTTCTTTTTGTCGCTCACCCAGTTGACGAGTGCCATAGCAAGACCGAGCGTAAGGAATCCGCCTGCGGGAAGTACGAATATCGCAAGCGAATAATCTCTTGCCGCGCCGAGCGAAATGCCGAATGTAAGAGAGCCGAGCGAGCCTGCAAATATCGTGCCGCTGCCGATAAGCTCTCTCACGAAACCGAGACATGTGAGCGCAAGCGTAAAACCAAGTCCCATGCCCAAGCCGTCGAGTATGCTGTCGCCCACTTTGTTTGAGCTTGCAAAAGCCTCCGCTCTTGCCAAAATTATGCAGTTGACCACTATAAGCGGCAAATATATACCGAGCGCGCTGTAAAGCGTCGGAATAAACTTTTTGAGTATCATTTCAAGCAGTGTGACAAAGGTTGCGATGATGAGAACGTACGCAGGAATACGCACCTTGTCGGGAATCACTTTTCTCAAAAGCGACACCAATGCGTTCGAGCAGATGAGAATGAGCGTTGCCGCAAGTCCCATGCCCAAACCGTTGAACGCGCTTGTGGTGATTGCCAGCGTCGGACACATACCGAGAACGAGTCTGAACGTCGGGTTTTGCGCGAATATACCGTTTGATACGATTTGAAGTTTAGAATTGCTCTTCATATCACGCCTCCTCGATATATGTTCTGTATGCGTACACCGCCGCCGCTATCGCATTGTGATATCCCGTTGAAGTATACGTTGCCGAACTCACCGCACTTATTTCGCCGTCCTCAAGAGCGGATTTGTTTTTTACAAGTTCGAGTTTCTTTATCGTTTTCAAATTCAGACCGACATATTTTGACTTGTTGGCTTTTTCGACTTTGTCGAAATAACCTGCCGTTTCGCCCTGCTCGTAAACCGAAATATCTTTGATAATGCCGTCTTTGTCTACAAACACAAGCAGTTCGATAGAACCGTCTTTTGCGCCGCCGCCCACCGTGTAGTAGCAATATCCGACAACTTCGTCGCCGTTTTTCGCCACAAAACAAGATTCGACATAATTGTTTTTGTCAT
This sequence comes from uncultured Clostridia bacterium, assembly GCA_934233745.1. Taxonomy (GTDB): domain Bacteria; phylum Bacillota; class Clostridia; order Christensenellales; family CAG-917; genus CAG-475. Next base: position 73,906 of record CAKQGN010000004.1, read on the forward strand.
AGTCGTAAGAGGCGAGCTTTTCATCCTTGACCGACGTTTCCGAACCGAATACGGCTGTACATTTGTCGGCAATTACGCCGTCCGGATCGACATATGTCACCCAGTTGACTATACCGAGCAAAAGTCCTGCGACAAGTGCGATGACGGTAAGCACGAGCGTACATTTGGAAACGTCGCCGAGCTTGAACTTCTTTTTTTCCTTTCCTTTGCGAGAATCCTCTTGCGCTTTGTCCGCTTTTGCTTCGGACGGAGCATTGCTTTTGTCGATTGTAGCGTCGGCATGCGATTGAGCGTTCTCCGTTGCGGATTCCTCCGCCGTTGTTTCCTCACTTGAAATCGAGGCATTATTTTTCAACAAATCGTCAGTCATTTTTGCCTCCTTCCAAAACTTCTTTATTTTTGCTCTTGACAAGTTTTGCCACATTGAGTTTCTTCGGTGCGCCGAACACCCTCGGCATGATCTTGTCGAGCAGAGGCGTAAGTATGTTCATAAGCAATATCGCAAACGAAACGCCTTCGTTCATCGTGCCGAACTTTCTGAATATAACCGTCAAAAATCCGAGTCCCACGCCGTATATCACGACCGCAAGACAAGACTTTGGCGAGGTCGCATAGTCGGTTGCCATAAAGAATGCGCCGAACATAAGACCGCCGCCGAGAAGATACGTCCAGATGTATTGCGCCACATAACCCGTTTTTGCAAAGAAAATTGCGGTAAATACGACAACCGAGCCGATGTAAAGCGTCGGGATACGCCAGTCAATGACTCTGCGGATAAGCAAATACACGCCGCCGATGAGAATGGCAAGAGTGCTGACCTCGCCTGCGCTTCCGCCGATGCGTCCGAGGAACATATCCAAAGCGTTGAGTCCTTCTGCGGGATTTGCGCCCGTCGCGATAGAGTTTTTCACCCCCGCCAAAGGCGTTGCGCTTGTGATTGCGCTGATGTCTGTGTCAACCGCATGCCCGAAGAACGAGAACAGATTTGCGCCGTTGTCGAGCGTAATCGGCGACACGAAACTCGTCATAACGCCCGTCCAGCACAAAAGCAGAAAAATACGAGCGGTGATTGCAGGATTTGCAAAGTTTTTGCCGATGCCGCCAAAGAGCATCTTCACTATTACGATTGCGAAAAATCCTCCGACGATAGGCACGTAAAACGGCACGACGGGCGGCAGGTTGAGCGCAAGAATCATACCCGTAACGACCGCCGACAAATCGCCCACGCTTTGAAAGCGTTTGCCGATTACGTTGAACAACCACTCGGAAAAGACGCAAGTGCCGACGCACAAAATCATCATGCAAAGCGGATAGAATCCGTAGAGCAAAACGCTTGCGACAGTCGCCGGTACGAGCGCGATGATGACGTCGAGCATCATCTTTCTCGTGGTGAACGTGGTGGATATATGCGGGGATGACGAAACTATGTACTTTGGCATATCACTTTATCCCCCTTGCTTTTATTTCTTTTTTCGCAAGGCGCATCGCCTGAACGAGCGGACGCTTTGCGGGACAGGAATACGAGCATGCGCCGCATTCTATACAGTTGAGAACGCCCATTTTGAAAGTCGTTTCGAAATCGTCTTTTTCAACCGCTTTTTCAAGTTCTCTGGGAACGAGGGACATCGGGCAGTTGATGATACATTTGCCGCAACTTATGCACGGAGTGGTCGGGTTTGTATTGAACTCCTTGTCCGTCATAAACAACAAGCAAGACGAGCCTTTTGTGCATGCCGGCGTCAAAGACGCTTGCGCAAAACCCATCATCGGACCGCCGCTGACGACTTTTCTTGTGAGTTCCTCGCTTTTGTTGCCTCTGCACACGTCGTAAATGTATTGATATTGCACGCCGTTGCGCACCCAGAAGTTGCCTCTCTTTTTGACGCCTCCTCCCGATATCGTCATCGCGCGTTGGTAGCAAGGCTCGCCCTCATACACTGCTTTTGCGATTGCGTATGCGGTGTGAGCGTTGCAAACGACGCATCCGACTTTTGCGGGAAGTTCGCCCGTGGGCACGATTCTGTGCGTGGTTGCGTAAATGAGTTGTTTTTCCGCGCCTTGCGGATACTTCGCTTTGAGGCGCATGACATCCACGTTTTCGGGAACGATGTCGGCAAGACGCTTGATTGCAAGCGGTTTGTTTGCCTCGATGCCGATGTATGCATGGTCGATTTCGAGTGCGGTAAGCAAAAGCTCCACGCCTTTCAACACCGTGTCCGCTTCTTCCATAAAAAGGCGGTAGTCGCAAGTGATGTACGGCTCGCACTCCGCTCCGTTGATGATGAGCGTGTCGACTTTGTCTTTGGGCATAAGTTTGACGTGCGTGGGGAACGTCGCGCCGCCCATTCCGACTATGCCCGCGTCCTTCACTCGTTTGATAATGTCGTCCTTCGTGGGATTTTTCAAAGGAGGAAGCGTGCGCTTTGTGTACAAATAATCGTTTTCGATTTCGATGTGAGTCGCCTCTCCGCCGCTCGCCGTGGCAAGCGTGCAAATACTCTTTACGGTGCCCGAAACGGAGGAAAAAACGTTTGCCGAAACAAACCCGTTTGCCTCGCCGATGAGTTGTCCCTCGTCAACGTGATCTCCGACGGCTACCACTGCCTTTGCGGGCGCGCCGATATGTTGCGACAAAGAAATGAAAACCCTCTCAGGCGTCGGAAATTGCTCAAGAGGTGCGTCTTTTGTAAACTTATTCGCGGGAGGATGTATGCCCCGACGAAAAGTCCTAAGCGGAATTGTCATAACGTAAAGCCTTTCAAGTCCTTCATAATTAGTTTGATATAATTATACATTAGAAAAAGAACAATGTAAATACCCCTTTTTTGATTTTTTAATGATTTTCAAACTATTGTTTGCCCGCTTTCACGATTTTTGCCGCAAACGAGCAAACTGCGACCAGCACAAGAAAACCGCCGAAAAGTTTTTTGAGCAAATCACCGCTCGCCTCGGTTGCGAAAAACGAACAACCCACGCACGCGATTATCGACGGAACAAGCATATAAATCAGGTTTTCTTTGCACACCAAACCGTTTTTGACATGGACAAAAAGCGCGGCGGTTCCCGATGGCAAAAAAGCTATCAGATTGGCGAATTGCGCCGTGATTTGCGAAACGTTCATGACAAGCACGAGGATAGGCAAAGTAAGCGTTCCTCCGCCCATTCCCATACCTGCAAGCACGCCGCCCGCAAGTCCTGCCAAAACAAAAAACAAAAATTGCATATTTACCTCATATTGATACAAAAACGCATTTTATCGCTTGATTTATATCGATAAAATGCCGTTTTAGTCAAAAATCATTTTGAACCCTGCAAACGTCATAAGAGCGTAAAACACAAAAGACACTACATCCGACGAAAGTTTTTTGAGCAACAACGCACCGAAAATTCCGCCTGCCGTAACGCCTATGACAACGGGCAGAATCACCTCGTTTTTGCAACTTTCTTTGAGCGCGTAAACAATGGCGGACACAAGGCACAACGGCAAGATTGCGGCAATTGCAGTAGCGTGCGCGCTCTTTTCGTCAAGTTTCCCGATATACGTCAGACAAGGCACTGCGAGCATCCCGCCGCCTGCTCCGAAAAGCCCGTTTACGACGCCTATGAAAACCGAACAAAAACACATAAGAATTTTCTTTTTGACGGATAGAGCTTGTTTTGACAGGTCATACTTGAAACAGTCGGGCGCGGACGGCGCGCCGAGAAAGGTTTGATTTCGCATGAATTTAGTTTAATTAATTTGTGCGAAAATATGAATTTCGATTGCCAAAATATTGATTTTGTATTAGGATAATAAAGTATATTGATTTATATGACGCGTGTATATATGCGTGCGATGTGTATTTCAAATAACAAATGGACGCAAGTCCGAGCAAAATAAATCTCTTTATAGGTTTGGTATGAACAAGAAGAAATTTGCAGTATTAGCACTATTGATGATCGCACTCGTCGTGCTTTCTTCGGCAATGCTTGTCGCTTGCAACAAAAACGGCGACAACAACGATTCCGACAACAAAACGACGACGATCGAAGCCACCAAGGGACTTCTCATCTCCAACGGCGACTTCAAAGTCGTTGACACATCCGTCAAGACTTACCCCCGCACGCTCACTTCGTGGACGGGTGGCAAAACTTACTCCTCCGGCAACTACAAGGACGACGTAACCGCAGGCGCAATCAGCCTCGACAAAGCCCTTTACGACGCCAACAAGAGCAAGTGGAACGATAACGACGATGTTCTTTACAACAAGCTTATCGCAGGCGGAAGATACGGCGACGACGACAAGGTCAAAAACGCACTTATGATTTACATGCCCGAAGCATCCGAAAAAGACGGCAAGAAAGTCAACGGCCCGACGGCTTACGGCTATACTTCCACCTCTTTCACCATTGCAAAGGGCGGTTACTATAAGCTTTCCGTCGATGTCTTGACTCACAACATCAAGGGCACGGACAAAGGCACTCCCGGCGCACGTATTTACCTCAGCTCCAACACTTATGCGGAATACGACGAAATCGACACCAAAGGCGAATGGAAAACCTACACTTTCATCGTCGAAGGTTCTCCCTCCTCGGCATCCACGCTCAACGTGATGCTTGCGCTCGGCAAATATTCCACGTCTTACACAACGGGACTCACCACGGGTTATGCCGTGTTTGACAACCTCAGCCTCACCAAACTCGACAACGGCGACGAATACAAAGCGGCAGTCGAAAGCGAAAAAACCGCAACCGACCTTTCCGCTCTCACAACGAGAACGGCAACCCTCAAAACTTCCAACGGACGCTTTGACTTCGGCACGACTTCCCTTTCCTCATCCGGCACTCCCAACGGCTGGTCATTGGTGACGGGCAACAGCGGCAAGAACGATTCCGCTCCGTCCTCTCTCGGTTACAACGCAATCATCGACGTGAACAAGTTTGCCGATAATTACGAAAAATACTCGACAACCTACTATGTCAAAGACAGTGCGTCCGCAGACAAAAAGCCCTATGTCCCGGCAGGAAAACTCACCGACATCGCCGACGCAATCAAAAATCTTCCGGCTTCGTCGGTAGGCTCGAACATCTTTATGCTTTCGCAACAACTTATGACAGCGCAAGGCATCAAGTCCTCAAGAGCAATCACAATCGAAAAGAACAAGACTTATGCTCTTTCGCTCAACGTTTATACCTATGGTATTCACGGTGCGGGCGCGTCATTGGTTCTTTCGGGCAGCGACGGCAAAGACATTACAATCAAAGGTATCTCTTCCAATCCTTCCGACAAGACTTTCATCGGCGGTCAGGAAATCGACAAGCTCAACAGTTACAGCGTCGGCGCGGCAGACGGCGGTCAAACCACAAGCGGTTGGAAGACTTACACTTTCTATATCCAAGGCAACCAATTCAAAGACTTCAACTACACGATGACGGTATGGCTCGGCACGGAAGGCACGTCGAGCAACACTGCGGTCGAATACACCAACTGGGGTTCGGACAAGACTCAAACCACATACACCGCAAACGGCACTTTCTCAAACGGCTGGGTGTTTATGGATGAACTCAACCTCACCGAAATCGAGAATCTTCCCTCTGCAGGCGACGGCATCGAAGCAAAGAACGACAATCAAACTCTGGACTTGACAGCGTCGGGCAAGGCCGACTATCAAGGTCTTATCGTTGACCTTACAAGCGTCAATACTCTTGAAAATATCCTCAACGCAGGCTCTGAAACCTACCCCGAAGGCATAGGACAACTCGGCGCGGGCATTCCGAGCGGCTGGGTGTCCAACTACGACATGACAGATGCAAAAAATCCGATTGTCAAAGGTCTTATTTCTCACGGCGTTCTGGCTCTCAATGAAGAGAACACACCCGCCGCGCCCTATGAAATCGCCGACATCCGCGCATATCAGATCAAGGCGAGCGGGGACAGCCGTTATGAAATCGAAACGGGCAAAATCACCATCGAGAAAAACAAATTCTATCGCTTCTCTGTTTGGGTAAAAACAGAAGGCGTCAAAGATACGAGCGGCGCATACGTTTCTCTCGTCAAGAAAGGCGACACCGTCAAAGACGATTCGACTTTGACAACGTTCTCTCAAATCAACACCAACTCCGACAAAGACGGCTTCGACCCCTACCTCAACAATTGGTGCGAACTCACCATGTTTGTCAAGGGCAGTGAAAAAGAAGACACCGACGTCACTTTGAAATTTGCTCTCGGCACCGGCGATCGCTGGGCATCGAGTACTCTTACAAGCGGATCTTTGTATGTGGCAAACATCAACGGAGCGGACATCACTCAATCCGTTTATGACAGCGCAAGCACGGGAACTTATGTCAAAACCGTAAACCTTGCTTCCGCTTCGTCAAGCTACACCTTCACAAACGGTGCGTTCGACGATTACGACACCAAGGACGAGAACCTCGAAAGCGGCAAATCTCTCAAAGAACAATCTATCGCGGCAACTCCTTCCAACTGGACGTTCAGCGACAAGACTTTGAACCCCAACAAGAGCGGTTCCAACCTCGTTGCAGGCGTCATCTCCTTGGACAAGGACGGCAATAAGTTTGCACACACACATCAAACCGACAAGACCTTCCCCAACATCGACGCAAGCAAGTTTGACAACTTCTATGCCGACCTCTATGCGGAGGGTACAGACCTCAACAACCGTCCGGGCAACAAACCTCAAATCCTTGCAATCGGCTCAAACGACTCAACAAAGAAATATGCGGCAGGCTTCTCATCCAACAGTGTGACGCTCTCTGCAAACAGCTTCTACGCACTCTCCGTGTATGCAAGAACGGTTGGCAACACCAAGTTCTCAATCTACCTCACGGGCGAGTCCTCGGTTGACTCGGGCAACGGTCACTTCACCGTCACCAACACCACCGATTCCGACTGGACGAAATACACCTTCTATATCCGCACAGGTCACGCAAGCGTTTCTCTCAAACTCAACCTCTGGCTGGGTGAAGACTCCAAGTACAGCGCGCAAGATTTGTCCGAAGACGAGGCAAAATCAAGCGGCGCAGTGTTCTTCGACAACGTGACGTACAATACGATTGACGAAGCAAAATACAACGAGGCAACCGACGACAAAACAAATCACAAGCTCTCTTTCCTCACCGATAGCTTTGACTCGCTCTCTTCCACCGTCGAATCGAGAAAGAGCCTTTCCACCCCCACCGGCTGGACGGGTACGGTAAGCGGTACGACTTCTTCAAAGGCGACAAAAGGCGGCATCGTTTATGCAGACCGCAACTTCTATGAGGTCGAAACGGTTAACGGCGTCGACTATGCGCGCATCCTCGGTGCGGACTACACCGTCGACAGCGACAAAGCAACTCCCACCGACGAAGAAATCGCAGCTGCAAAAGCAGACTCAAGATTCGAAGGCAAATCCGATGATGAAATCATCGCAACCCTCAAAGAAGAAAAAGTCATCAAGCTCAAAAAGGAAAATTGGATTCCCGTAAGCGAACTTGCCGCTCACAGCGGAAAGCAAATGCTGGTAATCAACAATACGGAAAAGAGCGCATACACCTACACAAGTTCCTCGCTCACTCTCAAAGAGGCTTCCTTCTATGAAGTGTCCGTTTGGGTGAAAACGTACGGTATGTCCTCCGATGACGATATAAGCGGCGCAAATATCGAGCTTTATCTCGGTTCTGCAAACGAATCGGACAAGCCGCTCGCCTTCACCGCCATCAAGGCAAACGACGAATGGACAAAATACACCTTCTACGTCAAGACCATGGACGACGACGTAACAAGCGTCACAGTCAAGCTCTCTTTGGGCAAGTACGAATCCGAAACGGTTGACGGCGAAACCAAAGTCAAAGGAATCACATCGGGCTATGCGATGTTCGACGACGTGACGGTCAAGACTGTTGACGAATCCGTTTATGACGGCGCAACCGCAGGCGACACCGTCCTCAAACGTCAGGTGTCCAACGAAACATCGGGCAAAGGCGACAACAACAACGGCAGCAACAAAACTCCCTCCAAGACCTTCAACACCGAAGCCTTGTGGTGGATGGTGCCAACGATAGTTCTTGCGCTGCTCATCATCGTGGTCGTGGTCGTATATGTCGTGCGCAAGGTCAGAAAGCCGATTGCAAAGAAGAAAGAAAAGAAAGCAGCGTCAAGCGCAGACACTCCTTCCCTCGATGCAAAACACAGCAAATACGACGATAACAAAGAATAATCGTCATAGCGATTAAAAACGCTCGCAAGCAAAACTTGCGAGCGTTTTTATTTTGTTTATACCAAATAACTATAATGAATATATTTTTTCTATCATATTATTCGGTATGAACAAAACGGCAAAATCATTCGGCATTGTCACAAGTTTTTCGATTGCAACACGTCTTGCGTCCTTTGTTTTCAAGATGTGGATGTCGCGCTCGCTGGGTGCGGAAGTCGTCGGACAGTATCAGATTGCGCTTTCGGTGCTTTTGATGCTTTTTACAATCACGGCGGGTGCGCCGACGGTGCTGTCGCGCAAAATAGCCGAAGCAAACTCCGATCTGAAAAAACAAAACTCTCTTGCAACCGCATCGATAATTATGGGGCTTTGCATATCCGCAACGATTTGCGCCTTGTTTTTCGGATTAGGCTCGAAAATATCGCCGCTTTTTTCAAATCCCGACTGCCTGCCGATATTCTTCATCATGCTCCCCACTCTGTTGACGTCGACGCTTTACGCATCCTTGCGAAGTTGGTTTTGGGGACGCAAGAAATTTTTGGCGTTTTCCTCCACCGAACTCGTTGACGAAATTGTCAAAATCGTACTCTCTATTACATTTACAGGCGGTCTGCTGTCCAAACTTCACGGTGCCCAAAGCATTGCTCTTGCAATGACGATTTCCGATCTCGTGTGCGTCGCAATCCTCATAATACTTTTTTTCGCATCGGGCGGAAGAGTGACAAAACCAAGCGGATTCAAAGAGTTGACGCTCAAAACGATTCCTCTTTCCGCAACAAGAATCATAACCTCTCTCGGCGCGTCTCTCACCGCTCTTATCCTACCCAAAATGCTTGTCGGCGCAGGGCTGACTCTTGCCGAAGCAACGGCGCAATACGGCAGAGTGTCCGGCATGGCGCTTCCTCTGATTATGGCACCCGTGGCATTTATCGGAGCGTTGTCCGTGGTGTTTGTTCCCGACATCGCTCAACTGCGTTCACAGGGCGATATAAACGCCGTGCGCGCAAAAATGGCAACTTCCCTGACGTTTGCCATCGTCATTGCCTGTTTGTTTTTTGCGATATATCTTCCGCTCGGACAAAGCCTTGGGTTGCTCCTGTTCGGAGATAAGGAAGCGGGAAAATTTGTGTCGTATTGCTCGTTTATACTGTTTCCGATTGCCACGGCGCAGGCAACCACTCCGATGCTCAACTCACTCGGAAAAGAGCAACATACCTTTCTTAACACCGTTATCGGCGCGGTTGCGATGATTCCTTGCATATTGTTCATGCCAAAATACATAGGAATATACGCGATGGCACTTTCGACGGGCGTATGCTTTTTGCTCATAGCGATTTTGAATCTCGTCGTACTCAAAAAAGAAGTCGGTTCGTTTATAAATCACAAAAAGAACGTTCCGATGATTTTGCTTTCCGTTCCGCTTGCCGCAACGGGACTCTTCGGCGCAAAACTGCTTTGTTCGTATGCGGACTACATCACCGCAATCGTTGTCGTCGGCGTGTATATTCTTTTCTTTTTCTTCCTCATAATATCCGCATACGATGTGGTAGACGTTGTCGCATGCATCAGAATGTTTGCACCGGAGCGGGCAAAATCGACAAATATAGACAGAAAAACAAAAAGGAAACACAAGATAAGCCACTGCAAATCGCGCAACGAAAAACGAAATACGTCTTATACGCTCTAAAAGGAGCGTCGACAACAACATCGCACCGAATTTATCAAAAACATGTTTTCGGTTTTATGCATATCTCGGGCATAAAAACATGTCTTATAAACAAACTATTCGTATGCTCAATTTGTTTATAAGGTGTTTGATTTTATATTTCGTTTTGCTCATAGCAATGCGTCTTATGGGCAAAAGACAGCTCGGCGAATTGCAACCTTTTGAGCTTGCCATAACGCTTGTGGCAAGCGATTTGGTGTGTATCCCCATGGCGGATTCGTCAATCCCTATATTGTACGGCATAATCCCCGTGTTTTCGCTGTTTTTGGTGCATATCATCATCACTAAACTTGCCACAAAAAGCATCCGATTCCGCAAATTCCTTAACGGAAAACCCATTATCATCATCCAAAACGGCAATATACTGCCCGATGTCATGAAAGAACTCAACCTCAACATCGACGACATCATGGAGGCTTTGCGCGGCGCAGGCTGTTTCAATCCCTCCGAAGTCGAATACGCAATATTGGAAACCAACGGTAACATGAGCGTGCTTCAAAAATCTCAAAACCGCCCGCTTGCGCCTTCCGACATTGATATAAATCCGCCAAAAGCCGAAATTCCGGTCACCGTGATTATGGAAGGAGAGTTTGTCGCCGAAAACCTTGCGACGCTCGACGGACACGTCAAACAGGACGTGCTTGCATATCTCAACGACATACAAATGCAGCAAGAGGATGTGCTGGTGCTTCTTCTTGCAGGACAAAACATCTTTGTTCAGCCTTACAAAGGCGATTATATCACCGCAACGTTGCAAAAGAGCGATACGCCGAACGACAACTCGTGCAATAACGATTCAAACCGTGACGAAAACGATCTCCGTTCCGACAAAACAAATCACCAAAAAGCAAAGCATGCATTTTTGCTTTCTCACGGAGGAAAAAAGCAATGAAAAAAGTCGTGCTTGCAATCTTAATTCTCATCATAATAATTACAGGCGGCGTACTTGAAGATTTTTATATCCACAAGACATTTGCCGCGCTCAACGAAAAACTCGTTTCGCTTGAAAAGTCCATAAAAGCACAAGACGACGATTGTATAGACAAATCAAAAGAAATCGCAGATTGGTGGGAGAAAAAACGCATGTATATGGAATTGTTCGCATTCTCTCCGGACGTGCGTTCGTTCTCGGTCGCTCTTGCCGAAACGCAAGGCTCTTTGGAATGCGAGGACTATCAAAACGCACTGTCAAAGTGTCTTTCGTTGATTGTGATGGCTGAGAACATAAAGCGTCTTTTGGACTTCAACGCCGAAGACATCATATGAGCGAGGACGGCAACTTCCTTGCAGAAATTGCCGCTTCTCGATTGCATATGTTTTAATATCGGGTATCCCGAAATGTCAGTATGTTCACATGCGCATATGCTCACATATAAATATTATAGCAAGTCTTTCAAATCATAAATATCACCCGCGCCTATCATCAGAACAATATCATGCGATTTTGCGTGAGATTTGACAAAATCCACGGTTGATTGCTTGCTTTTGAGAAGATAAACGCCTCGTTTGCGATATTTGTCAAAAATTGTCGCTGCAAGAACATCGCTTCCGCAACCGTCTTTAAGCGTTTCTCTTGCCGCATATGTCGGCATGAGCGCAATCGTTTTGACTCCGTTTCCTTTTGCCCCCAGGACGCTTGCAAAGCCATCGATATATGCCTTTGTCCTCGAATACGTGTGCGGTTGAAAAACAACCATGATTTTGCCAAGAACGCTTGCTCGTTTTATAACTTGCGCGATTTCGCTCGGGTGATGCGCAAAATCGAAAACCACTTCTGTTTTGCCTATATCGTCTGCTTTTTCAAAACGACGCTTTACACCCGAATAATCTTTCAGACATCGCACACAGGTTTCAAAATCCATACCTATTGCGATTGCCGTTGCAAGTGCGAAAGTCGCATTTTTGTAATTGTATTCACCGCCGTCCTCAAGTGTTAACGAAACTGCTTTTTTGCCGTCGGAAACAATCGCTTTGTCGTCTTTGAAAAAGCATTGTATTTGTTTTTCTTTTTCGCTTTCGATGAAAACTCCAAATCCTTTGCCACTCTTTTTGTCGAAGTTTTTGCCGACAAGTTCGAGATTGTCACTGCCGACGATTTTGACTTCGCTTTTTTTCAAAAACTCCGCAAACGTACTCTTTATCTCAAAAAGACCGGTATAGCAATCGGGATGATCGCATTCGGCATTCAGCACCGCTCCTACGCTTGGCTTAAGCGCAAGCAAGTTGCGTTTGTACTCGCATGCCTCGCATATGAAAATACAATTTTTCAAATCTTTGATTTGACTTGCCCCCGTATTGTTGACATAATTTGAGAATTCTATACTTTCACCGCCTATCATCGAAACAAATTTCAAATCGTTCGTTTTCGATATATGCGTGAGCATGGCGGTCGTGGTGGTTTTTCCGTGCGTGCCGGCAATTGCCACCGTTTGTGCAAACAACTTTGACACGCATGCCAAAAACTCATGCCGCTCAAAAACGGGAATATGCAATTCTTTTGCCCTCTTTATTTCGGGATTATCCGTCGGTATTGCCGACGAAAACACCAAGAAATCGGCATTTTCAAGTTCCGGATAATCGGGAATTTGGCTGATTTTTGCACCTTTTTCGATGAGTTCACGGCACAGTCCGTTGATTTTTGCGTCGCTGCCGCTCACTTTTATGCCGAAATCCATAGCGAATTTCGCAAGCGCATTCACACCGACTCCGCCGATTCCGACAAAATATCCGCTTTTAACCTTTGAAAAATCCATATTTTAATATATGAAGTTCCATATGACTATTGCAACAATCCGCTTATACTACCTTTTTGTCTTTCAAAAATCTCGTAGGACATGAACATCGGGCTTATATTTATGAGATATAAACGCATGAATAAGCAAAAATCCCCGACATTTTCTATTGTTTTGTATAGTTTTAATTCATATTTTCAAATATGTATTGTTTATTTTTGTCGATAGTGATATAATGGTAAAAACCTGACCAGGAGGACATTATGGAAATATCGGACGTAAGGATTAGAATGGTAAACCAGCAGGAAGGCAAACTCAAAGCAGTTGCTTCTCTTGTGATAGACGGATGCTTTGCCGTGCATGACATCAAAATCGTTGAAGGAGAAGGCGGAGTTTTTGTCGCAATGCCGTCAAGAAAGACTCCCGACGGAGAATATAAGGACATCGTTCACCCCATCAACACCAAAACACGCGAGCTTTTTAAGGAACGAGTTATCGAAGCATATCGCTCCGCACTCGAAGAGAAAACCGAATAAACCATCGGCATGCAAAAATCTCTTTTGCAAAGCAAACGGATTTTGTCTTTGAAAAGAGATGACGATCTTCAAAAAGTCTGTCGTTTCGGCACAAGCCGTCAACAAAAAATCGGCAAACGCGCTTGTCTTATATAAATTAAAAGCACATATTTTGTCGTTTATCAAAACAAATCGCACTTTTTGAGCGATTTGTTTTTTTGTGTTTCGATTTTTATACGTTCCGCATCTTACACTTCACCAATGCGCTCGGGTGCATACGCATATTTTGAAAAACGACGGATGTATCTCTTGTTTTGCAAAACGGTCATAAAGTATGCGCATATAAAAAATCCTGTCGCCAGTAGCAACATCTCGCACAAAAGCAACGCTACTGCGGACGCATATACGTAAGGTTTGTTTGAAAAAACCGCTTCCCACAACGCTTCGGGACGAAAAATCGGATAGGCGTACCAATCGACGGCTTTGCCCCTGAACAGCGAAAACGCAAGGTACGCAAGCGGAAAAAGCAACGCTATCGTCGCATTTTCCTTTGGAGATTTCAGTTGCCTGACAGGCATGCAGAAATACAAAATTACCGTAAGCGGCGGAATTATGAAATGATGATATACGTTTACGACATTGTTGACGATTGCCCCTCCGTCGTTTTTGTCAAACCACCTCATGCCAAACATTGTCGAGCCTGCATACAAAAACCCGGTTGCGAAAATGTAAAGCGTCACGCATGTGGCAACGGCACTATTTTCGCACACGCGCTCGAAAGCTTTGACGTTAAACAATTTGCCTATCGACCAAAAAATAAACCATAAAGACACAAAAAGGTTTGACTGTATCGTAAAATACGCAAGCCAATTTGCGCCGTCGAGCGTATTGCCGATTTTATTCTCTTCGATGAGCCGCGCAAGAATAGGTCTGATTATCGCCTCATACGAACAGCAAATATGCAACACAAAGGCGATATTGACAAGTGCGAGAATTGTAAGAATACAATAGAGCCACTTACTGCTGAAAATCCTTTCCGACATAATATCCTCCTTGGTTTTTCATCTCTTCCGTTTTGCGAATTCGCCGTATTGCGACATACGTTCATATGCGCAAATACGCAATCGTTTATATGTACAATTGTTTTTTCAAACATATGCCGAATCGGTCTTGCTAAAATCGCGTCTTTTTTCGTCTTTGTCCGATACTTTGAAACAAGGCTACGGCATGCGCCGTAGCCTTGAAGTGTGATTTTTAGAAGTTTGCGGGATGTTCGTCAAGCGCGAGCGTACCGCCGGGGTTGAGCGTGTTGTTGGGATCGAAATACGCTTTGAGTGCTTTGAACACTTTGAGTTGTTCCGCCCCGATTGAACCTTCGAGGAATGGCGCAAAGAGTTTGCCGATTCCGTGATGGTGCGAAAGTGCCGCTCCCGACTTCATGATGGCTTCCAAAATGGAGCTGTGATATTTTTTGAATGCGTCGAGGTCGGTTGTCTTGATGATGAAGATGAAATAGAGGTTTGCGCCTTGCGGATAGCTGTGGGAAATATGGCAAGTGCAAATTGCGTTCGGCCAAGCCTTGACCACCTTTCTCACCTCGTCATGTACTTTGGGCATATTGTCCCAATTGACCGCACACTCGAGCGTGTCGATGATGATGCCGTAGTCCTGAATGGTGTCGCGAAGATACGGATCGGAGAATCTGCCATGCTCCCATGACGTCGTGACATAACCTGTGAGGTAGAGTCCGTGATACTTTCTTGCAATCTTGCGGATGTTGCGATAGATGTTTCTTTGCAGTCCGCTTTCGCCGTCGCAGAAACCGAGGAGCAAGCATCTCGAATGTTGTTTGTAGCCCTTTGCCGCAAGGAGCGGTTCAAGCGGAGAACCGATGATTCCGTACATATGCGACATCATATCCGTTTCTTCGGCGTCCGAAAGACGGAATGCCGACGGATGTCCGAATTCGCCTTGCATAACCTCCCTCATAACCGCCATGCCGTCCTCCCACGTCGGGAACATAAACGAGAACTTCTTGTGTTTTTTGGAGAGATTGAACACTTTGAGCGTAACTTCCGTAAGGATGCCGAAGCAACCTTCGCTGCCCATCATGATTTGGTCGATGTCCGGTCCCGTTGCTTTTCTTGGTGCGCCGTCCGATTTGATTACGCCGATGGGTGTGACGTACTCTTGTTTAAGCACGATGTCCGCCGCACAGCCGTAATAGGTGGAGTTTTGTCCCGAGCCTCTTGTGACAACCCATCCGCCCACGCAGGAATACTCGAAAGATTGCGGGAAGTGTCCGCAAGTGTAACGCTTTGTCGTGCCGAAATTTTCGGGCGCATGATTGAGTATATCTTCAAGTTGCGGACCGCTGATGCCGGGTTGAACGGTGATGGTTTGATTGACTTCGTTGAAAGCAATGACTTTGTTGAAGTTTTTGCTGATGTCGATCATGATGTTGGGGCTGACCATCGGTTCCGTGCCGCGCGTGACGGACGATCCGCCCGCATGAACATAAACCTTGATGCCGTTGTTGTCGGCGTACTTTACGAGGCTTTCGATTTGTGCTTTGTCTGTCGGGTATACGACGATATCGGGCACGTTTTCTACAATACCCTTTCTCAATCTCATGATGTCGATCATGGTTTTGCCGTATGCAAGGCGCACTCTTTCAAAGTCGTCCGTAGTTGCGTTTTCGGGACCGACAATGACGGTGATTGCCTCGATTTGTTCTTTTGTAAGCGCACTTTCGACATGTACGTCGACAAGTTGTTCGCCGGTGTCGACCATAGTTTTGAAGTCGTCGTCGCTCAAAGAGAATATGCTTTTGATGAGTTTGTAAAGACCTTCTTTGGGGGCTTTGCACTTGTTGGGATCGCCCCATTTCATGATGGAACGGAAGGATCTGGGATTTGGTGCTTCGGTGATCCATTTGGGTTCATAGTCTTTGTAGGGTTTTGACATAGTTTTCCTCCAAACTGCGATTTTATCATACATTTTTCGACAGATAAAACCGCGATATATTCATTTTTTTATTTTTATTTTTTGGCGCCGTCCGCTTTGGCTTCACGGAGAATATGTTTCAAATCGTCATAAAGGCGTTTGTTGTTGGGGTAGATTTTGCGGTATATTCTTCTATACAGTTTTTCATAGAGTTCATGCTCTTTCATATCGGGTTTGAACTCTGCCGAAATATGAACCATATTATTTGCGGCGTCTTCAAACGACTTGTAAACGCCAAGTCCCGTAAAAGCGGTGATTGCCGCGCCGAGCGAGGACGTTTCATACGTTTGCGCGCGTCTGACGGGGATTCCCATAATGTTTGCGGTGATTTGACATATCTCGTCGCTTTCGCTTCCGCCGCCCGAAACCGCAATAAACTTGACGTCTATTTTGGTCTTGCGTTGTATGGACAGGAGTCCGTCGTAAAGGCCGTACGCAATGCCTTCGATGATTGCTCTGTAAATGTGGATTCTCGTATGGCAATCCGCAAACCCGAGGATTGCGCCTCTTGCCGTCGGGTGTTTGATACCCGGCGTCCAGTACGGTTGCAAAATGAGTCCTTCGCAGCCTGCCGGGACGTCTTTGAGGTGTCTGTTCAAGAGTTCCTCCGCAGAAATGCCGATTTCTTGCGCCTCTTTGACTTCTTTGTGTGCGAACTCGTTTTTGAACCAGGATATCATCCAGTATCCGCGGTAAATCTCTATTTCGGGGTTATACTTGCCGGGCAGCACCGCTGGATATGTAGGCACAAACGGCTCGGTTTCGATATACTTGTCGGTGGTCATTTGCACGGTTGCCGTCGTGCCGAGAGAGAGCGACGCTCCCGTTGAATCGACGCAACCCGATCCGAGCGTTTCGCACCCTTTGTCCGAGCCTGACGCTATAACGGGCGTTCCTTCCTTGATGCCGAGGTCGAGGCTTGCCTCTTTTGTTATGTAGCCGACAATCTCGCCCGGTTCGATGAGATCGCACATGTTCTCCGCTTTGAGATCGAATATCGGTGCGGTGATTGCTTTGGGCGATTGCCATGTCTTGTTTTTGTAGTCGAACGGAATATGCCCGATTTGGTTTGCGACGGAATCTTTCATAACGCCCGTAAGACGATATGTAATCCAGCCCGAAAACATCAAAAACTTGTGCATTTTTGCCCAAACTTCGGGCTCGTACTCATGCACCCAGTTGCATGCCGACGCCTTGCATTGCGCTGCGGCAAGGTCATATAGATTGAGCATGCGCAAAAGTGATTTGAAGCCTTTGCCGAATCTTGTTTTGTCGGCGTCTTTGACCTCTCTTTGGTCGAGCCAAAGTATGATGTCGCGCAAGGGTTTGCCGTCCTTGTCGACGATGACCGCCGTATCTCGTATGGTCGTTACGGCAACGCCTTGTATGTCGTCCCATAGGTCGGAGCATTTTTCTTTAAGTCCGTTTGTGGCTTCTTTGAGCCTGTCCCAATAGAACTCAGGAGTTTGCTCCGCCCAACCTATATCCTTTGAAAAATAAGGCTGTTTGAAGTGGACTTTCATTTTTCCGTAGTCCTTGCCGTGCTTGTCGAAAAGCATTGCTCGCACGCTCTGCGTGCCGAAATCGATTGTTAGTACAAGTGGTTTTCTCATAATTTTCCTTTATGGTTGCGCAAAACGGTTTCCCGTCCGCTTTGCGACAAAATTCAATAAATGCTTGCGGTTGCGATAAGATTGACGTCTGTGCCGCAAATTCCTTTCAGCACGACATCGCCTCTATGCAGTTTTTTGTTGACGACAACCGCATTGATTTGTTTCATAAGTTCGTCGATTTTATCTTTGGGGATTTCCCCGTCCGTTCTCACGGGAAGCACCGGAAAATCCGCAAAAGTCGTTGCGACGGTGGAGCAGACCGAACGCATAGGGCAAGTCGTTTCGCTCACCGCAAACGCTTCTCCCCTTTTGCAGCCGTTGCCGCTGACAACGCCGTTTTCTATATTGATTCTGCACCCGCGCGGGCATACGATACATACGAGTTCCATTATCTTTCCTCCACTCTGACTTCCACTTTGCTTCCCTCTTTTATGCCGCAAGAGGCAAAGTCAAGTTCGATACGTTGCATTTCGGGCGGGCGCAAGAAAGCAAAATTCTTTTTGAACGCCTCGTTGCCGTCCACGCTGACGTACAGCGTTGCTTTGTCCATATCCTTTGCGGCGCGGAAGAAGAACACAACCTTGTCGCAAGGTTTGCCAAGGTCGATTCTGTGCGGCACAAAACTCAAAAGTCCCTTGCCTTTTTCTATACGAACGCACTTGCCCGACGGTTTGAATCCCACTGCGTTTGCACCCGCATCTTTTGCACATTCTGACACATAATCTACCAAATCGAACACATTAAGTGCGTTTCCTGCCGAAAACACGCCGTCTATGGACGACATATAGGTCTGGTCGCAATCCGCTCCCTTTGTGAGAGGATTTATCTTGACTCCGATAGATTCGGCAAGTTCGTTTTCGGGGATAAGTCCGACAGAAAGAATGAGTGCGTCGCAATCGATACGTCTTTGAGTGCCGTCGATAGGTTGCATTTTGTCGTCTACCTTTGCAACTTCAACCGCTTCGAGCCTGTCCTGACCGAACACTCTCGTCACCGTGTGCGAAAGATAAAGCGGTATGTTGAAATCATGCAGACATTGGTGAATGTTTCTCGTAAGTCCGCTGGGTGTGGGCTTGACTTCGTACACGCCCTCGACCTGCGCTCCTTCGAGAGTAAGTCGTCTTGCCATGATGAGTCCGATGTCGCCGCTTCCCAAAATCACGCATTTTTTGGTGGGAAGTTTTCCTTGCAGGTTGACAAAGTTTTGCGCCGTACCCGCTGTGAATACGCCTGCGGGGCGAGTGCCTTGGATAAGGACTTGCTTTGCGGTGCGCTCTCTGCAACCGGTGGCAAGCACGAGTGCTTTGGCAAAGAATTTTTCAATGCCGTCCTTGGACACTGCGGTGATTTCAAAACCGCCGTCCTTCTTTTCTATTCTCGTCACGAAAGTAAACGTAAAAGTGTCTATGTCGAGTTCTCTGACAAAATCTATATATCTCTCGCTGTATTCGGGGCCTGCGAGTTTTTCTCCGAAACGAATAAGACCAAACCCGTCATGCACGCATTGTTTCAAGATTCCGCCGAGGCGAGCCTCTCTTTCTATAATTGCGACTTTGCCGCCTTTGAGGCATGCGCTTTGCGCCGCCGAAAGACCTGCGGGGCCGCCGCCGATAACCACTACGTCATAATTGCGCATATCAGTTTTCCTCCTTGGCATTGCCCTTGGTGTTTCCGTAAACGATGACGCTGCCCTCGTCGCCTTTGAGAACGTCCTCTATTGCTATCCCCTCATGCTCGGCAATTATTTTTGCAACGAGCGGAGAACAGAAACCGCCCTGACATCTTCCCATGCCGGGACGCACTCTGCGCTTGATGCCGTCGATTGTGGCAACTTTGAGCGGACTTTCGAGCGCGTCGATAATTTCGCCCTTGCTCACTTCCTCACAGCGACAGATAATCTCGCCGTATTCGGGATTTTGGGCGATATACTTCGCTCTTTCCTCGTCTTTGAGGTTTGCAAGCCTCGGTGTATGCTTATAAACAGGATTGAAATCCGATTTTTCTTTGACTTTCAAATCCTCTTTTATCCAGTTTCTGATGTCAACCGCAATGGCGGGAGCGGCGGTGATGCCCGGCGATTGAATGCCTGCCGCCTCATAAATATTTTTGGTGAACATACCGCGTCTGACCACGAAATCTTCTTCATAGGTTGCCGCGCGCGTACCCGAAAAATAGGTTATGATATCGCCCTTGTTGAGCATCGGTTGGGCGAGTTTTTGCTTTTTGATTATATTGTCGATGTCTTTTATGCTTGTGGAATAATCTTCTCTCGAGGGCACTTCGTGTGCGTCGGGGCCAACCAAAATATTGCCGTCGATTGTACGCATAACGCCGCCGCCCTTGGTGTGACCGACTTCCTCTTGCTTGTCGGGTTGAGCCTCTTTGGGCAGAGGTGCGAAATAACTTCTTGCATATGAGGATAGCGCATACCCGACTTTCTTTTTGTCCAGAATGATGTCCGTGCCTTTTCTCGGGTGAATGGTAAACGTTCTGTCCCCTGCCATATCGGCGATGACGTCGCTGTACACGCCGGCGCAGTTGACAACCGCACGAGGATATATATCGCCGCGATTTGTATGCACGCACACGACTTTGTCGCCCTTGATGTCCATACCCTCAACATAGGTGTTGAGCGACACTCTTGCGCCGTTTTGAATTGCATTGTCGCAAAGCGCGATAGTCGTCTTGTACGGCGAAACCATGCCTGCGCTTGCCATATACATACCGCCCTTTGCCCACGCCGGAGGATTTGGTTCGATTTTTTTGATTTCCTCTTTGCCGACGTACCTTACGCCTTCGACGCCGAGGATTTTTGCTTTCAAAAGGAAAAGAGGCGGAATAATCGTATTTTCCCAACCGGTTGAGAAAATGAACATCTGCGCCCAACGCTTGAAAGACAAGCCGAGGTCTTTTGCAAGCTGAGTGTACAATCTGTTGCCTTCAAGGACATATTTGAGCTTTTGCTGACCTTTGTGCAAGTCAATGCCGGGGTGGATACACCCGTCGTTGCGAGAGGACGCTCCGCAAGCCACGTCGTTTGACTTTTCAACGAGAAGAACGTCGAGTTTCAAACGAGAAAGCTCTCTTGCCACGGCGCAACCGACAATACCGCCGCCGACGATAAGCACGTCGGGTTTTTGCCCCGAAAGCGCATCGTCTTTGAGCGTGGGCTTTTTAGGCTCTTCGTAAAAGCCTTTGAGCCTTATGTCGTTGACAACGCCCAGCGAGCCTTTGCATACCGCCGCTTTGCCGCACTTGTAAATATCCGTCCAATTGTCAAGTTCTCCCGTGAGCCTTACGCACCCGCGGTAGTTTTCGACTTTGACGGACGGGGCGATTTTATTGACTGCCCTGCGTATCTTTGCCAAATTCATAATTTAATCCCTCTATATTTATTTTACCTATTTTAGTGCGCGGAAATTTGTCCACACATTGCACTTCCCTTGGTTTGTTCCAATGGGACATGCGTTTTGAAATGTGGTTTATCACCGCTTGTTTTTGAGCGTCGGTAAGCTGACCTTCAACCAACAGTTTGATGTACGGCTTGCCGCCTACTCTATACTCGATGCAAGCGCAATCGCCCACAAACGGCAACTCGCCCGCAATTCTTTCAATCTCGCTCGGAAACACGTTGATGCCCGAGATTTTTATGAGCCTCTTTTTTCTGCCCATAAAGAACAGCCTTCCCGTTTCGTCGATTCTGAAATAGTCGCCCGTGCGCACCCATGTTTTACCGTCGATGGATATAAGAGCTGTTTTTGTCGCTTCTTCGTCGCCGACATATCCGCTCATAATTTGGTCTGCGGCAACGAGAAGTTCTCCGACTTTTCCGCAAGCGACTTCTTTGAGATTTTCGTCCACGACACGAACATCGACCTCGTTTATGGGTTTGCCTACCGAACCCGACACGAAATCGCGTTTAGACACCGCGCAGACGCTGGCTGTTTCCGTAAGTCCGTACCCCGGCGACAGAACTCCTTTGCCGCCGCACTCTTTCATCCTGGCGTCGAATTTATGCACCAGTTCCTCGCTTACGAGGTCGCCGCCGACATAAATATCCTCGATGCACGAGATGTTGTCGCCCGAAAACTCGTCCTCTGCCAACAACTTCTGCATCATGCGCGGCACTGCAATCATTGTGGTTATGCGATTTTTTGCAATGACTTTGATCGTATTTTTCGCTCTGAAAATCGGCAACAATACCGACCGCATGTTTGTGGATATAGACGCATGTACGCCCACGCAAAGCCCGAAACCGTGAAACATCGGAAGTGCGGCAAGCATTGCGTTTTTTTCCGAAAACTTATCGCCCAGATATTGCAAAAGATTGCCTGCCATTGCGTTTGCGGCGCGAGAGGATATCGCAACCGTTTTAGGCTCGCCCGTCGTCCCGCCCGACTGCATATAAAAAACAATCTCTTCGCCGTCGCCGTGAAACGGTTTGAAATCTCCTTTGCAAGGAAGCCCCAAAAAATCATAAATTCCGAAGTGACAAACAATGCGTCTTGCCCCTTTTGACTTTGGAAAATACGCACATTGATTGATGTCGCTCAAAAAAACCGCTTTGGGTTTTAGTTTGTCAAACGCCGCTCCGAATTCGTCGGCGGACAGTTTCGGATGAATCATAGACGCAATCGCGCCTATCCTGGAACACGCATAAACCGCAATCACCGCTTGTCTGATGTTGGGAAGAGCAATCATAACGACGTCGCCTTTGCCTACTCTAAGACGAGCAAGCCCGCCGGCAACTCTGTCTATCTGCTTAAAAAAGGTTGCAAAGCTCATTTTGTGCGCACCGTGAACAACGGCAATGTCTTCGTCGTGTTTTTTGCGGTAATCGCGCATGAAGTCATATAAGCTTTTGTGAACGTCAACCATATTGGAAATTATACATTATCATACACTTGTCGTCAATATTGATTTTCGCAAAAAGGGTTCTTTTGACACGTTTTATCCAAAAAGTTTTATCACATCGAAAAAAGTTTATCGATTTGGGTATAAACATTATCGATTGCGGGCATAATCGAGACAACTTGGAGGTAATACAATGAGCAAATTCACAGTTGCAATGAAGCGTTTCGGCGGTTTTTGTAAGCGCAACGCAGTCTATTTTCTTATCATTTTGTGCATAGCCTCGGTTGCCACGGTCATCGCCTTGGCGGTCACTCGCAACTCGGCTCTTCAAAATCCCGATACATCAATCGGAAACACCACGCAGGACGAACCCGTTGTCAAACCCGACGATCCCGTTGTCAAACCCGATGACGACAACCCTACGCCCGTCATAGAGAAACAAAAGTTCTATGCGCCGTGCAACAACGGCACGGTGAGCAAAAACTTTTCCGACACCACTCTTGTTTGGAGTCCCACTCTGAAACAATACTCGACGCATCTTGCGCTTGACTTTACATCGGAGGACAAAAACGTATATGCGTCTTGCGACGGTACTGTCAAAGAAGTCGGTTACAACTCTCTTGACGGCTACTACGTCATCCTCGCTCACAAGGACGGATACGTAACGAAATATCTTTCCTTGGATGCCGCAAGCACTTTGAAACAAGGCGCGACGGTAAAACACGGGCAACTCCTCGGCAAAATGTCGACTTCGCAAGGCAGCGAAAGTCTTGACGGCGAACATGTGCATTTTGAAGTCCTCAAAGACGATGTCCCTGTCAATCCGCTCGAAATTATGGTATCGAGCGAAAAATAAGCAAATACTATAAAAAAACAACGGCAACGCGCAAACTCTGCGTGTTGCCGTTTTCTTCGGGTGTTTCTTTGCCTATGGCGAAAGCGGAACGGTTGTATATTCCTCATGTGCATGTACCGCATGCAAGCTCGACTTAGCGCGGCGCAATTCTCTCTCGGAATAGCCGCCATATCGCTTGGCAAAGCGAAATCATCGCACAAGCGGTATAATGTCTTTGACTTTGTCAAGCACATAGTCGGGTTTGATTTTGGACGCGGGAAGCATGTCCGCCGTCGTTTCGCCCGAAAGCACCAATATCGATACAAAACCGCAATTTTTGCCGAACGCAACATCCGTATACAGCCTGTCGCCGACCATTGCGATTCGCTTTGCGGGAAGATTGTACTTCATAGCAAGACGCTCGCCGGCGGTTTTGTGCGGCTTGCCCATTATGATGTCGGGGGTGCGCCCCACCGTCAAGCGTATCGCCTCGATAAGTGCGCCGACGTCGGGCATCGGACATTCGGGAGCGGGACAGAAAAAGTCGGGGTGCGTTGAGATATACGGAAGTCCCTTGTTGACAAACTTGCAGAATCTGTACAGTTTGTCGTATGTCAGCGACGTGTCGAAACCGATTACGCAAAGGTCGGGATTTTCTTCGTCAAGCTCTATCCCATAGAGCGCAAATTCACTTTTGAGCCTGTCGTTTCCGAGCAAAAATACTTTTTTCCCGCGATAGTTGTCCAAAAGATATTCGCATGTAACTTGTCCGCTCGTATAAATTTCGTCGGCATAGGTGCGAAGCCCCAGATTGTTGAGCCTTGCAATATAATCGGTGTGCATTCTCGACGAATTGTTTGTAAAAAAGCAAATGCGCTTGCCCATCGCTCTCAATTCGTTTATGGCGGCAAAAGAGCCTTCTATTTCGTCGTCGCCGATGTACACCGTGCCGTCAAGGTCGAACACGAACAATTCCACGTCTTTGATATTTTTCATTTTGTCCTCTGTATGATTTTAGTTTCCGATTGAAATCTCTTTGCGCACGATTGCAATATGTACGGGCACAAACAAATACGCACGCATTGAAGCGGCATATTCTCTTATGCGGCAATCTTTTCGAGTATACCGCTCGCAAAAGCATATCCTGCAAGCGATTGACTTTTTACGCTTGCAAGCAGCATGCAATCAAGCACCTCTTTTGCCGTGATTTCGCTTTTGAGCCAATAGCCTGCGTCAAGATATAAGCGTCGCCAAAAACGCTGCATCCCGTGAAGGTCAATGCCCGCAAGTTTTTCAAGCAAATCCAAGCGGTATTCGCCGAGAATATAACCAATTCTAAAATAACCGTTTATATCGAAAAAGTCAACAACTTCGCCCTTATCGGAAGCGATGCCGAGCGATTGAAGTTTGTCAAGCGCATCGGACGCGCAACAAGGCGGCGCGCAATCTATGGACGGCGATGACAAAAACGCAGAATAAAACGATGTCAAAACACTGCTTGCCAAAAAACGATATTCCCCGACAAGTCGCGGCTTTTTACCTTTGGACAAAGCAAGTGCGCTCATAACTTCCGCCATACGCTCGGCAGTATCTTTGCCCTGTTTCTGAAAGGATATTTCGAGCAACCTGCAAGCAAGTTCTGCCGATGAACAAGCAGACGTTTCTACGGTATATTGTTTTGTCGGCTTTCCCAAAACAGTCTTTTGAAAAACTCTTTCAAACTCCCCCAATTTTTGCGACAGCAAGATTCCGTATCCTGCGGCAATTTGCTCGTTTTTGCACTTTATCATTACATTTTCGTCAATAAACACCTGATTCGGACATTTTTCACTCATAATGTCATCGCTGTCGGGCGAACAAAAAAGTATAGACCATCCCGTGTCTATACTTTTGCAAATTCTCTTTGCGCTCGTTGCCGCCGATTCGGAACCCACCGCAAAAACGTAACGCACATAATCCGGCACACTGCAATCGTCATACGGACAACATACCGCAAATACGCGGTAGCCGCCACGCTTCAATTCTTGCATTAGGAGCGTGGCGACGTCCTCGTTTTCCTTTTCGTACACAACGCATATCGCGCCTTCTTCAAACACGCTTCTCAATCTCGGCAAAACCTGAGCGATTATATCGTTGCCAATAAATACGGCCGTGTTACCTATGACGCGTTTTTCGATAATCGAATTTTCCATGCTCGCCTCCATGCACACTTTAACATTTCGGACGAGGTAATATTGCGGCTAACTTTGTCTTATTTTGTCCCGTATTGCCGAATTATTTTTTAAGATAGGTCTTGCACTTTGTCGAAAATGCGGTATCTTTGACGTTTATCTGTGCGTTTGCACAAAGACCGTTGTTGTTGAACGCGCACTCTGCCGCCGCACATTGCACAAGGCTTTCGAGGTCTTTGTCAAACACGTCGTCGCCCGCTTCCACATCCGCAAAGTTTTGAGCAAGCGGACCTCCGTCGCGTTTGATTCGGCTCAGGCACTTTGCGTTGTCGCCGATAGAGATGACGCCCGCAAGACATACGCCTTTGATGTTATGTTCGCAGTTTGAAGTTGCGCAATTGATTTTTTCCATAATAACCTCCTGGTTTTTTCTCGCCTTTAGTATGTCCTTCTTTTTTGTTTTTACACAAAAAAACGTACATCTCGTCCATTTTTTTCGTTTTTATTGAAAAATCCGCAATGTTGTGCTAATATATTGTCAATAAAAGTTTATAAGGAGTCGAATATGAAAGTCATTCTTCTCAAAGACGTAAAAGGCACGGGCAAAAAAGGACAAATCGTTGAAGTAAACGACGGTTACGCCCGCAATTTCCTTATCAAAAAAGGGCTTGCGCAAGAAGGCACGCAACAAAATATCTATGTTGCCGAACAACGCAAAAAAGCATATGAAGCAAAGATAGCCGCCGAGCGTGCAGAGGCAAAAGAACTTGCAAACAAACTTAAAGACATAACCGTCAAAGTCAGCGCGAAAGGCGGCGAAAACAACGGCAAAATGTTCGGTTCGGTCACAAGCGAAATGATCAGCAACACACTTAAAGATCTCGGCTTCGACATCGACAAAAAGAAAATAGAAATCAAGGACAGCATCCGTGACTTCGGCAACTTCGAAGTGACGCTCAGACTTTATTCGGAAGTCACTCAAACGCTCAAAATCGAAGTCGTAAGAGCATAATAACATGTCGATATATTCCACTTCCCTCGACATTGACGAGTACATGATTTTGCAAGACACCGATGACTATGCGTTTTCGCAAGACTCGGTGTTTTTGGCAAATTCGGCAAAAATCGGACGTGGTGACAGAGTGCTGGATTTGGGATGCGGCACCGGTATTTTGGCAACACTCGCGCTTGTCAAAAAACACGCCGCCTCGGCTGTCGGCATAGAACTTCAACCCTCGGTTGCCGAATTGGCAAGAGAAAGCGCAAAACTCAATCGACTGGACGACAGACTTCAAGTATCGACAGGCGACGTCAAAGATATAAAAACTCTCGTAACAGCGGAAAGTTTCGACATAGTGCTTTGCAACCCGCCCTATTTCGAAGGGAATCAGGTCACCAAAAAAAATTTGTCGAGGATTGAAAGCTCGGCATCTCTTTTCGATTTTGCATATGCGGCAAGCTATGCTTTGCGCTTTGGCGGCGATGCGTGGTTTGTGTCGAAAATCGACAGACTGTCGCCGCTTATGTGCGCCCTTGAAAAAACAAGGCTGGAACCGAAAGAAATGACCATCGTCTATCCCAAACTCTCAACGGGAGCGGATATCGTGATAATAAAAGCTCGCAAAGGCGGAAAAGTCGGGCTTCAGACGCACACCGTCATCGTCATGGACGAGGACGGCAATTATACCAAAACTTACAAGGATATGTACAAATAATGGCAAAACTTTTTATTGTCGGAACTCCCATCGGCAACATGTCGGACATCACTTTGCGCGCTCTCGAAACTCTGAAAAGCGTTGATGTTATCGCAT
The DNA here is from genome assembly GCA_934233745.1 of uncultured Clostridia bacterium. Classification (GTDB taxonomy): domain Bacteria; phylum Bacillota; class Clostridia; order Christensenellales; family CAG-917; genus CAG-475. Next base: position 101,367 of record CAKQGN010000004.1, read on the forward strand.
GCGAAGACACTCGCCATTCACTGCCCCTGCTTGCAAAATACGACGTCCGCGCAAAACTTGTGGCATATCACAAATTCAACGAACAAGACTGCTCCGAACGTCTTATCGAAATGATTGAAAACGGTCAGAACGTTGCTTTAATCACCGACGCGGGTATGCCGTCTATAAGCGATCCCGGCGCAGAAGTCATTACTAAATGCCACGCACGAGGCGTCGATGTGGAAACCGTCCCCGGTCCGACAGCATTGGCAACAGCAATTGCTTTGAGCGGTATAAAAGCAAGCGGTTTCACGTTTTTAGGGTTTCTTCCCGAAAAAACGTCGGATAAAGTATCGATTCTGTCAAAATGCTCAAATACCGGGCTTCCCGTTGTTTTGTATGTTGCGCCACACGATTTGACAAAAACCGCAAAAACGCTTCTTGACATTCTTGGCGACAGAACCGTGTATGTTGCAAGAGAACTCACCAAAATTCACGAAAGCGTGACGATAACCACCCTCGCGAATTTCGAATGCGAAGAGCGAGGTGAAATCGTGATGATTGTAGATTCCGTCGCATCCGAAAATCCCCTCAACAACCTCTCCGTTGCCGAGCATCTCAATCATTATCTCGATTTGGGCATGGACAAAAAGGATGCCGTAAAGCAAGTTGCAAAAGACAGGGGTATCCCCAAAAACGAAGTCTACCAACAAGCATTAAATATGTAAAAGAATAGGAATGCAAAATACTGCAAATTTTCTCATCGAGTTTTCTTGCATTATTTTTCGTTGTTTGTGATATTACCTAATTTGGCAATATTCACAACCTCTTTGTTGCACCTTATCGCATGCTTAAAAAATGCGTAAGCACCGCCAAAATCCACACAAACATATGCTATCACCAAATCCGAATGTTCCGCCATCCACTCGTTGCGCTTTGATATTGCAAATCTAAACGGCACGCTTTCAAGTTCGGGATATATAATTTCATCATATTCGTTTTCAAAATAATCACGTCTTTCATTGAGCCAATCGTTTATATAAGGCGTGACAAAAACAATTTTTGTGTTTTTATGTATTGATTTATATTTCTCTGCACATTTTTTTGCAAAAAAATCAAAATTTCCATAACCGCCGAGATAAAACTCGATATTTTCGCCGTTTGCGTGATTTTCCACAATCTGCAGCACCTTTGTTTCGTCTTCGCATTTGGGAATATAAGTTGAATGACCGCAAAATGTTACTATCATATCGCACTCCTCTTATGAATGTATACTTACACATATAACATACTGTAAGAAAAAAGGCAATCGATAGGAATGTATACATTCTTAAAATATTTTTTTGACAATATATACTAAATTATGCAAGTATTCATTCACAATTTGGAGTAGATAATGACTGTCAACGATGCGGTTGCAACTAGAATTTTGCAACTCCTTACCCAAAAGAATATGACACAGTATCGGTTGGAACAGCAATCGGGCATACAACACGGACATATGCAATGGATTTTGAATAGAAAAAGCAAAACCGTTACGCTTTCTACCGTGATGATGATTGCCAATGGTTTCGGAATGACTGTGCTTGAGTTTTTGGACGACGATTTGTTTTTGTACAAAAATCTCGATGTTGAATAATTAACATAAAAAAATCAGCGAGAGATGTTCTTCTCGCCGATTTTTCTTTGTAAATTATGTCTTATTCTTGCGTGAACGAGTCTTTGCCAAGTCCGCAAATCGGGCAGGTAAAGTCCTCGGGGACATCTTCCCATTTCGTGCCGGGAGCGATTCCGTTTTCCTCGTCGCCGAGGTCTTCGTCATAGATATAACCGCATACGCAAACGTATTTCATAGTTGTTTCTCCTTGTTGTTTGTCGATTGTTTTTCAATCGTTGCCGTTTCTTATTTGAAATAGCGGTTGAGAAGTCCCTCAAATGCCTTGCCGTGACGAGCCTCGTCGCGAGCCATTTCATGAACCGTGTCGTGAATTGCGTCGAGTCCTTCTTCTTTTGCGCGTTTTGCAAGCTCGAATTTGCCGCTGGTTGCGCCGTTTTCCGCCTCAACGCGTTTTTGGAGGTTTACTTTTGTGGAGGGGCTGACGAGTTCGCCGAGCATTTCGCAGAATTTTGCAGCATGCTCTGCTTCTTCATAAGCTGCCTTTTCCCAGTAAAGACCGATTTCGGGATATCCCTCACGGTGTGCGGCTCTTGCCATTGCAAGATACATACCGACCTCGGTGCATTCGCCTTCGAAGTTTGCCTTCAATCCGTCGTAGATGTCTTGAGGGACGCCTTGACCGACTCCGATCACGTGTTCTGCCGCCCAGACCTTTTCAGATCCGTCGTCTTTGATAAATTTGCTGCCGGGGCAACCGCATTGTGGGCATTTTTCGGGTGCCGAATCGCCCTCGTGAACGTATCCGCATACGGGACATATAAATTTTGCCATAGTTTTTTCTCCTTTAATATCTTCTATTTTTTCCGCCGTGGCGGTTGTTTCAATTTTTTCAAAATCGCTTGCGGGATGCTTGCAAAGCGGACAGATAAAATCGCTCGGAAGCGGGCCTTCGTGAACATATCCGCATATTTTGCACACCCATTTTTCCTTTGAGTCGGCACTTGCTTGCGGCTTGGGCTTGACAAACATCTGATAGTAGTCATATGTCAACGCGTCGCCGTCGTCCGCAAAGTTCTGCGTCTGAACAGACTCCAGAACAAACATCGTATGCGTACCCATATCTATGCTTTTTTGCACTTTGAGTGCGAAATATCCGAGTACGCCCTTGCATTTGGGAACTCTTACGCCGTTTTTTGCAACGACGCTCTCGATGCCCTCGAACTTGTCCGTGTCGCGCCCCGATTGCATTCCGAATCTCTTGATAAAATCAAAGTCCGTCTTTTGCGACAGCACTGCAACGGCACATTCACCGCTCCTGACAATAAGCTCATGCGTAAAGTTATGTTTGTTAAGCGTCACGCTGAACGTTTCGGGAGTTGCGGTCTGCTGTGCAAACGTGTTGATAATGCAACCGCTTTCCTTGCCGCCGTCCCCGGCACATAGAGTGTACAAGCCGTAGCTTATCTTAAACAGTAAATTCATTTTTCTTCTCCCTGCAATCTTTGCATATGCCTCTGAAATACAGTTGACTTTCAAGCACAAGGTCGTCACCGAAATCAACGATACTCTTGTCGATTCGATCGAAATTGAAGAATACGTCCTCGAGCTTTCCGCACTCGATGCATTGAAAGTGTCCGTGATTCATCGTGGTTTTATCAAACCTCGACGGCGCGTCCTTGCACGCCACCTCTCTTATCTCGCCCTCGCTCGCCATGTCCTTGAGTATACGATACACCGTGCCCAAACTGAGATTTGGCACCTCCTTTTTTGCCTCGGCGAGAATCATGTCTGCCGTCGGGTGATTGCACGCTTCTTTTACGATTTTGGCAACCACTTCTTTTTGTATCGTGTTTCTCTTTGTCATGCTATTGTGCGAATCATTTTGCGATTTTCTTATTGATAATGATTCTTGTTATTTATAATATAAAGCATGCAAGCGTTTTTGTCAATAGATTTTTTGAAATTTATTTTGATTTTTATATTATCCGCATATATTATCGTCTTTGCACGGTTGCCGAGCTGTCAATATATATAGTTATAATACTAATTTAACAATAAAACATTATTAAAAAATGCGCTCGAAAGCGCATTTTTCCAATTCTTATTCCGTCGAATTTTCGTCATCGTGATCGATATAATCTGTTTTTTTGTCAGCTTTGTCGTCATCGTCAAAATCGGAAAACTCGTCAAACGGTGTTGTCCCGTCGGGGCGAGTGTCATCATCGTCGGAGATATCGCCCGAGGAATCGCCGTGAGGATGTTTGCGGTGAGAACTTTTGCGCAAGGCTTTGCCAACCAAAATAGCAATACGTTTGTAAATAAACTGCAAAACATAGTCGATTGCAACAAGAATCACCGTGCCGAAAAGCGCAATCATCCAATACTGCACTTTATCCACAATCGACGCATCGATTACTATGTTGTGGCAAACGAAATACAGAAGCGCAAGTGCGCCGTTGATGTAGACAATTTTGATAATAAGCTGCGCCCACCACTTGATTTTGTCTTTGTGGTTGAGCATTATTCCCGACAAAATCGCCATAGGTCCGAAATAAACGACGTAGCCCATCACCGAAAAAACGTCGCCTGCAACCAAAAATGACAGCCCTGCCGACACAACATACGCCAAAACGGAGGATACATAGTATTTTTGCGATAGAGGAACCATAAGCGCAATACCTGCGGCAATGAAAAACGCAATCGTGCTGAATTTGACAACAACACCGAGCCAAACCATAAGCAAAGCCACCGCTGCGCTTATGCCTGCAAGTGCAACTCTGTACACTGCCTCTTGTCGTGAAATTTTCTTACGATTACGTTTCATGAATTGTGTTTATTGTGTCTTTCCAAATCTGCAATGCGCCTGAGCGTAATAATTGATACTCCTATATAAGTGGTGGACAGCATGTATTCTAAATGCAACGCCCTCTCACGTGTTTTTTTCTTCCTCTACAAGGGCTTTTCGCCGTGTACTCTAAATTAGATGAACCCCCTCTTTCCGGACACGCCGGTATTTCTCCCACCACTCAAATAGGGGCAATTCTTTACCAAATTATCCGTCGTTCGTGGGGGAGACAATCGGCACTCGCATAGATAGTGTCATTTCTCTCATTATGCCACCGTCCTTTGTGCGCCGGCTACGCAACAACACGGCGCAGTCGGACGGTACAGCCGTCAAGCTCGGCGCTCATATTCTCGCCGCCTTGCGGCTCGTGTTCCGTCTTTGAAGTTGCACATTCCGTTTATAAGAACGCCCAGAATAAGTGTTCGTTATCCGCTTGCGTGCTTTGCACGCTAAACACCAAGCAGACAATCTTGCGAAACTGTGGCAGGAGTTTTTGTCCCTGCTCGAACTGATAGCAAAGATTTTCTGCGCGGTAGTAATTGCGAAAACAAGCGAGGCTCTCGGCAATACGCATAACTGCGTGTTGCCGTTGCCTAGGCGTAGTTCGAGCAATTGTTATTCGCCAAATAGCGCATATCAGTTTACTAAAATGCGATATTGAGATGAAGAGCAAGGAAGTGGTGTTTGGGCGGCAACCCTAATGTGCATAGCGCACATGAGTTGACGAACAAATGCCACTGACACCGCTATTCGCTCAATAGCGCATTTTAGCAGCAACGGATGAGGTCGCCACCCATACACTCGCAACAACAATCCGCACACCAAAGTGCTTGACATGCCGCGCAAAGCCCGTCGGCAACGTCGCCGTCCCGTTGGGTATAGGTACGATTTGACGCTTGATCGGCTTTGCCGTAAACGCCTTTTGCGCCTTCTTTGTCATATGGACGAGAGCCGTCGATTTTCTTTTTCAAATTGTCGAGAGCGCGGTTATATTTGTCGTTTGACGGATCCATCTGGATTGCCATTTCAAGTTGTTTCTTGCTGTCGTTGAGCCAATTCTTCTCATAGAAAACGATGGATTGATAATAGTGCCACTCCGCTCCTCGATAGGAAATTTCGTCAAGTGCGCGCTGTGCGCCTTCGACGTCTTTGTTTCGTATTGCATTGCGCACTGTCTCAAACATAGATTCTCCCTCGCCCGAAACCGTTGAGGATTCGTGAGAGAGTTCCATTGCTTGTTGGTAGGCGTCGTCGAGTTGCTGAAGCATGCGCGCTGCTTGCGCGCCGCCCTCGCCCTCGTCAAAAATATGCTGCTGATAATAAGCACGCTTTTGCTTGTATGCTTCGAGAATTTCGCTTTGAGACGAGTCCTTGCTTATGCCAAGAATCACAAACGGGTCAGTCGGCATTTTTCTTCTCCTTTGAGCAGTCGCTCCACTTGCATTTTTATGCCAAGGTAAATGGTATTGCTCAAAACGCCCTCGTACATTTCGATGTTCATTGCGTTGTATGAGCCAACCATTTTATTGTAGGTTGAATTGAGCAAAAACGAGAGTTCATCTGCGTTTTTTGCAAGATAATCCTTCTTTTCGGCACATTTGCCGTAATTCAGCACGAGCGGATTATACTCGCCTGACTTGCTGTCTTTTTCAACGTCGTCAACGGCGTCGAGCAAATATATGAGGCGTCCGAGGTTGTAACAAAACGTATCGATATTGTCGTCGGTTTTTATAAGATGTCTTGTCATATCGCGCATAAGCGTTGCAAAAGTGTCGGCAACTTTGTCGATACTGTCGCACTTTTCGCTCTCCGCTTTTCTTAAATCCGCAAAACTTTTCTGCATGATTTTGTCGATTTCGCCGAGGCGTTTTGCCGCTTTTTTCTTGCGCGGGGCAAGCATATTTTTGAGGACGGCGCGCGATTTTTTGCCATCGTACACATCGTCTTCGAGATTGTAGTATACCAGCATGACCGCTATATCCGCAATCTTTTTTGACAAATCGTCTGTTTTGACAACGACTTTTTTCTTGCCGTTGTAAGCGCACAGTTTCCGCTCGAACCGAACGGGAGTCGAGGTGAGCGAGTGCAGAAGCACATTGTAAAAAGTCACGTCGTAGTTTGTACAAAGCCTTGTAAACTCTGCCCCGGTTTCACCGAGCGTTTTGCATAGTCCGCAATAAAAGGATTGGAACACGTTGAAATCCTTGATATACATATTCATTTTATCGGGAATAACGTATCCGAACATTTTGTTGCCTCTTTGACTAATAATATACGTTTTGTCTTAAACAATCATTAAAACCCCAATGCGATTTGCCAAAAAACATACCGAATCGGCTTGTATGAATTGTTATTTTGCTATGGTATTTGCGACATCGAGCACCACGTCTTTGACCTCGTTTCTGCCAACGACTTTGGTGTGAATTTCATCTGCTCCCTCAAGCTCCAATATACAATCGGGACATTCGAGCGCAGTGAGATTGTATAGTTTTATTATCGCCTTATACGGATTTTTTTCTTTTGAACCGAGCGCACCGAGTACGTCGATCGGGAATTTGTACGGATTTGCCGTCGACACTATCACGGTCGGCGTTTCGTCATCCGTTTCGCAAGAATAGTCGTTGTAGACGCTTGCTGCAACCGCCGTGTGGGTGTCCATAATATAGTCGTCGAGGTCAAAAAACGTTGCGATTGCGTTTTTTGTATCCTCTTCGTCCGCCCAACCGGCAACGAATTTGCTGAAATCGAACTCGTTGAAATCAATCTCGAATCTGCCTGTTTTTTTGAGATTCCGATATAATTCTCTCACTTTTTCGTCGTCGCGTCCGCATGCCTCGAAAATAAGTCTTTCGAGATTGCTCGACACCAAAATGTCCATTGACGGAGACATGGTTTTGTAAAAATCGCGGTTGACGTCGTACTCGCCGTCATTGAAAAAGTCGGTAAGCACGTTGTTTGCGTTGGAAGCAACGATAAACTTTTCAACGGGCAAGCCCATGCGGTAAGCATAATAGCCTGCAAGCACGTTGCCGAAATTGCCTGTCGGAACGGCAAAATTTATCTTGTCGCCGAGCGCAATCTCTCCGCTGTCCGCAAGGTCGCAGTAGGCAGATATATAATAGGCGATTTGCGGCGCGAGCCTACCCCAGTTTATGGAGTTTGCAGAAGACATCGCAATCCCCTTCTCTTTGAGAATTTTGACGACTTCTTCATCGTTGAAAATGCGTTTTACCGCCGTTTGAGCGTCATCGAAATTGCCTTTTATTCCGCATACGTGAACGTTTTTGCCCTCTTGCGTGACCATTTGCATGCGTTGCATCTCGCTCACGCCGTTTGCGGGATAAAACACAAGAACGTGTGTTCCCTCAACGTCTTTGAAGCCTTCAAGAGCCGCCTTGCCCGTGTCGCCGCTTGTTGCTGTCAAAATCAAAGTTTGCTCGTCTATGCCGAGCTTTTTCTTGCTTGCGGTGAGCAGATACGGCAAAATAGTGAGTGCCATGTCTTTGAAAGCGCAAGTGGGACCGTGCCAAAGTTCGAGCATATAGAGTCCGTCCTCGACTTTTACCAAGGGACAAACGGCATCGTCGTCAAATCGATTGTACGCTCTTTTTGCATAGCCCAAAAGCTCCTCAAAAGAAAACTCGTCCATATACATAGACAAAATTTTTGCCGCGCGTTCGGGATAATCGAGGGGAATGAGATTCTCTATGTCCGCAAGACTTAATATCGGGAATGACGACGGAACGAAAAGTCCGCCGTCATCCGATATACCTTTTACGATTGCTTCGCTTGCAGAAATCTCTGTTTCGGAATTTCTGGTACAAGTGTATTTCATAATTTATTTTTCGCGAATGAATTCAGGGAAATTTTCCTCGTTTTCACTCACGGTAATCACAAATTTGGTGTCCGTATTCTTTGCGATTTCTCTGATGTCGTCAAAGAAGTCTTTCATCTCGAACACGGTTTTTCCGAGCATTCTGTGTGCGCCGTCGATGTAAAGCGTTTCGATATCGTGGTTGCCCGCAAGCAATCCCTTGATAAAACCGATGAGAGCTTCTTCGCTGACCGGCGAATCTCCTCTTTTGAGTTGCTTTGCATTGACCATACGGACTCTGTAGTTGAGCGAATACATATATCTGTCCGTATCCGTCACAAAAACGATGTCGCCTTTTGCGGTTGCGACGTTGTCGTTTGCCATATCGATGATGATTTTGGTCTTGCCGGTGCCCTTGGCACCTGTAATAAATTTGATCATAAGCACCTCCGCTTATATTATATTCGATTACATTATATATAAAATATTGTCCGATTTCAACCCGCAATTTTCAAATAGTCGCACTTTTTTCATTATGCCGAACGCAATCGGATTCGAACGCTCAATTTTTACATCCGTCTTTGAAATACAAATGCCTTTGCGGATCTAAAATTTCAACCATGGTATCCAGTTCTTTATCGCTTATAGAGGTGGTGCGTCCCGTCGCATATTCCTTGTCCACAAGCTCTTTGATTTTTGCCACCAGCGCATCGCTCTTTTGCACCTTATTCTCCGCACTTAATTCATAATACGAATTGATCCAATATGCGATTCCCGCAAGTCCGCTGAACGAATCCACGACGACTCTCGGCGCACGTCCGAGTATTTTTTGCGTATCGAAAATGTTGTAGATTTCCTGATCTTTGAGCATACCGTCGGCGTGAATACCTGCTTTTGTGACATTGAAGTTTTTTCCTACAAACGGCGTTTGAGGGGGAATGCGATAACCCATTACGTCCTCAAAATAATCCGCAATTTCGCTGATTACTTCGAGATTCATTCCGTTTGTAGTACCTCGCAAAGACGCATATTCGATCGCCATTGCTTCAAGCGGAGTATTGCCCGTGCGCTCACCGATTCCCAGCAACGTGGTGTTGACTGTCGAGCAGCCGTAAAGCCACGCCGTTGCGCTGTTTGTGACCGCCTTGTAAAAATCGTTGTGTCCGTGCCATTCGAGTTGTTCGCTTGGCACTTGCGCATAATATCTGAAACCGTATATCACGCCCTGTACACTTCTGGGCATTGCCGTACCGGGATAAGTCACGCCGTAGCCCATTGTGTCGCAAGCACGGATTTTGATGGGAACGCCGCTTTCTTTCGACAGCCTCATCAACTCGATTGCAAAAGGAACTACAAATCCGAAATAATCCGCTCTCGTAATATCTTCGAAATGGCAACGAGGCACTATTCCTCTGTCGAGAGCCATTTTGACAACGGACAAATACTTGTCCATAGCTTGACGCCTCGTCATGTTCATTTTTTTGAAAATATGATAGTCCGAACAACTTACAAGAATACCGGTTTCTTTTATTCCGAATTCTTTGACGAGTTCGAAATCCTTTTCGTTTGCCCTTATCCAACTTGTGATTTGCGGAAATTCATATCCGAGGTCAAGACACCTTTTGACTGCCTCTTTATCTTTGTCGCTGTAAAGGAAAAACTCGCTTTGTCTGATAATCCCGTTTGGACCTCCGAGACGATGAAGCATTTTGAAAAGCTCGACGATGTTGTCGACCGAAAACGGCTCCATTGCCTGCTGTCCGTCACGAAAAGTCGTGTCGGATATATAAATTTCTTTTGGACACTCCATCGGCACGTGCCGCATATTGAATGCTATTTTGGGAATCTTTCCGTATGTAAAAATCTGCCGATGCAAGTTGGGACGGGATACGTCTTGCAACGAAGGTTTGTAAGTATGTTCTTCAAGAAGATGGTTGCGCTTGTTGTATTCGACTATCATTTTTCCTCCGTCATTCGATGTTTTCGAGCATTTTGTTTTGCACTGCGATTTGAAGCGCGGATATCATCTCGTCAAGGTCGCCGAGCATAAACTTGTCGATATTGTATAGCGTCAAGCCTATGCGGTGGTCGGTGACTCTGCCTTGCGGAAAATTGTATGTCCTTATTCTCTCGCTTCTGTCGCCCGTTCCTACTTGTGCGCGGCGGTTTTCGGCGTATTCCTTTTCCGCCTGCGACTGATAAAAATCGTACACTCTCGATTTAAGCACTTTGAGGGCTTTTTCGCGGTTTTTTATTTGACTTCTCTCGTCCTGACACTCGACTACGATACCTGTAGGGATATGCGTCATACGGATTGCCGATTCGGTTTTGTTGACATGCTGTCCGCCTGCCCCGCCCGAACGGTATGTGTCTACTTTTATATCGTTTTCGTTGAGGTTGACTTCCACGTTTTGAGCTTCGGGAAGCACGGCAACGGTAACGGTCGAGGTATGCACTCTGCCCTGCGATTCGGTTTCGGGAACACGCTGTACTCTATGCACTCCGCTTTCAAATTTGAGTTTGCCCCAAACGCCCTTGCCCGTTATCATAAAAACAAGCTCTTTCGCGCCGCCGAGTTCGGTGTAGTTCATATTGACTTCCTCGACTTTCCAGCGGTTATTTTCGGCGTAGTGGCGATACATTTTCATAAGCTCCGTGCCAAACAGTGCCGCCTCGTCGCCGCCTGCGCCCGCACGTATCTCCATGATTACGTTGTTATCCTCGTTGGGGTCTTTGGGCAGGAGGGCTATTTTGAGGTCGTTGCCGTCCTTATCCAGAGCCTCGCGCAGCTCGTCGAGTTCCTGCTTCAAAAGAGCCTTCATATCGACGTCGGTTTCCGCCGCAGCCATACTCTCGCAGTCCTCGAATTCCTTTTTGTGTTTTTTATATGTCGAATATATATCGCAAATAGGCGTCAAATCGGAATGTTCCTTTGAAAGAGCCTTAAATTTTTCTTGGTCGGAGATGTTTTCGGGCAAGGACAAAAGTTTGCCCACCTCGTCGCAGCGAGCCTCGATTTTGTCTAATTTTTGGAGCATTCCGTCGGATATTTTCATTTTTTCACCACTGCGATACGGTCGAGTCCTTCCATATCTTTGAGGATTTCAACGTCGTATTTTTCAAAAATTGCCTTGATATCGTTTGATTGGTTCACACCGAATTCCACAAGCAAAATGCCGTTCTCTTTGAGGTGTTCGTCCAGTTTGTTTGCGATAATGCGGTAAAATTTCAAGCCGTCGCTGTCGCCGTCAAGCGCGAGTTGCGGCTCGAAATCTTTGACTTTTGCATCGAGTTTTGCAACGTCCGATGTGGGAATATACGGCGGATTTGACACGATAACGTCAAACTTCTTGTTTGCAACCGCACTCCACATATCGCCCTTTGAAAAGTCCACTCTGACTCCCGTATTGAGAGAGTTTGCAAGCGCGACGTCTATTGCGCCCACACTCACGTCGCACGCGCTGACTTTTGCGTTGGTATTCTTTGCGATTGCCACGGCGATTGCGCCGCTTCCCGTACACAAATCAAGCACGTCGCACTGAGCGTCAACGCTCTTTTCTTTTATGACGGCAATCGCTTTTTCCACAAGTTCCTCGGTTTCGGGACGAGGGATAAGCACGTTTTGATTTACCGCAATCTTTATGCCGTAAAACTCGCAATATCCGAGCGCATATTGAAGAGGTGTGCCGTCGGACATTTTTTTCGCAATCGCCTCGGCATTGTCATATTCGGCTTTCGTAAGAGTTTTGAGGGATTGAAGTTCGCTTCTCTTCTTGCCCGTAACCTCGACAAGCAACCAATCGATATCCGCATCGTCGGCATCTTTTGCAATGTTTTGAAGTTTGGCTCTCGCCACGCCGTATGGCACTTTTATATCGAATTTTCTCTCTTCGAGATTGGGATTTTCATCCATGGCAAGCACGGTTTTGAAAGCTGTGATAGACACTTCGAGCATATCGTCCGTCGGCTCTTTGGTGGTGAGTTTTTGAAGTGCCATACCGGGCGCACGCAGAATTCTTACAAACAGGCAATCGCTCTTTGCAAGCAACTTCAGAAGCTCATAGGAAACGCCTGCCACAACCGGCAAAAACAACAGCTTGAATCCGAGTTTTATGAGCGCGTTCAGCACCTTGTAACCGCCGACCGAGTCGGGCACTGCAAGGCCGCACTTTTCAATCATAAAGTTGACAAGCACAAACACCATTATGCTTACCGCAATCACGAAAAACAGGAATGTCGTTCCGCAACGAGAATGTTCTCTGGGCATATGCTTTGCGTTCTCGACCGTAAGATCGAGTCCGCGCTCGTAGCAGGATATGACTTTATGCTCCGCGCCGTGATACATAAACACTCTGCGCACGTCTTTCATCATCGTGACAAGCAAAATGTAACAGATAAAAATCAAAAGCATCAATCCGCCTTCGATAAGGCTGTACCAAAGGCTTTTGAGCGACGAGGACGCAATTGCGGCGATATTGTCGCAAATAAGCGATGCCAAAAAATTCGGCAAAAACACAAACAACCCTATCGCAAGCAGCACTCCAAGCACGACGGAAAAGCCCATGAGAATGTTCATCGGATTGATTTTTAGCTTGTCCGCCACCCACTTGTCAAACTTTGAAGGCTCGGCATAATCGCCGTACACTTCCGCAGAGCGCATCATTATGCCCGTGCCTTGAATAAGTTGCGTAAACAGGTTTACAACGCCTCTCACAAACGGCAAACGCAAAAAAACATTGCGCTGTTTTGCGTCCTTTGTGTACTTGCTTTCGACGGTTATGTCACCGTCGGGAGTGCGAACGGCGGTTGCAATCGAGCGCGCGCCCTTCATCATGACTCCTTCAAGCACGGCTTGACCGCCTATGTTCGTTCTGCGCACGACTTTGGTTTTTCTGTCGATAACGTTTTTGGGTTTCGACTCTTTGACTTTTTTCGATTTCTTATCTTCCATAATTTGTCGGGTGAAATAGTAAAATGCAGACACGTCTGACGTGTCTGCATTTTCCTTTTGAGTTAGTCGAGATTGTATCTCTTCTTGAATTTGTCGACACGTCCACCGGTGTCAACAAGTTTTTGTTTGCCCGTGAAGTACGGATGGCACTTGGAGCAAATTTCAACACGAAGTTCGTTGACGTTTTTGGTTGTACCCGTCTGGAATGTGTTTCCGCACGCACACACGACTGTTACGTCATGGTAATCGGGATGGATTCCTTCTTTCATTTTGATTCTCCTGATTCGTTTTTCTATACCCACACGCGCCAGTAAGTTACGCGAATATGATATAAAGTTTCTTTATTATATAAACACTTTTTTCAAAAGTCAAGCAAAGATGACAGCCAATTTTTATTAAATGTTTTTTAATGCTTTGCCCTATATGACTAAACGATTGTTTTAAGCAATAGATTTCTTGTTTCTTCCAACGTCGTATCGGTAAGTTTTCTCTCGCTCTTTTCGGACGTTATCGTGCCCTTAAAAACAACCTCGACGGGACACTTGTCCAAAACAAAATAATTGTCCGCGCAAAGCAAACACTCGTCGATTGCGTGAGTGACGAAAATCGCCGTTTTTTGCGTCTTTGCCTGCATGGAAACAAACAGTTTTATAAGCCTTGATTTGAGTGCGGTATCGAGGGCTTTGAAAGGCTCGTCAAGCAACAAAACGTCGGATGGGTACAAAAACGCCCTTGCCATACTCGCTCGTTGGGCTTGTCCGCCGCTTATTTCGCCGGGAAGGCTTCTGAGTACGTCGGATATTTCAAGTTCGCAAGCGATTTGTTCTATGGCGGTTTTGCGTTCGTTTTTATCCTTGATTGCGCCTTTAAGCACCAAATCAAGGTTTTTATACACCGAAATCGTAGGGATTAACCTGTCTTTTTGAAAAATATAACTTACTCCGCCTTCGCAACCCTCGACGCTTCCTTCATAAGATTTTATGCCTGCCAAAGCGTTGAGCAGAGTGGTTTTCCCAACGCCGCTACCACCAAGCACAACGTTGATTTTGCCCCGCTCGAATGTGATTGCAAAGTCCTCGAATATGGTCTTTTGCTCATATGAGCATGTGAAATTTTTGACCGAAACATCCATTATCTCGTCGCCTCCCACACCTTTTTGAGTATCGCCACAACCCCTTCAAGCACAAAGCCGAATACGATTGCAACAAGCGTCCATGCAAGCAAATATTCAATCTCGAAAGTTGCGTTTGCCGTCTGAATTTTGCCGCCTATACTCTTCGATACACTCGCCAGAATCTCCGCCGCCACAACCACTTTGAGAGTGAGCGAAAGCGTTGATTTGCTCGTGTCGAAAAGACAAGGCGCAATCGAGGGAAGATAAATGCCGAAAGCAACGTTCAAAGGCTTGACTTTGTATACCTTTGCCATCTCCAAAAGGTCTTTGTCCACCCCCACTATCGCCGAATAAAACGCCGAATACATTATGGGAAAAGCAATCAAAAATCCAACCGCAATCGCCATAGCGTTGCTCGACATAAACGCGTATAGAATGAGAATCACCGCAACAGTCGGCGCAGAGCGCAACAGCGACACTATGGGCGAAATCACCCTGTGCAAAGGGGTGAAAAGTCCGCCCAGCACCGCAAACAGCATCGCAATGGCAAATGCGTTTACAAAGCAAATGAGCGTGCGCAAAATCGACGCGCCAACGCTCGTCCAAAAGCCTTTTTCGCCGCCGAGGGCAAAAAAGCGCGCAAGCACCGCCGAGGGCATAGGCAACACCAAAGGATTGCCCTTTGCCTTTGCCCAAATCGCCCACACGGCAAGCACCACGCCAAGCGCAACAAGCGGATATACGATGTTTTCAACAATCAGCTTTGCGCTTTTTTTGTCGATTTTGATTTGTTTTTTGTCTTTCATACAATCAGAATATCAAAGATTGCGCGCTTTTCCAATCGATATCGTTTCCTTTTGCGTCCTTTGGCATAACTTTTTCAAGAAAAGTGATTACTTGCGCTTTTTGAGTATCGTCAAGTCGAGTTGCGTTGACGGCGCACCTATCGATTGCGATTGCGGGAAAATTTGCGCTTTCATACAAGTTTTGTTTTGCAAAATTCGTCACGTCTGCTTTGTTGTCGCTCACCCACTTTTTGTTTGCGGCAAGAGCCGTGAAAAGTCCGTCCATAAACGACTTGTCTGCGGCAAGTTTTTTGGACACGAACAACCCCGCTTGCGGATAGTTGCTTGAGCCGCTCGCTTTTGCGTATTCCGCTTGCAAATTCATCTCGGCATTGAGCGAAAGTCTCTTTGTCTGAGCTGTTGCGGCAGGCTCGCCCACCACCATAAAATCGACTTGACCGCCCTGCAAAAGTTGCGCCGCGGCAGTGCCGTCGGCGGCGTATCTCACGCTCACCTGATTTGCGTTTGGCGTGGTGCTTTCGTCAACGATTTCTACGCCGTTTGCTTTCAAAACGTACCTGAACACCAGTCCCGGAACGCCGGTTTGACCAATGCAAGCCACTTTTTTGCCCTTGATGTCGCCAATGCTTATCTCTCCGCCCTTTTCGGTTTTGCCAACCATATACAAGCTGCCGTCCACCGCAATTCCGACGAGTTTGTATTCCGCGCCTTGTCTTATGAGGTTTGCGCCACCGTTGACGGGCATAATGACGATATCGCTCGTCTTAGATGACATCTCGGAAGCGATATTTGCAGGCTTGACAACCTTATATGTTACTGCTATATCTCCGATTTTTTTATTGTCGGTTGCAAGGCGGAGCATCGCGAGCGCAGGTGTCCCTTCGGGCGCAGCAAACGTTACGCTCGTCGTATCCTTGTCGCTCGGGTTTTGGTTGCACGCAACAAGCGATACGCACACAATCAAAACAAGTGCCAAAACCGCAATAATCGCGGCAAATTTGTTTGTTTTTTTCATAGTTTTATACCTCAAAAATTTATTTTTATATTGAAAATCTTTATTTTCCGTTATACCTCAAACGACGTGATTGCCGACTTCACCGACAAACTTTCAAATCGCCCGAGTTTGCCCGTAAGCGCGGATATGCGCTCTTGCGTACCCTCAACTATCAATGCAATGGCGTTTGCTTCCTCTCTCGGCACGCCCATGCGTCCGATAATAATATCCGCAAAATCGCTCAAAACTTTCTGCATTTCAACAGCGACAGCCTTGTCGCCTCTAAGCACAATGCCTACAACTCCGATTCTTTTCATAAATAGCTCCTTTCAAAAAAAATGCGCCACCTCAAACGGTAGCGCAAAAATGCTGCGATTTTGCTCGTCATCTTACACTCCGTTCTATTGTCGGCTTTTTGCCATCGTTTCGGGCGCACCCTACACTCCGTTTTGCCGACGCACATTGTTTTTGATTCGATATTTTTTTATCTATACGTTGATTTTACGATATTTTGGTTATCTTGTCAAGCGTTAAAAACCAAAGAGCAATGCCGCTCCCAAAATTTTGCTGTCGAGCAGAGTCGGCATATATTCGGTTTCCATCGTCTTTTCGTCCACATCTTGTTCAAACAACGACCATTTCGCAATTTTTTTGATTGCGGCTGCGCTCTTTGAATTTTCGGCGTAATAGTCACCGACAAACGCTTTCAAATCCGCCTTTACGCTCGGAATACAAGCGGCGATTTTGTTGCTTACGTCGTCGATTTTGCCGATTTGCCAGTTGTACCACTGCTTGATGTAAGGCATGGTGTCTTCGGTTGGCTCGGCAGGGCGCGGATAGGGACAATCTTCCCCCAACAAGCCCTCGATGCCGGTGAACGCCGCTATGTTGTACAGCGCAGTGAGGTTCTCTTGGGTTGGGTTAAGCTCGAAATCATAGTATGCTTGTTTCATTTTTTCGATGTTTACGTTGAAAAGCAGTGCGCCGAGCATAGTTGTGAACATATCTTGTGAGATTATGTCGGGGTGCGACGGCACAAATTTGTCGCTTTCGATTTTTGCAACGATATCGGAAAAGTTGAGGAGCAAGTCGAGAACGATGAGGGGCATTGCTTTTTGATAGCCCTCCGTGCCCTGCTTGCACACTCTTTCTATGAGTGCGTTTATGCCGTTTCGGTCAAACTTGCCGCTCGCCATAACGCCGTCGATTACCCTTGCAGACAGTATGACTTTGTTGAGCGAATTTGTCGTATCGTCAAGAGTTTTGTCCTTTTCGAGCTTGGCTTGTTTCAAAAAGTCGTTGATGAAATCGGAGCTTGAGAGCACGCTCTCGCTTGCGATTGCAACCTCGCAAAGAGAGGGAATGACGTCAACCGCCATATACGCATACTTTGCGTAGGTGATGATTTGCGAATAGAGTGTTGAAGATATGCTCTTGTTGTCGAAGTTATCGATAAACAAGTCGAGCGCGGCGTCGAGCTTTTTGATTTCCTCTTGCGTGAGCGCGTTTTTGAGCCTCGTGACGTTGCCCAAAAGTGCGTTGACAAGAGTTGCAAGCTCGCTTGCCGACACGTTTGAGAGCGCACCGTCTTGAACGAAAAGTTTGGAATACAGCTCGTCAGTCAAGGTGTTTACCGAGGTGTCGTAAGCAAAAGCGATAAGCTCTCCCATAGCGTTTTTGGCGTCCGAAAGAGCGTTTTGCATAGCCTGCTTTTGCTCGTCGGTTGCGTTGAGCGATTGCTCTGCAAGATTGAGAATCGCGCGATTGGTGTTGACGTTTTCGATTGCCTGCGCACTTGCGCCGCTCGTGCGCATAATCTCTTTTACGTCGTCAAGGCGAATTACGATGCCCGAAACGGTGCTTCTGCCGTCACTGATAAGTTTTGAAATCAAATCGTACGCAAGTGAGGAAACGTCGCTCGCGGTAAGCCCGATTTTTTTGAGCATAGGGACAAGCAGTTCGGCATTTTGCGAAAACTCTTTGAGAAGTTTTTTGCCGTCATCGCTTTGGAGAGTATCTGCAAGCGATTTTATTTTTGCGGTTTGCAAACTCGAATTTTTCACGACGTCGCAAACAAGGCTTGTCCACCCTTTTGTGACGATATAATCGCCGGCATTGTCAAGCGTGGCAACGGCGTCGTCGGACAAATCGGAACTCCATTTGGGATTTACGCCCGAAAGGAAGATTTGCTCTACCCTGTTTGTTTGCCTCGCGCGCTCTCTTTGTGCGCCGTTTTGTCCTCTTTTGTTGCACGCAACAAGGCTCATGCTCAATACAAGCACGAGAATCAGCAACAAAATAAGGGCTTTTTTCGACTTTTTCATATCTATACCTTTTTGATATTATAACCTTTTTTGAAGCAAAGCGCAAGAGGTACGAGCGTATAGCCGACGCTCATCGACAAACCTACCGCCGCTACAACCCACGCTTTGTACATAAACTCAAAATACAATCCGAACAATCTGAGCGCATGAATAAGGCAAGACGTTATCAGCACCGAAAACGCAAACGACATCGCAAACGCAACCATTGCGACAAACGCATATTCAAATAGTTCGGCGCTCAGCAAAGCGTTTTTGGACATTCCGGCATTGAGCAGTGCGACTCTCCCTTTTTGCGAAGTCGCTCTTCCGATGAGTGCAGAGGCAACCGTAACCGCAAATATAAATATCGTCACCACCGCCGCAAGCGTGCCGATGAGATCGAACACCGATTGCATGCTTTCCATCTCCCACTTGAACGCGTCAAGAGTTTTGATGACGTAATAGTTGTTGCCGGCAAACTTTTCACGCAATGCTCCGACTGTCGAGTCCATATCGCCGTCAACGACGGCAAGCACGGTGTCGACCTTTTTGTCAAACAGATTTTCAAGCAATTGGGACGATGCGACTATATAATTTCCGCTAAACAGAGTGTGCTTCAAAACTCCTCCGACTTCAACTACTTGTTTTATGCCGTTCAATGTCAATTCAAGCCTGTCCCCCTCTTTCACTCCGTACAGTTCATAAAGGGCAAAATCAACAAAAACATATCGTTTATCGCTCGAAATACGCTCATCAACTATCGTTTTTGGCGTAATATACTCAAAATCCACGATATTGAGAATGTCTTTAGAACCAAGCACGTTCATTGTTTTGACTTTACCGCCGACGGACAAATCGGCGTTGCCCCAAACCATTTTCGTTGCGGCCTTTACACCGCTTGTTTGCTCGAATCTCGATGTGTCGACATCGGCTTGAATGTTTGTGACAAAAACCATGTCCTTGAACTCGTTAACGTACGATGTGAATATGCTTGTGGTGAGCGAATATGCCATAAACAGCATCATCGCAATGGTCATGCCCACCGTGAGCATAGTCACCGAGCGAGAAAAACTCTTGTCGCGCGCAACGCTTTTCGCGGCTATTTTTACGCTCGGATATCGCAATTCGGAAACGATTTTACCACCGAATTTCAGCACTTTCGAGCAAGACAACGCAAGCGTCGCGACAGCAAAAATCATGCCGAATATCGACATAATCGCTCTTGCCGACGGAACGCAAAACTCAATAGCAACGCACGCTATCGTAAGCAACGCAAATGTTGCGATAAGACAAACCGTCAGTTTGGAAGGCTTGCTTATGTCGAGTTGATTTTCTCTTATACTTCCTTTGAACGCACGCAAAATCGGCGCAATCGAACTTAAAATCGAGCATACAAGACCTATGCCGCCTGCAAGGAACAAATATCCCACAGATATGCCAAAAGCAACGCTTGCGGATAAGGTAAGCTTCAAAAGACCTACAAAAACTCCGACCGCAAGGGCTGAACCGACAAGCGTGCCTATACACGCCTGAATTGAACTTTCGATGATAAACAATGCAAATATTTGCCTGTTCGTTGCGCCGACGACCTTGAGTTTCGAGACAAGATTCACCTTTTCGCTCTCGCTCATCATAAACAACAGCACAATTATCGCAATGCCGAGCGCAAGCACCGCGCCGCCCGCAAGCACGATGGGCGCAGTCAGACTTTGCGTTTGTTCTTCGATGTACTTTGCGTCCTTCGATGCGGTGACGAGCATGTCTTTGTACGCTTCTTTTGAGCAAATTTCGTCTATAGTATGATTGATTTTGGATTTGTCGCTCACAACGATATTGATTTCGTTGCAAAGATTTTCGCTCGACAGAATAAGTTTTGAAAAGTTTTCGGTGAGTCCGAGCATAAGATACGGCGCGTCGTCAAGAAAATATCCGCTTTGTTTTGCGATTGCGCCGACATAGCACACGACTTTTTTCGTGCCGAGAGAAAACTCCGCTCTGTCGCCTACTTTCAAGCCGAAATGCTTTGCCGCGTTTTGCGAAATCACGATGTCGTCGCTTCTTTCGCCGCTTTGCATTCTTAAAATATCGCCGTCGATTATATCGATTTCGGCAAGGCTTTCGAGCTGTCCCTTTTTGAAGCCCCTGACGCCGACATACTCGTCGCCGTACATCGCATAAAGTTTGAGCGACGGCACGATTTGTTCGATTCCCTCGATGTCTTGAAGAGGCTCGTCTTTCATGATGCGGTCGCTTGTGCTGTTGGTGGAAATCGTAATATCGCTCCTGCCCGCCGATGCCGTTTCGGTTGCATATATAAAATCGTAAACCGCGCCCTTAAAAGAAATCATGCAAAAAATCATTGCGACAACCACCGCAACCGCAAGAGTCGTGGCGATAAACCGAAACGGTTTTGCCGTGATATTTTTCAGAGCCAGTTTGAACATTGTCATAGAATAAAAAATTTGTTTGCTTTTTCCTGTTGGCGTTACGCTCCCGAAATGTCCTTGCCGTCCGCGTGCATATTTTCACGCAATCAGGCAAGCAAGCCGTCTTCCATTTTTACAATGCGAGATGCATACTCCGCGTGAGAGGGAGAGTGCGTGACCATGACAAGCGCGACGCCGCGACTTAAATTTATGTCTTTCAAAAGTTCCATAACCTGACGGCCGCGCTCCTTGTCAAGACTGCCCGTCGGCTCGTCGAGAAAGATTATTTCGGGATTTGTCACAAGTGCCCTTGCAATTGCAACTCTCTGTTGCTCGCCTCCCGAAAGCTGACGAGGATAAGCGTCCTTGCGTTTTGCAATGCCGAGATATTCCAAAATTTCGTCTACATGCGCCTTATAATCGCTCTCTTTTTGCTTGTCAAGCATCAAGGGCAACGTCACGTTTTCGTAAACGTTGAGATTGGGAACAAGGTTGTCAAACTGATAGACAAACGAAAAGTCCTGTCTTCTCATGCGAGCGATTTCTTCGTCAGGCGCATCGCAAAGATCTTGTCCCAAAAGTCTGACGCTTCCCTCACTCGGCTTGTCAATGCCGGCAAGGATATAAAGAAGCGTGGATTTTCCGCTTCCCGATTCGCCTACGATTGCAACAAACTCGCCCTCGTCAAGCGTGAAATCGACGCCTTTCAATACGGGCGTTTCAACCTCGCCGGTGATAAAAGTTTTTTTGATGTTTCGGGCTTCCAACACACAGTTTGCCATACAGCCTCCGTTGCGGCGAATCGATTTTCCTCTCCGCACGCGCATAAATACACTTTGGATTATACCACAGCATATTTGATAAAACAATAACAAAATAGTTGGCGTTTTGCCTCTTAATTATGCTATACTGAAAATATGAAAAACAAAACTCCCAAAATCGGCACAATCGAATACGAAATGCAAATTGCCAAGGAAAACTATAAAAAGCCTCGGCTGCTTTTGCATGCGTGTTGCGGTCCGTGCGCAAGCAGCGTGCTTGAATATCTCACTCCGCTCTTTGACGTGACGGTGTATTTTTACAACCCCAACATTTTGCCGAAAGAGGAGTTTATCAAGCGTGAAAACGCACTTAAAGATGTAATTGCGCACTTTGACGGCGTAAAACTCATAATCCCCGTGCAAGACGAGATAGAATATATTTCTTATGTCAAGGGACACAAGAACGACCGTGAAGGCGGCGCAAGATGCTCGCTTTGTTTCACCCTGCGCCTTGAAAAAACCGCCGAATTTCTTAAATCTCATAGTGACGAATTTGATTTTTTTGCAACGACTCTCACGGTGAGTCCGCACAAAAACGCCCCGCTTATCAATCAAATCGGCAACGACGTTGCAAATAAAATCGGCGTAAAATATCTCTCGTCTGACTTCAAAAAGCGCGACGGCTATCTCCGCTCCACCGTTTTATGCCGTGAGTGGGGCATTTATCGACAAGTATACTGCGGTTGCATAAGCGATTTGCTTTTTGACTGACGTTCAAAATCATATTCGGAACACTCAAAAATTCGGAACACTCAAAAATATGTCGGATTAAAACGATATGCGAGCGAATGATAACAATCGAAAAGCCATCGGTCTATCCGATGGTTTTTTGACACAATAAAAACACGCCGACGCGTGTTTTTTTTGTTATCTTTTTCTTTTCGTTTCAAGCAAATTTTGGCGGTGTCACACATTAAACGGAGCTTATGTTTACATCCACAACTTTGCCTGTTTTTGCGTTTACCTTCACCTCGACTTCATTGACGTAGCCGATGTAAATTTTCACTTCGTAAACGTATACCGAATGTTTGAGATCGCTTGAATAGTCGATCTCTTCATTGCTTTTTGCAAGCACCGGTTTTGTGCTTTCTCCAAAGTTTTTTACAACGTAAGTGAGTGCGATTTGCTCTGCCTCCGTTTGCGAGTAATTGCGGTTTTTGTTTGCAGAACCGAACGCTGTGCCGAACACTGCGCTCAGGACGACGGCGGCAGCAAGAGCCAAAACGATTATCGATATCGTCAAAATCTTCCGAGTGTTTTTCTTTGCATACTTCTTTTGCGCTTTTTTGATTTTCGCCTCGTCGACATCATCGCTGATTGCCTTTTTATACTCGTATGCATCGATGATTTCCGTCATTTTGCGAGCTTTTTCGAGTTCCTGCTCGACAAATACGATTTCCTCTTCGTTTGCCACTCCGTCCTTATACTTTTCGTATGCTTTTTCAAAATCCATATCACTTCTCCAAAATCTTTTTTATTTGTTCCCTTGCGCGATACAACATAACCTTGACATTGCTCTCGCTCTTGCCTACAATCGAGGATATAGTTTCGATTTTCATATCCTCAAAGTAAAACAGCAGTATGATTTCTTTGAGGTTGTTGGGCAAAAGACCGATTGCATTGTACAGCGCGCGATAGTTTTCGTCCTCGATTATTTTGTACAGCACCTCGTCGCGCTCGCTCGAAATCTCGTCTGGAAGCTGTGTCAGTTTTGATCTCCACCGCCTCTTGTTCAAAAACAGATTTCGACAGACAGTCAATATCCACGCCTTGAAATTTTTGACTTCATCTGCGGTTGCGAGTGCTTTGAAAAATGCTTCCGAAGCCAAGTCTTCGGCTTCGGAAGCGTTCTTTGTAAGCGACATTGCATACAGCAGAACGTCATTATGATATTTTTTGAACAGCTGTTCTACAAGGTCGTGATCCATAGATTTTAGTCGTCGATTTCCTTTTCGTAGTCAAGAATTTTGCCTGTTTTTGCGTCGATTTCGTATTCGTATTCATATCCGCCGGACTTGAATTCGACTTCCCATACGACAACGCCGTGTTTCACTTCGAGCTTGGCTTTGAGCTGTGTCGTCGTATCGACTCCCGCTTGAACGGTCGCAATGCGGACTGCCTCGTCCTGAGATATTGTGTCGGTGGCGTAAACCTCGCCTTCTACCTCCACTTTGATGATTCCGCCTGTCACGGCATTAAGTTCATATTCATACTCAACGGTTCCGAGCGTGAACTCGATTTCGTACACATAAGAACCTTTGTCATAGTCGAGTTTCGCCTTTTTGACAACCGCGTCGGCAGCCGTGAGCGTTGTGTCCTTCAAACCCGCAAGCGCATTCTCCACTGCAATAGACGTTGCGGCTTCCACTCCCTTAAACTCTACGCCTTCGGGTGCTTTTTCATAAACGGTCTTATCGTCGATTTCTTCTTTGTGCTTTTCGCCCGTCAACGCGTCGATGTCATATTCGTACTTCGTTGCGCCGACTTTGAATTCGACCTCATAGAGATATTTGCCGTCGTCAAAGTCGAAATCTATTTCGAGTTTTGTCACGTCTTTGAGTTGCACTCCCGCATATTCGAGAGCTTTGTCTCTTGCCGCTTCCTTGCCGATGTACTTGTCGTTTTCAAACGGAGCGTCGGGGATTTGTTCTTTCGACACCTGGCGGTCATTGATCTTGACCGATTGCACGCTCTTGTCTTCGCCGATCGTCACGTCATATTTGATGCCGTTGATTTCGATTTCGACAACAAAACTTCCCGTTCCTTTTTGAGTGACGGTTGCATAGTCGATCTTTTGATCTTGTGCGCCGACCGTAAGCAATGCGATTTGCTTAAATTCTTCGTTTCTTGCTTGCTCTTGTTGATTTTTGTTGTCGCATGCGGCAAATATAACCGTGCAACACACTGCTATCACTATTGCAAAAGTGAGTATTGCTTTTTTCTTCATAGGGGTTGCCTCCTTGGGTTTTTTCACAAATAAGACACCCTCGCAAGAAAAAGGTTACAAACTTTTTTCAAAAAAACAAAAATCGGGCAAAAACAATGCGAAAAACGTTTTGCATACTTTTTGCATTATTCTACTTCTTAGACACCACAACCGCGCCCTTGTACTTTTCGCCCTCACAAATAATCTCGCCGACGGACGGAAGAACGACATACCCGTCCTTAATGTTTTTTACGCTTATCACCGGCGTCGTTATCGTTGCCTCGACGTCGCTTTTTTCAAATGCAAAATCGCAATCGAGCATCTCGCAATCAATAAGTTTGAGGTTTTTGCAATAGCAAAGCGGTTGCGTGCCGATGATTTTGCAGTGGTCAAACGTCACTCCGTCACAGTACCAGGCAAGATACTCCCCTTTGACGACGCAGTTTTTGACGCACACGTTTTCGGCGTGCCAAAATGCGTCTTTCGTGTCGAAATTGCAATCCTCGAACACGGCGTCTTTGATGTATTGAAAGCTGTATTTACCCTTGAAATCAACGTTTTTGAAGCGAATGGATGTCGCGCGCATCATAAAATACTCGCTTTCCGCGTGCGAGTCGGTCATGTTTATTCCGTGCGTCGACCAGCCGAATTCGGGAGATACGATATCGCATGAATCGATTGTGACGTTTTTGCATTCCCGCAAGGCTTTGATGCCGTGCATTTTTACGTTTTTGATACGTATGTTTTCGCTGTACCAAAGCGCGGCTCTGCAAAGCTCGGTCATCTCGCAGTTCTCGATTGCAAGATTATGGTCGTGCCAAAACGGATAACGCAAATTAAAAAAGCAATCCTTGCACTCGACATCTCGGCACTCTTTGAACGCGCTTTCTCCGTCGGCGGGGCCGTCGATTTTCACATTGTCGACTTTGACGTTTCTTGCCCCGTAAAATGCGCGTTCTTCATCGAATATTTTGTTTTCGACAACACAATTTTCGTAAGTCATATTTGCCTCAAAATGCAATCCGCCTGCACATGGCAAGCGGAATTAAAATTATAAATATTATTCTTGTTCCTGTCTCTCTTGGAGCATCGACTTGACCTTCATAAGTCTTGTCGTTGCGCCTCTCTCGTTTTCGTCGAGTTTCATGACGATATACTTTATGGTTTCTTCGAGCTGAGGAATCATAACGTATTCGAGCGCATTGACTCTTCGTCTGTTCTTTTCAATCTCATCGGCGAGCATATTGCAGGTTTTTTCCACTTCGGCAAGTTTCAAAAGTTTTGGCAACAACTCCGTAAGCGAGGAAATCGAACTGTCAAGATCGCTTGTGACGCTTGCAAACGAATACGGATACAAATCCTTGCTTTCCCCTTCCGTGACCGTAAAAACCGGCACATTGACGCTCATGACGTTTTTTGAGGACGTTTCGAGCGTGACTTTTGCCGACGGCATGGCGATTGCCTCTTCGATCACCGCATCGCTGGACACCGCACGCGCGAGCATAAAGGACTTGAGCGAATCGCCCAGTTCCTCTTCCACTTCCTCTCTAAGACGCTTGTTTTCACGCACGTAAAGCATAAACTGACGTATCATTTCGTCAGATTTATCCTTTAAGAGTTTGTGTCCTCTCGTTGCGGTTTTAAGACGATTTTTGAGTCGTCTTAACTCCATTCGGGTTGGGTTTACATTGAGTTTGCTCATGGTTATTTTGCTTCCTCGTCGCTTCCGAGATATTTGTCGATATACTCGTCACGGATACGTTTAAGTTCGCTCTTAGGCAAGATTTTGAGAAGTTTCCAACCGAGGTCGAGGGTTTCTTCGATGTTACGGTTGACGTCAAAGCCTTGCGACACGTATTGTTTTTCAAATTCATCGGCGAATTTTGCATATTTCTTATCCGTTTCGGTAAGAGCGGCGTCGCCGAGAATGGAACTCAATTCCTTTGCCTCTTTTCCTTGCGCATACGCGCTGAAAAGTTGGTTCATGGTGTCGGCGTGGTCTTCCCTCGTCTTGCCTTTGCCGATACCCTTGTCTTTCAGACGCGACAGGGACGGCAATACGTCGATGGGAGGCACAACGCCTTTTTTGTAAAGTTCACGAGAGATGATGATTTGTCCCTCTGTGATGTAGCCCGTAAGGTCGGGAATGGGGTGAGTTTTGTCATCCTCCGGCATGGTGAGGATAGGAATTTGCGTGATTGAGCCTTTTTTGCCCACGATTCTGCCCGCGCGCTCGTACATGCTTGCAAGGTCGGTGTACATATATCCGGGATAGCCGCGTCTGCCGGGGACTTCCTTTCTTGCCGCCGAAACCTCACGGAGTGCCTCCGCATAGTTGGTGATGTCGGTGGTGATGACCAAAACGTGCATATCCTTTTCAAACGCAAGGTATTCCGCCGCCGTCAATGCCATACGAGGCGTTGAAATACGCTCGACTGCGGGGTCGTTTGCAAGATTGATGAACATAACCGCTCTTTCGATTGCGCCCGTCTTTCTGAAATCGCTGATGAAGAAGTCCGCCTCCTCAAAAGTGATACCGACTGCCGCAAATACGACTGCGAATTTTGCGTCGCTGCCCAAAACCTTGGCTTGTCTTGCGATTTGCGCCGCAAGCTCTGCGTGAGGCATACCCGACATCGAGAACACCGGGAGTTTTTGACCTCTGACAAGCGTGTTCAAGCCGTCGATTGCGCTGATACCCGTTTGAATAAACTCGTTGGGATAGTCGCGCGCAACTGGGTTGATAGGCTGACCGTTTATGTCGAGTTTCATTTCCGGGATAATCGGTGCGCCGCCGTCACGAGGTCTGCCCATACCGTCGAAAACTCTGCCGAGCATATCTTCGCTCACGCCGAGTTCTATGCCGTGGCCGAGGAATCTCGCCTTCGACGTCGCCATTTTTATGCCTTGCGACGCCTCGAACAACTGCACGAGGGCTTTGTCACGGTTGATTTCAAGCACTTTGCCGCTTCTTATCTCGCCGTTTTCCTGCCTTATCTCGACAAGTTCGTTATATTTGACGCCCTCAACGCCCTCAACGAGCATAAGCGGGCCGACAATTTCTCTTATGGTGTTGTATTCTCTTAACATCACATGCCTCCTTCATCGGTGAGAGCGCGCATTTCGCTCTTGATTTCGGCAAGAATTTCATCGAATTTGGTCATTTCGCTTTCGGGAATGTACTTCGCTCTGCCTATTTGCTCTCTTACGCCGAGTTCGAGGATATCCTCGATGTCAACGTTCTTGTCGAGTGCTTCTTTTGCAAGCTCGTCAAACGTGAGTATAAGACGAAGCATGTATTCTTGCTTGCGTAAAGACGAGAACGTGTCAACCTCGTGGAACGCGTTTTGGTGCAAATAGTCCTCTCTTATCGACTTTGCCGTTTCCATTGTAAGACGGTTTTCGGGAGAAAGCGCGTCCATACCGACAAGACGCACGATTTCGTCGAGTTGCGCCTCCTCTTGCAAGATTCGCATACACTTTGCGCGCAATTTCATCCACTCCTCGTCCACGTTGTCGGTGTACCATTCGCCGAGACGTTCTGCGTAAAGCGAATAGCTCGTGAGCCAATCGACTGCCGGGAAGTGACGTTTGTAAGCGAGCGACGCACTAAGTCCCCAGAATACTTTGACTATACGCAAAGTCGCTTGCGATACAGGCTCTGAAAGGTCGCCGCCGGGAGGTGAAACCGCGCCGATTGCCGTAATCGAGCCGACAGTGTTTTCATCGCCCAGAACCTTGACGATACCCGCTCTTTCATAAAACTCCGCAAGACGGGAACTGAGATATGCGGGGTAGCCTTCCTCGCCGGGCATTTCTTCAAGACGTCCGCTCATCTCACGCAGAGCCTCTGCCCAACGAGAAGTCGAGTCTGCCATGATTGCAACCGAATATCCCATATCTCTGAAATACTCTGCAATGGTGATACCCGTGTAGATTGACGCTTCACGCGCCGCAACGGGCATATCCGACGTGTTTGCGATAAGAACGGTGCGCTTCATAAGCGGTTGACCGCTCTTTGGGTCTATAAGAGTCGGAAATTCGTTGAGAACGTCCGTCATTTCGTTTCCGCGCTCGCCGCAACCGACATAGACGATGATGTCGGCGTCCGCCCATTTTGCAAGTTGGTGTTGCACGACCGTCTTTCCGCTTCCGAACGGACCGGGGACTGCCGCAACGCCGCCCTTTGCAATCGGGAAAAGCGTGTCGATGACTCTTTGTCCCGTCACGAGCGGTGCTTTCGGAGAGAGTTTTTCTTTGTAAGGTCTGCCTTTTCTGACAGGCCATTTTTGAAGCATGGTGACATTTACGTCGCCCTTTTCGGTTTCGACAACGGCAATGGTTTCATCGACCGTGAAGTCGCCTTGCTTGATTTCCTTGACAACGCCTTTGACGCCGTAAGGAGTCATGATTTTATGCACAACAAGGACGTTTTCTTGCACGACGCCCAGCACGCTGCCGCTCTCGACGCTTGTGCCGACGGTGACTTTCGGCTCGAAAGTCCACTTCTTTTCGTGGTCTACGGCGGGGAGATACACGCCTCTTTCGATACGATTGCCCGCCACTTCTTTGAGTTTTGCAAGCGGTCTTTGAATTCCGTCGTATATGCCCTCGATAAGTCCGGGAGCAAGCTCGACGGAAAGGGGCGCACCCGTCGAATACACGTTTTCGCCGGGGCCCAGTCCGCTCGTTTCTTCATAAACCTGAATGGACGCGCGGTCGCCGCGAAGTTCGATAACTTCGCCGATGAGTTTCTTTTCGCTCACGTGAACCACGTCGTACATCTTGCATTGGGACATACCCTCTGCAACAATCAACGGTCCGGATACTTTTACGATTTTTCCAGTTTCCATTTTCGTCCTCTTATTTGTTCTCTTTGTCGAATAAAATGTCTGCGCCTATCGCCTTTTCCACGTTGGCTTTGATGCCTGCAAGTCCCACGCCCCGATTGCCTTCCGCCGACGGAATAGGCACGATGACGGGATATGGGCGGGATTTGTAGCGATTGATGAGCGCCTCCGCTTGCACTGCGACTTTTTCCGTCACGAAAATGACGGAATATTTTCTTGCAAGCGAGTGGATTGTGTCTCTTGCCTGATACTCGTCGTCCACAGGAAAAACGTCAAGGCCGATTGCCTTGAATGCAAGCACGCTGTCTTTGTCTCCGCACACTGCGATTGCATTGTCACGCATAGAGTTCACGCATCCTTTCTTTGATAATTTGCGGCGCAACGCGGTTTTTTACGCCCGCCACAATGAGTTTTGCGATTTTCAGTTCGGTTTTTCTGCTCATATAAAAGGCGACGATGGGAGCAATCGAATACAAATCGTCCTTTTCGCTCTTCCATACTTTGAGCAACGAGTCGTCGGTTTTTGCCTCGAACACGACAAGTTTTCCGCCTTCGTCAAGTGCTTTCAGGTCTTCGAAATAAGCGGTTTCCTTAAACGGTTTCAACAGCTCTTCGCCGTGTAGTTCCCATACGCTTTGAAACGTCGTAAGCGCGATTTTGCCGCCGTTTATGAAACACTCTTCAAAAAACGATTGGTCGAGATTGAGCCGTCTTGCTCTTTCAAAGGAAGATATATTGAGGTAGTCTATTCTTTTTTCAAAATATTCCTTTGCGACTTTGCCGCTTTTTTTGCAAAGTTCGAGCTGATGAGCATATTGCGTTTTATCGACGTCTATATCGAGTTTATGCGCGCTGATTTGACCTCTGGCAAGTGCCTCTTGCGTTTTGAGAATAATCTCTTGCATTTGCTTTGGCAATGCGGCGACTTCGCCTGTTTCGATTGCGTTTTTCAAAAATCCGATCTCAAAAAGTCCGTCGGGGGCAAAAGTTTCCGCTTTCAAACCCGAAACAAACGCTTTGAGCAAGATTTTGAGGTTTGTATAGTCGCTTTCGATCAAAAACGCGTCGAGCGCACCCCCCTCGTTCATCTCTTTGAGTAGAGCGATATTCTCGTCTTCCGCGCGCTTGAAAACCACATCGAAATTTTCGCCGTCCGTCCCGAATCCCAGCTCGGCAAGAGCCCTTGACGCTTCCCTTGTATCGGACGCGTCGAGAAGCCTCTGCACTCCTTGTTGAGTGAGAAGTTTGCTTTCTCTGCTTTTTATTTGGGCGTTTTGGTACAAGAATCTGTATGACATATCAGCCGAAAATTTCCTTTGCCACATTTGCTTCGGTCTGCTCCTTGAGGAGCGCGACTTCGACATCGAACGTGAAGTTTTTGTCAACTCCGTTTTCGCTCAAAACGATACCGCCGTCAAAATCGCCGAGTTTGTCCGCAAGAGTGAGGGATATTCCCTTTTCTTTTGCAAATTTTTCAAGCGATTCCTTTGTGACGATGTCTTTTTCCCTTTCGGATATAGTCACGACGTCACCGTCTTTGGCGTTTTGAAGCATAGCGAAAATAAGCGCGGAATATGCGTCTTTGTCGAGGTTTTTCAAGTTTTCCAGAACGCGCTCGTACACAACGTCCAAAACCTTTGTCTTTGCCGCAAGCGTGAGCTTTTTGGCGTCCAACTCGGCAACCGTTTTGGAGCGTGCTTCGACATCGAAAATCATTTTGTCCGTTTCCGCCTTGAAACTGTACAAATACGCTTTGCACTCTTCTGCCGCAGAGGAAATGATTTCGTCGGCTTTGGCATTCGCCTCGCCTACGATAGAATCCGCTTTAAGGTGCGCGTCTGAAATAATTTTTTCAACAATCGCTTCTTTGCTCATAAAGCCTATTATGCAATGAGTGCTGCGCTTGCAGTTGCTTCGAGGAGAGATTCCGTTGCGGGCATCATGACGCCGAGAAGAGAAACGAGAAGTGCAAGAACCGCGTATGTTTCAACCATAACGGTCAAGATGATTGCTTTGCCGCTTTCTTCGGGACGTTTTGCAACGAGTGCGATACCGCTGCATGCGACTTTGGATTGATAAAGCGCGCTCAAAAAGCCTACGATTGCCATAGGCAGGCATGCCACCATCAAACCCAAACCGCCTGTGACGGAAAGTCTTGCTACCGAGCCGAACAGATCAATTTTGACAAACACCAAAAACGCCACGAGCAAGCCGTAGATGCCTTGTGTGCCCGGCAAAAGTTGCAAGACCAAACATTTGGAAAACTTATCCGGATCCTCTGAAGTGACGCCTGCCGCGGCTTTGCCCGCCGTGCCTACGCCGATTGCCGAGCCGATGCCTGCCATTGCTGCCGCAAACACCGCGCCGATGAGGGCTATCAAAGTCCCAAGTGTGAAATTACCCATATAACTACCTCCTACTTTTCCAAGTATGTGTATTTTGTTTTTGTTCCGAAAGGTACGAACACATGTCCGCAACCCTCGTAGAATTTGCCGAAAAATTCGATATATTGCAATCTGCAATTATGCACGTATGCGCCGAGCGTCGAAATGCCTATGTTGAAGATGTGTCCGACAAGGAATATCGGCACGCAGAGGATATATCCTATCGCAATCAGGTTTGTCGGGAACAATCCCAAAACAACCGAACATATTTGATTGACAACAAGCGCAACGACGCTTCCCGAAAGTCCCAAACCGAACAAACGCGCGTACGAGAGAATATCCGAAAGGATGTTCACGCCGTCATAAAGTTTGCCGAATCCCGTGAGGAAAGACGTGATTTTCTTTGCGCCCTTCTTGCCTCTCGTGTTGCCCAAAACAAGCAACAACGCGCCTCCTGCCATAAGACCGATACCCGTCCATTTGAGCGCGACGATTTGTTTGAAGAACAAAAGGCAGAGCGCAAGCAGAATGATACCGGCAAAAATCATATACCACGTAAACACTTCAAAGAATGCATCGAGCGGACGTTTTTTGCGTATAAGATTGATTGCGTTGAGGAGCATACCCACCCAAATATGCACAAATCCGAGCGCAAAGGATATGCCGAGCAAAATGAGAGGGCCGTTTCCTTCGAGAGGTTGAACAAGTTGCAACTTGGCAAGGAACGTCCCCGATATGTCCAGCCCGAACCAACCGCCGAATATTGCGCCCCACACAATTGTGGATATACCGCCCATGCCTACGACAAGAAGCAGTCTGCCCTTGCCGGGAACGGGCTTTTTCACCGCATATGCGATAAAGCCGCCAAGCGCAAGCAATATTCCGTACGCCGCGTCCGCAATCATCATGCCGAAAAGCAAGAAATAGAAGAACGACATAACGGGATTCGGATCGATGTCGGAAAAATAGTTTGGCGCGCTGTACATGTTGGTGATGTCCTGATACGGCTCGACTATTTTGCTGTTTCTCACATATGTGGGGACTATTTCGTCCTCTTTTGGCTTTTGGAATTCATAGACAATCGTATCGCCCATCTCGTCAAGGAGTTTTTGCAAATCCTCTTCGAACTCCGCGGGATACCATGCCTCCATCACAAAACTGCGTTTTGTTGTCGCAAATCCGTCAAGAGCGGCGTATTTGTCAAGCTGAACGAGATAATAATCGTAAAGCGTCTTCAAATCCGCAACATACATGTCTTTTACA
The DNA here is from genome assembly GCA_934233745.1 of uncultured Clostridia bacterium. Lineage (GTDB taxonomy): Bacteria > Bacillota > Clostridia > Christensenellales > CAG-917 > CAG-475. Next base: position 134,461 of record CAKQGN010000004.1, read on the forward strand.
AGAGCGCGCGTTGTAAGCTCAAACGTTTCTTCTTCGAGTTGAGCGAGTTTGTCTTTTAGGATTGCGATATTTTCAAGCGGAGTCAAGTCGTCGTTTACGGATGCGCGGGAAAACTCAAGAGATTGAAGCTCGTAAGAAAGTGCGTCTGCGGCATCGAGCGTTGCGACGGCAACAACGGGTTGCGTTTTGCCTTGATTCAAAAATTCAACGTAAACATGCTCGTTTTCCTCTTGATACTTTTGTAGAGCAAGCATGTTCTGAGAAGGAATACAACCCAAAAACACCACGGTTTTTTCACCGTTTTTGTAAAAAGAATAGGGTTTGCGCAACGACGAATACACTTTGTGCGTTTCTATTTCTTCCTTTATGCCGACTTTTTGAGCGGCAATTTCTTTTTGGCGCAAATCTATTTCTTCAAGATCGGCAACATTTGCCATAAGCTCGACTTCTTTTGAGTCGATAAGGTCGAAATCGTCAAAACTCATCCTCTCGATTTTAGCAATCGGAGGGGTTTTGATAGGTGTGTAAATGTATGGATGTTCGCTTTTTTCGGTTTCCTTTGCAAACTTTTCGGCAACCTTTTTTTGATCCCTCAAATACGAAAAAGCAAACTCGATTCTGGCAATCTGCGCCTTGATGCGTTCGCCGGATGCGGAATTGTCAAGTCGCACGGTATCGTCAATATCGTGCGTTTTTGCGATTTCAACGTTTTTTGTGCGTTGGAGTGCTTTGAACAATTTGTGCCTGTCCGATTTGTGAGCGACAAGCACCAGTTTTTTCATCTCGACAATCATAGTTCAGCGATAATGTATAGTGTCATTCTTCGATTGTTTCTTGTTTGCCGCAGTATTTTGCTACAAGCGCGCCTGAAAGCTCGCTTGCCTTTTCGCTTGCGGCAAGATTGTGGTCCATTGCAAGTTCGTCTGCCGATTTTTGTCCTTTTTTGAGGATTTCGGCGCGTTTCTTTTGCGCATTTGCTTCCGCTTTGTCAAGCGCAACGCGCCTGTCGTCACGGCATTGCAAAACGGTGGCTTTTTTCTGCTTTTCGGCGTCGATTTCAGCCTCCTGCACGATTTGTTTTGCCTTCTTTTGCGCCTCTTGCACGATTTCGTCCGCCTGCGCTTCGGCTTCTCTTATCTCTTTCAAAACGTCGTCAATCATAACTCACCGTCCGTTTTCGATGTCGGAAATCATATCCAAACGTCTTTGATGTCTGCCGCCTTCAAACGACGCGGTATACCATGCTTTGACGATTTCTCTTGCCTCGTCGGGCGTGATGACTCTGCCGCCGAGTGCAATGATGTTTGCGTTGTTGTGACGTCTTGTCATTTCCGCCATAAAAGTGTTTGTGCATACCGCCGCGCGAATACCTTTCACCTTGTTTGCGGCAATGGAAATGCCTATACCCGTGCCGCACATCACGACGCCGAGATCGCATCTTTTTTGCGCAACCGCATTTGCGACTTTGAGTCCGTATTCGGGATAATCGACGGAATCGGTCGAAAAACAACCGAAATCCACAACTTCCGCGCCGAGTTTTTGAAGCTCGTCGACAACGGCTTCTTTAAGCACAAACCCTCCGTGATCGCAACCAACAGCAACTTTTGTCATAGCCATCTCCGATATTGTATACTTGTATATTATTATAACACTTGAATATTCAATTTACAAGTCTTAAATTAAAAGGTAGTTTATTAAAAACTCATTTAATATATAAGAAAAACGGTCGGACAATTTGCCGATTGAGGCATATCGTACCATTTGTAAAACACACAAAAAAAAGACGCGTTGCCGCGCCTTTTTTTGTGGTTAAGTTGTGGCGTTATGCCAGCTTTTTAAGTTTTGATTTCTTGACGACAATCGACACGACCGTGGCAACGACAATAAGCACAAACATCGCAACCGACACCGATATAACGCAAATCTTCCAGGTTTCGAGCGTTTGTTGAGTGACGTCGACAAACACGATACCGTTGACATAATTTGCAGAGTACGTCAGCTTGCCGTCATTGACCTGATAGTCGGTAAGTTTGGTAAGTCCGCCGTTTTCGTTGACATAGTAGATTGCAATTCCGTTCAGGTTCTTGACGCTTTCGGGAAGCGCAACCGTAACCGTCGTGGGTGTGTTTGAAAGCAGAACGAGTTGATTGTCGAGATAGAGATTGACTCTGAGTGCTGCCGCTACTCTTGCGTTTTCGATGCCCGCCTTCTTGCTCATCGCCGCAACATACTGCTCAACCGCTTGCAAATAGGACATATCGCTTGCAAGAGCGTTGTTTGTCTTGATTTCCTTCACTTCGAGTCTGTTGGCGACAATGCCCTTGCCTTCGGTGATTTCAATCGACGATCCGTCCGACGCGGCAAGAGTTCTTGTTGTAAGTTCCAAAATGCCGGTGCTGCTCATAAAGACATAGTTGTTTGCATCCAGATCGCTGTCGGCGAGCACCACGGCAAACGAATATTTGCCTGCGCTTGCGATTGTATCGAGTCCGACAAGTTTTGTTTGAGATTTGTCGATTGCGATCTTTTCCGCATCGGTTGCGGCACTCATTGCGACGCTGTAACCGATAGAGTACTTTTTGCCTTCGGTAAATTCGCCCGTAAGTTTCATGACAGTCGAGCCTTCGACCATTTCTTCCGACTGCGTATATCCGTCTGCGCTGATAGATACGTTGACGATTGCTCTCAGCACCTGAAGTTCCGCAACGGTGCTTGCCGCTTTATAGTTCTTGCCGATTTTGCTGTTGAGAAACGCGTCCGTAAGTTTGACGGTAACCCTGTACTTGCCGGCGTTCAACACGTCTTTTGCGTCGATTTGAGCGTAATTGCCGTCAATAAGAGCTTCGTAAGCGATTGTATAGTCAACGTTCTTTACGAGGTTGTAATTGTCGGTAAGAGCATTGTACGAAACTCTGTTCGCACTGCCTGCCGTTGCATACTCGTGTTTTTCGCCGTTGTAATACTCGCTGACGTTTTGAGCGCGAAGTCCGACGTCCGCCTTGTCGATGACGATGCTCTTCTTCACCGAACCGCTGTTCCACTCGATATAGTAGCCGTTTGCGTCTACATCTTTGCGTGCGACGAATTGACCGTTTGCGTTGATATAACGTCTGACTTTGACGATACCGCTATACGTGCCGACGTTTATCGGATAGAGTTCGTTGCCCGCGTCATCGACAAATATAACTTCGTCTGTGCCAAGCTCGCCCTGTACGACATCGTGCAAACGATTGATACCCTTGCCGTTTTTGTCGATAGCGTATGAATAGCTGAATTCGTTTTCGGTATCGCTTCCGACGCTGACGCCCGTAAGTTTGGGAAGAATGATATCCAGCGTTGCGGTGTCAAACTTTACGCTTGCCCCTGCAATATCGAATATGGTTCTGACTTTTCCGTCGACGGTCTTTGACGAAACGGTATCGATGCCCGCAAGAACGACATTGTAGTTTCTCACGATGGTGTCGAGCGTATCGTAGTCATGGTCGGACACGACATAGAGAACGTAATATTCGTTTTCGCCAAGCTTGTCCGACGTCTTTACAAGTTGATTTGCCTCCATCGTAACGCCGGTCTGCGCATTATATATGCCGAGTCTGACTGTCGGCAAGAAACTTCTGCCGCCCTTTGTGAACAACATGTTGACGGATTGTCTGCCGATAATACCGTCGCCGCCTTTGGCATCGAGATATCTCAATCCGACGTTAAAGAGAAGTTTGCCGTCGGCATTCATAACAGCACCGTAATTTACACTGAATCCGTTTGAAACGGTGAGTACAAACAAATCTTTTTTGACAACGGTCATCACGCTCGTCGTACCGTTTTGTTCGGAAACGCTGCCCTTGTCGGTGTATACCGGCTTGAACTCATAGTTCTTTGCCGTGCCGCCTTTGAGGACATACGACGTCGAGGTTGTACCCGCTTCGGGAGTCGTTGCGGCAAAAGATACGTGGGCTTGCGGCAGCGTCCCTATTTTGTCGGTTGCACCCTCGCCCAAACGAATGTATTCTCCGAGCGAGCCTTCCGCCACCTTGACGTATTTGCCGTCAACCAGATTGTAGGAAGCGTTTGCAAGAAGCATTGCTTTGCCCGAATCGAGTCCGGTTGCAGCAAGGAAGTTTGCCGTTGTGATATAGAATGCCGTATCGTCTGCAAATCTGTTGTCAAGTTCATATTCGGCGTTGTCGTTGCCGACAAGTTTGTATTCGACATTGCCGCTATACTTGCCTGTGGAAACACCGTATTCCGCCTTTGCGTCGGCAAGGTATGCGTTTATGCTTCTTGCATGGATTTTGCCCGACAGCCTGACTTCGACGCTTGCTTTATCGCCCGCAATCGTGTAGTTGTACGCGTCTGCGCCGGCAATGCCGCTTGCCGTAAAGACGACATATTTTGCCGTTGTGAATGCGCTGTCGAATTTTGCCGATACGTTTGCAATCGTCACGTCATCGCCTATCATGACGTTTGAAACCGCACTCGCCGTGAAATTGAAGTCTTTGCCCGCTTCGCCATAGAAAATATCCGTGCCGTCGTAAATCTTCTCAAACGCCGTTGCGGAGGCAAGTCTTTCGATGCCGCTTGCTCTTATGGACGCGGTGCGTTGAGTAATCTTGCCTTGTGTGCGCAAATAGTTGATTGCGTCGACGCTTGCGTCGAATGCCTTGATGTTTTCGTCGCCGCTTCCGATATTAGCCTCGCCGTATGCGCGCTCGAGCATAAGAGCGTCCAGACCGTTGACTTTGTAGAAACCTACAATCGCGTCTTTGTATGTCGTTCTGTTTTCGTTGGTTGCCGCAACATAATATCTGGTTGTTTCAAGAGCATACCAATACTCTGTCACCTCCACGCCTGCCAACGGTTTTTCATAGACGATAGTGCCGTCTTTCAAGACGTATGCCAGTGCCTCTTTGCCTGCAATCTCACTATTACTACTATATACTAATGTATAATTATCATATCTTTCCTTAATGTTTTGCAAAAGCAAGCCGTATGCCGTACCGCCTTTTGCGTTGACTTTGATGACGTTGCCTTGCGTATCGATTTCGGCTGCGACGTTCTTGTCGTCAAAGTATGCGCCGTTCTTGGTCTGAATCGCGTAATACTTTATATCGCCCTCAATCATATTTCTGAGTTCGTAAGAAATACCGCTCTTTGCAACCGCTTCGTCGCCGTTGTATTCTCTCGTGCCGAGATCTGCGCTCACAACCACCGGGCGAGGTTTGATATTGCCCGTGACAGTGCCTTTATACTGCAACAGTTCATAGTTTTTAAGCACGTCTTGCGCAATTGTCGCTTGCTCTTGAGAGAGAGATTCTCTCACTTTGAGCATTGCGGTGGATATGTCGATTATGATATTGTTGCCCCTTTGCTTTCTGGCAAAGTTTCCGCTTGCAACCACTTCGAGCAACGCCGAATGTTCGGCAACGATTCTGCCGTCGGTAATGTTGATTGTTATGCTTGCGCTTGTCGTGCCGTCATAAATTTTGTCCTTGATGTCGAAGTCGTTGACGATGAGCTGGACTTTCTTTTTGCTCATATTCACGGCGTCGATAAGTTCGAAATCGTCGATAACGCCTTCTTGCAAAGCGTTGATTTTGTTATATTTGTTGTCGACTTTGCTATATCTCGAACCGTCGAGGACATAGTTTTGAAGCATTTGTTCTTTTTCGGCTGCGGTGCCGCTGAACGTGACTTCGAGCCCGCCGATCATGACGTTGTGTTTGCCGTTTGCTCCGACATTGGAATCTTCTTGTCCGTTCAGAGAAAGAGCAAACTTAACCTTGCTTGCGTCATATGAGAACTTCTTGAGTTCTTCTGCAAGGTTGGTCGCATACTGTACGGAGGTAAACGTGCCGTTGTTGTTTTCCGCCGTGACGCTGCTTGTGCCGTCGTATTCCTTGTCGGCAAACTTCACGTTCGGCACGAGTCTTGCCTTGGATATTTCAACGTAGATGCCGGTGTATGCGGTGTTGATTGCATTGATGTCTACGTCGTAATTGTTGTCAAGAACGCTGAAGCCTGAAATGCTGACCGAATGAGTGCCCGCATTTGCCTTTGACGCAGCACCCGCAAGTTTCAAACCTACGGTTTGAGCCGTATCGCCTTCGGCAAGCGCATTTTGACTGAACGTATAAGTCATGTCGACGTCCTTTTGCGTGTTGTAATCGCGATTGACTGCGGCAAGCGTTTCAAAGCTGTTTTTGCCGAGAATGCGTTTCGTGATTGACGCAGGCATGTTCTTAAACACGATTTTGATGCCGATTTTGTTGTTGTACGTAACGCCTTTTGAAATTATGATGTCCGAATTTTCATAGATTCCGTCCGTCTTGACATCGATTGCTTCGGGTTTTGAAAACTCAAAGAACACCGCAACGTTTACAACATAGTTGGAATTGACCGCACTGCCCGTATACGAATCGCTCTCCTCTGCAATCAACGTCTTTGTTGCTCCTGTGAGCGAGTTTGTGCCTGCTCCGGATACAAACGAAATATTGTCGATAGCGAGGTTCTTGGTGTTGTCGTATTGCTTGGATATCTTGACGTCGGTCTTGAGCAAAGCGATGACGCCTGCCGAGATGATGATGTTGTTGCCGCTTGTATTGTCGATGTAGATAATCGTGACTGTGGTTGTCTCATCGATTTGCACGCTCAATCCGCCCGTTGCGCCGTTTAGAGTCGTACCGTTGCCATCGTTTGTGATTGTACCGAGTTTATAGTTGTGCGCTTGTGCGCCCGAAAGCGAAAGCGTATCGAATGTTATGCTTCTCGAGCCTGCTTCCGCACTGTCGTAATTTGCGTTTGATTGAAGAAGCACGTCATCGGTTGCAAGTGCCAACAACGATGTCAAATCATAACGTTTCACGCCGTTGTAGTAGACGTTGGTGTTGTTGTCGTATGCTTTGCCAACGCCGACGAAATCTTTTGTGGAAAGATTGAGGACTCTTTGTTCGATTGCGAGTTTTTGCGTCAAATCGACATTTGCTTCAACCGTGAAGTCGGGATTTTTGCTTCCGAACGCCGTGCCTACCGCAAAGCCGTAATATCTGCCGTCGGTGTTGAAGATTGCACCCGTCGAATCGGTTGCGTCGTCGTACCTGCTTGCAAAGCTCACCCTTGTCGAATCTTTGTAGATTGCTCTGATAAACGCACCATTGATCTGGGCAAGAATGTCGTTGTACGCAATTGACGCGTATGTGCCGTCTTTTGCTATGTTCTGAGCGTTGACGGAGACGATTTCAAACCCGATTTTGTACACGCCGTCCTCTTCTCCGTAGACCTTGGAGAGTTTTTGAGCGGTCGGTTTCACAACGATTGTCGCGGGATTTACGGTGACGGTGACAGGTTCGACGAACACTGCGTCCGCAAGGGCGGTTTCACCGTTATAGAGTTTTGCGCCGACGATGTTGAACACATATTTGCCCGCATGGAGAATTTCGCCGCTCGCAACGCCTTCAACCGTCCATCTTACTGCGGTATAGTCGCCGCTCGGAGTGCCTTGAACGTCGAATTTTTCCGAATCGAACGCGAGGGTATCGTCACCCCAGGCAAATCCGTAAACAAACTCATATTTTACGCCGTCCTTAACTTTGATGACGATTGCGCTTTGTTTGGTCACGTAAACGATATATTCCGCGCCGGTTTCGTCAAGTTGAATTTCAACGTTGCCGTCAGTAAGTTTTCCGCTCAGCTCTATGGCATACTTATATGCGGCAGAATAGTCTTCTGCCGTGAACTCCGTTCCCGCCCCTGCGAGTGCGAGTTTTGCTCCGTCCGCAAACAACGCTTCGACTGTGCTTGCGACAACCATGTCTTTTGCCGAAATCTTGTATGTCGGAGCGATGTTTCCGATTACGGTGTTGACATCCGTTCCGAACGGGAACACGCTTGATTGCCCGCTTACGTCGAGTTTGACGATGCGTTTTTCGATTGTGAATTTATATTTTGCAGTTTGGACGAGGATCGAATAGTTTTCATCGACGTCAAACAACGCCGCGTTTGCGTCGAAATCGTATTGACCGACGCCCTCAACGGGTTCACGGGTTATTCTGCCGTCCGCAAAATAAAGCGCATATCCGCTTTCGGTCGTCTCATCGTCTTTGCGATATCCTTTGAATATATCGGCAACGATTTGATCCTCACTCTTGTAAAGATTTGCAAACTGAGCAAGCTCCACGCCGAATTTGAATTCGGGATCGCTGTCGCCGAACGCCTTGCTTGCGCCCCATGCGTCAATCACGACCTGGCGTCTTGTGACGCTGTGGATTGCCGTGCGGAAAGTAACATCATAGTTGGTTGCCGCCGAATAATCGTCGTTGCCGTTGACTATGGTGTAGTTGCCGACATTGAATGTTTCGCCCGCGGCAGGAGTTGCCTCTTTGAGAACGAGATTGACAAAAATATTCTCGCTTGCCATTTTCGCCTTATCGATGCCGGTCACATCGAAATCGAGCATTGCAAGCACGTTTGCCGCCGACTCGCCGAATTTGCTTGTCGAGGGTTTTACGGTGATAACCGCTTTGCCTCGGATGATGTTGTATGCGCGCGCTTCAAACAATTGCTCGCCGCTCTCATTCATCGCAAAATCGCTTGTGATAAAGCTGTCGTTTTCTTTGGGAATATAGATTCTCACATAGTAGTTTCCGACTTTTGTCGGGACAAAATAGACGGGATTGCCGCTTGTATCGCGCGCCGCTTCGTTTATGTCTATAGTTGTTTCGCCGTCATCTTTGACATAAAGCAAATTGTTTTCGGCGTCCACAAAACGATACACGAGCGAACTCTTTGCGCTTTCGTATTCGGGAATGACCACGGCAGATGACACGTCGGTCGGAGCCGCGGTGTAACCTATATTGCTGTTGATGTAATTGTAAGTGATGACCTTTCTTGCCGAAAGCTCGAATTTGTTTGTTTTGTTCAGGTCGGAGAGGTTGTCGAAATCGTCAAGGGTAAATCTGACTGTTGCATAACCTTGCGCGTCGATATAGCCCGTGTTTGAGTTTTCGATTGTGTTCCACACCTGATCCTTAGTGTAATTTTCAAGCAAAACATTGCCGTTCTGAGTGAATTTGAAAGGAACATACGTGTTTGCGAGTCCGATATTGAACAGGAGCGTTTCGCCACGTCTGATTGTCGTTGCGACATTTCCTTCCGCATCCGTAACCGCAAGGGTCGCAAAGCCGTTTTCAAGCATCGAATTGCCCTTTACCGCCGCCGAAACCGAATATGTGTTTGCGTCGGCAAGCACGTAGTATCTGCTGAGTTCGGATACGTTGCCCGCCTGGTCTTCCGCCCAAACGTAGATAAGTCGCATACCTGCGTTGAGGTTTTGCAGAAGTTGAAGTTCAAAATCGGTTGCGTCGCCGACAAGGGAGTCGCCGTTTTTCATAATGTACCTGTCAAGCCCCAACTCTTTCTGAATATCGATTGCGGTTCTATATTTGTTTTCGACGTTTTTGCCCGCAAATGCTTCAAGCTCCTCCTTGTTTTTGACAACTTTCACGCCATAGTGAATTTTGAGTCCGTTCACATAATCGGTTGCGGTGATGGAATCGCTGAATGCAAGCTTGACAGGCAACTCGTACTTTGCTGAATGGAACCAATTTCTCGATGTCGGAAGCACATAATCGTCAAAATCTTTGAGGAAAGCCTCTTCCTCTTCAAAAAAAGTCGGCGCAATCGGAGCGATGCTGTCGATGAGGACTTTCACTCCATCGCTCCATACGGCTTCGGTATAATCGATTGCCTCAGAATCGATATCGCCGATATCGTCAAACTGACCTTCATATGCCGTGAACATAGAAACCCACTCATAGAATGTCATACCGGATTCTTTCGTTGGCGACGGCACCTTGAATGTAATTACATTTTTATTGTCAACTTCAGATAGTGTTATGGTGACTTTTACTCCTCCAATCATCATCTCGACTTTATTGTCGGCAACCGCACTGCTCGAACCGTCCTGAATATGTTTCAACATTGTCGGAACATATACATCGCCATTGTGCTCTCCTGCTCCGTTGAACACAAGAGCGTGCAATGCGTCAAATACATCGTTAAACCTAAATGTATATCCCGAAAAACCGCCTGCTGTAAGCGTGAACTTGAGCGTCACGTCGCCCGTTGCCCACTTCTTGCCGTTTTCGGCTGCGGTGATGCTCGTTTGAGTGCCGTTTTTGTCATAGGAGAAATCAAGCGTATAGGTCGGAGTATCATAGTCCACTTTGACATAGTAGGACTTCACTTCGCCCATATTGCCTGCAAGATCGAATGTATAGAACGTAAATCTATAATACCCGTGTCCCGTTTCTATATTCTGCACATAGCCATCGCCGCTTTTGATGACGCTTGTTTGGCTGACTTTGCCGTCTATGGTCCTTGCTTTTCCTGTTTTAAAATCGTAATAGAAGCCATACAACCCATCTACCGCAATCGGTTGAATGCCTGCAGCCTTCACCGCGTTGTAATCGGCAAAAGTCGTTTTGTCTATTGCATTGAGCGCTGCAAGATTGTCCGCTCTGTTGACGGTGTAGAACCACAAATACGGAGAATAGTTTGCGTCTTTCTCCTCGAGAAGTTCAAAATCCCCGTTTGCGTCCAACCCGTTTTGGCGCAACCAAGCCAACGTCGTTGCATCGGTATTCATAAAGTTGTCGCTTGACAAATTGATGCCCGTGCTTGTTGTGGTGTCGGGGGCTTTTGTATCGATACCCGACACGGTGATATTGGTGTTGACAAGGTCACCGCCGTTGTCTGTGACGGTGGTTTTAAGTTTGCAGTTTGCAGTCAAGTACACTGTCACGACAACTCTTGCCCTGTTCGTCTTTGTGACCTTGGCATAGCCGACGGAAACTTCAGTGGACGTTTCGCCATCGGTGTCGGTGACCTTTATTTCTTTCAGAGCATTCACGTCTCCTACATTTGACAAATTAAACGTCGTGTTGCCCACTTGCACGGTTGCAAGCCCCGAGGCGCACTGATATACACCGTCTGGCGAAATTGACGTCGGCACGTTTTGCCAAGTTAGGTTGCCCGACGAATCAATGTTTGGAACTTTGTCTCCGATACCGACATATTTCGGAGCATCTGCGCCATATCCCATAATGGCCTCTTCAAACGTAGCGTGCTCTGTATAGTTGAATGTATCGACAAATTCGGTTTGAGCAAATTTGTAATAACCGATACTTGTGCCCGGTATAGTGCCTGCAAAACTATTGGTGTAAGATGCCAACGTACCCGAACCGTTGACGATAGAATCGGTTTTGAGTTTGTTCTTTATCGAATCATAATAAAGGGGGAATTTCGATATGTTTTCCGCAGCATAAGTGTTGGTGATATATGGCGCATAGTTATTGATATTTTCCGCACCTGCAATACCGTCGTATTTGGTTGTAACAATCGGACCTGCCCCATCCTTGTTTCCGTGAATAATTTCAATCTTTATGGAATTAAAGACAATTTCTTGCTCAATGGCAGTACCTAAACCTGCAGCTTTTTGCGTGATATACGTTTCAAATGCCACATATTGTTTATCTTTTGTGAGTGTGACCGTTTCACTGTAAGGGTCACGAGGTTCATCGGTCGAGGCCGGTGCAAGTTTCGCAATGGCAAGAGAGCCTGATTGTCTATTGCTTCCGCCATTATTGTAATTTACTGTCGCATTAATGGTAACTTTGACAGTACATAAGCCGTCATTAAGAATATGTTTTACAAAATCTCCTACGTCAAAAATAGCACGTGACCTAATCGACATAAACAATGTGGCTTTGTCATGTGCTTTGACAATATATTTATTGCCATTAGGGCTGATCGTGACATTAACATCAGTGTCTTCCGGTTTATAAACACTGACGCTGCCCGTTGCCTCATCAGCGCTCAAACTTATATCCGTCAAACTTCTTTCAAAAACCCAGCCATTTAACGTAGTAGAGTACGAAAAAGACGATGCGTTGATTCCCAAATCATAAGGAACATAACCACCGGAATTAACCGTAATAGCATTTGCAATGTTGTTTGAATTGTTGTCGGCAATGACGTCGTCCGATACAATCAGCGCAGCAGCAAAGACCAGCGTGAAGCAAAGCGCAAGCACAAAGATTCTTGCAAGCGAGAGTAGTTGTCTTGTTTTGTTGCCATTTCTCATAATATCCACCTCGGGTTTGGTGTTATGCGTGTATACACTCTCATCGCGCGTATACGCACGCAATTTTCTATACATCTACAATATTACACGAATTCGAAAATATTGTCAATACCTATTGTTCAAACGGCGCTGAGGCAACGGCAACACGCAGTTGCGTATTGCCGAGAGCCTCGCTTGTTCTCACAATCACTACCGCGCAACCACTCTTCACTCTCAAAACGAGAGAGACAAAAACTCAAACCCCAATTCCGTGCGAGTGCTTGCTTGGTGTTGGCGTGCTCTGCACGCAAGTGGAATATTCCAAATCTTCCATTTGTCATTCCGAGCGACAGCGCGGGAATCCCCAAAGTGGCGATTGCCACTTTGGGTGTTTGTTCTTCCTCTACAAGAGTTGAGCGTTTAGCACTCTAAATACAACTTCCCCCTTCCTCACGTGTTTCCCCAACCGCCGTTCCCCCTTAAAAGGGAACCCACGGCGTCCGCTCCGCGTGGGGGACACACTCAGCACTCGCATAAATAGGGACAATGCTTTCATTATGCCACTTCGCCTGCGTGGCGGCTACGCAACAGAATGCCACGCATTCTCGTACTATCCGTCAAGCTCGGCGTTCGCTATCTCGCCGCCGTTGCGGCTCGTGTTCCGTCTCTGAAGTTGCACATTCCGTGTATAATAACGCTTCGAATAAGTTTTCGTTTATCCGCAATCCAAACATTGTTTGGATATCATCGCACACAGTGCGATATCACCGTGCAACACACGATATCATCACGAAGTGATATCATTTTTTCCGCAACTGCAACAAAGTTGCAATATCACTTGCGCAAAGCGCAAATATCACTGTTGCCAACGGCAACAATATCACGCACGCTTTGCGTGCATATCACTGCTCCGCAGGAGTAATATCACTGCGGCAACGCCGCACCACTATTGTGCCTCATCCCCGTCTACACTACAACAAATTGTATTTCGACAAAATTTTTGCATTTACGCTTGAAATCGCAGCGTTTTCAATGTAATATTGAGTATCGCATCCGCATTGCATAAAATGTGCAAGCAAAAGCGGATTTTGCATTTTTTCGAGGAATCATGGAATACGTACAAGACGGTCTCGGCTCAAATCAAACTCTTGACAGCAAGGTGCAAAAACTTGTCATCCTTTTCGTATTCGACAAAATGGCGATTCCGCTTGCCGAAACAACGCTTCTCGACATCTGCTCGTCCGACAACAACTGGCTGACGTATATGGAGTGCAAACAGTATTTGGCGGAGCTTTTGGACACCAACCTCGTCTACCGCGTTCCCAAAAGCGACATGTTGGGCATCACGCAGGACGGCGTGAGTTGTTTGTCGCTGTTCTTCACAAAAATTCCGTCGTCTATCCGTGACGAAATCGTGGAGTATGCGCGCGAAAACCGTATGCGTTTCAAAAAACGCCAATCGTATTTTTGCGACTATTCAAAAAACGCCGACGGCACTTATACCGTGATTATGCGCATCAACAACGACATCACCACACTTATGGAACTCAAACTGGTCGTCGCCAATCGCCAACTTGCAAAATACCTCTACAAGAGTTGGGTTGACAAGGCTTCGACCACGTACTCTCTCATCTACGACAACTTGATAGAATAAGAGTGCGCCAAAGCGCGCCTAACTTTGTCAGAGGCATCCGTCTGACAACTCATTTACGATCGGTAAATTAGGGTTGCCATTCGGATGCTTCTTTCTCGTTATGCATCGTTTTGGCACACTCTTACAGGCCTAACCTGTTTTCACAAAACTTATTGAAGCGTTCTTATACACGGAATGTGCCTGTTCGAAGACGGAATTGGAGTCGCAAGGCGACGACCGTAGCGAGCGCCGAGCTTGCCGGTTGTACCGTCCGACTGCGCCATGTTGTTGCGTAGCCGGCGCAAAAAGGACGGTGGCATAATGAGAGAAATGCCCCTATCTATGCGAGAGCCGAGTGTGTCCCCACGCGGAGCGTACGCCGTGGGTTCCCTTTCAAGGGGGAACGGCGGTTGGGGAAACACGTGAGGAAGGGGGAAATTCAATTCAAAGTATGCGTTCTCACTCTTATAGAATGCAAAAGCATTCACTTCTCATTCAACACAAAAACAACGCTTTATCTATGCAAAACGCAATGATAAAGCGTTGTTTTTGTCATTTGTAGCAAATATTTGTTTTTTGATTATTCTTCTCGATCGTCTTTTTCGTCGGTGTTTTCATCGCAAGAAGCCGCTGTCGAATCGCTAGGTTTTTCAGCGACTTTTTTCAGCACGAGTTGCGTTTTAGAGCGCATCTTTTCAAGGCGCGCGGCGTACAAAACAAGCACCGCTATTATAGTTGACACAACCGCCTGCAAAACGTTTTTCGGAAGCGAGGTCAACGCCGATTCGGGCGTGCCGTACATAAACGCTTTGCATATGTAATACCCCACCGCCATAAGCATTGTGCATACTATGCACGTCAGCGCCGCAAACACGATTTTTAGAGCGACGTCGCGTTTTGAGGGATTCTCTTTTTTGTCAAACCACTTGTAAATGAGCGTGAACGCTATGCCTGCAAGCAAGCCTTCGATTGCCTTGATGACAAGCGTATAAAGCATTGTCACGGGGTATGTGGTAAGGTCGGCGAGGAATGCGCCCAAGCCGCCCGCAATCATTGCCGTAATCGGATTGAAAAGCGCGGCGGTTATCAATATCGCACCGTCGCCGATGTTGAAATTTGCAACCGGCGTAGACACTCCTATGAGCGTTGCAACGTATACGATTGCTGTCATCATGCCTGTGTAGGCAATAAATTTGATTGTGAATTTTCCTTGTTTTTTCATAAAAAAATCTCCGTTTTTTTGCGGAGAAGGACGTGCAGACTTCTTGCCTGCGCACTACTCCTTCCCAGTCTGACTTTACAGGCGGTTGCGGAATCTCACCGCATCGGCTGTTGGGGCTGTTGGACTTGTCCGTTCAAGACGGCATCACCACCGGTTGGGATAAACCCACCCAAGAAATAGATTTGCTACATTTATATTCTATGGCGGTAGCCGTACAAAGTCAACGACAAACCGCCCAAAATAAACGACACAATTTATATTTTGTATGTTTTCGTACTTTCGCACAGTGCCTCATTGGCGTCCGTTCGGGTGTGGGTGTCCCACCCACAACTGCAACAAAGTTGCAATATCACTTGCGCAAAGCGCAAATATCACTGTTGCCACGGGCAACAATATCACGCACGCTTTGCGTGCATATCACCTTGCCCTATACACGCTTTCTCCTCTGCTGTCAATTGCCACGACGCACGGAAAATCCTCCACTTCAAACTCGTGTATCGACTCTGTGCCGAGATCGCGATAAGCAAGCACTTTCGAGCTTTTGATTTTGCTTGCGTACAATGCGCCCGCACCGCCGATTGCGGCAAGATACACGCCGCCGTTACGTTTTATCGCATCGTATACATCCTCGTTTCTGTCACCCTTGCCAATGGTTGCAACCACGCCCTCGTCATACAATAGGGGCGCGTATGCGTCCATACGCATAGAGGTGGTAGGCCCTGCCGACAGCACTTTGCCGTCCTTTTCGCACGGGCCGACATAGTAGATCGCCTGTCCCTTTATCTCGACGGGCAGAGGTTTGCCCTCGCCTATCGCTTCAAATATGCGCTTGTGCGCCGCGTCCCTGCCCGTGAGCAGTTTGCCCGTGATATATACTATGTCGCCGACGCGAAGTCCGGCGATTTGGGCTTTGTCAAGAGGCGTATTCAATCTATATTCCATATTTACCTCACAATATCACGCTCGATTTGCGCATAGCATTGCACTGAATATTGACCGCAACCGGGAGCGCGGCGATATGAGTCGGAAATTTGCCTATATGCACCGCAAGCGCAGTCGTGTCTCCGCCAAAGCCTTGCGCACCGATTCCGAGTGCGTTTATTCTGTCAAGCACTTCCTTTTCCATATAGGCAATGGTATCGTCGTCGGACGGCGCGCCCACTTCTCGCAGAAGTTGTTCTTTTGCAACTTCCATCGCCTTTTCTGCCGTGCCGCCTATACCCACGCCCACGATTACGGGCGGACAAGGATTTGCACCTGCGTCTTTCACCGCTTGTACAATGCAATCTTTCACTCCGTCCAATCCTTGAGAGGGTTTGAGCATAAAAAGCCTCGACATATTCTCGCTGCCGAATCCCTTTGGCAAAAATGTAATTTCGAGGTTTTGACCGAGCGCAAGCTCGATATGCACGATTGCGGGCGTATTGTCGCCGGTGTTCTTCCTCGTTATCGGGTCAAGCACGCTTGCGCGGTAGCCGTTTTTTGCATATCCGACTCTGACGCCCTCGTCGATTGCTTCCGTAAGAAGTCCGCCCTCTATGTGCACGTCCTGCCCCAGCCGCACAAAAAACACCGCCATACCCGTGTCCTGACACACGGCAAGCCCTTTTTCTTTTGCCAGAGCGGCATTGTCCAAAAGAATATCGATTGCGTTTTTTGCATTTTGATTGCTCTCTTTTTCGAGTGCGGATTGCATCGCGCTTATGCACGATGGCGTGACGGCACTGCATGCAGTGACAAGTTGTTCGATTGCGGTTGCGACTTGGCTGTAAGTTATCGTTTTCATGCCTCGATTATACCTTAATCGGTTTACAAATTCAAGGCATTTGATGTAAACTGATTTTATCAAACAGAACGGAGATTTTTATGAACTATTCCGAGGAATCTTTGAAAAAACACTATGAATGGAAAGGCAAGCTCGAAATCGTTTCAAGAGCGAAAGTGGAAAACAAGCAGGATTTGTCGCTTGCCTACACGCCGGGAGTTGCCGCGCCCTGTCTTGCAATCAAAGACAACAAGGATTTGTCCTACTCTCTGACAAGACGTTGGAATACGGTTGCCGTCATCACCGACGGTAGCGCGGTTTTGGGACTCGGCAACATAGGCCCCGAGGCAGGTATGCCCGTTATGGAAGGCAAGTGCGTGCTTTTTCACGAGTTTGCCGGAATAGACGCAATCCCCATATGTATAAAATCTCAAAACGTCGATGAAATCGTGTCTACAATCTACAATATCAGTTCGAGTTTCGGAGGTATAAATCTTGAAGATATAGCCGCGCCTCGTTGCTTCGAAGTGGAGAAAAAACTCAAACGACTTTGCGACATTCCCGTCTTTCACGACGACCAGCACGGCACGGCAATAGTCCTTGCAGCTGCGCTCAAAAACGCACTTAAAGTTGTCAAAAAGGATATATCAACTGCCCGTTTGGTTATAAACGGCGCAGGAAGCGCAGGTATTGCGATTGCAAACTTCTTGCTGTCGCTCGGCGCAAAAGACCTTGTTGTGTGCGACAGACTCGGCATAATCGATGAAAGCGACAACTTCAACTTTGCACAAAACGAACTCGCAAAACACACAAATCCAAGAGGCATAAAAGGCACGCTTGCCGATGCCGTAAAAGATGCCGACGCTTTTATCGGAGTGAGCGCAAAAGACGTACTTTCACAAGACATGGTACGCTCTATGGCAACCGATCCCATTGTCTTTGCGATGGCAAATCCCAACCCCGAAATCAATCCCGAACTTGCCCTAGAAGCAGGTGCCAAAATAGTGGCAACCGGCAGAAGCGACTTGCCGAATCAAATCAACAACGTGCTTGCTTTCCCCGGCATTTTCAGAGGTGCGCTCGACGCAAGAGCAACCGACATCAACGAGCAAATGAAAATTGCCGCATCCGATGCGCTTGCCTCTCTCATCGACAACCCGAACGAAACATATATAATTCCCGAACCGTTTGACAAGCGAGTCGTTCAAGCGGTCGCAAAAGCCGTAAAAGATGCCGCCATTGCAAGCGGAGTGGCAAAAATCGGATAATTTCATTGTTGCGGTTTCAACGGAACAATATACAAAATTCAATCTGAATCGATTGCTTTTTTTGGGCGAAAAAACAATTAAAAACACGCAAAATTGCGTGTTTTTTTGCGATTTTTGCATATTTTCTTCTATTGAACAATAAACTTTCATCGTGAAAAAATCATTCAAAACCGCAGCGTTATACGTTGGTACGGCAATCGGCGCAGGTTTTTCTTCCGGACGCGAAATTGCGCTTTTCTTCGGCAAATCGTCACCGCTGAACGTGGCGATTTCGTCGGTATTTATGTCGCTTATTTGCGCTTTGTTTCTTATTGCGGGAAAAAAAGGGCTTATGCCGAAAGGCAAAACAGTAAACGCAGGGATATTCTTTGCGGCAAGCGTTTCTCTTTGCGCTATGCTTGCGGGCGGTGATTTTATCATGCAATCCATGACAGGTGTTCCCCTTGCATTCGGTCTTGCAATGACAATACTCGGCGGAGTAGTCGTTGTGTTGGGCATTGAAAAAATACGCTTGCTCAACAGCGTTGTCGTTCCCCTTATCGTGCTTTGCATAGCTCTTGTTTTTTTCAAACTTCCGTCCGGCGAATCTTCTTTGCCGTTTTCTCTTTCAAAGCCCGTTCTGTATAGCGGATTGGACGTGCTTCTCGGCGGCGTCATCATATCCGAAGAAGGCGAAAACCTGAGCTATAAAGAAATCTTTTTGAGCTGCATTATGATATGCGCTTTTTTGTTTGGAATGTTGTTTATGCTTCAAACGGTGGTTTTATCCGACAAAAACGACAGTTTAATGCCAGTTTTGGCAATTTCCGAGCAATTACATCTCAAATTTGCATGCGGCGTCTTGATTGCCGGCGCGATTTTCACAACGCTTGTGTCCTCTCTGAAAATCGTAAGCGACAGGGTGTCGGCATGTCTTTTGAGCAGTGCAAAACTTCATTCTTTGGGAGATGAAAAACACAAGGCGTTCATTGTTTTCTTTTGCCTTTTGATTGCGTATCCGTTGAGCTTTTTCGGCTTTGGCAATATCGTGGATACACTCTACCCCGTCAACAGCATATTGGGCGTTATACTCTTTGCAATCGTTGTCGCAAGACTTATCGTACACTCGATTCAGAGTATGAAAAACAAAAAGAAAAGCACGCCGTCGGGCGTGCAAAAAGACTTGACTTGTTCTTTTAGTCGCAATGATGACAATCACACTCGTCATCGTCACAGTCATGGTGATGACATTCGCAATCATCATCGCAATCGCACTCGTCGTCGCAATCACAATCGTCATCGCAATCATCGTCGCAATGTGTGTGATTTTGCTTGAAGTAGTCCTCAAACGGTGATTTTCTGCTTTCGTCATCGCTTTCGTCCAATCCTTTGAGAAAACGGTAAAACGGGTCGTCTGAAAAATCCTGCTTCAAATCGAAATCCCCTCCCAGTTCCTCAACGGCGTTTCGCAATTCCATATACTCATTGTAATTCGGCTCGTAATTCTCGCAAAACGTTTTGAGAACCTCTACGCCTTGCTCGTCGCCGTAAGAGCCTATCAGCCTTGCAAAAAGCGCGACGTCCTCGCCTTTGTAAAGATAACTGACAAGTCCCATAAATATGGCTTTGTTAGCTTTGTATTCGGCAAGGATTTCCATGAGCATTTTGCCTGTTTCGCCTTCGAGAGTATAGATTTTGTCTATCATTTTATCAAGCACAGGCTCGCAATCTTCCATGAGATACTCATACGCATCCAGCCTTTGATGATAGGGCAAATCCTCGTTCAAAAGAACGTCGAGCATCTTTTGCATTTCTTCTTTTGTTTTGACGTCGGACGTCGGGGTTTCGTTATTCTCTTGCATCGTCTTCTCCGAAAATTATCTTATAATATTTATCGAAAGTCTTTTCATTGAGGTTGTAGCGTTCGATTGTCTGAGTTCGCATATCGTCGGCGTCATCCTCATAAACCTTGCACAGCAACACGCCTATGAGAGTGCGCGTGCTTCGCATTGCGGAAATCTTCATGTATCTCGGCTTTGAGTACTTCAACTTGCCTTTGTCGTCAACCGTCACTATCGAGTTGACGATATTTGTGAGCGTTGCAAGATACATATTCGGCTCCTCATCGGTATAAACGATGTCCGACACGCAATAACCTATTGCGCCGTGAAGCACACCGTTGAGTTTGTAAAACGCATTCGGAAACACCATGTCGATGCTCTTGAATCTGTCCTGCGCAACCACGTCGAATCGGAATCGGAACGTGTTTTCCCGCACGAGGCAAAACAACACTCGGCTCATCAGGTCAAAAGACAAATCGACGGATATGAGTTGACGGCGCAAAAAGTCGTCCACCCACTGTGAATTGACAAACGCCAATTTGTCCACAAGCAGCAATTTCAAATTTTCATTGTCGTCGGAAAATGCCCATTCGAGAAGTTTTTTCATATGCTCGCTCTGCTCGTTGTATGTGTCGACGGTGAGCTGGACATCAACGGGCGCCATCTTCAAAAATCTATCCAGATCCTTGTATCGCGCGATTTTTTCCACATACGGCAAATTCATAGAATATGCAACCTTGTCGGGATTTTGCTTGTAGAGTTGCAAGAAGTAGTCCGCAGGCGA
The DNA here is from genome assembly GCA_934233745.1 of uncultured Clostridia bacterium. Lineage (GTDB taxonomy): Bacteria > Bacillota > Clostridia > Christensenellales > CAG-917 > CAG-475. The sequence continues at coordinate 155,068 of CAKQGN010000004.1, forward strand.
GTATTCACCGAAAATAGTGCGCACTTTGAGCATAACTTTGCGCGCTTCTTCTTTTTGCCCGAGATTGTAAAGTGCTTGCGAAAGCCAAATCATCGTGTTTGGTTGAAGGTCAAGAGCCGAAAGCACTTTTCTTGTATACTTCACCACTTCCGCGTGCATTTCCATATTGACGAGAATGGGCAGAATCATGAGGATTTCGTCCATCGCCGTGTAGTCTTTTTCAAGTATCTGGTCAAGCACGGCATATGCCTCGGCAAGTTTGTCTTCCATCAAATACGCCGTTGCGAGCGTGCATTTGACCGCAAGATTGTCGCCGTCCTCCGCAAGCATTTTTTGAGCGTTTGCGATGACGGAATCGATGTCGTTTTTCATCATCAGACACACAAGCACGATATGATTTGCCGCTTTTTTTGACTTCGAACGGGGATCCACCTCGTCCATAAGAGCGATGGCTTCGTCGAGTTTCCTTTCCCTGACAAGTTCGTATGCCCTGCTTATGAGCATTTCATAATAGTCTTCGCCTTTGGGATAAACGACTTTGAAGCCGCCTTCTTGCGCATCGCTTGCGGATTCGCCCATATTCTCGGGAAGTTGCAAATCGTACGCCTCGGCGATGTCGCGCAAATAATACTCTGCGACATCGGGAAGATTGACGTCGAGAAAATTCATTGCCAATTGATAAAAAATGCGATCTCTGTCGTCGACACAAGGATGAGTTGCAAGTGCCTTATAGAGAGTCGCATTAGATATTTCAAAAGCGCCGAGCGCCGCATATACGTTTGCAAGCGCAATCGACGCTTCGCTGAAGCGTTCATCGATCGAGAGTGCCTTGTCGAGATAAGCTATGCTTTTTTCGGTTTCACCGTCTTTGAAAGCGTTGTCCGCAAGGTTGAGATAATCCTCTGGAGAAAGATTAAATCCAATGATTTGCGCCATTATTTTTTCTTTTTCTTCTTCGGGTTTTGATAAGGCACGGCTTGTTTTGCCTTCTTCTTTTGTGCGCCCTGAACGCTGCCGTTGATATACGGATTTTGTTTTGCGGCTTTTCTTTGTTCCGCCATTTGGGTTTTTGCTTCGTCCTCTTTGCGGTTGTGGCACTTGACCATACCTCTTGACGCCACGGCAATCCAGCAAAGTGCCATAAACGTTGTGCCGACAAGAGCCATTGCGATGTAGATGATGATGCCGAGCATATTGTTCACGGCGCAAAGTCCGAGAGGAAGTGCGCTTACGAGCGCAACGGCAGGAATGCTCAAAAGGTTGTTGGCGATAAGCACGATTGCGTTTTTGAAGCATTGACCGAAAGTAAGCTCGTATGAGGTGAAAAGCCCCATCATCACAACGGGAATGAGAAGAAGCGGCGCACCGAACACAAAACTGAACACAACCGCACAGTATGCGCCTGCGCCTGCCGTACCGAGTGCTTGTTGCTGCAAAAGATACATGAGCGACTCAACCATGCCAAGGCCTACGACAACAAGCATAAGACCTGCAAGGAGATACTTCCACCAATACTTTGCAAAACCCATCCAATAGGTTTTTGCCCAGTTTTTGTAATAATCCTGATAATAACTGCGTTTTGCGCAATAGAACAAACCGGAAAGTCCGAGCGAGCCGAACAAGAAGCATGCGCCGTACATTGCCATAACGGGCATTTTGACGTTGCGATAAAGACTGCCGACGCTCAACGCGATACTGTCGCCGCCGCCGGGGAATCCGATGCCGATATCCCCCATAAAGTTGTATGTTCCGCCGATTGCCAGATTTTCGAAAAACCCCGAGAACCAGGCAAAAATAACAATAAACGGTGCCGTGAACAACAAGAAAAACAGTGTCGCTTTGAACAGCGTTGCAAATTCGCCGCGCATAACCGCCGCCGCTCTTGCCATAAACGACTCGGGATATTCTTTTACGGGGCGAGCTTCGGCAAGCCCTGCGACAAGCACTTTTTGAGGTTCTTCGGGTTCTTTGCGAACGGGTGCGTCCGTAAAGAGTTTGCCAAGCAGAAGTTTTTTGGGCTTCTGAGGCACTGAATAAGCCGAATTAGGATTGTTGTTTGCCATATACACTCCTACAAAACTATATAATTAAATAGATTATACATTATATCCTCGCAAATATCAAATAAATAGCAAAAATATATTTGCCCTTAAAAGAACGCAACATCGTTTGATTTCATATATTGTTTAGTAAAGGAGCGGCAATCGGCGATTTTGCATGTCAAAATACGCTCACCGTGTGGCTTTTTATTGACAACTTGCCGTGTCGGTGTTAAATTTTTCTACATAAGGGGCATGGAGGCAATATGAAAAAATTTAACGTCGCCGTTGTAGGCGCAACAGGCATGGTTGGTGGCAAATTTCTCGAAGTCCTTGCAGAAAGGCAACTTCCCGTTGACAACTATTATCTTTTCGCATCCGCAAAAAGTGCAGGCAAAAAAATAGATTTCATGGGGAAAGAACACACTGTCATCGAACTTACAAAAGAAAATGTCATCTCGCTCAAAGGCAAAGTCGATTTCGCGCTTTTCTCGGCAGGTGGCGGCGTATCCAAGGAGTTTGCTCCCGTATTTGTAGAAGCGGGCGCAATCGTCGTTGACAACTCGTCGCAATGGCGCATGTACGACGACGTTCCTCTTGTCGTACCCGAAGTCAATCCCGAGGATGTGAAACAAAACAAAGGCATAATCGCAAACCCCAACTGTTCGACAATACAGGCGGTGGTTGCTCTAAAACCGCTGTATGACAGATTCGGAATAAAGCGCATAGTATACTCGACCTATCAAGCCGTGTCGGGCGCAGGCGTTGCGGGATACAACGACCTCAAAAACGGAATAAACGGCGAACCCCCGAAGAAATTTCCTCGTCCGATAGCGTTTAATATGCTTCCCCATATCGATGTGTTTATGGAGGACGGTTACACCAAAGAAGAGTGGAAAATGATTGTCGAAACGCGCAAAATCTTGCATGACGAAAACTTGCGCATAACCGCAACAACGGTACGAGTTCCGGTGTTCTACGGTCATAGTGAGTCGATAAACGTCGAGTTCTGTAAAAAATGCGAAAAACAAGACGTTGTAAACGCACTTGAAACTTTCCCCGGAATCGTCGTTATGGACGATGTGAAAAACAACGTTTATCCCACCCCTATAGACGCCGAAAATCACGACGAGGTGTTTGTGGGAAGAATTCGCATGGACGATAGCGTAGACAGCGGCGCAAACCTGTGGGTGGTTGCCGACAACATCAGAAAAGGCGCGGCTACAAACGCCGTGCAGATTGTGGAACTGCTTATAAAAAACGCTTTGGAGGCATAAATGATTTTCAAGGGCACAGCCACCGCACTCATCACACCTTTTACAGAAGATGACAAAGTGGACGTGCAGGCGATAGGCAATATCGTCGACATGCAAATCGCAAACGGCGTTGACGCGCTGGTTGCGCTTGGCACGACAGGCGAGCCTGCAACGATGTCCGAAAAAGAAAAAGAGCAAGTCGTAAGAACATGCGTCGAAAGAGTAAACGGGCGGATTCCGCTCATTGTAGGCGCAGGTTCAAACAGCACAAGACACGCAATACAAACTTGCCGCATGGCTCAAAACCTCGGCGCAGACGCACTTTTGGTGGTTACGCCGTACTACAACAAATGCACTCAGAAAGGACTTGTCGAACACTATGGCGCAATTGCCGACTCGACAAGTCTTCCTATTATCTGCTACAATGTGGCTTCTCGCACGGGAGTCAATATGCTGCCAGAAACGTTCGCACATATTGCAAGCAAGCACAAGAACGTCGTTGCCATCAAGGAAGCAAGCGGAAACATGGAGCAAATCGAGCAGTGCTTGCGCCTTTGTCCCGATATGGTGATAAGCGGCGACGATGCCCTCACGATTCCAATAATGGCAATGGGCGGACTCGGAGTCATCAGCGTTGCAAGCAACGTGTATCCCAAATTTGTGAGCGATATGACGCACTTTGCGCTGGACGGCGACTTTGAAAAGGCAAGAAAAATGCAACTTGCACTGTTGCCGCTCGTGTCCGCTCTGTTTTGCGAGGTCAATCCGATCCCTATAAAAAAAGCAATGGAACTCAAAGGCTACTGCAAAGGGCGTCTTCGTCTTCCCTTAACCGAGATGACGGAGAACAACGCTCTCCGCCTTGCATCCGTTATGTCCGATTATTAAGCACTAAAACGAAAGGCGAGCTATGCCGATATACCAAAAGACGACCGCAAAGCGCAGTCGTCTTTTTTTTTGTATGGTTTGCCACAAATTATTTTATGTAATTCGTGTTCGGCTTGATCAAAGAGTCTAAGCAACCTTCGTAAGGATTCTCTCCTTCCCTGATCTTAACTTCGGCAATGCCCGTGATGCTTTCAAGTTTGGAGCAGTTGTAGAATGCTCTGTTGCAAAATACTTCGACACTTGCGGGCAACACAACGGTTTTGAGGGAACGGCAATTTGCAAACGTCATAATATTTATTTCTTTTATTACGGTTGCGCTCAAATCGATTGCCGCGATTCCGCTGTTTTCAAATGCGTTTGTACCGATATGCGAGAGCTTGGACGCATGTGACAAGTCGATTGCTTTGAGATTTGTCGTACCTTCAAAAGCAGAATTGCCGATATATTCGATTTTGTCATTGACGTACGTGAGCGTCCTGAACATAACGTTGCTCTTTGACGAGTACACGTTTGCGCTGAGCGGCGTTCCGTTCTCATAGGTGAGCGTTGCGTCCTTGGTGAGCGTGTCGGGCAAGAACACTTCCGTTCCGTCTTTGACGGTGAGCGGGGCTGTGCCGACGATGTTGTAAACGACCTTTTTCGCTCCGTCAATCGTGTATTGACTTCCGATTGCCAGCACTTGTTCGTACTCAACGCCGTCGAGATTGCTTATAATTGCGTTGTAGACGATTTCCGATTCGTTTTCCAAAACCAACGTTGTTGTGAAATTCGTTTCCGCAAGCGTTGCATATTTTGCGTCGACTTTTTGTGCCGTATAAACGTTTTCAAGAGATGCGCAATTTGCAAATGTTCTTGCGTTTATCTTTGTGATGTTTTCGCCGAGATAGATTGCTTTGAGATTCTTGAAACCTTCAAACGCACCTGCGGAGCCCGGTTTGCTAAGTTCGGTGACGATATACTTGTCGCCGTTTGCGTCCGTCCATGTCGTGGGCAAAACGATTGTTTCCGCACTCGACGCCTTGCAAGATCTAATCCTTGCCGTACCTGCGTAAATTTCGCCTCCGACCTCTATCTCTTGTTGACTTGCGTATTCATACTCGAACAAGCTTGCGTCCGACTCCAACACGACAAAGTAGACGATGTTGATTTCTTTGATGCCGCCGACAACGTCGTCCGCCGCATATTTCACTCTCAGAGTGTGGATGCCGAGCGTCTTTGTGTCAACCGCCGCGCCGTCGACCAACGAGAAGCCGTTGGCTGTGGAAAGCGATTTGAGCGTAACATTGCCGTCTTGTCCGATGAGGCGCACTTTGAATTGCGCAAACGCAGTCGTCGCATTGCTGTTGAGAGGGATAGAAATCGCTCCGTCCTGCTCGATATCTTTGATTTGCGATATTTCGACCGAGTATTTGAATTTGAACTTGTATGTTCCTATTTCGTTGAAGTCAATCGTCACAATCGCTTCTGACTGGGCAGTCGTTCTTGTTGTGATAAAATCTTCTATCCTTGCGATGTCAAGCTCGTGCTTTACGCCGTCGATGTCCGTGTAAACGAACTTATGTCCGCCGCCCTTGTACGAAGTGTAGAAAAGCGGAATCTCCGACTCGCCCTCCTGCTGTCCTTCGAAGCCTGTGAGATAGTAGTCGGCACTGCCCGTCACATCGATTGACGGGATTGTTCCTCCGTTGTAGAAGGACGGATTGCCCTTTATTGCGTTGTATACCGTGGCAACATACAAATGCTCGTCGCCGACATTGATTTGGCAGCCGTCCGTGCTTCCGTTGTAGGTGAATGTCACAACGTACTTCGTCACGCCTTCTTCATAGAGGCTTCCGTACTTTTCGTCGCCCTGTGTAACGGTGATGACTTGGACGTTGTTGCCTGTTTTCTCAAGGTCTTTCACAATATCGACGCCGGTGTTGTTTCTAACGATAAGTCCCGACTGAATTTTATTGCTGCCCTTAAAGCAATCGGTTTCAAACGCGTCCTTATCGGTTTCCGTCTTCAAAAGGAGGGTTTTTACAACATCGGTGTTGATATAAACCTTGTCAACCTTTTCTTCCACAAAGTTGGCTTTGTTGAGTCTGTAAAGTTGCGCCCATGCGAGCGTTGTCTTGTCGTCCGTTTCGATTTGGTTGTTGTTTATTTTGTCAAGGGCGTCGAGAACACTCTTTGTCAAATAGAATTTGGCATTGTTGACGAGCTTGTTATTTTCATCTGCAAAAGCATTACTCTCGATGTACGGTGCGCCGACGAGTTTGTTTGTTTCAAACACCACATCTGTGAAAATGAAGCTTTCCATCGCGCTTGCGCCCTTGAACGCATAATTGCCGATATACTTGAGGTTTTTGTCGAATTTTATGGTTTTGACCGTGTTTGCGTATTGATAGAACGCTTCTTCGCCGATTGAGGTCACTTGCGACGGAACGACAACGTTTTTCGCTCCTTTTCCGTCATCGAAGTATTCAACGAGGAACTTTTCGCTTGCGCCTTCTATCACGACAAGACCATTGGCATGCACTGTTGCGTCTTTAATCCACTTCGTGCTTGTAAACGCACCCTTGCCAACAGACAAAGGTTTGCAATTCGCCAGATTGATAGATGTCAGATTTGCGCACCCGACAAAAGCATGCGGAGCAATGTGGTCTATATCCTCAAGGATATGAGTGGATGTGGCTTCGTTGTCGATAAAGCGATAATACACTTTGCCTATGACGATTGCCTTGTAACCCGAATTGTAGTTTCCGCTTGTTTCTTTGAGCATCGATGTACCCGAAAACGCGCTTTCGCCGACATATGCGAGTTTCGATGTCGCTACGACATTGACGGTTGCAAATTTTTCAAGATTCGCAAATGCGCCGTTTTCGATTTTTTGGACATTGTCGCCGAGCGAAATCGATTCGAGCGAAAGCACATTTGCAAACGCGCCGTTTGCGATTATCGTCACCGCTTTAAGTTGGGTGTTGAGTGCTTCCGCATTCGGTATTTCGGCAGGATAATAATCGCCGGAAAGGTCAAGCGACTTGACAAGGTCCGCCCTTACGGTTGTGTTTTCGCCGTCGTTGTATTCCTGTCCGACAAACTTGTACAAAACCTTACCGATTACGATAAATTGTTTGCCGTTGTTGTTTTTGAAATAATTGTTTTCAAACTCGGAGCCGTAGAACACGTTTTTGTCGACGCTCTCCATTTTCTTATCGTCCGTGATAGGCACTATATTCCTAAGGTTGGGAGCATGAGCGAATGCTTGCTCTCCTATGATTTGGAGATTCGAGGCTTCCGAGAAGTCGAGTTTCGTGAGTGCTTTAAGATTCATGCACGCCTTTGCCGAAATCTCGCTTACGGGACGAGTTGCTCCGAGATAGGTGAGTTCGGCGGGGATGATGAGTTCGCTCACGGATTCGTCCGCAATCTTATCGATGCAGACAGAGCCGTCCGCTTTGACGGACAGTCCGTCCTTGAACACGACTTCGGTGTAATATGCGCTGAGTCTTGCAAGACGCTCCTGAGCATTTTCGGTGTCATTGAACACCCACTTGACATAGCCTTTTTCGCTTGTGCCGTCGACGGTCGTCATATTCGAAAGCGTCTGGCATTGATAGTCGTTGTAAATTCCGTCAAATTTGACGTATTCGCCGTTGCCTTTTACAAGCAAATCTTTGATTTGCGAAATCCTCACGTAAACGCTCTTCGCCTCAGAACCGTCGCGTTTTTTTGGCGAAACGGTGATTTTTGCGACGTATTCGCTATACTTGTGATTGTACGCAAAACCGCTGAAATCCACTCTCGTGAGTTTTTCGCTTTCGATGCCGAACGATGAAGTCGCACTGACTACGCTAAATCCCTTTGCGGCTGCGATTGCATCGGTGGAAATTTCCGTGCCGTCATCGGCTTTTGCGTTTGCGATGTCGCTTCTGAATTCACCGCCCATCAAATAAAGCGTATACGAATAAACTCTCATAGTCCAGCGCGCGACAAGATTAACGTCCGTCGTGCCGACCGTTTTTGCAAAATTCCAAAGCGTGTCGCCATCGTCCCATACGCCTTTTTTGGAGCCGTTGTCGAGATACCAACCCGCAAAATAATATCCGCTGTACACATTGAAGATGTCGGTTGACGGCGCAACGGCTTTGCCGTATGAACGACGCACGGTTTGCGTTGTTTTGAATTCGGGATTATCCAAAGGATTGGTTTTGCCGCTTTCGAGTTGAGCGTCCGACGGCACGGCAAGATTGAACGTCACCTTAACGGTGTCGTTGGTCCATTTTGTCTGGAAAGTTTTGTTGTTGAAAGAACTGTCGATTGTAAGGGGAAAACTGTTTGAGGTTGCGCTGTACGTCTTGTTGTTTACGCTGACGCTTTCAAGCGCTCTTGCGGGCTTTCCCTCGCCCTCGTCCTCTATTGTCATTCTGAAAGTCGATGTAAATTCGTCCCAAGATGCGATTTTCACTCCGCTGTCCACTCCGACGCTGACGGTTTGTCCGTTTTGAGAAGTCGTGCCGAACGATGCGTTTGCGCGTCTGTCGCCGTCCATAAGATTGAACGTGAGCGTAACCCTTTCGACAGGAGCGAGCCTGTCTTGCAAGTGCAAAGCAAACGAGCCTTTTGCATAAACGGCATTGCCATCGCTGTCCTTGCCCGTTTCCACCTTAACTCTTATCTGATGATGTCCTGCTTTTTTGACGTTTGCTCTGTCGTCCTCGGTTTCGAGCATGTTTTCGGAGAGATTGCCGTGGATGCCCTCGGTAGTGGCGTTGGTTTTTGTATTGAGATATACGACGCAATATTCAACGTCGGAAATATCGAATTCGTCAACGTACAAACTCTTGAATACGGACGATACGCCTTTGGGGAAGGAAAATTTGAGATGCGTCGTCATCGGACCGTCGTCTCCGTTGTCAACGATAACGTCCGACGGATTGATTTCGCCGGGCAACCTTCCTGCGTTTTGCGCACCCTTGTTGCACGCAACCATGCTTATCGCAAGCACGACAAGCAAGATAGCAATCAAAAATAAACTGACTTTCTTTCTCATAACTTTCACCTTACACGTATGCGCGCAGCGGCGCGCATGAATATAGGAATACAAATATAATACTACATTAACAAAACAAAATTGTCAACAGCAAATGCCGCCAAGACGTTCAAGACATAGAAAAACCGCCTGTACAGACGGTTTTTTTTCGAATTATTTTATTTCGTTTTTTTATTTTTTTCCGAGTTTATACGCTTCTTCGATGCAAAGCGCATACTTTGTCGCAGCCATAACTTTGTCAAACATAAATCTGTACACGTGTTTGTCGTCATACATATCTACTGCGCTTCCCGGCAAATTTGCAACCGTATCGCACCTCGATACGGCAAATTCGACATGTTTGAATTCGTTTTCGACAGGTTCGATTCCGCTTTCCGTATCGAAATCAAGCGACATATTGTTCACTCCGTATTTCGATTTCACTCCGACAGGCCTCTGCTGCCAATCGGTATCGAAGCAGAGTTTGTTTTTGTCAAGTGTCAGAACGCCGTTTGCGACAAAGCGATAGCCGTTGTTTTTTTCGTTTTCGACAAACAGATTGACCGTATTAGATAGACTGAAATCATCTTTCTGCACTTCTTTGCATGCCTTTGAGCGTTGTTCGTCGTACCACAAATCTATGCGTTCCGGGCAAACGCTGTCCCCTTGTGGTCTGAGCCTTCCGTCATAGCCGTAAACGACATCGTTTCCGCAACGGGTACATGTCAGATGACTGCCGCTCGACGTCATTTCAAACTCGCTTCCGCACTTGGGGCAACGATACAAAAGCCTGTCAAGACCTTCGGCATAACGTTTGCCTTTGAAGATTATCCTGTTTTCGACCTGCCATTTATGCTCGTTGTGATAGAGCGCATCGCAAATTTTTCGATAGATATCGTCTTTTGACAAACTCTTTGCTTCCTCTTGCGTAAAAAGCATATCGCAATTGGTGATGACTCTCCCTCTTCTGACAAAACGCAAATTGTACGCCCACTTCGGACGGGCGAGGCTTGCTCCCTGCATTTTTATGACGCCTACGGGATATCCGAGCCATTGCACAAGTCGGGCAATAGACGGCGCGATTGCTCCCGTAACCCCGTTTGCCGATACCTTTCCTTCGGGACAAATCAGGACGCTTATCCCCGTATCGAGATATTTTTTTATGCTTTTTATACATGCCAGATCGGCAAAATATTGTTTTTTCATGATTGCGTGGTACGAACCGAGCAATTTTGCGAATATCGGCATCGAATACATCATATTCTCCGCCACGACAAAGTTGAGCGGCGCGCCGCACATCGCCGATGAAAAGTGTATAAAATCGTATGCGGATAAATGGTTGCACACAAGCAGCATCGCACCGTTTTTTTTCTGACGCTTAAAGGCTTTGCTCTGTCTGCAAACGCCGTGCAAAATCGGGCGAATCACTCTGCACAATCCCAAAAAGAAACGACAGTACGCTTTTGAAAAAGGCACTTCGTTTTTGCAATTCTTATCGATTTTTCCGTTCTTTTCGTTCATACTTCACTTATAGCAAAACAAAGTGCAAAAGTCAAGTAATGATGACTTTAGAAAAAGCACCGTTTGTCAATCGAATACTGTTTTTTCTATTCTTTCAAGGATTGCGCCGTTGTTTTCAAAATTCATAGCCGGGACAAAAATATTCTCAATCGACATGTGAGCCTCTCTTGCCTTGTTGAGTCTTTCGACGGCAAATGCCGTTTGCAACACGACATTGTTCGCCTCTTCGGTTGCGTCGTCTTTGTTATACTTTTCGCCGAATACCCCCAGGTCTATGATATCGTCGCTCAAAAAATGCCCCGCTTTGTCGACATAGGCGACATCATCGCAAATTATTCCCTCGCAAGTTTTCGGGTCAAGGGGCGAAAGCAAAAGAGTAATCCCTTTTCTCAATTTGCTTATTTCGTCGAAAAACACTTTTTTTGCATATGCGCAGCCTTTTACGAGCGTTACTTTTTTACCCCTCAAATGGTCGAAATACTCGCTCTCTCCGCATGGGCAAATCGCACTCGAAAACACTTTTCTGACGCAATCTCCCGCATTTTTCATATCTCTTGCCAAAGACGAGGCATACGCTCTTATTTTGTCTTCGAAAACACCTTGCTTTTCTATCTCGAATTGGTTATACAAATGACATAAAGCGGACTTTAAGTATTGATATACTCTGATAAAGTGTTGTTTCTTGCATTTCATATGCTTTTCAATCTCTTCTCTTTTCCCTTTTAGTTTGTTCTCGTCAAGGCTTGTCGCAAGGTCAAAAATCACGTCTTTTATTACGGGAATGTCCACGCCGCTTGCATGAGGAGCGGTTGCGTCCACGACCGCGATATCTTTTTCTTTGAGATATACGCCGTCCAGACTTTGCGGATCGCCCGAGCAAAACCACAGTTCGTAATCCAGTCCCAAAGCCTTTGCTTTTTTTGCGATTTTTTTCATCAACGACGACTTGCCCGTACCGCTTCCCCCTTTTAACAAAACAACTTTTTCCTTTGATTTCAATTCGTTTTCATACAGATTGAAAAAACCGTATCCGCTGTTGTTTCCCAAAAAATATCTTTCCATACTCACCTCGATTCATACTATGTGTCCGCACTTGTTTTGCGTGCATTAACTCATTTTTCAAAGGTTGCATAACATACCGTATGGAAAGAAATTACGCAATCGTACACGAAACCGACGAGAGAATGTTTTATCTCAAATCGATGCTCAAAAGCGTCGCATTCAAAACGCCTGCACATGTTTTTGCACCCAACGTCCTTGTCGAAGCAAAAACGCTTTCCGTCGTTGAGGACGGAGCGCAAGTGTTTTGCGGAAAAACCACGGATGAGGCAAAAATGCTTGCCAACAGCCGTGATATAACCCTGTACACTTACAACGCAAGCGAACGATTTCAGGCAATAAACTCACGTCTCACCGCCGAGGGCGCGCTGAAAATAATCATCGAACGTTCAAAAAAATCCATTGCGGATTGTTTTGCTTTGATAATGGGATTCGGGCGCACGGGAGCGGCAATATCCAAAATCCTCGGCAAACTCGACGTGGCATTCGATTTGGTATCCGCCTCATCCGTGCGCCCCGCTCACGCCTTTGCAAAAAATGTTTTGCCAATGAGCAACTTCGATTTTTCAAAATACGATATTGTGATAAACACCGTACCCGCGCCTATAGTAAACGACAAAGAGTTGATGAGTATGAAAGACGATTGCGTGTACATCGATCTTGCCTCCAAACCGGCAATAAATCTCGACTATGCGAAATATCTCGGGATTGACGCCGACATATACCCCGCCTTGCCGGCAAAAACTTGCCCGAAAAGTGCCGCAAAGGCTATGTTTGACTACATTATGGAGGTGAAATCATGAAAAAAATCGGACTTTGCATAACAGGTTCCTTCTGTACTTTTGCCAATCTGCTAAAAGCCGTTGACGCGCTTTTAGACGCAGGTTATGACATTACGCCCGTATTCAGTTACAACGTGTCATCTCTCGACACGCGCTTTTTCAAACAAGCGGAGTTTGAAAAACTCATCACCGAAAAGACGGGAAAATCGCCCATAAAAACAATCGTGGAAGCAGAAACAATCACAAAATCCGGCATAGAGCTTATGCTTGTCGCTCCCTGCACGGGCAATACCCTTGCAAAAATCGTAAACGGCATAACCGATACGCCGACCACAATGGCGGTCAAAGCGACTTTGCGCACAAACAAACCTGTGGTTTTGTCGGTATCGTCAAACGACGCTCTTGGCGCAAACGCGCAAAACGTCGGCATTGCTCTCAACACAAAAAACATATATCTCGTGCCTTTCGGACAAGATGCGCCAAAAAACAAACCGCACTCTTTGATTGCGGACACGTCGCTTATTCTCCCCACAATAGAGCATGCTTTCAATCACGAGCAAATTCAGCCTGTAATTCTATAAAAAAGACGGATTTCGAAATAGAACTTCGAAATCCGTCGCTACATACGATTTTTCGTTTTCAAACGACTTCGATCAGATGAAGAAACGCTTTTTTATCTCGGAAAAGAGAACTTCCCTGCCGAAAATCAGCGAGATTGCAATTTGCGCGAGTCCGACTCCCAAAGTCGCCACCGACGCTATCCAATTGTATCCGTCATAGTAGATTGACAAACAATAGTTGAGCGGAAAGAGAACAACCATAAATATCGCAAGCAAAAAATAGTAGAAGGCGAATCTATACCATTTTTTTGTGATAAAAATCGTCAATGTCGTGACGAGTGACAGCGCAAAAGCGGCGCACGGTATCACATAGGACAGCGCGATATAAAATTTGCCGAAATGCAGGCATATCAGCACCGCAAGCACGCATAGCCAAAAAGTCGAGCGGAAGTAAACCGAGCGCAAATCCGTTGGGAAAAACACAAACTGACCTATTGCAAGCCAGAAAAACCCCACCGAGGCAAGCCCGATATATATGATAGGATACAACCCCGAAATCACCGATGCGAGCAACAAACCCACAAGCGTGAGAACGGATATTGCAAAGAAAATATCCCTGACCGTCTTTTTTACATTTGTTTTCTTTTCGTTTGAGTTGTAGGGGGCAAAATCGAAGTCCGCCTTGTCCTGCACCTCTGTAAGCCCCGCGCCGCACAACGGACAGTTGTCGTCATATTCGGGGTGATATGTTTTGCAAAGTCTACAATATTTCATTATTTTTCTCCGTTTGTTTCGATATAGACGTCAAGTCCCTCGTTTGTCAAAGCCCTTACAAACTCTCTTTCGAGCTGAGCGGATTTGAAAGTTCTTGAAAACGTCAACACACATTCGTCACCGAATGTCACTCCTGCAAGTTTGTAGCCGTTGCCCTTTGGCTCTTTGAGGCAAAACTCCACTCTGTCCACGATTTCGGACAATTCTTGTGGCGGATTGAGCCTGCCGTAGTTTGAAAAGTCCATGGAAACCGCCTTGTTGTCGAGCAAATATTTGGTGATTTTAAGTCCGATATCCTTGAGCGCGAGCGGCACGAAAGATATAAACTTGTTGCGCTCCTCACGCATATTGGTGTTGATGTTTTCTTGAAGATATTTCTCGTTAAGCTGCGCTTTGAAGCACTCTTTGACGGCATTGACATAGGCTTGTGTTCCGCCCTCGACCTCGTTTTTGAGCGTCACGTCAAGGAAGAACGAAAAGTTGCGTATGGTTTCCGAGGGGAAGAATTTGCGAAGATTGACAGGCACTCTTGCATTGATGTCCTTGTTGCTTCCCTCGCGCTTGCGCATCTCGAACATAATGCCGAAAATAATCGCCAGCACGTATTCGGTTATGGTTGCGCCGTACTCTTTCGCCTTTTGATTGAGCTTTGAGGCAGAGGTGATGACGTGCGTCATAACGCCGTTGCGAGCCTTGGGGAGCTTGGGGATATACGTGAAGTTGATGTTTCTTTTTGCGTAGTTATGCTTTTCGGCATACACCTGGAAGCTGTCCTCGATTTCGGTTGCGGTTGGCAAATCGCGGTAGTTTTTCGCGCTCTTAAAGTCCGCAATATCCTTGCCTGTCTTTATCTCATAGTATCTTGCAAGCAAGCTCATAAGGAAGGTTGAGCCGCCCGTGCCGTCGGTGATACTGTGGAAAAACTCACAGCCGATGCGATAGTCGCTGTATACCACTCTGAAAAGATAACGCTTGCCGTCAAGCGGTATGGGTTGGAAAGAATAAAGAGTTTCCTTTTCCACTTGCGGTTTGAAAGGCAATCTCTCAAAATAATACCAAAACGCGCCGCGCTTTATCGTCACCATAAGCGTTGGGAAGCGAGGCACGAGGTCATCGAGAGCTTGTTGCAAAATCTTGCCGTCAACTCTCTCTTTCATAACCGCTGCAAAACGAAACAGCGTGCTGTATTCGTTTGACGACGATGACGGATAAACTTTTGCGGCATTGTCAAGTTTGTACCACTCTGTAGGATCGAAAAGCGTCTCCTTTTTGCTGCGAGACACCGAGCCGTCAACGAGCGCGTCATACTGCACACCGAAATACCTTGCGACTTCTTCAATCTCCTTTTCATCGAGACTGTCTTCACCGCTCTCGGCACTTTCAATCTTTTCGGCGTCTATGGACAAGCGTTTTGCAAGCTCGTCAACAGTGAGATTTTTGTCTTCTCTTAGCTTTTTTATTGATTTTGAATATTCCATAATTCCTTTTACATATTGTCGTTTTCGCACGCACGATGACAATCAAACTTGTTTTAGGTATTAGCAATTATAACACATAAAGGTGATACCGTCAAAACGTTTGCCTGCTCTGTCTGATTTGTTAAAATCACCGCCGCAATTGTATTTTTCAAACAACGATTCCAATTCATCAATTTCGGACAAAAACGTGTATGATTTGCAAAAACCGAAGTCCTCTTTCCATGCACTAAAACAAAGCTACCGCAATAAATAAAAGAAGCACTCGGCGAGTGCTTCTTTTATTTATTGCTATTCGCGATTATTTTGCGTCTTTAACGCCTTGCTCTGTGCCGACGTAAACAACTTTTCCAACTCTGGAAACTTTCTTTGCAAAAGTTGTGATGAGTTTGTTGGATTCAAAGCTTTTTGCTGCATCGGTGTTATCAAACCAAACGACTACAACAGATTCGCCATTAGAATTCGCTGCGGCAACACCTTGTTCAAAACCTTCAACGCCTTTGACAATGTTATAAACGCTTTTGCCAATGCCGGTGGATTTCTCACTCAATGCAGACACGGTATAGTCTTTCTTTTCAAGCTTTTTCGAAACGCTTTCTGCGTTACAAGCAACAAGGCAAACGCCAAGAATTGCAACAAGAGCAATGACTGCTACAAGAGCCATAACTTTTTTGTTCATAGTTTCTATTCCTCCATAGGATTGAATTGCTCTTATATTATATTAAAGAACCATTAAAATGTCAAACACAAAATAATTATCAATACAATTGTATGATTTATTATACACTTTATTCGATTACATCCACAACGTCAAAATACGCCGAAAATCATAAACAAAATTTCCCGTTTTTTAGCGTGCTTTGCACGCAAGCGGAGAATATTACGCAATCCAAACATCGCTTTGAATATCATCGCACATCGTGCGATATCACCGTGCAATGAATGATATCATCACAAAGTAATATCATTCTCCGTGTCATTGCGAGGAGCAACAAATGTTGCGACGTGGCAATCTATCGGAGCGAAATGCGCCTGTCGGCTAGATTCCCACGGTCACTCCGTTCCCTCTGAATGACACGGGCGGGACACCCACACCCAAACGAACACTTATTCGTAGCTTACTTATAAGCGGTATGTGCTTATTCGAAGTGCGAGCCGCAAGGCGGCGAGAATATGAGCGCCGAGCTTGACGAAAAGTACGAGAATGCGTGGCATTCTGTTGCGTAGCCGCCACGCAGGCGAAGTGGCATAATGAAAGAATTGTCCCTATCTATGCGAGTGCCGACTGTCTCCCCCGCGAACGACGGATAATCTTGTAGAGAATTGCCCCTATTTGAGTGGTGGGAGAAATACCGGCGTGTCCGGAAAGAGGGGGCGCATCTATTTTAGATTTCACGCCATTCAACTCTTGTAGATGACGTAACACACACTTATTCAAGGCGTTCTTATACATGGTATGTGCTTATTTAGAGTGCGCCTGTCGGCTAGATTCCCACGGTCACTCCGTTCCCTCTGAATGACACGGGTGGGAACACCCACACCCGATTGTCATGTTGAGCGTAGTCGAAACATCTCCTGGAAAGGAAATGATGTAAATTGCCGAAAGTGGAGCGTGCAAACACGCAAGTGTTATGAAAAACGTTACAAAAAGAAAAACACACTCGATTGAGTGTGTTTTTCTTTTGGAAACCGGCATCTACATATCCTCCCGGGCCGTGTCCAGCCAAGTACTTTCTGCACAACTGAGCTTAACTTCTGTGTTCGGTATGAGAACAGGTGGGACCTCAGCGTCATTGACACCGGTAATGGTTTGAAGGTCGTTGCGCTTTCGCGTTTCGTACATTCACAACTGCATAACATTGAGAGTATTTGCTGATTAAATTAGGATTAGGCAAATCTTGTATTTTTTTGATTGAAGCCCTCGACCTATTAGTATCGGTCAGCTTAATGCATTGCTGCACTTACACACCCGACCTATCAACCTTGTGGTCTACAAGGGGTCTTACTTGATAAACAAAGGGATATCTTATCTTGAGGCTGGTTTCACGCTTAGATGCTTTCAGCGTTTATCCAATCCGTACATCGCTACCCTGCTATGCCACTGGCGTGACAACAGATGCACCATAGGTACGTCCACTCCGGTCCTCTCGTACTAGGAGCAGAGCCTCGCAAATATCCTACGCCCACGATGGATAGGGACCGAACTGTCTCACGACGTTCTGAACCCAGCTCGCGTGCCACTTTA
>CAKQGN010000005.1 GCA_934233745.1 uncultured Clostridia bacterium
GCTTGACGGTTGTACCGTCCGACTGCGCCGTGTTGTTGCGTAGCTGGCGCACAAAGGACGGTGGCATAATGAGAGAAATGCCCTTATCTATGCGAGTGCCGACTGTCTCCCCCGCGAACGACGGATAATCTTGTAGAGAATTGCCCCTAACTGAGTGGCGGGAGAAATACCGGCGTGTCCGGAAAGAGGGGGCATCTAATTAAGAGTACACACTACCAAACCCTTTGTAGAGGAAGAACAAAAGCCCGAAAATGAAAGAGGGGGTACATCTAATTTAGAGTGCTAAACGTTCAACTCTTAAAACATAAAAAGCGTGCCATGGCACGCTTTTATAGTGGTTCGTTAGATTCGAAAATTTACTTATAATTCCTGATGAATTTAACAAAGAAATTCACGCATTGTTCGATGGACTTTATGTCGACGTTTTCGTTTGAGGCATGCATTCCTCCGAGCTGATCGAACGAGAGGGGGCAAGGCGTGCAACGTATTGCGTTTGTTGCAATTTGTTGCATTATACGGCAGTCTGTGCCGCCAAACATGAGGTAGGGGACAACGGCTGCGTCGGGGAACGCCTCGTTTAGAGCCTTTTTGTACATACTGTAACCTTCGCCTTTTATATCGATCATCGGAGATGCTTCGCGAGATTGCAAAACTTCCATTTCAAGATCGTATTTTTTTGCGATTTTGGCAAGTTTTTTGAAGCAATCCTCACTCTTATCCGTGGGTGCGAATCTCAGGTTTGCCACAACCCATGCGTCTTGCGGAATAACATTGGGAGCGCTCGCGCCGCTTGACATTGTAAATACCATAGACGTTGCAAACATGCTGTTGCCGTAAGACGCGTTGATTTTCGGCGCAAGCCTCGACACCCACCAGCCGTTTATACCGATTGTTTTGCAAAATACTTTAAGCGGAGCGGAAACGGCGTCGCCGAGCCCGTAAATCATGGCTTTTGCAGCCTTTGACATGCGAGGCTTGAACACCGTGTGATGCTCGCAGTAGTTTACAAAAGCGGCAAGTCTTGCAATCGGGGTGTGTTTTGGAGGTTGAGAACTGTGTCCGCCTTTGCCGTGCGCAATAAACTTGACATCGGCATAGCCTTTTTCCAAAATTCCGACCGCAGCCACGTCTTTTTTGATGAATTTCGTGACTTTTTTGATGATTGCACCGCCTTCGTCGATAACCATAAAAGGCGTTATGCCTTGCGACTTGAACCAATCGCGAGCCATGCTTGCCCCGGGACCTGATGTTTCTTCGTTGTCACTGTAGCTCAAATATACGTCTTGTTCGGGTACAAAACCTTGTTCAATGAGTTCTTCGACGGCTTGTATTGTAGAAAACAGGGTGTTTTTGCAGTCCATTGCGCCTCTGCCGTACACTTTTCCGTCCACAACCGTTGCGCTGAAGGGAGGATATTTCCAATCTCCGCCGACTGCGGGAACGACGTCTTGGTGCGCCATAAGCACGAGAGGACGACTCGATGACTTGCCGCTCCACTTATACAGAAGCACGTCGCCGCCTACTTCGATTTTTTGGCAAGTTGCCGTGACATGAGGAAATTCCTCGTCAAGAACTTTGTGGAAAGCATCAAAATACTCGTGACCGCTGTTTGTAACGGTGGGACACTGAATGAGCTTTGCAAAACTGTCTACGTATCCGTTTTGGTTTTTCATTGTACACCTCGTAGATGAAATATATAAATATTATACAACGCACACACAAAATAGACAAGTGTAAATTTTCCTAATATCGATGAATGCAGATGCAATATTCTGCCATATCGCTACGGCAATCAAAAAGGTCAATTTATAGAACGCATATGTCGATTTTTCAAACACTTGCGCTGTCGGTAGAAAAACCGTATAAATTCAAACCGAAATAATCGCTTGTAAAAAATAAAACGAACTTTGAATTTTCATCAAGGTTCGTTTTATTCTTGTTTGGTGCCGGCGGTCGGACTCGAACCGACACGGATGATTAGTCCACAGGATTTTGAGTCCAGCGCGTCTGCCAGTTTCACCACGCCGGCGCAACAATGAATATACCATAAATACTTGTCGGTTGCAACTGATTTTTTAGAATTTGTTTTATTTGTGAAGCAAAAAAGATGACAATATGCATTTGGAGTGTTGTACCGCAAGCGTTTGTTTATTGACTTGTATACTTCAATATGTTAAAATTACTATATTATGGCGACACAATGTCTGCCGTTGCAAAAGAGGAATTTATGAGCAGAATTTTTATCAGTTACAGCCATAAGGACGTAAACGTTGTGCGTGCGGTGAACGACTATCTTCAACGCAAGCGTATACTGACATGGTTTGACGAAAAATCAATCGAGGCAGGCGACAAGTGGCAGATAAATATTGCCACGTCCATTTCTTCCTGCGATGTGTTTTTGCTTTTCAATTCAAAGAATTACAGCGAGAGCGAGTATTGCCAAAAAGAATTTCGCCTTGCAAAAGAAAGGAATGCAAACACATCCGTCATCATTGTCGATCTTGACGGTTCAAGAAACTCTTTTTCGGACGCAGACATCACAAACTACCAGCAAATCGCTTTTGAAAACGATGACATCGACGGTTTGTGCCAAAAACTGTTTCAAAACGCAGACATCGCGCGTTGTTCTATGGTCGCGAGAAATACAAAACATGTCGGTGACGGCGTAGGATTTTTGAATGCATTGGTGAAGATGAACAACCCCGTTCACTATGCAATGCTCGAACCGTTCTTAAACTTTTTGACGGAAGTTTCAGACAATGAGAAAAACGGATTGTTCATTTCAAACAAAGCAAATTTTTCTTCTTTTTCCGCTTTCAGAACAAATACCGTCGAGTGGGATTTTTGTTTGATGTGCGAAGACGATTATACACACGATATCGCTCAAAGCGCAAATTTGATTTTTGCAAAAAACGTGTTGTACGCACTTTTCAAATACGCAAACGTTCAGTATTCACGGACTTTGCCCGATTCGCTCGAATTTGCAAAGCCGTTTAAGTATGCAAATCACAGATTTTCACGTTTCAATGCGGTAAGCGATGAGGAATCCGCCGACGGAACAAAAAACCCGATAGACGAAACAGTGTATGAATATCTCAATTCTCTTATCGAAGACGCATATGAAAAATGCAACGATATAGATTCTCTTATCGAAAAGTTGTACGACGTATGTCAGGCAAGCAAGTTTTTTGAAACTCAGGAGGCTCAATTCGGATACATAAGGGAATTGGCGTATGACGTCACGCCGTCCGTCGTTTACGTTGCGCGATTGCTTTATTCTTTGCAAAACAAAGACGAAAACATTTATGACGAATGCATACCGGATATCGTCAAAGACGGCTCGAACGAGCTTGTTTGCTGTCAATCTCTTGTAGAATCAAACAATGAGGATGTGTTTTTGCATGTAAGATACGGTTGCGGAATTACCAGTTTTCTAAAAGCATGGTTTAAGCGCGACGGCGCAAGTTTGTACATCGATTTGGGAAATTTGGCATACAAGGGCAAGGACGCGATAAAGAATTATATCGGCGGACGCAGCTTTTGCGCGTATAGACTCGGCTATTACGACTTGTTCAATTACAGCGCGTTCAAGAGCAAAATATCGCTTTTGATTGACAATCTCGACTCTTTGTCGCAAACGGAAAGGCAACGCGTGATAAGCGAAATAAACGATTTGAAAGGAGTTTTCAGAATCGTTCTGCCGTCAACGAGCGTGAATGCCGACGGGAAGTTATCGCTGACGGCGGATTTCGACAGCTTTTCGGATTATGAGAAGTATTCCGTGCTTCCGCTTGACAAAAAACACATCGTCGCATACGTTGCGTACAAACTCCAAGAAAAAGGTATAAATTCCGACAACATACTTGCTCAATTTGCCGAACTTGACGAGAGTGACAAGTTTTTCGAGATATTCGACAATTTTACAAAAATCAATCTTTTGCTCGATTCCATAGGCGACGGGCGCAACTTTTCCGTTTATGACGTAAAAGAGGAATTCGATTCAAAGATCACGGTTTACAAAAAGCTGTTTGAAAGCGACAGCGTGTATTCCATTCCCAAAAAGATTTCGGCAATGTTCAGAGACAGCGTTGTAAACATAGAAGACGTCATATTGAAATTGGTGTGGAATGAAATCGACAACCTAAAAAAGACGTCTTACAGCATGAGAGGGATTGATACGGCAATTCCCGTTGACGACAATTCGCTCAGGTTCAGAGATTTTTATCCGATGTTGAACAAAATCACGGGAAAATACTATTTTTTGAACGATGACGTAAGAAGTTATTTTTCCGCGTCGTACGTCTACGAAAAAATATCGCAAAATCGTCATGACAAGGATTTTATCCAAGACATATTGAAGCCTCTTCAAGACGATTATCATGCTTTGAAATATCTTAAAGAATTCGATTTGTTGTCGATTGTCGACCTCGATGAGTTGCTAAACGACAAAGAATGCGAATCTACGGCTCTTATATTGTACAAGGTATTGCAATATTACGGATCGGGATCGGTAAAATCGGAGTTTTTGAGCAAAGCAAAGTTTGAAAAACTACCGGATAAGTTTTTCTTCGGAGCGGAAAATGTGAAGAAAATCAGTGTTCCGCCGTGTGTAAAAGAGGTTGGCAGAGCGGTGTTTGCAAACAATGTCGAGCTTGAAGAAATAGACTTCGACCCGCGCACCCGAAACGCTGTCAAAGCCGACGAGCTTTGCATAAAACCATGGGCGATAATAAATTGCCCGAATTTGAAACAAATAAAACTCGGCGACAATTATCTCAGATACAATCATCCGCTCGCAAGCCGTTGTTTCGGCTTGGAAAAGATTGTAGTTTCCGCGCAAAACCCGTCGTTTTCTACGGCTTACGACGGGGCTATGCTCGTGTCAAAGGACAGCAAACACTTGTATTTTGCGACAAATGCGTTGAAAGGCGAGGTCAGAATTCCCGACTGCATCGAGGTTTTGGAAACCAATTCGTTGTCGTATTTGAAAAACGTGGAAAAATATATTATTCCGAAGAGCGTCAAGCAGTCCGACACGAATTTCTCCGACTTTTGCGACAATCTCACATTCTTATCGGTTGAGGACGGAAACGAAGTGTTTTATTCGGACGAAAAGGGATACATGTATTGCGACGGCGAGAACGGAAAAACGCTTTTCAGGGTTCCGAGCGGAGTAAAAAGCGATGTTATTATCCCGGACGACGTGGCAACCATAGGCAGCGATTCGATTTCCTGTTGCATGTTTACTACGCGTATCGTCGTGCCTCAAAGCGTCAGATTTATCGAAAACTATGCGTTTGCCGACACGTATTCGCTCAAAAAACTTGAATTCGAGGACATTGACGGAGTGGAACAAATAGACAACTATATCTTTTTGTCCACAAACGAGGATGCAAAAATATTCGTTCCCGAACCGATGTCGCTGAAAAAGTTTAACGAAACGTATTGCCGTCATTTGAGCAAAGACAAAGTCAGAGGAAGAATGACAAGGCGAATAACTTTTGCCGATTTTGAAAAACGAGGGATAGAGGTCATAAGAGAAACCGATTTGAATCGCGATTTCGACAACATTGTTGTCGTGCGCGACATCACGCTTTTCAACAAAGCGCAGTACGAACCTGCCGATTTCAATATTATGATTGTCGGCATGACAGAGTACAATGCGATTATGGCAAAAGACCCCGTGAGCGCAAACGAATATGTCGGCGAGCTTATAAGGAAAAACCACATTAAAGCCGTGCTGTTTTCGCGTGATTTGCCGTTGCTTGCGCAGTTTGAGGGAGAGAAGAACAAAGACGTTGCGGTTATGAGAACAAGCAAATCTTCAACGGGTGCAACGAGGATTATATCCGACATAATCAAAGAAATCGGAGGTTGATATGGAAATTATATACGGTAGAGAAAATCTCGAAGAAGTGTTAAAAGTCGTCAACTCGGCGTTTTGTGCCGTCAGGGAAGACGGATTCGATTTCAGATACATTATGCCGAAGGCATACGGGAAGGATTGCAATCTTTTGCAATATCATTATGTAATAAAAGACAACGGAAAGAATGTTGCTGCGGCAGGGAATATCCCGAATGTCATCAATACAAGTGCGGGCGAATATAAATTTTCGTTTTTGGGAAGCGTTGCAACACTCCCTGATTGTCAGGGCAAAGGATATATGCGCACCCTTATGAACCGAGTCGAGCGCGATGACTTAAATAACGGAGTTGTATTTTCGTTGCTTACGGGCGCAAGAGGAAGATACTGCCGTTACGGCTATACAAAGTGTTTTTCAAGCGTCGTATATACTTTTGACGAGTATTTTTTGTCGCATACGGAGTCCGATGCCGACATATCCGTATCGCCGCTGAGCGCAAAGGATCCGGATGACGCTTTTGAAATATATCGCAGCAATTCGCCACTTGTATTTCGTGATAAAAACAATTTTGTTCCAAGCCTGGAATTTTCGTTGTCAAAAGCGCGTGCTATACGCCAAAACGGCAATCTAATCGGGTATTATTGTTTTACGACAAGAAAAACTTTGGGCGTTGGCGAGCTTGCGATTGCCGATACCGCACAACTTAAAGCCGTGCTGAAAGCAATAGGCGATTTTGAAAACGTAAAGAGTTTCAATGTGAACGCAAATCCGCTTGACGTTCGCATGACGAGAGCTTTGGATGCGCTTTGCGAATGTGCGGCGTTGAGCGACGGATTGCATATCAAAGTTTACGATATGGCGAGATTTGTCCAAATGCTGTTGGAACTCAACATTGAAAAGGGCATAAAACGCTCCGGAAACGTTCAAGAAACAATCTCAATCGGCGGCGATTGCTTTGAGGTTTACGTCAACGATGGCAAAGCGAACGTACTAAAAACCAATAAAAAACCGCAGTTCGTGTTTGAAAGCGCCGAGTTTTTGCGCCTTGCAATCAACGGCACTAGCAGAACTATGGACGAAAGCAAAATCTTTCCGCTTGCATTCGGTATAAGCGCGCCGGACGAGTTTTGAGTGAAACAAAATTGCGACGATATGTCTACAATGTGGGATGCAATGACAAATTACAACCCAAAGGGCATAATCACCTCAAAAGAAACAAAAAATAGCGAGATATACAAAATCGCAACCGAACATAGCGGTTTTTAACGCAAAAGAAATAATATGGTCGAATAATCGAGATATGGCAAAAGTTGTTTGTATGGGCGAGTGCTTGGTTGACGTCACGCCCACCGAAAACGGATATGAAAACAGAATCGGAGGTGCACCGTACAACGTGTGCGCATGCGTTGCGCGACTTGGAGGAGAGGCGTACTACCTCGGCAAGCTCGGCGGCGATTGCTATGCCGATTTTCTCAAAGACAAAATCGCGGAAAGCGGCGTAAAGGTCGACTTTATCGCCGTTGACAAATCCCTCAAAACAACCCTTGCAATCGTGTCATTAGACAAAAACGGCGACAGAAGTTTCACTTTTGAGCGTGACAACACGGCGGACCTGAATTTTTGCGAGGACGACGTGAGAGATGATATGTTTGACAAAGGCGATATTTTGCATTTTTGCTCGGTGGGGCTTGTCGGCAAAAGCGAGTTTGCTCACAAAAAAGCCCTGAATATCGCAAAAAATAAGGGCGTAACCCTGTCTTTTGACGTCAATATAAGGGCAAATCTTTGGGATAGCGTTGACGCTTGCATTGCCAAAATCAAAGAGTTTTTGCCATATGCCGACCTCTTGAAAGTCAGCGAGGAAGAACTTGATTTGCTTGCTTGCGGCAAGGACGAGCAGGACAAAATCAAAGATTTATTCAGCAATACCAACGCAAAAATCGTCATCGTGACAAAGGGCGGGGACGGTGCGGTTGCCTATGACAGAACCCTTGCAAAATGTCTCTCACCCGCAAAAAAAGTCAAGGTGACAAACACCACGGGAGCAGGTGACAACTTCATCGGCGCGGTGCTATATCTTCTTGCAAAAGGCGACGCCGCTCTCGACCTTGAATCCATGCAATCCGCGCTCGATTTTGCATCCGCCCACACCGCCGCTTTTTTAAGCTCGAACTGAATGTGTAAAATTCGCCTTTACAGTGGTTGTTGCAAAAATTATCCTTTGTTATAATATCACTACTGATATAGAGGGAGAAAATCTTATGATATTTGTTTATATGGGAATAGCAGCATTGCTCATACTTCTTATTTGGGCTGCTATATCTCTGTTTTTAAATCATTCAAAGTCAAATAAAGATAGTCCGGAGAATTGGGTTTGGCGATTTTTATGGATGTGAGAATTATCCTCAATGTAAATTTAAAAAGAAATTAGATGACTAATTAATATTCTTTAATACCAAGGATATAGTCGGCAGATACGTTTAAGACTTTGCATAGCTCGGCAAACGTGTCAAGTCTGGGCAACTTTTTGGTTGTACAGTATTGCGTTATCATTTCGGGTGAAACACCAACTTTTTCGGCAATTTCTATTGTTGAAAGATTCGAGTTGCGGATTTCCTCGCAAAGTCTTGTTTTTATCGTATCGGACATAGTTTGCCTCTTTTCTTTTTTTTAAGTTTATAACCGTTGGTTAATAAATAATTGACAACTAACCGTTGGTTATATACAATAAAAGAAGAGGAATAAATATGGACTTTGTTGAGGTGAACGAACACATCGCAGAATGGTGCGATGTAAACGGATACAGTATTGTTGAATCGCACAAGTTGAAAAACAGACAAATTGAGATTCTCGATATACGATACGGCTTATTACTGCGTATTTGCACGGATACCGAAATCGATTTGGATTTACTGCAAGAGGTGCTAAACGGTATCGGTAGTGC
Organism: uncultured Clostridia bacterium; assembly: GCA_934233745.1. Classification (GTDB taxonomy): domain Bacteria; phylum Bacillota; class Clostridia; order Christensenellales; family CAG-917; genus CAG-475. Next base: position 8,809 of record CAKQGN010000005.1, read on the forward strand.
AAAGATAAATAAATTGTACGACGATTACTATTGTATATTTTTCAAAAGCGCGAAATAAAAACGGACTTGATTTTCAAGTCCGTTTTTATCAAATAGTTTTTTAAGTTTAGATTTGCGCAGCGAAAGCGGGATGTTTTGCACGTTGTCCGATGACAAGCTCCTTGGTGGAGAGTTTGTAGATGGTGGCAACGGGAAGTGCGCACGCAAACGTGGCAAGGCAGCCGCCGATCTCGTAGGGAATATCCGAAAGGAAGTACGCACCGAAAGGCACTTTCCAAATAAGAACGGTTGCCACGACAAACACGAAGAAGTAGAGAAGTTCGGCAAGCGCAGCCATTGCGGCATAGGAAATCACGCTCATATCCTCGTGCTTGCGGTTGAACACCTTGTAGCATACAAGCGGCATCGTGTAGCCGATTGTGACGGTGAGCAACCACCACTGCACTCTGTACAGTTCGGACGGGAACCATGCGATGCAACTAAGCTCGAAAATCACCGAATATACAATGATCATCACCGCGTTTTTTAGAGGATTCATCGAGGCGGCGCAAATCACCAAAATCGGGAATACGACGTTTGCAAACGGAATCTCCAAAATGAACTGGTCATAGCACATAATGCCCAAAAGGGTGAACATTGCAATCCAACCTTTAAGACCTTTTGTGCTTGCCAAACGCTCGGCTTTTTTCAAAGAAATACCTTTCATTTTTTCTCCTCGGAGGTCAATATAACCACCCTTGATATACTATCACCAAAACCTTGAGGTCGTCAAGCGTTCCGGCTTTTTCGTCCTCTCCGAACAGAGTTTGGAAGTTGGCGCATTTTGAATACAAGCCGTCTGCGCTTATATATGCGGTTTCGAGATTATAACTGTCGCCGTTTTCGAGTTTTGCTTCGTGAAACATATAGAATCTGCGTTGAGATAGGCGGAACGTGATTTTGTCCTGTCTTGCCTCGAAGAACTTGACAATAGACTCGTATGCGGTGTTGCCGTAACATGGAATTTGCCACGAAGCGATCAACTCTCCGTTTGCTTTTGCATGGGGGCGGGAATCGCCGTCCGAAATCTCTGTTTCGGTACTCGGTTTGCGAAATTCGAGAGTGAAGCAGAGTTGTTTTCCGTCAACGAATGCGTATTGTGCGTTGTCGGATGTTTCGTCGCCTCCTAACACGCCGTTGTCGCACGCAAAAAGAGCAAGACAAAGCAGAATTAGCGTTGCCGTAGTAAAAAATGTCAATAATGTCTTTTTGCGTGTGTTCATATGCGTTTTATATCGAGATTGTCAAAATTCGATGTTGCTGAATGTCGTTCGTTATTACGAGTTTTTGCTGTTTTTTGCTATTTGTATTTTCGTTTAGTCGAGAGAGAGTACCGACACTGCGCTGCTGTATGAGCCGATCGGCGACGGGGGAGTGGTGAGCCCCATCTTGGTGGCGTAAACGTAGCAAATTGCAACCGCCATGTCGACGCCGTCGGCGAGAACATAATTGCCGTCAGAGTCTTTTTTGAGGGAGTCAACCCACTTTTGAAGCACGTTATATGTCTTGCCGTCGTCAACGGATTTGGTGTATTTTGTCATATCTATTCCGTTGAGGTAGCCGTACAAAATTCCGTATCTCGAATCGCCGATAGAGCCGTATTGCGACACGATTTCTTTGCCGTAGTCGTCATAAAGGCGGTCGAGGTTGATCATATCGTCAATGTTATAGTTTGAAGATGCGTCGGCCTTTGTATCGTCGTAGGGGTAGATACCTTGCATGGTTTTTTCGTAAACGAGGCTGTATTTTTCTTCGCCTCTCATAAGCGAACCGCTTGCGAGCGGTCTGCCCGTAAAACCAATCCAGTTCGGATTGCCGACGTATTTGGTGAAGTTTCCGTCTTTGTCCTGATCATAGTAGGAAAGAAGCGCGTTGTAACTTTTGGGCGCGGTTTGGGGGGCGTAAGTAAGGTTTGCAAGAGTGAGAACAATGCTGCTTGCCTTGTCATATCCGTATGCCGTGCCGTAGTAGGTGTCGGAATAATCAACGGATACGAGATAGTTGACGATTTTGACGACGTAATCGTCAAAAGATTCGTCCGTCTTGTTTGCTTGTGACAAATATTGTTTGTATTGATTGTACATAAGCGACCAACTGTACGCATAGTCAACAATGCTTTGCCAGCCGTTTTTGTAAGTTTTGCCGTCCCATTCGGAAACGTACGTGGTGTAGAGGGGACAGCCTTCTTTGTTGTAGAGTTCGTCGGAAAGATTGCCGTTTTTGTCGATAACGCTGTCGATTTTTTGCAAATTTGTCTTTAACAATTCGGCGTCACTGTCGGTGTAGATATTGCCGATAATGTATCTCGAATACATAAGCGGCACGCGATCTTGCGTTGTAGCGGCGGATTTTGCGGTTGTAAATTTTTCGCTTGCAAGATAATTTTTAAGAGATGTTTTCAAACTTGTGACGAGGGCGTCGGGTGTTTCGGCTTTGGGATTGCATGCGGCGAGCGCAATCGTAAGCACTAGCGCAAGCACAAGAGCCAAACACAAAAGTTTTGCGTTTCTGTTTTTCATAGGTTATTCTCCTTTTTCTCAAAGGGTTTTGCTTTGAGATTTTGTTTTCAGAAATCTAACCGCCTGTTTTAATGTTTTGCGTGTTCGACAAGGCAAGTGTGTTTGCAAAAATGCGTAAGATTTTTTGAAAAAACCATACAAAAAAACGCACCTTTTGTGCGTCCCTCATTGCGTTGTACAGGGCAAATCAGGAGCACGTTTTTGTCTTGACGACGCTCAAATACGGTAGACTACTGCTTTGCTAAAAAAACGGCGCAAAAGTGCGTTTTCAACACAAATACAGCATTGGCGGTTGTTCGGGAATCGAACCCGAAGTCTAAATCTACTCAGTATAACAACTTTTCAAACCGTATTCTATTCAACTGATTTTATCATAACATAAAAGATGGATTGTGTAAAGCGCAAGGTGTTTTCTGCTATAAAAAATCCCCCAAAGGTGCAGACTTTTGTCTGACCTTTGGGGACATTGCACTCGGTCGAGTTTAATTATCGGCAACTTTTCAATGCTCGAATTGGGAGTTGTAGAGGTTTGCGTAGAATCCGCCTTGCTTAATAAGCTCCTCGTGCGAGCCTTTTTCGATGACGTTGCCCTTGTTCATGACAAGAATTACGTCGGCGTTCTTGATAGTCGAGAGGCGGTGAGCGACTATGAAGGAAGTTTTGTTTTGCATGAGTTTTTCAAAAGCCTCTTGGATTTTGAGTTCGGTGCGAGTATCGATTGAGCTTGTCGCCTCGTCCAAAATGAGCATGGGCGGGTGGGTGAGCATAACTCTTGCGATGCAAAGAAGCTGTTTTTGTCCCTGCGAGATATTGCCTCCGTCGTCGTCCAAAACGGTGTCATAGCCGTTTTCAAGGTGCATGATGAAGTTGTGGATATGCGCGGCTTTTGCGGCATCGACAATTTCTTCAAATGTCGCGTCGGGGTTGCCGTAGGCGATGTTTTCACGCACAGTACCTTTTTTGAGCCAAGTGTCTTGCAACACCATACCATAGCTCAAACGCAGAGATTTTCTCGTGACCTTCGATATATCTTTGCCCTCAACCTCGATTGAGCCGCTGTCGGGATCGTAAAATCGCATAAGCAGATTGATAAGAGTGGTTTTGCCGCAGCCCGTAGGCCCGACAATGGCTATGCGTTGACCGCTCTTGACGTGAAGGGAAAAACCTTGAATGAGGGGCTTGTCCTTGACATAGGAGAAGTATACGTCTTCGATGTCGATGTTTCCGTTTGCGTTGGTAAGCTCGTCAAATCCCTTGTCCGATGACTGATTTTGCGCCTCCAAAAGCTCGAACACTCGGCTTGCGGCAGCCGACGCGCCTTGAAGCTCGGTGACGACGCCCGTAATTTCGTTGAACGGTTTTGTGTATTGCGTGGCATAGGACAGTACGCAGGAGAGCGCGCCGACCGAAAGTGTACTCATGCCGGGAAGTACATTGCCTTTGATGACAAGATATACGCCGAGAACGCAGACCACAACATATATGATGTTATTGACAAATCTTGTGCAGGGGTTGACCATTGCCGAATAGAAAGCGGCGTTTTGTCCCCACTTTTTGAGGTCGCCGTTTATAAGTGCAAATCTGTCTTCTGCTCGTTTTTCATATCCGAATATTTTGACAATACGCTGATTCGACAACATTTCGGTGACAAGTCCCGAAAGTTCTCCGCGCTTTTTTGCCTGCATTGCAAACATATTGTGACAGCCTTTTGCGATAAAGTAGGCAACAAACAGGGAAAGGGGAGTGAGGCATACCACGACAAGCGCGATAATCCAGTTGTACCAAAGCATAAATCCGAGTGTGCCGACAATTGTCACTATGCCGCTGAAAAGTTGGGAGAAACCTTGAATCAGTCCGTCCGAAATCTGGTCGATGTCGGTGCCGACTCTCGACATAATATCGCCGTGAGATTTGGAATCGATGTATGAGAGCGGAACGTCGTTGAGCTTTGCGTATGCCGAGGAGCGCAAGTCGCGTATTGTGCGGAACGAGGCAAAGTTTATGCAAAGCGAGGAGAGATATTGAAAGATAAACACGCAAGCGATAAGCCCTGCCAGTATTCCGGCATTTTTGAATATAATGCCGAAATCCACGTTGTTTTGACCGATTATATAATCCACCGTTTTGCCAACGACAACGGGTGCAAGAAGCGTTGCCGTGATTTGCAAAGCGGACAAAACAAGAGCTACTATTATGACAGGCACATATGGGCGCGCGTATCTGAGCAGTTTTTTTATTGCCGCAAAGTCGGTTTTGTTTTTTTGTTTATTACGTGTTTCGGAGGTGTACTTTTTCATCTTGTTTCGTCCTCCTTGTTTTGCGACAGGCAGATTTCGCGATACACATCGCAAGAATCGATAAGTTCGTTGTGAGTGCCTATGCCTACGACTTTGCCCTCGTCAAGCACCACTATGACGTCGCAGTATTTTATGCTTGTGGCGCGCTGTGAAACCACGACGGTGGTAAGACCCCTTTCAAGCCTCAAATGCGACAGTGCTTTGCGAAGTTTTGCGTCTGTTGCGAAGTCGAGAGCGGAGGAGGAGTCGTCAAGAATCAGAATATCGGGATTCGAAACCAACGCTCTTGCGATTGTAAGACGCTGGCGTTGACCTCCCGAAAGATTTTTTCCGCCTTGAGCGATTTGTGTGTCCAATCCGTTTTTCAATGTGTTGACAAACTCTGACGATTGAGATGTTTCCAGTGCGATTTGTATGTCTTTATCGGTCGCGTTTTCGTTTGCCCACAGCAAGTTGTCCTTTACGCTTCCTTCAAACAAAACCGCTTTCTGAGGAGCAACTCCGAATATCTCTCGCAGTTGTTTATTGGTGTAGTTTTTGACGTTTTCACCAAATATTTTCACTTCGCCGTCCGTTGCGTCGTACAATCTCGACATGAGCAAAACGAGGGTGGTTTTGCCGCTTCCCGTACCGCCCAAAATGCCTATGCTGTCGCCTTTTTGTATTGTTAGATTGACGTTTTTCAAGAATGGCTCACAGTTGTCGCCATATCCGAAAGATACGTTCTGCATCTCGATTGCTGGCGCGGTTTCGTCTTTTGCGGCGCCGCTTCCTTCATGCATTGACGACGACACCGAAAACACTTCGTTGATTCTCGCTGCCGAGGCGGACGCTTTTGTAAAGGTGACAAGCAGGTTTGCAAAAACTATCAGCGCATTGAGAATTTGCGTCATATAATTGACGAGTGCGATGATTTCGCCTTGCGTGAGGTTGCCCATATACACGCTTTTGCCGCCGAAATAGAGAATCGCGATGATTGCAAGGTTGAGAACGGAATATGTGAGCGGGTTCAAAAGAGAGGAAACCGTGCTCACCTTTATCGATGTTTCGGAAAGAGTTTGCGCCGCCTTGTCGAAAGCCGTTTTTTCGCGCTCTTCCGCACCGAATGCTCTGACCACTCTTGCGCCCGACAGATTCTCTTTTGTGAGCCTCGACACGTCATCGAGCTTTGCTTGAACGTTTTTGTACTTGGGCATCGTTGAAAGCATGATTATTGCAAGCAGTATTGCAATCACAAGTGCCGCCGCAACAAATATCAAAGACAGTTTCAGGTCGATGAGCATTGCCATAACGATTGCTCCGACAGCGATAAACGGCGCGCGTAAAACGAGGCGGATAAACATTGCCACGGCTTGCTGTGCCTGGTTTACGTCGGACGTCAGACGAGTTATGAGTGAAGCGGTGGAAAATTTGTCGAGTTCGGAGTAAGAGAGTGTGTTGATATGCGCATATAAATCTCTGCGCAAATTCGTGCCGAATCCGAGCGACGCGCGCGAGGCGAAAAACTGCGCCGTCAGCGAGAACGCAAGTCCGAATACGCCAAGGGCGAGTATGATGATTCCGCCGTATATAAGTCCCGAAAAATCTCCGTTTCTGCCCATGGGGATGCCGTTGTCGATTATCCATGCCACAACAATGGGCGTGAACAGTTCGAACACCGCTTCGATGAGCTTGAATATCGGACCGAACACGGTTTTGAGGCGATAGCCTTGAAGATATTTTAACAGTTTGAGCATATTGTTTTCCGCAAAATAATTGGTGTGTTTCAAGTGATAAGTTTAACATAATCGTATTTGTATCGCAAGCAAGATTGGCAACATATCTTTTCCTATGCGTGGAAAAACCGCTTATTTGCCGTATTTTGACCTGCGCTTTCGTATAATTGAAAAAATCATACGTTTGTGCGACATACAATATTGACTTTTTCGTATGGAATTATTATAATTATGTTTATAACATACAAGGGAGACACCAAAATGAGTATTTGGCACGACATAGACCCTAAAAGAATCACACCCACGGACTTTCTTGCTTGCATAGAGATTTCCAAGGGCAGCAAAAACAAGTACGAACTGGACAAGGAATCCGGCTCGTTGATTCTGGACAGGGTGCTTTACACTTCAACCCACTATCCTGCAAACTACGGATTTATTCCGCTCACTTACAGCGAAGACAACGACCCTCTCGACGTGTTGGTGCTTTGCTCCGAACCCATCGTTCCGCTCGCGCTCGTAAGATGCTATCCCATCGGCGTCATGATGATGCAGGACAGCGGCGAGATGGACTACAAGATTATTGCGATTCCTTTCAAAGATCCGACCTGGAATACATATAAGGAAATCGAAGATTTGCCTGCGCATATCATGGAAGAGATGTCGCACTTTTTCAGAGTATACAAGCAACTCGAAGGCAAGCAAACCACCGTTTTCCAAGTCAAGAACAGAGAGTTTGCAGAGCTTATCATCAAGGATAACCTCGAATCTTACAAAAAGAAATTCAACATTAAATAATATTTTTGCCCTTTGAGGCATTGCGGAGAATTATGAAATACGATTGTATCGTCATAGGCGGCGGTATCATCGGGACGGCGGTGCTTGACAGACTTGCCCGTCGTAAGATGAAAGTTTTGCTTCTGGAAAAGCAAGACGACGTCGCCTCTTTTTCAACGAGAGCCAACAGCGGTATCGTTCACGCAGGATACGACTGCGAGCCGGGTACGCTTAAGGCCTCTTTTAACGTCAAAGGAAATGCGCTCACCTGGCGTGACGCAGAAGAACTTGACGTGCCGCATCTCAAATGCGGTTCTATCGTCGTTGCGGCAAAAGACCAATACGAAGGCATTGAAAAACTTGTCTCCAAAGCAAAGGCAAACGGAGTGGAGGTCGAAATTTGGGATAGAGAAAAAACTCTGTCTTTCGAGCCGCATATCTCAGACAACATACAATACGCTTTGTATGCTCCGAGCGCGGGCATAGTGTCGCCGTATCAGCTTTGCATCGCATATGCGGACAGAGCAGTGACAAACGGAGCGGAAATATTGCTTGAAAAAGAAGTCGTCGCAATAGCCGAAAAGGACGGGGAATATATCGTCAAAACCAAGGATTGCGAGTATGTGACAAAATATATCGTCAACTGTGCAGGCGCGCACGGCGCAAGCGTAAACGATATGTCGGGTGCGGAGCATTTCGAGACGACTTATAGGCGAGGCGACTATTTTGTGCTTGACAATACCGAGAGAAAAAACGTGAATACCGTCATTTTCCAACTTCCCACGGCGGCAGGCAAAGGAGTGTTGGTTGCTCCGACCGCGGACGGAAACGTCATATACGGTCCGACCGCTATCGACACAAACGATTCAGACGACACGGCAACCTCGCTCGATTCGCTGGATATGCTCAGAAAGAGCGTTCCGCTTTCGTATAAATGTCCTGCGTTCAACAAGTGCATACGAGTTTATTCGGGACTGCGCACGATAATCGGTCACGATTTTGTAATAGGCGAATCCAAACTGAAAAAGAACTTTTTTATGGCAATCGGCATTTGTTCGCCGGGACTCACATCCGCTCCCGCCATTGCCGAATATATTGACGAGCAGCTTGCAATCAAGACGGGCGCGCCGTTGAAGGACGAGTATGTTGTGCATATGCCAAAGCACAAGAGATTGCTCGAACTCGACGAAAAAGAGCTGAATGCGCTTATCGATGAGGACAGTGCGTGGGGAAGAATAGTCTGCCGTTGCGAAAAGGTTACCGAAGCCGAAATAGTTGAGGCTATTCATTCGCCGCTAAAAGCGTACACGGTGGACGCCGTAAAACGTCGCACCAGAGCGGGTATGGGCAGATGTCAGGGCGGTTTCTGCGGCCCGAGAGTTATGGAAATCATTTCGAGGGAACTCAATATACCGCTCGACAAGGTGCGTAAAGGCAACGGAGAAGATTCAAATATCGCCGTATGCAAGGTCAAGGAGGTCAAAAGATGAATACGCTTTCTTATGACGTTGTGATTATCGGCGGCGGCCCTGCGGGTATGGCGGCGGCTCTTGCGGCAAGAAAGCAGGGCGCGAAAACGCTTGTTTTGGAGCGCGACGTGCGCCTTGGCGGTATTTTGAATCAATGTATTCACCAGGGCTTCGGACTTCATTATTTCGGCGAGGAGATGACAGGCCCCGAGTATGCGGACAGATTCCGCAAAATGGTTGAGGCGCAAGACATAGACGTTATGCTCGAAAGCATGGTGCTTTCGCTTGACGAGAAAAAAGAAGTATGCGTACTCTCGCCAAGTCGGGGATATTGTCGTATAAAAGCCGGCGCGGTTGTGCTTGCTATGGGATGCAGAGAACGCACCGCCGGCGCAATCGCTCTTCCGGGCACTCGTCCTGCCGGTATCTATACCGCAGGTATGGCGCAAAAGATTTGCAACCTTGACGGCTATCTTGTGGGCAAGGACGTCGTAATTCTGGGCAGCGGCGACATCGGGCTTATCATGGCTCGCCGCATGACAACCGAGGGTGCAAACGTCAAGCTCGTGCTTGAACTTATGCCGTATTCGAGCGGTCTTAAACGCAATATCGTGCAATGCCTCGACGACTATAATATCCCCATAAAATACAGCCACACAATAACGAGAGTGGAAGGCAAACCTCGTATGACGGGGCTTTGGTACGCTCCCGTAGGCGCAGACAGAAAACCCGATCTTTCAAAGGAAGAATATGTTGCTTGCGACACGCTGTTGCTGTCTGTCGGGCTTATTCCCGAAAACGATTTGCTTACGGGGACGAGCGTTGAGATGAGCAAAGTTACAAGCGGTGCCGTCGTCGATGAAAATCGCATGACAAGCGTCAACGGTATATTCTCCTGCGGCAACGTCCTGCACGTCCATGACCTTGTGGACAACGTTTCGCACGAGGCGGAAATCGCAGGCGAGAATGCGGCAAAATTTGCGCTCGGACAAATCGTAAATTCGAGCGGACAAGTGAACGTCATCGCCAAAGACGGAGTGAGATACGCACTTCCTCAACGCCTCAATAAAGGTGAAGGAAAAGTGCAGATTTTCTTCCGCGTCGGCGACGTGTACAAGAATTGCAAACTTGTCGTCGAAAACGGAGATACGGTGCTGGCAAGCAAAAAATGCATGGTGCTTGCCCCGGGCGAAATGGGCAACGTGATTATCGACAAGGCGCAGGTTTTGGGCGATGTGACAGTGAGGTTGGAAAAATGAATACGATTTGTATAATGTGCCCTATGGGCTGTCCTCTCACCATTGAGGAAGTGAACGGCGAAGTCGTGGTTTCGGGCAACACTTGCAAGAGGGGAGCTATGTACGGAAAAGAAGAGTACACGCACCCCAAAAGATGCGTCACCACCTTGGTGAATATGAAATCCGGCGGCGTCGCTTCATGCAAAACATCGACCACGATTCCGAAAGAAAGGATTTTTGACGTTGTCGGATATATCGGTACGCTCAAAGTCGACGACGATGTAAAAATCGGCGATGTCGTGGCAAAGGACATTCTCGGTTTGGGAGCGGACGTAGTTATCACCGGAAGAAAATAGTTTGCACAACACGGGCTTTATTTTGCAAAAACGCACAAATAAAACCCGTGTTGAGTTGCTTTTTTTAGATGTTTTGAAATAAGTATTTGATTTGTTTCAATCGAAAATACGCAAAAGAGGGAGTTATGAGGCTGAGAGGGAAACGCATATTCAATTATAGACCTATGCTGTTTTTCGCCTTGTCAATGGTGTTTGGCATCATACTTTCCGAAGCACTTTACGGCGAGAGCGTGTGGTGGTACGTTGCGTTGTTTTTGATTTTTGTCGCGGTCGCCGTTTGTGTTTCGATTGTCAAAAAATCCCGAAAACTATTTTATATTCCGCTTGCGGTGATTGTAGGATTCGTAGCGATGACGGCTGTAAATCTTCAATACAATTCGGTCGATTTGAAAAATTATTCGGGCAACATAACCGCAAAAGTCAACGGCGAAATCGTGTACAACGGCAACTATTACGCCTTTGACGCGAAGGATATTTCGGTTGACGGCAGGCAAATCAAATACGAAGCGAGAGTGTATGCTTACATCGATGACTTGGATTTTTCGGTCGGCGATATCGTGAGCATTTATGGCAAGTTGCGCTACTATTCCCGTGAAAAATTCGACAACTATTATCCTCGAAAAGTATCGGGCGGTCAGAGATATTCGATGACTGCTTATGAAGTGAGCAAAATATCGGACGGCACGCTCGGTTTTCCCGAAAATATTCAAGTGCGTATAAAGAGGATTTTGCATGAAAACCTGGATGACAAAACCGCGTCTATCGTGCAGGCATTGGTACTCGGAGATAAATCGGGCATTGATTCGGGCATGTACGACGATGTCAAGTCAAGCGGACTTGCTCACGTGCTTGCCGTAAGCGGTTTGCACGTTTCAACGCTTGCAACGGCAATATATTTTGTGCTTAAAAAACTCAAAGTCAACCCGAAAATAGGATTCGGAATCGTGCTTGTTTGCACGTTTTTGTACTCGATGCTTTGTTCATTTACGACATCATCGTTGCGAGCGGTGATAATGAGCGGAGTATATATGTTTTCATCGGCGTTTTCAAAGAAAAAAGACGATGTGTCATCGCTTTCGCTTGCCGCGATCGTCATATTGGCGGTGCGTCCGGCAGATTTATTCGATGTCGGATTTTTGCTGTCTTTTGCATCGGTTGCGGGCATATTCCTCTTTGACAGGTCGTTTGAAAAAGTCGGACTTAAAATTGTAGAAAAAGTCAGTCCCAAGCGTAAAATCGGGACGAAATTTGCAAAAGTATGCGCGCTTTCACTTTCGACAAACTTGTTTACTTATCCGTTTGTGGCATACTTTTTCGGGGAAGTGCCGACGCTTTTTGTACTGTCGAATTTCATTGTTCTGCCATATATCATGATGTTTTACGTGCTTGCTCTCGTGATGACTTTTCTTGCGACGGTTACGGGATTCGGTGCCATTGTGATGCCGCTCAAATTTTTACTCGTTCCGTTCAGATTGTTTGTCGGAATCGTTGGCAGCGTGAGCTTTGCGACGGTTTCGGTTGCGGCAAACGTTTTTACGGTTGTAACCCTTGTATGTGTTATGGTTTTTGCGTCGAGATTTGTGTTTATTGACAGAATAAAAAAGACAAGAGGCGCATGTATTATGATTTGTATAGGTATGCTTTTGCGCTCCTTGCTGGTTGCGCTAACGTGACGGTGTTTGTAAAAAATGCCGTTCGGGATATATTTTAGTTGTTTTTTTGCATATTTTAATAGTGTATATCCGTTTGAAAATTTGCTTTTGCGTCATTTTTTGACTTCAAAAGGCGGGTTTTGATATAAAAAAACAAAAATGTATTGCGCACACGCACATTGTGTGTTAAGATAATTATGTTTATAATACTCTGATAAGGGAGTGGAAAACTATGACTGATTTCAAACTCGGCCCGATTGAAGGAGCCGCCGCGGTGATCGTTCTTGTCGTTTGCATTATTGCAGCGGTTGCTCTTGTTGCGGTTTTGATTGTCAACATCATCAAATCTGTTAAAGAACGCAACGACCAAAAAGAAGATCAAGCCGAAAACGAGTTTTTTGCCGAATACGGCGTTAGCGGCGAGGAATTGCGCCTGAATCAAAAGATTGCTCAAAAGCGTCAGGAACTTTTCGGACTTATGCGAAAGAAATTCCGCAAAGCCAAAGATGAACAACCTGCTGCACAATCCGAAGAACCGTCTCGACAAGAAGAGCCTGCTCCGATTGAAGAACCTGCTCCCGTTGAAGAGACCGTTGCTTGCGAACCGATACAGGAAGAACCTGTTGCCGAGCCTGTTCAAGAAGAAGTCAAAGAGGAGCCCAAAGAAGAGCCCGCTCCCGAACCTGCTCCCGAATCGGTAAAAGAAGAGGTTAAGGAAGAGCCTGCTCCGATCGAAGAGCCGACACCACAGGAAGAACCTGTCGAAGAAGAGAAAAAACAGGGCGTCGACAAGCCTGCAACAAAGAAAGTCGTCAAAAAGAAACCTGACGATTGGTCGAAGTATGACGGAACTTATGAGGGATATTATTACGATCCCGAAGACGCTTGCTATTATGAGGGTACGCCTTCTGCGGCTCTTGCAAAGAAACTTGCCGCAAAAGAAGCCGAACTGGAAGCTCTCAACGCAAACAAGGACAAAAAAGTCGTCATCAAAAAGGTCGCGCCTCCGTTTGCCGCACTCAAGACTCCGAAGAACAAACGCAATACGCCAAAGTCCGTCGACGGTTTTGACGAATCGATTATTTACGGCAAGTATGTCATCGAACATGTCGACAAAGAGGACGGCACTCAAGAGTGGTTCTACACTCTCTATGACGCAAGCGGCAACAATATTTACGAAAGCTCGAACTACTCGACGCAAGAATATTGCGAGCGCGCAATCAATCGTTTCAAATCGCACGCAATCATCGGCACTTACACAATCGAGGCTGCCGACGGCAAATTCTTCTTTGTGCTAAAACGCAAGACCTATGTGCATAAGGGCTCTCCTCAAAACACCTTTGAAGCTGCAAACAACCATATGAGAGAGATAAAGAACTTTGCGCAAACGGATATTGTAAGAGTTCAATAACACACAAGGCGCAACGGGCAATCCGTTGCGCTTTTTGAAAACCGAATATTTCAAGGTATGTATATGGATTTTTCTATTCTCAAAAGCAATCTCGAAAAACACGGATTTATCGTGACCTACTTCGATTGCTCGCAGGACGCTTGCGATTATCTCGACAAACAAATCGACGGCAAGAGCGTCGGCTTCGGCGGAAGCGTTACGCTCGACCGGATCGGTGTCCTGAAACGACTTGAAACACACAATAAGGTTTTGTATAGATTTGACAATCCTGACAAAAAAACACCCCTCGAGGTGATGAAAGACGCGCTCACCGCCGATGTTTTTCTCACAAGCGCCAACGGCGTTGCCCAAACAGGCGAAATAATAAATATCGACGGCAATTGCAACAGGGTTGCAGGGGAGTTGTACGGACACGAGAAAGTGTACATTATTGTCGGCAAAAACAAAATTGCCCCCGATTTTGACAAGGCTTTGTGGCGCGCACGCAATATTGCCGCACCAAAAAACGCCATGCGCCTCAACAAACATACGCCTTGCACCGTGGACGGAGTGTGCCACGATTGTTCGAGCCCCGAGCGCATCTGCAAAGGACTTGTTGTGCTTTGGCGCAAACCGACCAACTGCCCGTATGAAATTGTTGTTATAAACGAGGATTTAGGGTATTGAGAAAAAGAAGGATCGAGTTATACTATGGATGAAGTTCTTTTACAACGCAGTGTCGAGCCGAGTTCCGATACTGCGGGCGGAGCCTTGCCTCAACCCACTCAAACAACGCGCAACGGATATGCCGATTTTGTCAAGTTTGTCGTAATTTTTTGCGTTGTATGGGCGCATGCGGTTCAACACGGCACAAGCGGCTACAACATTTCTGCAAACCCCGTTTTCAAGTTTATATACGGCTTTCACATGCCGCTTTTTGCGCTTATAAGCGGTTGGTTCTTTTTTTACAGCGCAAACAAGTACACTTTGAAGGAAATATTCAAAAAGAAGTGCTTGTCAATGGCAGTTGCGATCATAGGCGGAAACTTTCTGTATTGGGTGGTGTGGGTTGTCACAGAGATTATTCGCACCGGTGACGTGACGTTGTTTGTCAATGGCGGGTGGATAAACCAGCTGTTTAATCTATGGTTTTTGTGGGCGATTATGCTTGCGATGGCATTTGTTGGCTTTGCATACACCAAAGTTAAAAACAAATGGCTTGCGTTTTTGGCGATGATTGTTGCAATTCCTTTGTTTTTTGTGTTCCCAAATTCGGTGAGTAACATCTTTGTCTATCCGTTCTTCCTTATCGGCTTTTACGCTTGCAAATACAAGGATGCGTTGAAGAAAATCGCGCCGTTGCGCTTTTTGTCGATTGTTCTGTATCCGTTGCTTATTGCGTTTTATGGCGACAACTACTACATAGATGTTGCGGGGCTGTGGGGGACGGATTATACACCGTTTCAATATATGCACATCTCATCGTATAGATTTGTGACGGGGCTTGTCGGGTGCATATTTGCCTTGACGTTGTTGAAGGGGATACACAACCTTATAAATGACACCAAAATATGCAAACTGTTTGAAAAAGTCGGCACAAAAAGCCTGCAAATCTACGTTATACAAGCAATTGCGTTCTATCTTGAAAAGGTTGTGGTTGATGATGTGTTGTCAAAAACGGGCTATTGCGAATATATTAATTCCCATTGGCAACTGCACAGTTTTGTGTTTTCCTTTGCGTTTTCGATATTCCTTATGATCGTGATATATTGGTTGACAAAACTCTTTTACAAGATAAAAATAGGCAAATTTATATTTGGTCGGTGACGAATAAAAAAACACGTGTGTTTTGAAATTTGCCACGAACAAACTTGATTGTTATAAAGCTAGGCATCATCAAAAGCGCGACTGCATTTTTTTGCTTTTCGGACGGGCATACGAGAGTTGCATCGCAATCTTTATTGGTTCATCGATTTGTTGTCCTGTGAAATGTTTTTAAATATAAAAATAGCACCTATCGCAATTTCTTGATAGGTGCTATTTTCTTCAAAATGCTGCTGTTTAGTAGGTTTTTCTTACTTTGTCAAACCCTCTTGGACTGCTACCGCGCAAGCGACCGAAGCACCAACCATCGGGTTATTTCCCATGCCGATAAGTCCCATCATTTCAACGTGTGCGGGAACGGATGATGAACCTGCAAATTGTGCGTCGGAGTGCATTCTGCCCATCGTATCGGTCATGCCGTAGGACGCAGGACCTGCCGCCATATTGTCGGGGTGGAGAGTACGACCGGTGCCGCCGCCGGATGCAACGGAGAAGTATTTTTTGCCGTTGTCAACGCACCATTTTTTGTAAGTGCCTGCGACGGGGTGTTGGAAACGAGTGGGGTTGGTGGAGTTGCCTGTGATGGAAACGTCCACGTCTTCAAGGCGCATGATTGCAACGCCTTCTGTGACGTCATCGCAGCCGTAAACTCTGACCGCGGCGCGCTCGCCGTTGGAGTATGCTGTTTCCTTGACAACTTTTACTTCACCTGCAAAGTAGTCCATCTTGGTTTGAACATAGGTGAAACCGTTGATGCGTGATATGATGAATGCCGCGTCTTTGCCAAGTCCGTTGAGGATGACTTTGAGGGGAGTTTTTCTGACTTTGTTTGCGGTTCTTGCAATGCCGATTGCGCCTTCTGCGGCGGCGAAAGATTCGTGACCGGCGAGGAAAGCAAAGCACTTTGTGCTTTCTCTGAGGAGCATTGCTGCGAGATTGCCGTGTCCGAGACCGACCTTACGTTGCTCGGCAACAGAGCCCGGAATGCAGAACGATTGCAAGCCTTCGCCGATTGCTTCTGCCGCGTCGGCAGCGTTTACGCAATTCTTTTTGATTGCGATTGCGCAACCCACGGTGTATGCCCAAACCGCATTTTCAAAGCAAATGGGTTGAATGCCTTTGACGATTGCATTGCAGTCTACGCCTTTTTCGAGGCAGATTGCTCTTGCTTGTTCGAGGTCTTTGATACCGTATTGAGCAAGAACGCCGTTGATTTTGTCTATTCTTCTTTCATAACCTTCAAATGTTACACTCATTGTTTCGTCCTCCGATTATTCTTGACGCGGATCAATCCACTTCACAGCGCCGTCTTCTGCTTTGTATCTGCCGTATGTGCCGGTGCATTTTGCAAGAGCTTCGTTTGCGTCTGCGCCTTTTTTGACCATATCCATAAACACGCCGAGCTTGCAGAATTGATAGCCGATGATCTCGTTGTTTTTGTCGAGAGCGACTTTGGTGACATAACCTTCAGCCATCTCGAGGTAGCGAGGACCTTTGGAAACGGTGGAGTACATCGTGCCGACTTGACTGCGATGACCTTTGCCGAGATCTTCAAGACCTGCGCCGATGACAAGTCCGCCTTCGGAGAATGCCGATTGTGTTCTGCCGTATACGATTTGCAAGAAAAGTTCACGCATAGCAGTGTTGATTGCATCGCACACAAGGTCGGTGTTGAGTGCTTCCAAAATGGTCTTGCCGGTGAGGATTTCAGCCGCCATTGCCGCAGAGTGAGTCATACCCGAGCAACCGATTGTCTCCACAAGAGCCTCTTGAATCACACCGTCTTTGACGTTGAGCGTAAGTTTGCATGCGCCTTGTTGAGGTGCGCACCAGCCGACACCGTGAGTAAGACCGCTGATGTCCTTGATTTCTCTTGCTTGCACCCACTTGCCTTCTTCGGGGATCGGGGCAGGGCCGTGGTTCGGACCTTTTGCAACGCAACACATGTTTTCAACTTCACTTGAATATTGCATAGATAATAGCCTCCAAAAAGAGTGTTTTTATATTATTGTAAATATATTATCATACTGATAAAATTTTATCAAGAATATAGTCAAAAAATTATCGAGTCGAATTCCGAAAATAGCAAGGTTTGTTTCATGGTTGGTTGCGCGTGTACGGCAAAATCTCGTTTTTATGGCAATTTTCGTGAGTGTGTCTAACGATAAGTGGTTTTTAGAGCGGATATAAGCTCGCAAAATGTGCATTTATCCAGCAGCCTCTGCAAATTGGATATGAATGATTGCCGAGAAAATACACAGTAGAGCCATGTCGTTATTTCTTTTCTGTTGGAAGCTTCTTGATTATTACGGATCAAACCGTTTTACATTACCAAGCAATCTAATATTTCCGTCATCCACAAGAATAGCACCGGATTGCATGGCAGTTGCATATACGGTTTTCCCTCGTTCGCTGATCACGCGTTTGATTGACTCATCCTGTTCTCGTGTTCCTTCGTAGTGCACTTCAAGGTAAAAATCTTTCAGATAAGGAAGTCCCTCATAATACCCGAACGCAGGATAATCGTTGTCTGGAGATAAATCGTACTCTGCAAGTTGAATGACCGCTCCGGCACTATACCCCATCACAATTCCATTGTGGTGCATCAAAATATCGACCAGAGCAAACTCTTTGATACGGTCCATCATTCTGTCAGGCAAACCACCGAGAAAGTAGATAATGTCAGCTTTACTGATTTTTTCTGCGGCGGATTCTTTGGTATCCTTGAAATAATTGACAAAGCAGATTTTGTCTTTTGAAATGCCATAGAAGGCAAAGCCTCGAGTGATACTGTCATAATATACCCCATTTTCCATGCTATACAGGGAATCCCAGTCACTCGCGGATCTGCAAGTGTCTCTGAAAGAAAATGCCACGACTGCCACGGAATGACTTGGTAAAATATATTTTTTTAAGTCGGTACAAAGCCATGGTGAATCGATGTCGTATCCTTCAAGTAAAATGTTGATCATTTCGCTACTCCTTTTTAACAGGCAAAACACGAATTGTGCATCTTTAAATTTCGTTTTCCATTAACTTTTTAACAATAACATACCGCTGTGAATTTTTCAACTCTTTACACCACTGCAGAAAAAAAATAGCGGTCTGTAAGGAAGGACTTTCAGACTGCTATGCTTGTGTGTGTACGGCAAAATCTCGTTTTTTAGGCAATTTTCGGGAGTGTGTCGGACGATAAGTACTTTTTTGCGATTGTTATGAAGAGTGTGGTGGATGATAAGCATTGGTTGCTCTGATTAATTTACAAATTCCAAAACGGTTTCATCTTCATTTATGCGGTACACAAACGGAGAATAGGGTTTTGCTATCTTTGTCCAAAGTTCTTTTGCTCCCACATTTTTCTCGTTGTATTTTATTTCCCATTTGCCATGATAGATTGATAAAATCAAATTAACTGCATCGATTGCATAATGATTTCTTCGGTAGGAAGGAAAAATCGTAAACTCTGCTATCGTATAATCCGGATGATGTCCGATAGCGGAGTATGTATTCAACATAACAAAACCGACCATAATTTCATCATCGTAAATGAAAAAGGCTTTTCTCTCCACATCGGTAAAATACGCATCAAAATATCCGTAATGATAATTTCCTTGTTCGTCCATGTTGTCAGGATAGTACTTTGTCATCTCATACAAATATTTTTGATTTATATTCCATAAAAGTTTGCGTTCTTCCGCTTTAACTTCTTGTAATCTGATCATCTTTATTCCATCGCGTTATTCAAATTTGTCTTTGGTATAATTTTAGCATGTTATGTGGCGTTTTGCAATCATTCACACAGATGCAAAAAAATAATGGTCTATAAGAAAAGACTTATAGACCATCACACTTGGTACGGATGACCGCAAGCAGAGGGAGAATCAAGCGCGTAGCATTTGAGAAAACCGAGCGCAGCGGACGAGCCGACCAACGGCGCAACATAGTTGCGATTTCGTGAAACGAAAAATGCGATGCAACAATTTGCATCGCACCGTTGGTACGGATGACAGGACTTGTAGCGAGCTTGCGAGCGTAATAGCGATTGATGTGCAATGCACCAATCGCGTCAGCTGCACACAGTGCAGGTTACAAACGTAGTTTGTTGGCAATCTTTGATTGCCCCAAGTCCGGTTATTCTTGCCAAGAAAGAAAAAAACGAACCAATGAGGTTCGTTTTTGATTGATTGGTACGGATGACAGGACTTGAACCTGCACGCTCGTCGCATTAGAACCTAAATCTAACGTGTCTGCCAATTTCACCACATCCGCAAAACGCTATTATTATAGCATAAAATCACTTTATGTAAAGCAAAACGCAAAATTCATCGATGCATAAATATTCATAAGAGAAAATTTTTCAATTTTTATATCGAAAAACTGTTGCTTTTTACAGATTGTTTTGATATAGTATTTAGTGCTTGCGGGAGTGACTCAGTGGTAGAGTGTCACCTTGCCAAGGTGAAAGTCGCGGGTCCGAATCCCGTCTCCCGCTCCACGCGTAAGCGAATTGAACGATCACTTGTGGTCGTTCAACATATCTAGGGAGCGACAAAGACCGCAGATGCGTAATTGTCGCCGAGATATGCGTCCTTAGCTCAGTTGGTAGAGCAACTGACTCTTAATCAGTGGGTCCAGGGTTCGAGTCCCTGAGGACGCACCACAAAAAATGACAGCAAGGGCTGTTATTTTTTTATGCAGTCAGGGACTTTTGCAACTATGTTGCAACCACGCTATGCGTGGCGAACCCTGGCACACCAGGCTGACCACGAGCAACGGATAAGGCAAGCGTTTACATTTGCCTTTGCCGTGCGAAGTGGACATAGCAAACAAATAAGCACAAAGTGTCCGTGCAATGCACGGAGTGCGCTAGCACGATTTGTTTAGCGTAGACGTTCGCCTTTTGCAATTAATCTTGCACGGCTCACTATTACGTAAGCCTTTGGGCTTACTACGAGTCCCTGAGGACGCACCACAAAAATGACAGCAAGGGCTGTTATTTTTTTATGCGGACGAAGGTGTCCCGTCCCTTGCACCACAAAAATAACAGCGCACGCTGTCATTTTTTTGCGTAAGACGGCTTTTGGAGGCCTGTAGCAGGTCTTTGCCAAAAACAAGTTGCCAAACGTGCGGGGCGGTGTTACAATCGAATATATAATAAATTTAAAAGGATTTTTTATATTATGTCACAAAACATTATCGATCAACTTCGCGAGCGCGGCCTTGTCAAACAGGTGGTATTTGAGGATGACCTCAAAAAATTGTTGGATGAGGGATCTCAGTCGTTTTATATCGGATTCGATCCGACTGCGGATAGTCTTCATGTCGGACATTTTATGCAAATGATAGTTGCAAAGCGTTTGCAGGACGCAGGGCACCGTCCGATTATTCTTATCGGCGGAGGCACGGCAATGGTGGGAGATCCGTCGGGGCGCACTGATATGCGCTCGATGATGACCAAAGAGACCATTCAACACAACGTTGATTGCTTCAAGAAACAAATGGCAAAATTTGTGCGTTTCGAGGGCGAAAACGCTGCTATTTTGGTGAACAATGCCGATTGGTTGCTTGACCTCAACTATATAGATTTTTTGCGTGAAGTCGGCGCAAACTTTTCTGTCAACCGTATGCTCACGGCAGAGTGCTACAAACAACGCCTCGAAAAGGGATTGACATTCCTTGAATTCAACTATATGCTTATGCAATCTTACGACTTTTTGGTGCTTAACCGCAAGTACGGTTGCGTGCTTCAATGCGGCGGTGACGATCAATGGTCGAATATGCTTGCGGGCGCGGATTTGATTCGCAGAAAAGAGCAGAAAGACGCATTTGCAATCACTTTCGGCTTGCTCACCACGTCCGAGGGCATAAAGATGGGCAAGACTGCAAAGGGTGCTGTTTGGCTCGACCCCGACAAGACCGCGCCGTACGATTTCTTCCAGTATTGGCGCAACATCGCCGATGCCGACGTTGAAAAGGTGTTCAGATTCCTCACTTTTGTGCCGCTTGACGAAATTGCGGAACTCACTCGCTACAATGACGAGCGCATGAACAAGGCAAAAGAACGCCTTGCTTACGAACTCACCAAAATGGTACACGGCGAAAAAGAGGCGGAAGACGCTCTTGCAAAAGCGCATGCGGCTTTTTCAGGCGATAGCGAGAACATGCCGAGCGCGACGATTCCGCAAGGTATGACAAGCGTTGCGGATATTCTTGTTGCCGTTGCCAAAGTGCCGTCAAAAGGCGAGGCAAAACGTCTTATTCAAGGCGGAGGAATCTCTGTTGACAACCAAAAAGTGACGGATATTATGGCGCAAATCAGCGACAGCCAGGTTGCAAACGGTTTTGTTCTTCAAAAGGGCAAAAAGAACTTCTACAAGGTTACCGTCGAATGAAGACTTATCGCTACGTCGACGGAGAGTATGAGGTGAAAATCGAGATAAAACGCTCGATTTTCATCGCCACCGTAAAAGGTGAACTCAATGCCGACGAAGCCGATGAATTTGTCAAAAGCGTCCGAAAAAAGTATCCCGACGCAACGCACAACTGTTATGCGTATGTCGGCGACGAACTTGGCAACGTGACAAGATTCAGCGACGACGGCGAGCCGTCCGGCACGGCAGGACAACCCATTCTGGATGTAATTCGCAAACAAAACATCGTCAAAACCGCAATTGTAGTGACGAGATATTTCGGCGGAATTAAGCTCGGCGCAGGCGGACTTGTGGGCGCATATTCGGGTGCGGCGGCAGACGGCGTGAAAGCAGGCAAAATCTCTAGAAAAGTTGAGTGCGCGCTTGTTGAAATCAAGTCGGATTATCCAACCCACGCGACTGTCGAAAAGCTTTTGCGAAAGAGCAACATGTTGATTGATGAGGTTGCTTATTGCAATGACGTAACCGTAAAAGTTTTCGTGCCGCTTGACGACAAAAACTCTTTTATGCAAAGTGTAAACGAAAGCTCGCTCGGTCGTTCTCATATTGTCGATACGGGCATAGTCGATTTCAAAAAACTCGATTAGAATGTCGGAAACGGCTCAAAAATACAGATATCGATTCGGTTTTGAAAGATAATTATTTTATTTTCAAGGTGCAAAGTGTCGGATTTTCCTCTCGATGAAGAAAGAGCAAACAAAGCGTATGAAACGCTTGTGAAGTATCTTGCAGGTTCGGCTCGCTCGGAGCAGGAATGCAAGGACAAACTTTATGACAAAGGCTTCCACAAAGGTGAAGTCGATTTTGCAATTGACAAGGCAAAAAGTTATCGCTACGTTGACGATGAAGAGTATGTCCGCACATTTTTGCTTTTCAACAAATCTCGCTACGGCGTGAGAAAAATCGTATACAAACTCACCGCCGAAAAAGGCGTTGACAAACAGAAGGTTGAGGACATTGTCTATGACGAAATCGACGACGATTTTGAAGTCGAACTTGCCGAAAAGTTTGCCAAAAAGTTTGTCAAATCAAAGAAAATCGCCGACAAATCCGACGCAAAAAAGGTTGGCGCGCACCTTTTTCAAAAAGGTTTTGACTGGCGTATAATCGACAAAGTTATGTCAAAATTATTCGACGTCTACGAGGACTGATTGTCTTGCCTTTTCGACACTTTTGCGCAATCTAACCGTATTCAAACACTTTGTCATAGTGTTTTTTGCCCTGTTTTTAGGTTTCGAAAAATCCAAGTGATATAAGAAGTGCCTCGTTGACTCTCGTCATCATGTTAAGGGGCAATTCTCCGATTTTTTCTTTGAGTCTGCGTTTGTCAAGCGTGCGGATTTGTTCAAGCAACACAACCGAGTTTTTTGGCAAGCCGTATTTGCCTGCTTCGAGCATAATGTGCGTGGGCAGTTTTGCTTTTTCCAGTTGCGATGTGACAGCGGCGGCGATTATGGTCGGACTGTATTTGTTTCCGACATTGTTCTGCACGATAAGTACGGGGCGTATCCCGCCTTGTTCGCTGCCGACAACCGGGCTTAAATCGGCATAATATAAATCTCCGCGTTTCACCATATCCATACTCGCACTATTATTGTCAACATATTTTGCTTTTATGCCGAGCAGTTGTTCAAGTTTTCAACAAAAAACTTGTAAACCCGAAGTCATTTATTGCATATATTACAAAATATCAAAGCGTTGCTAAGACATATTATGCCCGCTTGCGAGCAAAGCGTGAGAAATTATGTCACCGTTTTGAAAAAAAATAGCGAGGTGTACAGAGTGCATAATCCGCATGAGGTTTCACAACAAAAAATCAGATTGGGCATAGTCGGATACGGCAATTTGGGGAAAGCGTGCGAAAGAATAGCATTAAATGACGAGCAAATCGAGACGGTGGGGATTTTTTCGCGTCGTCAAAACGTAAAATCTCAATACGGAACAAACGTATATCTTCAAGAGGACATATTCGATTTCGACATGGACGTTGTCCTGCTATGCGTAGGTTCACAAAGCGATTTGGAGGAAACAGCGTATAAAATAGCAACGAAGTTCAATACGGCGGATAGTTTCGACACTCACGCAAAAATACCCGAGTACATAGATAGAATGTCGAAAATCGCAAAAGACAACGACAGATTATGTTGCGTTGCGGTAGGGTGGGATCCGGGATTATTTTCTCTTGCGAGAGCATTGTTTTGTGCGGTTATGCCAAATGCGAAAACTCAAACGTTTTGGGGAAAAGGGGTTTCGCAAGGGCATAGCGAGGCGATACGCCGCATCGATGGCGTTTTGGATGCGAAACAATACACAGTTCCTAAAGAAAACGCATTAAAACTGGCAAGAGAGGGCAATGGTGATATATTGTTGCCGCGCGATAAACATTTTAGAGAGTGCTTTGTAGTTGCAAAAGAGGGCGCAGATAAGCCTGCTATCGAAGAAAAAATAAAAAATATGCCGAATTATTTTTCGGAGTACGATACGATAGTGCATTTTGTCGATATGGAGTATTTCAATAAGTATTGTTCGGACATGTCGCATGGCGGAATTGTGTTTGTAAACGGCGCGTTTGACGGATTTGAATCCCGAGGCGAGTTTTCACTTGACTTAAAGAGTAATCCGATGTTTACGGCAGGGGTGCTTGTCACATACGCAAAAGCTGTCGCGAAAGAGTATAATATGGGGATGCGGGGCGTGAAAACCGTTCTCGATATTCCGATATGCGATTTATTGCAAGGCGAATGGATTGACAAAGTCAAAAGGTTTGTTTAGACTTAAATCGCATCGTTTGCAATGGGATTAAAACCATAATCGGAAGCGAAACGAATTGCAAAAAAACAAAAAAATCGGACGCGAAAGAAAAATGAAGAATTACGAGTACATATTGTTCGACCTTGACGGCACTCTCACAGACAGCAAGCCGGGTATCACCGAGTGTATCGCTTATGCGCTTACAAAAGAAAAAATACCTTACACACAAGACATTCTGGACAAAATGATAGGGCCGCCTTTCAGAGTGTCGATGAAAGAGTTTTTGGGACTCGATATGCCGATGATTGAAAAATTGATTGAAATTTACAGGGGAGTGTACGAAGTTTCGGGCTACAAAAACTGCAAGGTTTTTGACGGAGTGCGAGATATGCTTTCAAAACTCAAAAGCGCAGGCAAAGTGCTGGCGGTAGCGACAAGCAAACCTATCAAATTTACCGGAATGATTATGCGCGATTTCAATCTCGGACAGTATTTCGATTTTGTCGGCGGAGCGTCGAGCGACGCAAGCAAAGAGGCAAAGAGCGACGTTATTCATATGGTGCTTGACAATCTTAAAGTCGACGACAAAACAAAGGTTCTTATGGTTGGCGACAGGCTTTACGATATAGAAGGCGCACATATAGAAAATATCGATTGCGCTGCCGTTCTTTACGGTTACGGCAACAGGGCGGAATTTGAAAAATATAATGCCGAATATATCCTTTCAATGCCATCGGACGTCGTGAGACTTGTTCTTGGCTAATCGGTATTTGACGGCGATATGGATTTTCGGTTGAAACTTGTCCAAAAGTCAAAAAAGCAAGCAAAACAATTCTAAAAATCAACGTTTCTTATAATACAAGCCAGTTAAATTTTACAAATTCTCTACTAAACAGTGGAGAATTTTCTTTCTATCGAAATTCGGTAAAAGTATTATAAAAATCGTTCTTTTTTGTAATTGTTGTGTTGATTGTTTGATTATTTTTAGAATTTTTCTATAACCGAGAAATTGCAAATCGACTTTTTGAAAGAGATTTTATACTCGTTTTTTTCAAGCGGTTCTTTTTCGCCGTCTTTGCAAAAATCAACGTTATTTGTCAGCGTCATTTTTGTTGAATATACTTTTTCGAATATGATTTTTCCTTGCGTTTTTTCTTTTTTCAATCCCATGAAAAACACTCTGAAAAACGGAAAAAACATTTCGATATATCCCAAAAATCCGTTATGTTTGGGTGAGCGAATCGCAATCATGTGTCCGCTTGTCGACTCGGCATCGAATGCTTTGTTGAACGAAAATCCGAAGCACCTCGGCGACTTTACGAACATGATAAGAGAAAACTCGCCTCGGTATGTTTTGCCGTTGT
This sequence comes from uncultured Clostridia bacterium, assembly GCA_934233745.1. GTDB lineage: Bacteria > Bacillota > Clostridia > Christensenellales > CAG-917 > CAG-475. The sequence goes on from CAKQGN010000005.1 coordinate 34,628, forward strand.
TTTCTATCACGGCTTTTAGTCGATGCGGTTTGTATTCTTTTAATATTTTCGATACGTATGCAAGGATGCCGAACTTCTTTTTTTCACTCGATTGCGACGTATAACCTATGGGGGTAAAAGAGCCGGCGGCAAACACGTATGCGAAAACTTTGCCGTCGCAATCGGTTGTTTCGTATTTTCCCTCTCGCAGTATCTTTTCGCATTTTCCGTATACAACGGGTTTTGCCGAACTTTTATAACCGTCGCACGAGGGGCAAATGCTTTTGTGTTGTTTGTATCTTTGCGCTTTTGCTTTGTCGTTGAGTGTTCCCACGGGGAAGTAAAACAAATCGACGGGTTTGTCGTAAACAAGCTGCAATATCGAACCCAAAGTCCCGTCGCCGCCGCAAACCGCAAAGGCGTCATATCCTGCGTTATTGTCAATATTGCCGTCGGGAATGTAAATATGGTCGTATAGATAGCGGTTCCCGAGACATTTTTCCACTTTTTCAAAACTGATTTTTTTGCTGGAACCTGCGTTTTTGTTTATAATGATAAGACATTTTTTCATTTTTCCCTCAGTGCATATTATTGATGTTTTCTTTATTTTGTGCTTTTTGGCAAGTTTTTATTGTTTACATATTTATTTTTGTTTGCTATAATGATAGAAATTATGAGCGCACGCTCGTATGTGTGCGTGACTTTTGGAGAATCTTATGGCAAAAAAACTCGGTCAAGTTGATTTCAAAGAAGTTTGGACAATCCCGAACATTATCACTTACTTCCGCATTTTATGTGTACCTGTCTTTGTGACGCTTATGGCACTTGGCGGAGTAAGGGACAGCAAATTGCTCTTTTACATCGCACTCGGCGTATTTTTCCTTGCATCCGGAAGCGATATGGTTGACGGCTACATCGCAAGAAAGTTCAATATGCAAAGCGGAATCGGCATGGTTCTCGACCCCATTGCCGACAAACTTATGCACGTATCCGTGCTTGCGTGTCTGTCATTCTGTACTGGGCTTACGCCGCTTGGCAAAAACCTTGTCGCAAACGGCACTCTCGATAATCCGTGGTTTGTACACTATGCGTTTGTCATTTTGATTTTCGCCAAGGAGTTTATTCAGGCAATGATTGCGCTCTACGTATTGAAGAAGGGCGCGACGGTGAAGGCAAACTGGCTTGGCAAAGTGTCATCTTTCACGATTTCGGTCGGCGTCATACTTGCATTTTTCCACGATTATGTGCAATACGCCGACTGGGGTATTCTTGCCTGGGGTATCGCGCAAAGCTATGCCGCCGCTTTCAGCTATCTGAAAGAGACCATGAAGCAAGTCAAACTCGTCAAAGAGGGCAAAATGGAAGCCGCTACGGCACAATCCGTCAAAGCCGAAGACCAAAAAATCGTGCAGGAAAAGAAAAACGGCACTTTCGAAGGCTGAATTATCTTTTGGAACCAAACACTCATATGACTTTCCGACAGACTGCGCTGTTTGTCGGATTGTTTTGATAATTTGAATACAGTCGCCATAAGGCGCAAGGAGATACACAACATGCAGGATATGGACAAAACGTACAATCCGGAGTTTGAAAAACGCATATACGATATGTGGATGAAAGGCAAGTTTTTCGAAGCTCATCCAAACCCCGACAAAGAGCCGTTCACGGTTATGATGCCGCCGCCCAACATTACGGGGCAACTACATATGGGACACGCTCTTGACGAAACATTGCAAGACATCATCATTCGTTTCAAGAGAATGAGCGGATATGAAACCCTTTGGATGCCGGGCACCGATCACGCATCTATCGCAACCGAAGTCAAAGTCGTCGAAAGGATGAAAAAGGAAGAAGGTCTGACAAAGTCGGATGTCGGAAGAGACGGATTTTTGAAGCGTGCATGGGCATGGAAAGAGCAGTTCGGCGGAAGAATCGTCGAGCAACAAAAGGCTCTCGGCATTTCATGCGACTGGTCTAAATCTGCGTTCACTATGGACGAAAACTGCTCCAACGCCGTGCTTGACGCATTTGTGCGCTACTACAAAAAGGGCTTGATTTACAGAGGCAATCGTATCATCAACTGGTGTCCGCATTGCCACACCGCGCTCAGTGACGCCGAGGTCGAGTATGAGGAGCAACAGTCGAATCTTTGGTATTATAAGTACCCCGTGGTAGGTGAGGACGACGCAATCGTCATTGCAACCACTCGTCCCGAAACTATGCTCGGCGATACCGCCGTTGCCGTCAATCCAAAAGACGAAAAAATGGCAAAGTACGTCGGCAAAACCGTCAGACTTCCGCTCACCGACAGGGAAATTCCCGTGGTTGCGGACGATTATTGCGAGATAGGTTTCGGCACGGGTGCGGTGAAGATTACCCCCGCGCACGATCCCAACGACTTCGAGCTTGGTTTGCGCCACGATTTACCCGTCATTCAGGTCATCGGCGAGGACGGTCTTATGAACGAGAACGCCGGCAAGTACAAGGGTATGGACAGGCTCACCGCAAGAAAGACCATTGTCGAGGACTTGACCGCACTCGGACTTATGGTGAAAATCGAGCCGTATGCGCACAACGTCGGCACATGTTATCGCTGCGGCGAAACGGTGGAATCTCTCGTGTCGAAGCAATGGTTTGTCAAAATGAAACCGCTTGCCGAGCCTGCTATCAAGGCGGTGCGCTCCAAAAAGACGGAGTTTATCCCAAAGAGATTTGAAAATACCTACTTCAACTGGATGGAAAATATTCGCGACTGGTGTATTTCCCGTCAACTTTGGTGGGGACACAGAATCCCTGCGTACTACTGCGATGACTGCGGCGAAATGATCGTTTCAAAAACGGCTGTGGATACTTGCCCGAAATGCGGAGGACATCGTATACATCAGGACGAAGACGTGCTTGACACCTGGTTCAGCTCGGCATTGTGGCCTTTCAGCACTCTCGGATACCCCAAGAAGACAAAGAATCTGAGCTATTTCTATCCCACAAACGTGCTTGTGACGGGATACGATATCATCTTCTTCTGGGTTGCGAGAATGATTTTCAGCGGTATAGAGTTTATGGGCGAAGTGCCGTTCAGCGAAGTGCTTATTCACGGACTCGTGCGCGACGCTCAGGGTAGAAAGATGTCAAAGAGCCTCGGCAACGGCATCGACCCGCTCGAAATCATCGACAAGTACGGCGCGGACGCGCTGCGTTTCTCGCTTGCAACCGGTATTGCGCCGGGCAGCGATACGAGATTTACCGACGGGAAAATCGAGAGTTGCAGAAACTTTGTCAATAAACTCTGGAATGCGTCCAGATTTGTCATCATGAACATCAAAGACGATGACGATTTGACTTTGCCGTCAAGATTCAACGGTGCGGATAAATGGATTCTAACCCGTCTGAACGACGTCATAAAGGAAGTGACTATCAACCTCAACAAGTACGAAATCGGGCTTGCGGCGGCAAGGCTTTACGATTTTGTGTGGAGCGAGTTCTGCGACTGGTATATCGAGATGAGCAAGACCATGCTCTATTCCGAGGATAAGAAACAGCACAACCACGCAATCGCCATGCTTGCGTATGTGCTTGCGCAGATTCTCAAACTTCTGCACCCGTTTATCCCCTTTGTCACAGAGGAGATTTACTCCAAGTTTGCACCGAAGGGCAGCGTGCTGATGGTTCAGGACTGGCCGTCTTACAACAAGCACAGAGTGTTCAGAAAGGAAGAAGCGCAATTTGAGGGATTGAGAGAGATTATCTCATCTATACGAAACCTGCGCAACGAGATGAACGTTGTTCCGTCAAAGAAGATAAACGCCTATGTCATCGCAAAAGATCCGAAATTTATTGAATCTTCAAGCGCATATATCCAAAAACTTGCGGGAGTGGGAGATATTACTCTTGTCGAGGACAGAAACGGACTCGGCGCAAAGGTGAGCGCAATCGTTACGCACGACGCCGAAATCCTCGTTCCGCTCGGCGAACTCATCGACGAGGACAAGGAGAGAGAACGTATCAATCAGGAAATCGAACAAATCCTTCAAATCATCAAGAAAACCGAAACACTTTTGGCAAATACGGGATTTGTTTCAAAAGCTCCTCAAAAACTCATCGACAACGAAAAAGATAAACTTCAAAAAGCAAACGAAAAACTTGCAAAACTCAAAGACAAACTTGCAATGTTCGATTAAGGAGGCAAAGTGAGAGTAAAAGACAGCACAAAAAGCAATCTTTGTTTTAAGCGGACATGGAAATACTTTTTCGATAAGGGCGCGTATCTTATGCTTATGAGCGTTGCGCCGGCTCTGTTGTTGCCGTTTTTGCTTTCTCCGTCTTCGACGCTGTATTATCTTTTCGAGTATAAGACCATTGACCCGAAAAACTTTGCCGACATGTATACGAGCATGCGCGAGTTGCCGTTTTCGTATTGGTATCTGGGCGTGATAGGGCTGTTGTTGCTGGTGTTTTTTGTTGCGATAATGTACGGCGTTATCGATACGCACATGCGCATAGGCGTTTTTACCATTGCGCCCGACAGAGTGAAAACAAGGCTCAACTTCAATTTGTTGACATCGCTCACTTTTTGTGTGCTTGCGCTTGCGTCTTTCGAAGTGTTCAACTTGCTGGGAACGGTGCTGTATTATCTATGGTGGGTGACGTTCAAAAGCAGGGTGACATGGCTTGTGTTTTCCTCGTTGACGCTTGTCATAATGCAGTTTTCCATGATTCTGATTATGTCAATCGTCATTTTATGGCCGCCATATTGCCTGCACACGGGGCTTCCGATGAAGGGGGCGTTGCGACAAGCCGTTCGCAGTATTTCGGGGAAATTGGCAAAAACGTTCTTTACGATTCTGTTGTCGATTATTCCCGTCGAGCTTTGCATGATAATCACGGGGGCACTGCATTGCGGCGTGGTTGCGGAAGTTTTGTTGGACGCAATCGCTTATCTGTATGTCGTGCCGTTTTATATAACGCTGATGTACAACATATTTTATGAAGTTTCGGGAACGGAACGTATGGATTTGGAGCAAGAAAAAAAGGATATTTGGTCAAAATGACAAACTACGCAGGTTTCGGCTTGCATGATGATATGAGGCTTTGCCTCGGAGAACTATATGGAATTTAAATACTCGCTATCCCTGTTGTTTTCAAACCTGGGACATGCATTCAAAATCTTTTTGTGGATTGTATTATGTCTAGTGTTGTCACTCGCCATCGGCGCAGCGATAATACTTCCTATATGGAATGTGATTGCTTCATCGACCGATGTCAACACCTGCGTCATGGCAATCAAAGACAGTTTAGCCACGGTATGGAACGGCACGTCGACGATACGAGCGTCCATAGGGGATATGCTGCGTTCTATAACCGATATTTTCGGCGTTTTGACGCAAAATCCGGGTATAACAACGGGACTTGTATTTGCCGCAATATTCGTATATGCCGTTTATTGCTTTGTTTTCGGACTTTCCTATTATACGAACGCCGATATTATCAACAATGTTATGGCGTCGAATATGCGTTACGGATTTGCGAGCAATATGGCTCTCAATTTCAAAAAATGCTGCAAATACTCCGCTGCGCGTCTTACGATAACACTTCCGATCGACTTGATTTTTGTCACGATTATGTTGTGCATATTGTTCGGATTGTTCGAGCAGATATCCTATTTTGTGATTCCGATCCTGATGGTTGTGGGAATTGTGATATGTTCTCTGCGCGCCACGCTCCTTGCAGGGTGGTTGCCGAGAATGATTTTCCATCCCGAAGAGAACGTGTATACGAGTTTTACGAGAAGTTTGACATATGTCAAAAGCAATGTCGGCGGATTGTTCAAGTCTTATGCCGTAACCTTCACGATAGTCTATCTTTTTGCAACGGTTTTCGCAATCCCGACGGGCGGACTTATGTCCCTTGTGCTTCCCAGTATGTATTATTTCATGCTTCGCGCAATAGAGCTTATCGGCTATTACAAAACGAAAGGATTGAGTTTTTACACCGACGCCACAACGGTCATAAATACCGTCGAGTACGGTTTCAGAGCCGAGCAACAAACGGAGAACTTCGATTTTGAAACGCAAGACGACGCTCGGATAAAAATCGACGAATCCTTGCAAGACAACCCAAAAGACGAACAATAATCGCAAAAGTGCGTGATGTAAGAGAGAATTTTAGGAGTAAATATGAAGTTTAGAATGAATTTCGGCATTGTAAAAACAGTCATTGTCACAGTGATTATTCTCGGCGCGCTTGCCGTTTGCGCGCTTGACATAGCAATGCTTGCAGGCGCAAACGGCGTTGCGACTTCGCAACCTGCGGTGGCGTGGGTTTCGATAGTTGCGGCAGCGATTATTGCCGTTGCGGCTATGCTTGTTCTTTTCAACAGCTACTATGGATTCAAAGAGGACAAAATTGTTTCCGTCCTCGGCTTTTTTGTTGACAAAATCAAGTACGACGACGTCGTGTGCATAAAGCAAAACAGCTTGACGGGTGAGATTTATCTCATTGTAAAAGGACTTAGAGAGCAGGACGGAGAGGTGAGCTTCAAAGTGAATATCGCTCCGCAAAAAACCGACGCTTTCATCCATGAAATGCGCAATCATATCGGTGAGATTATCGTTGAAGTGTTCACTCCCGAAAAAAAGAATAAAGACAAAAAGTAAGAAACAAACACATCGATACACATCGAAAATTTGTTTTATCCGAAAAATGTTTTGACGCAATATGATAGAAATAATCGACAAACCGACATTTTATTTGAACGGCAATCTCGTATCCGAACGCGAATTGATTGCAAAAGGCGTAAAACCGACAGGGGAAAAGGGCACGATAGCGTACTCTGTATTGTCTTGCCATAACGTTTCTCGCAACGAGCGAAAACTCAGCATATATTTCGACGCGTTGGCATCTCACGATATTACTTATGTCGGAATAATCAATTCTGCAAAAGCAAGCGGACTAAAAGAATTCCCCGTGCCGTATGTGCTTACAAACTGTCACAATTCGCTTTGCGCAGTCGGAGGCACAATAAATGAGGACGACCACGTTTTCGGCTTGTCTTGCGCAAAGAAATACGGCGGCATTTACGTTCCTGCAAACGTTGCGGTTATTCACAGTTTTATGAGAGAGATGTTTGCAGGTTGCGGAAAAATGATTTTGGGTTCGGATTCGCACACAAGATATGGCGCAATCGGAACCATGGCAATCGGCGAGGGCGGTCCCGAACTCGTCAAGCAACTTTTGCGACGTACATACGATATAGACTATCCGCGTATAATTGCCGTCTGTCTGAAAGGCAAGGTGAGAAAAGGCGTCGGACCTCAGGACGTCGCTCTTGCTCTTATAGGCAAAGTGTTCAAGGACGGTTTTGTAAAAAACGCCGTGTTGGAATTCGTGGGCGACGGCATCAAAAATCTTTCCATGGAGTTCAGAAACGGAATAGACGTTATGACAACGGAAAGCGCATGTTTGTCATCCGTGTGGTGTACCGACGACAAGACCGAAGAATACCTCAGAACATACGGAAGAGAAAAAGATTATAAGAAACTGCAACCCGAAGAAGGCGCACAATATGACGGTGGAATCGTAATCGACCTTGAAAAGGTCGAGCCGATGATTGCTCTTCCGTTTCATCCTTCAAACGTGTACAAGCTCTCGGATGTTATCGCTCATCCTTATGAGATATTATCGAAAGTCGAGAAGGAAGGGAACGCTTTGTTGGGACTCAAAGACGGAACGTTCAGACTGACCGACAAGATCGTCGACGGAAAAATAATCGTATCCCAAGGCGTTATCGCAGGTTGCGCGGGCGGCACGTATGACAACATTGCCGTTGCGGCGAATATTCTCAAAGGAAAGAGCGTCGGCAACGGAAGTTATTCGCTTGCGGTATATCCCGCCTCGCAACCGACAAATATCGCGCTTGTCAAAAACGGCATTGTCGCGTCTATGATGGAAAGCGGCGTGATTTTTAAGCCTTGTTTTTGCGGACCGTGTTTCGGTGCGGGAGATGTGCCGTGCAACAACGGGTTCAGCATTCGTCACACCACGAGAAATTTCGAAAGGCGAGAGGGAAGCAAGCCCGCAGACAACCAGATTGCGTCCGTTGCGCTTATGGATGCGCGCTCGATTGCGGCAACCAGTGCCAACGGAGGCGTTTTGACATCGGCACTTGATGTCGACTTCGACGATTCGATTGCCGAATTCACATACGATGACAAGGTGTATTCCTCGCGTGTGTACAACGGTTATGGCAAAGCCGATCCCGCCGTGTCGCTTGTGTACGGACCGAATATCACGGATATTCCGACACTCGAACCGCTGAAAAACAATCTCGCGCTAAAAATATGCAGCGTAATAAACGATCCCGTCACCACGACAGACGAGCTTATACCGTCCGGGGAAACTTCGTCATACAGGAGCAACCCGCTCAGACTTGCCGAGTTTGCTTTGTCGAGGAAAGATCCGATGTATGTTGCCAAAAGCAAGGCGGTGCGCGACGGTGACAATCAAGATGTAAAAACGGCGTTGGCTTTGCTCGGTATGGATTGCAAAAACACAACTATTGCCTCCTGTATATTTGCAACAAAACCCGGTGACGGTAGTGCCAGAGAGCAGGCGGCAAGCTGTCAGCGGTTCTTGGGCGGAGGGGCGAATATCGCAAGAGAGTATGCAACAAAACGCTATCGCTCCAATCTTATCAATTGGGGGATGTTGCCTCTTGTCGATACGAAAAACGACTATCGCAACGGAGATATTGTTGTTATTGCGAACATCGACGATGTAGTAAAACAAGGGAAAACGGAGTTTGACGCATATCTTGTGCGTGACAACTCAACAAAAAAAATCAACTTGACAATGGGCGTTCTGACCGATTCGGAAAAGCAAATTGTTCTTGACGGCTGCTTAATAAACTATTATCGGGCAAATTGACTTTTGGCGGTTATACGCGCGGTTTTTCTCACCGAATATGAAAATCTGTCACCAACAGGCGATCGATTTCATAAATATTTATGCGAGGTGAGTTATAAAAATCGTCGTCAAAGTTGATTTGGAAAGAATAAAAAGAAATGTCGATTCGATAAAAAAACATGTCGGCGTCCCGATTATGATGATGGTAAAAGCCGACGGATACGGGCACGGAATTTGCAAAGTCGCGCACTATGTCGAGTCGGCGGTCGACGCTTTCGGAGTCGAAACTCTCCAAGAGGGTTTGAAGCTAAAAAGAGCCGGGATAAAAAAGACAATCCTTGTTCTTGCACTGAGCGGAAGCGAAATCGAAACGGCATGTAAAAACGGATTGACAATCGGATTGCATAATGAGGCTCAATTGTGCAAAATCGTCAATCTAATCGAGCAAAAACATATAAAACCAACCGATTTCGATGTTCAGTTCAAAGTCGACAGCGGCATGCACAGATTGGGTTTTGACGAATCGGCATTGAAAAGGGCACTGCAAAAAGCAGAAAGATTCAAACTGAACGTGTCGGGAGTATATTCGCACTTGCGAGATGATACAGACTATCAAAAAGGCGAGTTTGACAGACTTGCAGACATAGTCAAATCGTATTATCCGCAAGCAAAAAAACATCTTGCGTCAAGCCATTCTCTTTCAAATCCGAATTTGAGATACGATATGGTAAGACTCGGTATCAAGGCGTACGAAGGAGCGATGAGCGCATATTCTCAAGTTATCGAATCGAGGTCGCTCAAAGCGAGCGAGCGAGTAAGTTACGGTGACTATGCGCTTGAAAAAGACACAAACACCGCAGTGATTTTCGGCGGATATGCGGACGGAATTGCAAGGGAAAATCCTTCATCCGTATATATCCGAGGGCAAAAATGCAATGTAATCGGCAATGTTTGCATGGATTGTTTTGTTGTCGATACAGGCGATTTTATTGCAAAATTCGGCGATGAAGTTGTGCTTTTTGACGAAAATACGATAAATAGGGTTGCGTGTGAGAGGAATACAATCGAATATACGGTTATGACGTCGCTAAGAGGCAGAATCAAACGGATATATGTTTGACAGCATGAGGAAAAAACAATACGGGTATGGACAAACAACAAGCGAGAAAACTTGCAAAAGCTCGAGTATTAAGTTTGAGCGACGCGCAAAAAGAATGGGCGAGCGGCGCGATTGCCGACGCAATTTCTTCGATTGACGAATTTACTCGTGCGCACAAGGTTTTCGTATATCTAGGCACTCCAAACGAACCCGATACGGAAGAAATCGTCGGGCTTGCTCTTATGATGGAAAAGGTTGTTTGCGTGCCGAGAGTGTCGGGAAACGATATGCAGGCGATTGCAATCTCGCCGTTTACAAACTTCAAGACAAACAAGTGGGGTATTCTCGAACCCGTCGGCTCGCATGAGGTCGACGACGTCGATGTGGCAGTTGTGCCTATGGTCGGATATGACGGTTTGAAACGTTTGGGACACGGCAAAGGGTTTTATGACCGCTATCTTTCAACGCACGATTGCTTTGTTATAGGTCTTGCATTCGATTGTCAACAAGTCGAAGGTCTCGAAACGGGTGACTTTGATATTCCGCTCGACATGCTTGTGACCGAAAAAAGAATAGTGGACGAAAACGGACAAAGAGAAAACCCGTTCTTTGCAAATATATAAGCGCCTTTCTGTTTTGCAAATCGATAAGACTTTTGAGCATGACGTCGTTGTGTTTGTCGGCAAGTAATGCAAATGCAAAGATTGCATACAGCGAATGGATTTCGGAGATAAAAATGAGAGTTGTGGCAGGAAAATACAGAGGCAAAAATCTTGCTTCGCCAAAGGATGACAGAGTTCGTCCTACAACGACCAGAATAAAAGAAACGCTTTTTAATGTCCTGCAAGGTTACAGTCAGGACGCAGTGGTGCTTGATTTGTTTGCCGGGAGCGGCGCGCTCGGCATCGAGTGTTTGTCGCGCGGAGCAAAAGAAGTCGTTTTTGCCGACAACAACAAAGACAGCATAGAGCTTGTGCGCAAAAACTTGCAAGGAATTGACGGAAATTTCAAAGTCGTCAATTCGGACTTTTCCGCAGTGCTTCGCAACGCATACGTAACGGGCAAAAAATTCGATATGATTTTTGTCGATCCGCCGTATGCAAGCGGACTGGGCGAGCTTGCGCTCGGCATGATTTTCGATATGAACTTGCTAAAAGACGACGGCGTAATCGTATTCGAACACGGGCAAGAAAAATCGTATGAAGTCAGCGACAAACGCTTTAAGCAACGCACAAAGAAGATGGGAACGGTGGTTGCCGAGTTTATCACACGCAAAAGCGTTGCGCTCATGGCAGGCAGTTTCGATCCTTTCACAAAAGGTCACGAAGCGGTGCTTGACGACGCTTTGTCACGCTTTGACGAAGTGTGGGTTGCTTGTCTTGTCAATCCCGACAAAAAGTATTTGTTCAATTCGGCGCAACGTCTTGCCATCGTCGAGTGCGTCTGCAAACAAAAGAAGGGAGCATATGCCGTCTATTCGGACAAATACGCCGTCGAAGTCGCCGAAGATGTCGGCGCAACCGTTCTTGTGAGAGGAATCCGCAATGACAAGGACAAAACATACGAAGAAAACATGGCAAAATTCAATCGCGAACATGGCTTTGAAACCGTATTTATCGAGCCTGACGTTTTTTCGGACATAAGCTCGACAAAGGCTAAAGAGCAAATCGCAAACGGAGATTTTTCATCCATTCCGTCTTGCTGCGTACCGCTTATGACGTCAAAGGAATTTGCGACGCTTGATTAGAATAACTGCCGATTTTACTCGGTCATACTGTTTATTGAACACGATAATGCGGGATAAATGCGTTTATCCTTGAAATTATAACGATAAATGAAAAATACACAAAAGGGGTGCTTTATGGAAACCATCGATATGCTTATCAATGAAATCGAAAGTGAAGTTTTGAAAGCGAAAAAAGCGGCGTTCAGCAGCAGCGACATTGTCATTAACAAAGCGGTTTTGCTTGACCTTATTTCACGTTTCAGAGCAAGCTATCCGCTTGTTTTGCGCGAGGCGACACAAATCAAAAAAGAGCGTGACGACATCATAGAAAAAGCCGAAAAGTATGCAAACGAAACAATGGACAAGGCAGAGGAACAAGCCAAACGCCTTATGACCGAAACCGAAGTCTATTCACGTGCAAAAGCCGAAGCCGAAGCCATGCAACGCGAGGCGGAAGAAAACTATCACAAGATGGATTACGAAGCCCGTTCGCTTGCGTTCAACATTCTTGACAGTGCTGAAAAGAGCATGAAAGACAGCCTTGACATCATCAATGACAGAAAGAGAAAACTCGTTGAGGAATAAGTAAGGCGCGTTTTTAGCAAAAAAGGAATATATCGAGTGAAAAATATATTCGCTGTGCGAATATTCTCGTCTTGCGACAAATAAATACAGACGAGTGATTTTTAGGTTGGATATGAATATAGTTGTTCTTGACGGCGCAACGGCAAAAGGAAAGGAACTCGATTTCGATTTCCTAAATCAATTCGGCACCGTGACATATTATGACACAACAAAAGCCGAAGATGTTTTGTCGCGCGCAAAAGCCGCCGATATTCTTGTTATAAACAAAGTCGTATTGGACAGAGCCACTTTGTCCGAATGCAACAATCTCAAACTGATCACAATTCTGGCAACAGGGTATAACATAGTCGATACAGACGCGGCAAGAGAGCTTGGCATAACGGTTTGCAATGTCCCGTATTACAGCACAAATTCCGTTGCACAACTCGTCTTTGCTTTTATACTTGAGTTTTCGTGCAAATTGTCTTTGCACACTCAATCCGTTGCGCGAGGAGATTGGCAAAATTGCGCAGACTTTGCGTATACTCTCGATACGTTGCATGAGCTTAACGGCAAGACGCTCGGAATTATCGGCTATGGCAGCATAGGAAGAAAAGTGGCGCAAATCGGCAAGTCATTCGGCATGAATATCCTTGTTAGTACAAGAACCCCCGTAGACGGCTGCGTGAGCAAAGAAGAAGTGTTTGAAAATGCGGATTTCATTACATTGCATTGCCCCCTGAACGAAGGCTCGAAACTGATGATAAACGAAAAAAGTTTGTCGCTGTTTAAGCCCACGGCATATCTTATAAACACCGCGCGCGGAGGTCTTGTCGATGAAGAAGCCCTGGCAAACGCTTTGAACGAGGGAAGAATTGCGGGCGCAGGACTCGATGTGCTTACAAGCGAGCCGCCAAAAGCCGACAACCCTTTGCTTCATGCAAAAAATTGTCTTATCACACCGCATATGGCGTGGGCAAGCGTAGAGGCGAGAATTAGGCTTTTGCACGCAACCGAGGACAACGTGCGCGCGTTTTTGCAAAATAACCCGATAAACAAAGTCAATTGACAAAGTATAAAGTGTTTTGATATTTATATTTTCAAAAAAGAAAAAACACACTTGCGATGTGTTTTTTCTTTTTTGCATATGTTCGATTGTTGCTTTTATTCGTCGGTGCGCTCGATTGCCAAAAGATGCTTTGGAAATTCACGCATAAGGGCGTTGAATTGGTTGGGGTCAAGCTCTTCCATTGTGGCGATTTCAACAGTGGCAATAAGGCTTTCGCCAACGAGTTTTGCCTTGTAGGAACTCACTTTTTTTGCGCCGAGTTTTTGCATGATTTGGGGCAAAATCTCGTCGTTTTCCGCCCAAATTTGCATCTTTACAATGGCGATATGTCGGGTGGTGAACGCTTTGATGGGAAGGTGGAATATCAGCTGCAAAAGCAGTATCATCGCCGTTGCAACAACACCCGTCACAACAAATCCGCCACCGATTGCCATGCCGATTGCCGACGTCGCCCATACGCCTGCCGCCGTCGTAAGCCCGTGCATAACGTCGCGCCTGTACATGATTATGCCTGCGCCCAAAAAGCCGATGCCCGTGACGACTTGCGCCGCGATTCGCGTTGCGTCGCTGTTGAATGTGCCGCCCGTGATGTCACTAAAAAGCGGTACGGTGAGATATTTTGACAATATCATAAACAAACACGAGGCAAGACATACGATTGCGTGCGTGCGTATGCCTGCTTCTTTACTTCTTGATTTCCTTTCAAAGCCGATTGCAAGACCGCAAATTATCGCAATCAACATTCTCACGATAAAATGCCAGACATCCCTCGTCCAATCGACAACAGCCCAATTATCCATATGCATCCTCAAAATTTGTGTTGATTAATTATACATTTCATATATTATGTATGTCAATATCAGTTTTGAATTTTTTTTTGCAACATACTTCTTTTGATTTGAAAGAGGCATATTGGCATATATTTTTGACAATGCGTTTTTAATGATGATATAATAACAAAAGAGGTGCGCTATGCAAATTATTGACGGAAAACTTGTGGCAAAACTCACAAGAGAGCAAATCAAAAAAGAAGTCGAACAACTCAAATCGTTGAAGTATCCCGACGCTATCGGGCTTGCCGTAATTTTGGTCGGAGACGATCCCGCCTCGCAAGTTTATGTGAGAAACAAAATCAAAGCGTGCGACGAAGTCGGTATAAAATCCTTTCTTTGCAAACTTCCTGCCGAAAGCACGTTTGACGAGGTTGCCGGCACGATAAGTTATCTCAACGAAAATCCCGACGTTTCGGGCATGATTTTGCAACTTCCGCTTCCGAAACATCTTGACGAAAACTCGCTTTTGGACCTTATAGATCCAAACAAGGACGTTGACGGTTGCCATTACGTTCAAAAGGGTAGACTTTGGACGGGAAGGGACAGTCTTGTCGCTTGCACTCCGTCCGGAGTCATGAAATTGCTCGAATATTACGATATTCCGCTCGAGGGCAAAAACGCCGTTGTAATCGGTCGCTCGAACCTTGTCGGAAAACCGCTTGCGCAGCTTCTTCTCGACAAAAACTGCACCGTTACGATATGCCATTCAAAAACACGCAATCTCGGCGAGATTGTGTCGAAAGCAGACATCGTTTGTGTTGCGATAGGCAAAGCGAAGTTTCTTACGGCCGACATGGTAAAAGAGGGCGCAGTGGTTGTAGATGTGGGTATGGACAGAGATGAAAACGGCAAACTTTGCGGCGACGTGGATTTTGACGCCGTTGCGCCTAAATGCTCGTTCATAACGCCTGTACCGGGCGGCGTCGGTCCTATGACGGTGACGATGCTTTTGGCAAACACCGTGAAAGCATATAAAGCACAAAACGAAATCGAGGTATAACGCCTCGGTTTTTTGATTGTAGAAAGCGTTTTTGAATGATTAACTAGTAAATTTCTTTCTTGCATGAAAAGATATGTTATGCTACAATTGATACAGTAAAACTACAAATTGACCGCATATCGTGCGTCAGGGAGAATTATGAAATACAAAATGCTGTTTTCGCCTATGAAAATAGGCAACTGCGAAATCAAAAATCGTATTGTGATGTCGCCCATGCTTATGGGCTTCGGTAAGTTTGACGGTTGCGTTACCGAGCAACTTATGGACTATTACGAGGAGCGTGCAAAGGGCGGCACGGGACTTATCATCACCGAAATTACTCGTATAAACGACTTTCACGGTTCGGCGGCGTTTGCGCAACTCGGCGCAAGCCATGATTATCAAATCCCCGGACTTCATGAATTTGCCGAGCGCATTCACAAGCACGGTGCGAAACTGTTTGTACAACTGCATCATCCCGGTCGTCAAAACGTCGGTCTTGCAATCGGCACGGTGCCTGTTTGCATTGCCATGACAAGAATGTGCAAAAAATTCCCGAAATTTCTTTTCGGCGTTGCGCCGAAGATAGCTCCGTTTATGTCAAAATACAATATCGCGCTTTCCTCCGTATCCGCGTCAAAATGCGAGCCGAGCTACTTTGCGGGCGGAAGAGTGCGTGCGCTCAGCCACAGGGAAGTGAAAAAGGTGATTAGCCAATTTATCGACGGAGCGGTGCGCTGTCAAAAAGCGGGTATAGACGGCGTGGAACTTCACGGTACGCACGGATACCTCATTCAGCAATTTTTGTCTCCGAATACAAATCACAGAACAGACGAATACGGCGGCAGTTTTGAAAACAGACTGCGTTTTTTGCGTGAAATCGTCGAAGGAATCCGCAAACAGTGCGGCGATTACCCCATTATCGTTCGCCTCACCGTTGACGAATTCTATGAAAAAATCGGACAACCGGGCAAGGGTTACGATTTTGAAACAGGCTTGAAATATGCAAAAGCGATTGCGGATATGGGGGTTGACGCAATCGATGTTTCGAGCGCGGCATACGATACCTTCAACTATTGGCTCGAACCTACCAGTTTCGATTGCGGTTGGAGAAAGTATCTTGCGGCGGCAGTCAAAAAAGAGGTCGGCATACCTGTCATTGCGGCAAACCTCATTCGCACGCCCGAACAAGCCGAAAAACAACTCGAAGAAGGCGATCAGGACTTTGTTTCTCTTGGCAGACCGCATATTGCCGATCCGCATTGGGCAGAAAAGGCGCAAAGCGGACATGAAAACGAAATCAAACGTTGCCTTTGCTGTCTATATTGTATTGAATGCATGCAAGACAATGCGTATCACGGCGACCACGGCTATTGCGCAGTCAACCCCACTGTCGGCAGAGAAAAGGAATTTGACAATCTTCCCCATGACGGAAACGGCAGAGTAGTCGTTGTCGTCGGAGCGGGCGTTGCGGGGCTGACTTGTGCCGAAATGCTCTCAAGAAGAGGATTCAAAGCAATCGTTCTTGAAAAAGACGACAAAATCGGCGGACAAATTCAACTTGCCGATAAGCCGCCCAAAAAAGAAAAACTCGCCTGGAGTTTTGAGGATATGCGCACAAACGCCGAAAAATTCGGAGCAGAAATCATTTTGAACACCGAGGCAACACCCGAAATCATAGCAAGCTACAATCCTTATGCGGTTGTCATCGCAACAGGCGCATGTGCTGTCAAACCTCGCTCTATCGAGGGCGTAAACCTTGCAAACGTTTATACCACAACGCAGATTTTGAGCGGT
The DNA here is from genome assembly GCA_934233745.1 of uncultured Clostridia bacterium. GTDB lineage: Bacteria > Bacillota > Clostridia > Christensenellales > CAG-917 > CAG-475. The sequence continues at coordinate 51,575 of CAKQGN010000005.1, forward strand.
GAAGTTAAACTCGAAAACAAAACCGTCGCACTTATCGGTTCGGGTATGACAGGGCTGGAAACTGCCGAAATGTTGATAGAGCATGACAACAAAGTCGCTATCGTAGACATGTCGGATACGCTCGCTCCCGGAACATGGTTTCAGCACCTTGACGACATTGTGCCGAAACTCGACGCAAAGGGAACGCAATACATTCTTTCGCACAAACTCAATTCTATTGACGAAAAAGGCATCGTAATAGAGCCTGTGAAATTCGATAAGCATCAAAAACCCGTCGGCAAGGGCAATCCGTACCACATAGACGCAGACGCGGTTGTTTTGTCGCTCGGCGCACGCTCGGTGAATTCTCTTGCAAAGGAACTCGAAGGGAAAGTGAACAATCTTTTTGTCATCGGTGACGCAAAGAAAGTGGGAAGAATTGCAGACGCAACGCGCGAAGCGTACGACGTTGCAATCCACAAACTCAAATAATTCAAATATTTGAAAACCTGATGAAAATGTGCGATTTATGCGGTTAGATGCCGCAAAATCGCGCTTTTTTTTGTCTTGTGATAAGGCTTGCTTTATGATAAAATAAAACTATAAAACTTGTGAGGCGAACTATGCGTAAATCGATTCCCGTAAATTACGACGATTCTTTGGTGTCTTTGGCTTGTTCGGTGCTGAAACGCTTTGGCGCACCGTACGGGCATAATACGCTCAAAGACTTTGACGATTTGCTTGCGAAAGGCTATAAAAACGTCGTGGTTATGCTTTTTGACGGTATGGGCGTGAAGATTCTCGACAAGCACGAGAATTGCGCTCCGTTTTTGCGTTCGCATTTGGTGCGCCCGATATGCTCGGTTTTTCCGCCTACAACCACTGCCGCAACGACGTCAATCGAAACGGGACTTACGCCTTTGGAACACGGTTGGCTCGGTTGGGCGCTCTATTTCAAAGAAATAGACAAGAACGTGTGCCTGTTTACGAATACCGTTTTCGGCTCGGAGGAGATTGCCGCCGATTATCCCGTTGCAAAAAGCGCCATTGCATACGATAGCGTCCAGAAAAAGATAAAAAACGTCGGAAATCAGGCTTATTTCGTGTCAAAACATGCCGAAATCAAGACGGACAGCGTGCATACGACCTGCCAAATCGTAAAGGAATTGTGCCAAAAAGAAGGATATAAGTATATCTATACGTATTGGCATCAACCCGACCACGATATGCACGATTTCGGCACTACGGACGAAAGAGTAGCAGAGCAAATCAGATTGATAAACGACGAGGTTGAGAATCTCTGCAAAGATTTGAAAGACACCATAGTTGTCGTCACGGCGGATCACGGACTAGTGGACGTTGAATGGAAGTCGCTTTGCGATTATCCCGAAATTGCCGATACGCTTGAAAGAGTGCCGTCTATCGAACCGAGGGCAATGTCGATTTTTGTCAAAAAAGGCAGAAAAAAGGACTTTGAAAACGCTTTTGAAAAGGTGTTCGGAAATGATTATATCCTTTTCACACACGAGGAAGTCGTCAAAAACGGGTTGTTCGGGGAGGGGAAACCGAATCCTCGTTTTGAAGATTTTGTCGGCGATTACGTTGCCGTGGCAACGGGGAAAGTGTGCGTCAATTCGTTTGAACTATCCGACGAAGAGTTTGTCGGTATGCACGCAGGGGCGTGCATCGACGAAATTCTCGTGCCGTTTATCGTCGTTGAAACTTGACTTTGTCAAAAACAGATACTTAGCCTCCTCGCAAGCGATTTAACGATTTTGCGCGGAGGCTTTTGAATTTTCGGAGTTTTTTCGCATAAAATTTTCTTACAAACGTTAAATTTGCTATTGATATTTTTATATCAATATAGTAAAATTTGTTTGTAAGAACGATAAAGTTTGCGCAATACGGAAAGTAATGCGCCAAGAGGGATAAATATGAAATACAACATGCAACTCACTCCCGAACAAGCCGACATTCTCAACGGCAAAAAGGGAGAAACGATGGCAAAAGTCATGGAAACACTCGTTATGTTCGGCGATATTTTCGGAGCAAAACGTATGGTTGAAGTGACGCACAAAGAGGGACACCTCGTCACGAGCTTCGGCATAGGTCTTTTGAAGCCTCTTTATAAGACGATGGACAGACTTATTGCCGACGGAATAAAAACCCAAGGTGCTTTTACGGTGGATCCTCGTCCGCTCGACAGAAAAAACGTCAAATATTCCTTGCTCGATCGCCTTGTCAATGAGAAAATCATGTATTCTCAACAAGAGCATTATGAGCAGCAGTTGAAAGCGGTCGGTTTGAAGGACGCCAACGCATTTACTTGCGCTTGCTATCTCGACGAAGTGGGCAATGTCCCGAAGAAGGGCGATATACTTTCCTGGGCGGAATCGAGCGCGGTCGTTTATGCAAACTCCGTTCTCGGCGCACGCTGCAACAGAAACAGCGGTATGCTCGATTTGTTCGGCTCGATTGTGGGTTGCGTTCCCGAATTCGGGCTTCTGACCGATGAGGGAAGAAAAGCGACGTGGATTGTCAAAGTCGAAACGACAAAAATCCCCGAAGCACAAATTCTCGGAAGCGCAATCGGCATGAAAGTTGTCGAAGACGTGCCGTATGTTTTCGGCCTTGACAAGTGGATCGGATCCGAACTCACCGACGAAGCGAAAGGCTACCTCAAAGATTTCGGCGCGGCGACAGCATCAAACGGTGCGGTCGGACTCTATCATATCGACAACCTTACCCCCGAAGCAAAGGAACTCGGTCAAAAACTCATCGTCGAAAATCCGAAAGTGTACGTCATCGACGACGCGGAACTCGAAAGAGTGTACAAGAGCTATCCGAATATGTGGAAAAAGCCCGACAGCAAAGCTACCATGGCATTTGTGGGCTGTCCGCATCTGACGTTCACTCAACTCAACGAATGGACGGATATGATTGAAAAAGCACTCAAAGAAAGCGGAAAGAAGAAAGTTGCGTTGCAGACAATCGTTTGCTCTGCACCCGACGTGGTGGAAAAATTCAAAAATACGCCTGCATACAACCGTCTTATCGCGACGGGCGCAAAGCTCACGAGCATTTGTCCGCTTATGTATACCAACAATCCGCTCACAAAGGGTAAATCCATTGCGACTTGCTCAAACAAACTCCGCACTTACAGCATCGCAAGATACTACAAGACGGCAGATCTTCTCAATATCATCGCAGGAAAGGAGTGAAGACTATGAAATCATTTAAGGGTAGAGTTATAGCCGCAGGCAACTTCAAAGGCGAAGCCGTTGTGTCAAGACAAGGCGTAAACACGCTTGCGACTTTTCAAAAAAGCGCTCTGACAAATGCAAAACAAGTTATTGTCAGCGACCAAAACAACAAAGATATTTTCGGACTCAACATTACGGGCAAGGCTCTTTGCCTTCCGCAAACAATCGGTTCGACGACGGGCGGTCTTGTTATTCAAACCGTATGTTCGATGGGCATCAACCCCGCGGCATTCCTTTTTTCGGAGCATATCGACTCGCTTGCGGCAAGCGGAATCGTGCTTGCAAAGATTTGGGAAGATTCAAACGTCATTGCAATCGACGAGCTTGGCGACGAGTTTTTGAAAACCGTCAACACGGGCGATACAATAACGATAAAAGAGGACGGCACCGTCACGATAGGTTGATTTTTTACAACAATATATATAAAAGCGCACGCATTGCGTGCGCTTTTATATATGTCGCAATATGCGGTCATTTGTTTTTCAAAAATTCCTCGATCAGATCCAAGGCGCGTTTTATTATATCCATTGAATAAGCGTAACTTATGCGTACAAAATCTTTGCCGCTTTGACCGAATGCACCGCCCGGAACAACGGCAACGTTCTTTGCGTCGAGAAGGGCATATGCAAATTTTTCACCGTCCATTCCCGTCGATTTTACGCACGGAAACACATAGAATGCGCCTCTTGGTTCAAAACAAGAAAGTCCCATTGCATTGAGACGGTCAACAAGATAGCGTCTGCGCTTATCGTATTCGTCACGCATCATATGCACCTCTTTGAAATCGTCCTTAAAAGAAGAATTTAGTGCTTCTAACGCCACGTATTGCGCTGCGGTCGATGCGCACATAATAGCGTATTGATGGATTTTGTATATAACGTCGATGATTTCTTTGGGGGCGCAAACATATCCGAGTCGCCAACCGGTCATTGCAAAATATTTTGAAAATCCGCTTATGACGATTGTGCGCTCGCGCATGCCGTCAAACGACGCGATGGAAGTGAATTTCAGACCGTTGTAAGACAATTCGCCGTAAATCTCGTCACTGAATACAATAAGATTGTGTTTTTTGACGATAGGCACAAGTTTTTCAAGGTCGGATTTTTCCATAACCGCACCCGTGGGGTTGTTGGGGTATGCAAGCAACAGTCCCTTTGTTTTGGGCGTTATTGCGCTCTCGAGTTCATCGGGCATGAGCTTGAATTCGTTTTCGATTTTGCATTGAATAGGCACCGCAGTTCCGCCGCAAAGGGACACAAGGGGAGCGTAACACACAAAACAAGGCTCGGGAATGAGTATCTCGTCGCCTGGCGCAACGATTGCACGGAATGCCGCATCTATGCCTTCGCTGGCACCGACGGTTATGATTATCTCATCGTGCGGATTGTATCTGACGCCGATAAACTGCTCGGTATATCGTGAAATTGCCTCACGCAGTTCAAAAAGTCCTGCGTTTGCGGTGTATTGGGTTTTGCCTGCGATTATACTGTTTATGCCCGCTTGCGAAAAAACCGACGGCGTGGAAAAATCCGGCTCGCCTACGCCCAAAGAAAGACAATCTTTTCTGGTTGCCGCAATGCCGAAAAATTCTCGGATTCCCGATGGTTTCAAGTCGCGTGCGATAGGGTTCAAAATTTGCGAGTAATCCATATATCCCTCTTCATTCGTTTATAATATGAGAAATATAAAAAAAGTTTATCATGTCGGGTGCAAAATTTCAACAAAATCAACCGCTTTTTTGTATGTGAAAAGCAAATTGAAGAGAATAAAGCTGTTTTGTATGAAAACGGGTAATTGTTGTTTGCCAATCATATCAAAAGCATGATTTCAAGCCCGCCTATTGCGCATAGAAGGGACGGAATTCCCACAATCATGCCGCGCTTTACAAAGTCAAGAAAAGAAAATGCGACATTTTGAGTTTTTAGTATCGAACTCCACATTATTGCCGCAAGCGCGCCTATGGGGGTGAGCAACGCTCCGAGATTCGAGCCTATTATCGAGGCGTATATTGCGCCTTCGACATTTTGCGTTGCAACGTTTTGAAGAATTTGCGAGTACAAAACAGACATAGGAATGTTGTTCATAAGATTTGCAAACAATGCGCTTGTAGTGCCGAACGTGAGGGCGCAATCGGCGCGTTGCAAAGACTTTGCAAGATACTCTGTTACGCCGCATTGGTTGAGGGAAAGCACAATGACAAACATCGACAGCAAAAACGGTACAAGTTGCCACGGAAGTCTTGAAATCGTTTTGCCGACGGGCTTCATCGATTTGCGGCGAGCAAGAGTCGCAACGGAACAAGCAACAAGCAACAAGCAGCATGCAGCCAAAGATACCGTCCACATTTCAATCCCTATGTAAGAAGATATCGCAAGCAAAATCGTAGCAATACACAATATCGTTATTCCTATGATTAAGCAGGGTTTGTTGTCTATTGCGATTTCTTGTTCGTGCAAGTCGATAGGAGATTTAAGTTTTTTTCGGAACATCAGATACAGTATCGAAAGAGAGCAAAGTCCGGCAAAAATCGTCGGTATCGCCATCATGGCGATATACTTGCCAAAAGTTATACCCATCGACGTTGCCAGATAGATGTTTGTCGGATTTCCTATTATCAAAAACATGCTCCATGTGTTTGCCGCAACAAATTCGGTGAATATAAAAGGTACGGGGTCTATGTTGCAGTTTCGCGCAAAATAGCAGATAAAGGGTGTAAAAGTGAGGATAATCACGTCGTTTGATGTGAAAACCGTCAATATCGACACCGTGATATACAAGAGGAAAAACAACTTTGTCTGACTTGCGCCGGCTTTTTTCATCACGGCATTTGCAAGCCATTTGAAAAAACCGATTTCGTCAAGGTAAATGCTCAGCGCGCTCATAGATAAAAACAGCACGAGAATTTTGAGGGGGTTTACTTCGTCGTTCGACGTAAAAGATTGCCATACGGCTTTTGCGTCAACGCCGCCGCTTGCCAAAAGAATTACGGCGCATACCAAAGGAATGAGCCAGTACAAACCAAAGCCGACTTTTCCTATCCTCAATCGGAGATTGAAGAGCGTCGAAACGAGTATGCCCAACGCACAAATTATAAAGACAGAAAGTTGAAGTGCCATATTTCCTCTTTTGCAACGTGCATATTATGCTCGCATAAAAAACAAAAGGCAAGTAAATCTACACTTTTTGCCACAAATGTGAATCTTCTAAAAAATTTTTGATTCCTTACAATCGGTACTATGGACAAATCGAAACCCTTGTGATAAGATAACTATATTAAGGAGTAAATTATGTTTGAAATCGTAACAGACAACACTGCCGACCTTTTTGAAGGTTATTACGAACAAAATCCGACACGTCGCCTTCCGTTTTCATTTACGCTCGAAGATCGTTTTTATGAAAAAGACGACGAGTATCCGATCGAGCTTTTTTATGAAAAGCTGAAAGCGGGCAAACTTGTCAAGACATCGCAAATCAATCCGCACGATGCGCAAGTCATGTTCGAGCAGGTTTTGCAAGAGGGCAAAGACGTGCTTTATATCGGCTTTTCGTCGGGTATGAGCGGAAGTTTCGACAACATTTCGTATATAGCAAAAGGGTTGCGTATCAAATATCCCGATCGCAAAGTAATCGTCATCGACACTCTTGCAGGCGCAGGCGGTGAAGGCTTGCTTGTCTACTATGCAAAAAAGATGCAGCAAGAGGGCAAGAGCATGGAAGAAATCGCCGAATGGGTTGAAACTCACAAACTCGACGCGCATCATTGTTTTATCGTAAGCGACCTTATAAATCTGCGCAACAGCGGTCGTATCTCGACTCTTGCCGCCCTTTTCGGAATGATTGTGCATATCAATCCCGTTTTGCAACTTACCACCGAGGGCAGAATCGGTATCGTGACAAAAGCAATAGGAAGGAAAAAATCCGTTTCCGAAATGGTCAAGTTTTTCAAAAACAACTATATAAAGGACGACAACGACTTTATTCTCATCGGACATACCAATTGCCCCGAGGAAGCACATGCTTTCGGAGCGCAGATAGAGCAAATATCGGGCGGCGTTCCTGTCAAATACGGGTATATAAACCGCTTGGTATCCGGTTGCGCAGGCTACAATGCTTTGGCAGTATTCTTTATGGGCAAAACGCGTACCTGAATAAAACTTATAAAAAAACTCGCGTCGAAGAACGCGAGTTTTTTTATGCTTATTAAGTTTCAGATACGTTTCGTAACAGAGTCTTTTTTCTCTTTGTTGCCGTTTTTGCGAGTGAGATAAATCGAGGCGAAGATCGCGCTTCCTGCAAGAGCAACGATGATAGCAAGCACTATTGCCACGATTTGAACCGTTGTCAGACCATCGATTTTGATATGCTCTTTTTCGACATAACCGACATAATCGTCAAACCTGACAAGATAAAAAGCGTCTAAAACTTCAAGCACTTCTACCTTGCTTCCGTCCACAATTTGCGTGACGAGTTGGGAATTTTTGTCGGGGGAGGCGTAGACATTGACAAGTCCGCCGATTCTGTCTGCATTTGCTTTTCCGTAAACTTTGTCTTTTTCGGGAACGATGAGGGTGTATTCTTCTATGTCGGACGATTTGACAAAATAAGTTTTTTCGCCCTTTTTAACTATTGTCCATTGCGAGTTGTCGTATCCCGCAGTATCGCTGATTCTTGTGACGATTTCGCCTTCTTTGAGCGGTGCGGAAGAAGATTCGAGATATGGCAAAGAATAAAGTATTGTGTCTTGAACCGCAACGTAATCGCCGCTTAGAAGCGTCGTTTCGACTCTGTTAAAGTCCGATTTGATAATTTTGACAAGTTTTTTGCCGACATAGGCGTAGCGATAGTTTTCTGTTTCGTCGCCTTCGATGACAGAATCGAGAACAAGATATGTGTCGCCGGATGCAGCCGAAATATTTTCGATTCTTCCGTCGGCAGAGTAGTTGAGCGCGTCGTCGTTTGCGGTTGCGAAATAGTATGCGGAAATTGTCGGTTGGGGTTGAGCCGGCGAGAAGTTTTGTTTTGTGGTTGCATTAAGATTCATCGATCCGACAAAACTCTCTTTGGCGGTAAAGACAAGATTTTCGCCGTCAAGACATGCGCTTGTCAAGGTTGCTTTCATTGATGCCGAAGTCGGGTAAATGTTTTGGATATCATCGCCTGTTATCGTCGTGATTTTGCCCTCAAACACAACATAGGCTTTGCCTTGATAATCGATTGCAAGGTCGATTGCCTCTTGGAAATCGCCGTTTGCGAGTAGGGCAAGTTTTTTGCCGTTGCGATCTATGGATATTACCGATGTGTCGGTGAGCAAATATACGTTTGCGCCGTCTTTTGCAACGGTTATGCGTTTTGCGTTTTCTACGTCGAAGATTTTTATAAGAGAGTTGCCGATTGCTGCGTATACGCCGTCTTTTGCAAGCACGTAAAGTTTGTCAAGATAAGCTATATCGGTTACGTTTTCGACGTCGTATGTTTTGGATACGGTAACGTCGTTGATTTTTGCGACTTTGTTTTGGAATGCGCAATAGATATCGCGCTCTGAATTTGCGATTGCTATCGGTGTTTCTTCAAAAACCTGCTGTGTCATCACGCCGTATTTGTCGATATGCGCTATGCGCTTGTTGCCGCTGTCTACAACGCTTATACCTTTGTCGCTCGCGCACAAGTCGGTGGGGCGGTCGAGGTGAAAAGCGTCGTTGCCCGTCATTGTTATCGACGTCGTTCGCGTCAGAGTCGATTTGTCGGCTGAAAGCGTGTAGACGACGACGCAGTTGTTTTCGATTGTGAAAAGTTTGTTGCGGTGAGCAAAGAAGTTTTCCGTTGTGATGTCCGAATCGAAAAGTTTTTCGCCGCTGTTTTTGTCGATGCCCACTATGTGGTTTTGTTGCGCTGCGACATTGCCGTCAAGCGCGTAAATTACATCTCCCACAAATGCCTTCTGAGCATAGACGGTGAGCGGTTTCGACGTGTGTTGTTTTGTCTTTAAGTCAAAAATCGTGATAAAGGGATTGCCAATGGTGTAGGTGAATCCGTAAAAGTTTTCGTTTTCGCCCGCTATGACTATATCGCTCGATATTTCATCCGAAAGGATGTTGTCTATATCAAACGCAACGTCCAATTTGCTGTCGAATACACTTATATAGCCTGCTCTGTTGTATGCATAGAGATAGTTGCCGTCGCTTGCCAACGAAGTGATTTTTTGCGGCGAGGGCAGAGTGCGCTCGGTTGCCACCGCCGATTTGTCGGTGAGGTCGATTGTAAAATATTTGCCGCCCGCTTGCAAAAACGCAACGTCTGTGAGAATAAACAGATGCGTCACATTTTCAAAATCTACCGAATATATATATGTATCCGACGCGTCGTTGGGGCGCACAAAAAGCGTTTTTGCGTCTTTATCGTAGATGATGAGATAGTTGTCGTTTGCACTTACAAGAGTGGGGTTTGCGGATTGAAAATAATTGCTTGTCGGGAATAATCTGACAAAATTGTCACCCTGCGCGTTTGCGATTTTCGTTTCGGCAAGTGCCGTCGCAAAGGAAAATGCCGCTATTAAAACGGCGAGCAGAAGAATAAACGTCAATGATTTTTTTGTGATTTCAACCGACTTTTTCATAAATATTAGTATAATCAAATTGAAACTTTAAGTCAAGATAATAACTTTATTGCTTGAAATATTCGTGCGCGTGTGATAATATCTTCTAAAAGGTATATATATGGCAAATAAAAAACGTTATTACAAAAACCGCTCTCAGAAATCAAATCAGGAGAGCATAAATCAACAGACCGCAAGATTCTCGCAAGAGCAACTCGCTCTTTCGACCGAGGATTTGGGACTCAGCGTAGCGACGAGAGAGTTGCTCGCCAAAAACCGCATACAAACCGCCGCCGACCTCGTAAAACGCACCGAAAAGGATATGTACAAGGTGCAAGGACTGAACAAAAAAATACTTTTCGAGGTTGTCGACGCACTTAAATCGAAAGATATGTGCTTGCGCAAGGAACCGCCAAAAGTGCAGAATCCCGGCAACACGCAAGGCGGCGCTGCACAGCAAAACGCTAAAAACGAGCAATCCGTCGATGCGTCTTTTAGCGAGCAAAAGCGCAGAAACGACAAAAAAGTAAAAGTGCAAAAAGACGATAAAGCGGATGCCAAATCCTATGTCGCCGACAAAAACGTCAGAAACGAGCGTTCGTCCAAATTCGGACTTTCGGACAGAGCGACTGCAAAACCTCAAAACAAGCAAAGTCAAAATCCGAAACAAAACGAAAAAAAATCCCAAAAACAAGAAAAACTCACCGAACCCTTGAAGCCGGGGCAATGGCGCAAAGTGCTTAAAGGCGGCAAATGGGGGTATTCCGACGGATTCAAAATCGTCATACCTACCATGTATGATGAAATTTTTGCTTTCAAAGAAGGGCTTGCCAGTGTCGAACTCGATGAAAAGTGCGGATATATCGACGAAGAAAACAATGTTGTTATTCCTCTTGACTATGACACTGCCATGAGTTTTTCCGAAGGGCTTGCAATGGCATGCAAAGGCGAAAAGTGTGGCTATATAAACAAAAACAACGAGGTTGTCATCCCGTTTGAGTACGATGCGGCAACGCCGTTTGAAAACGGTGAAGCCAAAGTGAAAAAAGACGGAAAATGGGGAACTATTACCACCGACGGTAAGATAACCTGGATTTGAGTTTCCCTTTGCTCGTTGCGTTGGGGAAAATGAGAAACAAATTTGACAAATCTTTATATGCGAGGTCATCCGCATTGCGATTTTTTGCATCGGCGGTTGTCCTCGTTTTGCTTTTATGCGCAATTTTTGCGCCGAGTACGGCAAGCGCGGTTTGCCCCGACGGTTATGTAAGTCAAATCAAAGACAAGAATCTCGACTGGCAAACAAGCAAAGACAACCTGAATCTCGACTATGTCAAGTCTGCCGTTGCAGAATGGATGTCGAGTAAAGACTACAATTTTTCCGAACTCGAAAAAAATCCGTTGGTGATAGCCGTTATAGACACGGGCATAAATTTCAGCCATGAGGTTTTCACAGGGAAATACGATGAAAACGGAGTCAAAACCGACGCGCATGGAATAGGAAAATACGACGTCTTATACCGCGATAAAGACGGGCACGTCATCTCAAAAAACACTGACGATTCGTCAAAGGACGCAAGCGACGCTTCTCCCAACAGACACGGCACGCACGTTGCGGGCATCATTGCGACGCTTATACACGAGCTGAACCTCGAAAAATATGTAAAAATCATGCCGATAAAGGCATCGAAAGGCTCAAAAAACGATTTTGAAAGCGATTCCTTGAGAGAGGCTATCGACTTTGCGCTGCAAAACGGCGCCGATGTCGTAAATATGTCAATCAGCGACAAGGGCGTTACGCCGGGAGAAACGACAGAATACGACTTGGTTTCAAACGAGGACGCACAAAAAGCCGTATTCGTTGCGGCAGCAGGCAACAATTCGCAATCGACCGCAGATAAGTTTTTGTCAAAAGGTAGGCGGTATTTTCCCGCTGCAAGCAAAAACGTTGTCGGGGTTATGAATTACGAATCGTCAAACGGCAAAAAATCGCTTGCTGCTTCTTCAAATTACGGTTCGGCATATGATATATGTGCGCCGGGTGTGTCTATTTGGAGCGCGGACGGCACGAGCAACGAAGCATACAAATCAATGAACGGTACGAGCATGGCAACGCCCGTTATATCGTTTGCATGCGCTCTTGCAATGCTGAAAGACAGAGCTTTTTGCAGCGTCGTACAGTCACAGACAAAGTCTTATTCCGAGATTGCCCAAAGCGTTAAAAACGCCTATTCTCAGACGATTAAAAAGGATAATTTTGATCTCGGGGTATTCAGTTTCGAGCAGCTTCTTTCGGGCGAAGTAAAAGTTCGCATCGTTGTAGACGGCGAGGGCGGAGAGCTTACGCAATATATCAATTCCGTCCGACCTATCGCATTGCGACTTGAAGTTTTGCCGCCCGTTTACGATAAATCGGGCGAGATACAATGGTTTGTCGACGATCAACCGGTACAAAACGACTCCGCGGACGCGTTCGAGTTTGTGTATACTCCGCAAAATGTCGTATCGAAAACAAACATCGTTGCCAAGTGGACAAATGCCGAGTTGAATGTGCAATTGACTGCCTCTTGCGACGTAAAAGTGGGCTACTATGAATTTTCCGAAAAAGAAACAGGTCGTATCGTTATAAACACCAAACAAAACGATAAAATCTCGGATTTCGACAGCGTGACAAACTCGATTGCGATAGATGAACGCGGCGTAGTCGAATTTTACCTTCCCGATGAGATATTTGAGAATTTAGCGCCGTCGACGTATGTAAAATGGTATGTCGACGACAAGTTTTATGCGACAGGGAAAAGTTTTGCTTTTGATTTCAAAAATGTCGGGGAGTATAAGGTAAAAGCAAAAATCGACAACTACTATACGTCCGAAACAACCGTCATCGTCAAAAAAGCGAATGAAGAGGAATCAAAAGTGGCGGAGTATGTCACGCTTGCAATTTCATGCGCTCTTTTTGCAGGTTTGATTGCGGTTGCGGCAACGATTTTGGTGCGTAAGAAAAAAGCTCTGAAATGACCAAAAACAATATTTTCGTTCTACGAAAAAAAGACTGTTTTCAAACAGTCTTTTAGAATTTGACGATAAATTGTTGCTTACTTGTTTGCTTTAAGGGTGTCCAAAGCGCGGCAGAGAGTGGATTTCTTTCTTGCAACCGTGTTCTTCTTGTAGATACCGTCTTTGAATGCGCAATCGATGACGGAAACGGTTTCGGGAAGGAGTTGTTCTGCAAGAGCAACGTCGCCTGCTTCGATAGCTGCGTTGTATTTTTTGATTGCGGTTTTAACGCGCGCTTTCTTTGCGGTGTTGATTTCGTTTCTCTTATCCGAAGTGATAACTCTCTTTTTTGCTGACTTAATATTTGGCATATTTTTCTCCTCGTACTTTTGTACTGACTAAATATCTTTGACATATTAGCATATTAAGAAGAAACTTGCAACCGTTTTGAATGGATTTTTTGCGAATATACACAATATTGTTATGGATATTTCAAAAAACTACCGTTTTGTCACTGATATGGCAATCGAAAGCGCAGATGCGCTCGGACTTGACAAAAACATCGATTGCGTGCAACTTTTGTATGATATTCAAAAACGCACTCTGAGAGTCAAAACCGAAAACGATTCGAAACGTATAGGCAGAGAAAGGGGCGTTTATATCACTTTTGACTGCACAAAGTATGTTTTTTCAAACGCAACCGCCGCTAAATATCTTACTCGACAGATTGCGCAATCTCTTGCAGAACTTGTCGGTATGTTGAAAAAAACATCGCCCGTTCTCGTTGTCGGGCTTGGAAATCGGCACATCGTTGCGGATTCGCTCGGTCAAAGAAGCGTCGAAAAAATAAAAGTCACAAGATACGTCCATGCGGGATTGCAAAAACAAAGCGTATGCGCGTTTTCGACCGGCGTTCTCGGTATGACGGGAATACAATCGTCAGAGCTTGTTGCGGGAGCGGTGGGGAAAATCAAACCCTCTTGCGTGATATTGATAGATTCGCTTGCGACGGGGGCAGTTTCGCGACTTGGCAAATCCTTTCAGATTTCGAGTTGCGGAATATCGCCGGGAAGCGGTGTGGGACAAGACAAAGAGAGAATTGACAAATCGCTTTTATCGGTTCCGACATTTTCGATAGGTGTGCCGTTGTTGCTTTCTTTACGCACGGGAATCTATGCGTTTGTAAAGGAGTTTGCAAAAGACGAAAATATGCAAATAAACGAATACGGTTTGCGCCAAAAACTTGCTGATAGTCTGCTTTCTGATTTGATTGTCGCACCGAGAGATATCGACCTTGCGGTGAATGTGGCGTCAAATATAGTTTCGGGTGCTATAAACGATGCGTTTAAGCTGTAAAACGGCATTCTAATGCGGTTTTTTATTTTCAAACGCGAAGCAAAGAAAGTATTTTTTTATATTTGTTTTCTTCGTTTCCGCCCGTAAACTTAAACGTAACGTTGCTTTTTGCCGCCGTCGGAGCAACAAATTTTTCAAGTTCGCCAACAAGGCAATCGTTGCCATCGCAAAAGTCGACGTCACCCAGAATCGTCGAAATTTCTTTTTTGCAATACGGGTAGTGGGAGCAACCCAGTATTACTTTTTTGACTCCTTTGAATTTGAATAGTTTGCAAGCCAAATACGGAAGCAATGCGTTCATACTCAAAGAATCCTTTTTGCAGTTTATAGACGCCTGGACTTCTATCATGGAAGCAAGATCTCTCGTGTCTGCCGTTTCGATTTTGCCTGTGTCGGTATGCTCGAGTGTAAACTCGGTTGCAAGCAACAAACAATATGCAGTGTCGTGCGGAATTTTTGGCAGCAGCTTAAACACGTCTTTTTCTTTGTACACAGTTGAGGCGGTGTTGCACGCCAAAACCACATAGTCGGAGTTGTTTTTTAGTTTGCAAACGCCATCGTAGACAATGTTTTCAAGCTGTTTTTCGTCTTTGTTCCCAAACGGATGAGAGGCGTTGTCTGCAAGGTAATAAAAATCGTTGCCCGCAAATTTTTCAAGCAGAATTTTGAGGGTAGTAAGTCCGCCTATGCCGCTGTCATACACTCCGATTGTTGCCATACCGATTATATATGACAAAACGCCGATTTTTGTTCTTTTATAAAGATAAATGCTTTTTCTCAATTGAGCAAATCGGCAATCTAAACGGGTTAATTTGAGGCGATAGCAAACGACGACTTTTAACATCAAAAAATTTTTCCGTATTCTAATCGACTTTATCGTCCAATATGGTTTTTATTGCGCTATCTGGGGAAAAAATTTAGTTGAAAATATACAATATTTATTATATAATTGTAATATCCACTTCAAAAGAGGTAAATTATGAAGATTTTTGATACCGACTCAATTCGCAACGTGGCTCTCATCGGCCACTCCGGCGAGGGAAAAACATCCCTCGCAGAAGCTATGATGTTTGAAGCCAAGACTATTGACCGTTTGGGCAAAGTCGACGACGGTTCATCTACAATGGACTATGACGACGAAGAAATCAAACGCAAAATATCAATTTCATTGTCCCTTGGTTATGCAATTTATCGCAACACCAAAATCAATATTCTCGACGCACCCGGCTTTTTCGATTTCGAAGGCGAAATGATTGCCGCTCTTCACGCAGCAGACAGTGCTGTCGTCGTCACGAGCGCAACGGGTTCTATCACCGTCGGCACGGAGAAAGCACTCGAACTTTGCCAGGAAAAGAAAGTCGCGGCTCTCATCTTTGTCAATGCCGTCGACAAAGACAACAGTGACTTTATGGGCACGGCAAGAGCCATTATGGCAAAATACAAGAGCGTTATCCCCATCGAACTTCCCATTATGGAAGGTGGCAAAATGGTCGGTTGTGCAGACGTCCTCAGCGGCAAATCGTTTGACCTCCAAGGCAAAGAAATCGCAACGCCGCAGAATCTGCAAGCCGATGTTGAAGAATTCAACAGCAAACTCATGGAACTCATTGCCGAAACCGACGAAGAGTTGATGATGAAGTTCTTTGACGGCGAAGCATTCACCGAAGAGGAAATTCAAAAAGGTTTGCATGCCGCAATTGCCGACGATATTTTCGTCCCGCTCGTTGCAGGAAATGCTCAAACTTCCAAAGGCGTCAAACGTCTTATGGACAAACTTGTCGATCTTATGCCGCATCCTCAAAGAGCGCACAAGATCAAAGCCGTTGTCGACGGAAAAGAGACAGAAGTCGGCGTCGATCCGTCCGCTCCTTTCTGTGCGCAAGTCATCAAATCCGTTGTTGACCCGTACGTCGGAAAACTCCTTATTTTCAAGGTTCTCGGCGGCAAACTTTCAAGCGGTGACAACGTATTCAACGCAAGCGTAGAAAAGCCCGAAAAAATCGGTACGCTTTATGTGTTGAAAGGCAAAAAGCAAGAACCTGTCGATGCCCTCAACGCAGGCGACATCGGTGCGGTTGCAAAACTTGTTTACACAAACACCAACGACACTCTCGTTGCTTCTGCCGACAGCAAGATCGAATTTGAGAAAATCGAATTCCCCAAGCCCGTCATCTCTTATGCCGTAAAGGCGCTTAAAGACGAAGAAAAGGCAATTCAAGGCCTTATCAAAATGCAGGAAGAAGACGCAACATTCAAAGTCGAAAAGAACATCGAAACAGGCGACGTGCTTATCAGCGGTCTGGGCGAAGCGCAACTTGACATCATGTGCAAACGCGTCAAATCGAAACTCGGCATCGACATCACCTGGCAAGAACCCAGAGTCGCATATCGTGAAACCATCCGCAAGACTTCTCAAGCGGAAGGCAAGCACAAAAAGCAATCGGGCGGCGCAGGTCAATACGGCGACGTTTTCATCAAGTACGAGCCGGGCGCGGAAGACGGTCAATTTGAATTTGTCGACGCAGTTGTCGGCGGTGCCGTTCCTCGTCAGTTTATTCCCGCAGTCGAAAAAGGTTTGCGTGAAGCAATCAAGCACGGCGTTTTGGCAGGATATCCGCTCGTCAACCTCAAAGCAACGCTTTACGACGGCAAATATCACCCCGTTGACAGCAAGGAAATCGCATTCGTCACAGCAGCAAAACTCTCCTATGCAGACGGCATTGCGGCGGCAGGTCCTTGTTTCCTCGAACCTATCGTTGAGGCAAAGGTCGTTGTTCCCGACGAGTATCTCGGCGATATCCTCGGCGACATGAACAAACGTCGCGGACGTATTCTCGGCACGGATATGGCAAACGGCAAACAAATCATCACCGCCGAAGTTCCTCAAGCCGAAATGTTCCGCTATGCAACCGACCTTCGTTCCATGACTCAAGGTCGCGGTAAGTTCGAAATGCATGTCGTGCGCTATGAAGAAGTGCCTGCAATGAACAACGATAAGATTATTGCGGATGCGAAGAAGCGCGAAGAAGAATCCGCAAAGAAATAATGCGCTGATTTAGCGAATAGCTTTGTCAAAACCCCTCGCTTGCCAACTCATGTACGTTTTGTGCATTAGGGTTGTCATTCGAGGGGTTTTTTCGCGCTCTTCATCTAAATCAGTGCGTTATTAATGATGCCGTAAGTTAGCGAATAACTGTGTCAGAGCCTGCTCCATAAACAGTCATGTACGACAAGTACGCTCCTGTCTATGTGGCAGGCTCTTCCTTGTTCTTCATCTAAATATCGGCGTCATTTCATCAAATAGGTATTCGTGTCATCGTATTTATATTATAAAAGAAATCCACCGACCAAATTGTCGGTGGATTTATGTCCAAAAAACTGTGCACCGTCTTCGATAATCGACACCGAAGCGGAAACGGTGTAGGTGACTCCTCCAAAGTTTCCCCGTGGCACACGCCAACGCCTGTTTAGTGCTGCTGCGGTCAAGCTCTGACACGGTTCGCAGTATGACATTGCACGGGACCTTGCTATCAACATTCCTTGCACCGTGCAGCCAACCATATCAAAGACCTCGGACGGCGTTCGACACTACTGTTGCGGATTGTAGTTTACAGGGCACCGCAAGCTCCCCGTCTAGCACAGTGTGATTATTATAGCATTTAGATTTGATTTTTGCAACAATAATATTTATCAAAAAATATATTGAAAAACAAACCGATTGTAAGCCTTTTATATACAGTTTTAAGCAGTTTACAAAAAATCGCCTTTTCAGGCGATTTTTTGAACATTTATATTTTCAACGTGAACAAGATTATTTTATATCGCGGTGTTTGAATGTAAAATAGCCGATAACAGTGCTTATTGCGGCGTATGCTATCGGCATAACGGTTGCCGCAACGATTTGCACGGACGAGAGCTTGTCCACAGTGGATGCGATGTTCATCTGTTGCAAAGGCAAAAAGATTGTCCAGTCGAGTTTTTTGCCGGTTGTGTCGTTTGCCAAGATGACGGTTGATATGACATTGACAATAACGCTCAAAAGAAGATATGCGGCAATACATATTGCAATCGATGTCCCTGTTGATTGGCAAAGGAAATTTATCATCACAAAGACGGATACGCTTGCTACACCCGCAAGGAATTGCAAGCCGAAATTGCGCATCAGTAAGCCGAATTTTGCGCTTGTAAATCCGCCGGGGCTGCCGCTGATTGCATAGAATATTCCGCTGATAAGTTGCGCAAAGCACAAATAGAAGAAGAACAAGCATACAAGCGACAACCATTTTGAGAAATATGTGTTGGCGCGTTTCGTTCCTCTTGCAGTCGTCAGAGTGATATATCCCAAAGAAAAATCTTTGCCGATAAATATACAGGCGACGATTGCAATCAAAAACTCAATAAACGTCACAGACGAGGGATTGTAGAGCATCGAGGTTATGATGGTTCCCAAAAAAAAGACGGTAGCGTCTTTGTCAACCGCATCTTCCGGCGACATGTTGTCGAGCATCTTCATTCCGATCTGGTAGATCGCAAATGTCAAAAAGACCGCCACGAACATTATTATGAGCGAAACCCACACGCTTTTGAGTTTTTTGAGTCTGTATGCGTCGCTCGTGAGAGCCAAACCGAACGAATTAGTCTTCATTTTTTATACCTCCCATCAGAGAAATGAAAGTTGATTCCAAATCGCCTTGACATTCCGAAATCCCAAGCACGCCGACATTTGCGTCTGCAAACATCTTTGCAACGTCGGGAATACCCTTTGACAAATCGTAAATAGCAAGCGTGTTGTAGGGGAGTATCTCGAAATCATGAGAGTGATAATTTTCAACCATGACGTTCAAGGCGACTTTCAAATTGTCCACTTCAACCTTAATATAGGGTTTGCAAAGCTCGTCGAGGTCGCTCTGGCGAAATTCTTTGACAAGTTTTCCGCCCTCGATAACGCCGTAGCATGTTGCGAGTTTTTGAAGTTCTGCAAGTAAGTGCGAAGAAATGAGGATAGTTACGCCGTCACGGTTGAGACGCAACAGAAGTTCTCTGACTTCAAAAATACCCGTCGGATCGAGACCGTTGACAGGCTCATCTAAAATCAGAATGCTCGGATCGTTGATGAGTGCAAGCGCGATTGCAAGGCGTTGTTTCATTCCGAGCGAGTAATTTTTCACTTTGGTTGGGTTGTTTGGATCAAGACCTACCTTGTAGATGATGTCTTTGAGTTTTTCGATATTTGTCGCGCCGAGGGCATAACCCATCGATTTCATATTTTCTAGGGCGGTAAGGTGGAGGGATAGGGCAGGGGAGTCCACGATAGAACCGATTTTGGTGCGTTCGTATGCAAGAGCGTCCTCTGTGGATGCGCCGTTGATTTTAATTTCGCCGCAAGATGGCTTTGCAAGTCCCAAAAGTATGCGCACCAGAGTAGTCTTTCCCGCTCCGTTTCTTCCGACCAAACCGTATATATCGCCCTCGCGCACGGTTAGACTTACGTCATCCAAAACCACTTTGTCTTTTCCGTACTTCTTGGTAAGATGCGATGTTTCAAATACGTTCATGATTTACCTCGAATATTTTGTTAATTCAATTATAACACAAAATACACATATGTCCATTTTTGCATGTCTGTTAAGAAAAATTAAACGGCTTTTAATCGTTTTACGTAAAAAATACATATCGTGTACAGGAATGTTAGCACACGAAAAGTGTACAAGTTAATTATAATTTATACCGAATCGAATGGTTTTAAGCTCAATTTTTAGTGTTTATAGGCTTAAATACAACGAATCGTGTATTATAAAACACGCAACGTGTGTTACAGGGCAAAAAAAAGACACGCGATTGCGTGTCTGAATTTGGAGCGGGCGATGAGAATCGAACTCACGACTAAAGCTTGGGAAGCTTTCGTTTTGCCATTAAACTACGCCCGCATCGAATTACAACTTTGATTTTAGCATGCAAAACGATTTTGTCAAACATTTTATTGCGTTTGAGTTATTTCGGTTGCGTTTTGACTGTTTTTATTTTATACTAAAAAAACTATATGAATTTATTAGAGGACAATATGTATAAACCCGTTGAAACAAATCTGAATTTCGTTGATCGCGAAAAAGAAGTTCTTGCTTTTTGGAAAGACGAGAACATTTTTGAAAAAAGCGTAAAGAAAAACGAAGGCAATCCCGAATTTAGTTTTTACGACGGTCCGCCGACCGCAAACGGAAAACCCCACATCGGTCACATACTGACACGTGTTATGAAAGACATCATCCCTCGCTACAAAACCATGAAGGGATATCATGTCTTGCGAAAAGCAGGTTGGGACACGCACGGTTTGCCTGTTGAGCTTGAAGTTGAAAAGCAGCTCGGCATTGACGGCAAGCAAGAAATCGAAAAATACGGCATCGAACCTTTTATAAAAAAGTGCAAAGAATCCGTATGGAAATACACCGACGAATGGCAAAAGATGTCCGACCGTATCGGTTATTGGGCCGATATGAAAAACCCGTATGTCACCTATGACAACAACTACATCGAGTCTGTTTGGTGGGCAATCAAACAAATGGCGGACAAGGGACTTATTTATAAAGGACACAAAATCGTGCCTTATTGTCCTCGTTGCGGGACTGCGCTTTCTTCTCACGAAGTCGCGCAAGGCTACAAGGACGTCGAGGAAACTTCCGTATTTGTTAAATTCAAGCTCAAAGATACTCAAAAGACATATTTTCTTGCCTGGACGACCACGCCTTGGACTCTTCCGTCAAACGTTGCTCTTTGTATGAATGCAAAAGAGGATTATACAAAGATTCAAGTCGGCGACGAGTTCCTTATTCTTGCAGACGCGCTTATTCCGTCGATTTTCCCCGACGAGAGCGAATATGTCAAGGTTGACACCAAGAAAGGCAGCGAATATGAATACGTCGAGTACGAATCCCTTTTCGACTACGACACCGGCGCAAAAGAAAAGGCGTATTATGTCACCAACGATTCTTATGTCACGCTCACCGACGGCACGGGCATTGTCCATATCGCGCCCGCATTCGGTGAAGACGACAGCAAGGTCGGCAAGAGATACGGACTTCCGTTTGTTCAGATGGTTGACGACAGAGGCAGATTCAAAGACGCCGTTTACGATTTTAAGGGCTTGTTCTGCAAAGACGCCGACAAATATATCATCGAAAAACTCAGAAACGAAAACAAACTCTTCAAAACTTTGAGATTTACCCACAGTTATCCTTTCTGTTGGAGATGCGACACTCCGCTTCTTTACTATGCTCGTTCGAGCTGGTTTGTAAAGATGACGGCGGTCAAGGAGCAACTTCTTGCTTCCAACGACTCGGTGAACTGGATGCCCGACACGATAAAGAAGGGCAGAATGGGCAACTTCCTTGAAAACGTAATCGACTGGGGTATCTCTCGCGAGAGATACTGGGGCACTCCGCTTCCCATTTGGGTGTGCAACAAGTGCGGCAAGATTCACGTCATCGGTTCGAGAGAAGAACTCAGAGAAAAGGTGCACCTCGATCATGACGTCGAATTGCACCGTCCTTATATCGACGATGTAAAGTGGGAATGCGAGTGCGGCGGCGAAATGGTACGCACGCCAGAAGTGCTGGATTGCTGGTTCGACTCCGGTTCAATGCCGTTTGCTCAATGGCATTACCCGTTTGAAAACAAAGAAATATTTGAAAAAGTTTTCCCTGCGGACTTCATTTCGGAGGCTATCGACCAAACGAGAGGCTGGTTCTACACGCTTCTTGCCGTCAGCACGGTTCTTTTCGGGCGCGCTCCGTTCAAAAACTGCATTGTCCTCGGACACGTCAACGACAAAGACGGCATCAAAATGTCCAAACACAAGGGCAACGTCGTAGATCCTTGGACGGTACTCGACAAGCAAGGTGCGGACGCAACGAGATGGTATTTCTACACCACAAGCGCGCCTTGGTTGCCGTCGAGATTCCACGCTGACGCCGTGAGCGAATCCCAACGCAAATTTATGGGTACGCTGTGGAACACTTATGCCTTCTTTGTGCTGTACGCCGAAATCGACAAGTTCAAACCCACCGAGCATAAGCTCGAAGACCAAAAGTTCACCATTATGGACAGATGGATTCTCTCTTGCCTCAACTCGCTTGTAAAGACGGTTGACGAGGGACTCGAGCAATACAAAATCACCGAAACTTCACGTGCAATCGCCGAGTTCGTTGACAATCTTTCCAACTGGTACGTGCGCCGTTCACGCGAGCGTTTCTGGGGAAGCGAGATGTCAAAAAGCAAGGAAGCCGCCTACACGACATTGTACACGGTGCTTTCAACGCTTTCAAAGATACTTGCTCCTTACACACCGTTTATGGCAGAGAGTATGTATCGCAATCTTGTTTGCAACTTCGACAAAGACGCTCCCGAAAGCGTGCATCTTTGTTCTTTCCCCGTTGCGGACGAAAGATACATCGACAAGGAACTTGAAAACGGTATGGGCGACGTTTTGAAACTGGTCGTGCTGGGCAGAGCGGCAAGAAATGCCTCGAACCTCAAAAACAGACAGCCCTTGTCCAAACTTTTCTACAACGGCAGATATGAACTTTCAAACGACCTTAAAGAGTTGGTTGAAAACGAGCTTAACGTCAAGTCGGTTGAAGTTTCGGGTGACAGCAACGTCTTTGTCAGCTATGATTTGAAACCGCAACTTCGCACGCTCGGCCCCAAATACGGCGCATTGCTTAACAAAATCAGAGAAGTTTTGCAGTCACGAGCAAACGAAATAGTTTCCGCAATCAAGGCTCGCGGCCTTTTCAGAGCCGACGTCGACGGCAGAGAGGTCGAGCTTTCAAAGGACGATTTGCTCATCAGTATGAAGAACAAAGAGGGTTATTCGAGCGAAAGCGACGGAGAAACCACCGTTGTTTTGGACACTCAACTCACCGACGACCTTATTTTCGAGGGTGCGGAGCGTGAAATCGTGTCGAAGATTCAAACAATGAGAAAAGAAGCCGGATTCGAGGTGACCGATCATATCGTTATAGGTTACAAAGCCGAAGGCGTTGCTCTCAAAGTATTTGAGAAGGCGGACTTCCTTTGTGACGTGCTTTGCGACTGTATTTCCACGACAATCGACGGATATGCGAAAGATTGCGATATAAACGGCGACAACGTTACGATTTCGGTCAAGAGAGTCTGATGAGAATAGCACCCGATTGGAAAGAATACAGAGTCATTGCCACCGGCGACGGCGAAAAACTTGAGAAATGGGGCGATATAACGCTTCTTCGTCCCGATCCTCAGGTGATTTGGCACGCCAAAACGCCGCTTGCGTCATATAAGGGTATAGACGCGATTTACGAGCGTTCCCGAACGGGCGGTGGAATGTGGAAGTACAAACGCAACGTGCCGAGCGAATTTACGATTTCATGGCGCGATTTGACGTTTTCGCTCAAACTCATGGGGTTCAAACATACGGGGCTTTTTCCCGAACAAGCTGTCAACTGGGACAGAATGATGACTCTTATAAAAGACGCCGGCAGAGAAATATCCGTACTCAATCTTTTCGGATATACGGGAGCGGCGTCCGTTGCTTGTCTGAAAGCAGGGGCAAAAGTTTGTCATGTGGACAGCGCAAAAGCAATGGTCGAGCGCGCCGGAGAAAACGTGCGTTTAAGCGGACTCGACAATTCGGGGATGAGGTACATCATCGACGATTGCTTCAAATTCTGCCAAAGAGAGATAAGACGCGGCAAAAAGTATGACGCAATCATTCTCGATCCTCCGAGTTTCGGCAGAGGGCCGAACGGCGAAAAGTGGAAGATAGAAGAGGGAATATCCGAACTTTGCGAACTTGTTGCAAGTTTACTTTCGGACAATCCGTTGTTTGTGTGTCTCAACTCATATACCACGGGCTTGCAACCCACGGTTATGGCAAACATATTGAAGCTCGCCTTGCCTTTGAGCGCGGTTATCGATGCCGACGAAATCGGGCTTGCAACCGACGAAGGTCTTATACTTCCGCAAGGGTGTACCGCATTCGCCACATTCAAAAAATAAGTTTTGAATAGTGCAATAATGTATGCGGTTAGATTGCCGAAAAAGCAGATTTTCTTGTGTAAAAACGCCATGTTTTTCAAGCGGATTTGTTTTTTGAAACGGCAAACCAAAAGAAAGAATATAACTACTTAAAACGACAAAATCGGATTATACATACAGGAAAAATATATGACTTACAAAGATCTCAGAATCGTATACGAAGACAATCACATTCTGGTTGTTGTCAAACCCTATGACGTGCCTGTACAGGCAGACGAAAGCGGAGATGCGGACATGCTCACAATGCTCAAACAGTATCTTGTGGAGAAGTATGACAAACCGGGCGATGCGTATCTCGGACTCGTGCATAGACTGGATCGTCCGACGGGCGGAGTGATGGTATTTGCAAAAACTTCAAAAGCGGCGTCAAGACTTTGCGAAGCAATCCGTGACGGAGGCGTTGAAAAAAGATATCTTGCGATTGTCGACGGTGCGCCGAGATACAGCGCAGACAAACTTACGTGCTATCTCAAAAAGTTTCCCGACACAAACACGGTTAAGGTTGTTCCAGCGCTTTCCGAAGGCGCAAAGTATGCCGAGCTCGATTACAAAGTTTTGTCCAAAAAGACGGATGTCAGCTTGTTGATGGTCAATCTTATCACAGGGCGCGGTCATCAAATCAGAGTCCAGCTTGCCAATATGGGCAACCCCATTGTCGGCGACAAAAAATACGGAAACGGCGCGCAAACCAAATATCCGCTCTGTCTTTGGGCAACCGAACTTCGCTTTGTTCACCCCGTCAGCGCAAAAGAAATGGTGTTTAGGGTATATCCTCCCGAAGTTGCGCCCTGGACGCTCTTTGACATGGACGCTTTTTTGAATATAACCATAAAGAACTGCTATTGATAGCGTAGATTCGATTCGTTCGCATATAAAACGCCGCCGAAAACGAAGCTTGACACGAAATTTTTGCCTTTGCGCAAAACATTTCGGTTGCTTCAAAATCGACGGCGTTTTTAGTGAAAAAATATATTGAACATTGAATTATTTTTGAACAATTATTGATGTTTTGCCGTTCTAAGCGACTTTTTGCCGTGTTTTTTTCGTTTTTGCGTATGCTTAAAAGTCCGATGCGGTCGGATGGTTTTTTCGACTTAAATTGTATTTGGGATTTTACATATTTTTTGCGACAAAATATTTATCGTTTTGTATTCTTTTATATACAGAGCCTACGTACTTGTCGTTTGAAAATTCTTCTTGCAGTTTTCTTTCTCCGTAACCCAGAGCGGATAATGCTTTGGCAAATTCGTCTTCGGCAATTTCAAGCCGTCGGAACGTTGTTCGCATTGCGATTTTTCTTGACTCGGAGATTTCGCCGAAAGTTTTTTTGTTTATCATTCGGTCTATCAAGATATCTCTGGATTTTTCCTTCATGTTTTTCAAAGCGTTGCAAACTGCGTATCGCAAGTTTACGATTTTGCGCTTTTCCTCGGTCATTTCGATGATTTCACCAATTAATTGTTCGTTGCTTACACCGATTTTCAAATGTTTGCTTTGATAACTTGATTTTACGCGGTTTGCGATGCCGAAATCGAGTTCTTTTACGATTTTTGGCAAAAGGACATACGCAACAAGCGCAGTGTTGCTCCAACTTTTTTTCATTTTTCCCTCCGATTTGCGGAAATATAACAAATTCCTTGGCTACACAATACAAGACAAAATTATGATAAGTCAATATTTTATGTCATTTTTTTTACTATTTTTTTTCATCTATAATGTCAATATGCCAAAAATGAATGCAAAAACCATGCTTAAAGCGCATTGCGTAAGTTTTTTCAATATAAGTTCGAAGAAGCGAATGTTGCACTTTGACAAAAAGGTGTAACTTTGAAGCGTAACCGACAATCCTCCAAAAGACACCGCACCCGCACACAGCATGGTTGCAAGTCGGATGTTTGCGCATTTTGAACACTCGATGCTTGCTCTTGTCATTTCGATAAAGGAATAGATTACGGCAAGTACAGGTTGTGACGCGTCAGTGAAGTTTGCAACGACATTCCTTATGCCGACAAGTTCGAGCGTGTCGACAATCATTCCGCAAATCACGATATATCCGCCCACGTAAAGCATATTTATCGTTGCTTTGGATATTGCGCAAGACAATATGTCGTCTATATCGGTTTTTGAAGAAAATGCGGTTGCCGTATCATCGGACTTTCTTTTTCTGTATAATAGTCCGTTGGCAATCGCTCCGAGGTAGTGTGCCGCAAGCACAATCATACCGACTTTCGTATTGTCGAATATTGCCCCGCCAATCGTGCCGATCATAAAAACAGGTCCTGAAGTCGAGCAAAACGAGCAAATTCTTTTTGCGTCGTTTTGTGAGATTGCACCTGCGTTGTAAAGTTCGTATATCGTGCTTGCGCCGACAGGGTAGCCGCAAAGCATGCTCAAAAACAACACGTACGCGCTTTCCTTTGGCGCATTGAACAACAGCTTTACGCCTTTTGCGCCCGCTCTCGATATCGCGCCCACAGCCCCCATGTATGTCAGTAGCAGCGAGCAAAAATAGAAAGGAAACAACGAGGGAAGTACGCTCGACGCAAAAAGACTCAACCCGCGTCTTGCAGAATCCAGATAGTATTGCGGTTTTGCAAGCAAAAACCCCATAAAAGCGACAATAGCAAGACAAGCAAACGTTTTTGCCGCATGTGCGTGACAAATAGTTTTTTCGGCAGAAGTTTTGATGTATGATTTTTTTCTTGATTTTCGATTTGCCGCAACGGTATCGGACATATAAAAAGCATATTCGCTTTTTTTTCGAATATGCTCTTAAATCGAATTGAAAATAGCAAATTGCTATGTCGTTGAGTTTAATAGCAGAGTTTTTGGATTTTTGCCGCCTTTTCGTCAAGATCCACAAGAGGACGGACGGGGCAGTCCTTTTCACAGTCGCTGTGTTTGAAGAAGAAATATCCGTCCGATTGGGCAAGCAGAGCGAACAAAGCTTTTTTCTTTGACGGTTTGCAAGCCAAAACCGTGCAGTACGGGCGCTCTTGACTTGCAAGATTAACCAAATCTTTTGTCACACCCAGTGTAGCGCAGGCGGCGATTCGCTTTATCGTCGAACGGGTGTAGCGTTTGCTTGTAAGTCCCAAAAATTCATCCATGTTATTGAACGACGATTGAGAAATACGGTTTTCCATACCTTCGCTGATGTTTGCGATTTCTTTTAGCTCGGATGCGCTCATAGCCTTCATGGCATAGGTCGAGATGACGTTGTATTTGTCGATATTTGCATGATTCGACAAGTCGACAAACGGCGGAACATATGCCGATATATCTTCGTTTTGTGCGATTAGATTGCGGATTTTTGTCGATGAGAGATACTTTTTGCCGTCATCGGGTTTTCGCTCGACAGAGTGATATTGCACTTTGCCTTCGTACGCCGCGCCGGCTTTCATATACTCGACCGCCAGGATGTTGTTGGGCGATTTGAGCATATTTGATACATCGGGACGGATTTTGTCAAGCGCAAGGGTGCGGGATTTTGCAACCGAAAAGCCTTCCGACAAATAGCCTTTGAGCAGATTGCTCACGTCTTTCGATTCGCTTCTCATAAATTCGGCAGCCATATTCAAATCCTCGATTTCATCGCTTTCCGTGCCGAAAGAGAGTGTGAATTCGCCAAGCATCGACAAAGTTTTAAGTGCGCCTTCCGCAAATCCTTTTGCGGTTGAGAGAGAGTAAACGGTGGGAAGTTCCAGCACCAAATCCGCACCTGCCGAAATAGCCCAATTTGCGCGCGTGTAGCGGTCTTGAATACACAAATCGCCGTGTTGAGTGAAGGATGAACTCATCACGACGACAAGTGCGTCGGCATCGGTTTCCTTTTTGGCTTTTTTGAGTTGTTTCAGATGCCCGTTGTGAAAGGGGTTATATTCTGCAATTATAGCGGTTATTTTCAAAATACATCCTCATATTGTTGATTTTTATTTTTTAAGTAACTATAATTATATCTAAAAATAAAACATTTGCAATAAATGTGCAACATTTTAGGAGTTTTATATGACGCAATTTGTTGAAAACCTCATGATCAGAGCAAGCAAACTCTCAAAAACGATCGCGCTTGCAGAAGGTACGGATGTACGAGCGGCAAAAGCAGCCGAGATTCTCACTCAAAAGAAAGTGTGCAAGGTCGTTCTCATCGGCAATGAAGACGAGATCAAGTCCAAATTTCCCGAAATCGATTTTAGCGGCGTTTCTTTTGACGATCCCAAGACAAGCGAACACAGAGCGGAATATGCAAACACTCTTTATGAGCTTCGCAAAGCAAAAGGCATGACAGAGGAGCAAGCATTTAACATTGTCACGACAAACAATATGTTTTACGCTTGCGTGGCACTCAAACGCGGCGATGTCGACGGTGTTGTAGGTGGGGCGGTGTTCAGCTCCGCAGACGTATCAAGAGCGGCATTCCAGGTCATCAAGGCGGCCCCCGGCATTAGTTCGGTTTCGAGTTGTTTTGTTATGGTGCCTCCCGAGGATTTCAAATACAAAAAATATCCCGCATACATTTTCTCCGATTGCGCAGTCATTCCCTATCCTACAAGCGACCAACTTGCCGACATCGTCGTTGCGGCAGCGGACAGCTCAAAGAAAATTTGCCAGACGGATGCTAAAATCGCAATGCTCTCCTTCTCGACAAAAGGCAGTGCAAATCATGAATCTGTCGAAAAAGTGCGCGTCGCATATCAAAAAGTCAAACAAGAGCATCCCGAAATCGTTGTTGACGGCGAACTTCAACTCGATGCGTCTTTGGTTGACAGCGTAGCAAATCAGAAAGCTCCCGGCAGCCCAGTCGCAGGTCAAGCGAACGTCCTCGTTTTCCCGAATCTTGACGCGGGCAACATCGGCTACAAGATTGCTCAACGTTTCGGCAACTGCATGGCAATCGGACCTATCATGCAAGGGCTTGCTCTCCCTGTAAACGATTTGAGCAGAGGTTGCGTTGCCGAGGACATTGCGGCAGTTGCGGCAATCACCGTGCTTCAATCGGTAAAAGACTAATAGGAGATAAAACATGAAAATTCTCGTTATCAATGCAGGCAGTTCTTCGCTCAAATATCAACTCATCGATATGTCCACAGAGCAGGCAATCATCAAAGGACTTTGCGAACGTATCACGTTCAAGGGCGGTGAGCTTACCCAAAAGACCGCCGACGGCAGAGTTCTGAATATCAAACACGATATGAAGGATCACACCGAGGCAATCGAGCTTGTTCTCAAAGCAATGGTCGATCCCGAGTTCGGAGCAATCAAATCCACCGATGAAATCAGTGCGGTAGGACACAGAGTTCTTCACAGCGGTGAAGACTTCGATTCGTCCGTTGTTATAGATGACGACGTTATCCGTATTTGCGAGAAAAACGCAGAGCTTGGACCTCTCCATATGCCGGGCAACATCGCTTGTATCAAAAGTTGCAGAGAAGTTATGCCGGGTGTTCCGATGGTTGCGGTGTTCGATACCACATTCCACAGCACAATGCCTGCAAAAGCGTATATGTACGGCATTCCTTATTCCGTATACGACCAATACAAAGTCAGAAAATACGGTTTTCACGGCACTTCTCACAAATTTGTCAGTGAAGAAACCATCAAACTTCTCGGCAAAAAGAACAGCAAAATTATTGTATGCCACCTTGGCAACGGTTCGTCGATTTCCGCAGTCAAAGACGGCAAGTGCATGGACACTTCCATGGGCTTTACGCCCCTTGAAGGTCTTGTGATGGGCACAAGATCGGGCGATATCGATCCGGCGGCAAGCGAATATATACGCGCAAAACTCGGTCTGACTCCCGAAGAACTCGTGCAGTATCTCAACAAAAAATGCGGTATGCTCGGCGTGAGCGAGCTTAGCTCGGATATGCGCGATCTCGAAAAGGGCATAAACGAAGGCAATTTTAAGGCAAAACTTGCCGTTGAAGTTGCCGCCTATCGCATCAAAAAATACATCGGCGCGTATGCCGCAACGCTCAACGGAGTCGACGCAATCGTATTTACGGGCGGCATCGGTGAACATAGCGATCTTATGCGCAGACTCGTCATGGAAGATATGGAATATCTCGGCGTCGATTTCGACTTTGAGGCAAACAAGGTCTTTGAAGACGGTGTGAGAGTTATTTCAAAACCCGACAGCAAGGTCAAGGTTATCATTCTTCCCACAAACGAAGAGCTTTCAATCGCAAGAGAAACCAAAGCGCTTGCGCTTTAATGTTCAAATGCGATGCTTTTTCGATGATTTTGCAGATTAAAATGCGAAATTGTCATGAAATGCAAAAATAATATCGTCAAATCAACGCAACTTTGATAAAAGCGTTTGACAACTTTTGTTGGATTTTATATAATCAAAAAGCTGTATAAGCAAATGTTGCGAAAATATCGGAGGTAAGAAGATGGCAGTACCTAAAAATAAAGTGTCGAAATCCAAAACGAATTCTCGTTTTGCAAACTGGAAACTCAAAACACCCGGTCTCACCGAGTGCCCCCAATGCCACGAATTGATCAAGAGCCACCAAGTATGTCCCAAATGCGGATATTATGACGGTGAGCAGGTTGTTCAAAAAAAGAGCGAAAAATAATTTAACCGCACTATTTGGCAAATTACATCGTAAGAGCCACTTTCCCAAACAGTCACGTACAAAGAGTACGCTTCTGCTTGTGAAAGCGGCTCTTTCTTGTGCTTTATCAAAGTGTTGATTCATTGCGAGGAGCAACGAGAGTTGCGATAAGGCGTACTTATAAACGATATGTGCAACTTCAAAGACGGAACACGAGCCGCAACGGCAATGTAAGTGATATGCACGAATTCGTGCGTGATATTGTTGCTTTTTGCAACAATGATATTTGCGCTTTGCGCAAGTGATATTGCAACTTCGTTGCAGTTGTAGGTGGGACACTCACACCCGAACGGACACTTATTTAGGGCGTTCTTATACACGGTATGTGCAACTTCAAAGACGGAACACGAGCCGCAAGGCGGCGAGCAAGCGAACGCCGAGCTTGACGGATAGTACAAGCGACTGCGCCGTATTGTTGCGAAGCTGGCGCAAAAAGCGCAGTGGCATAATGAGGGAAATGTCCCTATCTATGCGAGTGCTGAGTGTTGTCCCCCGCTACGCGGTCACCGTGGGTGCCCTCAAGGTCACGCAGAGGGGGAACGGTGATAGGGAAAACACGTGAGGAAAGGGGACATAGTATTCAGAGTTCTAAACATTAACAATTTGTAGATGAAGAACAAAAGCACGTTTTGGGTTGTTAAATACTTCTTGTATTATTCTTTTGTTTTTGGTATAATTTGAAATAATAAAATACAATATGGTGATTTATGAAAATTATAGTTGACGCAATGGGGGGCGATAACGCTCCGTTGCAAATCGTGCTTGGCGCTGTTGAGGCATTGAAACAGGACAAACAGCTCAAAGTCGCTCTTGTGGGCGATGAATGCGCAATAAATCAATCGCTTGCCGAGTGCAAAGATTATGACAAGGGCAGATTGGATATAATCGACGCCAAGGACGTCATCACAAACGATGACACGCCAACCACAGCGATAAGAACAAAAAAGGAAAGTTCGCTTGTCAAGGCTTTTGACGCGCTCAATCACGATGAGGAGGCGGGCGGTTTTGTGTCGGCAGGCTCAACCGGTGCCGTTTTGGTGGGAGCATACCTCAAAGTCGGGCGTATAAAAGGCGTAACTCGTCCTGCTCTTGCCCCTGTGCTTCCGACTCTCAAAGGCAACGGCGTTGTGCTTTGCGATTGCGGCGCAAACGTGGACTGCAAAAGCATAAACCTTGTTCATTTTGCTATTATGGCAAGTGCATATGCCTCTGCAATGCTCGGTGCGAAAAATCCGCGCGTGGGACTTCTCAACAACGGTGTAGAGGAGCATAAAGGCAATGAACTTACACAAGAAGCACACAAGTTGCTTGCAAAAACCGAGGGTATAAATTTTGTCGGCAATTGTGAGGCAAGAGATATTCTGAGCGGTGATTTCGATGTGGTGGTGTGCGACGGCTTCAACGGCAATATCGCTCTCAAATCCGCAGAAGGCACGGCAAACACCATGCTTTCGCTCATAAAAGAGGGTGTCTACGGCGGAGGACTCAAATCAAAACTCGGCGCGCTTATGCTCAAACCCGTTTTTGCGGGCGTAAAAAAGAAAATGGACTACAACGCACACGGAGGCGCATGTTTCCTCGGCGTTAAAAAGGTTGTTGTCAAATCACACGGAGCATCAAAAGCAAAATCAATCACCGCAAGTATCTTGCAGGCAAAATCTCTTGCGGACAGCCGAATTTGCGAGAAAATAGCAGAGGGTATGAGCGTTCTCGAAAAGCCCGAAACGCAAGCCAACGATTGACGCAGATGGAAGAAAAAGACATTAAAAAAATCGAAAAAACAATCGGATACACATTCAAGGACAAATCGCTCTTAAAGCGAGCTTTAACGCATGGTTCGGCATCGAAAAGCGCACTCGAAAACTATCAATCTTTGGAGTTTTTGGGGGATAGTATCCTTGATTTTATCATTGCAAAACGCCTTATGGAAATAAATCCCAACGCTCACGAAGGTGCATTGACGAGAATCCGCGCCACAATCGTATCAAGAGAACCGCTTGCCGAAGAAGTGAAAAAGTTGGGGCTTGAAAACTATCTTATCGTCGGCAAAGGCGAAAACGTTGCATACATTTCCTCTCAACCGAAAATCATGTCCGATTTATTTGAGTCCATGATTGCGGCAATTTATTTGGACAGTAAAAGCATCGATGTTGCCGAAAAGTTTATTCTCTCAAAACTTGCCGATTTGTTGAACGGAAAATGCAAACATTTCGGAGAGGAAGACTACAAAAGCAAACTCAACGAATTTGCATCGAGGAACGATGTTTCGGTTTCATACGAAGAAATCGAGCGCACAGGCCCCGCGCACAATCCGACTTTTGTCGTTGAGGTAAAAATCAACACGTTTACGGCAGGGGTAGGCAAAGGAAAAACAAAGAGGGAAGCCGAACAAAACGCCGCAAAAATCGCACTTGACGGTATAATGAAAAAGTGATTGCCAAAGCAAAACGTGCGCACCTGCCGCAAAAAAGAGCGGCATGATTTTGAAAATACCGTAAATTATATTAAAATTTCAAGAATGTTTCACAAAAGTCGCAAATGAACAATTGCGACTTTTTCAATATTCTAACGCATTAAAATATTAACATCTGTCAAATTTCTTGTAATGTTTCACAATGCTTGTGAAACTTGTGTGAAACATCAAAAAAACCGCTTGAAAAATGCGTATCGGTATGTTATTATGTATAAGTATTAAAATAAGGTCAGGTATACGATTTTGTTAAATTTCGTCAAAATCGAGGCGAGGGGCTTCAAGTCTTTTGCGGATAAAATCGAAATCCCTTTTCAAGAGGGTGTAACGGCGATTATCGGCCCGAACGGGTGCGGTAAATCCAACGTTGCCGACGCAATCCGCTGGACGCTGGGTGAGCAAAGCGCAAAATCTCTGCGCGGCAAAAACATGCAAGATGTCATTTTTGCAGGCACCGAGAAACGCAAAAGCATGTCTTATTGCGAAGTTTCCCTTGTTTTCAACAACTCCGATCAACACATCTTCCCGACAATGCCGTTTGAAGAAGTGGTTATTACAAGAAAGCTTGACAGAAGCGGTTTGAGTGAGTACTACATAAACCACAATCGTGTTCGCATGCGCGACATTATTTCGCTTTTTCACGACACAGGCATCGGCAAAGAGGGCTATTCCATCATCGGACAGGGCAGAGTTGCCGAAATCATGTCGGCAAAACCGGGCGACCGTCGTCAGATATTCGAGGAAGCGGCGGGTATTTCCAAATTTCGCGCCCAACGCACCGAGGCGGAAAGAAAGCTTGAAAAAACGGCTGTCAATCTCGAAACGGCAAATCAGGTTATAGACGAAATTCAAAAACAAATTAACCCCCTCAAAAAACAAGCGGAAACCGCCGAAAAATATTTTGCTTTGAAAGACGACCTCAAAAAGAACGAGGTCAACTTGTATATTTACAATTACGAGAACAATCAAAGCATCAAACAAAAGATTTACGATCGCCTTGCCGTAAGCGAAAAAGATCTCAAAGTCAAAGAAATGCAACTTGCCGAATGCATCAAAAAGTATGACGATTGCATAAGAGAGTCGGCAGGCATCGACCGCCTTTACGACGAAAGCAACAGCGAACTTATTGCACTTAAAGTCGACGCTGCCAAACTTGAAGGCGCAGCGGGCATTCTGCAAGAAAAAATCAAACACATAAACGGTGAAATCGCTCGTTTGAACAGCGAGCTTCAATCGATCGACAACCAACTTGTCGTTTCCGCACAACTCATTCAAAAGGCGGAAGAGAAAAAAGAAGCCGAGTTTGAAATTTATCTTCAAACCAACCGCGAAGCAGAGGCATTGCAACAAAAATACGCGTCGCTGTCAAAGTCGTTGGCGGGTGCCGAAACCGATCTTGAAGCACGCAATATCGACTATGTAAAAGCGATTGAAGACCTTGGCGCACTCAAATCGAATTTGTCGGGATTCATTGCCGAAAAGGGCATAAACGACGAGAGAGCAAAAACTCTTTTATCGCTTGTCAATCAACAAAAAGCACGTCTTGACGAAGAACTTACGAATTTGTCCATTTATGACGGAAAAGTCAAGTCCACAAAGGAACGTATGCGCCAACTTATGAGCGAGTACAACGAGGCTCTTTCCGCAAAAATGGAAAATCAGGAGGCAATCCAAAGCTATGCGGAGGATATAGTCAGTTTGAATTCCAAACTCGGTCTTGCGCAGGGCAACCTCAATTTGTTGACGTCTATTAAAAACGAATATTCCGGATATCAGGAAGCCGTCAAACGTCTTATGCAAGACAGCAAACACGACCCCGTGTTGGCATCGAAGATATGGGGCGTTTTGGCAGAAGTCATCACTGTTCCGAGCGATTTCGAAGCCGCAATCGAATATGCTTTGGGCGGTGCGATGCAAAACGTGCTTGTCGAAACCGAGCGTGACGCAAGCGACCTCATCAACTATCTGAAACAAAAGGGTTACGGCCGTGTCACGTTCAGACCGCTAACATCCTGCCGTCCTCGTCCGCTTACGGGCGAAAACAGAGGCGTTCTCACGGAACCGGGGTGCTACGGGCTTGCGAGCGATCTTATAAAATACGACAAGAGATTTGACGGATTTGTGCAAACACTGTTGGGCGGTACTGTCGTCGTCAACAACATAGACAACGCAATCCGCATTTTCAAGAAGTACAACCAATCCATAAAAATCGTCACTTTGGACGGCGAAATTTTCTCACGCGGCGGTGAAATCACCGGTGGTTCGAGAAGATCTCAGACGCAAGGTTTGCTCGCCCAAGAGAAGAAAATCGAACAAGCACAAGCCAATCTCGAAAAAATCAAGAACAATATCGCGCTCATCAACAATCAGCGTGCCGAGCGCGAGCAGGAAATCAAGGATTTGTCCGACAAAATAGAGGAGTTAAACCGTGAAATCAGTGAGTTGCGCATAGAAAACGGACTCAATGAGGACAAGTCGAAACAATCATATTCCGTCACACAATCTCTGCAAGAGGAAATCACCAAAAACGCCGAGGAATACGAAATCGTTAAGGCGAGAATCAAAGAGCTTGAAGAAAAGATGAGTTCTATCGATGAGCTTGAAAAAGTCGTTGCCGAAAAGAAAGAAGAGTATACCTCGATGCTCGAAAGCTCAAAGAGCGCAAGCTCCGAGCAGAAGAGCGAGAGAGAGGTCATGGCAGAGGAAGTGACTGAAATCAGGGTCAAACTTGCAGGACATAAGAGTATTTTGGACTCCTGCGATCAAGAGTTGTTCCGTTACAAACGAGAGAGAGAAAGCCTCGAAGACGAAAAACTCGACATAATTGCGTCCTTGAAGCTCGAACAGCAAAATCTCGACAATATAACCAACGCTCCCGAAAAGACCACGTTCTCCAAAGAGGATGAGGCTCGTATCGCCGCACTTGAAAAGCAAATCGCCGATCTCAATGTCAGAAAGCGTACCATATCGGATGAAATAGTCGCTCTCGACCAGGATAAATCGCGTATTGCGGATGAGAGAATGGCAATAAACGAAAAGAAAGTGCGAGACGAAAATATGCTCGAAAATGTTGATATCGATATGCGCGCGCAACAACAGCACATTCTCGAAGATTACGATTTGACGTATTCCAGCGCACTTGAATTCAAGGATCCGGAATTTAAGGCATACGGCTCGCAAACGGTTATAAGCGAACTCAAAAAGTCCATTAACCGCCTCGGCGACGTCAACCCGCTTGCACTTCAAACCCTCAAAGAAACAGAGGAAAGATTGCAAGAGCAAACGACTTATCGCGATGACATCCAAAAGGCATATGACGATATCGTCACAATCATAAACGAGCTTACGGGCGAAATGCAAACCAAGTTTTCGGACGCTTTCGACCAGATCAGCGAGAATTTCAAGGACGTGTTTCAACAACTCTTCGGCGGTGGCAAGGGTGAACTTCGCCTCAACATGCAAGACACTGAGGACGTGCTTGAAGCGGGCATCGACATCTATGCCCAACCCCCTGGAAAGAAACTGCAAAATATCAGCCTTTTGAGCGGTGGCGAGCAAGCATTGACGGCAATTTCAATCCTGTTTGCAATCCTCAAACTCAAACCGATGCCTTTCTGCGTCCTGGATGAAATCGAGGCGGCTCTCGACGATGCAAACGTCAACTTGTTTGCCGAATTCCTCAAAAAATTCAGCGATTATACGCAGTTTATCGTCATCACGCACAGAAAACCGACCATGCGCCACGCAGACACGATTTTCGGTGTCACGATGGAAGAAAAGGGCGTTACAAAGATTGTTTCAATCGAGTTTGAAGAGGCGGCGAAACACGCAAAATAATCGTCGCCAAGGCAACGGCATTGCTCAAACGGCGTTGCGGTTATGGCAACCGCCCAAATGTCATTCCGAGGAGCAAAGCGACGTGGGAACCCCCTAAACAGAAACGCGACACAGTGGCGATTGCCATTGACCGCACTTGCTCTCGCAATTACTACCGCGCAGAAAATCTTTGCTATCAGTTCGAGCATGGATAAAAACTCCTGCCACAGTTCCGCAAGATTGTCTGCTTGGTGGGTGCGCCTTTGGCGCAAGTGGAATATCCAAATCTTCCTTTTGTCATTGCGAGGAGTAACGGATGTTGCGACGTGGCAATCAAGCGGAGCGAAATGCGCCTGATGGCTGGATTCCCACGCTTACGCTCTGAATGACACGGGTGGGACACCCACACCCGATTGTCATGTTGAGTGTAGTCGAAACATCTCCTGGAAAGGAAATGATGTAAATTGTCACAAGTATAGCGCACATTGCTCAAACGGCGTTGCGGTTATTGCAACCGCCCGAATGTCATTCCGAGGAGCAAAGCGACGTGGGAATCCCCTAAATAGAAATGCGACACAGTGGCGATTGCCATTGACCGCACTTGTTCTCGCAATCACTACCGCGCAGAAAATCTTTGCTATCGGTTCTAGCAGGGGCAAAACTCCTGCCGCAGTTTCGCAAGATTGTCTGCTTGGTGTGTGCGCCTTTGGCGCAAGCTGAATATTCCACAATCCAAACAATGTTTGGATATCATCTCACAAAGTGCGATATCACCGTGCAAAGCACGATATCATCTCAAAGTGATATCACCGCCGCAGGCGATATATCATTACGCAACGTATATAAATATGGAGTACACTATGGGATTTTTTCAAAAAATCGTTCAAGGTATAAAGAAAACCAAAGACGCGTTTTCAAAAAAACTGTTTTTTGCATTTTCTGCAAGAGAACTCAATGATGAGTTTTACGAGAATCTCGAAGAAGCGTTGCTCACCGCCGACGTCGGCATAACCGCAACCGAAAACCTCATCGATGAACTTAAAGACGAGATTTTTAAGCGTAAAATCAAAAAGCCCGAGGACGCAAAAAGCGTGCTTGCCGAGCTTATGGTTGAGGATATCGACTATGATATTCCCGAATATGAGTATCCGCTTGTCATATTGCTTTCGGGCGTGAACGGTGTTGGCAAAACCACCGCAATAGGCAAACTCGCGCATATGTTCAAAGAGCAAGGACGTTCGGTAGTCGTTGCCGCCGCGGATACGTTCAGAGCCGCCGCAAGCGAACAACTCGAAGTGTGGGGTGAGCGTGCCGGGGTGCGCGTGATTCGTCACAGCGAGGGCGCAGATCCTGCTGCCGTCGTGTTTGACGCTATATCGTCGGCAAAGGCAAAAGGCAATGACGTCGTGCTTGTTGACACCGCCGGAAGACTCCATAACAAGAAAAATCTTATGGCGGAACTTCAAAAGATTTGTCGCGTTGTCGAGCGAGAATTGCCAAATGCGGACTTCCGCAAATATCTCGTTCTTGACGCCACAACCGGTCAAAACGCCGTATCCCAAGCCGAGATTTTCAGCGAGGATATCGACACCGACGGTATAATTCTCACCAAACTTGACGGAACGGCAAAGGGCGGCGTGGTGCTTGCCATCAGCGAGGAGCTTGGACTTCCGGTCGTTTACGTCGGTGTTGGCGAAAAAATCGACGATTTGATTCCTTTCGACGCGAAAGATTTTATTAACGCATTGCTTTGAGCGCACTATTGAGCGAATAACTGCGTCAGAGTCTGCCCCATAAACAGTCACGTACGCAAAGTACGCTCCTGTCTATGTTGACAGGCTCTTTCTTGTTCTTCATCTCAATATTGCGCTCAAAATAGCAGTTGAAACTTGTGGAATAGTGCTTAAACCAACATCAGACGTTTTAGATATGCGGAATTTTGATTTTTTACAAGTTATTGTTTATCATTTTAATATCATTTGAAAAATTATATATTAAATAATTTATATGTAATGTTAAAATGCTTGACACCTATTTTTATTTGAAGTATTATAGTGTCAAGTTGAAATGCTTGATAGGGTGATATGGATAGATTTGAGATTTCCACGCTCAGGAGCTACTACGGTGCGCTGCTGACTCAAAGACAAAACGATATGCTCGTTATGCACTATGACGAGGATTTGTCTTTTGGTGAAATCGCAAACAGTGTCGGCATATCACGTCAGGCGGTTCTCGACGGCATAAACAAGGGTGAGAAGCATCTTTGCGAGTATGAGCAAAAGCTCCGCCTTGTCGAGAAAGACAGAAAAATGCACGCCGTTATCGATTCGCTTGAAAAGGTTGACGATGACGTGGCAAAACATTGCGCAAAGCAACTTCGGTTGTTATTGGAGGAATAAATGGCACTTTTTGAAAGCTTGTCGGACAGAATGAACCATATATTCTCAAAACTCCGCAACAAAGGCAAGTTGACGGAACTTGAGATTAAGCAAGCTATGCGTGAAATTCGCGTTGCTTTGCTCGAAGCGGACGTAAACTACAACGTCGTGAAGGATTTTACGGCGAAAGTGAGCGAAAAAGCACTGGGCGAGGATATCCTCAAATCCTTGACGCCTGCGCAACAAATCGTCAAAATCGTCAATGAGGAGCTTTGTGCGCTTATGGGCAGCACGCACCAAAAGCTCGCCGTCAGCGACAAACAACCCACAATCTATATGATGTGCGGCTTGCAAGGCGCGGGCAAAACGACGATGTGCGGCAAACTTGCAACCTACCTCAAAAAGCAAAACAAAAAAGTGCTTTTGGTGGCAGGGGATATATACAGACCGGCTGCAATTCAACAACTTCATGTTGTTGCGAAAAAGGCTAATACCGAATGTTTCGATATGGGACAGGTAGATCCCGTCAAGATTGCAAAAGCAGGCGTTGAATATGCTTTGAAAAACGGTTACGATACGATGATTATCGACACCGCAGGCCGTTTACATATCGACGAAGATCTCATGCAAGAGCTTATCAATGTCAAGAATGCCGTCAAACCCACAGAGATTTTGCTTGTTGTCGACAGTATGACGGGACAAGACGCCGTGACGGTTGCCGAAACTTTCAATGCAAAACTCGACATCACAGGCGTAATTATGACAAAACTTGACGGTGATACGAGGGGCGGTGCGGCACTTTCCATAAAAGCGGTGACGGGCAAACCTATCAAGTTCAACGGCACGGGCGAAAAGATGGAAGACTTGGAGCCTTTCCACCCGGAGCGCATGGCGTCGAGAATTCTCGGTATGGGCGATGTGCTTACGCTCATCGAAAAGGCGGAGTCGGCTATTTCGCAAGAAGAGGCACTCAAACTTCAAAAGAAGCTCAAAGAGAATTCTTTTGACCTCGAGGACTATTTGCAACAGCTTGACAGCATGAAAAAAATGGGCAATCTTCAAGATATGATGTCCATGATCCCGGGCTTTTCGGGCAAGCTCAAACAGGGTGCGCAAATCGACGAAAAGCAAATTGCAAAGACAAAAGCCATCATTCAATCGATGACTCCCAAAGAAAGACGCAACCCCGACATCATCAAAGCGTCGCAAAAAAAGCGCATCTCGAAGGGTAGCGGAACAAGTATACAAGAAGTCAATCAGCTGCTCAAACAGTTTGAAATGACAAAAGATATGATGGCAAGAATGCAAAAGGGAGGTCTGAAAGGACTCCGCGGTTTGAAAGGACTTTTCTGATAAAAACAGCAAAAGTATTCTAAAAAACCGCCAAAAGTATTCTACAAAACGCAGAAATATAGAAATATATCAAATAAAATCTTAATCACAAATGGAGGATTAACTATTATGGTTAAACTTAGACTCACCAGAATGGGCGCAACAAAAGCTCCTTTCTATCGTATCGTTGCAATGGATTCTCGCAAGGCAAGAGACGGCAAGTACATCGATCAAATCGGTTTCTACAATCCCGTTTCCGAACCCAAGCAAATCGTTATTGACGCCGACAAAGCAAAAGAATGGCTCGCAAAAGGCGCACAACCCACCGATACTGTTATGGGCTTGCTCATCTCTCAAGGCATCGTCGAGAAAAAGTAATTGGTGACGACAATGATTGAATTGGTCGAATATCTTGTTTCCTCTCTCGTTCCCGACGGAGATTATACCGTCGAGCAAAGAGATGCAGGCAATGCAAACGACATCGTTATCACTATTGCGAAAAAGGACATCGGCAAGATTATCGGCAAGCAGGGCAGAATTGCAAAAGCAATCCGCACTCTCGTCAAATCCGCAAGTTCGAAGAGCAACGTGAGATACAACGTTGTCATCGAAGAAAAAGATGAAATCTGAATTGACAATCGGCAAGGTGCTTAAACCGCGCGGACTTAAAGGAGAAATTAAAATCGAGATTTACTCCTCCGATTCCGCACGGTTTTGTCACCTTAAAAAACTAAAAATCGATTCTGTCGAGTATGATGTAAAACATATATCCCCCGAAGGAAATGTCGGATATGTGACTTTGTGCGGAATCGATTCGGTTGAAAAAGCCGAACTTTTGCGTGGAAAACTCATCACGGCAAGTCGAAACGACCTTCCCAAACTCCCCGACGGAAAGTACTATATCGTCGATATGATAGGGCTTGACGTCGTGGTGGCAGGCGATGTTATAGGCGAAGTTTGCGATGTTTTGCAATATGGCTCTTGCGATGTTTACGTCGTCAAAAACAGCGACAGTTCGCTATCCTTTCCCGCAATTGACAACCTTATTAAAGAAGTCGATTTGCAAAACGGAAAAATGATTCTCGACGACAGGATTTTTCCGCGCGTGGTGGTGTACAACTGATATGAAGTTCGATGTATTGACAATATTTCCCGATTATTTCGATATCCTGAATCAAAGTCTGCTCGGCAAGGCAATCGACTCGGGAAAATTCGACGTGGAAATAACCAATATTCGCGACTTTTCAAAGGATAAACACCTCAAAACCGACGACACGCCTTACGGTGGCGGCGCGGGGATGGTTATGACTCCCGATCCGATTGTGAGCGCGATCGAGGCGGTTGATCCGAATCATGAGGCGTGGCGTGTTTACATGTCCCCACGCGGCACCAAACTGTGCCAAAACAAAGTGGAAAACCTTGCAAAAGAGCAGAGAATACTCATTTTGTGCGGCGACTACGAGGGCGTTGACCAACGCGCGCTGGACATCTGTATAGACGAGGAGTTGTCGATCGGAGATTATGTGCTTACCGGCGGAGAACTGCCCGCACTTGTTGTCATCAACTCCGTTGCAAGATACCTTGACGGCGTTTTGGGATGTGACGAATCGACAAAAGAGGAGAGTTTTTCAAACGGGCTTTTGGAATATCCTCACTACACTCGCCCCGAAGTTTACAGGGGACGGAGTGTGCCCGAAGTATTGCTTGGCGGCAATCACAAGGACATTGCAAAGTGGAGGGAAGAAAAATCTCTTGAAATCACAATGAAAAATCGCCCCGACTTGTTTAAGGACGCCGATTTGAAATTGTATCTGCCGAAAAAGAAGAAAAAACACCGTCGCTAACCGACGGTTTTTTGAACAATTGCGGACTTTGAATAGTTTGCAAAAAACTTGCACGGGAATTTTTGCGCCAAAGGGTATTTGACTTGCGGCAAAAATCAAAAATATACCGTGTTAGAATATCGAAAACTACTTACGAGGCTCTATGAACATTCAATGGTTTCCCGGTCATATGACAAAGGCGATTCGCATGATGGAGGACAACCTCAAACTTGTGGACGCGCTCATCTACGTCATCGACGCAAGAGCGGTCTATTCGTGCGACAATCCGCTTTTCAACAAACTTTTGCAGGGCAAGAGGGTGCTTTACGTATTCAACAAGTGCGACCTTGTTGAAAAAAGCGACCTCGATTTGTGGTGCAAAGAGTTCGATAGACAGGGGAAACTGTATGTGAAAGCAATCGGTACGTCCGGCGATTGCTCGCAAATCGTGGCAGGACTTAAAAAAGTCGTTGCCGACAAAATCGAAAAATACGCTCAAAAGGGCGCGAATATA
The DNA here is from genome assembly GCA_934233745.1 of uncultured Clostridia bacterium. Taxonomy (GTDB): domain Bacteria; phylum Bacillota; class Clostridia; order Christensenellales; family CAG-917; genus CAG-475. Next base: position 94,786 of record CAKQGN010000005.1, read on the forward strand.
TCCGTTCGAGCAATGGTTGTGGGTGTACCCAATAGCGGAAAATCCACAATTATCAACTCGATGGTGAAAAAAGCAAAAGCGGTGACGGGGGACAGACCCGGCGTGACGCGCGGAAAGCAATGGTTATCTATTGACAACGTTGACTTTTTGGACACTCCGGGCACGCTGTGGGGCAAGTTTGACGACCAAAAGGTTGCGCACCATCTTGCGTATATCGGCTCGATACGAGAGGATATACTCGATGTCGGCGAGCTTTGTTTCGACTTTATCGACGAGATGAAAGCGTTATATCCCGATTCCATCAGAAACCGCTATAATATCGAAGAACTCGCAGAGGAAACTCTCGATGTTTTCGAGCAAATCGCAACGGCGAGAGGATTTAAGCTCAAAGGCAATCAACCCGATTACGAGCGGACGGCAAAGACGGTTATCGACGATTTCAGAAAGGGGAAACTGGGCAAAATTATGCTCGAAAAACCAAAAAAAACCATGCTTTCTGACAAATAATCTCTATCGAACAAACAAAAGCGAATTGTAGTAAATATTCGATTAGAATACCGAAAATATAACTTGAGCAATGCAAATCGATTGTTTAAGTAAGACAATCCGATTTGAAATGTCGAAGAATACGATATATCAAAACGGCTTGTTGCGCCAATCGCACAAAGGATAAAATTATGTTTGATCCGAAAGAATTGATGACATATGAAACCCGGCTCCGTGAAAAAGGCTATCGCTATATTTGCGGCGTTGACGAGGTGGGCAGAGGTCCGCTTGCCGGTCCCGTCACATGTACGGCGGTGATTATGGACCTTGACGATCTTATCGTTGGGGTAAACGATAGCAAAAAAGTGAGCAAAGGCAAGCGCGAAAAACTTTTCGATGTCATTTTGTCAAAAGCCGTTGCCGTATCCACCGTATCCTATTCACCCGAAAAAATCGACGAAATGAATATTTTGAACGCAACAAAGGCTTGCATGCGTGACGCAATCATGTCGCTTTCGGTAAATCCCGATATTGTTATTGTCGACGCACTGCAACTTGATATTCCTTATAAAACATTCGGAATAATTCACGGCGACGCGCTCTCGTATTCCATAGCGTCCGCTTCTATTGTCGCAAAAGTGACGAGGGACAGATATATGGAAAACATGGCAAAAACATATCCGCAATACGATTTCGAGCATAACATGGGCTATGGCACCGCAAAACATATTGCCGCGCTCAAAGAGTTTGGCGCAACCCCCATTCATCGCAGGTCTTTTATAGGAAACTTTGTGAAATGAATACGAGACTTGCAGGTGACATAGGCGAAAAAATCGCCGTCGATTATCTTGAAAAAGAAGGGTATAGAATTCTCGAGCGCAACGCAACGTATTGCGATTGCGAAGTCGATGTCATTTGCGAATGTTATATCGATGAAAACGGCAATCTAATCAAACAAAATGCGTATAACCGATTTGTTTTGTTTGTGCATAGACTTCTTAAGATTCAACCGCTTGAAAAAGGTGAGAGAACGATTGTTTTCGTAGAAGTCAAAACAAGATGCGACTTAGGGTTCGGAACACCCGAAGAAGCCGTTACGCCTTATAAGGCAGGACGTTATGTTACGGCGGCAAAGTCATATCTGTCGCAAAAACACATCTGCGGCGCGAATGTACGATTCGACATAATCGCAATAGACGACGAAGGCATACGCCATATCGAGAACGCTTTTAACGAAAACGACGCAAAATACGCGAGAAAATAGTGCAAAAATCGAGGAAAACATTAAAAAGTCAGATTTTTCCGATTTTATTTGAAATTTTGCTTGTTTAATATTTTTATTTATGATAATATAACACGCGTGACTCGGATGTTCCGCCGAACAAGAGACGCTTGTCGTGAACATCGCGCAAATACAGGAGGTCAAAAATGAACATTATCGACACAATCGAAAGAGAAGGCATGAAACAAAACTTGCCTGCAATCGCAATCGGCGACACCGTCAACGTAAACGTCAAAGTCGTTGAAGGAACGAGAGAGCGTATCCAAACCTACACGGGCATCGTTATCGCAAAGAAGAACGGCGGCATCCGTGAAACCATTGTCGTTCGTCGTATCGCATGCGGCGTCGGCGTTGAAAGAACGTTCCCGCTTCATTCACCGAAGATTGACAGCATTCAGGTTGTCCGTCACGGCAAAGTCAGACGCGCAAAACTCTATTACTTGAAAGAAAGAACCGGTAAAGCTGCAAAACTCAAAGAAGTTTAATTGCCGAATCCGATTTTTTTAGAGGAACACAATGAAAAGAAAAACATTTTTCATAGGTGCATTAGTGCTGGTATTCGTACTGGCACTTTTCGCATTTACGGCATGTAACAATGCAGAGAGCGAAGAAGGTGTAAACCTCGTCACAAACGGCGATTTTTCATCCTTTACGTCCGAAAACAAGTTTGAAGGCTGGTCAACGTCCTCATCGAGCACTACTTTTGCAAAGGTGCAACGTTCCGACTCCGAAACGGGGGACAACGTTCTCAAAATCGAGAATAAGTCGGCAGGTTACAACTATCTCAAACAGACGGTAAAAGTCGAAGTCAACAAGATATACAAAGTGACCGTCGACATGAAGATTGACGCAGAACTTTCAAACAAACAAGGCGCATATGTGTCGTTTTTGGAAAACGTGGAATACAAGTTTGTCGCCCGTTCGCAGAAAACCAACGGTTTTGTAAAAAGCACATTCTATGTCAAGCCGAAAAACACCGACTATCTCACCGTTGCGTTGTGCATCGGCTCAACCGAGAACAACTGCAAAGGCACGGTTTATTTTGACAACGTCAACGTGTCAAGAGTGAGTTCGGTTCCCGATGGGTTCGAACTTGTCAATTTCAGAAAGGCAAAAACCGTCAACACCAGTGCCGACGTCAACGGCATATGTTTCACGGTGCTTATGAGCTTGTTCTCAGTTGCATTGCTTGCTTTCGCGTATGTGCTTATTAGACGCTTGTATGCAAGAAAAGACGCTTTTACCGATTTCGGCAAAACAACGGTTTTTGACAAAAAGACAACGACTTTCACTGCAAAGTGGTATCAGTCCGACGCGTTTATCGTTTCTATGATATTGCTCGGCGCGGCTGCGATTCGCCTCGTGATTTTGCTCACTATGTACGGCATGGGAAGCGAAATGACAAACGTTCTTTCCGTTGCGAGAAAGTACCTCGGAGTGAACAACGGCGTTTTCGACTTTGCAAAGAAGATGACGTCTGCAGGCAATACGGTGACATATTCGCCAGGGGTGATTTACATCTTGTCCGTTCTCGGCTTCATCGGTCAGGGCTTGGACGACGCATCGCTTTCGATACTTCTTCGTCTTATCAACGTCGTTGCGGATTTGGCAGTGATCGTCATGATATACTTCTATGGCAAAAAGCAGGTTGGAAACAAACTTGCGACAATTTATGCAAGCGTATACGCAATGCTCCCGTTTGCTCTTATGATGAGCGGACACACCGCAACTTTTGAAAGCCTTTTGGTTGCTCTTATAGTCGGTGCGCTCATTCTTATGATCAACAAGAAGTATATTTCGACCTATTTTGTGATGACGCTTGCCGCCGTACTCGATTTGAGAGCGTTGGCAATCGCACCGATTGTCGTTGCATACTTCGTGTACATGTACATCAAAGACAACGATGACAAGAAGAAGTTTACATCCAACAGAGCCAAAATCGTATTCGGTTTGCCGGCATGCTTCGTGCTTGCTTATGCGCTTACCATTCCTTGCGCGATTCAGCAAATAGCGGCAGGCGACGCATTTTTCGGCTTCAAGTTGATGATGGGACAGATGACCAACGTCAACTATTTTGTCAAGGACGCTTTCAACCTCTACGGCATGGTGGGTATGAACGGAAAGTCCTCTCAACAAAGCGTCAACATCCTCAACCTTATCTTCCTCTTGGTGCTTGAAGCGTATGTCATATCGTTGTATTTCAAGAATCGCAACAAGCAAGAACTCTTGCTTCTTGCTTCATTCACGCTTGCGGTGATTGCGGTGTTCACAATCAAGGTGACATACACCTATTTGTTCCTTGCGATCGCGCTTGCGTTCATCTTCACGATGGTGAGCGGCGACAAGAGAATGTACTTTGTCACAAGCGGAATGTCCTTGCTCGGATTCCTCAACTACGCACAGCTTATGAACCAAAGCGGTTTTGTCAAGAGCGGTGTGATTTCGAGCGCAATAACGAGCTTCGAAACCACGGGTGCATTCTATATCACGTTCTGCGTGCTTAGCGTGATACTTATCGGCTACTATGCGTACGTAAGCTATTCGATTACGAACAATTCCAAGATTGTCGACATAAAAGCTATGCCGGAATCTTTTGGAGCGACTCTGAAAAGTTTCTTCAAAGGCGTCGGCGCAAAACTTAAAAAAGAAGATGTTGAATAAGAAATTACACATTACATCAAAAAGGACACTCTGCGGAGTGTCCTTTTTGATGTTGTTTAACAAATTATATACGCAAATCGGTGTTGACCAAAGATATGTTTGTCAAAATATTTTTTAGATAAAAAATATCGGTCAACGATTTGAAGGTAGATTCTTTTCAGGACATCTGAACGGCATAAATCTGCCTGCGAGGCTGTCCATGAGGGCAATGTCCATATCCTCGAAAATAACGTTGTTTGCGTATTCCGTGGCGTCGTCGAGAGTTTCTTGCGATTTGACCGTCCAAGTGAGAATGGGCAGTTTTTTGCTCCATTTTATCAGCCACTTGTTTTTTGGAAGAGTTTTGTTGAGGGCGCGCACGTCGTATGCGATAAAATCCGGGCGTGTGATTCTTGCTATCCAAAGTTTGCCCATGAAGTCTGTTGCCCACCATCTGTTGTGTTTTCCGTCGGGGGAGCACCATGTGCAGAGTTCTCCAACCGCGTAGTCCGAATGGCGTTTTGCGTAAAGTACCGCTCCGAAATCGAAGGATTGAAGGGCGATGTTGCCTTTGTAGCCAACTTCATTCAAAACTTTTATTGTTTCTCTGGCGATACGGTGATTGAAAGGATTGACGCCTTTAATCTCGCAAAGTATGCCGACTTTTCCGTCCACGAGAGCGAGAAACTCTTTGAGGGTGGGTATCGTAAATTCGGTGTTTGCGAGAGGGTAGGATTTGAGTTCCTTTACGGTGCAGTCTTTGACAAGTTTGTCCACTCCGCAAACTCTTTTCAAATTATCGTCGTGAAAGACAACCACTTCGCCGTCTTTTGTGACGTGCACATCGATTTCGATGTTGAAGTTGTGCGCTATCGCTTGTTCGTAAGCGGGCATGCTGTTTTCCGGATATTGATCGTCATGCAAACCGCGATGTGCGATAGGTCTGTCGAAAAGCCATTGAAAATTCATGCTTAACCCCCGTATTTTCATAACATTTTGTTGATAAAATTTTATTATTCAATTATAATAAAGTCAATAGTTTTCAAAATTTATTGCATTTTTTTGCGAATTTTCAAAAAAATGCAAGCTACGAGGGTAAATTGAGCAAGAAACATATACGCAATTTTTCCATAATCGCGCACATCGACCACGGCAAAAGTACTCTTGCCGACAGGCTCATCGAAAAGACGGGTACTGTTTCCGCACGTGAAATGAGCGAGCAACTTCTCGACAATATGGAAATCGAGAAAGAGAGAGGAATAACCATCAAGTTGCAAACGTGCAGACTGTATTATCAATACAACGGCGAGGAATATATTTTCAACCTTATCGATACTCCCGGTCACGTCGATTTTACATACGAAGTTTCGCGCTCTTTGGCAGCGTGCGAGGGCGCATTGCTTGTTGTTGACGCAACCCAGGGCGTAGAGGCTCAAACGCTGTCCAACGTCTATCTTGCCCTTGAAAACGACCTTGAAATTTTGCCTGTTATCAACAAAATAGATCTCGCATCTGCCGATGTAGATGCCGTAAAACTCGAAATCGAAGACATCATCGGTCTGGATACCGACGGCTGTCCGCTGGTATCGGCAAAAGAGGGCATAGGCATAGACAACCTTATAGAGCAAATCATTGAGAAACTTCCTGCTCCCGGCGGTGAGGACAACGCTCCGTTAAAAGCACTCATTTTCGACAGTTTTTACGACAATTATCGTGGCGCAATATCCATGGTTCGCATCATGGACGGCACGGTAAGAGTGGGCGATACGATAAAAATGATGTCGTCAGGCAAAACGTTCGAAGTCGTCGAAGTAGGATATTTTTCACCCGGAATGCGTCCTTGCGACGTTTTAAGCTCCGGCGAGGTCGGATATATTGCCGCAAGCATAAAAAATGTCAGCGACACGGCTGTGGGCGACACTATAACCAATGCGCAAAATCCCGCAAAAGAGGCGCTTCCCGGATATAAAAAAGCAACCCCGATGGTTTATACGGGCGTTTTCCCTGCGGACGGCGCAAGATACGATGACCTCAAAGAAGCTCTTTTGAAATTGCAACTCAACGACGCATCGTTGAGTTTCGATCCCGAAGTTTCAACCGCTCTCGGTTTTGGATTCCGTTGCGGATTCTTGGGACTTTTGCATATGGAAATCATCGAGGAACGTCTTGAAAGGGAATTCGACCTCGACCTCATCACCACCGCGCCGAGCGTTTCGTATATCGTCACCAAAACAAACGGCGAAAAACTCACCATCGACAATCCTACCGCTTTGCCCAACCCAAGCGAAATCGCAAGCATAGAAGAACCTATTGTCAAAGCAACGCTTTACACTCCGCCCGAATATGTCGGAGCGATTATGGAACTTTGCCAGGGTAAGAGAGGCGTTTTTATCGATATGAGTTATATCGATCCGACTCGTGTTCAGCTTATTTATCGTATGCCGCTGAACGAAATCATTTACGACTTTTTCGACAGTCTGAAGTCGAGAACGCGCGGATATGCGTCCCTCGACTACGAAATGGACGGATATGAAAAGAGCGACCTCGTGCGCCTCGATATGATGATAAACGGCGACATGTGCGACGCGCTTTCGATAATCGTACACAAGGACAACGCATACGCAAGGGGCAGAGGAATTGCCGAAAAACTCAAAGACGTAATTCCCAGACAGCTTTTTGAAATTCCCATTCAGGCGACAGTCGGCGGTAAAATCATCGCAAGAGAAACGGTGAAAGCAATGCGCAAAGACGTTCTTGCAAAGTGCTACGGCGGTGATATAACCAGAAAGAAAAAGCTCCTCGAAAAGCAAAAAGAGGGCAAAAAACGTATGCGAAAAGTGGGAAGCGTGGAAGTGCCGAGCGAGGCGTTTATTTCCATTCTCAAAGTCGATCCGAACAAATAATCCGCACCCCGAAAACACAAAACTTTTCGGGGTTTATAACAAAAAAATGCAAATATACGTTCATATTCCTTTTTGCAAATCCAAGTGCCGATATTGCGATTTCAATTCTTACGCTTGCCACGATAAACAGGCGATTTTCGACTATCTAAAAGTATTAAATCATGAAATAAGCCTTGCGAGTCGTTCTTTTGCCGACGCAAAAATCGACACCGTTTACGTCGGCGGTGGAACTCCGAGTCTGCTTGAAGAAGAACATGTAAGATTTCTCTTTGATGGTTTGCACGATTCTTTTGACCTGAAAAGCCTGAAAGAGTGTACCGTCGAGTGCAATCCCGAGAGTATAACCCCAAAAAAACTCACTCTTTACAAGGAGTGCGGCGTAAATAGAATAAGCATAGGAGTCCAAAGCCTTTTTGACGACAATTTGAAAATCATCGGCAGGTTGCACGACTTTAAAACCGCTATCGAAAAAATCAAACTTGCAAGAGAATACTTTGACAACGTATCGGCGGATCTTATTATAGGACTTCCGTTCGACACGAAAGAGCGTATAGTACAAGAAGTTGATACTCTTGCGCCGCTTGTCGATCATTTGTCGATGTACGAACTCAGCGTCGAAGACGGAACCACGCTTGAAAAAATGATAGAAAGAGGTGCGATATCCATACCCGACGACGATGCGACGCAGGATTTGTTCGACGTTGCTATCGACACTGCTCTCGGTTGCGGTTTCGAGAGATACGAGGTGTCGAATTTTGCAAAAAACGGAAAAATATCAATCCACAATTTCGGATATTGGCAAAGAGAAGCATATTTGGGATTCGGTGCCGGGGCGCATTCGTTTTTGATAACCTCCAACGGCGCGGATTTATTGAAAAATCAGACGCGATTTGCAAATTTCCGCTCGTTGAAAGAGTATGAAAAAGCAGTGAATTGCGCAAAAACTTATGCCGATATCAATCGTGATTTTTGCGAGTATCTCACCGAAAAAGACGCGAAAGAAGAAGAAATAATGCTTGCGTTGCGTACAAAACGCGGCGTTAAGTCGGAGATGCTGTCGAATATCGGTGACAATCTCGAAAAGTTTTTTGAAAGAAAAGACGGCTACGTTTCGTTGACAAGAGAGGGGATTGCCGTTATGAATTCGATTTTGGTGGAAATACTCGACATCTGAGCAATCGAGCAATGCTTATCGGTTTTTGGCGTTTCCCCGGCAACGAAAACCGTGCGAAAAAAGTCTAAAAAACGCAATAATACCGCACAAAAAATAAAATCTTATCGAATAAAAATAATATTTTTTTGTTTGGCAATAATGATTGTCAATCCTGTTTTTATTTGATATACTTTTCTTGAATACATCGGAGGCACAAATGACACCGGATTTATCTATTTACGGAGAGACGCCCAGTGCGCCCATCGCCATCATCGCCACTCCCGGCGCTGAAGAACTTGCTCAACTTATCGACAAACGACTCATTTCTCTGTTCAGCGAATCGCACCTCGGCAACAAACTCCACAACGGAACGTTTATTCTTAAATCCGACTGCCCGCGCTTCACAAACGGCGACGCAAAAGGCATCATCTACGAGACCGTCCGCGGAAAAGATTTGTATATCATTTGCGATCCGGGCAATCACGGTGTTACGTATCCGTTTTTCGGCAAAGAAATTCCGCTCACACCCGATGAGCATTTTCAAAACCTCAAACGCATAATCTGTTCTTGTATGGGCAAGCCCGAACGCATTACGGTCATCATGCCGATGCTCTACGGCGGACGCCAGCATAGAAGAAGCGCAAGAGAATCTCTTGACTGCGCTCAAATGCTTCTGGAACTTCAAAACATGGGCGTTGCGGATATAATCACTTTCGACGCTCACGATCCGAGAGTTCAGAACGCCGTTCCGCTTATGGGATTTGACAACTACTTTGCGCACTATCAGATTCTCAAATGCCTTACGCGACGTTTTCCCGACGTCAAACTTAAAAAAGACAGCCTTATGGTCATATCGCCCGATGAAGGAGCAATGACAAGAAACGTATTCTATGCTTCCGTTCTCGGACTCGATCTCGGCATGTTCTACAAAAGACGCGATTATTCCACAATCATCAACGGCCGCAATCCGATTGTCGCACACGAATACATCGGTGCATCCGCCGAGGGCATGAACGTTTTTGTCGCGGACGACATGATAGCAACCGGCGATTCTATCCTCAAACTCGCAAAAGAGATAAAAGAGAAGGGTGCAAAAAAGGTTTTTCTTGCCGCAACGTTCTCGCTCTTTACCGAAGGCGTGGAAAAATTCAACAAAGCATATAGCGAAGGCGTGTTTGACGCTGTGCTTTCTACAAACCTCACATATCGTATTCCCGAACTTAAAGAGTGCGAATGGTTTGTCGAAGCAGATTTGTCAAAGTATATCTCATACATCATCGCCGCTGCAAACGTCAACGAATCAGTTGCGAATCTTCTCGATCCTTCGCAAAAAATCCGCGAACTCGTTGACAGACTCAACGGTTGACGAAAAAGGAGAAAAAGATGAAAATTACCTGGCTTGGTCACTCGTCGTTTTTGCTTGAAGAAAGCACCGGAACGAAGATTGTCACCGATCCTTATCATTCATACGTGGGATACGAAATGCCCGATGTCGACGCCGATATCGTGACGGTTTCTCACGCACACAACGATCACAGTTGCGTTTCAAAGGTAAAAGGCGATCCCACGGTGCTGAACAGGGTCGGAGCATACGAGATCGGCGGAGTACATATTCTTGCTCAACGCTCGTATCACGACGACAAAAAGGGCAGTTTGCGTGGAGAAAACATTATTTTCAAATATCGTATGGACGGAGTCGACGTGTGCCATATGGGCGACATCGGAGAGGAATGCAATGCCATTTTGGTGGAATCGCTCATGCCCGTAAACGTTCTTATGATTCCTGTCGGCGGAAATTATACCATCGACGCCCAACAAGCAAAGGAATATGTCGATCGCATTATGCCCGACGTAGTTATCCCGATGCACTACAAAACCAAAGATTGTGAGTTTGACATCGACAAAGTAAACGAATTTTTGTCACTATTCGACGATGAAAACATCGTATATGCAGATTCCACCACGGTAGAATTTGACAGAGCGGACTTTGACGGTGAAGAAACAAAGGTTTTGGTGCTTGACAAACTTTCAAAATAATTTTTACGATTTAAAAAGCCGTTGCCGAGATTGCTCGGCAACGGACGCTATACACACTCCAACCATTAAAAACAGCCCTTGTGACTGAAAATATAAAAATAATATTTTTTCGGACCTATTGTGTCCGCATATAGGAGAAAAGGATGCAGAAATTCTCAAAACCGGAATTAGAGGCAAAAAGCATTTTTGAGATGCGCGCTCTTGCAAAAGAGGTCGGTATAAGCGCGCCGACAAAAATGAACAAAGCGGAGCTTGTCGACATGGTTTTCAAAATCACCAACGGCGAGATAGAACCTCCGACCGCACCAAGACGCGGCCGTCCCAAAAAGTTTGCCGATGCAAACGAACAGATGCCCGCGGCAAAAGACAAATCAACTCAAAACGATTCGCAAGCGGAGCAACTTCTCACTCCTTCACCCGCAAAAGTGGAAGAAAAAAGCGACGTCGCTCTTCCAAAAGGATTTGAAAGACCGAAATATCAACCCACTTTCCGCCAATTCGGGCAACAAAATCAAAAGCAGTATACGCAAAACGGTTTTCAGAACAATTACGGTCAAAAACAAAACAATTTCCGCAATCAAAACCAAAGTCAACCTGCGCATGACAATACCATTGCCGAACGCAAAGAGTGTGACGATAGCGAGCAAATTCGTGAAGGATATCTTGAAATCAATCCCGACGGATACGGCTTTTTGCGTGTAAAAAACGGTGAATTCAACGAGATGGACGCATATGTGTCCGCAATGAAGATAAAACAATACGGCTTGCGCAGAGGCGACTATGTGACCTCGCTTTGCAAAAAAGTGCAAGAGGGCAGACCGTCTGCCGTCGTAAGCGTAACGACAATCAACGGAATAGATGCCGACAAAGTCGGAAAGCGTCCCAATTTCGACGATCTCGTGCCGATATATCCCGACGAACGCATCAGACTTGAAGTTTCTCCCAGAGAATACGCAACCCGCTGCATCGATCTTGTATCTCCCATAGGAAAAGGACAAAGAGGTATCATTGTTTCGCCCCCGAAAGCAGGTAAAACAACGCTTCTTAAAATGATTGCAAGTTCCATTGCGACAAATTATCCCGACATCGAACTCAAAGTGCTTCTCATTGACGAGCGTCCCGAGGAAGTCACCGATATGCAACGCTCAATCAAGGGCGAAGTTGTCTATTCGACGTTCGACGAACTGCCCGAACATCATACAAAAACGGCAGAAATGCTTTTGGATCGCGCAAAACGCCTTGTCGAGATGGGCAAAGACGTTGTGATTTTGCTCGACTCTCTTACAAGACTTGCAAGAGCGTACAACCTCACGATTCCCCCGACGGGCAGAACACTCTCCGGCGGTATCGATCCCGGTGCATTGCACAGCCCCAAACGCTTCTTCGGTTCGGCAAGAAACATAGAAAACGGCGGTTCGCTCACAATCATCGCAACCGCACTTGTCGACACAGGCAGCCGTATGGATGACGTGATTTTTGAAGAGTTCAAAGGCACCGGCAACATGGAAATACACCTCGATCGCAGACTCAGCGAAAAGAGAATTTTCCCCGCAATCGACCTTGCAAAGAGTGGTACGAGAAAAGAAGAATTGCTCCTCACGCCGAGCGAACTGGAAGGCACGTGGGGTATCCGCAAACTTTTGTCGAATGCCGACAATGCCGAAGCAACGGAAAATCTCATCAATATGATTGTCAAAACCTCATCGAACAAAGAGTTTATCGATCAACTCAATCTTCAACTTCGAGTGCTTGCCAAAGAGGGCTATACCGTAAGAAGTCTGAAATAATCAAAGGTTACTCAAACAAAACGCCATTATTGTGTTTTTCGTGATTTAAGCAAAACAATGACGCATATACAATCAAAAAGGCAACTCGTACGAGTTGCCTTTTATCGTAAATGAAGACGTCATTCCTTGCTTTTTTCTTCATCCTTATCGTGTTTGTCAAATAGTCGGAATTTTTGTTCCTGTTCGTTTTCCTCGTTGACAGGGGGATTGATTTTAACTTTTACGTCTATAATCTTTCTTGCGGTGAGTTTGTTTACCGTCACGGTCAGATTTTTGAATTCAAACGATTGGGATTTTTTCGGGATTTCTCCGAACTGCTCTATAACCCATCCGCTCACGGTTTGCGAGTCGTATTTTTCGTTTTCGCTTTCGTCGATGTCGAATTGTTTGAAGAAATCGTCAAGTTCGGCTCTACCGTCTACGATGTAGTTTTCATCGTCGATTTTGGTGAAATAGTCGATCACTTCGTCGTGTTCGTCCCAAATTTCGCCGACAAGCTCCTCCAAAATATCCTCCAAAGTTACGATGCCCAGCGTTCCGCCGTATTCATCCACGACAACCGCCATATGCACCTTTTGTCGTTGCATACTTTTTAGCAGTGCGGAAATCTTCATATGTTCCGTCGCAACGGCAACCGGCGTTATGTAGTTTTTGATGTTTTTGTCGCCTTTTTCCAAAGCGGTGAAGAAGTCGATATTGTGAATCATGCCGATTATCTGATCGATCGAATCCTTGTAGACGGGAAGGCGAGAGTAGTTGTATTCAAGGAAAATCGCTTTGATTTTGTCCATTGCCATGTTTGAGGGGACGGCAATGACGTTTACTCTGGGCACGAGAATGTCGGCAACTTCGCAGTCGTCAAATTCTATCGCGCTGGAAATAAGCTCTTTTTCCTGCGAGTCGAGCGATCCGTCTTCTTGCGCTTCTTCTACCATAGAGAGCAATTCTTCTTCTGTTATCTTGTCGTCATCGCGAGATTTGAATATTTTGTTGAGCAAAAATTTTAATCCCGCAAAAACGATTGTGATAGGATAAAGAATCACCATAATTGCGCGGATAGGATATCCGAACGCCATACAAATCTTTTCCGAATTTTCTTTTGCGATCATTTTGGGGGTGATCTCGCCGAATGTCAGAACAATAACCGTCGATACCGCAACCGACACGATGCCGCTGATTGCAGGATCTGAGATGACGTTTTCGAATATATTGTTGAAAAGCACCGAAAGCGTAATGTTTACGATGTTGTTGCCAACGAGTATGGTGGAGAGAAGCTTGTCGAACTTTTCAAGAAGTTTCAGCGCGTTTTGTGCGGATTTGTTTCCGCCTTGCGCTTTGAGCTTTAGTTTTGTTCTGTTGACTGAACTGTATGCGGTTTCGGTTGCCGAAAAAAATCCCGAAAACAAAACCAAAACAACTATAAATATTGACGATAAGATTGTACTGAGAGGGTCAGGGTCGGCGGCTGCGCCAAGTAGATTGCCCATAGATACTCCTATTTTAGATTTAATGCATCAATAATATCATATAGTCTGAATTTTGTAAAGATGTCATTTTATGTTGGCGGTACTGCGGCGTTTAAGCCCCTTCGATTTTTGCCGCCCATTCGATTTTATCTATATCGATTTCAATCTTTTGCCGCATATGGAGAAATTGCCATACTCATGTTCTTTGCCGCGTTCGGACAATTCCTTTTGGCTATTATGGATATTTCAAGTTGATTATTATATCCGATGTTGCAAACCGATACGACTTGTGTTATGATAAATACATTAAAAACGGAGAAGTATTGTATGAATATAACTCAAAATAAGAAAGATTTGACAAAAACAGTGAAGGTTATACGCATTGTCTGGTGTTTTACAATCGTAATCGCCATTGTGTTTTTAGCACTCGGCATAAGTTCGCTTGTCAAAGCGGGCCCGTTCTTTGAAAACGAAAGCGAAGCATTGTTGCCCAAAAGCGGAGCTATTGCGATGACCGTCATCGGTGCGATTTGCGCCATGATTACGATGTTTTTGACAATGTTCGGGTTTGTTGCGCCTATGATGACCAAACTCGCTCCCAAAATCAGCAGTGTGATGATCGACGCAAACAAAGAGAATCTTCAAACTATTGTTCGCGCCGTAAGCGATGCCACCAAATCCGAGCAAAACAACGCCGATGTCAAAGATGACGACGTCGAATCTATGTTTTGCCATAACTGCGGGCAAAAAATCGCCAAGGATTCCGCTTTTTGTAAGCATTGCGGTGCAAAACAATAATTGCCGTTGTCGCTTGCGGTTTTGAAACAAAATCACGGATATTTCTGATGTAACAAAAAACGGCATGCCTCCTTGCGTGGCGCATTGACTGTTTTTATATTTTTTAGCAAAATATGTCTGTCAACCGCTTGTCAAAATCGCTTCGGTGATATATAATCGTCACGTTGGGTTTGATGGGGCAGTTCCCTGTGAACAGTTGGAGGAAATGGTTTTGTTTTCCATTGGCTTCCAACTGCCACCCACATGTAAAGCTCAAAATTTATATAGCTATACTTTCTGGAGAAGTCGAGTGCAATGGTACTACGTACCAAACACGCTCCTTCACCATCAATAACTTTCTGGAGAAGTTGGGTGTAATGGTACTGCGTACCAAACACGCTCCTTCGCCATCAATAACTTTCTGGAGAAGTCGCCTAGTTTGGTCGAGGGCGCGCGACTGGAAATCGCGTAACCGTCAAAAGCGGTTCAAGAGTTCGAATCTCTTCTTCTCCGCCATTAGGGAATAATACGAACCCTGACGATAAGTTAGAGTTCGTATTATTCTTTTCTAACGAATATTTCGGCATAAAAGTCGATTTGAACGGCAAAAAGAAGAAACTGCCGGGCGTTTAATCGCTCGGCGTTGAAGTTATCTTTGAGTGACCTTTTTTATCCAAGTTTAAGTGAGTTGTTTGACGGGTGCCATTTAGGAATTTGAATAAAAAATTTTTATTTAGATGAACAAAGAATTACTTGCTATTATTCGCATTTTAGAATATAATATAAGCAAGAATTTTTGAGGTGACGTTATGTTAAGTTTTATATCTGCAAAAGAAGCCGCCGAAAAATGGAATATTTCGCAAAGACGTGTTTCCGTATTATGTAGTGAAAACAGAATAAACGGCGCAATGATGGTCGGTAATATGTGGATTATTCC
>CAKQGN010000006.1 GCA_934233745.1 uncultured Clostridia bacterium
GCACACAAGTTCGGAGCGTGGGTGCCCGAAGTACCGGCAACCGAGGAAACGGAAGGCACGAAAGGACACAAAGATTGCGATTTCTGCGGAAAACATTTTGACGAAAACGGAACGGAGATCGCCGATCTTACGATAGCAAAACTCGTAAAGGTAGAAGTCACAGTTGTCGGCGGAACGGGTGGCGGCAGACTTACTGTCGGCGAAAGCGTAACCGTAACGGCAGAAGATAAAGAGGGCAAAGTGTTCACAGGCTGGAAGGACGGAAGCGGTGAAATCGTAAGCACCGACAAGAGTTATACCTTTACGGTGGCGGAAGGAACAACTCTTACCGCCGTGTATGAAGATGCTCCCGTGGCAAAGGACGGTCTTTCGGGCGGACAGATTGCGGGTATCGTAATCGGAACATTGCTGCTTGCGGGAATCGGCGGATTTGCAATCTTCTGGTTCGCTGTCAAGAAAAAGACGTTTGCAGACTTAATCGCGGCAATCAAAGCATTGTTCACCAAGAAGAAATAATTTGCAGGATTAAGTAAATCTAAACAACAGCAAAAAGAGAGTTTGACTACGGTCAGACTCTCTTTCATATTTGCTGAAAATTTTTGAAATCGTGCTTGAAAAATCGCTATTGTTTTGGCATTATTTCGGTATTGAAGTTATTGCGGCATTTTGCAAGGAAATGTGAACTTAAAAGGGGGAGCATCGGCATTTTAATAATCAATAAAACGAAATATTGTTCAATTTATTCTTTCATACCGTCTTTGAGTTTTTGCAGCACTTTGTTTTCGATTCTGCTCACTTGCACCTGCGATACGCCGAGTTCTTGTGCGATTTCGCTTTGGGTTTTATCTCTGAAATATCTCAAAACGATAACTTTTTTCTCGCGCGAAGGCAAGTCGTTTATGAGGTCTTTCAAAAGCAGTTTGTCGATATTTTCGTCCTCGCATTCCTCGGTTGCGATTTTGTCGCCGAGTTCCGAATCGTCGTCGCCGACGGTTGCGGAGAGCGAAAGCAGATAATGCCGAGCGTCCATTGCAAAAACGATTTCTTGAGCGTCGACCTCAAACTTTGCCGCCAGCTGTTCTATTGTCGGTTCGCTTTCGCCTTTTTGGAGTTGTTCTTCGACAAAAACGTTGACTTTTTGTGCAAGCGTTTTTGTCCATCTCGACACTTTTATTGCGCCGTCATCGCGCAAAAAACGTTTGATTTCGCCACTAATCATCGGCACGGCGTACGTTGAAAATCTGACGCCGTATTCAACGGCGAAATTTTGCATGGCTTTTATCAATCCGATTGCTCCGAGTTGCATCAAATCGTCGTATTCCAATCTTCCTTTGAATCGTTTTACAATGGATTTGATAAGCGGTATATTTTCTTCTATCAGTTTTTCTTTTGCGCCGTCGTCACCTTGCTGAGCTTTTTTCAAAAGTTCGAGCGTGGTTTGATGATCCAACATTATTTCATCACCTTTTTCATTCTGACGACCGTTCCTTCGCCTTTGACGGACGTCACTTCCATTTCGTCCATAAACGTTTCGATGATGGTGAAGCCCATGCCGCTGCGCTCGTCGTCCGAGGCAGTGGTGAAGAACGGCTCTATCGCTTCTTTGACGTTGTCTATTCCTTTGCCGAAATCCCGAACGACGATTTCGATTGAACGTTCTGCCTCCTCGACGTTGCATTCGATCTGCACAATGCCGCTTTCGTTTTTGTCGTACGCATGCACGACGACGTTTGTGACGGCTTCGCTTACGGCTGTCTTTATGTCGTTTATCTCCTCGAGGGTGGGGGAACACTCAATCGCAAACGACGCTACGACATTGCGTGCAAACGCCTCGTTTTTGCTTTTTGCCAAAAGTTTCATATCAAAATGATTCATATACAACTCCTTATTCCACGACGGGGACATAGCGGTATACGCCGCTTGTGCGAAACACTTTGTCCACTTGTCCTGATACGTTCGCAAGCAAAAGTTCTGCGTGATTTTCTTTGAGTTTTTTGTATCTGCCCAAAACGAATCCGAGTCCCGTGCTGTCGATAAAAGTCACGCCTTTCATGTCGAATATCATAGAGCGTAGCGCAGGCGTATTTTCGATAACGTCGTCGATTGCCGAGCGTACCTTTTTTGCGCCGTACTCGTCGATTTCACCTGAAATTTCAACTCGTATACAGTCTTTTTCGGATATAAATTTAGCTTCCATATTGCCTCCGACAATAGGATAAACGCTATCTAAATGCATATTTTGGCGGCTTTTTGTACAAAACGAAAATTCTTATATTTTTCTGTCAAAAAAATCTCGAAATCTATCAAAAAAATCATTGACAACTTTTTGGATTTATTGTATAGTGTTGTAGTCGCAATGAACGACGCGAAAATCTTTCGGGGTGTAGCGCAGTTTGGCTAGCGCGTCTGATTTGGGTTCAGAAGGTCGGGAGTTCGAATCTCTTCACCCCGACCAGCACAACTTCACCGATGTGATTCGGGCCTTTAGCTCAGTTGGTTAGAGCAGTCGGCTCATAACCGATCGGTCCGCGGTTCGAGTCCGTGAAGGCCCACCAAAACATATATATCATTTGGCCCGGTAGTACAGTTGGTTAGTACGCCAGCCTGTCACGCTGGAGGTCAGGGGTTCGAGCCCCCTCCGGGTCGCCATAAAGTTTGTGGCAGTGACAACCGTCACTGCCATAAATTTCAAAAAGGGGATATCAATCCCGTATGCCTCGGTAGCTCAGGTGGTAGAGCAAGGGACTGAAAATCCCTGTGTCGGTGGTTCGAGTCCGCCCCGAGGCACCAACAACTCAATATGCTGGTGTAGCTCAACAGGCAGAGCAACTGATTTGTAATCAGTAGGTTGTTGGTTCGATTCCGATCACCAGCTCCAAACGGAGAGGTTCCCGAGTGGCCAAAGGGAGCAGACTGTAAATCTGTTGTCAGTGACTTCGGTGGTTCGAATCCACCCCTCTCCACCAAGATAAAAGCACTTGCAAACGCAAGTGCTTTTATCTATTTGGAAGAAGGGTGGATTTGGTGGTTTTTTCAAAAAAACCACCGTGCGCAATGCGCACCGAACCACCTTTCGGTGTGCACGCTCGCTTATGCAAGTAAACTTGCACGCATCGCTGTTGAGCGAATCCACACTCTCCATTAAAAACGCTAAAACCCTACTAAACAGCGGGGTTTTTGCTTTTCTATGTAGCATTTTTATGTGTTGAATTGCGCATCATGCGCTTTTTTTTGTGTAAAAATTTTAATTTTGGCAATCATTGCCGTATGGATGCATTGTTTTCAAAGAACGTTGAGGATAAAGAGGTGTTTTTCAAGAAAATGGAAAATGTCGAGGGGGTTGTCGAGGGACGTTTGGAAAATGCTGTCGGCAACAATGAAAACAAGCAAACAAAGAATGCGGAGCAAGACAATGTATGATTGAAAGAGAAGAATATCAGCAATACGTAAAGGAAAATGCGCCTAAGTCGCCGATGGTGCGAACACTGTTGGCGGCGTTTTTGGTGGGCGGTATCATTTGTTGTATTGGCGAGGGAATCGGCGATATTTTGCGACTGATTTTCAATGATTTGAGCGACAAAGACGTTGCGACATATGAAAGTTGTATAATGATTTTTCTTGGCAGTTTTCTCACGGCACTCGGACTTTATGACAAAATCGGGCATTTTGCAGGTGGCGGTTCGATTATTCCGATAACAGGGTTTGCAAACTCGGTGGTTTCGCCGGCTATGGAATACAATCGAGAAGGCGTATTTTTCGGAGTATGCGCAAAGATGTTCGTGATTGCGGGTCCCATCATCGTGTTTGGTGTCGTTGCGAGTTTTATTGTCGGACTTATCGGATATTTTGTTTGTATGTGAGGTAAAAATGCGCACTTTTCAGCTATCTAAACCTGTATATATAAAAAGCGGCTTCACGATTGTCGGCCCCAAAGAGGGGGACGGGAATTTCGGAGATAAGTTCGATATTGTCCTAAAAAACGATATATGGTGCGAAAAGTCGTTTGAAAAATGCGAGAGCAAAATGCATCGTGACGCCGTGAGCGGAGCAATCAGAAAAGCAGGATTAAAAAGAGAGGACATCGACATAATGCTGGGCGGCGATTTGCTCAATCAACTTGCCGCGACATCCCTTGCCGCACGCAATTTTCCATGTCCGTTTTTGGGGCTTTACAATGCGTGTTCGACTTTTAGCGAAAGCGTCATTGTCGGGGGAATGCTCATAGCGGGCGGATTTGCAAACAACGTGACTTGTTCCACGTCAAGCCATTTTGCGTCTGCCGAAAGACAGTATCGTTTTCCGCTCGAACTCGGCAATCAGCGCACGCCGACATCGCAATGGACGGTCACGGGGGCGGGCTGTACGGTTTTGTCGGACGAAATGCCTTCGATGATGAACGAAAGAGTGTATGAAGACGACATAATCGCAATCGACGACAGTATGAATATCGACAAAAAAACGCTTGAAAAATATAAAAAAAGTATTGAAAAACAGAAGAACGTCATCAACAAAGAAAAATCCAATATCATAGAAATCAATTTTGAAAAAGAGAGCAACGACTATGTTAAGCCCAACACGCATTATGTCACGCTCACGGGCGGAAGTATCGGCAAAGTTGTGGATTTGGGCATCGACGACGAGGCAAATATGGGTGCGGCGATGGCTCCTGCCGCTTGCGATACCATTGTCACGCACTTTTTGGACAGCGGACGCTCGCCCGACTACTACGACGGCATTTTTACGGGCGATTTGGGACGGCACGGAAAGGAAATGCTTGAATATTTGCTCTCAAAAGAGGGGATAACCTTGCCAAAATACTATATGGATTGCGGCGCGAGTTATTTTACGCCCGAACAAAAAACTTTTCAGGGAGGTTCGGGTGCAGGGTGCGTAAACACCGTTTTCAACTCATATATCCTCAAAAAAATGCAAAAGGGTGAGTTGAAGCGAGTGCTTGTCGTGCCGACAGGCGCACTGCTCAACAAGGATACGCCATTGCAAAAGGAAACTATCCCCGGGATATCCCACGCATTTACGCTTGAGAGTCATCCGTTTCTGAGCTGACTGACGTTGGAACTTGGGATTGCAATTCAATATTATATTTGACAAAAAAGACAAAATTTTATGGTAAGAAAGGAAAACGCATATCAAAATACTCAATAAAATCGAAAATACATTTCAACTGAGTAAAGGAATGTAACGGTGCATTTTATTCGGGGGATCGGAGAGAATATGGAAATGTTTTTGGATTATCTCAAAGTATTTGCCGTGGGCGGACTTGTGTGTATGCTCGGGCAAATTCTTATCAACAAAACAAAAATGTCGTCGGCAAGAATCCTTGTGACTTATATGCTCATCGGCGTTGTGCTGGAAGTATGCGGAGCATTCGAGCCGATGAAAGAGTTTGCAGGCTCGGGTGTGACCATACCTATTATGGGGTTTGGCTCGAATCTTGCAAAAGGCGCGTTGGAAGGCGTTCAAAAAGACGGTTTTTTGGGCGCGATTACGGGCGGAATGAGCGCGGTTGCGGCAGGACTGACGACGGTTATCGTTTGCGGATTTACATTCGGGTTGATTTCTCGCTCGCGCTCAAAAAAGATATGATTGCAAAACGGCGCAAGTTAAGCATTAAGCGTTCAGGTTCAACATGCTCGATGAGCCGTACAAGTTCAGATATGTGTCGGGAATTTTGCCTACAATAAGATTTTCGCATACCAAAACTTCAGCTTTGACTTTGATTGTAGGCTGGTCTATAGGCGTGACGATGCTTACGTCGGCGTACACGTCTATGTAGATTTTGTGCAACGTTTGATTTATGCCTGCCGATTGAAAAAACGATACGAAATCGCAGTTTGCCATTCCTATCGGCGTGATTTTTATGGTTACGTCGGGGCCGAACCCCATAAGCAACGCAAGCCCCGTAAACGTGCCTGCCGAGATTTGAATTTCCTGTGTACCGAGAGAGTCGAGATTTGCTTGCGCAAGGTTTGCGATTTGCCTTGCGATTTTGTTTATTTGCGGCGAATTTGCCTTTATCATGGATATGTTGCCGTCCTTGTCTTTGACTATGTCAAAGAGCATATCGTATGTAAGTCCGTCCGAAAGAACGCTTGTTGCGGCGAGGTTTACGGCATTTGTGGTGACGGCGCGCATTTGAGCAACCGAACTGTCCATAACGGTCGGAACGATGTTCGAGCGGAAATAGACCGTGCAAAAAACGAACACCGCAACGAAAATCGCGATTGCTATCACGACTCGAAAAAGTTTCGGTTTCATCGTTTTTGAGATTTTTGATTTTTTTTGCACGATATATTGTATGAGAAATTTTCGATTATCTTTACAAATCAAAAAGTTGTTGATACAATATGCATATGGATTTATTTGATCTTCAAAACAACGAAAAAACCATGGCTCCGCTTGCAGAGCGCATGCGCCCGCGCACCTTGGATGAATTTTTGGGACAAGGCAAAATCGTGGGGCAGGGCTCGCTTTTAAGAAGAGCGATTGCTGCCGACAAACTCGGCAGTTGCATTTTTTACGGTCCGCCGGGGACGGGCAAGACTACGCTTGCCAACATAATTGCCGAAAATACGAACGCTGCTTTTGTCAAGCTCAACGCCGTCACCAGCGGTGTTGCGGATGCAAAAAAAGTCATTGACGAGGCGCGCGACAGGCTCAGAATGTACGGAAAACGCACATATTTGCTTCTTGACGAATGTCATCGCTGGAACAAGGCTCAAAGCGACAGCGTGTTGCAGGCAATCGAACAAGGTTATATTATTTTTATCGGTTCGACGACGGAAAATCCATATGTTTCCATGACGAGAGCTATTGTTTCGAGATGCCGTATCTTTTCGTTTTCAAGGCTGTCCGAGCAAGATATAAAAGCAGGGCTCGAACGCGCCGTAAAAGACAAGGAAAAGGGACTTGGCAATATGAATTTGCAAGTCAGCGACGAGGCAATCTCTCATCTTGCCTGGGCAAGCGCAGGGGATATGCGCACCGCTCTCAACGCACTTGAACTTGCCGCTCTTACAACGCATGCAGATTCCGACGGAGTTATCAGAGTCGGCAAAGAAGAGGCGGAACAGTCGATACAGCAGAAAGCTCTTTCCATGACGGAAGATATGTATTACGATATGATTTCCGCATTTATCAAAAGTATGCGCGGAAGCGACAGCAACGCCGCTTTATACTGGGCGGAAAGGCTTATCGAGGCAGGTTGCGATCCTATGCTCATCGGGCGCAGAATAATGATTCACGCGTGTGAGGACGTCGGCATGGCAGATCCAAATGCAATCGTGGTTGCGACTTCTTGCGTGCAAGCCTTTGAGAAAATCGGATTGCCGGAAGGGCGAATTCCGCTTGCAGAGGGCATAATATACGTTTCGGAAGCTCCCAAATCGAATAAGGTCGTCGAGGCTCTGAGCGGAGCCGAAAACGCCGTAAAGACGATTAAACACGAAACCGTGCCGCTATATCTGAGAGATCCCAACTACAAGGGCGGCGACGAAAAAGTCAGCGGTTATAAATATCCGCATGACTTTGGCGGCTGGGTGAAACAACAGTATTTGCCCGATGAAATCAAAGACGCGGTATTCTATGAACCGACCGAAAACGGCTTTGAGAAAGAAATCGCACAAAGACAAAAAAACAGAAAATGACCATTGAAGAATCCGCAAAAATGCGGATTTTTCTTTATAATTTCCTCTGAATAGTGGTTGACACAAAGCATGTCAAACGATATAATATCAATTGATATGATTCAACGAGGTGGAATATGCCAAAAAAAGCGTCTGTGACAAAGGATATGATAATTTCGAGCGCAATAGCCATGGTCGAAAAAGGGGAAAACCTGAACGTGAGAGCGATTGCCGCAAAACTCGATTGCTCTATTCAGCCTATATTCTACAATTTTGCGACAATGGATGACCTCAAAAAAGATGTTTATCTTCAAATCGAAAAAATCTATGACAAATATATCGATGACAGCGTGAAAAGCAGCAAATATCCGCAATATAAGGCAATCGGTATGTCATATATAGGTTTTGCAAGAGATTATCCGGAGTTTTTTAAGCTGATGTTTATGGACGAAAACGGAAGCAAAATCATTTCGTCGGACAATTTGTCTTTTTTGTCCGCAATAGAATCGGTGTGCAAGATTTTCGGTTGTGACAAACAAACCGCTCTACGGTTTCATCTTGAAATGTGGGTGTTTGTACACGGATTTGCGACCATGGTTGCGACAAAGTATATCGAGTGGGACGAAGAAAGTGTAAGCGATATGGTGACGGACGTGTTCGAGGGTGTCAGGATTCGCCTTCGCTTAAACCGCATAAACTGAGTCGCCGATAGAAACATAGTTGCTTAAAAGCGATTCAAGCATTTCGATAGCAAAATATAAAGCATGTACTTTGATTTGCTCATAGAGCAAAGGAGGATAAAATGTTACAAATCGAAAACCTGACAAAGACTTATGCAGGCAATCAAAAACCGTCGGTGGACAACTTGTCGCTTACCGTTTCGGACGGAGAGATATTCGGTTTTATCGGGCCGAACGGCGCAGGAAAATCCACAACTATAAAGTGCATAACGGGCATTATCGGGTTTGAACAAGGGAGAGTCCTCATTGACGGAATAGATCTGAAATCGTCCCCGTTGGAGGCAAAAAGGCTCATCGGTTATGTCAGTGACGATCACGTTTTGTACGAAGGGTTGACAGGCGTCGAATATATCAACTTCATTTGCGATGTCTTTGACGTTCCGACTTCGCAAAGACAGGAACGTCTTGACAAATATTGCGAGCTTTTTGCGCTTTCGGACGCCGTAAAGAAGCAAATCTCCACATATTCGCACGGTATGAAACAAAAACTCAATATAATCGGCGCTCTCATACACGAGCCGAAGATATGGATTCTCGACGAACCTATGACAGGGCTTGACCCTCGCTCGGCGTTCAATCTCAAACAGCTTATGCGGGAGCATGCCGACAAGGGAAACAGCGTGTTTTTCTCGTCGCACGTTCTCGAAGTTGTGGAAAAGATTTGCGACAGAATCGGAATAATCGACGACGCTCATCTTATTACGTGCTGCAAAATCGATGAGCTGAAAGAGAGAAACAAAGATAAATCTTTGGAGGATTTGTTCCTCAGACTCACGGACAATTCCGCCGCCGAAGATATATCGTAGTGAGGCGCATATGAAAGATTTTATTCTGGTTTTCAAAACTCTTTTCAAAAACGCCAATCCGAGCAAAAAAGACGAAGACGGCAAGAAAAAACTGTCATCGGGTGCCAAACTTCTTATCTCCGTATCGCCGTTGATTGTGCTTGTTTGCGCAATGATTGCGTTTTTGTCGATAAGTCTGAAAAACCTATCGGAATTTTCGTTGATTGTGACCGCACTTGTGGGCGCAACTCAACTCATAGTGTTGTTTTTGTCGATGTTTTCCATCGTATCTACGCTCTATGAGTCAAAAGACACCCCGTTTTTAAGCACATTGCCGCTCAAACCAACGTCTGTATTTTTGGCAAAGTTTGCTATGACTTATGTGTCTGCATTGCAGCTTTGCGCAATTGTGATTTTGCCGACCGTGCTTAGCGGAGCTATCGCCTACAACGTTGCCTCAAAGACGATGTTTTACGGCTTTTATCCGCTTTTATTCGTCATTATCGCATTTGCGCCGATTCTTCCGCTGTTTGTGGTTGTAGTGCTGTCTATGCCTGTCGTATGGCTCGGTTCGTTTTTCAAGAGCAAACCTACGCTCAAAAGCATACTGACGATACTATTTTATCTTGCGCTTATGTGCGCTTATATGGTGATTGTCTACTTTATGAATACACGGGGATTCGGTCAGGAGGGCAACATCGAGATGTCGCAGGGTACGCTCGGCTCGCTCGCAACGCTCGCAAACGTTTTTTATCCCGACAAAGTGCTTGTAAGTTTGTGCCTTGGAATAGACGCAGGCAAAAACTTCGGCATATCCGCCGCCATTATCGTATGTATGATTGCGATTATGCTTGTATTGTCGTCGCTGTTTTACAAAAAAATCAATATGCGCAAGTCGGAGAGCGTGCAGGCAACGGAGTCAAAGAACGTATCCCTCAAACATAACGACGTTGTCGTATCTCTTATGAAAAGAGATTTCAAATCGATTATGCGCAATTCAACGCTTGCCATGACGTCGTTTGCCAATCTCCTGATGGCTCCGATATTTATCGTCGTGATGTATTTTATCAGCGATGTAAAGGGGGCAGAGGCGGACGCCACGTCGCCCTATATCATCGAAATGATGAAAATCGGGTTTGTTGTAATGTATTCGATGATTTTCCTTGCCGGCGCCAATATGCTTGCAAATATGGCATATACAAGGGAAGGTAAGTCGTTTTTTGCGAGCAAAACGTTGCCGATAAACCCCAAAGACAGTATAAAAGCAAAACTTTTGCTATCCGTAATCGTTCCTTGCGTATTGCTTGTGCCGATTATGCTAATATCTCTGTTGCTATACAAAATCGACATAGTTTCCACGCTTTTTGTGGGCATCGATACGCTTATGATGATAACGGGAGCATGCTGTATGTCCATTTTGTTCGATATGAAAAAAGGCAATCAACACTGGGAGCAGGTATCAGATATAAAAAATTCCTCGCAAAACGTATATCAGATAATTTCCGCGCTCGTATCGGTGTTGCCTGCAATAGTTTTGTTTGTTTTGGGAATTATTATGGCGTCGTTTGCACAATCGCTTGGAGAAATCGCAATTAAGGTGATATATTGGACGGTGGGAACGGTTTTTTCCGCCGCCGTATTTGTTGCGGGATTGTGTCTGCTCAAAAAATATGGTTTGAAATGGTATGAATTTATCGGCGAAAATAAGCCCAAACCGAAATCTGCTTCCCGCGGTTTCGGGACTCGGAGGTTGATGAAATGATGAAACGAAAAGTCGCACTCGATGTAGGAGACGTGCGTATAGGCGTCGCGGTGAGCGATTTGTTGGGAATAACCGCAAATCCGCGCGAAACGTATTTGCGCAAAAAAGACGATATAAATGCGGATATTGCCTATTTTTGCGACTATGCAAAAAAAGAGGACGCCGACGCTTTCGTACTCGGCCTTCCTAAAAATATGGACGGAACGGAAGGGGACAGAGCGGCTGTGACGAGGCAGTTTGGCGATATGCTCAAAGAGGCGAGCGGCTTGGAGGTGTTGTATCAGGACGAAAGGCTCACCACCGTGTCTGCCGAACGCATGCTTATCGATGCCGACGTAAGACGAGAAAAACGCAAAAAGGTCATAGACAAGGTTGCCGCAACCATTATTTTGCAATCCTATCTCGATTCTCATCGTTGAAAATTGCAATGATTTGATATTTTGCTTGCAAATTGCGCAAAATATGTTACTATCAAAATAACAAGATGCAATCCGAAAAATACGCTTTGCATCGTAAGGAGTACTCATATGGCAGATTTTTTTGATGACCAAAACAATATGACTGAAGACGATGACATTATCACTTTGTACAACGAAGTCGCAGACAAAGACGAAGATTTTTATCACCTCGCAACGCTCGACGTCGATGACAAATGGTTTGTCGTTTTGAAACCGGTCGAGAAACTCGACGATATCGACGAGGACGAAGTCCTCATTTATGAAATTGCAGAAAACGAGGACGGCAACGACGTATTCAAAGCAATCGAAGACGACGCTCTCCTTCAAAGAGTGTTCGATGAATTTATGGCTGAAGTCGAAAAGATGGACGATGGTTGCGACTGCGGTGGCGACGGTTGTCATGACGGCAACTGCTCTTGCTGCCATCACTAATCGTTATTTTGGCAAAAATTGCGCTCGTTCGGCAAAAGTCGGACGAGCGTTTTTTTTGCAAGCGTTTCTATCCGACGTTTCGGTAATGTAAAAGATTGTGTACTGCTTAAAACTTGTTTGAAATGCGGTATAAATTATGATTTTCGCTTGAAAATGGCGAAATATCGCACGTTTTTCAAAAAAGTAAATATTTTTGCCGATTTTTCAAAATTTCCGTCCAAAATATTTGCAAAATTATTTTATATATAATATAATCCATAGCGAACCCGCATCGCAAAGGAGTGCTTTCTGTTCCGTTTGGAGGTTGGCGCGTCGAGTTTGCGAGAGGTAAAAACAATTCAGGAGGACCTAATAATGGCCGTAACAACAATGAAAGCCCTGCTCGAAGCAGGCGTGCACTTCGGACACCAGACAAAACGTTGGAATCCGAAAATGGGCAAGTACATCTATGCAACGAGAAACGACATCCACATCATCGATCTCCAAATCTCCGTTGACCACGTAGAAGCTGCTTACCAATTTGTCAAGAGCGTCGTTCAAGACGGCAAGTCAGTTCTTTTTGTCGGAACGAAAAAGCAAGCTCAAGACGCAATCAAGCAAGAAGCAGAGCGTTGCGGTATGTTCTACATCAACCAAAGATGGCTCGGCGGAACGCTTACAAACTTCAAGACCATTCGCACAAGAATCGATCGCTTGAACAAAATCAATCAAATGGAACTCATCGGCGAGTTCGAACTTCTCCCCAAGAAGGAAGTTTCCGCTCTCAAGAAAGAGCGTGACGACCTCGAGAAGAACCTCGGCGGTATCAAAAATATGCGCACATTGCCCGGCTGCTTGTTCGTTGTCGACCTCAAAAAGGAAGAGAACGCAGTCAAAGAAGCCCGCAAGCTCAATATCCCCATCGTTGCAGTGGTTGACACCAACTGCGATCCCGATCTCGTTGATTACGTGATCCCCGGCAATGACGACGCAATCCGTGCAATCCAACTCTTTGCGTCAATCATCGCAGACGCGGTTATCGAAGCCAAACAAGGCGAATCTTTCGTCGCTCCTCAAAAAGAAGAAGTCGTCGAAGAAGTTGCTCCGGTAGAAGAAGAAACCGTCGTGGTTGAAGAAAAAGCTCTTTCACCCCAAGAAGCTCTCGAAAAAGCAATCGCTGAAAAAGAAGCACAAGAATAATCGGCATATTTCCGCACGCAGAAAATCTCTGCGTGCGGTTTCAAAAAAAATTAACAGGAGAACATATATGGCATTCACAAGCAAAGATGTTATGGAACTTCGTCAACGCACCGGCGTAGGCATGATGGACTGCAAAAAAGCTCTCGTCGCAACCGACGGCGACATGGAAGCGGCAATCGATTTCCTCAGAGAAAAAGGTATGGCTACCGCTGCAAAGAAAGAAGCTCGTATCGCAGCGGAAGGTATCGTTTACGCAGCAAGCAAAAACGGCAAATCCGTTCTTTTGGAAGTCAACTGCGAATCCGACTTTGTCGCAGGCGGCCCCGTATTCAAAGAGTATGTCGGCAAAGTTGCCGAATATATCCTCGACAATGCTCCCGCATCTGTTGAAGACGTTGTTGCCGCAATGCAATCCGTCACCAACGAGTATGTTATGAAGATGGGCGAAAAGCTCTCCATTCGTCGTTATACCGTTTACGAAGCAAAAGACACCGTTGTCGACACTTATATCCACATGGGTGGCAAAATCGGCGTTATGGTTGAAGCAAGCAAGGGCGCAAGCAGTGAAGTCGTTCACGACGTCGCTTTGCAAATCGCAGCTGCAAATTCTCAATATGTAACACGTGACGAAGTGCCTCAATCCGAAGTCGAACACGAAAAAGAAATCCTCAAAGCTCAAGCTATGAACGAAGATAGCAAAAAGCCCGAAGCAATCATCGAAAAGATGCTCGTTGGCAGAATCAACAAGTTCTATAAAGAGGTTTGCCTCACAGAACAAGTTTTCGTCAAGAATCCCGACCTCACGATTGCTCAATATCTCAAACAAAACGGTGACGTTCAAGTCATTCGTTTCACCCGTTACGCAATGGGTGAAGGTCTTCAAAAGAGAGAAGACGATTTTGTCGGCGAGGTCATGGCTCAAGCTCACCTCAACAAATAAGCAATTTGAAAAAAGGAATGATCGATTCATTCCTTTTTTTTAGACAAAACCGCATTTGAACAAATTAGATGTTCAAAAAAATAGGGAATATCATATTATGGCACAAGAAAATTTGAAGTATAAACGCGTCATCATAAAACTTTCCGGCGAGGCTCTTGCAGGTGAGAACGGAACCGGTATAGATCCCGAAAAGCTCACGTACGTATGCAAAGAAATTGCAGATGTAAAGGCACTCGGCGTTGACGTCGGCATCGTAATCGGCGGAGGAAACTTCTGGAGAGGACGTCAGGCAGACGACAAAATGAATCGCTCGACCGCAGATCATATGGGCATGCTTGCCACCGTCATGAATGCTCTTGCTATCCAGGACAAACTCGAACAACTCGGCGTTCCTGTGCGTGTTCAAACCGCACTTACAATCACCAAAGTTGCCGAGCCGTACATTCTGCGCAAGGCAATCAGACATTTCGAAAAGGGCAGAATAGTCGTTTTTGCATGCGGTACCGGCAATCCGTATTTTTCAACGGATACGGGCGCTGCTCTTCGTGCTTGTGAAATCGGCGCAGACGCTCTTCTTCTTGCCAAAAACGTTGACGGAGTTTACGATTCCGATCCAAAACTCAATCCGTCTGCCAAAAAATTTACCGAGATTTCCTATATGGACGTCATTCAAAAAGGACTCAAAGCCATGGATACTACCGCAATCACGATGTGCATGGACAACAATATCCCCATTGTCGTCTTTGCGCTTATGCAGAAGGATAGTATTAGGGATGCTGTGTTGGGGGTTAACAGCGGCACTCTAATCCACTGAGAGTACACTAAATCGCGAATAACTGCGGCAGAACCGCCCACCCAAATAGTCACGTACGCCAAGTACGCTCCTATCTGTGTGAGCGGTTCTTTCTTGTTCTTCATCGATTTATTGCGCTCTCAGCGGATTAGAGAAGAAAAAAATGTGATTTTTTCATCAACTCATGTACGCTTTGTACATTAGGGTTGCTGTTTGAGGGGCTTTTTCTCGCTCTTTATCTCAATATCGCCGTTTGAGTGAATGATTGACAATTTATCAGTGTTTCTGAGTATGCCCTGAATAAGTGTTCGTTTATCCGCTTGGATGTGCATATCATTCCACCAAAAAGGTAACAAAAAAGACGCAGGATGCGTCTTTTTTGATGTTGGTTGATTTGTACCTTATTTTGCGGGGACAAAACCTGCAACGACTGCGAAAGTCATCAACGAGCAGCAAATAACCATGCATGCGATTTGGATGGGTTTGCTGTTTTTGATGTGGTTGACTGCTTTGTCAAACTTCTCGAAGTAGAAGTTTTGCTCAAACCAGTTTTTGCCGCCTATTTGCAAAATACCGCCGAATGTAAGCGTGCTTGCTCTGAACAAGAGCCACAGACCGGGGTCGGGAAGCATTCCGAATCTGCCCATACCGACGAGAGGTCCGACAAAGACGCCCAAAATCGGGGCAAGCAGGAAACCTATGTGCATAAGCGCAACAGAGGAGGAGAATTCGCCGGTGACGAAGAGCCAGTTCCAAATGGTGTATGCAATCATCATTGCAACTGTGATTGCGATACCGACTGTGGTTGTACCTGTGACTGCGCTATTGAATATGGTTGCTTGATTTGTGAAATATTCGGATGTGAACGCGACCTCGGAGCCGAGCTTTGAAAAACCGTCGATGAAGTAAATTGGAGAATATGCGGTGGTTGTTGTGCCCCAGGTTGAGCCGAGGAAGAATGCAGATGCTCCGATTGCGACAAACAAACCGGAAACGCCGTTAAAATATTGTTTGTTCTTAAAGAAGTCCGTCATTGTTGCTTCCAAAATATTGATGATGTAAAGCCCCAAGACAATGATTACGAAAATCGGACCCGGGAGAAGACCGAAACATGCAAACAAAACGATAAATCTTCCCACAAGCAACGTTGAAAGTTTCAACGTTTCGAAGAAGACCGGTTTCATTGCAATCAAAACGATTATGCCGAGTACGATGTTGAAAAAGATGTTTCCGTAAGCCTGGAATTTCGATGTCAATACCGATACGCCGAGAATCGTCACCGTAAACATAAACCATTTGAGAACGGTGTCTAAACCCGGTGTGACCTTGTATTCCATGGCTTCCGGGCCTGGTGCGAACATTTTTTTGAGTCTTTCGGCTCTTGTTGCTTTCTTTTCGCTGTCCATAATGTTACTCCTGTGTTTCTTTCGATTTTTCAATCGATATATTATTATAATTAAACTATACCCATGATACCGATATTTGTAAATAACAGCCACAAAACGAATGATTAAAATAGTATTAAAACGGGACTAAATCGCAAAAAAGTCCCATATATATTGATTTATTAAACTTTAATATGATAGTATGATAATAATTGAATGAAACACAATGTACGGATAAGGGAAAGTCATGTCAAACGATATCACCAAAAATCATATCACGGATTGTTTCAACGTTCTGAGCAGAAAATATAGTTTGAACAAAATCACCGTCAACATGATCATCGAGGCGGCAGGGGTGTCGAAATCCACATTCTATCGCCATTTCTTGGATAAATACGACGTTATGAACTACAACTATAAGCGTGCTTTGGACGAGATATTCAGAAACAATGACTGCAAGAGTTGGAACGAGCTTTTTTTGAGCATACTGTCTTTTATCGAAATAGATCCCGAGCGCATCAAAAACGCATTTTGTTATCTCGGTGACAATTCATACGACCAATACGTGTTCGAGTACTCCTTCAACAGAATGAACCAGACGTGTATTGAAAAACTCGGACATCCGCTTTTCGAGAGCGAGATTTACACGGCAAAGCTCATTATTTACGGCTGTGTATATGCGGTGAAAGATTGGATTTTCGCAAACAAACGCATATCCAAAGAGGAGCTTGCTTTGCAAATCGACAACGCTATCCCCGAAAAGTACAAAATGCTGTTGTGAAAAGGCGTCGATAAGGCTATATTTCATAAGAATCGTTATTCTCGGAATAACAAACAAAATCGTAACAACAAAAAAAATAAATAACAAAAACGAGGTATTACGTTATGGCAATGAGAAAAAGCATCCTCCATCTTGTAAAAGTAATGGGCGGTATTGCCGGCATGATGACCAAAATCACCGAAGACTCCCCGGAGTATTACGCATTGAATTGCTTGACCGACGAAGAAGCGGACGTTGCTGCAAGCCTTGGCTTGAGAAAGCCCAGAACGCTTGAGTATGTGGCAAATAAGTGCGGGAAAACGGTTGAGGACACCAAAACCATCCTTGACAGACTCGGAGATTTGGGCGTCATCAAGATTTACACCGAAAACGGTCAAACCCTGTATTTTATGCAGATTTTTGCGCCCGGTACGCTTGAAATGATGGTCGGTTGCACCGAAAACGTCAACAAACATCCCGAAATCGCAAAAGCGTTCGAGGCGTACACACGCGGACTTATGGAGTCTATGGGCACGATGTTGCCTTACGGCGCAAGTATGATGAGGGTTGTCCCCATCGAATCCGCTATTGCCGGCGACTC
The DNA here is from genome assembly GCA_934233745.1 of uncultured Clostridia bacterium. Taxonomy (GTDB): domain Bacteria; phylum Bacillota; class Clostridia; order Christensenellales; family CAG-917; genus CAG-475. Next base: position 17,479 of record CAKQGN010000006.1, read on the forward strand.
CCAAGCCGTTCCTTACGAAAAGATTTCGTATTACCTTGATAAATACGATACGTTTTCCGTTTCTCCGTGTTCCTGTCGTCGTTCAAGAAGAATGATTGGCGAAGGTTGCGGACACCTTGAAGACGAAATGTGCGTCCAGATGGGTTCGGGTGCGGAATACTTCATCAAGACGGGCAAGGCAAGACAAATCACAAGGGAAGAGGCAAGAGAAATCTTCAGAAAGGCGGAAGAGAACGGTCTTATGCACCAAATGCCAAACCTCGAAGGGCCGGGCGAATCGGCGGCTATATGCAACTGCTGCGCTTGCTCCTGCTTTGCTATCCGTATCTCCACAATGTTCAGATGCCCCGACGCAGAGAGAAGCAACTATCACGCCGAAATCAACCAAGAAAACTGCGTCGCTTGCGGTCAATGTGTTGAAAACTGCCCGACAAACGCTGTTAAACTCGGTCAAAAACTCTGCACCAAAACGCCTATCGAACAAGAGAAGTACGACACCGTTCGCAACACCGTTTGGGGCAAAGATAAATGGAACGTTAACTATCGTGAAAACAGACAGGATACTCTCGAAACGGGTACTGCGCCGTGCAAGACCGCTTGCCCCGCTCACATCGCCGTTCAGGGTTATATCCGTCTTGCGTCCTTGGGCAAATACAGAGACGCTCTCGAATTGATTAAGAAAGAAAATCCGTTCCCGGCAATCTGCGGAAGAATTTGTCCGCATAAGTGCGAGGACGCCTGCACCCGCGGTCAAATCGACAAGGGCGTCGCTATCGACGAAATCAAGAAGTTTATCGCCGACAAGGACAAGAACAGCAGCGATAGATTTATCCCCGCCAAGAAACACGATTATTCGATGAAGAATATCGCAGTCATCGGTTCCGGCCCTGCAGGTCTTTCTTGCGCATACTATCTTGCAGTTGACGGATACAGCGTCACCGTCTTTGAAAAAGAGGACAAACTCGGCGGTATGATGACGCTCGGTATCCCTGCGTTCAGACTTGAAAAAGACGTTGTCGAGGCAGAAATCGACATCTTGCGCGAGCTTGGAGTCAAGTTTGTGACCGGCGTTGAGGTCGGCAAAGACAAGACTATCGACGATTTGAAGAAGGAAGGTTTTGACGGATTCTACCTTGCAATCGGCGCAAGCGCGGGCAGAAAGCTCGGCGTTGAGGGCGATGACGCAAAGGGCGTTATCCTCGGCGTTGACTTCCTCAAAGGCGTTGCCCTCGACAAAGAGGATAAACTTCACGGAAACGTCGTCGTCATCGGTGGCGGAAACGTTGCAATCGACGTTGCAAGAACCGCCACAAGATGGGGCGCGGCAACCGTCAATATGTATTCGTTGGAATCCAGAGAGAATATGCCTGCTTTGGAAGAGGAAATCGAAGAAGCAGAGAGCGAAAACGTCGTCATCAACAACGGATACGGTCCGAAACGTATCGTTGTGGAAAACGGCAAGGTTGTCGGAGTCGAATTCAAAAAATGCCTCTCCGTGCTTGACGAAAACGGCAGATTCGCACCAAAATACGATGAAAACGACACGATTGTGGTTGATGCGGATTACGTACTTGTTTCAATCGGACAAAAAATCGAGTGGGGACACTTGCTTGACGGCACAAACGTCAAACTCAACAAGAATAACACCGTTTCCGTTGACGAGTTCTTTGTCACAGGAGACAAGAACATCGTTGCGGGCGGCGACTGCGTGACAGGTCCTAAATTTGCTATCGACGCAATCGCAGGCGGCAAAGAGGGTGCAATCTCCTTGCATAGAGCAGTGTGGCCGGGACAAACTCAAAAGTACGGCAGAGACAGAAGATTCTTTGTCGAACTCGACAAGAACAACCTCGACCTCGGCGGTTACGACAATGTAAAACGTCAACGTCCGCTCCACCTCAAAGAGAACGACGGCACGTTCAAGGATACCAGAGCAACGTTCACCGAGGAGCAAATGAAAGCAGAAACCGCTCGTTGCCTCGGTTGCGGCGCGGCAAAGGTCGACACCTATATGTGCGTCGGTTGCGGTCAATGCACGACAAAATGTAAGTTTGACGCAATCAAACTTGTCAGAAACGATAAGACGGTTGTTGCAAAAGTGTACGAGAAATTGCCTCTCGAAATGGCAAAACATGCCATCAAGCGCGTTGGCAGAATCATCACAAAGCCGTTGAGTTCGAAGGAGTGATAGATGCACGAGTTAGGAATCGTTTTTGAAGTTGTAAAAGTGGTGGAACAAGTGGCGGTGGAGCAACATCTTCCCGCCGTTGACACCATAGTTTTGCAAGTCGGCGAACTGTGCGGCGTTATCCCTGCCTACCTTGACGAGTGTTGGCCTGCCGCTATCGACAAAAAGCCGTTTTTTAAAAACACCAAGTTGGAGCTTGACGTCGTGCGCGGTATGGCAAAATGTCAAAAGTGCGGTGAGGTGTTCAACGTCATCGCAAACGAGGGCTATTGCCCCAAATGCAACTCGTTCGACAAAGATTTGTTGTCGGGCAGAGAGTTTATGATAAAAGAAATTCTCGTCCCGGAGGACGAAATCGTCACCGAGGAAACCGATAGCGGTGCGGATGAAAACGAGAAGAAAAATTCATAAATTCAGCAAACCGATTTTGTAAAATTGCAAACAGCCCGTTGAATATGACGGGCTGTTTTCTACGTTCAGAACCGATTGCTATATGAGATTCTTATAAAAATTTTGAGTCGTTTTCCTTTTTTTAGGCTCGTATATCGATTCCGATTTCGGTTATTTGCATTTGAGCGTCAAAAAAGCGAAAAACTCGAAAAACCCTTTTGTTTTGTCGAATTTTTTAGTTGTTTTTGATAATATATCACATGATATGTTATTTCTTGACCATTATTTAATTATTGTCTATTGCGTTATACTCAATCTTTTGATATAATATTTACAATATTCATTATATGGAGGACACAATATGTCTTACGGTATTTACGAAGTCGATATTATCTTCGACGAAATGAATGAGAAAATCGACAAAACAATGCAAAACTATATCGCCGAATTGCGCTCCATTCGCGCAGGCAGAGCAAATCCGCACATTCTCGACAAAGTGGTTGTGGATTATTACGGCACGCCTACGCCCATAAATAATATGGCAAACGTATCCGTTCCCGAAGCGCGCCTTTTGGTGATTTCGCCTTGGGACAAATCTCAACTCAAAGCGATTGAAAGAGCGATTTTGGCAGCAAATATCGGCATAAATCCAAACAACGACGGTCATGTGATTCGTCTTGTTTTCCCCGAACTTACCGAAGAGCGCAGACGTTCGACGGTCAAAGAAGCGAAAACTCTTGTCGAAGAATCGAAAATCGTTATGAGAAACGCTCGCCGTGACGCTATCGATGACCTCAAAAAGATTCAAAAAGCGTCCACTATTACCGAGGACGATTTGAAAAACTATACCGAAGACGTCGATAAAACTCTTTCCAAGAACACCGACGAGGTGGACAGACTTTTCAAAGAGAAGGAACAGGAGATACTTTCCATCTAATGGGAGCAAAACATATAGGTTTTATCATGGACGGAAACGGCAGGTGGGCGGTGGCTCACGGAATGTCGCGCTCAGAGGGCTATGCTCACGGGCTTATGGCTCTTTATAAGGTTGCAAAAAGGTGCAGCGAGCGCGGTGTAGACGCCATTTCCGTCTATGCTTTGTCAACGGAAAATCTTTTGCGTCCGCAAGAGGAACTCGAAGCGATATTCAAGGTTGTAGAAAAGTTCAACTATACTTATGAGGGTGATTACAAAATCTCTTATATGGGCGATTTCAATTCGCTTGACGACAAACTTGCCTTGTCTATCGAACATGTTGAAGAAAAGACGCGCGACAACAAGGGTATGTGGCTGAACATTGCGTTTAACTATGGCGCAAGACGGGATATTCTGCATGCCGCAAAGGTTTGTTACGACCACGGCGAGTTTTTGGAAGATACTTTTGAAAAGCATCTTTCTTCTTCGCATCTTCCGCCTCTCGACCTGATTGTGAGAAGCGGCGGTGAAATGCGCCTTTCAAACTTTATGCTTTATGAGGCGGCGTATTCCGAGCTTATGTTTTTTGACAAACTCTGGCCGAATATGGACGAGAGCGACGTTGACAAAATTCTCGACGATTTTGAAAAAAGAGTCAGGAAATTCGGGAAATAAATCGAGGATTTTTCGAAAGTTATAGTTGCGATATGAGTTTCGATTTTGCAATATCGACATTCGCAAAAACATTTTTTCTGACTTAAAAACGCACATTCGGGCGTTTGAGGTGATTATGCTCAAAAGAACTTTGACGGCGATAGTGCTTCTGGCACTTGTTGCAGGCTTTATGGTTTGCGGATATTTTGTAAGCCCTATTTTTGTGGATATGCTTATCCTCGTTTTCCTTGCCGGCTCTGTGTATGAAATGTTCAAGTGCTTCAAAGACGCAGGTTATAAGATGTTTGCCGCTCCTTTGGTTGTGATGCTTGTTGCGGCATATCCCGTGTTTTATACGATGCAACACTTTGTCGGTCACGGCGCACCAAACACAAGCGCAGGCATACAAGGGCTTTTGATAGTTCTGCTTTTTTGCGCAATGCTTGCTCTTACGATTTTTACGTTCAAACCCGCAAAGCACACTCAAAAAGAGGTAGACGCGGCAAAAGAGCAAGGAATCGAGCTTGAACTCGACTCGCCAAAGGCGTGCGAACTTAAAGATTTGCTTGCAAATATGTTCATTCTTGTATATCCGACGCTTTTCCTTATGAGCGCGTGGATTGTGAGTTACAAATACAGTGCTTTGTTTGCCGTATTGTTTGCAATACTGGTGCCGATTTTGGGCAGCGATGCTTTTGCATACTGGTTCGGTTCGATGATTGGCGGCAAGAAACTTTGCCCCAAAGTAAGCCCAAAAAAGACGGTTGCAGGCGGTATCGGCGGACTTGTGGGCGGTATGGTGATTTCCATGCTGTTCTGGCTTGTGTTCGAGATGTTTGCAGACAAATATCCGACGTTTATTCAAGGTTGCGGATATTCGTCATTCTTTGCACACAGCGTAAGCGGTTGGGAGTGGAAGAGCGCGCTCGTCTACCTCGCAATCGGTCTTGTTTGCGGCGTTATAAGCGAGCTTGGCGATCTTGCCGCATCTCGCATAAAGCGTGCAATCGGCATAAAAGACTACGGCAAGATTTTCCCCGGTCACGGCGGATTTATGGACAGAATCGACAGCGTTATGTACTGCCTCGTCGTGTTGCTTGTGGCATTTTCTTGCATATACGGTTATTGATGTGCTTTCATGCACATTTAATAATCGACAGATATACTGACAATAAAGAACCTGCAAAAGACTTCAAATCTCTGCCTTGGCGGCACGCAGGTTTCTGAGGATAAAATGAAAACAATTACGATACTCGGAAGCACCGGCTCGGTCGGAAGACAGGTGCTTGACTCGGTTTGCGCACATCCCGAAGCCTTCAAGGTTGTCGGACTTTCCGCTTATACAAACGAATCGCTTTTGCGTGAGCAAATCGAAAGATTCAACCCGACGCACTATTATTTCCCGGGCGGAGCGGTTGAAGTTCAAAGCTCGCTTTTCGATTTTCTCGAAGACGACAAGACATCGAAGTGTCTTTCTTCGCTTGAAGAGCTTGCAAGTATTCCGGCAGACATCGTCGTGTCGGCGGTTTCGGGTATAGCGGGACTTTGGGCGGCTGTCGCTACGCTAAAAAGAGGCGGAACTCTTGCGATTGCAAACAAAGAAACCATTGTGTGCGCAGGCAGACACTTAAAAGCACTCGAAAAAAAGTACGGCGGAAAGATTTTGCCTCTCGACACCGAACACTCGGCTATTTTTTCATGTCTGAGAGGAGAGGATAAAAAGTGCGTCAGAAGCCTTGTCCTGACTGCAAGCGGCGGCGCGCTCAGAGATGTGCCGACAAGTCAACTTGCAAAAGTAAAAGCCGACGACGCTCTGAAACACCCCGTATGGAATATGGGCAAAAAGGTCACAATCGACTCGGCAACGCTGTTCAACAAAGGACTTGAAGTCATCGAAGCGATGCGGCTGTTCGAAGTCGAGGCAAAGGACGTAAAAGTGGTTATGCACAGAGAGAGCATAGTCCATTCTCTTGTCGAATTTGTCGACGGCGGAATGAAAGGCTTGTTTTCCGTGCCCGACATGCGCCTTTCCATAGAAACCGCGCTTTATTATCCCGAACACGGCAATAACAGCGTTTGCGCGCTTGACCTTGCAAAACTCGGCACGCTTTCTTTTTCCGAGCCCGATTTCGACAGATTTCCGTGTCTTAAAATCGCAATCGACGCGGCAAATGCGGGCGAGGGTGCCTGTATCGCCGTTTCGGCTGCCGATGAAGTGCTTGTAGAGGAATTTTTGAAAGGCAAAATCAAATATCCCGAAATTGCCAATGCGCTTCAGAAGGTCTTAACAAAGTTCAAAAAGGTAGGAAACGTCGAACTTGAGGATATTCTCGGCATAGACGAGCAAGCAAGAAAATACACTTATTCTGTAATAGGAGTGAAGTAGTGCAAATTATTTCGGCAACCGCAGGCGAAGTTTTTACGTATATCGGCTACGTTATCGTAGCCGTTCTTGCGCTTATGGCAATGATTGTCATACACGAGCTGGGACACTATACCGCGGGTAAAATACTGGGCTTCAAAATTGACGAATTCGCAATCGGGTTCGGTCCTGCGATATTGAAAAAGCGCAATAAAAAAACAGGCGAATTGTTCACACTCCGTCCGTTTCCCATAGGTGGTTTTTGCGCTTTTCACGGCGAGGATGCCGACGGTGCGTTGCTCGATGAGGAAGGGAAACAAGTTAAAGACGAAAACGGAAACATCGTCAAAGATCCCGACGCTTTCAACAATCAAAAGCCGTGGAAACGCCTTATAGTGCTGTTTTCGGGCGCATTTATGAACTTTTTGAGCGCAATCGTAATCATAACGATATATTTTACCGCTTACGGACAACTCTTGCCAAACGTGGTCGACGTGCATAATACCGCAACGTATCAAAATGTTTTTCAACAAGGCGACGTCATTTTGAACATCAACGGAAAACAGGTCAATATTATGTTGCAGGAGGACTTGGATAACGCTTTCAAAGATTTGCCCGACAATTCTTATTTTTGGGTATTGAGGGGCGGAAAACGCGTAAAAGTCGTTGCAAACAAATTCTATTACAACCCGTTTGACGATGATGATTTTATCGTTTCGGTCAACGGAAACAAGCTCGAAACACTCATAAAAGCGAGCGAACTTGCCTCATACGTTGAGTCAAACGGAATTGACGCAACTCAAAAAATCTCGCTTGTCGTTGCCAAACGCAATGAAAAAGGCGAACCTGTTTTTCCAAGCAACATGGTTGTTCAAAAGGGAATTGTAGAGGATGACTCCGACGGATTTTATAGCTATGGATTCGGCTTTACAAGAAGTCTTACACATGCAAAACTTCCGTTTTTCCTTGCTTTCGGCAGGGCATGGGGGTTCAGTTTCTTTATCGTATTCAAGATTCTGGCCTCGCTCGGTGCGCTTTTAACAGGAAAAACAGGCATAGAAAGCGCAGGCGGCACGATAACCACAATCAAAATGATGGCAAAAGTGTCATCGCTCGGCTTTGACAGCTTTTTATATGTCGTTGCGATAATTTCGGCAAATCTTGCGGTTATGAATTTGTTGCCGTTTCCCGCGCTCGACGGAAGTCGCATGTTGTTTACGCTCATAGAAATGATTTTCAAAAAACCCGTACCGAGAAAAATCGAGGGAATTATTCACACTGTCGGACTTGTGTTGTTGATAGTACTGGCTGTGTTTTTGGATATATTCCATTTGGTAAAAGGATAGGATAATGATTGACAGAAGAAAAACAAGACAAGTTTGCGTCGGAAACGTAAAAATAGGTGGCAATGCACCGATTACGGTACAATCGATGCTTAATACTAAAACTACGGACATCGAAGGCTCGATTGCTCAAATCAATGCGCTCAAGGCAGTCGGTTGCGATCTTATTCGTCTTGCAGTGCCGGATGAGGCGTCGGCGCATGCTTTGGGCGAGATTGCAAAAAGATGCGGTTTGCCGCTTATTGCGGATATACACTACAACTACAACCTTGCGCACATGGCTCTGGATGCCGGTGCAAAAAAGATACGTATGAACCCCGGCAATATGCGTGATTTTTCACAAATAAAGCCTCTTGCCGAAAGAATGATAGATTTGGGTGTGCCTGTGCGCGTCGGCGTAAACGGCGGCTCGTTGGATCCGAAATTCAAGGGAATGGACGAGGCAAGGGCGTTGTGTGAAAGCGCATTGGAATGCGCAAACGTGTTCGAGAGCGTAGGGATGAAGGATATTGTGATTGCAATCAAAGCCTCGGACACAATGCTCAATGTAAAAGCAAACAAAATGCTTGCAGGTATGTGCGATTATCCGTTGCACATCGGCGTAACCGAAGCAGGGACGTTGCGCACGGGGCTTATAAAGTCGGCAATCGGTATCGGCGCATTGCTTGGCGATGGGATCGGCGACACTATCAGAGTTTCGCTTTCGACAAACGTATTAGAAGAAGTGCTTGCCGGCAAAAAGATTCTCCAAACCTTGGGAATCCGCAAAAACGCTGTCGAAGTCGTCGCATGTCCCACATGCGCCCGAACGGAAATCGATGTGGAAGGGCTTGCAAACAAAGTCGAAATGATGACGGCAGGCATTGACAAACCTGTAAAAATATCCATTCTCGGATGTCCGCTAAACGGAATAGGCGAGGGCGAAAACAGTGATCTCGGCATTGCGGGAGGAAAAGACAAGAGTGTTATTTTGCTCCATGGCAAGATTTTCAAAACAGTGCCAAGCGAACATTTGATGGAAGAATTTGACAAAATTCTGCAAGAAGTTTTATCGAATTGACCAAAAATTGCAATACTTTTCGACAAAAGCGAGGAATTATAATGACTACAAAGTTTTTTGAAGAATTTACCGTGAGAAGCAAAGGAGAGTTTCCCATGCTGAAACTCAACAGCGCAACTTACTATAAAGACAAACGAGAGTTGGTTGTCAAATTTATTATCTCCGCTTTTGAAGTGCGGTCTTTTGACGAGGAAAGCAAAAAGAAAGTTTTGTCTATCGTCGAGCAAATGTTTGCCGGCGTAGACGTCAGTGTACAGTATATTCGCACGTATGCGGACAATAATGTCGTAAAAAACAAAGTTCTTGAATTTTTCAATAGAAACAACCAAATGATTTTCAGACGTATCACCGACGAAACATTGCAGATCGAAGTCGGCGACAACGATATAGATGTCAAATTTGTTTTGGATACTCCCACATACAAACTTCTGACGGCAGGCGATTTGCTTGCAAGGCTTGAAGAGTACCTCGATTGTTCATTCAACCAAAATATCGATTTGATTTGTGAGGAATCGCTTTTCAACAACGATACGGATCAAGATTCGGATGTACATATCGATACGACAATGCACGTTGACAGCAGCGTCAGGCTCGTGAGCGTTCGTGTTGGCGAAAAAGTGTATTCGCGAGGCAAAATCGACGGAATTTCTCAAATGCCGAACTATATAATCGACGTCAAGGGTGCATGCGATAACATCGTTTTGTGCGGGAAAATCTCTCAAATCGAAAAAAAATCTTACAAGAATAAGAAATACAAACCCGATGATCCCAAAAGCGGTCCGGAAACGTTGCCGTTTGTCAAGTTCGTTCTCGACGATACGACGGCAAAAATCGAAGGAGTCGGTTTTGTGGGGCATGAAGAGGACGCAGACAAAATCGTCGTGCTCAAAGATCAATCGCAAGTGATTTGCATGGGCAAAGTGACTTGGTCGCAGTATTCGGGCGCATGGTCGTTTCAGGTCAACGCAATGTTTGAAGCGGATATAGATTTTGACAGCATTCATCTCACATCCATAAAACCCGTTCCCGATAAATATGTTACGATAAAACCGCAAAAATACGTTGATATGAGTGAAAAAACATTGTTAGATGCCGAAAAACCCGCACAAACGATAAGTGACTATTTTAAGGGGAAAACTTTTGTGATTTTCGACCTCGAAACAACCGATCTCAAAACCGAGATTGCCGAAATCATCGAACTTGCCGCACTTAAAGTCGTGGACGGCGTGCCGACCGAGACTTTCCAGACGCTTGTCAAACCGCTTGCCGCTATCTCGGAAGAAATCACAAATATCACTCATATTTCAAACGCTATGGTGTTGGATGCTCCGAGTATTGAAAACGTTATGCCCGACTTTTTCAAATTTGCAAACGGCTCTATTCTGTGTGGACACAATATTGCGGGCTACGACTATCCGATTATCGCAAGAATCAGCGAAAAAATGGGCTACAATTTTGACAACGAGCTGTGCGATACGCTTTTGCTTGCAAGAAGATATCTGACCGAATTGCCCAACTGTAAACTCGAAACTATATCCAAAGCATACGGTATTTCTCACGAAAACGCACACCGCGCCATGAGCGACGTGTATGCTACATTCGGTGCGCTTGAAGAGATTGCAAAAAGAATGTAAAGCTTTTAATAAGATTTAACAAAATACAATTTCCCTTTCTTGACGTGTTTTGTTCGTCCTCTACAAGGGGTGGGCGGCGTGAACTCTAAATTAGATGAACCCCCTCTTTCCGGACACGCCGGTATTTCTCCCACCACTCAAATAGGGGCAATTCTCTACAAGATTATCCGTCGTTCGCGGGGGAGACAATCGACACTCGCATAGATAGGGGCAATTCTCTCATTATGCCACTTCGCCTGCGTGGCGGCTGCGCAACAGAATGCCACGCATTCTCGTACTATCCGTCAAGCTCGGCGCTCATATTCTCGCCGCCGTTGCGGCTCGCACTTCGAATAGGCACATACCGTGTATAAGAACGCTCTGAATAAGTGTTCGTTCGGGTGTGGGTGTCCCACCCGCAACTGCAACAAAGTTGCAATATCACTTGCGCAAGGCGCAAATATCACTGTTGCAACGGGCAACAATATCACGCACACTTTGCGTGCATATCACTTACATTGCCGTTGCGGCTCGTGTTCCGTCTTTTAAGTTGCACATACCGTTTATAAGTACGCTTTGAATGGGGTTTCGTTTGGTTGTTCGTGTATGAGGAAGAAAAAATATATAAAATATATTTGCGATTGTGACATAATTTGCTTGCATTATATTTTTTTATATGATAGTATTTAGATACTATAGTAAAACTTTACTAGAGTGAGCGACGGCTCACTCTTTGTTTTAGATAGGGTGATTCGACAAAAATCGCTCGATGAGGTGCTTATGGCAAAAGAAATTGCACAGCAACTGTGCGAAAAAATCAAAGAATTCGCATCCCAAGCCGCTTTAGAGGCGGGCGACGGTATTGAGCTTGTGGACGTTGCGTTTTATACGCAGTACGGAAAACTCACGGTTGAGGCGTTTCTTTGGAAAAAGGAAGGTATCGACCTCGACGATTGCGAAAAAGTGCATAATTTGCTGTCTGCAAAACTCGATACGATAGAAAACGATTTTGACGACGATTATATCTTGAACGTATCCTCGCAAGGATTGGATAGAAAAATCGTCACAAACGATGATTTCAGACGCGCTCTCGACACCGAAATCGAAGTTTTCGATTCAAACAAGAAAAAGTCGCACGGGACGCTTTTGAGTTTCGATGACGACAACATAGTGATAAAAACCGACGGGAAAAACCCGAAGGAAATTAAAATACAAAGAAATTTATTGACCAAAGTACAACCGTACGTCAGGTTTTAGGAGGACATAACAATGATAAACAAAGAGTTCTTTCAAGCATTGGACGACCTTGAAAAGGAACAACGCATTCCCAAAGAGTCAATGATTGAATCGATCGAGGCAGGTCTTGTGTCTGCGTACAAGAAAGAGTACGGCTTTGCAAGTCAGATTTCCGTTCGCTTGAACGAGGAAAAGATGACATACAAAGTATATGCGCACAAACTTGTCGTCGATGAGGTCGAGGATGAGGAATCTCAGATTTCTCTCGAAGATGCTCAGGACATCGACAAAAAGTATAAAATCGGCGACGTTGTGATCGAAGACATCACGCCGAAGGACTTTTCTCGTATCGCGGCTCAAACCGCAAAACAAGTCATTTTGCAACGTATCAACGATTATAAAAAGGAACTTGTACTCAACGAAATGAGCGAGCGCACGGGTGAAATTCTCAGCGCAATCGTAAGAAGAAAGGAAGGAAACACGGTTTATGTCGAAATCACCGGCACTCAGATGGAAGGCGTGATGATGCAACAAGACCAGGTTCCCACCGAAACATACAATGTCAATGACGTTATCAAAGTTTATGTCAAGAAAATCCGCGACGGTTTGCACGGCGCACAAGTTGTCGTATCCAGAAGCTCCGCCGGTTTTGTACGCAGACTTTTCGAACTCGAAGTGCCCGAAATCAAGGCAGGTCTTGTGAAGATAAACAGCATCGTTCGCGAGGCGGGATTCCGCACAAAACTTGCCGTGTCCAGCGAAGATCCCAACGTTGACGCTGTGGGCAGCTGCATCGGCAACAAGGGCGTCAGAGTCAACGCAGTGGTTGCCGAACTCGGCGGCGAAAAGATCGACGTCATCGAATATTGCGACGATCCTATCGAATATATCGCGCGTGCGCTTTCACCGGCTCAAGTGCTTATGGTTTCCATCAACGAGGAAGAGAAGAACGCAAAAGTTATCGTCCCGGACGAAAAACTCTCGCTTGCAATCGGCAGAAGCGGTCAAAACGCTCGTCTTGCCGCCAAACTCACAGGCTGGAAGATAGACGTAAAACCATATTCAACGCTCAAAGTGGACGAGCAAGAAGTTCAAGGTGAATAAAATGTCCAATCCCAAAAACACCCGAAAATGCATTGTTTGCAGAGAACATGCCGACAAGTCGGAATTGATGAGGTTTGTCAAAACTCGTGACGGTAAAGTGATTCTCGACTTTTCACAAAAAGCGGACGGCAGAGGAGTTTGGGTGCATAAAGGCGAGGACTGCGTACAAAAACTTATCAAGAAAAAAATGCTCAATGCCGCATTCAAATGCAATGTCGGCGATGAGATATACGGAGAGATACATGAGTAAAATCGGTGCTTACGTCGGACTTGCGCAACGCTCCGGCTCGGTTTTATACGGCGAAGATATTATTTGCGAAAAAAAGAATCTCGCAAAGGTCGTGCTTGTGTCATCGTCCGCAACGGATAAGTATAAAGAAAGGATAATGAAGAAGATGGGGGATTGTCCCGTGTTTATCGTGGACGGTCTTGGCGAGGCTTTGCATCGTGAAGGTGTCAATGCCATCGCTATAACGAACGACAATCTTGCAAAAGCGGTTGTCGGTGTATTGAGGTGAATATGCCCGAAATCAAAAAAGAAGCAACTGTTGATTCCGTAAAAATGCTCGGTGAGTACAAAACAACGAAACTTGCCGAACTTTCAGAGAGTATCTCTCGTCAAAAATCGAGAGCCGCTGTCCTTATGGCGTCTATCAAGGCAAAACGCGACGAACTCGCTCAAAAAGCCGAGTTGGCTGAAAAAGCCGGTCAAGAGGCAAAAGTAGAGCAGCAAGTTCAGCCCGAAACGAAAGCGGTCGAAGCGGAAAAAGAACCCGAAAAATCGGTCGAGATCGTCAAAGACATCGAGTCTGCCGACGAGAAGAAAATCGTTGACGTTGAGCCGACGCCCGTTCAAAAAACGGAAGAAGTAAAAACTCAACAAAAACAAGAGGTGAAAACCGAAGCCAAGGCGGAAGATAAAAAATCGACTGCTCCGCAAAAGAAGGAAGAACATAAGGCAGAAGAGTCGAAGAAGCCTCACATTACGGTTGTTCCCAAAACTCCGTTCGAGCTTCCGCAGGAAAATCCCGAGATTTTGCCAAACGGCGAAGTGCGTAGAATCTATGTCCCGCCGACGCCGAAACCCAAGGTTCAGACAAGAGTGTTCGGACAGGGCGGATATCAACAACCGAGAGGTCCAAAGCCGCAGCAAGGCGGATATCAAGGTCAAAGACCGCAAGGACAACAAGGTCAAAACGGTCAAAGACGCCCGACTACCTCGCAAAGCGTTGCCAACGCCGCACAGCAATTTCCTCCTAAACCTGCTGCGCAGAAAGGCAAAGGCGGCAAACAGAATTCCAATTCGGGCTCAAGCAAATTCGACGATAAGTCAACGATGAACAAACGCACTCTTATGAAGAGAGGCTATCTCGTCGATGACAGAATCACATATGACGAGGACGGCGAGGCAATCGTACGCAACTACAAAGTCAACAAAAACAGAGGCGGTGGAAACAGCGCAACCGTTATAATCGAAAACGCAGTTATCACAACAGATCCCGTTTCCATCAAAACGTTGAGCGAAAAAATCGGTAAGTCTGCGGCTGAAATCGTAAAAACCCTCTTTGTTCTCGGAATTATGAAAACCATAAACGACAGCATCGATTTCGCTACCGCCGAACTTGTTGCCGATGAATTCGGAATTAAGCTCGAATATAAGCCCGACGTTACTCTCGAAGATACGCTTTCGGCACAACTCGAAGTCGATGACGTGGAGGAACTCGAAAACCTCGTTCCGCGTCCGCCTATCGTCACGATTATGGGACACGTCGACCACGGCAAAACGTCGTTGCTCGACTATATCAGAAAATCAAACGTTACAGGCGGAGAAGCCGGCGGCATTACGCAACATATCGGCGCATATACGGTTTCGCTCAAAGGCAGTCCCATCACATTCCTCGATACCCCGGGACACGAAGCGTTCACGTCAATGCGTGCCCGCGGAGCGCAGGTCACCGATATTGCCATACTCGTTGTTGCTGCAGACGACGGCGTTATGCCTCAGACGCTTGAAGCAATCAGCCACGCAAAACAAGCGAACGTGCCCATCATCGTTGCCATGAACAAGATGGACAGAGCGGGCGCAAACCCCGACAAAGTTCTTTCGCAACTTGCCGAAAACGGCGTAACTCCCGAAGAATGGGGCGGCGATACGCCGGTCGTTCGTGTGTCGGCAAAAACAGGTATGGGCGTTGAAGATTTGCTTGAACAGATACTTGTTCGTGCCGAAGTCGAAGAATTGCGCGCAAATCCCGACAGAAACGCAAGAGGTACGATTATCGAAGCAAAACTCGACAAAGGACTCGGAAAAATCGCGACAATACTTGTGCAAACAGGTACGTTGCATGTCGGCGACAACGTTGTTGCAGGCACTTGCACCGGCAAGATCCGCGCAATGATCGACGACAAGGGCAGAAAGGTCAAAAAAGCAGGCCCGTCAATGCCTGTATCCGTTACGGGATGGGATGACGTTCCCGAAGCAGGCGACAGAATCGACGTCGTTGCAGACGAAAAGTTTGCAAGAGAACTCGCAGAGGAAAGAAAGCTCAAACTTGCAGCAAGTCAAACCGAATCCACTTCGGTGTCGCTCAACGATTTGTTTGACAAGATCTCCAAAGGCGAACTCAAATCCGTCAAACTCATCATTAAAGCCGACGTTCAAGGTTCTGTCGAGGCAGTCAAACAATCGCTTGCAAAACTCGGAAACGAAGAGGTCAACATCGATATTATTCACGCTGCGGTCGGCGGAATCAAAGAAAGCGACGTATTGCTTGCCGAAACTTCCGGCGCAATCATCATCGGCTTCAACGTCCGTCCCGACAACAACGCAAAACAACTCGCGGCCCAAAAGAAGATCGATATCAGATTCTACAATATCATCTACAACGCCATCGAAGACATCGAAAAGGCTGTCAAGGGTATGCTCGATCCCAAGTTCAGAGAGGTCGTGCTGGGCTCTGCCGAAGTGCGCGAACTCTTCAAAATCAGCGGAGTCGGTACAATCGCAGGTTGCCACGTCATCGACGGCAAGGTTGTTCGCGGTGCGCAAGCAAGACTTATACGAAACGGAAAAGTCGAATATACAGGCGAAATCGCATCTCTGCGCCACGGCAAAGACGATGTCAAAGAAATGGCAAAGAACTTCGATTGCGGTATAATGCTTTCAAACTTCCAGGACGTGAAGGTGGACGACGTTATCGAAGCGTTTACCATGGAGAGAACCGATGAAAATTAAAATGGAGCGAGTCAATTCAGAACTCGCCAGACAAATCACCAAAATCATTGCCGAAGACGTGAAAGATCCGCGTCTTCACAATGCTATTGTAGGCGTTACGAAACTCTACACAACGCCCGATTTGAAATATGCAAAGGTGTATTTGTCCATATATGCTGCAAACGACGAGGAAAGACAAGAGGCTTATTATACTATTTGTCGCTCCAAGTCGTTTATCCGCAACATGCTCAAAGACAGCGTGCAAATCAGACTTCTGCCCGAGTTGAATTTTATTGTTGACGACAGCGTCGATTACAGTATCAAAATCGATGAGATTCTAAATACAATCAAAAAACAAGACGAGCAAAGAGCTTGCGGCGAGCAAACGTCCTGCGACGAAAACGACAAATGAACGGCGTTATCCTCAAAGAAATCGAAAATAGGATAATCCGTGCAAAAGATATTGCGCTTTATTGTCACACAAAGCCTGACACAGATGCGTTGGGAAGTATGCTTGCGCTGTATGTCGCTCTTAAAAATATGGGTAAAAACGTCGTTGTTTACTGCGATTCTCCCGTGCCGGACAAATACAAAAGTCTATTCAAAAGCGAGGATATCGTTTTTCCGCAAAAAAGAGCGCATGAGCTTGCAATCAGCCTAGACTCAAGCTCGATTGACAGACTCGGACAATGCAAAAAGTCGTTTTTATCGGCAAAATCGCAAATCGCAATCGATCATCACAAGTCGTTTGAAAAATTTGCTCCGATTTGTTATGTCGATAACAATGCAAGCGCATGTGCCGAGATAGTGTTCGAACTTTTGCACGATCTGAACGCAATCGACGATAAGATTGCAAAACTGTTGTTTTGCGGCATTGTAACGGACAGCGGCTGCTTTTCATATTCCAACGTTACAAAACGTACGCATGAAATCGCATGTGAACTGCTTGCTTACGATTTCAATGCAAGCGAAGCTATTTACGATGTGTATCGCAGTATATCTTTCGACAAATTCAATTTGAAACGCCGTGCGCTCGCAAAAGCTAAATTCTTTGAAGATAATCAAATTGCAATCATATGTTTTTCGACGCAAGACTTTGACGATACGCATACGACAAGCGATGACACCGAGGGTGTAGTGTCCGAACTCATCGATATAAAAGACGTAAAAGTCGCCTATGCCGTTTCACAGGTCGGCGAAAGGAATTTTAAGATGAGTATCAGAACAAAAGATCCCGTCGACGCCTGTGATATTGCCATGACTTTCGGTGGCGGTGGACACAAAAACGCTGCGGGATGCAGAGTCAACGGCTATCTTGAAGATATAGAAGAAAAACTTGTAAAACTCGCAAAAGATAGAATCTAACCGCCTGTTTTTCAAATATCAACATCATAAAACGAAAAAATGAAAGGCTTTGTCAACATAAATAAACCTTCCGGCATGACTTCAAGCGACGTCGTTGTCAAAGTGCGCGGAATCTTGCGCAGGGTGAGCGGCGAAAAGCAAAAGGTCGGTCATCTCGGCACACTCGATCCCATAGGAACGGGTGTTTTGCCGATTGCTGTCGGAACCGCTACAAGACTTTTCGATTATATGCAAGAAAAAGTCAAGGTTTATCGCACGACATTTGTTTTCGGAAAAACGACAGATACGCTCGACAACACAGGCACTATTACGCAAGAGTGCTGTGTTTTGCCATCAAAAGAACAGATATGCGATGCCGCAAGCAAAATGTGCGGGCAAATAGATCAGATTCCTCCGCAGTATTCGGCAAAATCAGTGGGCGGAGTAAGAGCATATGATCTTGCGAGAAAGGGTGTCGAAGTCGATTTGAAACCTAAAACAGTAACCGTTTTTTACATAAAAGCGGTCGATCGGGATATTGACGGTACGCTTTATACGCTGTCTGAAAACGAATATGCTTTTGAAATCGCATGCTCGAGCGGAACGTATATTCGTTCTGTCGCAAGAGATCTTGCAGGTGAGTTGGGAACGGTCGCTTATATGTCGTCTATCAAAAGAATCAAAAGCGGAGATTTTGAAATTTGCGATGCCGTATCATTGACAGATTTTGAAAAAAATCCTCTTAGATACTTGAAAACCATAGATTACGCTTTGAAATCGTTTGATAGAATTTCCATTGACGAACATCAAAAAAACAAGGCGTTAAACGGTCTCGCTATAAAATTCGATAACCTCGACAGCGGCGTTTATGTTGTTGAGTCAAGCGGCGATATTCTGGGAATCGCCACGCTGAGCAATGGATTGTTAAAATTCAAAACAAGGTTGTAAGGAGAGCTTAAATGCAGGTTGTAGATTTCAATAAAAAATACGATGCCCCGATTGCGATCGCGCTCGGTTTTTTTGATTGTATCCACAAAGGACACCAAAAGCTTGTCGATGCAACCATTGCTTTCTCAAAGCAAAACGAAACAAAAAGCGCACTTTTGACGTTTGTAAACGATCCCAATGTGTTGTTTGGAAAAGACAAACAAATTTATTCTTTTGACGATAGGGTAAATGTTCTCGATAAATGCGGACTCGACATTGTAATAGGGGCAGTTTTCGACACCGCTTTTGCCGATATGTCGCCTATAAAGTTTCTGAATACACTTTTTGAAAATTTCAATATCAAAGCCGTATTTGTAGGTTCGGATTATACTTTCGGAAAACTTGCAAAGGGAGATGTAGAGTTGCTTGGCAGTTGTTGCAAGACGAACGACATCGATTTGCACATCATTCCGTTTGAAACCGCGCAAGGAGAAAAAATCTCGACCTCAAAACTTAAATCCTTCGTCAAAAACGGACAGGTAGATTTGCTCAACGATTATCTGACATTTCCGTATTTTTTGAGCGGTGAAGTTGTGCATGCTCGTCACAAAGGCACCGGAATCGGCTTTCCGACAACGAATATTGCTCCAGATTTGTCAAAACTATCGCTCGCAAACGGAATATACGCGACTTTTTGTGAAGTCGACGGAAAGATTTACAAATCCATGACCAACGTTGGCACAAAACCGACGTTTGCCGACAATTCAGTGTCTATAGAAACTTATATCATGGACTTTTCCGGCGACTTGTACGGAAAAAACATTACGGTATATTTTATAAATAAGATGCGCGATATCATAAAATTCGACTCTCAATCCGCTTTGATTCAACAGCTCGATAAAGACAAAATCAATGCAGAGATTGTTCTTGACAATTACGCATTCGCAAACTTAAATCGTTCGATATTTCAAAAGAGGTAAGTATGATAAACATTCGTGAAAAAGCCATGTTTGGTCCGTCGGGACATGATGAACAATTTACAAAAGACGGATTGAGTGCAACGCTTCAAATGCCAAACTGGCTCAGAGAAAAGGGGCTGGATTTATTCGAATACTCTTTTGGGAAGGGCGTACGTATAAGCGATGCGACCGCCGAAGCAATAGGGAACGAATCAGACAAATATGATATAGAAATCAGCGTACATGCGCCTTACTTTATCAATTTTGCGTCCGTTGAGCAGGAAAAAGCCGACAATTCCATCAATTATCTTACAAGTTCACTCAAAGCACTTCGTCATTTTCACGGTCAAAGATGCGTTTTTCATCCGGGCGCTGAAGGGAAACAGCCGCGCAACGAGGCGTTTGCCCGTACTCTTGACAACTTTGCTCGCGCTTTGGACGCTATAAAACAAAACGGCGACGACGATTTGATAGTTTGCCCCGAAACTATGGGCAAACAAGCTCAAATAGGAACAGTGAAAGAAGTTATCGAACTTTGCAAACTCGCTCCCAATGTGTATCCGTGCGTGGATTTCGGGCACGTAAACAGCCTTTGGGGCGGCGCTTTGAAAACCGTAGACGATTTTCAACGCATCATTGACGACCTTTTTGACGGGTTAGGCGAGAAAAAAACGAAAAATATGCATGTGCATTTCAGCAAGATTATGTATGGGGCAAAAGGCGAAATCAAACATCTGACATTTCAAGACACTGTGTACGGGCCGGAATTTGAACCGCTTTGCGAAGTGATAGTAAAAAACGGATTGACGCCTCATATCCTAAGCGAATCGGCGGGAACCCAAATGTTCGACTCGCTCTATATGAAAGAGCAGTATGAAACAATGAGTGTAAATATTTGAATCCGAAAGTTTCTCATCGGATAGAGTTACAGTTTAAAGAGTGCAGACAGCAAATTGCGTGCCTGCATTTTTGATATAACAATATTTTACGTAAAATCCAATGTAAAATTTTTTGCTTGACAATACAGTGAAGATGTGTTTTATAATTGTTTAAGCGTATTAAAACTATTCGCAAAACACGAGCTTTACGCAAAGAAAGCGATAAAAAAGGCACTAAACAGTGAATTTTATATTTTCTGTAAAAATCAAAGCCAAACCTTGTATTTGCATGTTTGCGAGTTTTTATGTTGACTAATTTTTTGAATCATCCCATATATTAGATTATATTCTTGATTATACTAAACGTTTTTTTATTCGTTATATCATCCCGAACCGAAAATATTATCATTATCCCTCTATAATTTTAAACCCGATTCGATTTGAGCCGAAAATCCTGTTGTTTATCCTATTAAATATCCTCTATATCTTGCAATGTAAAATCGGTTCTTTTGTTCGGTTATATTACCGTTGAATAAACCGCCGATTTCGCTTATGTTTTCACATCTTAAAATCCAGTGATTCGAGCGTATGCAAAACAGCCAGATATGCGTGTTCGTACGTAAGTCCGCCTTGAACATATACGATATATGGTTCTTTTATCGGCGAATCGGCACTCAATTCGATTGACGAACCTTGCACGAATGCGCCGGCAGCCATGATCACTTGATTTTGATAACCGGGCATATCCCAAGGAAGCGGTTTAACGTTGCTGTCGATGGGCGAAATTTCTTGAATTGCGCCGCAAAAATCGATGAGTTTATCTTTGGAGCCGAGTTTTATGCTTGTAACGATGTCATACGGTTTCATATCGTCGCGCGGAAGCGTCTCAAATCCGAGTTTTGAGTAGGTTTTTGCAAACAAAAGCGAACCTTTTAGCGCATTTTTAACGGCAGACGGCGCCAAAAACAAACCTTGATAATACGGTAAATATCCATATGCATAAGAGCCTTCTTCCATTCCGAGCGACGGTGCCGTCAAACGATAAGAAACTTGCTCGACAAGAGCGGCTTTTCCGGCCACATATCCGCCGGTCGGAGCGATTCCGCCACCGATATTTTTGATAAGAGAGCCTGCGATCAGGTCGGCGCCGACGTCGGTGGGTTCGATTTTTTCGACAAATTCGCCATAGCAGTTGTCAATCAAAACAAGGGTTTCAGGGCTAATTTTTTTGACAAAACCGACGAGTTTTTCGACGTTTTCGACACTGATTGCCTGGCGCAAGCTGTATCCGCGGCTTCTTGCGGCGAAAACCGCTTCGATTTTTTCGGTTTTTAGCGCGCGTTCAATTGCATCATAGTCAAATTCTGGTGTTAAATCAGGATTGGTTTTCAGGTCGATTTTGTCAAATTTGACTCCGAAATCTTTTAATGAACCTTTGTTATCCGCCAAAATAACGTCTGTAAGAGTGTCATACGGCATGCCCGAAACCGCCAAAAGTTTGTCACCGGGACGTAAAACGCCAAAAAGCATGAGCGTCAAAGCATGCGTACCGGAAACGATATTTGGCGAAACAATTGCGCTTTCGGCATGGAAAATGTCGGCGTAAAGGCGACAAAGAGTGTCTCTGCCGATATCGTCATAGCCGTATCCGGTGGTGCCAAACATGTGACGGGCTTGGATGGATTGGTTTTTGTAGGCGTCAAGCACTTTTTTTTGATTGAAAAGTGCGATGTCGTCCAGACGTGCGAATTGATCTTTTAGCTCGGTTTCCGATTGAGAAACGAGATTTTTTGCGGTGATTTTGTCCATTTTTATGCCTTAAAACTGATATTTTTTGAGTGTAATTTGTGCGATGCTGCGATATGCTATCGACTGTTGACGGTTTTCTCGGTTATTTGTTGCGAAATATATGAGATTGCGCCGTCAATATCGTTTAGGTCAAACCATTTGACAAAGTCGTATTTTTTGAACCATGTCAGCTGGCGTTTTGCGTAGTTGCGGGAATGTTGCTTGATTTTGTCTTTGATTTTAGCAAGCTCATCGTCATCGACAAAAAATTTGCCGTTTTGACTTGTGAAATCGCAATTTGCAAACTCCTTATAACCGATGGCTTGCATTGATTGGTAGCAAAAGTTGCCGACGCTCAAAACTTCTTGCACGAGTCCGTCGTCAAACATTTTGTCAACGCGTTTGTTGATTCGATCGTACAAAACTTGACGTTCGGTGTTGAGCGCAACCATAATAACGTCGGGTTTTTGGCGTTCATCCTGATTTTGAGCAAGGGTTTTTCCGGTGCTTAAAATGATTTCGAGAGCGCGGATTATGCGTTTTGTATCGTTTTCGTGAAGTCGTTTTGCGGTTTGCGGATCGAGCGACGCGAGTTTTTCATGCATAGCGTGCGCTCCGACATTTTCCAACTCTCGTTGCAAACTTTCTCTCAGTGCTTCGTTTTTATTTGTGTTTGCAAAACTCATAGGATAAAGCAGTGCTTCGAAATATAAGCCCGTTCCGCCAACCACAATCGGCAACTTGCCGCTATTTTGCGCTTGTGCGATTTCAAATTTGGCAATGCGAGCAAATTCTGCAACCGAAAACTCTTCATCGGGATTCACGATATCGATGAGCTTGTGAGGTATTTTATCCCTGACGGCTTTATCTTCTTTTGCCGTGCCGATATCCAGCGTGCGATAAATTTGCATGCTGTCGGCGGATATTATCACGCTGTCGTAAACGGATGCAAGTTTGACAGCAAGTGCGGATTTGCCCGATGCCGTTGGACCTGCGATATAAACCGGTGGATATATTTTGCTCATGCTTTTTGTGTACCGTCCGATCGAAGTATATATATGTTTATTTTCCTATAAATAATATATCCTTATAATATATATAGGAAACTCTCACTCTCAAACGATGCGTTTGAAAAGTTTTTCCACATCTTTTGCGCTGAATGCGACAACCGCAGGTCTTCCGTGCGGACATTTTGCGGGAAGATTTCCGTTGTCGTCGACATAATACCTGATAACTCTTTCGATTTGCGCTCTTGAAAGCGATTGACCGCCTTTGATTGCCGCCTTACAAGCCTGCTGACACAGTTTGTCTTTTAACAGATTTTCAAGCGTCAATTCGTTTTCGCTTTGCATATTGGCAAACAAATCGCCAAAGAATTTTGAAAAGTTTATTTGCGCAACGGGTTCGGGAACAGCGTTTATGAGATATGCGCTACCGCTCTTACCGATTTCAAAGCCCAGTTCTTCGAGATTTGACAAAATGCGCTCGAAATATTCGCACTCTTCTCCCGTCATATTGAGTTTGAACGGAATAAGCAACGGCTGTTTGTGTTCGACGTTAAACTTTTCGAGAATTCTGTCATACAAAATACGTTCATGGGCGGCGTGCTGGTCTATGAGATAAACCGTATCGCCGCGCTCGCAAATAATGTAAGTATCAAATATTTGTCCGACGATTTTTCCGTCGAAAACAGAATAATCGGCATCGAAAAGCGATGTGTGTTCACAAGAGTCTCCATATTCGGATACTGCTTGCATGTCGATGTGAGAATCGGGATTTGAACTATGCGTAAAATCTTTGTCAAAAGGCGTTGAAAAATGAGATTCACAAAGTAGCGCGTCATCTTTTGCTTTGCTGCCGAATTCCAATCCGAAATAATTTTTCGGCACGGTTTTTCCGCTGAACAACTTTGACGTGTCGATACTTGTTTGTGCAAATTTAAGATGATTTTTCTCGGATTCATGCTCATCAAAACCGTTGAAATCGCTCTGTTTTGTATCGTTTTTGACGTTATTCGATTGATTTTGCGACGTATCGAACCCAAAAGTCGCATTTGTCAGACTTGCGTTTATCGTAGTTTGAACAGCATGATACACCGCGCTGAAAACGGCGTGTTTATCCTTGAATCTCACTTCGGTTTTTGACGGATGGACATTGACGTCAACATCGTCAAACGGCATCAAAATGTCAAGCACAAACATCGGATAAGTTCTTTTCATCAAAAACTCCGAATATGCTCTTTCCACAGCCGTTTGAATTGTTTGATCTTCGACAGCTCTGCCGTTTACTATGATTGTCTGATAGGTGCGGTTTGCTTTTGTGAAGTCAACTTTTGATGTATATCCCGAAACTTTGATGCTTCCGTATGAATTGTCGATGATGTCAAGAAGATTGTCGGCGGTTTTTGCACCGTAAACCGAGTATATCGAATCTATAAGCGAACCGCCGTCGTTTGAAAGAATTGTTCCGTCTTCGTTCGACAGTGTGATTTTTATCGACGGGTTTGCCAAAATCAGTATTCTAACCGTATCTTTTATATAATTTAGTTCGCTCGCGCCTTTTTTGAGGAATTTTAGTCTTGCCGGTGTGTTGAAAAACAGGTTTTCGACGGTAATAGATGTCCCCTCTGCTCTTGAATCATCACATTCGGATACAACTTTTCCGCCTGATAAAACAATTTTTGACGCTATGGCTTGATTCTTGCTTTTTGACGTAAGCGATACTTCACTGACGGATGAAATACTTGCAAGAGCTTCGCCTCTGAAGCCGAGAGTTGCAAGCGAATCCAAATCGACGATGTTTTTAAGTTTGCTTGTAGCATGCGGCAAAAAAGCTTTGCGCATATCTTCTTTTTCAATGCCTATGCCGTTGTCGCTGACTTGAATCTTTCGGATTCCGCCGTCTTCGACATACACCGATATGTCTGTTGCGCCGGCGTCGATTGAGTTTTCAACAAGTTCTTTAACGACGGATGACGGCCTTTCGACGACTTCGCCGGCTGAAATCATATTGAAAACATTCGGTTCAAGAACATTAATTTTGCTCATATAATCTCCAAAACCACTCTAAAAAAAAGCGGTTTTTTGTAATTGTATTTATTCTTCAAGTTGCTTTTTGAGATCGCAAAGCACCGTAAGCGCTTGAAGAGGTGTCAGATTGTCAACATCGATATTTTTGATTTGCTGCTCTATTTTGCTCGATTCGCTGTCAAACAAACTGACTTGTGC
Organism: uncultured Clostridia bacterium; assembly: GCA_934233745.1. Lineage (GTDB taxonomy): Bacteria > Bacillota > Clostridia > Christensenellales > CAG-917 > CAG-475. Next base: position 42,681 of record CAKQGN010000006.1, read on the forward strand.
TGTGACATTTTTCTTTGCCGAGTTCAGAAGCATCTCGTTTGTGTCGCGGTTTTTGTAATCTTCTTCGAGCGAGTGCATAATGCTTTTTGCATGATCGATCACCGCTTTTGTGACGCCTGCAAGCGAAGCCACTTCGATACCGAAACTTTGCGATGCTCCTCCCCTGACTATTTTGTGCAAAAACACTATCGTGTCGTTTGCTCTGCTGACAAGCACACGATAATTTTTTACGCCTTCTAGATCTTCAAGTTGTGTGAGTTCATGAAAGTGCGTCGCAAAAAGCGTCTTTGCTTTTATGTTTTTTGTGATATATTCAAGCACCGCCCAGGCAATCGACAATCCGTCAAACGTCGAAGTACCTCGCCCTATTTCATCGAGTACAAGAAGGCTCGATGATGTGGCATAGTTCAGGATTGTCGCAACTTCTATCATTTCGACCATGAACGTGCTTTGACCGCCGCTCAAATCGTCGCTTGCGCCGATTCTTGTAAAGATACGATCCGTAAGGGCGATTTTTGCGGATTTTGCGGGTACGAAACAACCGATATGCGCCATAAGAGTTATGATTGCAACCTGCCTCATATATGTCGATTTGCCTGCCATATTCGGACCGGTTATAATCATCGTGCGATTGTCCGCGTCGTCAAGAAGCGTGTCGTTTGGCACATATGAGCCTCTGTCAAGCAAAGTTTCGACAACGGGATGTCTGCCGTCTTCGATGTCGATACACTTGATTTTTTTGTTGATTTGCGGTTTTACATATTTGTTTGCGACAGATATGTTTGCAAGTGACACCAAACAATCGAGTGTACTCAATGCCCGTGCGTTGGATTGAAGTTTCGCAAGGTTTTCGCAGCATAGATTTTTCAATTCGGCAAAAATCTTGTCTTCGAGGGCAAAAGCGTTTGACTCGGCGGAAAGGATTTTCTCTTCAAGTTGTTTAAGTTCGTCTGTAATATATCTCTCTCCGTTTACCAAGGTTTGCTTGCGCTCATAACGATAAGGCACTTTGTCCACAAAAGATTTCGACACTTCGATATAGTAGCCGAAAACCTTGTTGTATCCGACTTTCAAAGTGCGAATGCCTGTTTCTTCTTTTTCTCTTGCTTCCAGATTTGCGAGCCATTCTTTTGCGGAAGTTTTGATATCGCGCATTTGGTCGAGAGTTTCGTCGTAGCCTTTTTTGACATATCCGCCGTTTTTATAGCTGTTTACGCCTTCTCTGTCAAGTGCGCTTTGCAGAATTGCGCAAATGTTTTCAAGCGAAAACAGCGACTTGTTTATACTCTTTACAAGCTGGCTTGTCGCGCCCGAAAGCAGTTGTTTTATTTGCGGTATTGCCTCCAAAGTATCGCTGACAGACAGCAAGTCTTTCGGAGACGCGTTGCCGTATGCAAGTCTTCCGTTCAACCTTTCGAGGTCGCGCACGGAATAGAATGCTTCCCCGAGTCTTTCGCGCAAGGCTTTTGAGCTCATAAGGTCTTCAACGGCGTCAAGGCGTTTGTTGATAGCGTCGGCATCTTGAAGCGGTTGTTCGATCCAACGTTTGAGCAGTCTTGCGCCCATTGCCGTCGACGTTTTATCGAGGACGGAAAGCAACGAGCCCTGTCTTTTTCCGTCGCGAGCGCGTTGTGTGAGTTCGAGATTTCTTCTTGTGGCGTTGTCAAGCATCATAAATGACTTATCATGCAAGAACGCTATTTTTGTAAGTTGCCCGAGGCTCCTCTTTTGAGTTTGTGCAAGATATTCCAAAAGACCGCCTGCTGCTGCAACGGCTTTATTTTTATCGCCGAGTTCAAAAACATCGAGCGAACCGACCTTGAATGCCGATATGATTTTTCTCGTTGCGGTTGCGACGTTGTATGCAAAATTGTGGTAACAATGCGCGCGCTTCTCGTTTGATACGAAATACCTTACCTTTTGATATTTGGAAACAAAATCCTCGTTGCAGATAATCTCGCTCGGAGCGATACTTCCGAGTATATTCGACAAACGTTCAAGGTAATCGTCGCCCGTATATTCGTATACGTCGAATTCTCCCGTTGAAATATCCGTCCAGGCTATACCGAACGAATTTGAATTTGAGAAAATCGAGCAAAGATAATTCGATTGTTTTTCGTCGAGGATGTCCTCTTCCATTACCGTTCCGCTCGATACGACTCTGACGACGTCTCTGTCGACAAGTCCTTTTGAGGTTGCGGGGTCGCTGAGCTGTTCGCAGATTGCAACCCTATATCCGTTTTCGATAAGCCGTCTTATATAGTTGTCGACCGCATGATACGGCACGCCGCACATCGGCGCGCGCTCGTCAAGCCCGCAATCGCGCCCTGTGAGCGTCAAATCGAGAACTCTGGACGCAGTGACGGCATCGTCAAAAAACATCTCGTAAAAGTCACCGAGACGGAAGAAAAGCAGACAATCGGGATAATTGTCCTTGATTTGAAAATATCTCTTCATCATCGGAGAGAGCTTATCTCTGTCGATATTCATTTTTCCTCCTTATGCCCGAAAAGGGATGCGGACTTCGATTGAACAATTCTGATGTCGAAAAATTTGCCTATATCGTCTTTTGTCCCCTCAAAGGTGACCAACCGTCCGCCGTCCTCTCTGCCGCATACCATTCCGTCGAACTTGGGCGCGACGTCTTCGCAAAGCACCCTGTACACCTTTCCTATGTAAGTGTTTGAAATCTCTTTTGTAATCGAGTTTTGAAGCTTGATAAGCCGAGCAATGCGTTCTTGCTTGACGGCATACGGGATTTGCTCCATTTTTGCAGCCGGAGTGCCTTTTCTTGGCGAATAGATAAAGGTAAAAGCGTTTGAGTAGCGCACCTTTTCGACTATTTTGAGCGTATCCTGAAAATCCTCTTCCGTTTCGGTCGGGAATCCGACCATAATGTCTGTCGTGATTCCGATGTCGGGCATACGCGAGCGGAGTTTTTCGATAATTTTCAGATAATGCTCGCTGTCATAGCGGCGATTCATATTTGCAAGCACCTTGTCAGAGCCTGCCTGAATCGGCAAATGTAAGTTGTGGCATATATGTCTCGAAGTCGCCATGGCGTCGATGATGTCGTCATTCAAATCCTTTGGATGCGACGTCATGAATCGTATGCGGAAATCGCCTTCGATTTTGTCGATTTCGCGCAACAGATTTGCGAAATTCACTCGTTCGTCGTCAATGTCGTTTCCATAGGAATTGACGTTCTGACCGAGCAAAGTTATCTCTTTATATCCGTCGTCGACGCACTTTTTCACTTCGTCAAGCACATTTTTCATATCGCGGGACGCTTCTCTGCCTCTGACATACGGAACGATGCAATATGTGCAAAAATTGTTGCAACCGTATATGATATTCACCCATGCGTTGGGAAAACTGGTGCGAGTTTGAGGCGTCTTTTCATCTATATCGAGATAATCGGCAGGTTGAGTTACGTCGAAACAGCGATACTTTTTGTCGCTGCGTTTTTTTATATTTTTTCTTGCTTCGACGACCTTTTTTATCTCATCTTCAAGCTCGGCGATATTGCGAGTGCCGAGAACGATATCGACATAGGGAAATCTTTCTTTGATATTCTCTTTCACGCCGTCTTGTTGCGGCATACATCCCACGACTGCCAAAATAAGATCGGGATTACGTTTTTTTTCTGCCTTTGTCACGCCGATATTGCCGAGCGCGCGTCTCTCTGCCGTGTCGCGTATACAGCAGGTGTTGAACACGATGACGTCGGGATTTTCGCTTTCGGGGCATTCGACATACCCCATTTTTTCGAGTATGCCTGCGATTTTTTCGCTTTCGTGTACGTTCATCTGGCAACCGTACGTATTGATTTTGTAGTGCTTTGTCATTTGTTTCCTTTATTTTCGGCAAAAACAATCGTGCCGAAAACCATTCTCGTATATACATAGGCGCATATGCGTATGTGCGCAATATATTTATCAAAAACTTATTATACATAATTTCGGGCGATAAAACAATAATAAATTGGATGAAAAAAATCAAAAACGAAAAAAACCTTTCACCCCAAGAAAAAAAACACGCAAAACGCAAAGTCGCAATTGCGCTGTCTTTCGTGTTCTTGACGCCTCTTATTTGTATATCCGTTGCGCTCGGAGTGTTTGCAGTTTGGTCGCAAAGTCAAAGACCGGACAAAAATTTGTTGCCAACCGCAACGGCGGCGCCGGTGTTTTATGATATAAACGGCAATGAACTGCCTTATATCGAGGAAAACTATATCAACCCGGGCGACATACCTTCCGACCTAAAAAATGCGTTTGTTGCTTTGGAGGACAAGCGATTTTATACACACAAAGGCTATGATGTCGTCCGTATGGCGGGCGCGCTTTTTAGCAACATAAAATCGCAATCTCTCAAAGAGGGCGCGTCAACGATAACTCAACAGCTTGTCAAAAACACGCATTTAAGCCACGAGAAAACCGTGAGTCGCAAACTCAAAGAAATTGCAATTGCGTCCAATATTGAAAAAGAGTATTCAAAAGACGAAATTCTTGCAATGTATCTGTCGGTTATATACTTCGGCAACGGCGCATACGGTGTAAAACAAGCCTCGAAACTGTATTTCGACAAAGGGTTGAACGAGTTGAATCTGGCAGAATGTGCCACCCTTGCCGGAATCGTCAAAAATCCTAAAAAATATTCGCCGTTTTCGGATGAAAATCAGTGTGTTTCAAGAAGAAATCTTGTTCTGTCCGTAATGAAAAAAGAAGGATATATCGACAACGATACTTTTGAAAAAACGACGGTTTTGCCCTTGATATCCGCAAAAAACAAAACGAAAAGCGGCACTCTAAACGGTCGTATTTGCGATTTATATATAAATTCGGCAATAAATGAAATATGCGACAAATTTGATATCACCAAATACGAGTTGTCGAATTCCGCATTTAAGATATATCTCAATCTCGACTTGAATTTACAACGACAAATTGCATCGATCGGCAAAAATTCAAGTTTGTATTCGACTGACAAAATCGACAGCGCCGTTATAGTTTTGAACAACGACAATCATTCGGTAGCGGCATATTGGTCAAATCTTCCCTATCAGGCAAAAAGGCAGGCAGGTTCGAGTCTGAAACCGCTTGCCGTATATGCGCCCGCGCTCGACATGAATGTTGTTACGCTTGCAACTCCCATAACCGACGAGAGGGTTTCATACGGGGATTTTTCACCGACAAACTACGGCGACATCTATTACGGAGATACGACTATAAGACAAGCAATCAAAAAGTCGATGAACAGCGTATCGGTCAAAACAATGAGCTACATCGGCGTGGATAATTCTGTCGATTATCTTAAAAAATTGGGCATATACTCTTCGGAGGCGGATAAAAACTACGCTCTCGCCCTCGGAGCGATATCAAACGGCGTTCAATTAAAAGAGATTGCCGACGCATATGCAACTTTTGCAAACGAAGGAAATTTTCAAAAAGCAAGTTTTATAAATTATGTGACCAAAAACGATAGAAAAATCTATTCCGACAATCGAGCGGCATTGCAAAAAGCCTTGAAGGCTTCAACTTGCGACCAGATAAACTCCGCGTTATTGGATACCGTCAAGGACGGCACCGCAATCACTTTGTCGGCACTTGACTTCGATGTTTGCGCAAAAACAGGCACGGTCGAGCGTCAAGACGGAAAGAACTCGGACGCATGGTGCGCAAGTTACAACAATGACTTCACCGTTATAGTTTGGCATGGCTCGGATGACGGAATGAATGAAAAAGGCGGAGGATTTTCAACAAAACATTGCTTAAATGTATGGCAAACGATTGAAAAAGAACACAGACTTGAAAAAACGATAAAAAAGAGTAATTCTTCAGTGGTGTTGGATGTTGATTTATATGCCACAAAGCAAAACAGGTCGGTCATGATTGCAAACGATAATACCCCGTCAGAATATCGAAAACAAGAGATTTTTTCAATTGACAATCAATACAAGATGTCCTCGTGTTTTGACATTGTGCCACCGGAAAAATCGGATTTTTACGTTGAAAAAAACGCAAACGGCGTGACGATTACGATAAATACCGATGAAATATATTCATACAGAGTTTCCAGAATCGACATGACGGGAGAAACGATTTTATCGTCTGTTGACGGAAAAACAAGCGGCTCACTTCACTTATTCGATGCGCCGCTTGTATTAAACGATTTTGTCAGGTACAAAGTCGAGTGTTTTGTCACCTGCAATCCCACTGCCCGTTCTATGTCTGAAAAAGAAGTTTATATAGAACGAGAGTTTTTGGTTTGAGAGTGAAAGGTCAAAATAGATTGACGGCAAAATTGTAGATATAAGCCGTATATCTCATCACAGCACTTCGATTCCGTCAACTGCTTTTTTGACCAATGCGTCGATATCCATAGCCTTTTCCGCTTCTCTCACTTTGTCGAGTTTGGGATGGATGACGGGGTTTTTGGGTAAGAAAATCGTACAGCAGTCCTCAAAAGGCTCGATTGACGTATCGTAGGTGCCGATTTTGCGAGCCAGATTCATGGTTTCTTCCTTATCAAACGCAATAAGCGGTCTGAAAATCGGAAGTTCGGCGCAATCTTCTGTCGAAGTCATACTTTCAACCGTTTGTGAGGCAACCTGACCTAAACTTTCGCCCGTAATTAGAGCCTTGCATTCGGTTTGTTTTGCGACTAGGGACGCTATACGCATCATAAATCTGCGCATAATCGTAATCATAAACTCGGCAGGACATACCCTATGGATTTCCATTTGAATTTCCGTGAAAGGTACAACGTAGAGTTTGATATCGGTAGCATATTTTTCCACGATATTGCGAAGCTCGACAACCTTTTCCTTGGCTTTTTCGGATGTATACGGCGGCGAGCAGAAATGGATTGCGCAAAGTTTCATACCGCGTTTTGCCATCATATATGCGGCAACCGGCGAGTCGATTCCACCCGAAAGCAGCATCAATCCTTTGCTTGAACACCCGACGGGAAGCCCTCCTGCACCTTGAATCACGTCGCTATAAACAAACGAATATCCGTTTTCACGCATATCCACAAGGAAATCATAATCAAAATTTGTCAAATCAACCTTAAAGGAAGTATTTGCGAGCACCACTCCGCCGAGTTTCGCGGCAATTTCATATGAGGCAAGCGGGATACGCTTGTCCGCGCGCTTCACCGTCACTCTGAACTTGGGAGCTTTTAGCAACGAGTCATCTTGCGTCTTTACGGCGAGTTGTTTTATGCACTCCCTGACGTCGCAAAAATCCTCGTTTGCCTTTGTTTCGACCTTGTATGCAACCGAAAAAGAGTAAATACCGAAAACCTTTTTCAGTCTGTCTACAAATTCCAATTCGTCGTCAACGTCAAAGTTCTCGACAAAATATCTACCCTGCGAGCGAGTAAAATCAAACCTTAAACCGGCAAGTGACTGTTTGATGTTTTTGATAAGCAAGCTTTCAAAATAGTCGCGATTTTTGCCTTTAAGGAAGATTTCTCCGTATCTGATTATAATGACTTTTTCCATGATTTACATCTATCCGTAATTATTGTTTGTGTATTTATGTTGTCATATTCGTCGAGTTAGCCGCATTGTTTTGCAAAACTCGGTTTTGAACCAAGCGTTTCCAATCAAATTCGTTTGTAGCTTGTAAGCTTGTCAAGACTGCATTTTATAGTGTCAACAATATAATCGATGTCGTTTATATCGTTTTCATATGATGTGCTGAATCGCATAATACCGTCTTTATGACTTTCGTCAAGCCCCAAAAGGTCTTTGAATCTTGACTCACGGTGCGACGAACATGCCGATCCGATTCCGACCAACAAGCCTTTATCTTCTATATCGTGCAACAAAACTTCGCCCCTGACGTCCTTAAAAGCAACCGTCAAAATATTCGGAGCAAAATTCGATTTCGGAGACAAAACTATCAAATCTTTGACATTTTCGTTCAATTTTGACAACAACTGTTCTCTAAAAACGAGTTTTTTGGAATAGTCGGTATCAAAATTTTCAACACACATCTTCACAGCCTGCTCAAATCCCAAAATTGACGGCGCGTTTTCCGTACCGGAGCGAAACCCTTTTTCTTGTCCCCCGCCATACAAAAGCGGTTTTATCGAAACTCCTTTTTTCACATACAATGCTCCGATTCCTTTCGGACCGTGAATCTTATGGGCGGAGATTGTGTATAAATCGACGTCCAATGCTCGAAGATTGACTTTGATTTTTCCAAAGGCTTGCACGCCGTCCGAATGAAATACGGCTTTCGGTGCGTATTTTTTTGTAAGCCTGACGAGTTTTTGTATGTCGTTCACCGCACCCGTTTCGTTGCTGACGTGCATTATCGAAACAAGCGAAACGCTGTCGTTGAGTAGTTTTTCAAATTCATCTATATTCACCGAGCCGTCATGGTTTATCGGAGCGTATTTTACGTCAAATCCCTGTTGCGCAAGTTGCGCCGCGCTGTTGAGGATTGCGTCATGTTCTCCCTCGCCGACGATTATCCTGCTACCTTTTTGCTTTTTTGTGCAGAAAAGTGCGGTATTGTCCGCTTCCGTTCCGCCGGACAAAAAATACAGTTCGCCCTCGGGGGCTTTGAGTGCCGATTTTATATTCTCTCGGGCGTTTTTAATTTTCACGGATAACGCAACCGACGGTTTGTAAAGTGCGGACGGATTGAAAAAATCCTCCACGCTCTCCGTCTGTACGGTTTTTGCAACTTCGGGATAAATCCTTGTAGTTGCGGCATTGTCAAGATAAATCAACTTTTCCATATAGCGATTTTCCGATATTATATCAGTTATTTTCGATTCTGTTGTTTATGGTTTCATCAATCAATGCAACCATATACTCGTCGGGGGTAAACAACAACCTTCTTGTTTGATTGTCTACCTCAAACACAATTTGCCATACTCCTCTGTCAAACGCATTATCGGCGCAAAGCAAGTCGCTTTTTTCATTATACATATCTGTCATGATTTCAAAGCGTTTTGCGTCTTTGAAAAGCAAGTCAAGATATACCCTTTGTCTGTTTACGACGTCTTTTGATATGATACGCAGTCTTGATTTTGAAAACTCATACGAATACTCTTTTGCGGTTTTGTTGTAAAAATGCAGCAAAATGCCGCCGCAGCCTGCCAATAGGGCAAATCCGAACATAAACCACCAACTGTAAAACGCCGACAGTAATACAAAGCCGAAAGACGCAAGGATACATCCGATTCCCGCCCACTGCATCGATTTTGATTTTTTTCTCACTTCGACATCAATCGATTGAATATATTGATCGGTCATCTCATTTCACCTTATAAAAATCGTCTTTTTTGACTTTTGTTGTAAGTTTTCCAAAAGCAATGACAGCCTCGCCTCTTTGATTTACAGACATGAGTTTCCCTTTCTTTTGCAATGATTTGACAAAAACGTTGTCGCCGATTTTGAGCGGCGAATCGTCTTTTACATCCTCGACAACTGCTTCTTTTTCATATTCGGCAGACATGTTTTCGAGTTGTTTTTTCAACTTTCTGGCCTCAAACAAATCCTTATCTTCAACATCCGGTTTGTTGAGGATTTCTTTGATTTGATCAAGAATGTCGTTTGCCTCTTCGACGCTGTTTTCAATAAGACGCTTTGTTTCTTTTCGTATGCTTTCGTCGAGTTTTTCTCTCTTTTCTTCGATACGTTTTTTCTCGGTTTCGGCGTCTTTTAACGCTTTTGCGGCGTTTTCTCTGTCGATTGAAGCCTCGTTGACAAGCTCCGCAGCTTTCATACGAGTTTTTTCGGCTGCGGTCAAAACATTGTCGAATTGGCGTTTTTCGACTGAAATTTTGCTCTTTGCGTTGTCGACGATCTCGTCAGGCAATCCGAGTTTTTTTGCGATTGCCAAAGCGTTTGACGAGCCGATTGCGCCCATCACAAGTTTATATGTCGGGCAAAACGTGTTGCTGTCAAATTCCATAGAAGCGGCAACGACGCCCTTTGTGACAAGCGAAAACTCTTTCAGGTCGTTGAAGTGTGACGTAATAAACGATTTTGCGCCGACTTTGAGCAAGTATTCGGCAATACTCACCGCAAGCGCCGCTCCTTCGCCGGGGTCGGTTCCCGCCCCGAGTTCGTCAAACAAAACAAGCGATTTGTCCGTGACTACATTCAATATTACGATTGTGTTTTTGATGTGCGATGAGAATGTAGACAAACTTTGCTCAATGCTTTGCTCGTCGCCTATATCGCTGTAAACGCCGTCAAATATCGATAAATCTGCACTTTTTGCAGGGATAAACAAACCGCTCATAGCCATAAGCGTAAATAGCCCTACAAGTTTGAGAGTAACGGTTTTTCCGCCTGTATTCGGACCGGTAATAAGCAACATTTTCTCGTCTTTTTCAAGAGCAAGCGAAACGGGAACGACTTTTTTGCCGTCAATAAGAGGATGCCTGCCCGCCTTTATACGAATAATCCCCTCCTCATTAAGTTCGGGTTTTGTCGCTTTATACTCTCGTGCAAGTTGTGCTTTTGCAAACACCATATCCATATCGACAACGGTGTTATAACTGTACGTTATACCGTCGGCGCAACTTTCGATTTGATTGGAAAAATTGCGCAAAATCTTTTCGATTTCAAGTTGCTCGTTGACAAGTTCGACTTTGAGTTCGTTGTTTAGCTCGACGATTTGCATCGGCTCGACAAAGAGCGTAGAGCCCGAAGCGGACTGGTCGTGGACAAGCCCCGGAATAGTGCCTTTGCAGTCGCTTTTGACAGGTATGACGTATCGATCGCCTCTGACTGTGATGATATTGTCTTGCAAATACTTAGAATATTGCGGCGAGGTGATGAACAGTTGAAGTTTGCTTCTGACGTTGTCGTTGAGCTTGCGGATGCGAATGCGTATTGCCCTAAGCTCCCCCGATGCGTTGTCGGCTACTTCCGTTTCGCTCAAAAACGCGTCAAATATCTTTTTTTCAAGAGTTTCGTTTTCAAACAGTCCCATTGCCATATCGGTAAGGATGGGACAATCTTTCACCTTGTCTATGGTATATTTGAGCCTTCTTGAAACACGCAAAGACCTTCCGACCTTCATTATGTCGGGGATTGCCAGCGTTGCGCCTTTTTTTGCTTTGACAAGTATATCCCCGATGTCGTCGACGGCAAAAGACGGAGAAAGCGAATATTCAAAAAGCACTTTATCTGCTTCCGCCGTTTCGTCAAGCGCATACGTCGCATCGGCGATTTTCTCGTACGGGACAAGCATTCTTGCCTTCTGCTTTCCACCCTGTGACTGAGCAAAAGCGGCAAGCCTGTCGAGTATTTTGGGATATTCGAGTGTTGTCAGACTTTTTTGATCGAACATTGTTTTTTTTGCGTTCTGTCCATCGCCGCAACAAATTGTGTTGCGACATAAGGTTTTTATCGCAAAGAAACGATTTTTCGTTTGCTTTGCGGAATTATCTGATTTTTGCGCCTGCTTTTCGTTTCAAAGCGGACAAAATCCTTGCCATTTCGGTTGCTATTTCCTCATCGGTGAGCGTGCGTTCGAGGGATGAGAAGGAAAAACTCATTGCAACGCTCTTTTTGTTTTTGCCGAGTTGGTCGCTCTTGTATTCGTCAAACACGTTAACATCGTCAAGGAATCTGATTTTTGCGCCTTTAACCGCGTCTACGAGATCTTGCGCAAGCACATCGTCATTTACAACCACGGCGAGATCCCTGTCGATATTCGGGAATTTTCCGAAAGGTTCGCACTTGCTCTTTTCAAGACATTTTTTGTCAAAAATCTTGTCGATAGAAATCTCCGCAACGTATACGCGAGTGTTGTCGATTCCGTAATTCTTTTGAACGTCGGGATGCAATTCGCCAAGATAGCCTACACTGTTTCCGTTTACAAAAACTTCTGCGCTTCTGCCGGGATGCAAGAAAGGTTTGCTTGCGCGAGCGTATTTTGCGTCTATATGCAGTGTCCTGAAAACTTGTTCAACTGTGCCTTTAAGCTCAAAGAAGTCGGCGCCGTCGCCGTATTCGCCTATACAAAGCCTGCTCTCCTCGTCAGGCAATTCTTCAAGAGGCAAACTCTTTGGCAAATATACGTTTGCAACCTCAAACAGTCTTGCGCTCTTGTTGAAGTGCGTTGCGTTGTAAACCATTGTTTCTATCATGCTGTGAACAAGGGTTGTGCGCATTACGCTGAGTGCTTCTCCGAGCGGATTTTTTAGGCGAATCGCATCTGTTGCCTTGTCATTTTCGTCAAGATTCAAAAGAGATACGAACTTCGGCGAGGTGAACGAGTATGTTACGCTCTCCATAAGACCGCATGCCATAAGAGTGTCTTTGACAATATTGACAAACTTGTTTTTGTCGGGAAGACCGCCCTCTGCAAGCCCCGCAAACTCGAAGAGAGTTGGCTTTATATGAGAGTAACCGTACACTCGGATAAACTCTTCGGCAATGTCGTTGACTCCGACTATGTCTTCTCTGTCCTCTTTTACAAGCGCGACAAGTTGTTTGCCCTCGTCTTTTACTTGTATACCGAGCCTTGCAAGTATGGAAACAAGCGTGTTTTTCGGCACTTTACAGCCGAGAATTTCGGATAATTTCTTTGTGGTGAACGGTATTTCACGCAAGGTTTGATAATCGACTTTTACATCGATAAGACCGTTTACGATATCGCCCGAACCGCTTTGATAAACAAGCGTCAAAGCTCGTTTGATGCCGTATTCCTGCGACGCGAAGTCAATGCCTTTTTCAAATCTTGCGGAGCTGTCCGAGCGCAAATTGAGCGCACGCGACGTGCGACGCACGTTATCTCTCGCAAATTTTGCCGCTTCGAAAACGACTTCGCGGGTATCTGCTTGTATTCCGCTGTTTGCGCCGCCCATTATGCCCGCAACGGCAACAGGTCTGTCGCTGTCGCAAATGACAAGCATACTGTCCGAAAGTTTGTTTTCTTTGCCGTCCAGCGTGACGATAATCTCGTCCTGCTTTGCGTTGCGAACGACGATTTTATTGCCCGTAAGCTCTCTCTTGTCAAAGGAGTGCATAGGTTGACCGATTTCGATAAGAACATAGTTTGTGATGTCAACGATGTTGTTTATCGGGCGGATTCCTACCGCTCTCAACCTTGATTTTATCTTTTGCGACGACGGGAATATTTTGATATTCTTCACGCCTGCAGCCATATATCTCGGGCAAAGCTCGTGATTTTGCACCTCTACGCTCACCATATCCGAAACATTAGTATCGGGCAAGGTTACTTTATAATCTATTACGGGTTCTCTGCAATCGGTTTTCAGCGCAACGGCAACCTCTTTTGCCATTTTGTAAATACTGTTGCAGTCGGGACGATTGGCAGTGACGCTCACGTCGAGGATAACGTCGTCGTGACCGAGTGCTTTGAGTGCGTTTTGACCAAGCTCCGTGCCTGCTTCAAAGCGAATTATATCGCCTGTTTTTTGGTTTTGGACGTCATCTTCCGTCAAGCCGACTTCCTCCAGACCGCAAAGCATGCCCTCGCTGACAACACCGCGAAGTTCGCCCTTGACAATGTTATGTCCGTCTGCAAGGCGCGCTCCGTCAAGCGCAACGGCAATTGTTTCGCCCCCTACAACGGGAACGTTTGTGACAACCTGAATGGTTTTTGAGCCGATGTCGATTTGAGTGACTCTCAATCTGTCCGCATTGGGATGCTGCTCGACCTTTACGATTTTGCCGACGACAACGTTTGTTGCCTGTTGTTCTTGATAAATAATATCTTCCACTTCAAAACCGATTCCGACAAGTTTTTTTGCGAGAGTCGGGATTGAAACGTTTATGTCCACATAGTCTTTAAGCCAGGAAATAGGTACTAACATATTTGCGCCTCCTCAGTTGAATTGCTTAAGAAAACGCACGTCGTTTTCATAGAGCATTTTGATGTTCGGGATGCCGTATTTTATCATGGCGATACGGTCGATGCCGAATCCGAACGCAAATCCGCCGTATTCTTTGCTGTCTATTCCGCACATATCCAGAACATGCGGATTGACGATACCCGCGCCGAGAATTTCAACCCATCCCGTGCCTTTGCATACTCTGCAACCTTTTCCGTGGCACATCGAGCAAGTTACGTCAACCTCAACCGACGGCTCGGTAAACGGAAAGTACGACGGACGAAGCCTGACTTTGGTGTCTTTTGAAAAGAGTTTTTCTGCAAAGGTTTGCAAGCACCCCTGCAAATCGCCCATGGTGATATGTTTGTCGATTGCAAGCCCCTCGAATTGATTGAAAATAGGACTGTGGGACGCGTCGTCGTCGCTTCTGTACACCTTGCCCGGCGAGATTATACGTATAGGCGGCGCACCTGCCTGCATAACGCGCGCTTGAACCGCTGAGGTTTGGGTGCGTAGTACGATATTGTCATTGATATAAAACGTATCCTGCATATCCCTTGCCGGATGGTCTTTCGGCACGTTGAGAAGCTGAAAGTTATAAAGGTCGCTTTCTATTTCAGGTCCTTCGACAACGGAAAATCCCATGCCCGAAAATATGTCTACAAGCTCTCTGGTGATCAGCGTGAGCGGATGCAAAGTCCCGAGATTTTCACGATTCGAGGGCAAAGTAACGTCGATTTCTTCCGCTTTCAGACGAGCAAGTTTTTCTTGTTCTTCGACAAGTTGCGTCTTTTGGTTGAGAACACTCTCCACCGCCGTGCGCAATTCATTGACGAGTTTGCCCATGAAAGGGCGTTCTTCCTTCGGCACGTTTGCCATATCTCTCATAAGGAGAGAAATTTCGCCGCTTTTGCCGAGATACTTCACTCTGACGTCGTTGAGATCCTGCGACGTTTGAGCTTTCTCGATCATGTCGAGTGCGGCGTTTTTGATAGCGTCCATTTTTTCTTTCATAAAAACTCCTAAAAATGCACGCATGCGTATATACGCGTGCGATAATTATCCTTAAAATAATATCAATATAACATCGATAAGTCAACAAATTGTGCCAAAACCGATTAAAAAGCTAAAAAGACAACGATTTTCGCTGTTTATGTCTGTTGATTTCAGATAAAAAGTTTTACACTCGACATTAAGATTGGAACAAAATACAATAACCCCGAGAAATGAGATGCGCACAGCTATTGCATGCGATTTCGGCGGACGCAAGTCTTACGACGCTCATTTCTTTTTTTTATAAAATTATGTTCTCAATTGCTTGTTTCGTCTTTTATTTTTTTACTATGACAGTCACATCAATCGGTTTGTCGGACAGTTTTATAAATTTTGTTCCTTCGATATTTGTGTTTCCCAAATAAACCTTAGTATCGTCGCCGCGCTTGAGATGCATCGAGTGATTTATACCGTTATTTTCAAAAACCACATCCGCTTTGACAATATTGCGTGGCAAGTGCGGACAAACTCTTAAAACATTGCCCGATGTCGATATACCGAAATTTAGGTTTTCAAATTTATAGATTGGCTCAAAACTATTCTCAAAATCAATAATTTTTGAAATACTTTTGTTGGTTATGTTTTTTTTACAGCCAAAAAATATGCTCATAAAAAAATCCGAATTCAGAGCCGCCGCAAGCATTGATATATCTTTTTTATGAGTGATTATACACACGGCTGTCGACAACACGCTGATTTTTTTGACCTTATTATGCCCTGCCGACGCACTCTGCATATATTTTTCAAGGCGAATGGCATACATAAATTCATCGAGGTTTTCTTTGTCGCTCAGTTTGCTCGCAAGCGATAAAAATGCGTATTTTTCTTTTTCGCTCGCACTCTCAAAACTTTCAAATTTATCGTATATTTCAAGCGGCGTATAATATCTCGAAAAATCGAAGTGCAGAACGCTTTGTATGCTGTCCGACAGATGCGCAAAAGTTGCATACAATCCGTCAATGACTCCGTCAAGACTTCCCTTGTTCGATTTTGTGTAATTTGCCTCAATCATACAAAGCTCCAAAAACAATTTGGACTTTGAATAACTCTTATATTTTTTGTTGCTTTGCACAAATTCGCTGTCACGCACATATTTTCTTGCGATTTTTGATACTTTTGCGATTGTATTTAAGTTTTCAAGAACAAAGTAGGTTTTTTCAAGTATTGCATACAAAAACGCTTCTTTCATTGTGGAAATTTCACAAAAAGTAAGCGTTTTGAATCTATTTTGTTCGTTGACGAGCGTCCTGACTCTGTCTTCGGTAAAAATCCAATTCGCCGACGACAAACAAAGTTTTGCAACGGATACGTTTCTCGGCTGACAGTTTACACTCGGATTGTCGCAAAGTTTGGCAAAGTCGATTTTCAGAAGCACATCGATTGTTTGCCGGTCATCGCAAAAATCCGAAAACAATCCCTTATATTTTTTTTGTTTGAGCAAAAACAGCAACAATTTTATATGTCGTTTGTAATATGCGTCTTTTATACTGCTCCCCTTTGATGGCGTTTGCATATCAAAAACAAATGCCTTGCATTTTTCAAGGTATTCGGTATCTTTTAGCGTAGAAAAACACCCTTCTTGCGGTCTTTTTTTGACAAGCAGGTATCCTATCAAAAACACCGATACAACGATTGCGGTAAGTATATAAGCCATGCACATATTATTGACAATCGATATTAAAAATATTATTAGAATAACTAATTTTTGAAATCGATTGCAAATTTTTGCGGTTTGTGTTTTAATTTTAGTGCGAGTTAGCCGGACGGTCGCATGAAATATTTGAGGAAAGTCCGAGCATCACAGGGCACGGGTGCCGGGTAACTCCCGGTGAAGGCGACTTCAAGGACAGTGCAACAGAAAAATACCGCCGCTTTTGCGGTAAGGATGGAAAGGCGAGGTAAGAGCTCACCCGCAATTTGGCGACAATGCGCGATGTAAACCCCACTCGATGCAAGATCGGGAGCATAAAAAGCGGCCCGCAAAGCTCCCCATATCGCTTGAGGCGTGCAGAAATGTACGTCCTAGATAGATGACCGTTCAAGACAGAACTCGGCTTACAGACTATCTCGCACATGAAAAAAGAAGGCGCATGAGCCTTCTTTTTTCATGTATTCGGCTTATAAGATAACAAACTGATTTTTCAATGTATTCTTATTTTTCGCCGTATTAAAGTATCAAGAACGGTACGTTGAGCAAATCATATGATTACGTTTTTTCTTCCCGTTAGTTCTTTTCGTTTTTAAGAGAATTTTTGTATCTTTGTGCGTTTGCTTTCATTTCTTTTGCATGCGGAACGGCATATATCGAATAGTCGTTGCCGCCGATAAGCCTTGCCACTTCATCCGTGTCATCGTCAAGCAAGTCAACATGCGTGAGAGTTTTTCCGTTTTCGGTGGATTTTGAAATGAGGTAATGATTGTCGGCCATAGCGGCAAGCGACGGCATATGTGTGACCGCAATGACTTGACGCGCGCGCGATATATTGCACATTTTTTCGGACACGACTTGCGATATATTGCCGGAAATGCCCGTGTCTATCTCGTCGAAAACCATTGTTCCGATGTCGTCTACGCCAGCAAGGATATTCTTGAAGGCAAGCATAAATCTTGACATTTCACCGCCCGAAATAATCTTTGCAAGCGGTTTGAGCGGCTCGCCGACGTTTGGCGAAATCATAAACTCAACGCTGTCCATACCGTTTGCGGATATATCGTCGACATCCTCCTTTGTCGTCATCTCGACTTTGAACGTCGAACCGCTCATACCTAAGTCGCAAAGCTCTTTCATGATGTCTTTTTCAAATTTATCCGCAACCTTTCGTCTTTCGAGCGAGAGATTTTTTGCGCTTCCGAGCAGTTTTTTTGCGGCTTTGTCGATTTCGATTTCAAGTTCCTCAACTCTTTCGGCGGCATTGGCAAGGATATTTGCCTCTTTTTTCGCCTCATCATAGAACTTTTGCAATGACTCGAAACTTCCGCCGTACTTGCGCAAAATCGAGCGTACAACTTCCAATCTTTCCTCTATTTTATCTGCCGAGCGCGAGTCGAAATCGAGTCTTTCAAGCATATCGGCAAGCGTTTCGCTTATGTCTGTGATTTCGACCTTGCAAGAATCCAGTCTATCGGCTATCGGTTGGATGTCGTCGTCAAAGGAAGATATCGTATTGAGCAGCGATACCGAATTTTTTATCGACGCGCTCACGCTTTGAGAATCGTATCCGTCAAGCAAATTCTTCGCTCCTTCGAGTGCGGAAATTATTTTTTCCATGTTGCGGATACGTTTGCGAGCGGTCAAGAGTTCATCCTCTTCACCGTCTTTTACATCGGCTTTTTCAATTTCATCGATTTGAAAAGTCAGAATATCCAGTTTTCTCTCTCTTTCGTCGCTATTGCCAAAACGCGCAAACTCCTTTTTTAAGGAGGAATAATCTTTGAAATCGCTTTCGACTTCGGTTTTGAGTTTTTCGATATTCTTTTCGCCGAGTTTATCAAGAAGCGAGATATGGTTTGCACTTTTCAAAAGGGATTGATGCTCGTGCTGACCGTGAATATCCACAAGAAGTTCGGTCAGACCTTTCAGAGTCGAAAGGGTTGAAATTCTACCGTTTATTCTGCACTCGTTTTTGCCGTCAATGCTCATTTTTCTGCGAATAACAAGCACATCCTCCGTTTCAATCCCCAAATCGTCGAGATATGAGCTTACAGCCGGCGTGATATATTCTTCAAACACCGCCTCGACGCTCGCTTTGTCCGTCCCATAGCGGATGAGCGACTTGTCCGCACGCTCGCCCAGCACGAAATTGAGCGAGTCAATAATGATTGACTTGCCCGCGCCTGTTTCACCGCTCAGAATATTCAAGCCGTCCTTTAATTCAAGCGACAGCTTGTCGATGAGCGCAATATTTTCGATTGAAAGTTGACAAAGCATATTTCACCGCCTTTGATACCGATATCAAAAAGCACGATTACGATACATAATCAGTTGAAAAGTCTGTTTGCTTCAAGGAGATCTTCAAGTCGTCTGCGAATCATATCTACGTGTTCGATTCCGTCAACGGCAACAAAGATTGTGTTGTCGCCGGCTATGACGCCCAAAACTTCGTCGTACGAAAGTTTGTCGATAAGCTCGGCGGCAGGTCCTGCGCTACCCGTCTCTGTTTTGAGAACAATGAGATTGCCCGAACTTTTTATCGAAATCACGGTGTTTTTGAACATGCTCAAAAACTTATCCGCCGCACTTGCCTCTTTGGTTTGCTGAGCCGCATATTTATAATGTCTTCCGTCGCTTGAAAGCGTCTTTATAATGCCCATTTCCTTGATGTCGCGGGACACTGTAGCTTGCGTAACCGAAAAGCCTTCGCTGCGCAGATAATCCACAAGCTCTTCCTGTGTGTCCACGTCATGTTTTGAAATGATGTCCAAAATCTTGAGTTGTCTGTTTGCTCTTGCCATAATATATACCTTATCCTCTGGGATCGACAGATCCCCATCTGTTCATTTTTGTGAGGAGCTTTTTGTAGAAATTGTCCTCTTTTACCGCCAAAAACCTGATGGATTTGCGGGATTTTTCAATTGTAATACATTTGTTGCCCTTAATGTTTGCAATGTTTTCGCCGTCGCAACAAAGCGTTGCGTTTTCCCCGTCAATAAGTTCGAGTTCGATTCGGGAATTCGAACTTACAACAAGCGGACGAGAATGAAGCGAGTGTGCGCAAATCGGAATAATTACTATTGCGTCGACGTCGGGGGCAAGTACTGGGCCGCCTGCGGAAAGCGAGTATGCGGTTGAGCCTGTGGGCGACGATACGATTGCCCCGTCGCTATGATATGAATCGACAAATTTGCCATCCACATAAACGTCGATAAACACCGGTCGCGACGTTGCGGTTCTGAGCACGATTTCGTTGAGAGCAGACGTGCAAAAATTATCGCAACATGCTTGCAGCGTCAATCTTTTTTCGTATTCTCCGCTTTTTATGCCTGCAATGATACTGTCTATTGAAGAATCTTTTTCGAATTGAGTCAAAAATCCGAGATTGCCGGCGTTGATTCCTGTGACAATGACGCCTTCACGCAAGTTTTTCACCGCTTCCAAAACCGTGCCGTCACCGCCGAAAACAACGAGATTGTCGCAGTCCGAGGGGACGTCTTGTCCGCTTTTGACTTCGCATATATCAAAACCGCCGTAATTTTGCAACCCGGCTATAATTGCTTTAGTTTCGGCTGATGATTCCGCTTTGGTAAAAATTGCAATCTTCGTTTTCATAAGTAAAAAAAGTATACAACAACTCACCGTTTTATTCAAGTATAAATACAACTTTTATTAAAAAATTGAATAAAATTTATAATTTTATACAAAATGCAAATTTTAATTGAATCGCAAACGAATTATATCAACCGATATGTTATTATATATCCTCTATCGAGACACCCTATACAGACCACTCATATCACACTCAAATCTTCAATTGCACTGTATCGGTTGACATATTTCAAGCATTTTGTATAATTGAGGTATGATTCAAACGATTATTTCCATATCCGAATTTGCAACAAAACTTGTCGCAGGTCTATCCGGCGTGTTTTTCGGCGCGCTTATTTTGGGATTGGTCGTAGCAGCCAAAAATAAAAAAACCAAGAATATCAATCCCGATGAACTCAAACGCAAGGCAAAAAATCAGCCTGTCGAAGAGGAAAAATCAAAAAAGAAAGCCAAAAAGGCAAAGAACGACAAAGTTCAGGACGCACAATCCGATGCAAAGGATACGCAAACCGATGCAACCGAGCCGAAACCTTCAAACGACAATAAAAAATGAAAACACGCCGAGCGTGTTTTTTTTATAGATTTTTGTTGTGACAATCGAAACAGTCAAATAACTCGATTCTTTTTCAAATATAAGAGATATTCGATGTTTTTGTTCTCGTATCGTATAGGCGACGTTGAAAAGCCGAGAATTTCGAAGCCTATGGCGATTGCATGACTTTTTACGCTTTCCACCGCCCTTATTCGCAGCTTTTCATCGGCGACTATGCCGCGTTTTGTCAGGGCAGTACTGTCGAGTTCGAACTGAGGTTTTACAAGCACAACGGCTTCACCGCCTGCTTTGAGCAAATCGAACATCGATTGCAAAACGAGTTTGAGGGATATAAAACTCACGTCACTGCAAAGAAAATCAACTTTATCGAGATTTTTGGGCAATTCTCTTGCGTTTGCCTTCAAAAAATCGACTTTGCCGCTATTCAACAGTTTTTCGTCAAGGGCGCATTCGGCAACGTCGACGGCAAGCACGTGATTTGCGCCGTGACGAAGCAAACAATCGGTAAAGCCTCCGTTTGAGCAACCGATATCCGCACAATTTTTGTCTTTTACGTCGATTTTGAAATCCTCGAATGCTTTTTCAAGTTTATATGCGCCTTGCGAGGCGTAATTCTCGTCGTTCAGAATTTCGATTTCGTCTTTTTCGCTCACGTCAAAAGAAGATTTGGAGATGATTTTCCCATTCAAACGCACCCTGCCTGTTTTAATCAGGTTTTCGGCATACGTGCGTGATTTTAAGCAAAACTTATTTTGCAGGTACTTGTCGATTCTCATTTCTTTTTATGCCTTAAAACGCCAAAACAGATTCTATTTTACGTTTATATCCTCTCTTGATTTCTCATCGTGTTTGTCTTTTGCTTTCGATTCTTTTTGTTTTTTGCGGATTTTTCTTTCCTCTTTGTTGAATACCGCAAGCACTCTTGCGACAAACATAACAAAGTCTTTTGAGTTGTCGATTGCGATTTTCTTCATAAACGCCTTGCCGCCTATCGTCATTGCCGAAACGGTTGCAGAAACCGCAATAGACAGCACGATTTGCCACGTTTGTTCAAGGCTCATTGTGATTTTGACGACCAACGCCGCAGAACACGCACCCGATATAATGCTGAAAATATCGCCTACGATATCGTTGCAGACACTTGACACCGTATCGCTGTTTTTGGTGAGCCAAAGCGCGGTTTTTGCGCCGTAAACTTTGCGCGACGCCATTGAAATAATCGGCGTTGTATCGCAAGAGGTGACCGCAACGCCGATTGCGTCGAACAATATACCCGACAAAATCAAAAATGCCAACAGAACGACTACGACTACGATTTGATTTGCGTTTGACACAATTTCGCTCAAATATGAGAAAAATGCCGACAAAACAAGTGAAATAATCGTAGCTTTTATCCACCAAATGTTGCGTTTCTTTTTTGATGTTTTCTTCTTTTTGTCGTCTTTTTGAGATTTATCCGAACATTTTGCATCCGCAACAATATCTTTGTCGTCCTTTTTTTGTGGATGAGAACAACATTTTGCTTTGTCGATGTTTTTGTCGCAGGAGTGTTTGACTTCAGCGTGTTCGGAATCCGAATTTTGATTGTCTGAATTATGAAAAGAGGTTTTTTGCGTATCGTCTGAAATAGCACCATCGTCCGAGGATTGCTCAAACGAGGGAGAATTGCCGTCAAAATCGTTGTTTGGAGTTTGCATATATACCTCAAAAATAACTATGTAATGGTGGCAACGTCTCGGGTAAACCTTGCGCCATAGGTTCGGTAGGTTTTCCCTGGTTCAAAACTCGTCGTCGCCGTCCGAGAAGTTTCCTATTGCATGAACCATCTCAAAGAGAAACCGAATCGCCACTTAGAGCACACTATAATCCCCGAGTCGTCTCGCATGAACAGTCTAGAAGATTTCCTTGACAGATTCCGCCCGCCCTTATCTTTTTTTGCAAAGAGGATTTCACAAGGCGATCGCCCCTCGTTGTTGCGCAACGCCGAGAAGCGTGGTTCCTTGATCCCTCCAAATCACTCAAAGCAGGCTACACTGTACACAGCGCAGTTGCACCGCATATCAGGTTTAACCCCGGTCAGTAAGCGAATATTACCTCGTCTACCGAGTCGGGTCTCCACGGAAATTGGGGACGGGGTTTGCATGCCGTTGCAAGCCGCCCAATAACCTTAACTCCCAGCAACAGCCCCAATTTGGGCAAAAGAAGCCATCACCAGAAACTTCATCGATATGCCCTTCGGCGATATTTTACCCCCGCCTCCGAGTCGGTGGAATCTGACTAGAATACTGCACCACCATTTATAAATATTATATCACATTTCAAGAATATGTCAAACGGGCGTATTATGTTGAACAAACACAAATGAAAAAATCGGTTGACAAATATTAAAAATACATTATGCGTCTTGTCAGCTGTTGAGCGTAACGGCTCCGAGTTCGGCAAGAAAATCGTCTATTCCGGATTTTGAAGTTCTACTAAGAGCCAAAAGTTCGCTTAATGACAAGTTTGAAAGGTTTTTCTCGGCGTATTCTTTTGCGTTTGAGAGGATTTGCGCATTGATTTGCAATGAAAAAATCGGCGTAAGCGAACGGCCGCTTTGCTTGACTCCGAGAAAATCCCCCGCGCCACGCATGGCAAAATCCATTTCGGCAAGATATTGTCCGTCGTTTGATTTTTCAAGAGTTTCAAGACGTTGAATTGCCCTTTCGCCCTTATTTGACGAGTGCAACAAACAATGAGCTTCACTTCCGTCACGTCCTACACGCCCTCTCAACTGGTGCAAAGAAGAAAGCCCGAATCTATCCGCGTTCAAAATCAAAATCTCGCTTGCTTTTGTATCGATTCCGACTTCTATGACGGTTGTTGCAATCAAAAGTTGCGTTTTTCCGCTCGAAAAGTCTGCCATCGCCTGTTCTTTTTCATCGTTTCTCAGTTTTCCGTGCATCACGCAAATTGGAAAATCACTGAATAGATTGCCGAAATCTCTCAAAAAACTTTCAATCGACATCAAATTGTTGCCCTCTGCGTCCACAATAGACGGACAAACGATAAAAGCTTGTTTACCCCTCTTCAATTTGTCGATGACAAAGTCGACGGCAGAATGTAAATCGTCGTATACTTTTGTAGAAACGTTTGTTTTAGCTTCTTCCCTCTTTTTTATATGCGAAATAGCAATGTCCTCATAAAATGTCAACGCCATAGAGCGAGGTATCGGGGTTGCCGTCAGGCTCAATACGTCGACCGCACCCTTTTGTTCGAGCCTTGCTCTGTCGTTTACGCCGAATCTATGCTGTTCGTCGATGACGGCGAGCGCAAGGTTCTGGTACTCGACGTCGTCCGATACAAGTGAATTTGTGCCGATTACGCATTGATAATAGCCGTTTTTCAGTCCCGCAAGCACTTTTCGTCTTTCTGTTTGAGACAGCGAACTCGTAAGCAAGGCAAATCTGATTCCCGTGTCGCTTGCGATTTGAGCAAACTTCTTTGCATGCTGCTTGGCAAGAATTTCCGTGGGGACCATAAGAGCCGCTTGTTTGTCGCCCTTAACTGCTGCGTACATTGCAAAAAATGCGACTGCCGTTTTTCCGCTTCCGACGTCGCCGCTGACAATTCTCGACATATATTTGTCACAATTCATGTCGGAATAAATATCCTCAAAAGCCTGAAACTGACTGTCGGTCGGTTCAAAATTTAGCGTCGAAACATAATCAAGTATTCTAAAATTCTCAAAATTATAAAATACTTTCCTCGATTTTTGAGTACTCCTGCGAAGTTTTCTGTAAATTGACAAAACGATTGCCAAATCAATCGACGCAAGCGAATCTATCGCCCTATCGGCGATATTCAAACTTGTCGGTCTGTGTGCCGCCTCGAAACACAATGCCAAATCTTTGTTTACCTTGGCAAGACTTCCCTCATAGTGTGCGCCCTTTAAGCTGTCCAGTGCGGAATAAACGATATTTTTGAAAGCGTTTTGTCCCATAACGCTGCCGAGCGGATACAAGGTATAGATACCGTCAAGTTTGGATATTCTTTCGATTTTTTCTATTGAGGGATTGACAACGGTCAGCGAACCCAAATCGTTTGTAAGCCTTGTAAGAAGCCTGTATTCCTGCCCCTTTTCAAATCCGTCGTGCAAGAACGGCATATTGTAGAACATCGCTTTGAAAAATACTTTGTTGTTTGCGAGGTTGTCGCTGAATATAACAAAAAAAGATCTGGTTTTAGATTTTGTAACCGATGATACGTTTTCTACTCTGCCTTCCAGCAAACAGAGTTGGTTGGGTTCGGCGTCCATGACCTTAACCGGTTCTTTCAAATCAATATATTTTCGGGGCAAAAAAGAAAAGACCTCGAATACCGAATGTATATCAAGGTCATGAAGTTTTTTTATTGTTGCGTCCCCGACGCCTTTGACATCGCGCAACGTAAGCATATTATTCTGCCGAAATTATGTAGTAATAATGCGGTTGACCGCCGGGATAACATGCGGTTTCGAGCCAATCGAACTCTTCCGTGACTCTTTGCATGAGCGCGTTTGCGTCTTCGTCGGAAACGTCTTTTCCGTAATAAAGAGTCAGCATATCCTTGTCTTTTGCGATTTTTCTTATCGTGTCAAGCGTTGTGTCTTCAACATTTTGGCTTTTTGCAACGATTTTTTTGTCGCAAATTCCGATAATATCCCCTTCTTTTACGGAATATCTGTTCATGCGAGTGGAACGCACGGCGTGCGTTATCTCTGCGCAGGTTACGCCTTTTATTGCTTCGCACATATTGTCGAAGTTTTCCTCGGGTGCAACGTCCGAGTCAAAAGCGAGAGATGCGGAGATTCCTTCCGGCATATTTGTTGTCGGGATAACAAATACATTCGATTTTGCAAGTTCTTTTGCCTGATTTGCGGCAAGAATGATATTTGAGTTGTTGGGCAACACAAATACGTTTTCGGCTTTTGCGTCGTTTATCGCTTTGAGAATATCGTCGACGCTGGGATTCATCGTCTGACCGCCCTCTACAACTATATCCACCATCAAATCCTTGAATATGTTTGCCATGCCCTCGCCCGAGCAGATGGAAATCATCGCGTAATCTTTGAGTTCAACTTCCTCTTCGGGCTTGTCGTTCGCATGAATTTTGCGGTTTTGTTCAAGCATATTCTCGATTTTTACGCCGTCAAGCTCGCCGAGCGCAAGAGCCGCTTTGAGCGCACGGTCGGGATGATTTGTATGAACGTGGGTTTTTACAAGGTCGGTATCGCCAATGACAAGCACGCAATCGCCGATTGTCATAAGATAATCTCTGTACTTATTGATTGCCGCCGTCGTAACCTCGTTTTTGAGGTGCGTGATGAAATACTCGGTGCAATATTGAAAAGTGATATGCTCGTAATCGTTTTCGAGCGGATCGAACTCTTCTTGCGGAGCGACGAGCGGCGCGCTTTGTTCTGTTGCGACTTTGCCGCCGCTTATAAGCACGAGTTCCTCTCCCACAAGCGTGCGGTACATGCCGTCAAAAACAGTCACAAGGCCTCTGCCGCCTGCGTCTACAACGCCTGCTTTTTTAAGCACGGGTAGCATCTCGGGCGTCTTTTGCAAGACTTCTTCGCCTGCATCTATAACTCTTTTGAGGAAAGGCTCAAATTCAATCTTTTTGCCTCTCGCTGCGCTTTGAGCTTCTTCGGCCATTGCTCTGACAACGGTCAGAATAGTGCCTTCTTTGGGCTTTGTGACTGCGCTGTACGCAATCTCGGTGCCGTTTTTCAGGCATTCGGCAAAAGTTTTTGCATTGAGGTCTGCCTTGCCCTCCAAAGCAACCGCAAAGCCTCTGAAAATCTGTGAGGAGATAACGCCGGAGTTGCCTCTTGCGCCTCTCAAAGCTCCTTTTGAAAACGCAAGTGCGATTTCGTCGATGAGCAACGACTCGCAAGCGTTTGCTTCTCTGACGGCAGATGCAAGCGTCATTGACATATTTGTGCCTGTATCTCCGTCCGGAACGGGAAAAACGTTGAGTTCGTCAACGATAGCCTTGTTCATTTCAAGAGCTTTCGCGCCGCCCTGGAGCATTTCTTTGAATTTTAATCCGTCAATTCTTATCATTTTTGTATATACCTATCACACGCGAATGCCTACGACATTGACATGAACGCGTTTTACGCGCATGCCCGTAAAAGATTCAAGCGAGAACTTGACCGCATCCGCAAGGGACTTTTTAACCGCTTCTATATTAACTCCCAATTTCAACACAACAAAAAGCTCGACATAGATGAGGTCGTCGACCGTTTGGACGAGCGCACCTTTGCCGAGTTGATTTTTTCCGAGAAGTTGGCCGATGTTATCGCTGAAACGGCGTGAGACCAAATCCACCACGCCGTAACAATCCTGAGCCGCATGACTAGCAACGGTTTGCATAGCCTCTTCGCTTATGGATATTTTGCCAAACTTGTTTGAAGTTGAAAGCGACATATCTTTACCTTTTCTAAAATATTACTATATTAGATAATTTTTTGCAACTAAATCACAAATTTTATGCAAATCAGTTGCAAAACCTATTTATATTTGTTAGAATATCAATCGTTCAAATTAGGAGGTACAGTATATGTCCAGAGTTTGTAGTGTATGCGGAAAAGGCAGAATGAGCGGCAACGCAGTCAGCCACAGCAACAGAAAGACCAGACGCAGTTGGGCTCCCAACGTCCAAAAAGTCAAAGTCAATACACCGACCGGCGGAGTTGAAGATGCTTATGTTTGCACACGTTGTCTTCGTTCCGGCAAAGTTGACCGTGCATAATTTGTTCTGAATGATGTAGCAATCAACGTTAGCCTTCCGAAAGGAAGGCATTTTTTTGTTGTAAAAAACTTGTTATACTCTGCTTTTGCAACCTTCATTTGCTGTTTTTTTCTTTTTTCGTGAACAGTTTAAGTATTGCTTTTACGATTTTGGGCGGATTGATACAGATGATTTTTGTCATGTTTCACCTCTTTTTTATCAAAGTATGTCTGAAGATTCAAAACCGTTACAAAGAAAAACGAACCCTTACGGATTCGTCGATTTTGATTTGTTGCGCTTTATGTGCAATGAGAATCACACATGTAGAGCTTCGATTGTTTTTTTTGGGTCGGAAGATTTGAAAACCGAACTTCCTGCCACCGCAATGTCCACTCCGGCGTTTTTAAGCAACATAATGTTGCCCTCGCTCACGCCTCCGTCAACCTCGATGAGATACTCGTAGCCGTGTTTTTCTCTTTCGATTGCTCCGAGTTTTGCTTTTTCAAGACATTCGGGTTTGAAACTCTGTCCGCCGAAGCCCGCTTGAACAGTCATAATGACCAGCATATCGATTTGATTCAGATACGGTTTTGCTATGTCGAAATCAACGTCGGCATTGACAACGATTCCGCACTTTTTCCCTTTTGACTTTATTGTGTCGATTGCGCCTTGAACGTCCTTGGACGCATCGGGGTGAAAAGTCACGATATCCGCGCCTGCGTCACAGAATTGACCGACGTATTTTTCGGGTTCTATAATCATAAGATGTGCGTCGACAGGCAAATTCGTGTTGCGCTTAAACGCCTTTATCATCGGCATGCCGAAAGTAATATTCGGCACATAAACGCCATCCATAACGTCGCAATGCACGATATCCGCGCCCCATTTTTCGATATTTTTCACTTCGTTTGCCATATTGCCGAAATCGGCGGCAAGCATTGACGGTGCAACCAGCATTTTTCACCTCTGCATATTTTGTCGTTTGAGCGCAATATCGCTCTTTGTAAAAAACTATCAATCGTACAGCTTCTCTTTTCTGTCAGCCAACTCTTGATAAATCGTCTTGTATCTTTCGTATCTTCCCCTGCCTATTTCCTTTCCTACATGCGCTTTTACGGCGCAATCGGGCTCGTCGGTGTGCGTACACATATTGAACCTGCACTCCTTTCTGAACGTCTCCAGATCGTCAAAATACAGGCGGAGATTTTCAGGTGCGACGTCAACTGTTTCAAGCAAGGAAAAGCCGCATGTGTCGACAAGGTACGTCCCCTCGCCGATATGGAAAATTTCCGTCTTGCGAGTGGTGTTTTTGCCTCGTTTAATCTTCTTTGCAAGCTCGCCCACTTCAAGCAAATCGCAATCGAGAATATTATTTAAGAGCGAGCTTTTCCCGACAGCCGACTGTCCTGCAAAACACGCGGTTTTCCTTTTTGCGAATTCGACTATTTTCTTAACGTTGTCGCCCGTTTGCGCACTGCATTCGATTTGCTCGACAACGCCGTCATACTCGCTTGTATCGATATGGCTCAAATCGTCCTTATTCTTTACCAAAACAGGCTCGATCCCCTCGACAAGACAGTTGACAATGATTTTGTCTACAAGCAGAAAATCGGGTTGCGGTTCGGGCGCGATGACAATAAAACAAACGTCGATATTCGAAACATACGGACGGATAAGGCGGTTTTTGCGCTCTTTTACATCCTCTATGACAAAACTATCGCGCTCTTTGGCAATATCGACATAATCGCCGACATAAATCACGCCGTCGTTTTTAAGACGTTTTCTCGCAAAGCAAACTTTGACGCCGTCGTCGGTGTCAACGAAAAACTTTGAAGCAACCGCTTTTATAACTCTGCCTTTGTATGTTTTCATAATAGTTTTATTTTGTTTGTTTTCGTGTTATAGCGTTTATGCGGATTAAGTTTGTGCAAAATTCATCTGTTTAGAACACAGTTACTGCGTTTTATTCGAGATTCGGTTTGCCGATATTTTCGATATATCGCCGCCTCAATTGTCCGCATGCGCCTTCTATATCGTTGCCGAGGCTTTTCCTTATTGTTGCAGATACGCCGAGTTTTTCGAGTTTATGCAAAAACTCCTCTGTCGCGTCGACGCTCGGAGCGACGTGATTTCGCTCTTTTACCTCGTTCAGACGGATAAGATTGACGTGAGTCGGAAAGCCTTTGAGAAGTCTTGCCAGTTCTTTTGCGCACTCGTCCGAATCGTTTTCGCCTTTTATAAGCGTATATTCGAAAATGACTCTGCGCCCTGTGTTTTCAAAATAGAACTTTGCGCTGTCCACCAGCTCTTTGACGCAATATGCCTTGTTTACGGCCATCAGCGCGCTGCGCAAATCGTCAAAAGGAGCATGCAAACTGATAGAAAGCGTAACTTTGTGTCCGCTCGTTGCAAATTTGCGAATTTTGTCGCAAAGTCCCGACGTTGAGAGGGATATATTGCGCTCGGATATATTTATTCCGCCCTCCTCGCTCACTTTATTCAGAAATTCAAGCACGTTGTCGTAGTTGTCGAACGGCTCGCCGCTACCCATCAATACGAGATTGGTTATAGCTCTCGATTTTGCACTTCCGCCGCTCGCGCGGTTTACGCTTATCACCTGACCGAGCATCTCTGCGGCAGTAAGATTGCGCACGAGTCCGTCAAGCGTCGACGCACAGAACGTACACCCCATACGACAGCCGATTTGCGTGGACAAACACAGCGTATCGCCGTAATCGTGCGGCATATATACTCCTTCGATAAGGTTGTTGTCCGCAAGTTTGAACAGGTATTTTACCGTACCCGATTTTCCTTTGAACGCTTCGATGATTTCAACCGGGTTTGCAATGAAGTTTGCCTTCAGAAATTCCCTCAATTCTATTTTAACAGAGGTCATCTCGTCAAAATCCTTGCCGTCTTGCAAAAACGAGTAGATTTGCGATGACGTATATTTGGGACAATCGGGCAAAAGAGAGGCTATTTCCTCTTTATTAAGTCCCAAAAGTACGGTTTTTTGTGTCGTATCGCTCATTTGACTCTCCTGATTTTTGCAATAAAGAACCCGTCGTACTCATCATGCGGCAAGATACGAATCATGCCTTGATTGTCGAGATACTTGCCGTTATCGATTTTTTCGAGTCCGCTTATATGTTCTAGGACAAAATCACTGTGTCTTGCAAGTAAATCGTTTACTATATCCTCGTTTTCTTCTCTGAATAGCGTGCAGGTGGAATACACCATCGCTCCGCCGACTTTGAGGTATTTTCCTGCGTTTTCGATGATTTTGGCTTGCGTGAGGCAAAGTTCTTCAACGCTCTTTTCGGTTTTGTTCAAAAACACATCCGGGTGTTTTTTGAAAGTCCCCAAACACGAACACGGCGCGTCGCAAAGCACGAAATCGAAAGTTTTGTCCCAATCTGCGTTATAAACGCACGCGTCGGCTTCAACGGCTTTAACGTTCGGAGTATGCATGCGGTTTTTGTACTTTTGAATGAGCGCGACTCGGTGCGGATACAAATCGCACGCCGTCACTTTCCCGTGAGGACAAAGCTCGCTTATATAAATCGCCTTACCGCCGGGAGCGGAGCAAATATCCAAAACCTGCGCACCGTCCTCAACGCCGAGAGCCTGCACCGCGAGCATACTCGACGGCGATTGAAATGTGACAAGTCCTTTGTCGAATGCATGGCGCACTTGGTCGGTAGCTTTGACAATATATCCTCCGACCTCGCTTTTTTTATAGTCGGTTTTGCCCTTTTTGAGCAAAAATTCGACATCGCTCGGAGTTGCCATACGGCTGTTTACTCTGATATGTTCGAGTTCGTCCGACTTTGCAGACAAAATCCCGACGACAGTATCTTTTGCGAACTGTTTAAGAAGTTTGTCGCAAAACCATTGAGGTTTTGAATAAGTGACGGACAAATAGTTTTTATCTTCCTCAGCGGGCAAATTGAATTTGCCGTCCGCAACCTTTTTCAGTACGGCGTTGACAAAACCGCTTGCGCCGCCTTTTCCGTTTGCTTTTGCAACTTCCACGCACTCGCTTACGATTGCGAATTTCGGAACGTCGGTGAGATTCAAAAGCGCATACGTCCCGATTTTCAGAAGAGTAAGCACAGAATTTTGCGGTTTTTTCTCAACAAGTTGAGATAGGATAAACTCAATTTTTACGTTCTCTTCGAGCGTACCGTAAACAAGTTTGGTGGACATATCGCTCACACGCTCGCCAAGGAACGCCATATTGCTGTACGCCCCCTCCTGAAACACTTTTGATAGTATTTTGTATGCGCTGTCGATATGTTTTCTCATTTTATTCCTTTCGATTTAATAATCTGCCTCACAAGACGAGGTGTAAATCGGCATGAGGATATTAAATCAATGACGTTCCCGTTTGAATGTTTCTGCCAAGCAAAAACGCCGTATCGCTCATGCGTTTTGCTCCTTCGAGTTGAATTTGATTAAGTCGAATCACGCCGTCTGAGACCTTTACGAAAAGTCCTTCTTTTGCGTTGGCTTTGACAACCTGACCGCACTCGAATGCGGAAGTATCGCCGTCAAAATCCGCTTGTTCGACCTCGAAAACTTTGAGTGTTTTGTCAAAGACATGCGTAAATGCGGACGGCCAAGGCGTCATCCCTCTCACAAAACAATCGATTTGACGCGCGGTTTTAGAGAAATCGATTTTGCCGTCCTCTTTTGAAATCATCGAGCAATGCGTCGCCTCGCAATCGTCTTGCGGAGTAAAAATCGCTTTTCCGCTCTCAAGCAACCCTATTGCTTCGACAATCGCTTCCCCTCCGAGAATTGCAAGTCTGTCAAAAAGCTCGCCCGCCGTTTCTTCTTTGCCGATCGGCGTTTCTTTTTTAAGCAAAATATCGCCGGCGTCAACGGCTTTGACCGTGCGCATGATAGTGATTCCGCTCTTTTCGTCGCCGTTGATAATCGACCATTGAATAGGCGATGAACCTCTGTATTTTGGCAACAGCGACGCATGTACGTTCAGAACGCCGCATTTTGGAATCGCCAAAAATTTTTCGCTTAATATCTGACCGAATGCCGCCGTAACCACCACATCGGGATTGAGTTTTTGCATATCTTCGATGCCGTCCCTCGACACTTTTTCATATTGCAAAACAGGTATGCCGAGTTGTTCTGCCTTGACTTTAAGCGGAGAAGGTTTAAGCTGATAACCTCTCCCCACAGGTTTGTCAAGTCCTGTAACGACTGCGGATACCGGATACGCCGAATTGAGTTTTTCAAGCACGATTGCCGAGAAGTCGGGCGTGCCCATAAATACGATTTTCATACTCACCGAAATTTTGCCTTAGGCTGTATATACGATTTGATTTTGTATGTTTTTATAATGTGCGTTCAATCGTCCGTTTCGTCCAAAAGTTCTTTGCATTTTGATGTATAGACGATTCCGTCAAGATGATCGATTTCGTGACAGAATGCTCTTGCCGTAAATCCTTCCGCCCTCAACTTCTGCACTTTTCCGAATCTATCCAAGGCGGTTACGTTTACTTTCATCGGACGGGTGACTTCGCCGTATTTTTTTGGAACAGACAAACAGCCTTCGAGTCCTGTCTGCTCTCCGCTTTGAGAGGTGATGACGGGGTTGATAAGTTCAAAATATCCGTCCTCGGTGTCGACAACGCAAACTCTTTTGAGAATTGCCACTTGCGGAGCGGCGAGTCCTGCGCCGTTTGCCGCCTTAACGGTGTCTTTCATATCGTCAAGTAGCGTCCAAAGTCTTTGATCAAACTTGTCGACTTCCCTGCATTTCTTTGCAAGAATGGGATCGGGAACCTTGACTATGATTCTTTTTGCCATAATATCCTCCCGCGTTCAAATCAAACTTTGCGGATTGATTTCCACGAACACGTTACATTTTTTTGATTTATTTTGGTCGGCAAGCGAGTAAATGCTGCCGATGATTTGTTCAAACTGTTTAGGCTCGATACGCGCCATAACCTGATACCGACAAAGCCCGTTCATACGCGTAACGGGCGATTTGCTTGCACCAAGGTATACGAATTTACCGCTTTCTATTTGCAGGTTTTGCATGCCCTTATAAACGTTTCTTGCAACGTCAACGACGTCCTGTTCATTAACTGAGGACATCAGAATACGCACTACTTTCGTAAACGGCGGAAACTTTGTCACCATGCGGGTGTTGATTTCCTTTTTCCAGAATCCGATATAATCATAGGTTTTTCCGAATCTGAAAACATAGTGCTTCGGCGCATAGGTTTGGAGGATAACCCTACCTTCCTTATCTGCCCTGCCCGCTCTGCCTGCAACCTGCGTAATGAGTTGAAACGTGCGCTCGCTTGAGCGGTAATCGCTGAAATACAAAGCGGCGTCGGCCTCCAAAATTCCCACAAGCGTCACGTTTGCGAAATCGTGACCTTTGGCTATCATCTGTGTACCGACAAGCACGTCCGCTTCTCTGTTTGCGAATGCGGACAAAATTTTGAAATAACTGTCTTTGCGCACGGTCGTGTCGTTGTCCATACGCAACACTCTGACGTTCGGAATAAGATTTTTGAGTTCCTCAACGACCTTTTCCGTGCCGATTCTGCCCTGTTTTATCTCATGACTTCCGCAGTTGGGGCACTTTGTCAAAGCGTGATACCTTCTGCCGCAGTAGTGACATTTCAATTCGTTATCTTCTTTATGATAAGTGAGCGATATGTCGCAATCTTCGCACTTTGCGATGTATCCGCACTCTTTGCACCTGATAAACGACGCAAAACCTCTGCGGTTGAGAAAAAGCATTGCCTGCTCGCCTTTGGATACGGTTTCTTTCAATGCTTCTTGCAAAGTCAAAGAAAACAGACTGCGATTGCCTTGTCTGAATTCCTGCGTCATATCCACGATTTCCATTTCGGGAAGTTTATGTTTGGATATTCTTTCGGGAAGCGTAACAAGCCCGTATTCGCCGTTCGTGGCTTTGAGATATGTTTCCATATCGGGGGTAGCCGAACCCAAAATCAAAACGCCGTCGTTTGCTTTTGCCCTGAATTCCGCCACGGTTTTTGTGTCATAGCGCGGATTAGATTCCGACAGATAACTTGTGTCATGCTCCTCGTCGATTATGATTACGCCTATGTTTTCAAGAGGTGCGAAAATTGCCGACCTTGCGCCGATTGCAATATGTGCCTGACCTGTTTTTAAGCGTTTCCACTCATCGTAGCGTTCGCTTGCGTTGAGACCGCTGTGAAGTATAGCTACGTCATCGCCGAATCTTGCTCTGAATAAGCCGAGCATCTGAGGCGTAAGAGATATTTCCGGCACGAGCATAATTGCGGTTTTGCCCGTTGCTATCATGCGTTCGATTACGCACTCATACACTTCTGTTTTTCCGCTTCCGGTGACGCCGTGCAAAAGATAAGTGCCTTTGCCGGTGCAGAACGTATCGACTGCACTCTCTTGTTTTTTAGTCAAAACAACATGTTTTTGCGTTTTTTTAAGGGTTTTCAGCGGAGTGGAACGCTCGTGAACGTCGCTTTGGACAACGACATTTTTATCGCGCAATCCGTTTATCGCGCTCACGCCGAATTTGGCGTTGAGAAAACTCAGAAACTGTCCGCCGTTCGATGCGATATAATCAAGTGCCTGTTGCTGTTTTTCCGCTCTTTTCCCTACGATTTCTTTGAGTTCTTCAAGCGATTTCGAATCGTCTACGGTGAGAAACTTACGTGTATATTCGGGATCTTTTTCTTCTCTTAGCTGTTGCGGAACAAACAAGCGCAACACATCGATATAGCGCAAGTTGTATGTCTTGCGCATAAAGTTCATAAGTCCCAACTGTTCGGGACTTACGGGCGAATCGAGATACTGCGCTTTTTTAAGGTCGGAAAATTCGGATTTATCTTTTTTTCCTATGACAAAACCGATGAGTCGTTTCTTGCCGAATTCAACGACGACTCTGCTTCCGATAGGCACGTCGTCGCCGATATAATCGAAAGTCCTGTCCACGTCGTTGGTCGAGATGTTGACTATAACCTCCAAAATCATAGTGCAATCACCTTGTCGAGAATCATGTCGGCAAGCTCTCTTTTGCTCACTTTTCCGCTTTCGGTCATATTTCCGTCGGTATCGATAATTGTTGCGATATTCGTATCGACGTCAAACCCCGCACCTTCCACGGTCACATCGTTTGCAACGACCAAATCTGCGTGTTTTTTGACAAGTTTTGCTTTTGCGTTGTCAATCAGATTTTCGGTTTCGGCGGAGAAAATAACGAGTTTCTTATCGTCTTTGTTCTCGCCGAGCGTCTTTGCAATGTCGGGATTTTTGACAAGTTCGAGTGTAACCGTGTCGCTTTTTACTTTGTTTTCAAACGGCTTTTTAAGTTTATAATCGGCAGGTGCGGCAGCCATAATCGCAATGTCGCAAGACAAGAACTCCGCCTTGCACACATCGAGCATCTCTTGCGTCGATGTCACGTGAATAGCTTTTTCGACGCAAGTCGGCACATCGACTTTGACGTTTCCGTACACAAACACGACGCTTCCTCCGCGCTCTGCGACCGCCTGTGCAATAGCCTTGCCCATTTTTCCGCTTGAATGATTGGCAATCACCCTGACGCCGTCGATTTTCTCTTCCGTACCGCCTGCGGTTATCAAAACTCTCTTGTCTGCAAAATCCTGTACGGGAGTAAGATACTCGACGATTTTGTCAACGATGTCGACAGGTTCCGCCATACGTCCTTTCCCGACGTCTCCGCATGCCAACAGACCTATTGCGCTATCGCAAAACAGCACGCCTCTGTCTTTGAGAGTACGCATATTGTTTTGAGTCGTTTCGTCCTCGTACATGTTGCAGTTCATAGCCGGACAAATGAGTTTTTGAGCATTTGACGCAAGATATGTGGTTGTAAGCATATCGTCTGCTATGCCCTCTGCAAATTTTGCGATGACGTTTGCCGTTGCGGGAGCGACAACAAAAATATCCGCCTTTTTTGCAAGCGAAATATGGTTGATGTCAAACTCTTTCACAGGCTCGAAAGCGTTTGTCACGACGGCGGATTTTGCAAGCGTCTGAAAAGTCAACGGCGTGACGAATTCGCGAGCGTTGTCCGTCATAATGACGTCAACGTTCGCTCCGAGCTTTTTGAGCCTCGATACGATTTCGCATGCTTTGTAAACGGCAATGCCGCCGCTTACGCCCAACACCACGTTTTTTCCGTACAACATATCAGCCTCGCTTTAATTCGAGAATCGAGAAAATCACAGGAATATTCGATTAGTCACGAACGATTTTGATTTTGTCGTCGTAGATTTCCTTGCAGGCAAGCGAGATGGGCTTCAAACCGCTGCTTTCAAGATAATTGCTTTCGGTTGTTGCAAGTTCTCTTGCGCGCTTTGCAACAGCGACCGTGAGAGCGTATCTGCACTCCGCATGCTTGATGAGTTTGTCGATTGGGGGATCGATCATCATAGTTTTGTTCCTCCGTATATATGAAAGTGTTGTTTATATTTTCGATTTCGATGCGACGCTTTGTCGCTTTTTGCTTGAAGCAAACACGTTTCCGATTTTTGCAATCATGCAAAATTCCTTACTGCCACCTCTTCGCAATCAATTCATTGCCGCCCTTCTTTGTTCGAGATAATTTACGATTTTATCGGCGCACTCTTCGGCAACGTCGTTTATGACGACAAAATCGTAATACGGTATGCTTTTCCTTTCAAATTCTATCTCGTCAAGACGTTTTTTCAAAGAATCGGGCGTTTCGCTTCCTCTGCCGATAAGACGTTTTTTCAACTCTTCGAGCGAAGGCGGATTTATAAAAATCGTCACGCAATCGGGATATACCTTTTTGATATTCATAGCTCCGACGCTGTTGATGTCCAAAAGCACGTCGAAACCCGCATTGCGTTTGTTTTCCACTTCGCATTTGAGAGTGCCGTAGCAGTTTGTAAATGTCCTTGTATATTCCACAAACTCGTCGTTGTCGACTTTCTTTACGAATTCTTCTTCGGTGATATAGTAATAATCCACGCCCTCTTGTTCGCCTTTTCTGGGCT
This sequence comes from uncultured Clostridia bacterium, assembly GCA_934233745.1. Classification (GTDB taxonomy): domain Bacteria; phylum Bacillota; class Clostridia; order Christensenellales; family CAG-917; genus CAG-475. The sequence continues at coordinate 80,185 of CAKQGN010000006.1, forward strand.
TTCTCGACGTGCAAGACACCGAAAATCTCAGATTCGGCATCTTCTGAAACATCTTTGCTATAATCGTGCTTTTACCGACTCCGCTGAATCCCGACACGACGATGAGCAAGCCTCGTTTTTGCATACCGTTTTCCATTTGCATAATCAAGATTTCCTCATTCGATATTTGCGGCTTGTTCACGCATTTTTTCGATTTCGTTCTTTATTGCAAGAACTTCATTTGTAATGCGCATATCGTTCGCTTTCGAGCCGATGGTGTTGGTTTCTCTGTTGAATTCTTGCACAAGGAAGTCCATTTTTCTTCCGACAGGCTCGTTTGCTTGAAGAAGCGCGCGCATATTTGCGATATGAGTCGAAAGTCTTGAAATCTCCTCATCGATTGCGCAGTGGTCGGCATAAAGCGCGACTTCGGTCGCAAGGCGTTGTCTGTCGACAAGAGATGTGTCTACAACCTCTGCAATCCTGGCGTTGAGCATGTTTCTGAAATCTTCCACGACTTTCGGCGCAAACTCTTTGATGCGTCCGAGGCAATCTTCGATTGCGTCGAGTTTGCTTTCGATGTCGGCTTTTTGGGATTGTCCTTCCTTTTCACGCATGACTTTGAGATTGACAAGCGCGTCGTTTACCGCTTCGAGCGTCATTTGGGCAAGCAAATCCTCGTCTTCGACCGCTTGTTGTCTTGTAACTATGTCGCCCACTCTCAACAATGTCGAAAGCGTCACGTCGTTTTCAAGCCCCGTTCCCTCACCGAGTTTCTTCACAGCCGAGAGATAATTGCTTGCAAGATCCAAATCGACCGTGTATGCGCCTTCGTCCGTCGATGACTGTTCATAAGTCAGATACAAATCCACGTGGCCTCTGGCAATTTGAGAAGACACGGCTTTTTTCACTCTGTCTTCGACAAACAAGAAATTGCGAGGGAGTTTTATGTTGCAATCCAGAAATCTGTGATTTACGGTTTTAATCTCTATGGTTATGGTCTTTCCGTCACGTTTGGATACGCCTTTTCCATAGCCTGTCATACTGTGCATATACGTGCGCCCGCCTGATAAGTTTTTGATATTATATCATAATAAAAAAACAAACACAACAAGTTGTGTCAACTTTTTCGGCAAAATAAAAAGGCACAAGTGCCTTTTTAAGAGTTGCAGAAAAATATTTATAAAATATTCGCATATATCCCGAATGATTTTATCGGATACCCAGCATGTTTTTGAACTCGTCCTCGTCGATTATTCTTATCCCGAGCTTTTGAGCTTTTTCGAGTTTCGAGCCTGCGTCCTCGCCTGCGAGTACAAGATTTACCGCCTTCGAAACAGAAGCCGCAACCTCTCCGCCGTTGTCTTCGATAAGCTTTGTCGCCTCCCCTCTTTTATATGTGGGAAGCGAGCCTGTAAGCACGACTTTCATACCCGAAAACACACCTTGTTTTTCTTTGTTTTCTTCAAAGTCAATCCCGCAATCAAGCAAGCGTTTCACAAAATCCGCATTGTTAGAATCACGGAAATATGAATAAACGTTGTTTGCAAGTATCTCGCCTATACCGTCAACACAGCCAAGGTCGGCAAGCGACGCCGTTTTCAGATTTTCAAGCGTCTTAAACTTCTTCACGAGGTCTTTTGCGGTCTTTTTTCCAATGCCTTCGATACCCAACGCAAAGATAAATCTGTCGAGCGTCGTGTGTTTCGATTTTTCGATTGCGCCGAGCAGGTTGTCGATTTTTTTATCGCCGAAACCTTCCAGCCCAAAGAGGTCGGTTGCGTTCAGATTCATCAAATCCACTGCGTCCTCGACATGAGTTTCATTGTACAGAAGCTCGGCGGTTTTTTCGCTGAAACCGTCAATATCCATAGCGTCTTTTGACGCAAAATGGTCAAGTTTCGAGATGATTTGCGGCGCGCAATTATCCCCCGTGCAGTACAAAAACGCACCCGTTTCCCTGACGGGAGCGTGGCATACGGGACATTCTGTCGGTTTTTCGATGACTTTTGCGTTTTGATTTTCAACCGCAACGCCCATGATTTCGGGAATAACGTCATTGGAGCGGCGAACAAAAACCTTATCGCCTATTTTGATTTTCTTTTTGAGAATATCGCCGTAATTGTTCAGAGTGGCTCTGGAAACGGTGACGCCGCTGATATCCACGGGTTCGAGAATAGCGATAGGATTGAGTTTTGCACTTCTTGACACCTGCCATTCAACGTCGCAAAGCGTTGTCGTCATCTCGTCCGCCTTAAACTTGTAGGCAACCGCCCATTTGGGAAATTTCTCGGTAAAACCGATTTCTTCTCTGAGTTTTACGTCGTCGACCTTAAAGACAACACCGTCGATGAGATAATCGAGTTTTTCACGTTTTTCACCCGTACGCTCGGCATATTTCATGGCAGACTCCGCATTGTTGACTTTTTCAAAGTCGCCTTCGGTTTCAAACCCCTCTGCCCTCAGAAACTCACGCATTTCGGTTTGAGTGTCAAAAGTTCTGTCGCTGTATCCGATATTGTAGGCGAAAAACGACAATCCTCTTTGGGCAGTGACCTCGGGATTGAGGTTGCGGATTGCGCCGGCTGCGCCGTTTCTTGCGTTTTTTAACGGTTCAGAAGCAATTGAGTTGTATTCCTCGAGCTTCGAAAGGCGCAATATACCCTCGCCCTGAATCTCGATTCTTCCCTTATAATCGATTGTTTTTGGCAGTTTTTTGATTGTATTCACCTGCGCCGTGACAACTTCTCCGACTTCTCCGTTGCCTCTTGTGGACGCTTTGACGATTTTGCCGTTTTCATATAAAATATTGAGCGTAAGTCCGTCAAATTTATATTCACAAGTAAGCGTGGGCAAATATCCGACGGTTTTTACGATTCGATTGCACCATTCGAAAAACTCCTCTTCGGACTGGCATTTGTCAAGGCTGTAAAGACGGAGCAAGTGTTTGGATTGTTCAAACTTGCCTTTGGGTGCGCCGCCCACTCTGTGCGTGGGACTGTCGGGCAAAGAATAGCCCTCTTCGCTTTCGAGTTTGCGCAACTCGTCGTAAAGGCGGTCATACTCCGCATCGGCAACGACGGGAGCGTCTTCTTCATAATACAATCTCGCCCACTCGTTGAGAGTTGACACGAGTTCTTTCATTATTGCAAGTTTGTCCATATTTCGATTTTGTCCTTATTCTTCAATGTCAAACCTTTGGTTTCAAATTATATCAATTTGCCGCCGTTGTCAATACGCGTTTTTGCAAAAACATGCTTTCCGTGTATCTAATAGGTCGGATTTATAAAATTTGAGGTATATCTTATTTTTCGTCGCTTGTGCCGATGACTTTGAGGCTTGCCGCAGCGATTGCGAGCGAAAATCTCTTCACGCCCAATCCTTTGAATGCTATTGCCGCAATTTTGTCCTCGCCGTCGCCGCTTGTCTGAATTATGATGCCTCTGCCGAACTTTGTATGCTCGACAATCGCATCCTTTTTGAATTGCGAATAATCGATATTCGAGGACTTTTTCGGCGTTTCGAGAGTTGTCTTGGAAAAACCGTTCGACAAATTCTTTTTGAATGCGGACGTCTGGGGATTGTTCGCTCCGAGTTTAATGCGCTCTTTTGTGTCGAAAGTCGGTTGAGCATATGAAGAGTTGGTGTATCTCATTGACGATTTGAATCCGCTCATTTCGCCCACGAATCTGCTCTTTGGCAAGTATTCCGTTCTGCCGAAACGGTAACGTTGACGCGCATTAAGCACAAACAGCTTTTTGCGTGCGCGCGTTATGGCGACATACATCAGTCGGCGCTCTTCCTCCACGTCGCCTGCGGTGATCGCTCTTTGCGTGGGAAAAATCCCGTCCTCCATCGCAACCACAAACACATCGTCGAATTCAAGTCCTTTTACGGCGTGAACGGTTGCAATCGTGACATAATCTTCACTGTTCATCTCGTCAGTGTCCGAAACAAGCGAAACCGATTGCATAAAATCCGAGATGCTTGCGCCGTCATTGTCCTGTTCGAACTGTTGCACTGCCGAAACAAGTTCTTCTATGTTTTCGAGTCTGTTTGCGTCCTCGGGTTCCTGACTTTGAGAAAGCGCGCCTTCCAGTCCGCTCCGACGTATGACATACTGCACAAACTCGACCGCTTTCATTTGCTTTGACATTTGCACCAAATCTTCGGCGATTTGAGTGAACGGAGCAAGTTTTTTAGCCGTGTTCGGAGTGAGCCATTCGGGGTTAAGAAGCACAGCAAAAAGAGTTGTATTTCTTTGTTGCGCAACGTTTTGCACCTCTTGAACCGCCGTATTGCCGATTCCTCTTTTCGGATAGTTTACCACGCGCAAAATGCTGTCGTTGTCGCTGGGATTTATTGCAAGGCGAACGTATGCCAACGCGTCTTTGATTTCCTTGCGTTCGTAAAATCTGAAACCGCCGAAAACCTTATACGGAATACCGTGCAGATTGAATTCCTCTTCAAACTGACGAGTTACCGAGTTTGCACGCACCAAAACCGCCATATCGCTGTAATTTTCGCCGTTTCTGTTCAATGTATTTATTGTCCTTGCAACCTGCGTCGCCTCGTCGCGATCGTTGTATGCCTCGTAATATTCGATGCTGTTGTCGTCCTTAATCTCGCTCCAAAGATTCTTTTCGTTGCGATTGGAGTTGTTTTTGATGACGTTGTTGGCGGCTTTGAGAATGGACGTCGTACTGCGATAGTTTTGCTCCAGTTTGTAGACCTTTGCGCCGGGAAAATCTTTGGGGAAATCCAAAATATTGCGGATTTCCGCACCGCGCCAACTGTAAATCGACTGATCTTCATCGCCGACGACAAAGAGATTTCCGCTCCCTTTGGAGAGCATTTTTACAATGTCGTATTGCAATTTGTTTGTGTCTTGAAACTCGTCCACGCAAATATATCTGAAACGGTTTTGATATTTTTGCAGAACGTCGGGGCATTCCTTGAACAGTTCGACGGTTTTGAGAAGCAAATCGTCAAAATCCATGCAATTGCACTTTTTGAGTTCTTCTTCGTATTTAGAATAAATCTGGTAGACGTTGTACGCGTCGTTGTCGTCGTCCTTTATGGCGTCATAATATGCCCTGGGCGACATCGCAAGCGTTTTCGCACGTGAAATATGCCACAAATAATCCCCTTTGTTTTTGGGATCTGCTTGCGGATAGTCCTGCAAAATACGCTTGACGACTCTCTCGCTTTCGAGGTCGGTGTAAATGGTAAAATCCGTCGAATAACCGATTCTGTCCGCATCATAACGCAACATGCGCGCACACATGGAATGGAACGTGCTTGTCCACACGCTTTGCGAACCGAGATATTTTTCGATGCGCTCTTTCATTTCGTTTGCGGCTTTGTTTGTAAACGTGATTGCCAGAATATTGTACGGGGCAACGCCGCTCTCTATGAGATGGCAGACTCTTGCGGTAAGCACGCGTGTTTTTCCGCTTCCTGCTCCCGCTATAACCAAAACCGCGCCTTCGGTGTCGTTGACGGCGGCAAGTTGCTGTGGATTGAGATTAAAATTGTTCATATCGTCATTTTAACGCCTTTTATGCGACGTTTTCGTCACATGAAACTATCTACAATATACCACATATTGTGTTGTTTATCAATTTATTGATGAAATTTACACGAAAATCGCCAAATTTTTTTGTTGTGATATTGATTTAATAAAACAAATATGATATTCTATACATATCTTGGATTATAGAGGAGTTTTTTCATGCAAAAAATTCTTCTGTTTTCCGTGCGGAGGAATTTATTTTTATGGTAAATTTTGATGAAATCGATTTTTTGGAAAGTGAAATCGTCGATGACGACGACAATGCCCCTGTCGGCACTTTGATACATATCACCGATGACGGAAAAGTAGAAGAAATCAAACCCGAAACGCAATCCGTCCTTTCGGACAATTCGCTCGAGTCGACGGACAAAACCGCAGGTTCAACCGACGATATACAAGAAAAATCCGATGAACTTCCCTCCGACGCCGACAAGACCGAATCGACTGACGCTCTCGACGTCACGACAACAGACTTGCAAGACGATCAACACGATCAAGTCGAAGACGCATCGGAGCAAATTGTCGACGAAGATGTCGTAACGCCCGTTGACGAAACGCCTGTTGAGGAGTTGAAAGCAGAACCCGAAAACGAGAATTTGCCGGTTGTCGAAACTCCGCAAGATATTGAAATCTCCGATTCCGAAGAAAACGATTCGCTTGAAAACACAGCCGAGCCGACTGTCGACGAGAATGCACAAGACGCTCAACCCGTTCAATCTGTCGAAGAACCCGTTGCCGAAGTCGTGCAAGCCGCCGTCGAGCAGAACGAACAGGCTCCTGTTGCCGACCAAAACATGCAAGAAGAAGCAACCGAAACTGCAGAACCGGTCATCGATACTACTCCCAAGCCGGTTAAGAAAAGAAAACCCGCCCAAAAGAAAGTTGCAGAGCCTGCTCCCGTCGTCAATGACGAAGCTCACAAAACAACTCTCAACCTCAAGAGCGGAAAATCCGTCAACGATGAGTTGTTTGACACGAATTTCGAAGTTGAGAAACCTGCAAAAGCAAAGGTTGTATCCACCAAGAAAAAACAGGAAAAAGCAGAGGATTTGTGGGCTGTCGCTACAGTTGTAAAGCCCAAGAAAGAGACCGCAACCGCCGAAGAAAAAGCGGAAATCAAGTCTGCGAGCAAGTCTTCAAAGTCTGCGCCCAAAGCGCAAAAGCAGTCCGACGATGCACAAGTTGCCACAAAAAAGACCGCATCCAAAAAGTCAACAATAGTTGAAGATACCAACAAACCTACGGAGGACAAAAAAGTGGCAAAAGCAACGGAAAAGGCAACAAAACCGACGGCACAAGATGAGAAAACCGTCAAAGCGACAAAAACAACAAAGACCACAAAAGAAGCACCTGTCAAAGAATCAGCCGTAAAAGAAGCTCCCGCAAAGGAAGAAAATGCTCCCAAGACAGCAAAAGCCGCCGAGAAAGATGAGGAAACCGTTCTTGTCGAAGGCGAAGGCAAAGTACACGGCAAATATGTCATCAAAAAGACGGACAAAGGCAACTTTGTGTTTAAGCTCTTCTCCTCCAACTATAGAGTGGTTGCAATCGGCGCACAAGCCTACACCACCCTCGGCGCGGCAAAAATCGGAGTTCAAAGCATCATAAAGAACGCTGAAAACGCTCCCATCGAAAACCAAACCTTGAAGAATTACGAAACTGAAAAATTCCCCAAATGGGAAATCTATCTTGACAAGAAAGGCGAATATCGTCTGCGCTTGTATGCAACCAACGGAAACCTCATCGCAACAACCAACGACGGCTATGCGGACATCAGCGGCGCAAAGAACGGTATTGCCGCAGTGGCAAGAGCAAGCAAGGGCTGCGCAATCGTGAGAAACGACAATCTCTGGTAAATTCCATTCGTTAGATAAACTGCTTATAGTAAAGGGACGCAACAGTCTGCGTCCCTTTGCTATAGAAAAGTCTCCGATTGCGGAGACTTTTGTGTTCTGATAGAAATCTTTTTTAGGATTTAATCGTTTAGGTTTTCATCGTTGCCGTTTTGCGTGTCAAAGAAAGATACTTGTTCTTGTTCTTGCTCGACTTGCTCTGCGTTGATTTCTTTTATAGCAAGCGTTTTCAATATACCGCTTACGCATCTGAAAGCGGAAACGGCAAGCAAAACACATGCGCCCGCAATCAGAGTCGCATCATTCCCGCACTGCGTAAAATCGTATATCGCGCCGATAAAAAACACGCCTGTCGCGGCATAGTTGAGTACTGTGGCAATTTTTAGCCTATTCAGCGATTTTTTGAGATCCCCGACGCTTTTGTTGATCGACCTGAAACTGACAACCGTTCCGACAAGCGATATCAGCAATGCAACAATACAGATTATACCCACGATTATCGACAAAACGCCGACCAGAGCGGTTGATATGGCGGTTGCGCCCTCCTGTATCACGCCGGACGCTGTGCCGTCGCCACCCGATGCATCCGCGTTTATCAAAACAATCCCTGCCACCACAAACAAAATCGCAAGAGCAAAATATGCAAAAGTGCTCAAAGCGTCCATGACTGCCGATGCAATGATTTTCGGTCTGGATTTTGAATAATTCATAAAAATAACTCCTTTATGTTTGATGAGAATATTCCATCTTGTGTTTTGCGTTGCAAAATTCATATACGATTAGTAATGGATTTTTCAACATCATATCAATCCATAAACACAATATAACACGATCCGCGCCTAAATTCAATTCTTTCTTTTTTAGACACTTACCGGTGCTTTGTTAATTGCGATCGACACTGGAAAAACATTTGAGGAATAATCACAACACTATATGACACTTTATGTGACATAATACTGCGGAAACGGGCGTAAAATCAAACGCATAAAAAGCTAAAACCCTACTAAACAGTAGGGTTTTCAATAATTGGCGGAGAAGAAGATGTAAGTCGTTGCTTTGCAACGAACATCTCTTAACTCCGCAGGTCTCCTACCACCAAGTGCAACCCTACGGGTTGCGTAGGATTGCATTTTGGTGGCTGAGAGTTAGTAACGTAAATCGAATTTTTACATTAAGTCATATGTTCTAATAATAACTCAAACAAATTCTTAATGCTTATAATTAAATCTTTTGACGAGTTATTATCGTCTAACAGTTCAGACGATGAATGTGAAACGGGATTTGCATTACGTAATTTGTGAGCCTTAGTAATTATATCTGCACTATTTTGATCGTTTTTATAAAATGCGCAAAGACTTTTTTCCTGATAAAATTTGTTATAATTAGGTTTCTTATATTTAGAATTTTTGTTTTCAAAAAAATCAATGTCTGCTGTTGCTCTGTCAAAAAAATTTTTAAAATAGGCAAATGCGGTCATTAAATTCTTTTTATGATATTCGCACATAAAAAGAAAATAAAGAAACATTGTCTTTGTATCGTTCATAATTATAGATTGCAACTTGTTTGTTTTTTCATTATTAAATGTCAATATAAAACTCGATTTACAAAATTTAACATAATAATCATATAATTGAGATTGCTGACCCTTCAAAACATTTAAAAGGTCAATATGATTAAACTGACTTTGGATTAAGTATGTGATTGAAATCATTGTATCAAATGAATTCCATTTCCCTGCGCGCGCTCTTAAAAATAATTGATTTAAAAAGGCTTTAATCGCCGCGTTATTTTGGTTTTTCATTATTAGGATAGTTAATCTTTTAGGATCCAAATATATAAAAGACAGGCTTTCGTTTAATAGTCTAACTAATTTTTGCGTTATTGCTTCTGTTTTAACTTTATCGTTACGGTCATAAATAAAATAATTAAACACTTCATTGGCAGTAAATTCTATATCATTAGAACTAAAATTTTTATTTATAAGTTCATTATATTTATCTATATCAATGCCGTTAGATGATATTTCATTTATTAGGTCATCTAAAAAATATTCCAAAGAATTTGGGAATAATTCTGCTATATTGCGCTTTTCTCCATTGACGTATTCATCATATAAAGATTTTTTTAACTCATCATTTATTTCAACTGTTGATTTCAAACAACATTTTTTAGCATTTAAGGCAAGATCATATTCTTTTAATAGTGAAGAATATTGATTTCGTATTTCATTATAAATATTGGTTAATTCACGTTTATTTGCGTTCGAAGATAATAATATATACATATCATCTACATATCGTATCATTTTGAAATCGGAAATGTTAAACTTATTACCATTTATGAATTTATGTAATTTAACATCAATGTCATCTAAATATATTACTGTCGATAAATACGAAGAAGCAATACTATTTTCTAATAACGGGAAATTGCCACCTCCACAATATAACAATAATTCTTTTATGATTTGCAATTGAGATTGTGAAAATATGACTGAAATTTTATTACAGATATTATCAATACGATTTAATAATTTATTGACATTTATATCAGAATAAAAATTTGAAATATCGGTTTTAATGAAATAATTATAACCGCTTATATTTGCATTAACTTCTTTAAAAAAGTTATCATAATCTTGTTTATAAACAGGTCGCATTTGTTCATAATTGCCAGCATAATAAACCGATATATTGTCAACTCTTTGAGACGTGTATTGGTCATATATTTCTTTCCCAATTGCTTGCAAGGTTAGATATAAAATTGGAGAAACAAGCGAAGCGTTTCTTAAACTGCCATCGCTTTTCTGTATATAATTTGAAGATTGGTAGATATTGTTTGCAAATAGTAAAAATGAAAACGATTTTATGTATTTTGTGTAAAACTCTTCACTACACAAAAACAATTTGTCATTATAAGACAATTTTGTAAAAGGGAACCATTGTATATAAGATTTTTTCACGCCCGTTTTTAGTGAAAAGTACATATTGCAAACATCTTTCCACGTTTGATATTTTATACAAAACATATATTTACTATTTTTTAAACACAAACAAATACTCGTGGGCAAGGAGTAGGAAATTAAACTTTATGCTGTTTGTTTTCCAATAGCCCGTGGCTTTGCAGTTGTGTTGTTCCTTAATAATAATTTCTTTCGTTTTGAACCCTGCCATTTCAAAAATACGCATTGTTTCAAAAGCAAGTGGTTGAATCATACCTTTTTTGCGCATATCTCCCATAAGTATAGCGCAAAACTTGTCCTTTTTCAATACCCGATAACACTCGTCTGCAACCTTGCCGATTTCAAACAAAAAATCTTTCATCGGCATAAGGGACATATCGCCGTCAATATCCTCACTGTAATGAATAATATCGGCATAAGGCGGGTGCGTGCAAATAAGGTCTATCGAATTATCGGCAATGGACGAAAGATTACGCGCGTCGCCTTGCATAATACATATCGTCGGATTAAATTCACACTCAAAATTCAATTTACTTTTCGTAATTTCGAGTGCGTTAGGGTTAATATCAACGCCGATAAAATTTCTGTTTGTCAGTTTTGCCTCAACTGCAGTAGTGCCGCCACCGACGAACTGATCCAAAACAGTGTCGTTCTCTTTCGAATAACGCAGAATTATGTTTCTCGGAATATACGGTGACCAATTTCCGCGATATTTAGCGTCGTGTGTAGCCCATTTACCGCGATCGGGGAACGCCCAAACTGTATTTGTTTCGAGTTCGAAATTTTCAGGTTGTAACAGTCTGTTTTTCTTTGCCATATATTAGTCTTCAATGAGTTCCGGCGGAACAGGCAATCCCAATCTAGTCAACGGAATATATTCAAAATAGTAATCACAACCGACAGAATGGATATAATCCAACACATCTGCGTACTGTTCCTTTCTGAACCAATTATCCAACAAATAGATGTATTCAACATCGATATTTGCAGCCGACATCAATTTTTTATATTGTTTTTTCTTAAAATCACACGTTTGCAATTTTTCATCGACTGAACCTGCAACTTCTTGATGTTTGCATTCAATAATGAACAAAACGTTATTCAATAATACAAAAATACTATCATCTGGCAACAAGCGTTTGGAAATATGCTTTGTCCAGTCAATTTCAAGATTTTTGAGAAATACCGAATAAAAACTATGTTTTTTATAAACTTCAGCCACTTTCTTGTCATCATAAAAAACTTCATGACCAACAACAGAATAATGTGGTTGTTGCGTGAGAAAAGTAGACAAATCGGTTTTGCCTTCAAAAACTAAGCCTGTTCGAGTATTTCCCCCGCCTTTACCACTCTTTATCATATTTACCCTCCTAATTGCAAATAAGCAATTCGTTTATTTTGCCGCGTTTATCGCCTTTGCTGTTTATTGCTCGGCTTGCTTCAACGCG
>CAKQGN010000007.1 GCA_934233745.1 uncultured Clostridia bacterium
TCGACTTTGCGTAAATTTTAGTAAAGCCCCACTTTGCCAACTTACTATGACCGCTGTTCATCATTTTCACCATTATTCTTCCACCGAAACCTTGTGGTTTTCGTGTGTTTTCAAAAAAGTTCATATTAACCTCCAATTGTTTAATTATATAATGTTAATTTTTCTTTTTGGGAAAAGTAAGCGACCACTAATTCTTATCATTACCACTCAAGAAAAAATCGTCTATGAGTTCTTTTTTGCCGACTTTACGTACTTTTCCGTCTTTTATCCATACAGCATAGTCGCATAATGCCGCCGCACAGCGCTTGTCGTGCGTAACGGTAATCATCGTGTTATGCGTTTCCTCGTGAATACGATTCAGCACTTCAACCATTTTGCACAAGCCTTTATAGTCCTGCCCCACCGTCGGCTCGTCCAATATCAACACTTCGGGATTAGTTGCAACGACGGCGGCTATTGAAACTCGCCTTTTCTGCCCTTCCGACAGCGACTGCGGATGACGGGCATACAAGTGTTTTATTCCGAATTTTTCGGCTATTTCATCGGCATACTCGTCCGATTTTGCACCGAATTTTATTTCTTTTTCAACCGTAGGCATAAATAGTTGATATTCCGGATTTTGATAAACCACACCCACCTTTTTATACCACTTTTTACTTTGTTTGCTTTTGTGTCCGAATTTATCGTCGATATTTTGAAAAATCACGCCGCGAGTCGGCTTTTCAAGACGGGAGATAAGCCTTAAAAGGGTTGTTTTGCCGCAACCGTTTTCGCCGAGCAATACCGCACGCGAGCCTTTTATTATATCGAAAGTAACTCCGTTCAATATGTCGCGGTCTTTCACCGAATACGCAACGTCCGAAAGCGAAAACACCGGCAACGTTCCTTTAAATTCCAAACAGGTATCTTCTATTTCGGCTGACTGCTCTTTAAGGTATTTTTCCCTGTCCGTTATCTCTTTTCCACTCTTGTTTCCGACGTGGAAAACCTTGTCCACAAACGGCAGGACAACATCGAGCCTGTGTTCTATTACGATAATACAATATCCCGCTTTCGCAAGAGATTTTAACGTGGACATGAGCAGTTCCGCACCTGCCGTGTCAAGATTTGCAAGCGGTTCGTCCAAAATGACTATCTTCTGTCCCATCGCAAGCGTTGAAGCGGTTATCAGTCTTTGCTTCTGCCCGCCCGAAAGTTTGCGGCTCTGCCACAACTTATCGAGTTTCATAAGGCGGCAAACCGTGTCAATCTGTTTGCTTATTTTTTCGGGTGAAAACGCAAGATTTTCGCATCCGAAAGCGATTTCATCCTCTACCGTTTTTTGTATAATTTGTTCGTCGGCGTTTTGTAAAACTACGCCCACTTTGCGGCATACTTCGCCAAGGCGTTTGCCTTTAATATCTTCGCCGTTTATCAACACTTCGCCCGATAGTTTGCCGTCGATAATATTCGGAATAATGCCGCTTATGATATACAAAAGCGTGCTTTTCCCTTCACCCGAATACCCCGAAACAAGGTTTACTTCGCCTGAGTTAAGCGCGATATTTACGTTTTCTAATATTTGAACTTTCCCGTCGTAAGAAAAGTTTACGTTTTTAAGTTCTATCACATTCATAAAACCACCGTACAAACCGCGCCTGCGGCAAGTCCCAAAATAAACAATACGTCCGACAGACAAACTATTTCCTTTTTATATACCGTGTAAGGCACTTTTTCAAGCGAAAATCCGCGCGTTTCTACAGACAGCGACAGCGTGTCCGAAATGTTTACGAGTCGCATCACGAACGGCACTAAAAACGCCCTGTAAAAGATTTTCGGGTTTAATACACTACCCGCGCCGCGCGTTTTCATCGCTTCTCTCACCCTTTTTATCTCTGCACCGAGTACGGGCGGAAAAGACGTGGCAATCAGCATACCGAGCGTAACGCCTCTAGGCATTTTAAGCGTGGAAAGATTTCTCGTCATATCCGCAGGTTCAACGCTCATACCGAGCGCGGCAGCAAGGAACACGGAAGCGAAACGATTTGCCATAGCCATAGCCGCATTTGTGTTCTTTCCGTAAGCAAAGTACGCAATTAAGGCAAACAATCCGCCAACTAAAATGAATACGGGAAGCACTCGAATGCAACCTTTTCGACACCCGAACAGCATCAGCCACACGAAACATCCCGCCAAAAAATAAGAACATTTCACGTCTTTTGCCATGCATAACCCGAATATAATCAAAAACAGGCTCGCCAAAAACACGAATATGGGATATATCTTTTTTTTGAAAGACCAAAATCTCATTTTTTCAAAACTCCGGCTTTTTTCAGTTCCCTTGCTATAAGCATACCCACTACAGATCCGACGAAACAAAGCGCAACGACGGCAATCGTAATGCCGACAACCACGCCGGGGTTAGTTCCTCCGAGAAACATACTTGTCGCCGCCTTTTCTTCGCCCGTAACCGTATAGAAAACATTGTAATACAAATACAAAAACGGAATCGTAAGCGGCATATAAAGCGTTCCCGCAACTACGCACGCCCAATCGTTCTTATATCCGCGGAAGATAAGAAGAGCAAGCGTTTCTGCTATAAGCGCACATACCATGATTAGTGCCATAGGCGGAAACATAAATATCAGGAATAACGAGATGAATATCGACTGAAACAGGAGTGCGCCCGGCTTTCTAACTTTCATCATTCCGATTACGGGGAAAATGGAAAATTGAAGTCCTAGCCCGAGTTGAACGATACCGAACAGCGGCACGTTTACAAGTAGCGGCATAACCGCACCGGTTACAAGTGTGCAAGCTGTGATAATGGCAAGAAATACGATGTCTTTTATCTTGTATTTCTTGAATATCTTTTTGTCGTTTTCTTCTTCGGTTGCTTTGGATTTCTTTTGCTCGGTTTCAGGCTTATCCGCAGAGTTTTCTTCCTCTGCATTCGCAATCAAAGCAGAAGCCGCTTCTTCTATTTCATTGTTTTTCTTTTGTTCATCCATTTTATGTTTCCTCCGTCATAACGCCGCCGTCAACCTTGTATATTCTGTCGGCAATCGCCATTGTAGATTCTCTGTGCGATACGAGAATAATACTCTTTTTATTCTTTTGTTCTTTTAACGCTTTTAAGATAATACCTTCGTTGATACTGTCAACGTTGCTCGTAGGCTCATCGAGAAGTATGAGTTCGCTACCTCGAAGGAACGCACGGGCAAGCCCGATACGCTGTTTTTCGCCTGCGGAAAGGTTATCTCCGAGTGCGCCGACCTGCGTTTTGTATCCGTCGGGCAAAGTCATTATAAAGTCGTGTACCGAAGCCATTTTGCAGGCGTTTTCGATTTCTTCCTGCGTGGCGTTGGGCTTTGCGATACGCAAGTTATCCTCTATCGTTTCTTCAAACAAATAGGTGCTTTGCGAAACCATAGTTACGTTTTTCAAAAGCGAATTTGTGTTGATTTTATCAATATCTATATCGTCGTAGTTTATCTCGCCGTCGTTTCTCTCCCAAAATCTCAAAAGAAGTTTCAAAAACGTTGACTTACCGCAACCGCTTTCGCCTACGATACCGATAATTTCACCCTTTTCGGCGTGCATTTTAATATCTTTCAGAACTTCGGTCTGTCCGTCGTAACTGAACGAAAGGTCTTTTACGTCAAGATTTTCGTAATCGAAATCTTTGCCGTTTTTGACTTCTTCCACCGCCGGTTTTTCCGCAAGAAGATTAAGCATTCTGTCGCCGCTTGCGAAAGTCTGCGTAAGATTTCCGGGTAGCGAGGCTACCGCAATCACAGGTCCGAACGACGAAAACACCGTTACCATACCTATAATCATTCTGCCTAAAGGCAGCATATCGCTTCTGACAAGCAAAATCCCGACCGCAAGCGTGATAAGCACGAACACCGACACCGTGAGTTCGATTGCCGAACCCGCGCGGGTGATGTTGTGTTTCATCTTCTTGGTTTCTTTCAAGAGTCCGTCAGAACGCTTGTTTACTTCCTTTTCTCTTTCCTCGCCCGCATTGTTTAAAACAATGTCTTTGATACCCTTGATGCTGTCAAGGAAATACGCCGAGAACGAGGCAAATTCCGCGCGATATTTTACGCCGCTTTCTTTGAGTTTTCCCGACGAAATAAGCGGAACTACAATGCCGATTGTAAGGAAGCCTATTAGAGCCACGAGCGCGAGATACCAACTCGAAACAAATCCTACGAACAGGAACACAGCCGTAGATACAAGCACCGCTATGCAGATGGGCGAAATGGTATGCGCATAGAAAACTTCAAGCGTTTCGATGTCCGAAGTTATCATCGCTATGATACTGCCCTTTTGCTTGCTTTCGAGTTTCGCGGGGCAAAGAACTCTTAACGCGCCGAAGATTTTATCCCTTAAAACCGCAAGAAGTCTGAACGCGATATAGTGATTGCTGTACTGCTCAAAATAGCGAAGCAGACCGCGAAGCACGCCGCAACCTATCGTAAGCCCGATAATCCACCCGTAGGAAAGCGCAATCGCTTCTCCGAGGGCTTTCGCAACTCCTACCGCGCCGAATACCGTTACGCCCATCGCACAGACAAACCCCACGCTTCCGTTCATAACGGCTAAAATCATTATGTAAGACAAACTGCCGAGAAGAGCAATCAGGCTTGCCATAATTTTTGCGCCGCTTCTTCTCAAAACCTTTTTGCCTTTAACTTGCGCACTCATGCTACCACCTCCGCGTAAGCCTGTTCAAGCGTTTTCTGCGCGGTGTAGAGGCGCGCGTATCCTTGCCGTGCCGCCATAAGTTTTTCGTGTGAGCCGCTCTCCTTAATCTCGCCCTCTTCCATATAATATATATTGTCTGCCGGAACGACGTTGGCAAGACGGTGTGAAATCACGATAACGCTTCTGCTTTCCGAAATCGCCTTGATATTCTTCATAATAACGGCTTCGCTTTCGATGTCGATATTGCTCGTTGCTTCGTCGAAAACGTAAATGTCTTTGCCCGATACAAGCGCGATCGCAAGCGCAAGGCGTTGTTTTTGTCCGCCCGAAATGTTGTTTGCATCCTCGGTGATGACTTTGTCGAGTCCGCCGTTTTCTTCGATAAATTCTTTCAGATTTACCTTTTCGAGCGCGGCGAAAATCTCTTCGTCCGAAACGTTTTCTTTCGCCATCTTGAAATTATCTCTTACGCTTTCGTTGAAGATGTAGGTGTTGTAACTTACCGCCGAAAGGTGCGAATACCAATTCTCGCGCGACAACTTTTCAAGTTGTTTGCCACCGACCATAACTTCGCCTTTTTGCGGACGGAACGCGCCGACAAGCATATTGACAACCGTAGATTTTCCGCAACCGCTCTCACCCACGATTGCCGTCATTCCCTTTTGGGGGAATGTCATATTCACGTTTTTCAGAACGTCGCGTTTATTATCGTAAGAGAACGTCACGTTTTCGAGTTTAATTTCTTTGCCGTCTACGGTTTCCGTTCCCCATTCCGGATCGGGCGCATTTAATAGCGAGATAATCTTTTTACCCGCGCTTGCGCCGTTCATGGCAACGTGGAAAGCCGAACCAAACGCGCGAAGCGGCAGGAAAAATTCAACCGCTACAAGACACAAAAACAGCGCCGCAATAGGAGTTAGTCCCCAAAATGCACTGCCGCAAATTGCAAGCGCGATACCTACGCCCGCACCGCCGTATGCAACCAAGTCCATTATCGTGGTGCTTGCCAGTTGCATTACGAGAACTTTCATCGTGATAACTCTAAATTCCTCTGCGCTTTGGTTTATTTTGGCATGTTGAGCCTCGTCTGCCTGAAAAATTTTGAGTTCTTTAAGTCCTTGCACACTGTCGAGGAACTTGTCGCCCATCGAAGTGTATTTGCCCCAATATTTTGCAAAAATCTTCTTCGCATATTTGCTTACGGCTACGATTGACAATGGTATAAGCGGAACACAAGCAATCAGCACGAGAGCCGTTCTCCAATCTATCCACACACATATCAAAAACAATATTATCGGCGCAATCATAGAAAAGAAAAACTGCGGAAGATAGGATGAATAGTAAAGGTCGAGTTGTTCTACGCCTTCAACAGAAACCTGCGTCAAACCCGCCATACTCATTCCGTCCGTGGTCTTAACGCCAAGTTTTACTATCTTGTTATATACTCTTTCGCGCAAATCCTTTTTAACGCTTCTGCCGAGCTTGTCCTTGATATCGCCCGTTGCACGCGAGCAGATATATCTCACGATAATACCGACAACTGCGCCGATAAGCGGATAAACGAATTTCACGGCTTCGGCATTCGCAGTCAACAGGTACACGGCGTAGCAAACGCTTCCGGTAATCGCAACATTTGCGATTAAACCAATTGCTTGCAACAATACAGCGATATATATGTACTTTTTATTTCCGCCGATGAGCCTGAACAGTTTTTTATCTATCATTCGTCTGCTCCTTGTCTTTATTCTGATCGTTTGTCTGTTTCTCCCGTTTTTTATGCTTTAACATTGCTGCTACGTGTGACAATGCAAATATTGGGTGGGAAAACAACATTCGACTGCCGGAATATCTCATTACTGCCTTCATTTCGGCACGATATTCCGGTTTGTAACAATGAATTTTACAAAAGGAACAAAATCCTTTATTCTTTTTGAAAGGGCACTTTTCCAGTCTGAACTCTGCATATTCGGCAAATTCTTTACACTTTGAACAAAGTTCTTTGCCTTTTACGCCTTCTTCTTTTCTTGACTCTTTGTGATTGCCCAGGCAATATATTCTTATCATCTCAGGGATCAACTTTTTTTCAATATTCCATTGTTTATATTCCCTATTCACGACTTTCTCTCTCCCTTTTCAACCTTATAAACCTTGCTATGCCGTTGCGAGTTGCGTCAGAAAACGCACAAGTTGCGTTGAGAGCGTCTTCATACGCTTGCTTTTCACTCGTTCCGCAATGCAACGACAAATGCCCTGTCATAAAACGAATAATAACCATATACTCATCTAAAATCTCTTCACCTTTTTTAGTTAAGAGAATCTTTCGTTCGTTCTTTTCGATAAACCCTTTTTCTTTGAGTTTTTCAACCGCATTATATACGCTTACCTTTGACACTTGCAGTTTGTTTGCCAAATCCGTTTGTTTTACAATATCTATTTGTTTGGCAAGCGCACTCGCCGCTATCAAATATCTTAATTCAGATGAACTCATTATTTTCTTCTCCCTTTGCAATGGTTAGCCAAGGCTAACTATCGACCAAAAAATAATTTGCACTTTCCTTTTTTAGTTGGCAAGTTAGCCAACGCTAACTATCGTGCAAAAATTAACGGCTTTTAATAAAGCCTACGAGAATTATACTTACTTGCAAAATAAAAGTCAACCGAAAGTTAGCGGTTGACTAACTTTTTATGTTTACTGTTTAGACGTTGAAATACTTTTTGATAGTTTCAAACGCCTCTTCTGTAATAACGTGTTCCACACGGCAAGCGTTCTCTTCCGCCGATTCAGGCGAAAGCCCCATAACGATGAGCGCTTGTGTTAAGGCTTTGTGACGAGCAAAAACATTTTCTGCTTTTTCCTTTCCTTTTTCCGTAAGGTCAATAAGTCCGTCAACGTGCACAACAATAAAGTCGTTTTTTTTCATTATTCCTACGGCACGAGAAACGCTCGGCTTAGAATAACCAAGTTCTTCCGCTATATCTATCGCTCTTACACTACCCTTTTTCTTTTTCAATTTAAGTATCGTTTCAAGATACATTTCCTGCGATTCGTTATCTACCATATTGCCCTCTTGCTTTTCTCTATTATATAGTTTTGTACAGAAAAAAGCAATCAAAAACCTTATTTTCAATACTTTCCACGTATTTTTATTAACTAATAAATTACCTATTTAATTTCCCACTTACTACTGTCTGATTGCAAATCCACCATACGAGCGTAAATGCCGTTTTTCTTGTACAACTCACTAGGTTTTCCCTGCTCCGTCACAACTCCGTCTGACAAAACAACGATCTGATCCGCACCGGCAACCGTTCTCATTCTATGCGCTATGATAAGCACCGTTTTATCTTTGATAAGTCGAGAGAGTGCTGTTTGTATTATTGTTTCGTTTTCTACGTCAAGACTTGCCGTCGCCTCGTCAAGAAGAATAACGGGCGCGTCTTTCAGAAACGCGCGCGCGATCGAAATTCGCTGACGCTCTCCTCCTGAAAGTTCACAACCGTTTTCGCCGATATTCGTATTCCATTTGTCAGGAAGTTTTTCGGCAAACTCATCAACGTTGGCAAGTCGTGCCGCATTAAGCACTTCTTCGTCCGTCGCACCCTTTTTCCCAAGACGAATATTTTCCATAATAGTATTATCAAACAGCGTTACGTCCTGAAAAACTATAGAATAAAGACTCATCAATTTTTCAGGCTCGATTTCTGCAACGTTCATTCCCCCGACGGTGATTTTCCCGTTCTGAATATCCCAAAATCTTGCCGCAAGCCTCGAAACGGTTGTTTTCCCACCGCCCGAAGGTCCTACAAGCGCAGTAACTTCGCCTTGCTTTGCCGTAAATGAAACGTCTTTTAATACAACTTCGCCGTCATTATATGCAAAGCCGACATGGTCAAACACTATATCGTATCCGTCATTTGTAAGCGTGTCGCTTCCCGTTTGAACGGGATATTCCAAAATTTCATTCATTCTAGCAACGTTTGTACGCACTGCAATTATTCCGGCAAGATTCAAAAGAGCCGTCTGCATCGGATCGTAAAGACGGGAGGCTACAAGCAAAAACATAAAGAACGTCAAAACACCAAGCGATCCGTTCACAAGTAAAGCCGAACCTACTAAAACTACCGAGGCAATCCCAAGTTTTAATACCATTCCGGCGCTCGTTACGAAAAATGAAGCTGTGAGTTCCGCTTTGATATTACTTTTTTCAACACCTTTAATCTTGTTTTTTAATCTCGAAAGGTAGTTTTCCTCTGCGTTGTTTGCTTTCAGGTCACGTATCGTTTCGATATACTCTTGCATCCCGTCCGCACACGACATTTTTGACCCCATAAATCTAATAAGCACCTTATCCTGCACTTTATAACTAAGAAGAACGATAATCAACGAAACAGGAACAACCCACAACGAAGCAAGAGCCATTCTCCAATCGAATACAAAAAGTCCTACGCTTATTATCACTGTAGAAATAAGAGAGCCGAACAGCCCCGGGATAAAATGAGAGGTGCTCTTCTCTATTACTTCACAATCCGACATTATCGTGCTCGTTAGATCGGCAAGATCTCTTTTGCCAAAAAACGACAGCGGAAGTTTGCGAAGTCTTTCGGCTAAACTCAACCTTCTTTTTCCGCTTTCTTCATAAGTTGTAAAATAAGTGTTGTTATACTGAAACCACGTAGTTAAAAAGATAAGCGCAAAACAAATAATACAGCCTACAATATAAAACGTTATTCTATTTCCTTTTACTCCGCCTCCCATCATATCTGAAACGAGAAAATATAAAAGTGTGGTCGGAAAGATAAACGCCATGTTTTGAAACGCACAAGCGATTATTCCTTTAATAAGTCCTTTTGCTCCTTGTTTTGACGATGCCGTCTTTTTTTGTATTATTTTAACGAGCGACATTTTTTTCACCCTCCTTTGCCACTTTCCATTCAACCGATTCGGCATAATTTTTCCACATTTTCGCAAATACTCCGTCCTTTTCAAGAAGTTCTTTACGCTTACCGCTTTCTGCGACAATTCCGTCTTTTATTACATAAATGCAATCAACGTTGGCCACGGTCGAAAGCCTATGAGCAATCATAATAACCGTTTTCCCTTTTGAAAGTTCAGAAAACGCCTTTTGTACTTTAATCTCGTTGTCGGGATCAGCAAAAGCCGTTGCTTCGTCAAGAATAATAATAGGCGAGTTTTTCAAAACGGCACGCGCTATTGCTATTCGCTGTTGTTCACCGCACGAAAGAAATACTCCTTTCGTACCAATCACCGTGTCCGCTCCGTCGGGGAGTTTTTGTATTATATCGTCGCACTGCGCGGCATGAAGAGCCGCTGCAATCTCTTCAGTAGTCGCATCCGGTTTACCCAGCCTCACGTTGTCGGCAATGGTTGCTTTGATAAGTTTGGAATCCTGAAAAACAAATGAAACGGTGTCCATCAGTTCTTCTTTCGGTATTTCCCGTATATCCACACCGCCGATAGTTATTTTTCCGCCTTTAACATCGAAAAACCTTGCGATAAGCCCTGCAATCGTGGTTTTTCCTCCGCCCGAAGGACCAACAAGAGCAACCGTTTGTCCTGCTCCTATATTCATAGATGTTCCACAAATCACTTCGTTTTCCCCGTCATAAGAAAAATGCACGTCACTAAATTCGACTGACGAATCGACGGGGTGCTTCGGAGTTTTACTTTCGTTCATCGGCTCGACCGACATAACGCTGTCAATACGCAAAAGTGCGTCCTTAACAATCATATTGTCTTCACTCATATACATTATTCTAGTAAAAGTTAGAGATATAATGGGCGTTATTATGATATAAAAAATAAGATTAAGTAAAAACTTGTTCGTTACCCCGTCCGCCGTAAACCACAACGCACCTGCGATTAAAAATGCAAATACGCCGTTTATTGCCGCAGTGTAAAACATCATAGGAATACGCATATCTTTGGTGTAAGAAATTACGAATTTCCCGTACTCGGCAATTGCTCTTTTAAATTTTTTAAACGAAAACACGGACTGCCCGAACGTTTTAACTACCGGGATTCCTCGAACGTATTCTACGGCTTCGTTAGACATATTTTCTAGCGCATTATTATATTGTTTCATTTTTCCCTCCAGCCTTTTGCCTGTCATCGTGGCTATTATTATAAATGCAAGCAATACCGGAACAAGACTTAACAATCCAAGCCTCCAATCAAACGCAAATAATAAAACGAGAAAACCCACGGGTGTTGCCATCGCAACGTACTTATCCGGCAGTTGATGCGCCAGATAGTTTTCAGTTGCTCCCGTAGAATCGTTTACAATTTTTCTTAGTTTTCCGCTTCCAAAACTATCCGTAAACCCAAGCGGAAGTTTTGCTATGTGCTCCGTAACCATTATTCGCATATTTGTCGCAACTCTGAATGCCGCCAGATGCGAACATATTAGCGCGCCTATATATACAAGAAATGATACAATGGCAAAAATCATTGCCATAAGTCCATTGTGTATAAGCCCTGTCGCCGATGAAAAATTCGGGGCAACGTCAAGCACTTCTTTTATTGTTTTCCATATATAAACAAAAGGAAGAAGGGCTATAAATGCACTTGTCACCGAAAGAAACCACGAAGCATACGTAAAATACTTATGTTTCCCCGCATACCCCATAAGCCTTGAAATATTTGATTGTTTTTTCAACTTGAAAACCTCCTGTATTCTTGGTTAGCATAGGCTAACCATAGTCGAAATAAAAAATTCCATTTATTATTTGATAATATTATGGAACTTTCTTTTTTTTAGTAGCCTTAATAAACTATATCACCTTGCGTTTAAGAAATAATAGAATCTTTGGCACTCTTTTTGTTTGTTTTTCGTATCTTATTTACGTTTTTATTCATCAAACGCCTACCCACAAGACGATAAGCACATTTTTTCAATGCACTCATTGTTTGACCGTGTTCTTTTAAAAGCGTATCGGGCTCGTCATACACTCCTAAATCTCGAACGATTCCCTCTTTTTGTATATAGGTATCGCAACAATTAAATTCGACCGGCGGATTTAATAAGTTTTTCGTCGCAACTCCGTAACCGATAAAAGAGCCGTCATTATTTGGCTTAAATATTTTTTGCAATGCGGACAGGTATTTTTTATCGAGAATAAATCCTTCGAGGTTATACCATTCCCCGCAAACGTACGCTTCTACATAACTGTGAAAAATCTCATCAGGTGCGGACTTATACACCAATCCGGTCATTGCTCCTTTCTGTAGGATTTTATCTATCATAAAACCATGTATTCGACAAGGAATACCCGAGGCACGAAGAAGCGCCATAAAAAGCGTCCCCTTGGTGTTGCACTGCCCGTATCCGTCTTTCAGCACCCGACTTGCCTTTACACCGTCGTCAACGTTATATCCGAATACAATTTCGTCTTTAACGAAATCGTAAATCGCCTTCACTCGCTTTACTTCAGGCAAACTCTTCCACCCCCGTCTTTCTATAAGCAGTTGAATTTGTTTAGATGAATAATCGAGTATTTTTGTTTCTCTTAAATAATTTGTAAAATTCGAGCAATTCATTATTTATCCTTTATTTTCATTCCTTTATTTTCATAATGACAATCGTAATATACATAGACTTCTTTGACCGAATATTTGTTTTTTATCGTCGGCAATACGCTCGCCGACAACACGCAACTTAAAATATTGATAATAAAATAATCGTCTTTTTCAAATTCGTCATTGCTTGCGAAAAATTCTTTATACTTTTTGCATTACGGTTTTGGTGTCGGGGTCGTTTTGGGTTGCGGAACGGTTTTTTGAAAGTGTTTTTGTCCCCCGACACATTTTCCCAGAAAACCGTATTTCATTTGTTTATCCACTCCTTTATGGCTTTTGAAAGTCTTTTATCTATATCAATTCTCGTTTCCTTACATTCTTTCGGAAAATCTTTCGCCGCTTTGAACATAACTTTCAAAAGGATGTTCGCCCCGATAGGGAAAATAGTCTTAAAAAGGCTTTCGGGGAAAACAAAGTGTGAACCGTGCTTATATGTGACAAATTCGGCGTCGCAATCGTGCGACTTTTCGGTCAATCGCTTTTCCGCTCTTTTAACGTATTTCGCAGCGTTCCATAAACAATCGTCTTCCGCGCCTATCATAAGAAGTTTGCCTTTTATGTTTTCGATTTTTATATATTCGTCTTCGGTGATGGGATGCGCCGCTTCCGAATCGTCGAAAATCTTTTTAGAATCGATCATATTTCCCGACTTCTTTGTCTCCGATTTCACTACCTGCCAATACTCGGGGTGCTTATAACAAAATGGCATATACGGCAACGGCTTTCCACAATATGAAAACAGCGATTCCCCCTCGACAGGCCACTCTCTACAGCCGTCTTTTTTGCCTTGTTCAAATCCCTGCCATATAAAATCGCTTGCTGTCATCGTTATTGTAAGCGTAATGTCAGGAAAATACGACGCAGCGGTCAGCGCAAGCGTTCCGGTGGTAGAGCCACCCACAATACCTATTTTTTTGTTTCCGTTGTTTTTGAGCCACTCTATAGCTTTTTCGATCCTTTCGAGCGGATAATTATGATGACTGAAATTCTTTTTTGCGGGCGACATTGTAAGTACGTTTACGCCGTTCTTCTTGAGCCATTTTGCGCATGATTTCGCCATATAACCTTCGGGATCGTTGCCAAGCATTGCGATAATGGTAATATCTACGCGCGTTTTGCATTTCCAATACACACCGTAAAATCCGTCCGTTTTCACATTAAAATGAATCTTTTTCATACCTTTTCCTTTGCAACGATTAAAACTTATTAAGTTCTGAATTACAATTCAGTTATCTTTTTCGCTTCTCTGTCTCATTTTTATTCTGTAACGAATACTTTTCTCATCTATGTTTACTCTCGCAAGTATTACTTACACCACACTAGAATATGTTTTATTAACTATCACGAATTGACAAGCATTATCTCTTTTTAACATTCTGCCAAATCCGTTCATTGTCCAAAACCTTTTTTTAATTATACAGCGAGATAACAGAAAAATCAAATGGTTAGCATAGGCTAACTTAATTTATTTATTAGTTACCTAAACATCTCATACAAACATTCTTTATATTTCATAAGTTTTCCTTTATCTTTACTATTTTTATTATAATTTTTCTCACTGCAAACAGGAAATCACCCCTCAAAACGGCATAAAAAAGAGAAAACTTTTGCATTGTTCTCTCTTTCTGTTTTTTATATTAAATCAAAAAGTCGAATGTTCTTTTACGAATATCCGACTTTATGCTATCATTTGAATGCTGTTTTCTATGTTATTTGATATTTTTTGTTGTGTTTTTCGGAAATCCCTTTCACTATTAATTGCACTTTCAACATTTTATATTGATTTTCTTGCTCACTTTCTATTTTTTATCTTAAATTGTATCAGTCAAGCAGGGATTAAAACGAAGTCGCCGGTTCAAGTCCTGTTTTTTGAAAAACAGGTCAAAATGCAGCTCATGAATTCAAATATTCCGCAAGGTGCGCAAACCACAAGATATAGCAACAAAAAAGCACAAAACATACTAAATCTTGTGCTTTTTATGTTTTGTAGCTTTTTCGTACTACAAAGATGGTGGAGGCAACAGGGCTCGTCCAACAGCGAGCGAAAATGCTTGCATTTTGCAGCGACGCGTGCAGTGTGACCGCAGGGCACAGCCATGCATCGCATGGTGACGGCGATATGCCGTCAAGTTCGAGTCTGTCTGCAGACACAACATAAGAAAAACCCTACTGTTTAGTAGGGTTTTCAGGTGTTGGTGGAGGCAACAGGACTCGCCCGACAGCGAGCGGAAATGCTTGCATTTTGCAGCGACGCGTGCAGTGTGACCGCAGGGCACAGCCATGCATCGCATGGTGACGGCGATATACCGTCAAGTTCGAGTCTGTCTGCAGACACAACATAAGAAAAACCCTACTGTTTAGTAGGGTTTTAAGGTGTTGGTGGAGGCAACAGGACTCGAACCTGTGACCTCACGGATGTGAACCGTGTGCTCTAACCAACTGAGCCATGCCTCCGTATCTCGCATGACTTGCATGCGAAGATTTTGAGTTATGCTTTGTACATTCTCTTGCGAGCAGCTTCCGCTTTCTTTTTGCGTTTTACGCTGGGTTTCTCGTAAGCCTCTTTTTTGCGGAGGTCACCGATGATGCCGTCGCGTGCGCATTTTCTTTTGAAACGGCGGATTGCATTGTCCAAACTTTCGTTTTCACCGACTCTGACTGTTGACATCTTTTTCACCTCCTCGGATTGCAAATTACCTTTCTATTATACACAAAAATATGCTGATGTCAAACGAAAATTCACCGAGGGCGAACAAAAAGTTTGGCACGGCGGCGTTGACAGCAATGTGCATTTATGATATTCTTTAATACCAAATTGTTTAAGCGGGTGTATTTTATGATAAGCAAAGCGTTTGACGCAATAAAAAGGTATGACACAATAATCATTCACCGTCACTTAAATCCCGACGGTGACGCAATGGGCAGTCAGATAGGTTTGAAGAGAGTGCTTCAAATCAACTTCCCCGACAAAAAGATTTATGCCGTCGGAGATGACGCAAGACGCTTTTCCTTTATGGAAGGCAGCACAATGGATGTCATAGACGACGCCGCATACAACGGCGCATTGGCGATAGTGCTCGATACGTCCGCAAAGGCACTGATTTCGGACAATCGCTACACTCTTGCCGAGAGGACGTTGCGCATAGATCATCACATTTTTGTAGAAGACATTGCCGACATCGATATAGACGACACATCGTTTGAAAGTTGTTGCGGACTTGTTGCGTTTCTCGTGCGCGAATGGGGTTTGGAAGTTGATTCTTATGCCGCGAAAGCCTTATTTACGGGCATGGTGACGGACAGCGGAAGATTTTATTACGACAGCGTGACGCCACGCACGTTCGACCTGGCGGGCTTCTTGCTGAGCAAAGGTTTCAATCCGTCTAAGATATACTCCGATCTTTATGTCGACACTTACGAAAACGTAAAAAAACGCGCACAATTCGTTCTTTCGGTACAGTTCACAAAAAACAACGTGGCGTATTCATATTCGGACAAGGCAAGAGTCGAATCTCTCGGAATGGAGGCGCAGGCGGTATCGCGCGGATACGTCAACACCATGGCTGACTTAAAAGGTGTTGACGCCTGGGTAAACTTCACCGAGTGCGAGGACGGCGTTCTGTGCGAAATACGCTCCAAAAATTTGAATATAAACCAAATCGCAGTGGCACACGGCGGCGGCGGACATCTGAAAGCAAGCGGAGCGACGCTGAAAGACAAACAAGAAGCCATGCAAGTGCTTGACGAACTTGATAATCTTGTCGAAAACGGAGAAAGAATATGACGGACAATTTTGCAATCAAAAAACAAATACTGGACAAAATCAAACAATACGACAGAATTGTCGTCACAAGGCACTTCCGCCCCGACGGCGACGCAATCGGATCGAGCAAAGGGCTTGCAAGAATGCTCAAACTGTCCTTCCCCCAAAAAGAAGTGTATGTCATCAATGAGGACAGCTCTGCTTATCTGTCGTTTTTGGGGGGCGAGGACGCGCCTATCGACGACGACAAATATGCCGATGCTCTCATTATCGTTTGCGACACGGGGACAACGGATCGCATATCCAACAAAAAATACTCGCTTGGCAAAGAACTTGTCAAAATCGACCACCATATCGATGTCAAACCCTACGGGGATTTGAGCTGGGTTGAGGAGGAACGCTCCTCCCTTTGCGAGATGATTGTGGATTTTTGGCTCACTTTCAAGGACGAACTCACGCTTGATAAAGAAGGTGCAACATATCTGTTCACAGGCATGGTGACGGACAGCGGAAGGTTCAGATTCAGCTCGGTGGACGGCGATACGATGCGCAGAGCGGGAGCGTTGCTCGACATAGGCATCGACACGGAATGGATTTATGCCAATCTGAATCTCGACGACTTCAACGTCTTCAAATTCGAAGCGTACGTCTACAAAAAGATGAAAGTCACAACAAACGGCGTTGCGTACATATACGTTGACAAAGCCATGCAAAAACGCTTCAAACTTACCAACGAGCAGGCAAGCAACGTGGTGTCGTACCTCGACAGCATAAAAGGCGCAATCGTCTGGCTTGCGTTTATACAAAACGCGGATAACAGCATAAGAGTGCGTTTACGCTCAAGATTTACGACAATCAACACTCTTGCCGAAAAATACAACGGCGGCGGTCACGACATGGCGTGCGGAGCAACCGTGCAAAGCAAAAAAGAAATGAAACAAATGATATCCGACGCGGACGAAATTGTAAAAAACTACAAACAAAACAATACGAACTGGCTATGAAAATCCTTATTACAAACGATGACGGAATTCACTCCGAAGGCTTGCTTATAGTTGCAAAATGGGCAAAAAAGCTAGGTGACGTGACGGTTTCCGCCCCGAAATTCGAACAAAGCGGCAAAAGTCACTCCATCGACATTCACAATCCGTTTGAAGTGAAACAAGTGGAGTATCTTGACGGTGTGCGCGCATTCAGCGTAGACAGTTCCCCTGCCGATTGCGTGCGGTTTGCCACACTCGGTCTTCACGAAAACTACGACCTCGTCATATCCGGCATAAACAAAGGGTTAAATCTCGGCGAAGATATAATGTATTCGGCAACCAATGGAGCGATTTTCGAGGCTTGCACGAGAGGTCTGAAAGCCCTTGCGCTGTCAACTCACGTAGGCGATTTTTGCGAAGCGGAAAACTGGCTGGACAGAATCTATGATTACGTGCAAACCAACAATCTGTTTGCATACGGCAACATTTACAACGTAAACGTTCCCAAAAACGCAAAATCCATTTTGCTCACAAAACAAGGCGGGGCGTACTTCACCGACGATTTCATCGACCTGGGTGACGGCACGTGGCGACAAGAGGGACACTGCATCCACCAAAACAACCACGACCTGACAATAGACAGCGACGCCGCAGTGGACGGATACGTCAGCATAACCCCTCTGACAATCGAACGCACAAACTATATCGCCTACAACGCATTGAAAGGCGTCGTAAACAACTGACGACGTACATCTCAAAGGCGATATAATCAAAAATGCCTCGCACTTATGCGGGGCTTTTTATGATTGAAACACATCTCAATCAGCTGATTGCTTTGAAATTGTTTTCCAACGTTTCGGTCGGATTCAAAGCGTCGTCAAGTGAGAATGCAACCGACGTTTTTGCTTTCTTCTTCGATTCCGCATCTTGAAGTTTCGATTTGAGTTCGTCGGAATTTTTTGATGGGGACACGTCATCTTTTCTCAGGTTCTGGGAATTTAGTTGCCGTGCCGTAAGTCTTTCGACTTCTCTTCTGAAATGTTCTTCCATCGTATCGTCGTCGACGCATTTGTTCAACGAGAAATCCTGTGCCAAAAACTTTTTCAGCTCGATTTCAACGGACACGGCAACGCTTTCGACATTGAGCGCGTCCTTGTCGAAATGGTATCTGTCCTTCATTTGTTCGTAGGCATTTTCCCACTTGGCTCTGAAAAGTCGAAGTCTGTCAAGCTCCCGGCTGTATCTGCATTTGACGTCTTGTGAGAGTCTGTTTGCATTCTCGGTTGCGGCTACAAGGGCAAGTTTGATTTGTTCTTCCCTTCCTTTCAGTGTTTCGAGTTGCAATCTGAGCGCATCGTTTTCTTGTTTCAACGCATTTATACGCTCCCTTTGTTCGAGCTGCAACTCATCGTTTTTTGCTTGTTCGAGCGCGATAAAACCATCCACTGCCTCACGGTCATATCCCTTTCGCGAAACGGGAAATCTCAAAGTGCTTTTCTTTTTCATACCTACCTCGAAGATGATGTTTCTCTTATTGAAATGATAACAAAAACAGTATGTTCCCGCTTGGAAAGTATTTGTTGAAAAATGTCGATTTTGTCGCAAAACAGGCGGTTTATGTTTATATTTCGTTTCGTTAAACATGTTTATTCGGAAAATCTTAAAATTTGCAGGCATAAAAAAAGAGGCCGCACGGCCTCATTTTTTATTTGTGTTTTTCAGTGCGCCGCATTCAGCAACTCATGTTTCAAATCCCAAAGTTTTTCGGACAAGTCAACCTTGTATTCCTGCGTGTTGACGACTCTTCTGTATTCGGGGAAGAAAGAAGCAATCGATTCGTCTTCCCTGGCGCATATCTCTTTGAGGGACGGCATATCGTACACAAGTTTTCCGTCCTTGAAAATCGGCACCATAAGTTCTTTGAGTTCATAGTCGGTGAATGTGGTTTTTTTCCATGTTTGTTCTGGATGGAAAATCGTGAGCGGTTTGGACGTGTCGAAAGTTTCGTCTTCGAGGCAAATCAAATCGGCTTGCGCCATACCGTCCTTGAAAATACGCACAATCTTTTTTACTCCGGGATTGGTGGTCTTTTCGTGGCTGTTGGACACTTTGATTTTGGCAACGAGCTTGCCGTCTTCTTCCAGCGCGCAAAGCTTGTAAACTCCGCCGAGCGACGCGTTGTTGTAGCTTGTGATAAGTTTTGTACCGATGCCGTAAACATCGATTTTCGCGTCTTGCGAATTGAGCGCGAGCAATATGTCTTCGTCAAGGTCGTTCGTGGCAAAAATCAGACAATCGTTATGCCCCGCTTCGTCGAGCATCACCCTTGCTTTTCTGCTCAGATACGCAAGGTCGCCGCTGTCGAGGCGAATGCCGATCGGTTTGTGTCCTTCGGCTTTGAGTTTGTCAAAAACTTTGATTGCATTGGGAACGCCGCTTTTGAGCGTATCGTAAGTGTCCACCAAAAGCAAGCAGTTGTCGGGATAGATTTCGGCATACTTTTCAAATGCTTCAAGTTCCGTGTCAAACGACATAACCCAACTGTGCGAGTGAGTGCCGGTGACGGGAATTCCGAAAAGTTTGCCCGCAACGACGTTGGACGTCGTTCTGCACCCGCCGATACAAGCGGCGCGCGCGCCATAAATGCCCGCGTCGGGACCTTGCGCTCTGCGAAGTCCGAATTCACTGATTTTGTTTTTCGTACATTCTTTCAGCCTTGCCGCTTTTGTTGCGATAAGCGTCTGGTGATTGATGAACGTAAGCAATGCCGTTTCAACAAGCTGTGCCTGCCAAAGAGGAGCGGACACGGTGAGAATCGGCTCGTAAGGAAACACCATAGTACCTTCGGGAACAGCTTTGATATCTCCCGTAAACTCAAACGTTTCAAGAGCTTTCAAAAAATCGTCGTCGAAGATGCTAAGAGAACGCAAATACGAAATATCGCTTTCATCGAAATGAAGATTGAGAATATAGTCGATTGCTTGTTCGAGCCCTGCGGCGATTGCGTAGGAATAGCCTCCGTTTCCGCGATAGAAAATATCGAAAACCGCTCTTCTCTCATCGAGATTGCAACGGCGATAACCGTTCATCATTGTGAGCTGATAGAGGTCGGTAAGAAGAGTCAGGTTGTTGGTCTTTTTCCTTTCGGTCGTATAATCTTTTGTCATTTTATACTCCTATAAGCGTTTGGTCGTTAAAAATTATGCGCAATAAACGTCATTCTTTATCATTGCTTTGAATCTGCGCTTATAATCTTTTGGCACGTGATAGTACTCGGCACCGTCGAAGTCTACGGGGATATAATCGGGTTCGCTCTTTCTTATATACCCTATTTTGAGCAATAGCGTTGCAAAGAAAGCGTTGATTTTGTCCGAAGCGTTTTGTTTGTCGCATGAGGCTTTTTCAAAGAGTTTGCCCACAAACTTATAGTTTTTCACTTCATAATCGGTCAGCACCGCTCCGTTTGCGCCGCTCGGAGCGACTTTGCGCACATCGAGATATGCAAGTCGGGATGTACGTGCAGTTATATACAAAATGCCGATAACGAGTGCAAGAACGGCAACGATAAGGCATGCCGTCTTTGTTACGGGCACTGCGTCCATGCGCAAATACTCAAGCCAGAATCTGCCGATGCAGTACCAGAACAAATAGAAAATCATCAAAATGCCGGGATATTTCTTTTGATAATTCTTTTTCCACATCCATACGCAGAAGATTGCGCCTAGAGTGTTCCACACGCCCTCATACAAAAACGTTGCGCAAAACCAGTTTCCGCCGCCGCCCGCTTGGATGTGCGAATATACGATTTCTCTGAACTCGCTTTCAACGCCGCTCGGCTCGGTGATATAAACGCCGAAGGGGAAGAATTGCAGGGCTTTGTTTGTGATTGGCAATCCAAACGCCTCCTGATTGACAAAGTTGCCCCATCTGCCGATAATCTGCCCTATAAGCACAGGCACGACGACAAGGTCCACGACATTGAGGAAGTTGGTTTTTTTCTTGTGACGGAGAGTGAAAAACAATGCTCCGAACAGTCCGCCTACAAGGCCTCCGATGATTGTAATGCCTCCCTTCCAGATGGCAATTATATTGACAAATTTGTCCCAGCCTTCAAGACCGTTGTTTCCGAAATATTCGTCCGCGCGCGGTATTACGTACAGCAATCTCGCAAACACGATTGCAAGCGGAATGAGCCACAAAAACAACTCAACCGCATCGTCGGACGTGATGCCGATTTTTTTTGCTTGCCAGCACGCGTACAAAAGACCGAGGAGCATACCGCATACGATAAGCAAGCCATACCATTGCACGGTGAGATTGCCTATTGTAAACGCCACTTTCGGATCTGACGCAGTGGATAAAACAGAAATGTTCATAGTTTATTTCTCCAAATCGAGTTTTGTTGCGCCGCTTTGGCGAATTGCGAGTTTGAATACGTTTTCGTTGCCGAACATAACGTCGAGCGCGCTTTCGACGCCGCCCTCTTTCTTGTTGGCGAACACTAAAATCGTGCCTGCAAATCCGCCGCCGTGTACGCGCGATGCAACGACGCCTTCGATCTTGACAACTCTGTCGAGTGCGTTTTCGAGGTTGTGATTTTTGCCTGCGGGCGAATATGTGTTCTGAAGTTTATATCTCGAACTCAAACCCGACTCGTTTACAATGTCGAGAAAGGCTTGTTCGTCTTTTTTGTCGATTGCTTTGACTGCGTTTTCGACGCGCTTGTTCTCTTCAAAAAAATGTTCTGCGCGAAGATATGCTCTTTCGCTCACTTTTTTGACGATATTCTTCTTGTCGCGCTCCCATTTATCGGATGATATCTCATGCAGAAGTTTTGCGCCGAAACACGATGCGACTTCTTTCATCTCATGCGGAATCGCCGCATAGTCATCCGTAAGATCGCTGTGATCGCCGCCCGTTGCAATAACGTAAATATCCAGATCCGAAAAAGTCCAATGCGCTTTTTCCACGACGGGATTTTCAAAATCGGCAAAATCTATGAGGTTGACTCCTCCAAGCGCAATCGCACTTTGATCCATGAGTCCGCACGGTTTTCCGAAGAAGGTGTTTTCGGCATATTGCGACGCTTTCGCTTTGAAAATGGCGTCTATCGAGCCGTTGTTGTACATGACGTTGAGAATTTCGGCAATGGCAAGCTCAAACGAACTCGACGATGAAACGCCCGCTCCCTTTGGAACGGATGAAGTCATGCATGCGCTGAATCCGCCTACCCTTTTGTCCGAACGCCTGAAATAATCCACAACGCCTTTTATGAGTGCGGTCGACGTGCCTATTTCGCTTACGGAAAAGACAGGATTCGATACATCCACTCGCAACATTGGATAACCTTTGGATTTGACTTCTATCACGCCGTCGCTTCTTTTCGATACGCTTGCCAGCGTGTCGACGTTTATCGCCGCACAAAGCACTTTCCCGCCGTTGTGGTCGGTGTGATTGCCGACGATTTCAATGCGCCCCGGCGATGAGAAAAACTCAACGTCGGTGGTGTTGAACACGTCTTTGTGCATCTTTACAAGCTCTTCAAATCTGCCGAATTGTTCTTTGTTTGACTCGCCGTAAATGTCTTGGCATACCGTTTCCAGCTTTTTCATATCGATGTTGTCGAAGGTCATTGTCTTGTCCTTTTTTTTAGATTGAGTTATATTGTATCACACGTAACGACCTATTGCAAGATAATTATACTTTATTATATTTAATATGCGCTTTCGCCCGACGCATACAATCCGAATAAAACAAAAATAAAAAATAATATACAAATCCCACTAAATAGTCGCTTATTTCTTGATTTGAGAAACAGTGTGTGATATACTACGATGTTGAAAAGAGTTATACGTTTTTTCGGAGGTTTTTATGCCAAGAATTTCTTTTGAAGAAATTGCAAAACAAAATGTTGCAAGGCTTTTGGATTATGCCCAAAACAAGTTGTATCTGAACGATTTGGACGCAATATACGCCCAAAATCAACTTCTCGACGCACTCGGACTCACTCAACCGTGCGACGAGGCGAAACTCGGGACGTACGACATTTACGAGGTGATGAACGCTCTGTCCGACTTTGCGGTGCGCAAAAAAATTATCGACGAAAACGCAAAATCCAATTTTGAAACGAAACTTATGGGGTTTGTTATGCCATCCCCTTCAACCGTTGTCGATATGTTTGACAACGAAGCAAGTTACAACGGCGTGGACAAAGCGTGCGATTTTCTTTGCAAACTCGGATTCGACAGCTTGTATTTGAGAGAAAAGGATTTTCAAAAAAACATAGTGTGGCAACACGACAGCAAAAGAGGCAATATCATTGTCACGATAAACCTGTCCAAACCCGAAAAAACTCCCGAACAAGTGCGCCTTGCAAAAGAAGCAAAAACAGGCTATCCCAAGTGCGTGCTTTGCCAAAACATGCTCGGTTTTGTGGGCAATGCGGCAATGCCTGCAAGACAGAATATCCGTATAATTCCCTTTGAACTCGACGGCGAAAGCTGGTTTATGCAATTCTCGCCGTATAGATATTTCGAACAACACGTCATCGCCGTATGCAAAGAACATCGTCCCATGTGCGTAAGCGACGCAACTTTTGCAAGAATGGCTGACTTTGTGGATATGTTTCCCCACTACTTTATCGGCTCGAACGCCGCGCTTCCGATCGTAGGCGGCTCTATACTTGCTCACGATCATTATCAAGGCGGCAAAAAAGTGTTGCCGGTGTTCAAACGCCCCGCTCGCAGATATTTCAAAGTTGCGGGTTATGCCGACGTAAACGTTTCGGTTGTAGACTGGTACAACTCTATCGTTCGCATAGAAAGCAAAAACAGA
The DNA here is from genome assembly GCA_934233745.1 of uncultured Clostridia bacterium. Lineage (GTDB taxonomy): Bacteria > Bacillota > Clostridia > Christensenellales > CAG-917 > CAG-475. The sequence continues at coordinate 23,870 of CAKQGN010000007.1, forward strand.
AAACAAGCAATCGACGTCGCAAATATGTTCAGAAGAGCATGGGATTGCTACTCGGACGAGAGCGTAAACATAGTTTGCGAAACTCGAAACGGCGACGAAAAGACGCAACACAACGCAATTACGCCGATTCTCTCCTTCAACGATGACGGCGAATACCAATTCAATCTGATACTGCGCAACAACCGCACGGACGAAGCGCACCCGTTCGGAATCTTCCATCCAAGAGCCGAACTACACAATATCAAACAAGAATCGATAGGCATAATCGAGGTTATGGGGTTGTTTATTCTGCCGGGCAGACTTGCCGGCGAAATGAGTCGGATTCGCGATATTCTGACAGGCAAAACTCCTCTCGATTTCAAAGCGTTGTCGGAAGAATCGCACCCCCTTCACAAACATCTCGGCATGATAACTCAACTTGTCGTTGACAACGGCACCGCTTGCACGGAATCCGCTGCCGAAGACGCAGTGACAAATTACATCAACGATGTTTGTGAGCAAATCCTTGATACGACGGCAGTGTTCAAAAACGATCAACAAGGCCAGGATGCATTTGACAAATTCATCCATAGCGTAATCGATTGATATTTCAACAAGTTTGCACAATCGGTGTTTTATAAATACAAAAACGTCGCGTTAAGCGGCGTTTTTTGCAAGTATTTTGTTTTCATTTTTCTGTAATTGTTTCAGTATTTCCATAGGAGCTACGATGATCGAGTTGCCCACTCTCACCGCTCCGTCGCCGTATCCCGAGTACGGAGAATTTACAAACACAAACCTGTTTCCTTTGGGTATGTTCGGATTGTCAATCATACCGCTTGGAAACAATCCGTCACCGAACGCTTTTTTGGCTTTCGATACCGACGGCTTTACTTTCCCCGTTTTTTTGTTTACGGACACATATGAAACGATAAAAACTTTTTGTCCTTCGCCGTTTGCCATTTCGGTGTAAGAAACATTGACATATTTGTCCGCATCGCAATGCTGCGTGACGTTGTACCCTGCTTTCTCGATTTTAGATATGCAATCTTGTTCACTGTTGCATGCAACCAACAAAGCCGCAACAACCACACAAATCAAAGCCATCGCAGCGATTTTGAAATTAGTTTTTTTCATAACTTCCTCCTGACGCTCAAAATGTAACAAATTGTCACATTTTATATAGTAACAAAATGTTACACTTTTGTCAATAACAAGAGCAAAGGTGTTTTGTGGAAAACGGACTTATCGGGCTTAAAAAGATTCGCAAGGAAAAGGGGTTGAGTCAACTGAAAGTCGCCCTTGATTTGAACATGAGCCGAGAAGCCTTGTCATACTATGAAAACGGCAAGCGCAATCCCGACATTCCGACATTGAAAATGTTTTCAAAATATTTTAATGTATCAATAGATTATCTTATCAACGGAAAAGATTTTGAATAAACGAAAACGTATTTGGAGCGCACTTATAAACGGTATGTGCTTATTCGACATGCGCATTTCGCTTCGCTAGATTGCCACGCTTACGCTCGCAATGACAAAATGGTGGGACACCCACACCCGAACGAACACTTATTCAAGGCGCACTTATTAACGGTATGTGCAATTTCAAAGACGGAACACGAGCCGCAAGGCGATGAAAGTGATATGCACGCAAGCGTGCGTGATATTGTTGCCTTTGGCAACAGTGATATTTGCGCGTTGCGCAAGTGATATTGCAACTCCGTTGCAGTTGTGGGTGGGACACCCACACCCGAACGAACACTCATTCAGAGCGTTCTTATACACGGTATGTGCATATTCAAAGACGGAACACGAGCCGCAACGGCGGCGAGAAAAGCGAACGCCGAGCTTGACGAAAAGTACAAGTGAGCGGACGAGTTTGGATTCTTTTCGTCCGCGAACGAGTGGCATAAGAAGAGGACTATACTTATCTATGCGAGTGCTGAGTGTTGTCCCCCGCTACGCGGTCACCGTGGGTTCCCTCAAGGTCACGCAGAGGGGGAACGGTGATAGGGAAAACACGTGAGGAAAGGGGAAATTTCATTACAAGTACACGACGCATTCAGAGCGTGCTTATATACGGTATGGGCTTATTCAAAGTGCGAGTCGCAAGGCGGCGAGAATTTAAGTGCCGAGCTTGACGATTGTACCGTCCGACTGCGCCGTGTTGTTGCGTAGCTGGCGCACAAAGGACGGTGGCATAATGAGAGAAATGTCCCTATCTATGCGAGTGCCGACTTCCCCTCTTGCGAACGATGTGTTGTTTTGTAGAATAACTGCATAATTTTGAGCAATAGGGGAATGCCCGAAGGGAAGGGGTGATGTTTTATTTTAGAGTTCACGCCGTTCACCCTATTATATATTTTGGAAAAACGCCTGATTGAGATGAAGAACAAGAAAGAGCCTCTTTCAACGGGTAGGAGCGTACATGGACGTACGTGACTACTCGGGGAAAGAGGCTCTGCCGCAGTTATTCGCAAACTATTATATATTTTGGAAAAACGCCTGATTGAGATGAAGAACAAGGAAACACCCCTTGAACAGCAACCCTAGCGTACATAGACGTACGTGAGTTGATGGACAAGGGGTGTTGACGCAGTTATTCGCTCAATCAGGCGTTTTTACCGCCGTAGGCGAGTTTAAGCCGCTCAGCCCCCGACAAAATTATCTTTCTGATTCTGATATTTTTGGGAGTGACTTCAAGCATTTCGTCGTCGTTGAGGAACTCTATTGCCTCTTCGAGACTGAATTTGCGAGGAGTGTTAAGACGGAGTGCCTCGTCGGAACCGGCGGCACGCATATTGGTGACGTGCTTACGCTTGCAAACATTGACTCGGATATCCTCGTTTTTGGGCGACATACCGACAACCATGCCTTCGTAAACGGGTGTTTGCGGATCGATAAACAAAACACCTCTGTCTTGAGCGTTGAAGAGTCCGTAAGTTGCCGCTTCGCCGGTCTCGTATGCGACAAGCGAACCGGTAAATCTGCGAGGAATAGGCCCTTTGTACGGAGCATATCCCGCAAAGAGCTGGTTCATAACGCCCTCGCCTTTGGTATCTGTCAAAAACTCGTTCTTAAACCCGAAAAGTCCGCGCGCAGGCACTTTGAATTCCATGCGAATACGGCTGCCTTGCGGATTCATAGTGACAAGTTCGCCCTTTCTTACGCCCATGCGTTCCATAACCGAACCGACACAGTCGCTCGGAACATCGATAAAAAGTTGTTCCATAGGCTCGCATTTTACGCCGTCGATATCCTTAAAGATGACTTTCGGAGTGCTGACGCCAAACTCATATCCTTCTCTGCGCATTGTTTCGATGAGGATTGAAAGGTGCATTTCTCCTCTGCCGCACACTTTGAATGTGTCCGGGCTTTCGGTTTGGTAAACACGGAGCGAAACGTCTTTCAAGAGTTCTCTGAACAGTCTGTCGCGGAGGTGACGAGATGTGACAAATTTGCCCTCTTTGCCGGCAAACGGGCTATCGTTGACGCAGAAGTTCATCTCGATTGTAGGCTCGCCGATTTTGACAAACGGCACCGGCTCGATTTTTGCGGGAGAGCAAATCGTGTTGCCGATGGTGATATTTTCGATACCGCTGAAACACACGATATCACCCACCATTGCGTTTTCTACGGGAACGCGTTTGAGTCCTTCGATTTGGAAAAGATTGACGATTTTGCTCTTGTAGGGCGAAATTCCGCTATGGTAGTCGCACACCACAACTTCCTTTGCCATATCCACCTTGCCTCTTTCGATTCTGCCGATACCGATTCTGCCGACATAATCATTGTAGTCGATTGCGGACACGAGAAGTTGAAGCTCGCCGTTTTCGTCGCCTTCGGGAGCGGGGATATAGTCCAAAATAGTGTCGAACAAAGGTTTCAGGTCTTTGCCCGGCACGTGATAATCTCTCGTTGCGGTGGCTTGCTTGCCGCTGCAATACAAAATCGGACTTTGAAGTTGCTCGTCGCTTGCGTCGAGATCGAGCAAAAGTTCCAGCACTTCGTCGCCGACTTCGTCGAGTCTTGCGTCGGGTTTGTCGATTTTGTTGACAACGATGATTATTTTAAGTCCGAGCGACAATGCTTTTTCTACAACGAAACGCGTTTGCGGCATAGGACCTTCTTGCGCGTCGACAAGAAGCACGACGCCGTTGACCATTTTAAGCACACGTTCGACTTCACCGGAAAAATCTGCGTGTCCCGGAGTGTCGATTATGTTGATTTTGACGCCGTTGTAGTGGATTGACGTATTTTTTGCAAGGATTGTGATGCCTCTTTCTCTTTCGAGATCGCCCGAGTCCATAACGCAAGTCGCAACTTGCTGATTTTCTCTGAACGTACCCGACTGTTTGAGCATGCCGTCCACAAGAGTCGTTTTGCCGTGGTCGACGTGGGCTATAATTGCGATATTTCTCAAATCGTTTCTGACCATATTGAGCCTTCTTTTCTTAGGTTTCGGTGCAATCGTGCGCCGTTTTTGTACGGATGATTTTGATTCCTATATAAAACTTTGATATATTAGCACACTTTTTATACTCTTGGCAAATCGTTGATAGGATAAAAGCAAAAATTCTTGCAATATTTTTGCAATAAATTCTACGATTTCGGCGTGCAATGTCCGTCAAAACCTTGCGAAAGCGCATATTTGTGCTATAATGTAGCAAATCGGAGCAACACGCATATGAAAAGTTTGACTGAATTGTACAAAATAGGACGCGGACCGTCGAGTTCGCACACCATGGGGCCTGAAAAAGCCGCCAAACTCTTTATGGAACGCAACAAAAGCGCGTATTCTTTCAAGGTTATTCTTTACGGTTCTTTGGCAAAAACAGGCAAAGGTCACGGTACGGACGTTGTGTTGAAAAAGACGTTTACAAAACCCGTCGACGTCGTTTTCGACTATGAAAACGAGCATCTGCCCCACCCGAACACCATGGACTTGTTTGCAATCGATCTCAACGGCAAGATTACGGATTCATGGCGTGTGTACAGCGTAGGTGGCGGTGCAATCGAAGTGGAAGGCGAAAGTTCGATAGATCCGCCCGAGGTCTATCCTCACCACACTTTCGAACAAATAAGAGCATATTGCGACGAACAGGAAATCACCATTCCGCAATATGTCGTTCGTTTCGAGGGAGAGCAAATCCGAGAGTATCTGCAAACCATTTGGGAAACAATGAAAACCGCAATCAAACAGGGCTTGAAAGCAAGCGGCGTGCTTCCCGGCGGACTCAACACCGAACGCAGAGCGAAAATACTGTATCAGCAACGTCATATCGACGAAACTCCACAGACAAAAGAAAACCGCCTCGTTTGCGCTTACGCTTTTGCAGTGAGCGAACAAAACGCGTCGGGCGAAATCATCGCCACCGCCCCGACATGCGGTGCATGCGGCATTCTCCCTGCCGTACTCAAATACGAGCAAGATATACACAAATACTCTGACGATGACATCATCGACGCTCTTTCGACTGCGGGTATTATCGGCAATATAGTCAAAACCAACGCTTCGATAAGCGGCGCGGAATGCGGCTGTCAAGCCGAATGCGGAACGGCATGTTCGATGGCTGCGGCGGCTCTTGCGCAATTGTTCGGAATGGATTTCGACCAAATCGAATATTCGGCCGAAGTTGCAATGGAACATCATCTCGGCTTGACGTGCGATCCGGTTGCCGGTCTTGTGCAAATTCCGTGCATCGAACGTAACGCAGTTGCGGCAATGCGTGCGATAAACGCCGTTTCGCTTGCAAGTTTTCTCACAACTTCCCGTCAGATATCCTTTGACGCGGTGGTCGAAACCATGTATCAAACGGGCAAAGACATCAACGTCCGCTATCGCGAAACTTCGGGTGGCGGTCTTGCAAAGAGTTACAACCACTCTCGCCTGCGCCACGCAAAACATCGCAAAAAGAAATAAAATTGCAAAACTATAAGTCAAAACCGCATATCTATTGCGGTTTTTAATTATTTTTGCACGATTTTTCAAATTGTGTTGCTTTTTGAATATAATGTGATATAATCAATGCACCAAGGCGGTTTTGATTGTCCGCTTTCGGGGGTGTTCTGGATTCGACATTCGGTTTGATGCGGGATAAGCACGTCGTAGGCTCGGCTACGTTAAAACGGAACGTTAAAATTAAACGCAAAAAACAATCAAAAGAGCTCCTCTATGGAGTTCGCTCTTGCTGCATAATTTAGTCGGCACGTCGACCTGAGGTTTTCTGTTCCCTCAGCAATCGGCGTCAGAAAAACAGACAACGCAATCCGAGTTCTCGGTAGGATTGTTGTTATTACGAGATCATCGAAGCAAGGTTTGTAGGTGAACCGAAGCAAGAAAAATTTTAATCACCGACTAAACGTGTAGAAAGTGCCGAGGACGGTCGGGTGGACCGGGGTTCAAATCCCCGCACTTCCACCACAAAAAAGACAAGTTGAACCCTGTTCGACTTGTTTTTTTATACTTTTTATGCGGGGATTTTGCACGATTTCATCGTGCCGTTGCTCTGCAACGTGAACCCCGTACTTCGGGCTGACGCTTCGCTTTGCAAATAAATTTGCACGCTTGCTATTACGCAAACTGCGTTTGCTACAAATCCCCGCACTTCCACCAGAAATGTAAAAACCGCGTATCTAACGCGGTTTTTCATTTTGGTAAGAATGCGTGGATTATGCAATTTTGACAAAATCGCATCATGGCTGTGCCGAGTGAACCCCTCTCGGCTGCACGCGATTGACCCTCGGTAACAATCGCTGTAAGGCAAATCCTGCACTTTCACCACAAAGAAAACAAGTCGAACCCTGTTCGACTTGTTTTCTATTATGACATATCGTTTCGTTCTTGCAAAACCTTATACAAAACCGTCGTTTTGCACGGCGGTTTTGTGGTTTCATCGCATTAGATGCTCGAAAATCACTTGTTCATCACTTCAAGACATTGTGCAAAGAACTTGGTTGCGGTTTCCATTGCGTCGATGCTCACACGCTCGTTGATTGCGTGAATACGCTTTTGGTCGTCAAGCGTCATAAGGAACGGCGTAAAGCGATAGATATTGTCACACACGTCGCCGTAGTAGCGGCTGTCGCTGTTGGCGATGAACATATACGGCGCAGTAACCATTGTCGGGAAAATCTGCTTGATTGCGACATTGAGGTCATGCCACGGCTTGACGTCTATTGGCGAAACTACCGTTGCTTCCGTACCGTTGCCGTGTCTTTCGACTTTTACGTCTTTGCCGAGAAGTTTTTGCGTATATTCAAGCACTTCGTCGCTTGAAACGCCTGTGATGATACGCGTATTGATATTTGCGCTCACCTTGGGCGGAATGACGTTTTCCGCATCGCTTCCGTGGAGCATAGTTTGCGCAAAAGTGGTTGATATAAGCGAGTTTGTGAGCGGTATTTTTTTGAACACTAATTTTAGAAGCGGACTCAAAATATCCCGATTGACCAAAATAAATCTGAACGGAAATTTGACATGCGGAGCGATGAGTTTGAATGTTTGCTTTGTTGCGGGCGTCCACTTGCTCGGCATCGGGTGCTTGTCGAGTTTGACAAGAGCTTTGCCAAGAATTGCCGCTGCCGACGGTTTTGAGGGATTTGACGCATGCCCTCCTGCTTTTTCCACGGTGAGCGTCATGTTCATATTGCCCTTTTCACATGTTGCGATAAGTCCGAACAGTTTGTCCTCCCCTATCATCTTTCCGTCAATAATCGTGCCGCCCTCGTCAATGATGTATTCCAAACGAATATTTTGTTTTTTGAACCACTCGCAGATATGCGCCGCTCCCTCCTCTGTCCACGCTTCCTCATCGTGTCCGAAACAAAAATACACGTCGCGTTCGGGTTGCCACCCCTCAGAAAGCAGTTTTTCCGCCGCTTCGAGAAGAGATATCATCGTGCCTTTCATATCCTGCGTGCCGCGTCCCCAAACGAAGCCCCCGTCTATCGTTCCTCCGAAAGGTTCGTAATCCCAACCTTCCTTAGGTGCAGGGACAACATCTTGGTGAGCAAGAAATGCGCCCGGAAGCAAAGACGGATCTTTGCCTTTGAAACGATAAACCAGGCTATAATTGTTTATAACCGTCTTTTCTGCCGTCTTGTGAATGAGCGGATAAGTTTTTTCAAGCCAAGCGTGATAATCCACAAAAGGCTTGTCTATGCCCTCAAATTCACCTACCATGGAAACAGTCGGGATTTTAACCGCCTCCGAAAGATGTTGCGCGATAAGATTTTTGTCGAATTCTTTTGCCGTATACTCGCCCGCATCGATTTCTTTGGGTTTGCACAAAAGCGTGCGAATGATCATTGTTGTAAGCAACATAATGATTCTCCTTTGTCTATTTACATATAAATATCATAGTACTCATTGCTCCGTTTTGCAAGACCGAATATGGTTTTCGCTTTGCATTTTTACAATTTGTTTTTTTTGTGCAAAAGTTCGCTAAAAATGCCAAATTTGACATCTTGGCATAATGTATGATAAAATAATATTAGTTCTAACCGGAGGTTTAATATGAAAAACAAAGCGATTCTTTTAATTGCAACAATACTGCTATCCCTTCTTCTCGGGTTGGTACTGGTTGCTTGCAACCCCGGCAAAATGGAAGATATTGTCGGAACGTATCAGCTTGTCGCCGACACATACACCGAGTATGAACAAGAAACGGTGGACAAAATCGCCGCCTACGGCAAGGAATCATACCTCGTTGTTACAGGCAAAGAAAAAGGATATTATGTTTACAAAGACAACGACACGGCGGCTTATGCAAGAGAGATTAAACTGGAATACACCACAAATGACGAAAACAATGTTTCATTGGTGACTTATGTATTGGATGTTGGCGAAAAACCGCGTTCATTCCATGTCGACGTAAAAAAAGACAAATACCTCATCTCTCGTTGGCCGTCTGCAACCAAAATTATCGCGGCATACAACATCGAATACAAAAAGGTGAGCAACGCGACAGACCTTTCCGCCGTCAAAAAGATTTACGGCGAATTGCCCGTGTTCGGCTATAACTTATACAAATTCAACTCGTTTTTCTGCGCCGAACTTACCAACGGTCATCAAGAGAATTTCAGCGATTACATCTACAAATACTACGATGTTAATTCCGCAAACTGCACCGCCACTCTGTATTATGCCGAAAAATCCGATCAAAAGCCCGTCGTCGTAAAAAATTTGCCTGTCAATTTCGAGCGCAATCAGGAAAACGATGAACTCATAAAAGTGACAATAGGCGACGTCGAATACGATCTTACAAGCGGAGTACCCGCCAGAGAAGTCAAAGTCAATGTCAGCGGCGAAGAGGTTGACGGAAAAGAAGAACTTGGTTGGTTTGACATTTCGCAAACCGAATACAAAGATTACGCCTCGTTGTTCCAAAGCCTCATCGACAAATATGTTGCGTCCTTGCAGCAATCATAAAAGCAAGCAATTTCTTGCTTTGGGGTACAAAATTAACCGCAGCGAACACTAAAACGAAGAAAAACACGAACTAATCATTCGTGTTTTTTTTAACAAAACAGGGTGTTATTTTTTGAAATCATTCCGCACCTTCCTGCCGAAAAGCAACGCCGATGGTTTTGAAAATAAGGTAGAGGTCGTAAAAGAACCCGCGCTTGTTTTGGATATAATCGAGGTCCATATCGATGCGTTGCTCGATGGTGGTGTTGCTTCTGCCGTGCGTTTGCCACTCGCCCGTCAGACCTTGCGGAACGCTGAGACGCAACTTGTCTTTTTCCGTATATGAATCGTACTCTCTCACCGAACACGGACGAGGTCCGACAAAAGACATATCCCCTTTTAGAATGTTGAAAAGTTGGGGCAATTCGTCGATTGACGTTTTTCTCAAAAAGTTGCCGAGTTTGGTTATGCGAGGATCATTTTTTAACTTGAAATTGACCTCCCACTCGTCGTGGCGTTCCTTCAAAAGCTCGTTGAGTTTTTCGTCGGCATGCTCTTCCATGGAGCGGAATTTGTACAGTTTGAAGATTTTACCGCCCTTTCCCACTCTTTCGGAAGCATAAAAAGCGTGTCCTTTTGAGTCGATTTTGATTGCGATAGCCACAAAAATCATCGGGATTGCCAAAATGATTATGGCAAGAAAGGACGCAACGATATCGAACGCCCTTTTGAAAAACGGGTAAGCAAATATCTTTCTGACCTTGAAATCGTTGATAAACTGCTCGTCGTCAACTTTCTGTGTCGCAAGTGTATTATTCTCGCAATTCGGTGCGGATTTTATGTTTTTCGGGTTTTCGTCGTGCTTTTTCAATAGTTTAGTCCTCGTGCGCTATGCGCGTTTATACTATTCTATATCTTTATTATATTTTCACATAGAGTTTAGCCGATTGAGGCGAAAAAGGCAAGCAAATTGCACCAAATACCATTTCTCGGCAAATAGCGACAGGAGATTGCAAAATGTTTGCAAATACATTATAATATATAGTTATGAGAAAGAATGTCGAAAAAACCAGCAGGAGCGCAACGCGTCAACCACGTTGCGTAATCGTGATAAACAGGCTGTCGGGCAACGGCAATCATGCCGACGAGCAAACGCTCAAAAGAGCGTTTGAGCGCGGCTATTCGGTTGACTTTTACTATATCACTCAAAAGCAGACGTTGAAAGATTTTTCGGCGTACGAGCGTATCGTGGTATGTGGCGGCGACGGCACTCTCAACGGCATACTCAACTCCAAAATGCGTGACGACGTCGAAATCATCTATATGCCCTACGGCACTCTCAACGAGTTTTACAAAGGCGGAATCAAAGACAATCACTTTCTCAAAGATATTTGTTTTGCAAACGACTTGTATTTTTCATACGTTATGGCAGCAGGCATATTCACTCCGATAGGCTATTGCGTAAACGACAAGAAAAAGCGCAAATATAAGGCGCTTGCCTATATCTCACACGTCGTGAAAGAATACAAAATTCACCGCATAAAAGCAAAGTTGACGACGCAAGATTATTGTGACGAGGGCGAATATTCGCTGATAATGGCAATCGATTCACCTCGCTGTTTCGGATTTCGTTTCAACCGCCTTTTCAAAACAGATGACGGAATCATGCATCTTTTGACGATAAAAGCTCCGAAAAACAACGGCTTGATCGGCAAAATCAAGATATTCTTCCCTCTTTTCAGAGCGTTTTTCATAGGTTTTCGCAAGCCCTATCACTCAAAGAATATGGAATTCAGACCATTTGACACTCTGCAAATCTCTTTGAGCGAGGACGTGGACTTCGATATGGACGGCGAAAAAAAGACTTTGAGCGGCGATATAAATATGGGTATCACCCACTTTTCAAGGCCGATAACTATTCTCGGAAAAGCCGACTTGAAGAACCTCTATGCAACAAACAAAGACTCTGATCTTTAACAAATTATCCATAGCACTCTTGCGTTGACTTTAACTTTTATTTATTATATAATATATTTATAGTTGTGGCTGTACGTAATAAAATATTGAAAAACGGTCACACTCGAATGTAAATGGCGAAAAAACTAATTCTTCCCAAAAAAATCGTGCGTGCAAACGAATTGCAATTCAAAAAATCCATGGTGGTTTTGGGTTCTTTGGTTGGGAAAAACATCAAAAATCAATACAGGCGTTCTACACTTGGTATTCTGTGGACGGTTTTGAACCCTCTGCTCAATATGCTTGTGATGTCTTTTGTTTTCAGCAAAATTTTTGGCAGAAATTCAATCAATATGGACTATCCCGTATACGTCTTGTCGGGAAATATCGTATTCTCTCTTATGAGAGCGTCGACCACTTCGTCGCTAACGTGCATTGTCGGAAATTACGACCTGCTTACAAAGACGAGAATCCCGTATGCAGTTTTTCCGATTTCAAACGTACTGTCCTCGACGGTGAACTTTTTCTTTTCGCTGATTGCACTCGTCATCGTCATGCTCGTGAGAATGAGCGCAGGCGTGACTTTCCATTGGGAGATGTTGCTCATCATCTTTGCGTGGCTGCCGGGGATTCTGTTCTTCTCTGCCGGGATCTCGTTCGTCCTATCGGTCGTATATGTCAGATTCAGAGATATCAAGCACCTTTACGGCGTGTTCCTGACGCTTTGGATGTACCTCACCCCCGTGTTCTATTCAATCGAATCGCTCAAACTCGACAGCAAATATTTGGCTGTAATGCAATTCAACCCGATGTTACACTATTTGACGAGTTTTAGAGATTTGGTCAACGGCACGATTCCGAGCGGAGAATCGTTCTTGATTTGCTACGGCGTCGGTCTGGGCTTTTTGGGTATCGGATACCTTATTTTCAGACTGTCGAGAAAGACACTCCTTTTGTATATTTAATATTTGACGATTATGGAAGAGATAAAAGAACAAAACACCCAAACTGTGACAACAGAGCAAGTCGAGTCCTCGACTCAAACCGATTTGACCGAGTTCGACGCATTCGAAAATCTCGGCGATTTTGATACAGACAAGGATATTTTGCTTGACGTATGCCACGTCGGCATGAAATTTAAGCTCCCCACCGAGCGCATTGACAATCTCAAAGAATTTTGCATCAAACTTGTAAAAGGACAACTGCACTATCAAAATTTCGTTGCACTCAAAGACATCACTTTCCAAGTGCGCAGAGGACAAAGCATCGGTCTTATCGGCAGAAACGGGGCGGGAAAATCCACCCTGCTCAAAATCATTTCCGGCATCATCGAGCCGACTGCCGGCTACGTGCAAACAAGAGGCAACATCGTTCCTCTTCTCAAACTCGGCGCAGGATTCGACTTCAACGCAACAGGTAGGGAAAATGTCTACCTAAACGGTGCGATGCTCGGTTTCTCAAGACGCGAAATGAAGAAAAAATACGACAGTATCGTCGCATTTGCAGAGCTTGAAAAGTTTATGAACGTTCCGCTCAAAAACTACTCGCAAGGCATGATTTCAAGGCTTGGTTTCGCAATTGCGGTTGATGTCAATCCCGACATTTTGCTTATTGACGAAATACTTGCCGTCGGCGATGCCGTTTTCCAAAAAAAATGTGCCGATAAAATCGACGAGCTTCGAAAGAACGGCACAACCTTTATCGTAGTCTCGCACAGCACATCGCAAATTCTGCGCCTGTGCCAGAATGCAATTTATCTTAAAGACGGAAATGTCGTGAAATACGGCACTGCACAAGAAGTCGTTGCGGAGTATCAAAAAGACTGCTCTATTGCAGAACAAGCACAAAAAAAACAATGATACCCCGATTTATAAAAATCACAAGATTCAAAAAACTGCCACACGGCAGTTTTTCTTTTTCAAAATTTCAGTCAAGATTCAATACGGTTTTCTTCGCAAACCTTTATACTTGTCATATTTTCTTTGCCGATATTTCAGCAAAACGCATCTTGGCGTAAACCATTCTACAAGCGGTTTTACACAATAGGCAAACGACATCTTTTTGCCGAAATTCTCTTTTGTTTTCTTCACTGCCGCGCCAAAACTCTCCTTTTCGATTACGCACGTTACGGGAAGAAACAAACCTTTTTGTCCTTCGCTTTCCAAAAGCGTGATAAACGCTCCCGTAAGTCTTTCGGACACAAACATTCTGTCATTTCTGTTCGGCGTTCTTTTTTCAATCTCGAACAAAATCGGGAAAATAACTTGACAGTACCTTTCAAACGTATCTCTTTTGAAAATGAAAGTATTGAAAAAATACGCTTTATCGCCTGCAAAATAACAGTTTTTTGCACGCACGAGGTCGGGATACTTTTCGTCTATAATCTCGCTTGCAATAGTCAAATCGTCGCCGTGCGCTTTTTTGAAATTGTCCTCAACGGACTGTCTATACGCAGGCAGCGGCGAGATAAAATCATACTTTGCAAACATCTCGTCAAGCCGTCCGTCCGCAACGTTTATCTCGTCAAAAAACTTGTCCGAAAACCTCGAACGCTCGTTGTAAATCTTCGCGCCATCCGAAAAGGCAAGAAACCTACGGTAATGCACAAAGCCTACGACATCGGGGTTGCCAAGCTCAGGCAGATGTTTATACACCCAATATATTGCCGTCATCTCGTTGAAAACGGCATTTTTAACAGCAATATTGTCGCCTTCGTCGTCGCGCAAAAAATAGGCCGGAAACTCGTCTTTCCTATTTCCTACACAAATAGGAACGTATGGCGACGAAAAGAGTCGCTCGTCGATTTTGTCGGGGTCATGGCAAATCACAAAAATTTTCGCATTCATTTTTTACTCACCCCCAAGTAATATCGCAACAGTTTTTGAGCCTCTACTCGTATGTCGTAGCCGTGCTCGGCAACTGCTTTTACGCCGTCGAAACGCTCTTTTGTGTCAACAGCTTTTTCAAGCTCGTTAGCCCAAAAATTCGCGCTCAATATCGGCAGATATTCAACGTGCCCCGTGACATCCGCCTCTTTTGTGATACAATCTGACAAAAGACACGGAATCCCTATTGCCTGCGCCTCGATTGCAACGAGCGGAAGCCCCTCGAATCTCGATGGCAACGCAAACACGTCAAACAAGGCATAGTACTCTTCGACGTTCCGCTTTTCTGTCATAAACAGCACTTTATCTACGATTTTGAGCTTATCAACCAGCTGTTTGACGTTTTCAAGCTCCGAGCCGCCCCCGACAAGCACAAGCCGCAAATCATCTCTCGAATTGCACGCAAGCGCAAATGCTTTGACCAAAAACGGTATGTTCTTTTGAAACTCGAACCTGCCGATATGTCCGATGACGCGGCAGTTTTCAAGCCCGTATTGCGCCCTGAATTCCTGACGCTTTTCGCTCGCCGCCAAAAACTTTTCAAGGTCGATTGCGTTGCGCATAAGGTATGCTTTTTTTGCCGCTTTTTTGCCATACAGCCAATCTATACTCAACTTGCTGCACCCTGCAAGGTCTGTTGCATACCAAGTCGAAATATGCTTTAAGCAGGACTTGACGAGATAAACGAATTTTTCTTCCTTGTTGGTTGTGGAGTGCGCATGGCAGATGCGATGCTTCACCCCTGCCTGCTTTGCCGCAAGCAAACTCACAAAAGACAAAGACGTCATATGAGCATGTACAATATCGTATTTTTCGTGCTTGAAACTTTTGCGCAAAAAGCGCACGCACTTGCAAAAAGCAAACACGGACGGGAAATAAAATACCCTTCCGCCCCGCGCAATAATTTCCTCGTCAAACGGAGAGGGCGCATAGGTGTAAAAATCAAACTGCACCTTGGACGTATCGATATATCTGAAATAATTCATAACGCAGTTGATAACGCCGCCGGTAGTTGCGTCGCCTATAACTTGCGCTATTTTTATTTTTTTTGTTTCGCTCTCTGCCATTTTATCCTCACAGCCCAAGCGTTTTCGTCCAAAACTCAAAGGACGTAAGATACTTTTGCTTCTTCAAAAAAGACCTCTTTGCCACGCCGTATTTGAAGACCATTTTGAGCGCCTTTCCCAAAAGCAAAAAACCCGTTTTGACGACCTCGCCAAACTTTTCTTGCGTGAAGAATCCGGTCTTTGAGAGCGGATTGTATTGCAAGGTTTTTCTCGTCATAAAGAAGTCTTTGGGCGGACAATCCGTGCTGTCGACAATCCTGATTTGTCTTGATTTTTTTGAGCAAAAACACTTCGGAATCAAATATCCGTTGAGCGTAATTGTTTGCAAAAACACAGAGCGTGGCTTGCTTGAGTAAAAATTGTTCAAGTCATACCCCATTTGTTCAAGCTCGGCTTTTGAGTAGGTTTTGGGCATGCCTTTACGCAATTCGGAATTGAGTTTTTCGGCATTGAGAGAGGCAAGGTAGTTTGCACCCTTCAAAAAATCGTCGTAGCCTTTCATCGAATACGGAATTGCAAAATATCTCTGCTGTACGAGTTGAATCCCCACACATCGCACGAGTTTGCAAAAAAACTTCAGTCCGCTGCGCTTTGTCGTATAACAATTGCTGATAAGTTCGTTGCGGCGGATGTAATACTCGAGCGAGGCGTTGTATTTTGCCTCGAACGGAGAATGGTATACGCCAACGCCGTTCAAAAAAGTCCACTCTAACTCCTTGCAACGCATGCCGTACTCGACATCGTCGTTTTTTATAAACAGCGGCAAAGGCAATCCGTGTCTGTCAATAACGTCTATCGGCATACAGCAATACCACCAAGCGCAATAATCGGGCTTGTCTTGTCTGTCAAAAAGCAAGCTGCTTTTCTTGGACAAATCCAGATTGCTGTAAAATCCGCTAAGCCTGTCGCCGTTCCATCGGCCACCCAGCTCATACAAGATTTCGGGCTTATCCTCACGGAGCATACCTCCACCGATGGCTGCGTTTTCGCAATTTGCATATTCCAAAAACCGCATCGTGCGTGCGACAATTTCGGGAGAAAAAGAAATATCGTCGTCCATAAGCAACACATGCGTATGCTTTTGCGCCCTGTATGCCTCAATCATACCCCTTGTAAAACCGCCGCTGCCGCCGAGGTTTTTGTTGCCGAAAAGGAGCGCGCCCTCTACGTCCTCGCTTTTGAGCGTTTGCCCGTTGTCGATGACGTATACGGTTATGTCTTCCTTGTTGCGCTTTGCAAAATCACAAAGAGACTTGACGTTGCTTTTGACGTACTCTTCGCGTTTGAAAGTGCAAATCACAACCGCAAGACTCACGTTTCTCTTTTTCTCCTCGAGCGTTCCGTAGCCGCCGTCAAACAACTTTACTCCGTCGGACAATGCAATCACTTTGCACCAAACAAAGCTCCCGTCTGTTAGCGAAAACGGCACTTCAACCGTGCGTTTTTGAGTGTTTAAGTCCTCTTTTTGGCAAATAAGCGTATCTTTTACGCCGTCGTTTGCACGACTTGACGAATACACTTCGATTCTCACCGCACCCTCGACATCGGCAAGAACATACACTTTCCGCACCGAAGTCCCGGTTTTATAAATCGCCTCGGAAAAACTGTTGAAATACGTGTCGAAACTGACGCTACCGCCTTTTTGCAACGTCACTTTACCCTCATCCACGTCGGCATTTTTAAGCCGCATATTAAGTTTTCCCTCGCCGATCATCCAGCGCGATAAAGTCGTGTTCATTTTAATCCCATAATGGCATCAAATACTCGTTGAGCGTTGTTTTGATCATGATATTTGAAGAACTTATCCACTCTGTCCTCATAATCTCTCTTCATAACACAACCATTGCGAATATATTCGATTATTGTTGAAACTGTCTCACTCAGCGAATGTGTAACATCCCCGAAACCTTCTGTTTCATAGTCGATGAAACCTTTATCATATGCGTGTCCTCCTGAGAAGAACTCTTTGTAATCAAATTGCGCATAAACAATTGGTTTCTTAAGATATAAAAAGTCAAAAACCGCAGAAGAGTAATCCGTCACAATGAGATTGCTATTGGCAAACGTCTTTGTATAATCGTCTTGGCACAGCGAAAAACAATTATCATCGTACCCTTTTTTATAATCGTTTACATTAATGTTTTGCAATACAAGCGGATGCGGTTTAAACTGCAGTTTATATCCATACTCTTTTAGCACTTTTTGAAGCTCTTCATTATGCAATAAAGCATAATAGAATGAGTAAAAACTGCTATTCGGGCCGTAATCACCGTTTAAATACTTTCGCCATGTTGGCATAATAGTAATAATCTTCTTTGGTTCGTTGTACAAATAATCAAACCTTGGCAGCCCAGTTAACTTAACTTGTCTCTTACCATAAAAGTAATTACCTTTCAACAATGAATTATACTCCGGCATTGCACTAGTGCAAAAAATAGCAGGATTATACGTTAAACGATTGTGTTCTCTAGACAAATCTTGCGTAATTATGCCATGTTGCAAAAAAACGAACCTTCTTCGCGCTAAAATATCTCTAAACGAGTCAAACGCAAATGGCTTGATTAGTCGAAAATCCACAATTGAACTTATTGCAACATCACTAATCAATGTCAACCATTGAAATCTTCTAGAATATTTGTCTACTATTCTTCCGTATTTCTTAACTTTTGATGCTACTTCCGATTTTGTATCATTTACTGCGAAATAAGTTTTAACATCTTTTCTCTTCTCCTGCATAAACCTAAAGAATGCAAAACCATTGTCTTCTGCTAAATAATTGCACCCAATAATCCATATCGGTTTCCTTAAAAAATGCTTTACAAACTGCGCACAAAGTCTTATTAGAGGTGCAAGCTTCCTTTTCCCGTGTTCATTTGTCAACAAATAAGCATCATATTTTAACTCAAAATACAATCTTTCTTTTACTGTTGATGATTTTATTATCAGTTCATTTTTATTAAATCTTATAATTCGTTTGTTGATATAGGCAAACTGTCTTTCATTTACTCTGTCAATAGGAAAAAGTCTTGAGAAATTATAATGTTTGATTCTATAATATCTTCCCTTATATAGAATATAAAATGAGATTTTCGATAACTCACCTATAGGATATCTTGCTGACAACAAGTATTCTCCACCTATTAATTTGCCGTTTAAAAGCGTCTGATTATGTGTTGGCAAAACTCTAGTTTTATATTTCCTCCCTTTTTGATCTATAATATAAATACCTTCAAGTTGGTCTAACTCATTTTTGCCGATTTTTATGGTTGCATTTATCTGAGCCTTATCATCATCAATATCAATGGTTTCAAATTTTACCACCAAGTCTGACATTTTTCCAATAACATATTCACTGCTTACGAAAAATACATCCAAATTATTCCTTTTAAGAACACATTTTACATTCCTATATAACTCATTGATTGTCGCTTTTTCATAATAAGAAATAACATCCTTCTTTTTGCTCAGGTAAAAAGCTGATGGCTTATAAAAAAGGATTCTCTCAAAAAAAGGACTTTTTTCTGCGTATTTCCAGAATCTAATCATAAGTGGTTCGTCCAAATAACATGGATGTAGCCACGGTTTCTCCAACATGTTATAATGAATAATAAATGGTTTTTTTCTAGCATTTACATATTCATTGTAAAGATCTTTTGGCAAATACATTGATAAGTTTTTCTCTGTTCTCGCACCAGAATTATAAGGATACGTGTTAAAACAGAGATTGAACAAACTAATATTGTTTTTACATAAAACATTCAATCCATCTTGATCTGGATATAAAAATCTCTTGTCATTCGCAGCCGCAATCAAATTATCAAGAGTAAAATCTTTTCTTAATTTAGACAAATTCATAAGTAATACACCAGAATTAAAATATTGTTCTGGATCAACACCTTGCAAAATGTCTTCAAAATAATTATCTGGTAAGCACGAGATCGCTGGATTGTATTTATACAAAATCATTCCGATGTCTCTTACTGCTCCTGCGTAATTATTATCAATATTCTTTTTAAAAAGTTTTGCAATATCATCTTCAACGATCAAATCACAATCAAGATATATCATTTTGTCGTATGCTTTCATTATAAAAGGCATAAACAATCTATAATAAATCGCCTCAGTATAATAGCTACACGATTTAAGATGGTATTTTTTAATTTCACTAGAAATATTGTATTCTCTAATTGATACATTTCTTTTTCCTCGCATCATGTTTTTCAATATACTGATATCATCTTTTCCAACACCCGAACATAAGACGATAATATCATAATTGTTTTTTTCAGACGAATTAAATAGAATTGACTGAATCGCAACAGAAACAAATGGAATATAGTTCTTATCGGTTGCGAATACTATAGGAATATTGTGCGTTTCAAACGCTGGCACTATCTCGTTAAAGCCGTAATTATTATCTAAACTTGTCATATGTTATTTTATCGCCTCGAAGTTCAATAGAATTAAATATTTTATTTTTGTTTTTACTGTCGTCCTGTTTTTTAAGACTCCAATATGCTCGCACAGTTGTTTTGTGCTTTTTGCTATCTCTTTATGTTGCTTTCCGTTCAACTTCACAATGTCACGATACAGAAATTCAAACGCAAAATCGTAGAATTCCATATCGGCACGTTTGCCGTGTTTGCCAAAATATTCATAGCATGTTTCGATTATTTTGATATGTCTTTTCACTCGCTCGACAGGATTTGACAAGAATACCATTTCGCTCGAATCTTGCCGGCAGTGATAGTATTTGTACAAAACGGAATCTATACAATTGACGCTTTCTGCCATCATTGTCGCTTCAAACTGAAATGCCAAATCTTCGCCCAGTGTCAATTTGTCAGGAAAACGTATTCCGTTCTTTCTCAAAAACTCCGTTTTATACGCACAGTGCCAAACATATGGCCACACATTTTTTTGAGTGTAGAAAAAGTTTTCTGGCTTTTTTTCATAACGTTTTGTTTCGATCTCTATATCATTCAAATGGTATTTTTCATTGCAATCTATCACCTTTGCTCCAAAAAAGACCATTTCGGCGTCGCACTTTACCGAAAGAGTCCTGAGCGCATCGGGGAAATATTCATCGTCAGCATCGCAAAAAAGGATATACTCACCCATCGCTTCTCGTATGCCGATGTTGCGAGCATTTGATACGCCTTTGTGCGTGGATTTTATCACTCTAACAGCTGTCGAAAATACATCTTTAATTTTTGTTATCGTTCCATCTGTCGAACCATCGTCAACACAAATCACTTCTACCGATTCGTACTTTTGTTTTAACACAGAATCTATGCAACGCACAATTGTTTGCACTGCATTATACATCGGTATAACAACTGAAAACTTGTAACACGCCATATTATTCTTCTTTCGCAATGTCCAAAGCCGAGCGAATCACTTTGTCCATGTCGTAGTATTTGTACTGTCCGAGTCTGCCGCCGAAGATTACGTCGGGACGCTCGGTTGCAATTTGCTTGTAACGCTCGTAAAGCGCGGAATTTGCCTCGTCGTTGACGGGATAGTAGGGCTCCATACCCTCTTGCCATTCGGTGGAATACTCATAACTGATCA
The DNA here is from genome assembly GCA_934233745.1 of uncultured Clostridia bacterium. Taxonomy (GTDB): domain Bacteria; phylum Bacillota; class Clostridia; order Christensenellales; family CAG-917; genus CAG-475. The sequence continues at coordinate 44,745 of CAKQGN010000007.1, forward strand.
CGGTTTTTGATTGTGTACCGAACTCGAAATGTTTATGCTCGATAATGCGCGTATAGGGCGTTTGTCTGTCCGTATAGTTCATGACGGCTACGCCCTGATAGTTTGGTGTGTCAAGCACATGCGTGTCGAATCTGACCGTGCGGTATTGGAGCTTGCCAAACTTAAAGCCAAAGAACTCGTCAATCATACCTGTATACACGGTTTTGCTTGCGACATCTGGATTCTGCTTGACAAAATCAAAATAGTCGGTGTTTGTCTTTACGTCCGCGCCTTTGAGCATTTTTTCAATCATCGGCGTGTAGCCGCCGATGGGTATTCCTTGATATCGGTCATTGAAATAGTTGTTGTCAAAGGTAAAACGGCAAGGCAAGCGTTTGATGATAAACGCCGGCAAATCCTTGCAATCTCTGCCCCACTGCTTTTCGGTGTAGCCTTTAACCAGTTTTGTATAAACGTCCGTGCCGACAAGACTCAACGCTTGCTCTTCGAGGTTTTTCGGCTCGCCGATATTGAGATTTGCCACCTGTTCGGCGATTTTGGCGCGAGCCTCGTCGGGAGTCACAACGCCCCACAACTTGCTGAATGTGTTCATATTGAAGGGCAGATTGTACAATTCGCCGTTGTAGTTTGCCACGGGAGAATTGACATAGTTGTTGAATTCGGCAAACTCGTTGACAAAGTCCCACACTTCCTTGTCCGACGTGTGGAAGATATGCGCGCCGTAACGATGTACATTGATGCCCTCTACGGACTCTGTAAAGACGTTTCCTCCGATGTGGCTGCGTTTTTCAATGACGAGAACGCTTTTGCCTGCTTTGATTGCACAATGAGTGAATACCGCACCAAACAAGCCGCTTCCTACCACGAGATAATCGTAACGTTTCATATTTCTTCCTCCGAAATCTTGAGAATATGTTGTCCGTAGGCTGTTTGCTCGCACGCCTTGCCGAGCGCCTTCAGTTGAGATTTTGAAATCCAAGCGTTCCGATAGGCTATCACCTCGATGCATGCAATATATATGCCCTCTCTGTTCTGAACGTTTTCAACAAAGTTGGACGTTGTTATCATGCCGTCCGGACTGCCTGTGTCAAACCACACCAAGTCCTTGTCGAGCAATATGACGTCCAATTCACCATTTTGCAGATACGCCTTATTAACATCTGTGATTTCAAGTTCTCCTCGCGCGGACGGTTTGAGATTTTTTGCAATGTCTATGGCTCTGTTGTCGTAGAAATACAGTCCCGGCACGGCGTAATCCGATTTTGGATTCTTTGGCTTTTCCTCAAGGGATACCGCCTTGTGATTCTCGTCAAACTCCACGACGCCGAATGCTGTCGGATCTTTTACCCTATAACCGAATATCGTTGCGCCTTGTGTTTGTGTTGCTTTGCGCAATGCTTCGTTGAAATTCTGTCCGTAAAAGAAATTATCCCCGAAAATAAGGCATACCGAATCCGATCCTACGAAATCCGCACCTATAGTCAGTGCTTCCGCCGGGCCTTTGGCGACTTGCTGCACTTCATAACTCAGATTGATTCCGAATTGAGAACCGTCCCCCAGAAGCTCGATGAAACTCTCCTTGGCGTCGGGTGTAGAAATGATGAGGATATCCCTGATCCTCGCCTCCATCAGAACGGACAGCGGATAATAAATGAGCGGCTTGTCGTATATCGGTAAAAGGGCTTTTGTGACCGATTTGGTGATCGGAAACAGTCTAGTTCCCTTCCCTGCCGCAAGTATAATACCTTTCATGTTTTCCTCCGTATTCGAGAATCCTGCGCCGAAAACGTCTCGACATCGATTCTCAGATTATACAATACCAAAACGTAGGACAGTGCCTAAACGCTCGGTAACACAATTTATTTTACTTATTCATACGTGCGCACAACCGCACGAAAAGCATTATAATTGTGTGTGTTTTTATTGCAAATAGTCCGTAAAGCGCACAAAACCGCTCTTTTACGGAAGAAAACAAATCAATTGTTAAATCTAAGGTGTTTCAAAAATAATTTTTCAACTTTTACGCAATCGTCCTCTTTTTGAGAATAATTGCGATCGTTTTCGGCGCTTTGAGTTGCAACCATCACCGTTATTACCGCCGCAACGACAAGACAGCACAATGTTGCGGACGCTAAGATGATACATATTGCCTCCGTGACGCCGACGATTGCAATATAGAACAAAACCATAAAAGAATTGGTGCCGAATACTCCGCGCATTGCCACATGCACGGATTCGAGAGTGTCTTTTGATATGTTTGCAACGAGGTAAGTTCGCAGGTCTGTGAAGAACACAATGCAGAGCACTGCCGCAACGTAAACAACGTCAACCAAATAGAAAAGCATGCGAAATCTTCTGAATATCCGCATAAGCATTGATCTAACGCGAGCATTAAGATTTACTCTGCTGCCGGACTTTTCTGCAATTGCAAAAAAAATTTGCATACACGCAATCACCGCAAACCCGACTGCAAACACACCTTTCATCCTTTTTTTACCCTTTTATAATCCATTTCATCGCATGCGGCCAGCCTCTTGGCTATCACATCGATTTTTCCGCACTTTTACAGTTCTAATATCAATTATTATTTATATCATAACAAAAACATACAAAAAGTGCAACCCTTTTGTATATTCGAGTTTGAACCCCGAATTGCTATAAATAGTTATACGAATTTACCAAAACTAATTATTAGTTTCCGGGACTCTTGATGTTGGCTTGTGCCGTTGACTTCTAAGGTAAAGCGAATTATTACCGGTCTGTCACTTATGGATTAACCTTATTATGATAGGTTTTTTACAGCCAAATTTCCGTTGTCGTTATGGCGCAATTGCGCATCTTTTCTCTGCCGTTAACACTTAACAATCGCCTACCGGTATGACGTTTATCAACGCTTTTACCGATTCGATGGGATTGTCAAAACTCCAGAATACACATTGGGTATTCATAAGTGCTTGCAACTCCCTGTTCTCAATCATATTTTGCCTTGTCACCGACTCGTCGATGAATATCGGAATAATAGTCTTACCTTCCGTTTTCGCACGAGAAATTTCATGCGAAACATATGATGAATTCATGCTTGGTTTGCTTACCAAAATAAAATAATATTTACTATCCCTTATAGCATTTTCAAACGAAGTCATCCAAGAGTCGCCCGAAAGAAGATTATTTTGGTTGTTCCATACGTGAAAGCCGAAACCATTTAATACCTCTACTATTTTTTCTGCAGCGACAGCGTCGCTATGCGCATACGACAAAAAAACGCTATTCGCGCGAGAAAAGCTGTCAACGGTTAGGTTTACTATTTGCTTTTGTTCAGCAACTTCGAGCGCACTGATCTTGTCGATGTCTATGGTTGCAAGCGTTCTTTTGCCTTGTTCTTTCACATAATTTAATTCACTTTGCACCCAGCGGCTTTTTCTTGCGTTTTGCGAATCGCACAGACAAAACCAAAGACGAGCGTCGATTTCACGCTTTATCAAATCCGTGATTTCGTTCTCATCGGATAAAGAATGGAGATAGAACAAAATCGGCTCGTATCCTCTATCCTCAAACGTATTGCGCACCAGCCTGACTTTTGCCAAATCGGCGTGCGAGTGAGAGATAAAAATGTATTTATTTTCTTTTTCCATCGTTCTTTTTGCAATATTCAGCGTCAATTCGGCGTTAATAGCCGCAAAAATCCTTCAACGCATTTGGGGTATGAAAACAGCCGTTTTGCAACGGCTGTTTCTTTCTTTAATCCAAACAGATTACTTTCTCGGGTTCTTGATGTTCGCCTGTGCTGCCGCAAGACGTGCGATAGGTACACGGAAGGGAGAGCATGACACATAGTCAAGACCGATTTCGTGGCAGAATTCGATTGAGGACGGATCGCCGCCGTGTTCGCCGCAGATACCGCAATGCAAATGGCTGTTTGCGCCTCTGCCAAGGGTGACTGCCATCTTCATGAGCTTGCCGACGCCTACTGTGTCGAGACGTGCGAACGGATCGGACTCATAAATCTTTGCCTGATAGTAGCTGGGCAAGAACTTGCCTGCGTCGTCACGGCTGAAACCGAACGTCATTTGCGTGAGATCGTTTGTACCGAAGCAGAAGAAGTCTGCCTCTGTTGCGATCTCGTCTGCCGTGAGAGCCGCTCTGGGGATTTCGATCATGGTGCCGACTTCGTATTTGAGGTCAACGCCGCTTTCTTTGATGACTGCGTCTGCTGTTTCGACAACGGTCTTCTTGCAGAACTTCAATTCTTTGACTTCGCCGACGAGCGGAATCATGATTTCTGGCATAACGTTCCAATCGGGATGACGTTTTTGGACGTTGATAGCCGCCTTGATGACCGCTTTTGTTTGCATAACGGCGATTTCGGGATATGTGACTGCCAGACGGCATCCTCTGTGTCCCATCATCGGGTTGAACTCATGCAAGCTGTCGCAAAGAATCTTGATTTCGGACACGGATTTGCCTTTTGCTTTGGCAAGAGCTTCGATGTCCTTCTCGTCTGTGGGAACGAACTCGTGAAGCGGCGGATCCAAGAAACGAATGGTAACAGGCATGCCTTTAAGAGCTTCCATAAGACCTTCGAAGTCGTTTTGTTGCATAGGCTCGATCGCATCGAGCGCTTTGACGCGCTCTTCAACTGTTTCGGAGCAAATCATCTCGCGGAATTTGTCGATTCTGCCGGGACCGAAGAACATATGCTCGGTACGGACAAGACCGATGCCTTGTGCGCCGAGTTCTGCGGCTCTTTGAGCGTCTTGAGGCGTGTCTGCGTTGGTGCGAACGCCGAGTGCTTTGTATTTGTCGGCAAGTTTCATGATTCTTCCGAAATAACCGCTGTTGGGATCTGCGGGAACGGTCTTGATGATCGTGTCGTAGATGTTGCCCGTCGAGCCGTCAAGGGAAAGACCGTCGCCTTCGCGGAAGATCTTGCCTGCGAGTTCAAAATATTTTTCTTCTTCGTGCATCTTGATGTCGCCGCAACCGGAAACGCAGCAGGTTCCCATTCCGCGAGCAACAACCGCCGCGTGAGAAGTTTGACCGCCGCGAACGGTGAGGATGCCTTGTGCATACTTCATGCCTTCGATGTCTTCGGGAGATGTTTCAAGTCTGACGAGGACGACCTTCTTGCCTGCCTTGCCTTCTTTGACAGCGTCTTCAGCGGTGAACACGATTGTGCCTGCCGCAGCGCCCGGAGATGCCGCAATACCTTTGCCGACGATGTCTGCTTTGTCTGCTTCTTTGAGTGCCTTTGCGTCAAATTGCGGATGGAGCAACATATCGAGAGTCTTTGCGTCGATTTGGAGGAGTGCTTCTTGCTCGGTGATCATACCCTCGTCGATGAGGTCGCATGCGATACGGATTGCAGCGGCTGCGGTACGCTTGCCGTTTCTTGTTTGAAGCATATAGAGTTTCTTTTGTTGAATGGTGAACTCCATATCCTGCATATCTCTGTAGTGATTTTCCAAAATCTTGCAAACGTCTTGGAATTGCTCATAGACTTCGGGAAGAACTTCTGCCATTTGAGAGATAGGCATCGGGGTGCGGACGCCTGCAACGACGTCTTCGCCTTGTGCGTTCATAAGGAACTCGCCCATAAGACCGGGTTCGCCGGTGGCGGGGTTACGAGTGAAAGCAACGCCTGTGCCGCAATCGTCGCCCATGTTGCCGAATGCCATCATTTGAACGTTGACAGCGGTGCCCCAGCTGTACGGGATGTCGTGATCCATACGATAGATGTTTGCGCGCGGGTTGTCCCAGCTGCGGAAAACTGCTTTGATAGCCTCAAAGAGTTGTTCCTTCGGATCGGACGGGAAGGGTTTGCCGATTTTTGCCTGATATTCCGCTTTGAACTTGCCTGCAAGCTCTTTGAGGTCGTCTGCGGTGAGTTCGACGTCATAGGTGACGCCTTTTCTCTCTTTGAGTTCGTCAATGAGAGCTTCAAAGTACTTTTTGCCGACTTCCATAACAACGTCGGAGAACATTTGAATGAAACGTCTGTAGCAGTCCCAAGCCCATCTGGGGTTGCCTGATTTCTTTGCCAAGACTTCCACAACGTCGTCGTTGAGACCGAGGTTGAGGATTGTGTCCATCATACCGGGCATGGACGCTCTTGCGCCCGAACGAACGGAAACGAGAAGCGGATTTTCTTTATCGCCGAATTTCATGCCCGCTTTTTCTTCGAGCTTGGTGATGTTTTCCATGATTTCCGCTTTGATATCGTCGTTGATTTGTCTGCCGTCTTCATAGTATTGAGTGCATGCTTCTGTCGTAATAGTGAAACCGTAAGGAACAGGAAGACCGATGTTGGTCATTTCTGCGAGGTTTGCACCCTTGCCGCCGAGAAGTTCACGCATTTTTGCATTGCCTTCGGCAAACTGATAAACGTATTTTTTGCCCATTTAGAATTCCTCCTAAAAGATTTCTTTATATTCATTGACTATGATAACAAAAAACGCTTTTTTTTGCAAGAAGTTTTATAATGTTGCAGAAATATTTTATATGTGTATATTATTTTCCATAATCGAGCGCAAAACGCAAAATTTTTCTTTTTCTAATTTCCAAAATGAGTTGCGCGCGACGTTTTTTTTTGTTAAACTTTGTTTATCAAATTTTTATTAGAGGTGCAATTTGTATGGACGCTGACCCTCGAAGTAGTCAACAACTCCACTAATACGCACACGTTTGATGTTCTCACGGCGTGGCGTATCGCTATGCCAAAGGAGGACAAAATGATCCAAGTCTACAAAAAAGTCAACAAATCCGTCATGGAAGTAGATCCCGAACTTATCGTCGAGGGCTACGATTTTACCGAGCAATGGATTCACATGTCAAACCCCACCGACAAGGAAATCGAGTTGGTGTGTTCGTCATGCCAAATACCCGAAGATTACGTCAAAGCGGCATTGGACTCGGAAGAGCGCGCTCACTGCGAAAAAGAGGACGGCATACTTATGGCGGTCACCGACATTCCGATAACGGAAGAAGATGACGACAGATACACATACGCAACCCTCCCGTTCGGCTGCATTACGACGCCGAGTACAATCGTCACCGTCTGTCTGAACGAAACGTCAATAATAAACGACCTTATGGCAGGACGTTACGTCAAGGATTTCAACATTCACAAACGCACCCGTTTTGTGCTTCAACTTCAATACGTAATTGCAAAAAAATATCTGCAATACCTCAAACAAATCGACAGAGCAAGCCAACGTGTTCAGGCAGAGCTTGAAAAAGCCATGAAAAACCAAGGACTTATCGAGATGCTTTCTCTTGAAAAGTCCCTCGTTTACTTCTCCACTTCCCTTCGTGCCAACACAGCCGTACTCGACAAATTCCCCCGCCTTGTAAAATTCTTCGAGGAAGACGACGATTTGTGGGACGACGTGCTTATCGAAAACAGACAGGCAATCGAAATGTCCAACATCTACCGCGATATTTTGAGCGGAACAATGGACACATACGCGTCGATAATTTCAAACAACCTCAACGTCGTTATGAAGACGCTCACCGTTCTCACCCTTTTGGTGGACACGCCTGCAATGATAGCTGCGCTTTGGGGCATGAACACGGGCGTTCCGTTCGAACACGAGCTGTGGGGATTCTGGGTTGTAGTGGGCATAAACGTGATTATTTGCATCGCGTTGATAATCGTGTTTATCAAGAAAAAAATGCTAAAATAAATCTCAATTCCGCAAAAAAATACAGATTGAAAAAATCGGCGAAAAACACCGCCGATTTTTTTTGTTGCGTTTTACTTGATTTTCGGGATTCTAACCGTACAAAACAAAATTTGTTCATCGGTTTTTGCAGACCTTTTTCAGACAAAACAAAACGGAAGCGATGCGCCTCCGTTTTTTTGCCAATATTCAGCAAAACCGATATTCTATCAGCCTTGAATGAGCGATTTCATGACTTTTGCCATGCATTGAACGACAATCTTCTTTTCTGCGGGTATGTCTTTATATTTGTTGTATGCGCTCAGCAAAAGCGTTGCGATGTTGATCTTCATTTGCTTGGACATGTTTTGCGAAAGCATATAATCGACAAGGTTTGGAAGTTTGACAAGTTTTGCGGGTTTGACGATTTCGTCATCCTCTTCGCTCGGACCGTCAACAACGTATACGACCTCTTCTTTTTGCTCCTCTGTCGCGCTTTCGGTTGCAACATCTTTTTGAGATTCTTCAGGCTCCTCGGATTCGTCTTCGGTCTTGTCGGAAACATCCTCCGTTTCTTCAGTCGCGTCTTCCGTTTGCGTCGATTGTTCGGATTGTTCAGGTTCGACCGAAGTTTCATCCTCGGCGGGCATTGAGGGTTTGACTTCCTCTACACTCTGTATGGGTGCTTGTTCGGGTTGAGATTGGTCATCGACAGGTTCGGCAACAAGATCTTCGCCCTGTTCTTGTTTGAGGATATAGGCGATGGCTTCGTACTCTTTGGGGAGTGCGTTGTCGTCCTCGTCATCGTCGACAAGCTCGCTTTCAAGGAATATTTTGTCTTCTTGCTTTTGTGCCGCTTCTTGCTGTTGCTTTTGAAGCTCTTGCTGTTGTTGCAAGCGCAATTCTTCTTCACGGCGTTCTGCTTCGAGTTTCTTTTTCTTCTTACCAAACATCTTACAATCCTCTCAATATTTTTATTGATATTCTATGTCGGCTCACAATTTTCCCGACAATTAGTTGTTTGTTTGCAAATCACGCATCACTTTCGCGAGGCACGACACAACGATCTTGCGATCCTCTTTGCTGTCCTTAAACTTGTTGTACGTGCTTATAAGCATTGTTGCGATTTGAATCTTCATGGCTTTTGGCATGCTCTTTGACAGCATATAATCTACCAAATTGGGCAATTTGACCAGCTTGGCAGGTTTGACTTGTTCTTCATCGTCCTCGTCGCCGTCCACAACGTAAACGACTTCGGGTTCTGAATCTTCTTGCGCTTCTTCCGTCTCCTCGGACTGCTCGTCGACATTTTGCGATGCCTCGCCTTCGTCCGTCGTACTTCCCGTTTCGCCGGATTCTTCAGTTTCGTCGGATTCTTCCGCTTCGTCGGATTCTTCCGCTTCATCGGATTCTTCCGTTTCATCGGATTCTTCGGTTTCATCGGATTCTTCGGTTTCGTCGACGGAATTCTCTGCTACGGTTTCGTTATCCTCGGGATCGGATTGATTTTCTTCCTCACGAGGTTCTTCCTGCTCTTGTTCGTCCTGTTGCGGCTTGGCAACATCTTCGGCTTTTTCGGCTTCGTCATCGGACGCTTCCGCTTCTTTTTCTTCTTCGGCGGATTCTTCTTCGGCGGATTCTTCTTCGGAGGTTTCTTCTTCGGCGGATTCTTCTTCGGAGGTTTCTTCTTCGGCGAACGGTTCTTCGACGGCAGGTTCTTCGGCGGACGGTTCTTCGACGAGTGTTTCTTGCTCGGCAGGTTCTTCCACCTCACTCTGCACTTCTTCTTCCGTCTGGTCGACCTCTTGCTCTGCAACATCCTCGTTTTGCACTTCCTCGGGTTGTTCGGATTGCTCGTCAAGGCTGTCTTCGGTTTCTTCCTCTTCTTGCCCGACCGTCTGTTCGACTTCTTCTTGCTGCGCTTGCAAAAGCTCGTCTATATGCTGTTGCTCGGTGGCATCTTCGTCCACGTTTTCGGTTGCGGATTCGGTTTCCTCCGATTCCTCTTGAGCGGTATGTTCGGCTTCTTCCTCCTGAACTTGCAAAATCTCATCGATGCTTTCTTGCTCGTCGTCAGAGCTTTGCTCTTTCATTTTTTGCTCGATGAGAGCTTCGATGGGAGTCTGTTCGTTGTCGTCTATGTCGACGGCTTTTGCCGTGTTGCGCGCTATAATTTCCTCAACAAGCGAATTCAGTTCCTGCAAAGGCGACGAATCGGTTGCGTAATTGCTTTCGATTTGGAGATTGACTTTTGCGTCAAGGTCTTCCTGCATCGCATCGAATGTTTCCAGACATCTTTGATTTTGCTTTTTTGCGAGAATGACGAGAACAAGATAAATCACGCCGATAAGCACGAGTGCCGCAAGATGCACAACGCCCATTCCCGAACCTTTCAACGTGCCATAGCCCCAAAACGCAAACAGCCCGAGCAGGATAAGCGAGATTGCCGCAAACACGCCCGAGCGCACGTCTTTGTTCTTTTTGACAAACTTGTCGTACACTGCCGAATCGCTCACAATGTCGCTGGGATATCCGAAACGAACTCCCAAATATTGCACCCATGCGTCACGCAAAGGTTGCGGCGTTTTTTTGGAGAAACAATGCGCCGTAAAATCGCTGACGTTGTCGTCGTCCACGGCGTCGATGTTGGCAAGATATTTCCGGATTTTTTTGCTTGAAACGTAAAGCTTGCGAGCGCGGGAACCGAGCAAAGTAAAAGCGATTATGACGCCTATGCCCAAAATCACCGACAATACGACGATGAAAAACAATTTGGTGTCGACAACAGGGAGTTTTTCGGACACTCCTGCAAGCCAATGAAACGCTTTTTCAAAAAATTCCACGATTATCCTCCGTCTCGGCATCGATGCACGCGTCGATAACTTTAAGAAATATCTATATAATTATACATAGAGCGCGCATAAAAATCAAGGATATTTTTCAAACATTTGATTTTTTTTACACAAAAATTCTTGTAGCGCCGAGAATAGAAAAAACGCTTCTCGGAATCGAGGAGCGTCTTATGCGCAAGGCGATTCCGATTTTGACGAAAAACGTCTTGCGTTTTGCCAGAAGTTTTTTTGCAAAACGGGCATCGTTTTTTGTGTGCCAAAGATAAAATCTTATATTATCAAAGTCTTTCCTGTCGCAAACGAATACAGCAAAATTTCATCCACTTTTGCTCCAATCGCACTTTCAACTGCCGATTTGTACAAATAAAGTTGCTTTTTATACTTTTCGACGGTTTTTTCATCTTTAAGTGCCGACGTTTTGAAATCTACGATAATTTTCTTTTCATCGTTAATAAACAAGTCGATTACGCCTTGAACAAGAACTCTGTCGTCGCTTGAAAACTCGCTTGAAACGTCGCTTGCTTTTTTGTACATCATAAAGGCTTGTTCTCTGAAACATCTGCCTTTCTTTTCCGCCTCGCGCGCAATCTGCATGATGTCGCTTTCAAGACATTCGACAATATCTTTTGCATCAACCGAGGCTCTTTCCTCGGCGGTGAGAACGTTGCTTTTGACAAGCATGTCCATTTGATTTTCGACCTCTTTTTCGCCGCTGACGAAATAGTCGATATACTGCATGACTTTGTGGTATGCCGTGCCGCGCTTTGCCGCCTCCTCGAACAGATTTACCGCGTCGTCGTCAATGCTGTCAAGTGCGGAAACGCTGTATTTCATCGCAAGCGAGGTTGCCTGTTTATGCGGATACTCGAAAGCCTGCGCTTGTTTTATCGCGTTCACGATTTTATCGTTTGCAACCAACTGCACTCTTCCTTCCGTATTCGTTTGCAAGTCCTCGTCGTCGGAGAAATGCCTGAAAGGCACGCACTTCACCGAGCCGTCAAACACTGCGCCCGAAATAAAGTCGATGTCGCACCCCGCTCCTCCGAGTCTTGCCGTCACGCCGAATCCCGCGCTTTTGGTTTCGCTTACCGTTGCGGTGACATACATAAGCTGTTTTGCTCTTGTGAGCGCGACATAGAAAAGCCTGATTTCTTCTTTGAGTTGGTTGTCTTTTATACATTTTGCCACAGCGAGTTTCGACAGCGTAAGCGAATTTTTGGTCTTGTTGTCGAAATCAAAGACATTCATTCCCACAAGTCCTTTGTTGTTGGACGTATCGCCGCCCATGCCCTTGCCTGTCAGAATAAGGTCGCCCGATCCCGCTTCATAGTTAAATCCGAAAGCGGTATCCGCAACAAAAACAACGGGATTTTCAAGTCCTTTGTAACCATGGAATGTCGAAATCACCACTCTGTCGCCACCGACCGCTCCTTTATCCGCGCTGTCCGCCTCGCAATAATCCTGCAAGAATTTGCCGAGCGAGTCTTCTTCGTCGGGACTTTGAATAAAGGCTTTCAATCCGTACACGTCGCCTTCGCCCGCACGCATGAGATATGCCTCATAACAGAAATCTCCCACAATATCTCTCATAAGCTCTTTCACGCTTTCAAAACTTGCTTTGAGTCTGTATCGTTCGAGAATTTCCGCTGTTTTTGCCGCTTTTTCGGCAATCGGCAACTCCGATTGTGCCGCCGTCAAAAACTTGTCGTACAAGCAATCGCCCTCCGCCGACGCTATCGATGCGACCTCGCTTTCGTCATATCCGCCGAAATAAGACAGCAAATACCCTGCAAACGGAATGTCTTGTCTTGGGTTGTCTATCACTCTGAGGAAAGATACGAGTTCCCTCTCGGGCAGCGAAACCGATTTGCCGAATGCGCCTTCGTTGACGGGTATGCCCTTGGATTTGAGGGTTTTGACAATCTCTTTCGCTCCCGTCGAGCGAGAACGGAACAGCACGGCAATATCGCCGTACCCTATATACTTTCCGTCCCCTTTCGCCTTGCCTACAAGAGTTTGAATTTCGTTTGCTATAAAAACGCCTTCCTGAGAGCTTGCGTCATCGTCGCTTCCCTCGTCTTTTTCAATATCGTAAAGCCCAGTCGCCGCAACGTTTTCGCTTTTTTGTTTGACAAACAAATGCACTTGCACATAACCTTCGGGAGATACTCCTTCGAGTTTTACGGGCGGCACGTCTTTAAGTTCGAACCGAGCGTCCTTTTTGTAATCTACGTCCGCGCTCGACGTCGTCATTGCGCTGTCGAACACGCCGTTGACAAAGTCGAGAATCCCGTATGCGCTGCGGAAGTTGCGATTGAAAAAGATATTTGTCCCTGCCTTTAAGTTTGTTTCGTATGAGTTTTGCCGTGACAAGAATATCGCAGGATCGGCTAGTCTGAATCCGTAAATGCTTTGCTTGACGTCTCCGACCATAAAGCACTCGCCTCTGACAAGTTTGCGGATGATGGCTTCTTGCGTCGGGTTGACATCCTGATACTCGTCCACAAATACGGCATCGAAATCGCCCGAAAGCGCATACTCGTCGTGCGATAAAAGTTCAAGTGCTTTGTGTTGCAAATCTTCAAACGACAGCGCATTGTCCTCTTGTTTGAGTTTGTCGAGTACGTCTGCAAACCTGCCCGCCACTTCAACCAGTTTTCTGACATATTTGGCATTTTGCTCATGAGCGGATTTCAAAGAATCTTGCCTTTGGCAAATCTCTTTCATTTCGTCAACGGTCTCGTGAAACTGTTTGAGATAGTCTTTTACGTATCCGACAATCAATTTTTCTTCATCGCTTGCTTTTGAGCTTATCGTTGCGCGAGGCTTTTCGTATTTGTCGGCGAGCGCACACATTTTGAAAAGTTCGCTTTCGTTTTCCGTTTCCGTGCAAAATCTTATCGCGACATCCAGACTTTGCAGGTATTTCGACGTCGGCGCAAGAATTTCAAGTTGAGTCTTTATCGGCAAAAACGCCGTTTTTGCGCTTGCGAAAAAAGCCTTGTAATAGTTTTGCAAAATCACAAAAAACTTGCTGTGCTCGTACGAGTCGTAGCACTCGCACACGCATCTTTCAAACTCTTCTTTGTCGGGCTGAATCTCGATAAGACCGTAAAACTTTATGAGATTGCTCTTCAAATTGTCTTCCTTTCTCGATTGCGCGAAGATTTCTGCAAGTTCGCAAAAAGTTTCGTCTCCGCTTGCCGTATACTCGGCAATCACATTGTCAAGAGCGCGATTCATATATGCGGCGTGACGGGTTTCGTCAAGCACCTCGAATGTGGGAGAGATGCCGAGTTTATCGAAATTCTCCCTTATGAGCGACTGGCAAAAAGCATGAATCGTGCAAATATGACAAAACGGCAACTCGTCAATCTCTTGCCTGAACCTGTCGCGCTTGTCGCCCGACGAGGCGCACGCAGCCTTGAAAAGCTCTTGATGCAACCTCTCTTTAAGCTCGTCCGCCGCCGCGTTGTTGTAGACAAGCACCAGCAGATTTTTCAGCGACGCTCCCTCGGATATCATCACGATGATGCGCTTGACCATGGTCGATGTTTTTCCCGAACCCGCCGACGCCGAAACCAAAATGCGCCCTCTTTCGAGTACGGCTTTTTTTTGGTCGTCAGTGAGAAGAATATTGCCCTTTTCGTCACGCAAAATCTCCAATCTGTCTTCTGCGTTCTTGCTTAACGACATCACTTTGTCTTCACTCATTTTCTTTGTCCTCCCCGTCAAGTCCGAAACTTTCCAACCCTTTGACTTTGGGCAGTTTCCTTTCGTTTGCGCCCTTGTATGCACATATCGACGCAAAGTCGCAACGTTTGCATTTCCCCGCAAGAGGAGAAGGTTTTATATACCCGTCGGCAATCTTGCTCGCTCCCTCTCCGGCAATAGCCACGGCATAGTCGCCGAGTGTGTCAAATCCCGCTTGCGACAGATGAATATCGGGGTTTAGATTCTCGCCCTTTCTGTCCGTTTTGTACGGTACAATCGCACAATCAGGGTTTGAAAGCGTCATTTCATCCATTAAACCCAGTGTTTCGCGACTGTCGCACGCCTGACCTTTATATTTGTATCGATTGCCGTCCTCGTCGGTAAAACTTGAAAATACAGGAAAATAGAACACTCCGCAAGGCGTTGCGTTTATGCTTTGCTCGACTGCGCGCATATAAACGTAGAGTTGGATTTTTTGTCCGCAATAAAGCTCTTTGAGGGGCAAATCCGCACTCTTGTATGTCTTGTAGTCTATGATGATAAACTTGTCGCCGAGTTTATCCACCCTGTCTATCGTACCTTTCAAATCGACTTTTTTGCCGCAAAACTCCAATGACATGGGCTTTATCTCGCCCTCGCCGATTTTTGCCTCCAACAAACAAGGCTTGAACTTTGAGCGTTTTTGCACTTCGAAAAGATCGGCACACAGGTTTTCGCCCTCTTGTTTGAGTCGCGCGAGGATTCTCCCCGTATCCGCTTTTTCAAGCAGGACTTCAAAGTTGTTTTCTTTGATTGCCATATCAAAATATTCGCTTGCTTTTTTCTTCGCCTCCTGCCTGTCTTTTATCTTGCAGTCGCGCACGTCGCCGAAAAATTTTTCAAGCACAAAGTGTAGAATCGTGCCGTTTTCCGTACCTTCGAAAGTGCCGTCCTTCCTCTTTTTCAAAGATAAAACATAGTTGAAATAGTGCGCGTACGGACATCCGAAAAATGTTTCCAGTCTGCTAACGCTCGTGCGCCCGACAAAATAAGATTTTTCGGGCAAATCTATTTTCCTCGGAATAAGCAAGGATTTTTCGATAAGCCTTTTTCCCTCATCCGAAACAAACGAATACGCAGAGCCGAACACGTCCGCGTCGTTTGCGCAAACCCTGCCCGAAATGCCGTTTTTAAGCGACTCGTTGAAGCAACTTTTTTTTGTGGACAACACAAGCGCCGCCTTTTGAACGTCTTTGCCCTCAAGCGTGTCGAAATGTTCGAAATCGATTCTCTCCGTTTCAAGCGGTTTGCCGTTCTTTTCAAGCATGCTTTGAAGCTCGAACACAACCGTTGACGGTCTGAGCGCGCCGCTGTCGCCGCTGTCGGAATAGCTCACGATAAGTTTGCCTTGCGGTTTTTTCATCAAATCGCATATCGCATACATACCGTTGAGCAGTTTTTGTTTTTCGTCGGGATTGATTTCAACGCCCAAAGCCGAAAGCGTTTGCTCGTCCTTGTGCGTTATCACAACGCCTCCGCCGCTTTGAGGAGGAAGTTTTCCGCTGTTTGCGCCGAGAATGTAAACATCTCCGTTGCCCGAATATCTCGAATCGATATCTCCGACAAACACGCAATCGAGGTATGTGGGAACAAGGGCGATTTTGAGCGTTTTTATCATGGACTTAAACACGCTCTCGAACCCGGCAACGTCAGTGTCGTAATCGAGTACGTCTTCTATCTCGTCAAGCACCGCATCGAGTTTGGAATCCACTTGCTCGGCGCACTTTCTGAAATACTCGCTTTCTCCTGCAAGGCGATCGACATACTTTGCATAACACGGCGCAACCGATTCGAGCAACTCTCTGATTGCCGCCACAAACGATCCGATGTTTTTCACTCCGGAAAACTTTTCGGGTTTCAGGACGTTCACAAACTCGCATCTTACGCTCTCGGGTATGACGTTTTCAATCGTATTGTCCAAAACAACGTCTTTATCATCGACTTTTGCACTGATAAAACCGCTCTTTTGTTCTTTATCTTTGAAAACTTTGCGTTCCTCGTACTTTTTGAAACAAGCCTCTTTTTTGACGGGGATATGTTCGATATTGTATTTCAGACAATAGTTTTCAAACAAATACGCACCCTCCTGTCCAAATGCGGACGACATGGAAAAAAGAGGATTTTTCAAAAAGTCGCAAACCTCTCTCAACCTGAATCCGGTGCGCACGCAGGCAATAGCTTCAAGGATAAACCTCGCCTTTGCCTGTTCTGAAAGAAGTTCCTTTTTGTCGATAAAAAACGGGATATCATATCTTGAAAACACCGTTTTTATTTCCTGTCCGTATGCGTCCAAATCGCTTGCGAAAACCTCGAAATCTCTGTATCTTCTTCCCTCTCGCACACCCTTTGCAATGTCGACGGCAAGGCGCAAAACCTCATCCGTTGCGTCCTTTGCCGAGAGCAAAATCACATTGCCTCGGCAATCTGCTTTTTCGCTTGCGTCGGTCGAAATATAAGCAAACAACTTTTTTGAAATCGCGTCTTTATACGGCGGCAAAACTTCGTCGTTGCGCTCGATTTGCACTCTGCCCTCGCAAAGCGAAGCAAGCCGTTTTGCAACTCTGTCGGGATAAATGCGCTTGTTGGGGTTGTCGTATCCGCTCGTGATACCCACGGTAAGAGAAAGCGCGTTGTTTGCAAGACTCTTTATAATTTCTGTTTCGGGTGCGGAAAAATCATATATGTCGGTTATGTAAAAATTCGTTGCGGCGATTCTGTCGGGGTTTTCTTTCAAAAACTCGGCAAGCGCATAAAGTCTTGTCGACGAATCGCTGTGCTTGCCTTCGAGTGCGGCAAGATAGCCCTCATATATGAGTGCGATGTCTTTTGTTTTCATCTTCAAAGAAGCTGTCGCGTTGCTTGCGGATTCTATGAGCCGCTCGCTCGAAATACCGCTGTTGCGTATTGCGGTGAGCGCGGCGTACAACTCGCTTGCAAAGCCTTCTTTCATTGCGACTTTGTTATAGTAACAAAGTTTGTCGCGAACTTGGTCGATGACCTTGCCTATCAGCATAACCGAGCCTTCCGGCGTGAGGCATTTTTTGATGTCGCCGCCGATAAGTTTGCTTGCAAGCCGTGTGAACGACATAACTTCTATGCCGAACGTGCTTTCGATTCCGAGTGCGGAGATAAGCCCTCTCTCAACCGACGCGGTAAATCTGTCGGGCGCGATAACGACGTTCTTTGACGTCCCGTCCATATTCTTGCGCAAAACCTCTACAACGCCGAGATATGCGCCTTTTGATGTGTTTGATGTGATGATTTTCATATTTTGAGTATATCACCTTTAATGTACCGTTTCAATCCCATTGATTAAACAAATAAAAATTAACAATTTTTATTTGTTTCTTATTTATTTCTTGTTTAAGTTGGGAAAAACACGGCGTTTTTTATTGCGAGAATATATTTTTATGTTATAATAAACACATTATGAAAAAAGTTATATTTACAATATCCATACTGTTGATTGCCGTGTTGACTTGCGTTTCTTTGACGGCTTGCAACAACACCGCAACAACTCAAGGGCAACTGCGCAACATATTGAGCGACCACAAAAGCGAAACTTTTGAGTACGACGTTTGTGCAAAAGACGCAAACGGCGGCAAAATCGACGGCTATGACGGCACATATGTCGTAACTCTCAAAGCATACGGCGACGGTTCGAGCCTGGCAAACTTCGGTTCTGCCGATACAACGCTCGAAAATTTTTCCGCAGGCATTTTTGTCAGAGGTTTGCTAACTGTAGGCACAAAAACCTACGACACGGGTTGCTACTTCAAGCTCATCAGCGGTTCGAGCTATATGGTGCCGGCATACTCGTACAGAGTGCAAAAGGACGGCGAAACCGAAACTTTCCGTCTGTTCGGTTCATATGACGGCAAGAAATTCTCCTACACCCGCACCGTAAACGGCAAAAAGAGCGAAGGAACGGTTGAAGCCGGCAATGCGACTTTTTATGACAACAACGAATTCCATCAGTCCTTGCGCACAATCACGACGTTCAGCGACTCGCTTGCGTTCTCGTTTGCAGTGCCCCTCGTATCTGCAACGGAAGCAGGATCGGTGACGCTCACGGCAAATGTCAACGGAAAAGTCAATGTCAAGACGCCCTACACCGCAACGAGCGAAAAATATGCCGACAACGGAATCGAGTGTTACAAAACCTATGTTTCCCGCTCAACGGAAGTTGCGGGCATCTCGCAAACTCTTTATTACGCGTCGAGCGACCTGCTCGTCAACGGCTGGGCAATGAAGCACGTCCTTGTCAAAATCGAAGAACCCTTCAAAAAGGACAACGTCACCAATTTGATGACATACGAACTCAAAACCGCAACCCTTGCCTGATAATCGTCGAAAACAAAAAGCACACCGCTCGGTGTGCTTTTTTTTTGTGCTTTTGGGGCAAAATCGATTCAAAATTCAAACAGATTTCTTGCGTGCCGAAAAGCGATAAAACCAAGTCAATACAAATACGTGTATTTCGCCCTGTAATGCTCGTACATTTTCTCTCGCATTTCATCCTCGCTGTGCCCTATGAAAATAATTTTGCCGAATTTCGAGAGGAAAAACATGTCCTTTGGCACGTAGACATAATCGAACTCGCCGTCCGCTTGCGCATCGGCAGGCGTTTTGTAGCGTTTGTCGGTGTTGTCGCGCGAGATATAACATTTGTCGTCGTCATTTTGCACAATGGCGTAATTGCGATATATATATGCTATTTTTTCGATTGCCTCGTCCTCTGTGTCGCAAATATCGTATGTCATGCCGTTTTTGAGGATAATCGCAAAATTTCTGTTTTCAATCGCATATTCAAAAATTTCATCGTCCTCGCCGTCAAGATACGGAAAAAGGTCTCCCCTTTCTCCGTACGTCCATTGTTGATGCATTTTTGTCATATATATTCTGGTTTTCATAGCTATACTATAACATGAAAAGCAGGCATTTTCAAGAGCGACGCTCAAATATAACAAACTTATCGGACGCACGGATAAAAAGCATCGGCTCTCATCGGCATGGCAAAACTATTCTCGCGCGCACGTGCAAATTGTGGTTGTTATTATTTGATATAAGTGTTATAATAAATTCAATTCTTAAATATAAGAGGAATCAGATGGACATTATAATCAGCGGTTTGGGCGCAGTCGGCACGACGCTCATGCAAGAGCTTGCCGACGAGGGACACAACATCGTCGTTGTCGACATCAACGGCGACAAGGTCGAAAAAGCCGTCAACCAGTTTGACGTAAAAGGAGTCATAGGCAACAGCGCAAGTGCGGACGTACTGAAAGAAGCAAATGTTGCTTATACCGAGCTTTTTATCGGTGCCACAAACCATGACGAACTCAACATTCTTTGCTGCATCATCGCAAAACGCCTTGGTGCGAAAAAAACGATAGCGCGCGTTTCCAAGCCCGAGTATCTCGAGCTTTTCGGCAACGAAAACGACCTCGGCATCAGCTTGTTGGTAAATCCGCAATACGAAGCCGCACTCGAAATCAGCCGCATGCTGCGCTTCCCCTCTGCAATAAAAGTCAACGAGTTTTCAAACGGGAAAGTCGAACTTGTCGAGTTTAGAGTCGACAAAGGCAGCGACCTTGTGGGGTTGGAACTCAAAAATCTGAGCGGCAAATTCAAGGCAAAAGTTCTCATCTGCGCGGCAAAACGCGACGGCAAAGCGATTATACCAGGCGGCGATTTCGTCATTCAGGCAGAAGACAGGCTGTTCCTCACCGCAACGGCGAAAGACATTTCTCTTTTCTTCAAGCAACTCGGCTGGAACAAGCAATCCAAAGACGTTATCATTGTCGGCGGTTCAACGACGGCATACTACCTTTGCAAAGAGCTTGACAAACTCAACATTCATTCAAAACTCATTGAAAAAAACAAGCAAAAAGCCGAAACTTTCTCGCAAGATTTCAAAAAAGTCAATGTGATTTTGGGCGACGGCACCGATCAGGAATTGTTAAAAGAGGAAAACATCTCCACCACCGACGCCTTTGTCGCATTGGGAAACATCGACGAGCAAAACATCATTATGAGCATGTTTGCCTCCTCTCAGAACGTGCCGAAAGTCATCACGAAAATCGATCAACTCGGCTACTACGACATGCTGCAAAAGAGCGGAATTTACAGCGCGGTTTCCACAAAAAACTCGACTGCCGATCATATAATCCGGTTTGTACGTCTTTTGAGCAATAAGTTGGGCAGCACCGTCAAGCGTATGTTCCACATCATTGACGACACCACTGAAATTTTGGAATTCGAAGCGAAAGCCAACTTCAAAAAATTCGACATTCCGCTTCAAACGCTCAATCTCAAAAAGCACTTGCTCGTTGCGGGGATAATCCGCAAAGGCGTGCTTATCACTCCCTCCGGACAAGACGTCATCAAGGAGGGCGACAACGTAATCATCGTCACCCTGGAAGAAGGACTTGACGATTTGAGAGATATTCTCGAAAATTAAGGCTTATGAATTTTCGTTTGCTTGCATTTGCTCTCGGCGAAATCGCCGTCATAATCGGAGCGTTGATGTCGATTCCTCTATTTATGGCAATAGGCTACAAAGAGGACACGACGATACTCGGCTTTGGCATCGCAATAGGCGTATGTCTGCTTTTGGGAGTCATCGGCATCGTTGTTCGCCCCCCGAAAGACAATCGCAATATGCGTTCCACAAGCGGATTTGCGATGTGCGCTCTGTTTTGGATTTTTGTTGCGCTCGTAAGCGCGATTCCGTTCCGCGTATCGGGCTATATTCCCAACTACATCGACGCGCTTTTTGAAACAATCTCAGGTTATACAACAACCGGTTCAAGCATTCTCGTCGATGTCGAAGCTCTTCCAAAATCCTTGCTTTTCTGGCGCGCGCTCACACAATTTATCGGCGGCATGGGCGTACTCGTTTTTGTGATTGTGTTTATCCCGAAAAACGACAAAATGTCCACTGCGCTTGCAAAGGCGGAAGTTCCCGGACCGCAATTCGGCAAAATCGTGAGCAAGTTGCGCTTTACGTCTATCATTCTCTATGCCATTTACATTGTGATGACTTTCATTTTGGTAGGCATACTTTGCGCACTCAAAATGCCCGTATTCGACAGTTTTTGTCATGCGTTTTCAACGGCGTCAACCGGCGGATTCAGTGTTAAAGCGGCAAGTATTGCAGCATACAATTCGGTTGGCATCGAAGTGACGCTCACTGTTTTTATGGTGTTGTTTTCGGTCAATTTCACCGTTTATTATCTCCTGATAATCGGTCAGTTTGTCAAGGCTGTAAAAAACGAGGAACTCGGCTGGTTCTTCTCGATTTATATCGCGGCGGTTGCAATCATCGTTGCAAATCTGATGATTTCAAACACCTATACGGATTTTGCCACGGCACTCAAAGACGCCGCTTTTAACGTATCCTCGCTCATGAGTACATCCGGATTCTGCACTGCGGACTACACGAAATGGCCCGTGTTTTCGAGACTGACTCTTCTTGCCGTCATGTGCATAGGCGGGTGTGCAGGCTCAACGGCAGGCGGATTGAAAGTTTCGCGAGTCATAATGCTTTCGAAATCATCGATTATCAACATAAAAAAGACGCTCTCGCCACGCTCCGTCTACACCGCAAAAATGGACGGTATGCCTATCGACGAAACGACAAGACGCAACGTAAAAAGCTTTTTCATCATCTATATGTTCATAATGTTCGTATCGGTGATGCTCATATCCATAGAAAACAACGATTTCGGCTCGTACAGCGCATTCGAAACCAACTTCTCTGCCGTCATCGCATGCTTCAACAACATAGGCCCAGGCAGCGGAGCTGTCGGCCCGATAGGCAACTTCGCGAGTTATTCGATTTTTGCAAAACTCGTGCTGAGCTTCGACATGTTGCTCGGACGATTGGAAATCCTGCCGGTACTGCTGTTGTTCAATATCAATTCGTGGAAAAAAGCGTAAGGATATACAAGAATACTATCTTACATCAAAAAACAACACTTAAGAGGTGAAATTATGGACGAATTTAACGCAAACAACGTTGAATTTCAAAACGACGAAACCCTAGACTTGCAAGTTGACGGCAAAAAGTTTGTGCATGTGGACAAATCGAAACGCATTTTCGATATAGTTTATCTTGCGCTTTGCTCGGCATTTATGCTCGTGATGTGGTGTACAGGCTACAACTTTTTGCCGCTTATCGCAAATGTTTTGGCAATTGTCGCCGGCGTTTTGATTTTCTCACGCATTCTTGCAAAAAGCAACGTCGGGCTGTATATGTGGATTGCCTATATGGTGTGCATATGCGGTCTTTTCGTGTTTTTCCTCATTTGGGGTGCGGAGAGTTTCGGAAAAAACCTGTGGTACAATCTCGTGCTTGTACTCTTCCCCGTGTTGCTTGCCACGCTCGTATACGTTTCAAACAAGTTCATCACAAAGAAAACCGCTCTGAAAATCACATGCGCCGTATGCTCGTTCCTTATGATCGGCACTGCGCTCGTGTATGTTTTCTTCATGAACTTGCGCTGTCGTCCCACCGCTCAAAGTTTGCAGGCAGGACACGACGACTACCTGTCAAACGTAAAAAACAAGTACAACACGCAAGGCAAACCCAACGTGCTTGTCGTTTTGATGGACGATATGGCATACAGCGACATCTCGGCATACAGCTATCTCTCATCAAAAATCAACGGAACGAGCGGAACGGTGACTGACTCCAAAAACGCAACCATCAACACCCCGAATATCGACTCTATTGCCGACAACGGCATCATGATGGACAACTTCTATTCCGCATCTCCTGTGTGTTCTCCGTCGAGATTTTCTATCCTTACGGGCAGATACTCATCGCGCGGATATCTCGACAACGTCGTGTTCCCGAGCGACATTCAATCAAATCCGTGGTCTCCGACTCACTTCCTCAACCCCTATCAGTTCCTCAACAACGTGGACGGCATTTTGGGCGATGAAATCACTTTTGCGGAAGTTTTGCAAGCGGCAGGCTACAACACGGGCTGCATCGGCAAATGGAATCTCGGCGACTACGGCGAATATTTGCCGACAAATCAAGGATTCGACTATTTCTACGGCAGTTATTACGTCAACGATATGACGCCGTACAACTGGGTTGAGGACTACAATGACGCCGAGGGCAATTTCCATTCAAAAGAAGTTCGCACTCACAAGGAAAACCTCGACCAATCCGAAAGCACGAGATTGCTCACCGCAAAGATGCTTGAATTTATCTCCTCATCGGTAGAAAACGATGAAAAATTCCTTGCTTATTACACAACGCCGTGGCCGCACTTCCCCATCTACTCCGACAACAGCGGCAGCGGAAAAGACAACACGAGCGATGACACATACGTTCAATGCATCGAGGAATTCGACAAATACCTCGGTGATATACTCAACTATCTCAAATCAACGCCCGACCCAAGTGGCGCAGGCACGCTGTATGACAACACTCTCGTTGTGTTCACATCGGACAACGGCCCGGGCAGAGAGGGCGTCACGGGCGACATGAGGGGCAGAAAGAACACCACGTTCGAAGGCGGAATGAAAGTACCTCTTCTTGTCAGCTACCCCAACGGCGGAGTCGGCAGCGGCAGCCAAATCGCAAGCGAAGCCTACACCTACTATCAATGGGAAAACAACTCGGAGCGTACAACACAGGCGAATGTCGCAAACAAAGTTAAATCGAGCGTCGCAACAACCGCAACGACAAAGCACATCGACGCAAGCAGTATGAACTTCGACTTGTTCAACACCATTTTGAGCTATTGCGGCATCACAAACAGCGACGGAAGCGTATTTTTGCCTTCAGACAGAGTCATCGACGGCAAAGACCTCACTTCCCTTTGGAACTGCACCGTGCCGACATCTACGCGCGTACACGACAAACTTTTCTACCTCAAAAAAGGCAAATGCCAAGCCGTACAAATGGCTGTCGAACTTGACGGAACAACCTACGACTTCAAGTACTACGACAAAGTGCGCACCGAAAACTCGGCGTTCATCGACCAGGTGTACAAAAACTATCTGTTCAACCTCGACACCGACCCCGCAGAAGGATACAGCCTGTCAAAGACATATCCCGACATCGCTGCGAAACTTCTTGCCGAACTCAAAGGCTTCCGCAACGAAATGAAAACCAACCGTCGCGGTATTTTGTAAAACCACTTAACCCATAAAAAAGCACCGCTGTTTGCGGTGCTTTTTTATATCGTTTATAATCTGTTACTTGTGATATACGAGTTTTTCTATTTTGCTTTCCCACTTTGCGATTTTTGCGTCGTCGTAAGTTTCGGGGATTTTCTTTGCGAGTTTTGCCGCCTTTTTGGTGCGCATAAGCATATTGTTCATCGCAAGGAGCAACGGTATTTTTGTCCACCCTCTCGTTACCTTGACGACGAGGTCTTTTGGCGAAAGCACGATGAGTTTGCCCGTTGCGGCATCCGCCATATTTTTGTCGTCGACAACCCCTTTTGCAAAAAGCCAATCGAGGTCTTGAGGTTTTGCGCCGAGCAGCCAGCGTTTGAGAATATCGATTCCGACATGGTCGCCGCCACGCAACTTGTAATACGCAACCTCGTATTGCCACAAATCTTCTTTCTTTACACAATTCGATTTGATGATCGTATCAGCCAGAATGCAAGCCGCTTTCATGGAGTTTTCGATACCGCTTCCGATCATGGGAATCGTCATAAACGCGGCGTCGCCTATTGCGGCGTAACCGTCCCAAACCATACGCGTGAGCGGATATCTGATAGGTATTATACAAATGCGCCCTCCACGCACGATTTCGTCACTAATTATCGGATTTGAGGCTTTAAGTGCCTTATATGCTCTGTCAAACGTCGATTTTGGCAATTCTCCCGCTCTTCCGATAAGCACGTTGACCGTGCCTGCCGGATCGATTATACTCCAGCTTATTCCCTCCTCGCCAAGATGTTTGAGATACGCTTTGTTGGTGTTTTTCGGATCCTGAACGCCGTCCGTTTTTTTGTGGAATGCACGATATGCGACAAAAATCTCATTGCCTCGAGGCTTTGCCGTGACGTGCGCCGACTTTGGCAATTGTCCTCTGAACGGCGACATCGCTCCCGAGTTGTCCACGACAAGATCCGCATAAAAGCGCTCATCGTTTGCAACGATGCCCTTTACCTTTCCATCATCCACGATAAGACTTTGAACGGGAGTCGAAAAGTGAAAATCCACCACGTCTTTGGCTCGATCGACATACTGTTGGGCAAGAATACGCCTCTCGGTTGACCAATCGAGTTCGTTTTGCGGGATATGCAAACTCACCTCGATATTCTCGGACGGCGGGACAAAGGTCCAGTTTCTCTTCGGGAAATACGTTCCCTCTTTTGGGAGCGGCAATCCAAACATATCGAAAGCATCTCGGTTTACGTCGTCGTGCCAGTCGTATGATAGGTTTTCATAGGCGTCCTTTTCAAAAACGCTTACGTCGAAGCCTGCCCTTGCGAGCTTTTCACTCGCCACAAGCGACGCCATTCCCGCGCCGATAAAGATGATTTTCATAACTTCCCTCTTTTCATATTTTATCTCGATTTTTTTCGACAAACTTTCTATATGCTATCGGCATATGCTCTATGTCGAAAAAACCGTTTCGATATCCGTTTACGCGGTGTAAGTGACAACACTCAATTTATGCGCCGAAACGCCACCCATGCCGAATTGAATATCCCCCGAAACTTCATTGTTCGTTGAAGTCGTCGCAGTTCCGATTTTTCCGAGGTTCAACACGACTTCGCATATTGCGTCGCCGAGCTTTGAGTTTACGTCGTCCATAGTCATAGGCTCGCTTGCGTTTTTCATCACAATGTCCACAATCGCCTTTGTGACGGGATCGTCGTTGTTGCCGTTGACGCACACGCTCTTTGACGTAGTTGCCATTTTGCCGTCTTTGTCGACATCAAACGTAAATTCGCTCACTATATACGCTTTGTCGGGGACTTTGAGAATGTTTTTGGCTGCGCCCAGAGCCTGCTCGATCTGCGCTTTGTAATCTCCCAGCTCTATCATGGATACAACGCGCAAATAGCCCTTGCCGTCTTTGATGCCGATTGTCATCTCTTTCACGACAATGTGTGCGTTTTTGAGTGCTTTTACCGCCTCCGAACTCGATTGCGAGCCGTTTTGAACGATATTGTTGAGAATATAGGCAATGGTTTTGTCATCGTATGAAACAAGATATTGCTTGTCATAAGTGGCTTTTTCACCAACCAACGAGGAATAATCGTCCTTGTCCGACAAGCTCGAACCGCCGAAATTATCCTTTGCCTTTCCCTTCTGTTCGGTATCGTCGTAGGAGTTTTTCACGATATCTTCTTCTTTGACCTTTGAAAGATTGTTGATGCTCTTATAAATGTCTTTTATCTTCAAGTCCGCAAGCCCCATATCTTCGATGGTTTCGCCCGAAATTTCCAAACCTTGAAGACCGAGTTGCCTGGGCGTGAGATTGATGACAACCACAAACGCAATCACCGCTATCACGACGATTGCAAGCAATGTAAACAATATGCCTTTAAGAACTTTCATATATACCTCTTTTTTCGCTTAAAGTTTTTTTCTATATGATTGTATATTGTACCATATGTTTGCGCTTTTGAAAAGTATGTATTTCAAAAGAAACACCCTTGCGGGTGCTTCGAATTGTTATCGTAATGAATTGTTGTAAAAATACGCCTCAAAAACGATTTGAATTGCTCTTTTACGAATTGCGATTTTCATTCGTCGAGTTTTTCCACTATGCTCACACACATCGAAAAAGCATTTGCAAGACAAGGCTCGCTCAGATTGTCGACCGTGTCGTATCTTGTGTGCAAATACTCGGGTGTGTGCGGATTGTAACCCGTTACGCTGACGCTGGAAAAGCCGCGTTTTGAAAACTCCGCACTGTCGGTATGTCCAAACGGAAGCGCGCGTTTTTTGAAAGGTATATTCATATCCTGCGCACAACTCTTTACGAAATCGGCAAGCTCGACATCGTTTTTCACAAGCCCGTTGCACTCTCTGGTGTTGACGCCGAGCGAATCCACCTCTTTGAGCGTATTGAGGCATATAAAGACGGTTTTGGCGTCATCGGAGTTGTTGGTGTGGCACCACGCCCTTGCACCGCATGCGCCGACCGCTCCGCTGCCCGTGAGTATCACGCCGACTTCGGTATGGTCAAGCTCGACTTGGCTGTCTTTTATCTGTTGCAAAAGCTCGATTGCAACAGAGCATGCGCTCATGTTCTCGTTTGCGCCCGGGACGACTCTTGATTTGTTTATCGCAAAATAAGTGGCAATGTAAAACGGAACAAAAACCATACCGGCATATCCGACAATAAGCATATCCCCGTTTGCGATTTGAGAGCCTAGCCCGCCTACAATCACCCATCTTGCGATATTTGCTCCGACAAGATACAATAGCCCGATAAACACGCTGAAAAGCGTTGCTATAAACATTGTGCCTCCCATGCGATATTTCAATGTCCATTCTCTTGTCGCGTCGACGTTTGCAACAAAATAAACCCTGTTTTTTACCTGCTGTTTACAAGGCAAAACCGCCGTCAGATTGCGGGATTGTTTCTTGGGATAAAGCAAATCCAGCACATGCGAATTTGTCAAAAACTGCGCCACAAACACGACTATTGCAATAAAAGCAAGCAAAATCGACACCATAGCCGTGAAAAAATACGCAATCGTCGCCAAAATCGCCAGTGTCGGAACAATGTAAAATACTCCCGAATATGCCTCGGGATACACGTCGAAAGATTCCTCTTTCACTTCACATACGTTTTGGAGCTGGTCTTTCAAAAAAGCTGATGTCTGAGCTTCCTGTTCACTGCCCGACTTGCGATTTTCAAACAAATTGCAAACGGTCACGACTCTTTCTCTCACACGCTTTGCCGACTCCTCCCTGTTATCGATCAAACCTTGAAATTTCATTCCCCGTCCTCGTTAAGATTGTTCAACATCAGTTGCAGCAGCGCTTGTAAAACTCGTTTTTCGTTGTCCTCGAAACGCCTGAAAGCAACCTGATAAAATTTATGATTTGCCTCACCGATCAATTCCGCCACCTTTTCGCCTTCCTCCGTAAGCGACAACTTTTGTTCTCGCTTGTCGACTTCGGAAATAGATGCCGAAATAAGCCCCTTATCGCGAAGCTCCTTTACGCTTCTTGACACCAGTGCTTTTGATACGCAAGCATTTTGCGCAATGTCGCTCGCCATCCCCACAACACCTATGCTTGAAAGCACAACGATTTCGTTTGGCGTGAGGTCATACCCTTTCAACTCTTTGAGTTGAAAATCGGTGTAACTTTTGAGCAACTTGCGAAACGCCGCAAAAAAATATGCCGAGTTTTTTAAGTCCATGAAAATATTATAACATTGATTTACAAAATGTACAATACAAAGTTTACAAAATCAACAATATTAAATATTCACCGTCGAAATGAATAAAAATACCTATAGAATAAACGAAAACTTATTCATAGCGTGCTTATACACGGTATGTGCCTATTCGGTGCACGAGCCGCAAGGCGGCGAGATAGCGAACGCCGAGCTTGACGTATAGTACAAGTGAGCGGACGAGTTTGGATTCTTTTCGTCCGCGAACGAGTGGCATAAGAAGAGAACGATAGCAATCTATGCGAGTGCTGAGTGTGTCCCCACGCAGAGCGGACGCCGTGGGTTCCCTTCTAAGGGGGAACGGCGGTGGGGGAAACACGTGAGGAAGGGGGAAATTGTATTTAGAGTTCACGCCGTTTATGCATTGTTTAGGAAGTTAAAAACCGCGATATTGAGATGAAGAACAAGGAAACACCCCTTGAACAGCAACCCTAATGTACAAGGCGTACATGAGTTGATGGACAAGGGGTGTTGACGCAGTTATTCGCTCAATAGCGCGGTTGAAAAACTGCATCAAATCGATGCATAACAAGGAAGAGCCGCTTTGCGAATCCGCCCAATGTACATGTAAGTACATGACGGGTGAGCAAAGCGGCTCTGACGAAGTTAGGCGCGATTTGGTGCAGTTTTAGCCGGGAAAACGAGTGCGCGAAGCATACGACGTATGCAACAACTCGTGTGCCAAATGGCTGTTCGGCTCGCCCAAAAACTCGTCGTAGAGTTTCTTGACTTGTTCGTTCTTGTGAGATACGCGGACTTCTTTGCTTTCGTCCTCTTGATAAAGAGCGGCTGCACGTTTGTCGCGGAAGGTATCGAGAATGTCGTCATCCTCGTTGGGAAGGAAGCAAGGCTTGACATAGGGTTGTCCGCCGCCTGCAACGCAACCGCCGGGGCATCCCATGATTTCGATGAAGTGATAGGGGCTTGTGCCTTCTCTGATTTGGTCGAGAAGCACTTTTGCATTCTTCATGCCGGACGCGACCGCAACTTTGACATCCATACCGCCGAGGTTGTAGGTTGCCTCTTTGATGCCTTGCATTCCACGCACTTCTTGCAATTCAACATGTGCGAGTTCCTTGCCGGTGAGTGCAAACGCCGCCGTACGAAGAGCCGCTTCCATAACGCCGCCGGTTGCGCCGAAGATGACGCCTGCGCCGGTGTATTCGCCAACGATGTCGTTGTCAAATTGCTCATCGGGAAGTTTTGCAAAGCGGATACCTGCACGCTTGATGAGCTTGGCAAGTTCTCTTGTGGTTAGCACTGCGTCCACGTCTTTAAGACCGTTGACGGCAAGTTCTTTTCTGTCCTTTTCAAACTTCTTGGCGGTGCAAGGCATGACTGAAACGACAAACATATCTTCGGGTTTGATGCCGTTGCGCTCCGCATAGTAGGATTTGAGGATTGCGCCGAACATTTCGTGAGGCGATTTGCATGAGGAAAGGTGATCGAGTTGATCGCCATAGTAATACTCCGCATAGTTTATCCAGCCCGGAGAGCAGGACGTAATCATGGGAAGCACACCGCCCTCTTTTACGCGAGAAAGAAGCTCGTTTGCCTCCTCCATAATCGTGAGGTCTGCGCCGAAATTGGTGTCAAACACTTTCTTGAATCCGAGTCTGCGCAAAGCCGCGACCATTTTGCCTGTGACAAGAGTGCCGACGGGCATATCGAATTCCTCACCGAGTGCGGCACGCACTGCGGGAGCGGTTTGAACGACGACGTATTTGCCTTGTTTGAAGGCTTCGTCAACCTTGTCTATTTCGCTCACTTCCATGAGTGCGCCCGTGGGGCAAACGCTTACGCATTGACCGCAAAGGATGCAGGGAGAATTTGCAAAACTTCTGTTTTGAGCGGGAGCGACAATGGTTTTGAAACCTCTCTTCTCAAAGCCGAGCACGGAGAGTCCGTGAGCGTTTTTGCATCTTTCGATACATCTGCCGCAAAGCACGCATTTGGATGTATCTCTCTTTATTGACGGCGTGAGTCTGTCAACGGTGACGGGAGTTTTCTCGCCCTCGTAAAGACCTTCCCTTGCGCCGGTGAGAATTGCAACGTGCAAAAGTTCGCACTTGCCGTTCTTGTCGCATTCCTGACAGTTTCTGTTGTGGTTGGAAAGCAAAAGTTCAACGGAGTTTCTTCTTGCTTGCACCGCTTTTGGAGAAGAAATGGTGATTTCCATACCCTCCGCAACGGGATAGACGCAAGACGCAACAAGTCCTCTTGCACCCGTTGCTTCTACAAGGCAAACGCGGCAGGAACCTCTTGAACATTCGCCGTGATTATATGCGCAAAGAGACGGGATTTCGTATCCGCATGCTTTTGCCGCTTCGAGTATCGTCATGCCTTGTTCGACTTGATAAGGCACGCCTTCGATTTTAATATTGATTTTCGCCATAATACTCTCTCCTTATTTCTTCTCGATTGCTTTAAGTCTGCAAGCAGAAATACACATACCGCACTTGATGCACTTGTCTTTGTTGATTTCTCTGGACGGAAGTTTGTGTCCGGGTGCGACATAGTTGGTGGTATGGATTGCTCCGACAGGACAATTTCTCTCGCAAAGTCCGCAGCCGACGCACTTGTCTAAAATGACTTCATAATTCATGAGGCTCTTGCACACGTGAGCGGGGCATTTCTTGTCAACGATGTGCGCGATATACTCGTCTTTGAAGTGCGCAAGCGTGGAAAGAATCGGGTTCGGTGCAGTTTGTCCGAGTGCGCAGAGAGAGTCGTTTTTGATATTCGACGCAAGATCCATGAGTTTGTCAAGGTCTTCCATAGTGGCTTTGCCCTTGGTGATTTTGGTGAGAATTTCGAGCATTCTCTTGGTGCCGATACGGCAAGGCGAGCATTTTCCGCAAGATTCGTCGCAAATAAATTCCATATAGAACTTTGCAACGTCAACCATACAGTTGTCTTCGTCCATGACGATTGCGCCGCCCGAACCCATCATTGAGCCTTTTGCGACAAGGTTGTCAAAGTCGATGAGTGCGTCGAGGTCTTCGGATGTCAGGCATCCGCCGGAAGGTCCGCCTGTTTGAATGGCTTTGAATTTCTTTCCGCCGGGAATACCGCCGCCGATGTCGTAAATAAGTTCACGCAAGGTTGTGCCCATAGGAACTTCCACAAGTCCGACGTTGTTCACCTTTCCGCCGAGAGCAAAGACCTTTGTGCCTTTTGACTTTTCCGTGCCGAAGCAAGTGAACTTCTCATAGCCTTCTCTCATTATATAGGGAACGCAAGCAAGAGTTTCGACGTTGTTGACAATGGTCGGAGATTCCCACAAGCCTTTGACTGCCGGGAACGGAGGACGGGGACGAGGCATACCTCTCTTGCCCTCTATCGAGTTGAGGAGCGCGGTTTCTTCACCGCAAACGAATGCGCCCGCACCAAGACGGATATGTACTCTGAAGGAGAAGTTTGTTCCGAGAATATTGTCGCCCAAAAGTCCGAGATCTTCCGCTTGTTTGATTGCGATACGGAGTCTGTTTACGGCGATGGGATATTCTGCACGAACATAGAAATAACCGTTTTGTGCGCCGATTGCATAACCTGCAATCATCATACCTTCGATGACTGCAAGCGGGTTTCCTTCGAGAATGGAACGGTCCATAAACGCACCCGGGTCGCCTTCGTCGCCGTTGCAAACGACGTACTTTGCGCCTTCGGGCTGAGCATATGCAAATTGCCACTTTCTGCCGGTGGGGAATCCGCCGCCGCCTCTTCCTCTCAAACCGGAAGCCAAAATCTCGTTGATGACTTCTTGTCTGTCCATTTGAAGCGCTCTTTCAAGTCCTTTGAATGCGCCTGCGCCGAGAGCTTCCTCGATTTTTTCGGGGTTGATGCTTCCGCAGCCGTGCAATGCGATACGAACTTGTTTTTTGTAGAAAGTGATGTCGTCTTGTTTGGATATTTTTTCTTTGGTGACGGGGTCGATGTAAAGAAGTCTTTCCACCACTTCACCGTTTTCGAGGTCTTTTTCGACGATTTCTTTCACGTCATCGATTTTGACCATTCTGTAAAGCGTGTCTTCGGGATAAATCTTGACAAACGGGCCTTGAGAACAGAAGCCGAAGCAACCGACTTGGTTGACGGTGACTTTGTCATGCAATCCTCTCTCGTTGATGAGCTTGACAAACTCTTCTCTGATTTCGTCCGAGTGAGATGACAAGCAACCCGTGCCGCCGCACAACACGACGTGACGTCTGCCGTCGCTTCCCGTAAACTTTGCGTCGAGGCAAGAAGAGCAATCTTGACATGTTTTGTCCAATTCAGCAAAATTTCTTATCATAATCAGTTCTCCTTTGCCATGTACTCATCGATGATGCCGGGAACGGCGTTCACCGAAACTTTGGGATACACCTGTCCGTTGATTGAAACAGCAGGAGCGATTCCGCAAGCACCGATACAACGCAATGCGTCGATTGTAAACAAACCGTCTTTGGTTGTTTCGCCCGGTTTGATGCCGAGCAATTCGCTGAATTTGTCAATGACTTGTTGCGCACCTTTGACATAGCAAGCAGTGCCGAGACAACAACCGATGACGTATTTTCCCTTCGGAGTCAAAGAGAAAAACGAATAAAAAGTCACGACGCCGTAAATTTCAGCAACCGAGATACCCGTTCTGTCCGAAACGATTTCTTGCACTTCGAGAGGAATATAGCCGTATTCCTTTTGAATATCGCTCAAAATCATCATAAGAGGGGTGTTTTCGCCGACGTATCTGTCGCAAATCGTATTGATTTGAGCAACCGCCGCTTCGCTTAAATGAGCCATGGTAAGCCCTCCTTTGTATATTGAATAATGATAACCTTTAAAAGTTTAGCACAAAAATCGCGCACTCGCAATAGATAAATCAATATTTATATATTTTTATCGGTTAAAAATAGTAAATAAGCCAATCGGGTGTGGGTGTCCCACCCGAACTGTACTTATTCAGGGCGTTCTTATACTCGGTATGTGCATATTCAGGGGGCGAGCCGCAAGGCGATGAAAGTGATATGCACGAATTCGTGCATGATATTATTGCCTATGGCAACAGTGATATTTGCGCTTTGCGCAAGTGATATTGCAACTTCGTTGCAGTTGCGGGCGGGACACCCACACCCGAACGAACACTCATTCAAGGCGTTCTTATACATGGTATGTGCAACTTAAAAGACGGAACACGAGCCGCAACGGCGGCGAGAAAGCGAACGCCGAGCTTGACGTATAGTACAAGTGAGCGGACGAGTTTGGATTCTTTTCGTCCGCGAACGAGTGACATAAAAAGAGAACGATAGCAATCTATGCGAGTGCTGAGTGTGTCCCCACGCGGAGCGGACGCCGTGGGTTCCCTTTCAAGGGGGAACGGCGGTTGGGGAAACACGTGAGGAAGGGGGACATAGCATTTAGAGTTCTAAACATTCAACTCTTGTAGAGGACGAACAAAACACTCTTTTAAGGCGTTCTTATACACGGTATGTGCATATTCAGGGTGCGAGCCGCAAGGCGGCGAGAAAGCGAACGCCGAGCTTGACGTATAGTACAAGTGAGCGGACGAGTTTGGATTCTTTT
>CAKQGN010000008.1 GCA_934233745.1 uncultured Clostridia bacterium
TCTTTTTATGTCACTCGTTCGCGGACGAAAAGAATCCAAACTCGTCCGCTCACTTGTACTATACGTCAAGCTCGGCGCTCGCTTTTCTCGCCGCCTTGCGGCTCGCACTCCGAATAAGCACATACTGGTTATAAGTACGCCATGAATAAGTATTCGTTTATCCGCTTGCGTGCTTTGCACGCTTTCACCAAGCAGACAATCTTGTGGCTATTTACATCATTTCCTTCCCAGGAGATGTTTCGACTTCGCTCAACATGACAATCAGGTGTGGGTGTTCCCACCCGTGTCATTCAGAGCGTAAGCGTGGGAATCCAGCCGACAGGCGCACCCACCAAGCAGACAATCTTGCGAAACTGCGGCAGGAGTTTTTATCCCTGCTCAAAACTGATAGCAAAGATTTTCTGCGCGGTAGTGATTGCGAAAACAAGCGAGGTCGATGGCAATCGCCACTGTTTTTACGTTTCTATTTATGGGATTCCCACGTCGCTTTGCTCCTCGGAATGACAGCGTTTGGGCGGTTGCCATAACCTAGGCGCCGTTTGAGCAATAGGAGCGTACTTGTTGTACGTGACTGTTTAGGAGCAGAGGGCTGACACAGTTATTCGCTAAATGACGGCTTATAGGTTGAATGGGGTGACTTGGTAGACATAATAATTCAACCAATTATAAAACAGCAAATTCGCCGTGCTACGCCACTTCATATCTATCTTGTCGAGAGAATCGCCGAAAAAATAGTTGACGGGTTTGTGAATGGGCAAACCTTTTTCTAAATCTCTGAGGTATTCGTTGCAAAGTGTAAAACGGTCATATTCGCTATGCCCGGTAAAGAAGAACGACTTGTTGTCAACGGTTTTGGCAATGACGACGCCTGCCTCATCGGATTCGGCAAGCACTTTGATTTGCGGAGTTTTTTTGAGAGCGTCCTCGTCGATGCGAGTGTGACGTGATGTCGGGATATAGAACGTGTCGTCCATACCTTTCAGAAGCATATCGTTTGCCACAACGGCATGCGCAGGATAAACGCCGAAAAGTTTGTCGGGCAAAACCTGCTTGGCTATTTTGAACTTGTGGTAAAGCGCAGCTTGCGCCCCCCAGCAAATATAAATCGTGCTTGTGACGTTTTTGTCGGCAAAGTCAAAGATTTGTTCAAGCTCTTTCCAGTACTTCACTTCCTCAAACGGTATGGTTTCGACGGGTGCGCCGGTGACTATCATTCCGTCAAACTTCATTTTTTTTATTTCGTCAAGGGTTTTATAAAAGCGGATCATATGTCCTATCGAAACATGAGTCGGCTCGTAAGAATCCGTCTTTATAAGCGTTACGTTGATTTGAAGGGGTGAGTTTGAAAGCAACCTGATGAGTTGTGTTTCGGTTGTTTCTTTTGTGGGCATGAGATTGAGTATCGCAATCTCGATGGGACGAATGTCTTGTCTTACGGCTCTTGCCTCGTCCATAACGAAAATCTTTTCGTCCGAAAGACTTTTGTAGGCAGGCAATCCTTTGGGAATTATAATAGGCATATTGTCACCTTTGTTTCAAAATCGGCAGTTTACGCTTCGATATCGGCATTGTCAAGTGCTTGTTTGATGTCATCGATGAGGTCTTGCGCATTTTCAAGTCCGCAAGAAAGGCGCACGAGATCCGGCAATACTCCTGCCTCGACAAGTTCGCTGTCGGTGAGTTGGCGGTGCGTCGAACTTGCAGGATGCAAGCAGCAGCTGCGCGCGTCCGCGACGTGAGTTTCTATGGCAACGATTTTAAGCCCTTTCATAAATGCCTCGGCGGCTTTTCTTCCGCCTTTAACGCCAAAGCTGACAACGCCGCAAGTACCGCTTGGACAATACTTCTTTGCAAGCTCAAAATCTTTGTCCCCTTCAAGAGAGGGATACTTCACCCACGCAATACGCGAGTCGCTTGCGAGATATTTTGCCACGTCCAAACCGTTTTGACAATGGCGTTGCATTCTCACATGCAAACTTTCAAGACCGAGATTCAGCAAAAATGCGTTTTGAGGACTTTGAATGGAACCGAAATCTCTCATAAGTTGCGCTGTGCATTTTGTGATAAACGCACCTCCCATACCGAATTTTTCGGCGTAAGTTATGCCGTGATAGCTGTCATCGGGAGTGCAAAGACCGTGGAATTTGTCGGCATGAGCGAGCCAGTCGAACTTGCCTCCGTCAACGATTGCGCCTCCGACCGCCGCACCGTGTCCGTCCATATACTTTGTTGTCGAATGAGTGACGATATCCGCGCCCCACTCTATCGGGCGACAGTTTACAGGTGTTGCAAACGTATTGTCGACGATAAGCGGCACGCCGTGTCTGTGCGCCACTTTTGCAAACAACTCGATATCGAACATCCTGAGTGCCGGATTTGCGATTGTTTCGCCGAATACGGCTTTTGTGTTTGGTCTGAATGCTGCTTCGATTTCTTCTTCGGTGCTGTCGGGCGAAATGAATGTGAAATCCACGCCCATCTTGCGCATTGTGACGTTGAAAAGATTGAAAGTCCCTCCGTATATCGCACTGACGGCAACGACATGGTCGCCTGCGTTTGCGATGTTGAACACGGCATAGAAGTTTGCCGCTTGCCCCGACGAGGTAAGCATACCTGCCGTACCGCCCTCAAGCTCTGCGATTTTTGCCGCAACATAGTCGTTTGTCGGGTTTTGAAGTCTTGTATAAAAATATCCGCTGGTTTCCAAATCGAAAAGTCTTGCCATATCGTCGCTGGTGTCGTACTTAAACGTCGTGCTTTGGATTATAGGGATTTGTCTGGGTTCGCCGTTCTTGGGGGTATAGCCGCCCTGAACGCATGTGGTTTCGATTCTTTTCATATTTACCTCATAGCGCATTGCGCCAAAAACTTATTATCATTTGAATTGTCCGCAAAAATCTTGCTCAAAAAAACGATTTTCGCCAACAAGCCGATGAAACAATCACTTGTTGTACTCTTTCATCACTCGTTGAAGGTTTCGCTTGTTTTCCTTTTCCTTGATTGCCTCGCGTTTGTCGTGCAGCTCCTTGCCTCTGCAAAGCCCCAACTCGATTTTTACGAGAGCATCCTTGAAATAGACTTTGAGCGGAATGAGCGTATAGCCTTTTTGCTCGACTTTTCCGCGGAGTTTGTTTATCTCGGATTTGTTGAGCAGAAGTTTGCGTGTGCGGCGAGGGTCAACGTTGTTGTAACTGCCCATTTTGTAGGGAGAAATATGTGCGCCGAGCATAAAAACTTCGCCGTTTTTGATTATGACAAAACTGTCTCGGAGGTTGACTGCTCCGAGGCGAATTGATTTGACCTCACACCCCACAAGCACTATGCCTGCCTCGTAGGTGTCCTCGACAAAATAATCGTGATAGGCTTTTTTGTTGGTTGCAACTTGTTTTATCATAGTTCGATTATACAATACCTTTATATCATATTCAAGGGCGAAGAATAATAAATACTCTCGTATTTTGCCCGAGTATAAAAAAACGGCTCGAATACGAGCCGCTTGGATACTTTGTGTTGCGATTATACAAACTTGTTGTCAATCAAGCCCCACATAACAAAGCAGATGATTGCACATACAAGAATGAAAGCGAAAAGACCGAACGTAATCTTTTTCAAAACGCTTTCCTTATTTGTGGACTTGTTTTTGCCGTAATAAGTATCGCTTGCGCCCGTGATGACGCCTACGTTGTCGTTGGTGCCCTTTTGCATCATTATGACGACGATGATTGCAACAGAGGCAACCACCATCAATATGAGAAACACTTTCAAGCATATTGCATAATCCTGATAGTTCACGCCTTGAGTGGCAGCGAGAAGGATTGCGTTCAATGTATCAAGCATGTCTATACCTCCTAAAAGTTACTTTGAAATTTTAGCACAAGGAAAAGCGATTTGCAAGCGGTTTTATGTATATTTTGATTCTAAATTGCGAAAATCTCGCTTTTTATTTAGAAATACTCGTTTTTGCTCGGAACGCATTTTCACTTTGCCGAATATAATGTGCAAAATCAATCGAGGTGAAAAATGGATTTTTCAAAATATGCAAGCGAACTGCCCTATCCCGACGTCGAAGTCGAGAAAAACATTGCGGAATCCAAGTTGCTTATGCCGGTATACTCCGGTTCGTCGGGCGAACTTACGGCGGTAATGACCTATTGTTTTCAAATGTATGTCACGCCAAAATATCCGGATATCCGACAAGCGCTCAAAGGCATCGCCGTCACCGAGATGCTACACCACAAATTGCTCGGAGAAACCATATATAAGCTCGGCGGATATCCCGTCATCGGCGCGCGCACGTACTGGAACGGGAGCTTTGCAAACTACACTCTGTCACCGCAAAAGTTTTTGAGAGAAAACATACTTTCGGAACAGAACGCAATCATGAATTACGAACGCACCATTCTCAATCTTTCCTCGGACAGCGTAAAGATGTTGCTTGAGAGGATAATCCTCGACGAAGAAGTGCATATCGGCATATTCAGGCAGTTGCTCAAAGACAACTTCGACGTCGATTGCGAGCGAGAAAAGCCATAATGAAAATGCGTTTTGTTTTTTATGTTTTGTTGAAAACAGCCGTTTAACACACAAAAACCGACGTTTAATCGTCGGTTTTGTATATTGTGCGATAGATTCTGTCAAGGTTATTCCAAAATGTCAGATATGTCTTTTCATATGCTTCTATGCCTTGTCCGTAGGGGTCGTCAATGTCGGTTTCAAACAAATCCGAAAGAATAACCATGTTGCGTTTTGCTCCGTAATTCGCCTTCATAACTTCTGCATGATACGGCGTCATGACAAAAACCCAATCGGCTTTTTTGTATAGTTGTTTTGTGCAAAATTGCGACTGTTTGTCAAAATACGGGACGCCGTGTTTGTCGAGAGTCGCAAGGCAAAGCGGATTGATTTTGTCGTTTGACAGTAGAAGTCCCGCGCTGTCGACTTGTACATCGTCTTTGCCGCGTGCCTTCAAATACGCTTTGAACATGTATTCGAGCATCGGCGACCTACATGTATTTGCAGAGCAAACAAAAAGCACTTTCATACGCTCTTGCCTCCCGCCGCTTTTTCCACCCTGTTCATAACGGACGCTTCCAGTCCCGCTCCGTCAAGGTGTTCTATGATGATGTAATCGTACTCTTTTTCCGCCGTATGCAAGGCAGAATAGACGTTGCGCGTGTAGTCCTCCACAGTCACGCCGAGCGAGATTTGCGCACGCTCTTGCACCTTATCCCTATATATATCGCGCGCGACGATAACGGGATGTCTGCCCTCTTGAACTTTTTTGTCATACTCGCCGACGGCATGGTCTATGTTTTGCGCCATAACCGTTTCCACGACAGGCGCATAATGGGTATATTTCATTCCGGGGGCTTTTGCGATTTTGATAACTTTTCCGTTTTGGCTTACTTCGCCGACAATATCGAGCAGCATTTCTGCAGTAACCGCGCCGGGACGCAAAATCGTAGGCGTGTCGCAAGTGAGGTCGAGAACTGTCGATTCGATGCCGACGCTGCACGCTCCGTCGTCCAAAATAAGCTCGACTTCTCCGTTTAAGTCCTCATAGACGTGCCGAGCGGTTGTTGGCGAAATATGCTTTGAACGATTTGCAGACGGAGCGGCAAGCGGCTTACTGTTTGCAATCAGCTCCCTTGCCCACTTGTTTTTCGGCATACGGATTCCGACCGTTTCGCCGCCTGCCGTGACGATATAAGGCACTTTGTCGCTTTTTTTGAGGATTATCGTAAGAGGTCCGGGCATAAAACGATTGGCAAGCTCATAAAACTTGTCGGGGATGTCAGCCGCAATATCCTTGACCTGTTCAAGCGACGAGATATGTACGATGAGCGGATTGTCCTGAGGTCTGCCTTTCGCCTTGAAAATTTTTGCGACGGCACTCTCGTCAAAGGCGTTTGCGCCGAGTCCGTACACGGTTTCTGTCGGGAAAACCACAAGTCCGCCCTCGTTGATTATCTTTGCGCCCTCTTGAATGCCGTCGCTTGCTTTAACGATTTTTGTTGTCATTTTATGCCTTCTTACACAAGTCTGTACACGGTGTAACTGACGTTTGTACCCACCGTCACTTTGTCAAACACAAAGACGTTGCTCGGCGATGAAGTCGGCGCATAAAGCACGCTGCCCGCACTCATCGTTGCGTTCATAACCACGTTTTTGTTGACGTTGGGATTGAAGTTTTTGATGCCGTAGTTGTAGATTGTTTCGTTTTTCTCTGTTTTTTTGCCGCTGTCGACCTTGTACATATAGCATCCGATTTTGTAGATGAAATTGCCCGACTTGTCGGTTGCGATTTCGTTTTTATTGAGCGGCACGGAGCCGTCGCTCATCCGGGTGACTTGCTTGCCGTCGCTGCCGACGATAAACCAAGTTTTGACGCCCTCGGAGTTCTTTGCCTGACCTACCGTGTACGAGCCTCTGAAAGCGGAAAGCGAATAATATGTGAAAGGAATCACAACTTCTCCCTTGAGATTGAACGCTCCGTAAAGTTGCTGAGGACTGGACGACGTGTCGTCGGGATCGTTGATTGCGGCAACGAAAACATTGTTTGAAAGCTCTTGTTGCCTTATATCGTTTCTGCCGTTGTGACCGACTTTATTGCCGTTTTTGTCATAGACGTTAAACTCACTCGGCAAAAGAGGATTGTAATAGTATCCGTCGACGCACTGCATGATGAGGTCGAGATATCCGACCTTTTCTTTTTTCTGATCCTTTATGGTTATGCCGTAGTTGCCTGTAAGCGACATGACGATGTTGAGATTCTCGTCAAGAATAAATTGGTCGTAAGTGCCGATTTTGTTCACTATCGTCAAGCCGTAGCTCGCATAAGTAAAACCGTCTTTGAGATACGACGACGTTGCCACGCCTGCCTTGTCGCCGTCATAATAGTTGTTCTCCATATACAGAAAAACCTTGTCGGCATTTTTGGTGTATGCTTGCGACTTGTCGTTGTCGGGCGTGTAGATTCTACGCTCGAAAACGTAGTAGTCGAAGCCGTCGTAATAGGTGTATTCCTTGTCCTTTTCCACCGTCCAGTCTTGGTGAATGAAGAACTTTCCGCCGCCCATATATGTGATTTCGCCGTAGTAATCGTCTTTGTCGTTGTCGGAAACCGTGCCGTTTGCCGTTGCGCTTGTCGTCTGTCCGTCACGAGCTTGCGAATACGGCACCGCAAAGATAAAATCACCCGTGGTGTTTCCCGTGATTGTGACGTATTTTCCGTCAAAACCTTTTATGTTTGTAAGAGTTCCTTTTGCGTTTTCAAGACGTGCAACGAGCGTGCCTCTGTCTTGCAGGTTTCCGCTTGTCGTGGGACGATAAATCGACGTATAACCGCTCACACCGTTCTTGTCGTAAGACGAATTGACGGCAATAAGACCTGCGTCAAGAATTTTCAGAATCGTGTCGATTCCCGCCGCGGTATTTGACGAGTAATTGATTTTTGTGCGCGATATGACGGTGTTGCCCGACGTGTCGAAAACGCCGGCTTCGCCGTTGATAAACTTGCAGGCGATAAGACCGTCTTTCACTCTTAACGCGCCAATACCCAAATAGGACGGGAAAAGCATGCCTTTCATGCCTCCGTCGAAATATTCGCGCGTATCGCCGCATTTTACAATCGAAAGCGACTCTCCGTTTTTGACGACAAATGCGTTGATGCTCTCTATATATCCGACATCGCTGTTCACGTTTGCGGCCTGGGTATTTTTCGTTGTGCTTGTGGTGTAAATTTCCCACCCCGTGTCGAGAGTAAACTCTCTTTGCGCTCCGCTGAACTCGGGTTTGCTTTGGGTTGATTTGAAGATGTCCTCAACCGTTTTTGCCTTTGCTTCGTCTTTGTTGCACGAAGAAAGAATGGCAATGCATGCCGAAAGTGTGCATACGGCAAGCATAACCGCAATGAATTTTGCAAAAATTCGTCTGTTTTTCATATTTGCTCCGTAAAATAGTGAATGCTTATTCGCACCCCTGTCATCATATATACAAAATCCGCAAGCAAAAGATTGGCTTTCACTTTGAGCGGATGAGATATATTCGTTTGCTTTGCAAGATAACCCCTTGAAACACTGTCTACAAGAATTCCGTCGAGTCCTTTGCAATGTTCGCATACAATGCCGTCGGCGTCTTTGAAATACGCGTTTGAATAGATGTCGCACTTGCACACGTTGCAATGCGCAAAATCGAGCTTGTTGCCTGAAATGTCCAAAAAGCCGAGCAGATAATCCCTTGCCACGTCATCCGTGTCGCACTCATGGTACGCAAGCGTGTTTAAGGCTTGAAGGGACAAAATAAACAATTCGGGATTTGCCTCTTTCGAGCCTCTTTGCAAGGTTTCGAGAATCATGGATGCGGTATAATATTTTTCTATGTCGCAAGTGATGTCCGAAAAAGATTCTATCTGACTGCATTCGGTCACGATATATCTTCCGTTGCGCCCGCTTAGCACATAATCGCCGAAATTCATCGGTTCCGCCGCATATCTAAGTTTTGCTTTGGGTTTCAGACACCCCTTTGCCGTCGCCGTCAAAACGCCCGTATCTACGCCGACAAGAGTGACAATCATGTCACTCTCGTTGTAAGGTACCGCCCTTGTCACGATGGCTTTAACTTTTACGTCGGCTGTTTGCATCGTCCTTTCCCGCATATTGCGGGATATCCTCGTATTCCTTCATCGCAAGGTACATTCCGTACACTTCGATGTCCCCGGTTTTTGCAAACATTTCCCATAATTCTCGCTTGTTCACGATATCAGTATGTGCAAAAACATCCGCATTATCCGAGTTTTTTCAATTTGTATCCGAAAATCCGTCAGTCTTTTTTGAGAGCTTTCAGGTCATACCCCAACTCTTTCATGATTCTGTCGTCGTCGCGCCACTCGTTTTTCACTCTCACGTACAGTGTGAGAAAAACTTTTTCGCCTGTCATTTCTTCCAAATCGTGACGAGCCTTGGTTGCGATTTGTTTGAGCATCTCGCCGCCCTTGCCTATAACGATTGCCTTGTGCGATTGCTTTTCGCAAATTATATCGGCGTCGATGTCGATGATGGGTTGTCCCTCGCGCTCCTCGAACTTGTTGATGTAAACGCCGATGCCATAGGGCACTTCCTTGTCAAGAAGATAGAGTGCCTTCTCTCTTATAATCTCGGTTGCCATAAAGCGCATGCTGCTTTCCGTATACATATCTTCGGGATACATCGGCGCGCCTTCGGGCAAAAGCGATATGAGTTCTTCTTTCAACGGTTCGAGATTGTCCTCTTTTTTTGCGGAAATCGGCACGATTGCTTTGAGTCCCTCGATTTTGTTGAGCTTTTCAAGCGATGCAAACATAGTTTCTCTCGTAACGCAATCTTCCTTGTTGAGCGCAACGACGATAGGCACTTTTTTTGCGTTCTTTTCCAAA
Source organism: uncultured Clostridia bacterium (assembly GCA_934233745.1). Taxonomy (GTDB): domain Bacteria; phylum Bacillota; class Clostridia; order Christensenellales; family CAG-917; genus CAG-475. The sequence goes on from CAKQGN010000008.1 coordinate 9,413, forward strand.
AACTCATAGTCTTCTTTTTGCATCCCTTTTGCCGCGTCGATGACATACACCACGCCGTCCACGTCTTTCAGAGAGTTTTCAACCGCCTGCATCATATATTGACCGAGGTGATTGCGCACTTTGTGTATGCCGGGCGTGTCGATAAGCACCATTTGGTAGCCATCGCCGTTGATTATGCCCAAAAGTTTGTTTCTCGTCGTCTGAGGACGCCACGAAACAATGGATACTTTTTCGCCCACAAGCGCGTTGGTTAATGTTGACTTGCCCGCATTTGCAAGCCCTGCTATACAAATAAAACCGCTTTTGAAATCTTCGTACATATTTTTTTCCTGATTAAAAATTTTCTCTTTTACAGTATTTTGAACAGGCTTTCATCCGAGTTTGAATAAACTCTTCAAATCGTCATCTTTTCAGCCCCGCGGCAGACATAATTTCTTTTTGTTTTGCAATCATCTCTTTTTCGTCCTCAGGTTCGATGTGGTCAAAGCCCAGAATGTGCAAAAAGCCGTGACATGCCAAAAAACCGAGTTCTCTCGCATAAGAGTGTCCGTATTCCTCTGCCTGTTCGGCGGCGCGCTGACGGCATATCATAATCGAGCCGAGCATAACTCTTTTGCCGTCAAAATCGCAAGGCTGAAAATCGTCCTTGCAAACAGGCAAATTCAACCTGTCAAAGCACGGAAAACTCAATACGTCCGTCACTTTGTCGATTCCTCTTGCCTCTTTATTGAGATTGCGGATTGTCTGCTCATCGACGACCGTCATGTCTATGAGAAAGAAATTCGGTTGATTCAAGTGCGCAAAGCACGCTTTTTCGACCTTTTTGATGAGGTTTTTTTCTTCAAAGTTTGCGCCTGAAATTCTTATCATCGTTCTTATTTTTTGAAAGTGTTTGCACTTCTCTTTTTTTCGTAGCTTACTCTGCTGTGGTGGATTGACGGCAAAACTTCGCTTATTGTGCGTTTTATTATCGCTATATCCCCCATTGTAATGGGACATTCGTCAAACTGACGCAATTCCATTTTTTCATCGACGAGTTTGTTGATTCTTGTTTCGAATTCCTCTTTCGTGTCTGGCATGTATGCGCGCATAGCCGCCTCGATGGTGTCGGCAATCATGATGATTGCGGCAATTTTCGTTTGTGGTTTCGGCCCTGCATACGTGTATTTGTCGACGGCAAGATCGCCCTCCTCTTTGAGCGTCAGTGCTTTGCGGTAAAAATATCCGACCGGGGACGTTCCGTGATGTTCTCTGCAAATCGCAACTATTTCTTTGGGAAGTCTGTTTTGCTTTGCCAGAATTTCGCCGAAAAGCGTATGTGAAGTTATCATACTTACGCTGACTTCGGGGATAAGTTCGTCGTGCGGATTGTACGAGGACTGATTTTCGCTGAAATAAATCGGGGCTTTGAGTTTGCCAATATCGTGATAGTATGCGGCGCATCTTGCCATATTGGGGTTTTCGCCGATTGCGGAAGCGCAGGCTTCGGCGAGATTTCCCACAACGAGCGAGTGATTGAACGTGCCGGGCGCTTCGCTTGCAAGACGCTTAAGAAGCGGATTCGACAAATTGCAAAGTTCGTTCAGGCGGAAGTCGTCGGCTATGTTGAACATTCCCTCGAAAATGGCAACGAGAGGCATAAACACAAGCGATGCGGCAATGTTTGCGCCATAAGACCAAACCACGTGCCACAACAAATTCATGCCCGTATCTCCGCTTGCAAGCGTAAAGAAAACGACAAGCGGTTGCATTGTGAGCGGAGTCGCCATCGACACAAGCAAAAATTTGAGTCGGGTGAGGTGCTTTTTCTCATAAAAATTGACGATTATCGCACACAAACTGTTGCACACGACCGACGCAATCACGGTGGTATAGTCATATGTCACGGTGTCGCGCATAAACGCAACCGCAATCATTATCGCAACGACGGCAGTCGAAAGCGTTGCGGTACGTCTGTCGATAAGTTCTATCAACACAAGCGTCGCAAGCGCAATCGGCATAGCGAAAAGGTTGAGCTTCGTCGCAGTTGCGATTGACGACATAAACGTAACGGCAATCATAATAATCGTCAGATGAAAGTCCCTCACGCTTGTTCCGTTCGGTTGGGTAAATCTGTATATCCCCGCCATAAGAAACACCGTAAGCACTGCCGATGTAATGAATACCGCCGTCGTCGCAATTGCGTTTTCCTTTGTGAAAGCGGCGACAAAATCGCCAATCATATAGAGCGCGAAAAGCGTCATGGCAAAAACCGCGACAAATGCCGCGACAAAACACTTGCCGGCATACCGCATCGCATTTTTTCTTGCAATGACCTTTTCTTTTTCCGCTCTTGAAAGATCTCTTACGTCATCTATCATAATTCACTCCCGCAAGTTCAATCGTCGCTTTCTGCTTTTGCGACTTTCTCCCTTGCCGATTCTGCTTTTTCATATGCTTGAATAATTTTCGTCACCAATTCGTGACGAACAACGTCTTTTGCGCTAAGTTTCACGATTTCGATTCCTTCAACTCCGTCAAGCACTTCTATTGCGTCCACCATTCCGCTTTTGATGTTTTTGGGAAGGTCTATCTGAGTAACGTCGCCGGTGACGACGATTCTGCTGTTTTCGCCCATACGAGTGAGAAACATTTTCATTTGTTCTCTCGTCGTATTTTGCGCCTCGTCGAGAATGATGAAACTGTTTGACAGCGTCCTGCCCCTCATATACGCAAGCGGAGCAATCTCTATACTGCCGCGTTCTATATGGCGCAAGTACGCGTCCTGCCCCATCATCTCCTGAAGAGCGTCGAAAAGAGGTCGCAGATACGGATCGACTTTCTCGTTCAAATCCCCCGGCAAAAAACCGAGTTTTTCACCTGCCTCGACGGCGGGACGCGTGAGGATAATCTTGTCGATTTCCTTGTTTTTGAGAGCATATACCGCAAGCGCGACCGCAAGATAGGTTTTGCCCGTCCCCGCAGGGCCTACGCCGAATACCACGCTGTATTTCCTGATTGCGTCGACATACTTCTTTTGCCCCAGCGTTTTGGGACGGATGATTTTTCCGCGGGCGGTGATTGCCACCGTTCCCATCAAATCTTCCACGTCAAAATCCTTGCCTGTTTTTGCATATCCTACGACCATGTTGACGGTTTGCGTCGAAAGAGGTTGCTTTTTGCAAAGTTTTTCAAGTGCGGTGAGAGCTTTGATTGCGCCGTCGACGTCCTTTTCCTCTCCGCTCACTTTTACACCGTTGCCCATAGCGAAAACGTCAACGTCAAAAGCGTCGGTGAGCCGTTCGATATTCTCGTCAAGCTCCCCGAACACGCTCATCATAACGTCGTAACTCTCAAATTGTTTTTCTTTTTGCGTTTTCATTTATATGATTTCCTCGACTTCCAGCGTAACGGTGACGTATGTGCCGTCCTCCGTCTTGGTGGTTTCATAGTAGGCGTCAAGCACCGTCGCGCTCTCGCTCAATCGGGCAAGCGCGTCCGAATACACGGCCTTTTTCATTCCCTGTTCGTCAAGCGTATTTTGTCTTTCGACTTCGCAAATCTGCTCAAATTCGTATGAGTAGATTTTCAACGGAACAAGAAAGTCGTATTCTTTTATGTCGGTTTTCAGTCTGTATTTCTCAAACGGACTTATGGGAGGTTTCGGTGTTTTGCCGAATATGCCGTATCTCGTGTACTTCTTTCTCGATACGATTTCTTCGACGCTTTGCGTATTTGCAAAAAATCTCGTCCGTTTGACATACACCTTTCCGAAAGCGTATCCCTTTGCTTCGACCGGAATTTTGCTGTCGCCGTATTCGATATACCCCTCGATGAGCGTATCGCCGATATCCACGACGTCGCCGTATTTTTTCACAGCCGTACCGCCCTCGACGACAACTCTCGTAATCACGGCGCGCTTTGAAGCAACGACGCTCTTTGCGTTGGCTTGAAAAAAACTTTCCCTTTTCAATTCCGTTTTGTACAAGACGGTGATATGCGTCCCTTGCTTTGTCACGCTTGCAAACGCAACTCCGTCAAGAGCGGATATTGCCTTTTCGAGTGCCGACTTGTCGAAGTCTTTAATTTTTGTGCCTTGAGAGACTCCGTACTCTTTCAGTATGTCTGCAATCCGCACGTTTAATGCCAAATCTTTCGCGCCTTCGCACGCTATACTCACGCGCGTGACGTAAGACGAGTAAATCGAAAAAGCGCATATCGACAACGCAACGCCCAAAAGCAAACCGACTCTTGAAAGCGACCGTATGACAGACGGCGACACTCCACCTATATTAATTATTGTATAATCATAGCATAAGTTTTGCAATAATGCAATAATCTTATGGCATTGTTTGCTTTCGGTGACAAACCGCACGCCTTTTTCGTATGTCTTGACATTTTTCACTTTTGCGATTTTGGAAATCGCAATCAACGCTTTGGGCGCGTTTTTGCCATGCAGTTCGATTTGCGTTTTCCCGAACTTGCTTTCGATTTTCGATATTCTATCGATATATTTTTTCTTTATCGCGAATAGTTTTTCGACAAGTGCGTCTTCCTTTTCTTCTCTGATTTGTTTGCGGTTTTGTCGCAGATGTTCTTTCTGCTTTCTTGCAACTTCCTTTCTTTGCAACCTTTCCTGATATTTTTTGCTTTTTCGATATTCTAAACGCTTGTTTGTTGAAATATTCTTCCCCGATTCATTGTTGCGTTTCGGCTTTTCAACGGCATTTTTAACGCTTTTGTCGTGCGATTCGTTGTCGCTTTCAGTTTCGCTCTTTTTGCGAAACAGGTCGGTGCTTTCGTCATTATGATTGTTTGAGCGTTTTTGGAATTTTGCAAAAACAAACTTATTTTTCAAACTCGATTTTGACAATTTCGCCCTCCAAAAACATATCGTTTCCTCCGATTTCGACGATTTTTAATCCGATACCGTCAATATTCATGCTGCCGCCGTCAAGACGAACGTTGATTTGGGTGTCTGACGACAAATTGATACGTTTTACACCGCAAATCACCGTTTTTTCTCTTGACAACATTGTGAGCGTAAACGGAAACACTTTTCCGACAACTCCGAGTTTTCTTCCGACTTCGTCTTTGAACATAAGAAAGTGTATGCGAGAATAAAGTCTAAAATGATTGTTGATTGCGCCATTGCCGCAGTGAAATCTAAATTAAAATTTTCCCCCTTCCTCACGTGTTTCCCCCACCGTCGTTCCCCCTCTGCACAAGTTTGAGGGAACCCACGACGTCCGCTCCGCGTGGGGCAACACTGACGCGATTGACTTCGTAGCAATCGCTAGTTCGTTGCAAGCAACGAACGGCTGACGGGCTGTTGGTGATACAAATCGGCTGAAAGCCGTGCCACTTCGCCTGCGTGGCGGCTACGCAACAGAATGCCACGCATTCTCGTACTAATCATCGAGCGTCGACGCTCGCTTTTCTCGCCGCCTTGCGGCTCGCGTTCCGCCTTCGAAGCAGCAGATTCCGTTTATAAGTAGGCAACGAACAAATTTTCGGATTAAGGCTTCGCCTTCCTCAATTATTCATTATTAATTATTAATTATTAATTTTTTTAATAAAAAGCGAGGCATTTCAGCCTCGCTTTTTATTAAAACGGCATATCTCCGTCGTCCGTCGGTTCGTCACCGTCGTCGACGTACTCGTCCTCTTCGTCGGGAATATCGTCGTCGCTCGGTGGCGGAGCTTGCTCGCCCTCGTCGGATACAAACGGCATTTCAAAAGGCATATTTCCGTCTGCCGCCGCAATTTCGTGCAAGTCCTCGGCAACGTCCGATATGGCTTTCATATCCACGCCGCCCTCTTCGTCGTCATCGCGCTTCTTCGGCTCGTCATAAACGTATTCTGTGGTATTTGCATTCTCGTCCACGCACTCTTTGAATGTTGTGGTGTCGCCGTCCCAGTCAAGCTTGATTTCGCCGATAGTACCGTTTCTGTTTTTCTTCACATCGAGGATAACTTCGTTTGGCGGAAGCGCTTTGTTGTAAGTATACGGTTTATTGAGGAACATGACGATATCGGCGTCCTGCTCGATTGAGCCCGACTCTCGCAAGTCCGACAATTGCGGCGTATGGTCGTTGCGCTGTTCGATACCGCGCGACATTTGAGAAAGCAGAATGATTGGACATTCGAGTTCTTTTGCATAAATTTTCATTTTTCTCGACATGTCGCTGACTTCGACCTGACGACTCTCTGCCGCCCTGCCGTTCTTTTGAGCGGTCATAAGTTGCAAATAGTCGATAATAACAAGGTCGAGTCCTTTTTCCCGCTTCAATCGACGGCATTTTGAAAGCACGTCGGAGGGACCATTCATCGAATAATCGTCGATGTACACATCCGAAGCAAGCAACGCCTTGTAGCCGTTGTAAAGTTTTTTGAGATCGGTTGCGCTAAGCGCGCCCCTTGTCTTCATCTTTGTGAGGGACACTTTCGAGATGTATGCAAGCATACGAGTCGCAAGCAAATCCGCAGGCATTTCCAGCGAGAAGATCGCAACTTTTTTGCCGTGATTGAGTGCGACGTTTGCGGCAATATTGAGTGCAAATGCGGTTTTACCGACAGACGGACGGGCTGCAATCAACACCATTTCACCGGGTTTTAAGCCGTGCGTTTTTTGGTCGAATGTCGGAAAATCCGTATATACCGTGTTTTTCGGCACATTGCCCGATTGCGCGTCCTGAATGATTTTGAGCGCAAGAGCGGCGGCATCGTCGACTTTTACGAGTGCTTTCTCGCTTGACTGCTCCGCTATGGCGTACACGAGTTTTTCGGCATTGTCGAGAGCGTCTTTTCCGTCCTGACATTCATAGCCGAATTTTGCGATGTCGTTGCCCGCTTCGATAACTTTTCTCGTGAGACTGTCACGCTTTATTATGCTTGCATAATACTCGCCGTTTGCAGCGGACACGACGCCCTCTGCAAGTTCGGACAAATATGCAATCGAGCCGACTTCGTCAAGTTTGCCTTTAAGTTCCAGAGCGTCGCAAACGGACACGGTGTCGATAGGCTTGCTTTCATTCTGAAGCTGTTTCATCACCTCGAAAATCAACCTGTTTTGCGAAAGATAAAAGTCCTCCGCTTTGAGAGTCGGGATAATGATATCTGCGGCTTTGTTGTCAATGAGAATAGAACCCAAAACAGACGCCTCGGCGTCCACGTTGTTGGGCATACCTCTTGTCACTCTTTTGTTTTCGTCTTTTGCCATTTTGCACCTTTTACCGCAAGGGTTGCGACAATCGCAATAAGCACAACGCCAAGTGCTGCCGCCACCAAAACCGCATACCAATTCGCTGAATTTGCCGAGCGCATTTCAAGCGTCAGTATCTCGCTCTGTTTGCTCTCGTCGATTGCGAATAAATGCGTATATGTGCGACCGTTGCGCGTAATTTCTCCGTCGCTTCTTATAGATTTATAGATTGTATCATATCTCAAAACCACTTTCAAGCGGTTGTATTCAACCTCGTCTTTGACAAGGTCTTCTTGTGGTATGCTCTCTTTGACGGCACAAAATATCGATTCGGGATTGAAAGATATCGTGCTTGTCGTGACAAAATAAAATTCGCCGTCCTTGCGCTTGTCGCTATGCCAAATTGCGCTTTGCCCCGTCAACTGTCTATCGGTTTTTGAGAATGTCAAAAAAACGGTTGCGGTTTTGTCGGACGGCGCATCGTCGTTTTCGGCTGCCGATTGACCTTGCTCCTCTTTCGAATCGTCTTGTTCGAACTCGATTGTATATATATACAAATCTCGCACGACGTCGCCCTTTTCATCCTCATGCTTATTGCATGCGACAAGACAAAAAGCACTCATCGAAATAAGTGCGAAAGCAAGCAAAAAGAGTGTGATTTTTTTGATATGATTCATAGTTTTTTGCAAGGCGCAAGCATTGCCTGCGCCTCGCCTTTTTTGTTATTTTCAGAGATTGAAAGACTTTTCAAGCTCGTCAAGCGTGTCGGAAAACTCTTTCATCGCAAGTTGATACGGCGCGTCGCTTTCGAGGTCTACGTCTGCAAGACGAATGATGTCGAGCGGTGCCATGCTTCCGCCTGCCGAGAGAAATTTTTTGTATTTTGCAAAATACTCTTCGCCGCCGTTGAGAATGTTGTTGGCAATGGACACCGCGGTTGTGATGCCTGTTGCGTACTTATAGACGTAATAACTCGTATAGAAGTGCGGTATTCTTGCCCATTCATAACGAATGAGGTCGTTGTGTTCGACCGCCTCTCCGTAATATTTTTTGTTGAGTTCGTAATAAGCGTCCGAAAGTGCGGTTGCGGTGATAGGCTCGCCTTGCTCCACCGTTTTGTGCGCGATTGTTTCGAATTCACTGAACATGGTCTGTCTGAAAAGCGTTGTACGGAACATGTCGAGATAGTAGGAAAGCAAAAATTTTCTGAACTCGCCGGTTGCCGTTTTGAGAAGGTGTTTCAGAAGCAGCACTTCGTTGACGGTGGACGCGATTTCCGCGACGAAAATCACATAATCCGCCTTCTGCTCGGGAAGGGATGAATTGCTGAAATAGGAGTGCATTGCATGTCCCATTTCGTGCGCAATCGTAAACACGTCGTGGATTGTTTTTTGATAGTTGAGAAGAACAAACGGGTGAACGCCGTAAACGCCCCAGGAATATGCGCCGCTTCTCTTGCCCTTGTTTTCGAACACGTCAACCCAACCGCTTTTGAATGCGTCTGCCAAAATCGAGGAATATTCCTTTCCCGTCACTTTTAGAGCCTCTTTGACAAGCTCGACTGCGTCTTCGTATTCGAGCGCAAGCTCCTGCTCGTTGACAATTGATGTGTACAAATCGTACATGTTGAGCGTATCGAGTCCCAGCACTTTCTTTCTCAAAGCAATGTATCTGTGCAAGGGTTTTGTGCCTTTGCCAACGGCTTCGAGGAGTTTGTTGTAACAAGTGGACGGCACGTTTTCGTTGTACATCGAATAGTCGAGCGAACTTGAAAAACCTCTCACTTTTGCATAAAACCAATCTTTCTTGACGTTGCCGGCATAGTTGGCGGCGATTGTGTTGATATGGTCTTTGTAGGCGGTGAACATACTGTCGAAAGCGTCCTTTCTCACTCTTTGGTCTGTGCTTTGCAAGAGCATGCCGTATACGCCGTGGCTCATTTGAACCTCTTTTCCGTTCTCGTCTTTGACGGGCGCAAACTTGACGTCGGCGTTGTCGAACATCGAAAACACTTCCCTTGCGTTGTCCGAAAACAAGCCGACTTCGCCCAGGAGCTTTTCTTCTTTCTTTGAAAGAATGATGTCCTTGTTTCTTATGATTTCCTTGAAGAAAACGTCATAATCTTTGAATCGTTTGCTGCTGTTGAGTTCATGGAGTCGTTCCATTGAAAACTCGCTTATTTCGGGAGTGATGAACGAAGTCGCGGTGACATATCTGACATAGAGCATGTCCGCTCTTGTCGACATGCCCTGATACACGTCGTCTCTCGAATCTTGATCGAGGCGCATTTTTGCAAAGCCGTAAAGATACGAGATGTCATGCATCATTCTCGTCATAAATTCGAGACAGTCGAAAAGCGTATCCTCATCGTTCAATTTGTCTTGATATTTCGCAAAATGACCGAGACGTTCCTCGCACTTGAAAAACAACTCTTCCCAAGCGTCGTTTGTCGGGATGATATCTTCAAGATGCCATTTATACCGGGCAGGTATTTGTTCTCTGGATTCGTAAAGCATGGAGTTCTCCTTATATTTGTAAATGTATTTTGTATGTTTGTTGACAAAATCGGGCGTTTATATGATGGTTTTCACTCTATAAACAGGGTATTGTCGAGAAATTCGGGCGAGCAAGTGAGGCGCACGCCGAGTTTTCTGAACGGGTTTTCGTCGGCTTTGAACAGCATGTACGTCGAGTGCGCATCGCATCCTTCGAGCAAAGGAAGTTGCTCCATTGCGGTTGCGGCATTTGCGTCTGACGCCGCGCAAATCGACAATGCGATGAGTGCTTCTTCGAGCGTCAACGTCTTGTTGTGTTCCTTCAAAATCTTTGTTTTCAGGTCGATGATAGGCCCGATGACATACGGCGAAATGAGTTTTTGATTGTCCTTTATGCCTGCAAGCATTTTGACCGCATTGAACACGCAAGCCGCCGAGGCACTCATTCTCTTTGTATTCTTTCCCGTTACGATTCTGCCGTCTTGAAGTTCAAGCGCAACGGCTCCGCAATTGTCGTTGTCGTCGCTCTTCTTTTTTGCGACCTCCACAATTTTTCTGTCCGCGACATTGATACCGAGACGGGACATCAAAAATTCAAGTCTGCTGACGGTATCCTGCGTACCCGTGCCTGTTTTCAAGTCGCACAATGCTTTGAAATATCTGCGCAGCACCTCTTGTTTTGACGCTTCTCTGCACGCCTCGTCATCTACAATGCAATAGCCTGCCATATTGACGCCCATATCCGTCGGCGATTTGTAGATACACTCCTCTCCCGTGATTTTTTCGAGAATACTCTTGACAACCGGGAACACTTCGATGTCGCGATTGTAGTTTACGGTTATTTCGCCGTATGCGTCAAGGTGGAAGTTGTCCACTTTGTTGACGTCTTTAAGGTCTGCCGTTGCCGCTTCGTATGCGACGTTGACGGGATGATTGAGAGGAATATTCCAAATCGGGAAAGTCTCAAACTTTGCGTATCCCGCCTTCACGCCTCTTTTGTTCTCGTGATAGAGTTGACTAAGACACGTTGCGAGTTTTCCGCTTCCCGGGCCTGGTGCGGTCAGCACGACAAGCGGTCTTGACGTCGTGATATACGGATTTGCTCCGTAACCCTCGTCCGAAACGATTGTGTCGATTTCATGCGGATACCCTTTCGTGGGACGGTGGATATACACCTTTATTCCTCTGTTTTCGAGTTTTTGTTTGTATGCAAGCGCTCCTTGCTGATCGGTGAACATGGTTATGACAACGCAATTGATGTATATACCCATAGCGGATATGTTGTCGATCATTCTTTCGACTTCACTTCCGTATGTGATGCCGTAGTCGGCGCGTATTTTGTTGCGCTCGATTGCGTTTGCGTTTATGCAAATTATGAGTTCTGCCTTGTCGCGAAGTTTTTGCAAAAGCTTGATTTTCGCCGCCTTGTCGAAGCCGGGAAGTACCCTTGCCGCATGCAAATCGTCAAAAAGTTTCCCGCCGAATTCGAGGTACAATTTGTCGAAGCGGCTTATGCGTTCAAGGATGTGCTCCGACTGTTTTTGCATATACATGTTGCTGTCAAAACCGATTTTCATATTTATTTCCTTAGTGTTATGTTTATTTTGCTTTTGCTTTTTTATTTTCACTACACGCGTATCGGGTGTATTCTTTATTGCAATTTCCCCCTTCCTCACGTGTTTTGTTCGTCCTCTACAAGAGCGGGGCAGCGTGTACTCTAAATTGGATGTGCCCCCCTCTTTCCCTCTCGGGCTTTTCTCCCACCACTCAAATAGGGACAATTCTCTACAAGATTATCCGTCGTTCGCGGGGGAGACAATCGGCACTCGCATAGATAAGTATCGTTCTCTCATTATGCCACTGCGCTTTGTGCGCCAGGCGTGGCCAACAACACGGCGCAGTCGCTTGTACTTTCCATCAAGCTCGGCGCTCAAAGGCTCGCCGCCGCTGCGGCTCGGAATCCATCTTCGAATGAGCACATTGCGTATATAAGTACGCTCCGAATAAGCTGAAATCTTCCGCAACCGCACGCAGTGCGATATCACTCTGTTGCGTGCAACAATCTCACTGCACCGCAGGTGCAATTTATTCTTCAGGTTCGTTCACCGGAGTTACGAGCGTGACTTCTTGTTTGAAAAGTTGCTTACCCTTTGTGGTTCTGGTGTCTATGCGGATATTTTCGGTGTTTACGATTGCGGTCTGTCCGCCGCTGACGAATGCAAGGTCGTACGGCATCTTCACAGTGCCGACATATTTGACGTAAGATTTGTCAAGTTCGATGATTTTTACGCCTTTGAGATATCTCGACATCGGATCGATGAGGGATGCAATAACCCTCTTGGCATAACCCGTGTTCGATACGACGATGATTTCGCCCTCGTCCTCGACTTGCCCCGCAAACACAACGCTGTCGCTGTCGCCGAGTTTAATGCCCTTTACGCCTGCCGCGGTTCTGCCTTGAAGCGGAATTTCGGTGGCTTTGTAGGCAAGCACCTGACCTTCCTTGGTCACTTCCATGACATTTTTTTCGTCATCAACGATATCTGCGCCCACAACCTCGTCTTTTTCGGCAAGATTTATCGCTTTGAGATAGGATTTGGAAACGGTTGAAAACTCGCTCAAATCCACTCTCTTTGCACCGCCCTGTCTTGTGAACAGCACAAGTTCTCCGACGGGTACACCCTCGAAGAAGAAGAGTTTTAGGACGTTTTCACCCGTCTGCACGTCCTGATTGATTGCGCCGAGTTTGAACGGTTTTTCCTTAAACTTCTTTTCGGGCAGAGTCGTCACATCGATTTTTACGACGTTTCCGAGGTTTGTCACCGCATAAAGAGTTCCTTTGTTGTTGACGGTAAGGTGGCAAACGGGCAAAGCGTCTTCGCCCAGCGTTGCAAAATCCTTCTTTGCCGTTGCATACGCCTTTTGCGACATAAATCTCATTTGTCCGTCTTTGTTTGTCACAAGCACGCCGTCACGATAGGCAACCGCCTCCGCTTCGCTTGGCGCAGAGTAGTTTTCTTCGCTGTCTTCACCGCTCATAATGACCGTCATACGCTCGGAGTTGAGAGCTTTCTTTATTGCAAGCAATTCGTCTTTTACGATTGTGAGCTGTCTGCGCTTGGATGCCAGAATCGCTTCAAACAGCTCAATCTGTTTTTCGAGATATGCAAGTTCCTCTTCGAGCTTGCCAACTTCGAGTTTTGCAAGGCTCTTCAAGCGCATATCCAAAATCGCTTGCGCCTGAGCGTCGCTCAAATCGAATCTTTGACGCAAAGTTTCTTTTGCCTTTGCCGTGGATTCCGACTCTTTGATTATCTTGATAACTTCGTCGATATTGCGGATTGCCACAAGCAAACCTCTCACGATTTCCGCTCTTGCTTTTGCGGCTTTCAAATCGTAGGTGGTGCGATTGACGATTATAGTGCGTTGATATTCGATGTAGTAGTCGAGATACGCCGTAAGCGACAATTGTTCGGGCTTACCGTTTGCGATTGCAACCATATTGATTGAATAGCCCATTTCGAGATTGCTCTTCTTAAAGAGGAAGGAAACGATTTTGTTGACGTCCGCGTCTTTTTTGCATTTGACGACCGCGCGCGTACCCGACTTGTCGCTCTCGTCCACGATTTCGGCAATACCTTGCAGCGTATCTTTGTTTGCTTCTTTCAAATCGGCGATACGAGAGAGCAATTCCGCTTTTGATACCTGATAAGGTATCTCGGTGATTACGATGTTCTTTTTGCCGTTGTCATCGTTTTCTATATGCAAACGGGAACGAATTTTGATTCTGCCCTTGCCGGTCGAATATATATCTTCCAAACTGTCAACGGGGATAATAAATCCGCCCGTAGGAAAATCGGGACCGTGGAACACTTTGAACAAATCTTTTATCGTCGCATTCGGATTTTCAATCTTCATGACGGTTGCGTCGATACATTCGCCCATATTGTGCGTCGGGATGTTTGTAGCAAGACCGACCGCAATGCCGTTTGCGCCGTTTACGAGAAGATTCGGAAATCTTCCCGGGAGCGTGTTGGGCTCTTCCAGACTATCGTCGAAGTTTGGCGACCATGCAACCGTTTCCTTGTCCAAATCACGCAAAAGTTCGAGCGCAAGAGGACTCATTCTCGCCTCGGTGTAACGCATAGCCGCCGCCGAGTCGCCGTCCACAGAGCCGAAGTTGCCATGACCGTCCACAAGTTTCATTCGCATGACGAAAGGCTGTGCCATACGCACCATTGCGCCGTAAACCGAACTGTCGCCGTGAGGATGGTATTTTCCGAGGCAATCGCCGACGATTCTTGCGCACTTTTTGTGCGGTTTGTCGGGTGTAAGCCCCATCTCGTGCATCGAATAAAGCACTCTGCGCTGAACGGGTTTCAAGCCGTCCTCAACCCTCGGCAATGCGCGATCGAGAATGACGTTTTCCGAATACGGAATCATCGAGTTGTGCATGACGTCTTCGAATACGGTGTCAAGCACGACGGAGTTGTATTCAATTTCTTTGTGTTGTTTTTTTGTCATAGTCGTGACCTATATAACTATTCTTGCTCTTTTGAAACTTTGAAAGTGTCTATCTTGTTGAAGTCGGCGTACTGATAAATGTAGTCTTTGCGGATATTGCTGTCGTCGCCCATCAAAATGGTGATACGCTTGTCCGCCATCGCCGCGTCATCTATCGTAACTCTGGTGAGCGTGCGCTTTGCAGGATCCATCGTAGTGTCCCAAAGCTGTTCGGGGTTCATTTCTCCTAGTCCTTTGAATCTCTGCAACAAAGCGTTTTTGCCCATTTTCTTTTGCCCTTCTACAAGAGCGTTGTCGTCGTAGCAATACAAAATCTCGTCTTTCTTTTGCAAACGATAAAGAGGAGGCATACCGATGTATACATGTCCCTCGGTGATGAGCCTGCGCATATAACGGAAGAAAAAGGTCAAAAGCAATGCTCGTATATGCGCGCCGTCCTGGTCTGCGTCCGCCAGAATGATAACCTTGTCGTATTTGAGGCTGTCAAGGTCAAATTCGGGATCGATACCCGTGCCGAGTGCAGAAATAAGCGTTGCGAATTCTTCGTTTGCAAGTATCTTTTCAAGGCTTGCCTTTTCCACATTGAGCGGTTTGCCTCTCAAAGGGAGTATTGCTTGGAAAAATCTGTCGCGCGCTTGTTTTGCGCTGCCTCCTGCCGAGTCGCCCTCAACGATAAACAACTCGTTGATAGCCGCGTTTTTGCCTGAGCAACTTGCAAGTTTGCCTACAAGATTGAGTCCGTTCAGTTTGTTTTGTTGACGGCTCAAATCTTTTGCGCGTTTTGCCGCCTCTCTCGTCTTTGCCGCACCCATAGCCTTTGCGATAATCTTTTCGGCAATCGCTTTATTGCCTCGTTGCAAAAGCAAATCGGCAAGTTTTTCGCTTACGAGATTTTCAACCTTTGTACGCACTTCGGGGTTGCCGAGTTTGCCCTTGGTTTGTCCCTCGAACTGCACGTTTTGCATCTTTACGGTTATGACCGCAACCATACCCTCTCTGAAATCTTCGCCCAACAGGTTGGCTTGCTTTTCTTTGAGAATATTGTTCTTCCTCGCATAGTCGTTGAAAACTTTGGTGACCGCGCTCTTGAATCCGACTTCGTGCGTGCCGCCCTCGGCAGTCGGGATGTTGTTGACATACGAATATATGTTTTCGGAATAACCTTCGGTGTGCTGAATCGCAACGGCAACTTCAAAGTGCGGCTCTTTTGCCTCAACGTAAAGGGGCTTGTCATAAAGCACGACTCTTCCTTCGTTGAGGTACTGCACATAGTCTGCGATTCCGCCCTTAAAGCAGAAAACGTCGTGCTTGCCCGTGCCGCCTGCAAGAGGCATACGCAAATCATCGATGATAATGGTAACGCCTCTGTTGAGATACGCAACGTCACGCATACGCTCCGCAATTACGGAATAATCGAATTTTTCTTTGCCGAAAACTCTCTCGTCGGGCTTGAACTTGACCGACGTACCAGAGCCTTTCACCTTACCTATAACCGTAAGCGGAGTCTTGACAACGCCGCTTTTTATCTTTGTCCCGACTTGCGGCGACCAAAATTCCGCTCTGTACAAATTGCCGTCACGCTTGACGTCAACGGTGAGCCACTCCGAAAGTGCGTTCGTAACAGACGCGCCCACGCCGTGCAAACCACCGGAATAGTTGTATTGTCCGTTGTCGAACTTTGCGCCTGCGTGAAGTTGTGTGAAAACAACTTCGACACCGCTGATTTTGAGCTTGGGGTGCTTGTCGACAGGCACGCCGCGCCCGTTGTCGCTCACTCTTGCAACGTTGTCGTCCAAAAGTTCTATGCGAACGGTATCGCCGTAGCCGTTTGCAGCCTCGTCGATACTGTTGTCGATAATCTCCCAAAGGATATGATGCATACCTTTGCTGCCGGTGGTACCGATGTACATACCGGGGCGTTTTCTAACGGCATCCAGACCTTCCAGAATCCGAATGTCGCCTGCCTTGTAATCTTGATTTGCCATAACAGTAAACCTTTATAAATATAATAAAATAATCTTACCACAATATCTAGTTTTTTTCAAGGTATTTGGACGCACAATTTTGTGGTTTTCAAAATTTTTTAATAAAGTAATAAGAACCCCTTGAACAAGGGTAATTTCTTCCTCTACAAGAGTTGAATGGCGTGAACTCTAAATTAGATGTGGCCCCCTCTTTCCCTTTCGGGCTTTTCTCCCGCCACTCAAATAGGGACAATTCTCTACAAGATTATCCGTCGTTCGCGGGGGAGACAATCGGCACTCGCATAGATAGGGACAATTCTCTCATTATGCCACCGTCCTTTGTGCGCCAGCTACGCAACAACACGGCGCAGTCGGACGGTACAACCGTCAAGCTCGGCGCTCAAATTCTCGCCGCCTTGCGGCTCGTGTTCCGTCTTCGAAGTTGCACATACCGTGTATAAGCACGCTATGAATAAGTGTTCGTTTATCCGCTTGCGTGCTTTGCACGCATCCACCAAGCAGACAATCTTGCGAAACTGCGACAGGAGTTTTTGTCCCTGCTTTAACTGATAGCAAAGATTTTCTGCGCGGTTAGCAGACTGAAAACCTAGCAAGGCTCTTGGCAATCGCCACCATATTTTTCACTCCTATTTGGGGGATTCCCACGTCGCTTTGCTCCTCGGAATGACATAACCAAGGCGATTGCAATTGCCTTAGCAACGGTTTTCAGTCGGATGAAGAGCGCGAAAAAGCCCCTCGCAAGGCAACCCTAATGTACTAAGCGTACATGAGTTGTCGGGCGAGGGGCTTTGACAAAGCTATTCCCACAATTCTTGACAGTGTGCTATAAGGCAATATTTAAATGAAGAACAAGAAAGAGCCGCTCTTGAAGGCAGGAGCGTACTTGGCGTACGTGACTGTTTTCAAGGGCGGCTCTGACGCAGTTATTCGTCAAATAGTGCCTTATAGCATACTGTCAAGGCGGGAGAGGAAATCGCTATACACCTCCCCCCTATTCGTTTCGTTCAAAATCTCATGGCGAGCGTCGGGATAAAGTTTGATTGTGAGGTCTTTTACGCCGAGAGCCTTGTATTGGTCGTAAAGTTTTGTCACGAGTTTGCCGTTGCCGCCGACGGGGTCTTTCTCTCCGGAGAAAATAGCGAGCGGTTTGTTGACGTCGATTTTGGCAAGATTTTCTTTCTTGTAGCTTTCTTTAAGTCCGTTGAGGAAGAATTTGAAAAACGCAATCGACATGACATCGCCGCATTGTTCGTCAAAGATATACTTTTTGACATTCTCTTTGTCGCGGGAAAGCCATGCGAATTCGGATTCTTTTTTGAAAGGCTTGTTGTAGCTGCCAAAAGAAAGTTTGTCGAGAAGATGAGCCGTCTTTTCGCCTCCGAGAAGTTTGTATTGCATGTTTGAAAGTGCCGCGCCGCTTGAAAGCACTGCGCCTTTCATCATTGCCGAACCGCTGAAAATAGCGCCCGAATGATCTTTGCATTCCTCGATGTAGCGTTGACCGAGCATGCTGCCATAGCTGTGACCGATGTAGAACACGGGGAGATTGTATCTGTCTTTAAGCATCGCGGTGATTGCGCACTCGTCCTTGACGGTGTCAAAATAAATGTTGCCCTTGTGGTATCCCTTCACGCCTTTTGACGATTGTTTGGTGCTTGTCATACCGTGAGCGCGGTGATCGTCGGCAAAAACAATATACCCGTTTTGATTGAGGTAATTGGCAAAATCGTCGTATCTGCGAGCATGTTCCGCCATGCCGTGCGAAATCTGAACCACACCTTTGGGGGTGCGTACATTGTCCCATAGGTAGCATTGCAATACGGTGCCGTCAAAACTTTGAAATTTCTCTGTCTTCATAAAATCTCCTCTTATCGCATGTGCGAAAGTCATTTTCAATATGGATATATTGTATCACATCGTTTTGCTGTTTTCAAGACGCAAAAATACGCAACTTTGGTTGATTTTGTTACATAATATGAATATATGACTTCAAAATACACACAAAACCAATCAATCGAACAACCGAGCAACGCGCCGACTTCGCGACCGAAACCGCTCATATTGTTTACGGGAGGAGGCACCGGCGGACACGTCTACCCAAACCTTGCGCTTGTCCCAGAATTCAGAAAACGCGGTTTCGACATAGCTTACGCAGGAGGCGAAGGCAATACGATTGAAAGACGACTCGCGCGCGACGCCGGAATAAAATATTATGCCCTGCCGACCATAAAACTGATACGCTCGATATCCGTCGATGCGGTGAAAAACAATCTGAAAATACCCTCAACTCTCAAAAAAGCCGTCGAAACGGCAAGCCGTATCAGTGAACAAATCAAACCCGATTGCGTATTTTCAAAAGGCGGATTCGTGTCTTTGCCCGTCGTCTTGGCGGCTTGCAAAAAGCATATACCGGTGTTTGCTCACGAAAGCGATTTGACATTGGGGCTTGCAAATAAAATCGCAAAATTCAAAGGCGCGACGATTCTGAAAGCAAATCCGAAATCAAAATTTGACGGGATTTTGGTGGGCATGCCTCTTCGGGATACACTCACCTATCACGACAAAACAAGCGCGGAAAAAAAACTCGGCATAAACAACATTTTCAAAAAACCGGTGCTGCTGGTACTCGGCGGCTCGTCCGGCGCAAGCGCAATAAACGATGCGATAAAAGCAAATCTGAAAAACCTCACGGCAAAATACTATGTTTTGCACGTGACGGGCAAAAACAAAAGCGAACGTTGCAAAGCAAGCGATTATCTTCAATTCGAATACGCAGACGATATTGCCCTTTTCTACACGGTGTGCGACATAGTGCTTTCAAGAGCGGGCGCAACAAGTGTGTTTGAAATTTCCGCGATAAACAAACGCGCGGTTTTTGTTCCGTTGCCGAAAGGTGCGTCGAGAGGAGATCAGATTTTCAATGCGGCACTCGCAAACGAATACGGCGCAACGGTGTTAAGACAAGATTCGAGCTTTTCGGATAATTTGCCCCGTTCGATAGAAACCGCATTGCAAAATCCGCCCATGAAACCCATAAACTCCGACGCAAACGGAAAAATTGCGGATATCGTATGTGCTAAATTAAGGCGAGGTGAAAAATGCATAGACAAAAAACCATCGCCAAATGGCTTGCGGTAATTTTATCGTTGACGATTGCCGTTGCGTGTTACATTGCGCTTTCGGCGATAACAGACGGCAAATCCAACGACAACGTTGCGGGCGCAAACGACAATAAATATCCCCAAAATCAAATCCCTCAACCACCCTCTCCCGTCTACTCGGTGTTGCCGAGGAAATGCGAAATAATCGGCGATAAAAATATAGCGCATTTCGGAGGCGAAGCCGAAGAAAAAATGCTCGACGCGTTTGTTTTCGCAAACAAAAACGTAATGATCGTTTCATGCGATTCAAAACAATACGACGTAAGCGAAACGGGAATTTACCTGGCGATTTTTGACAAAACGTCGCTTGAAAAAGTCGTAAAAATAACCGACAAAATCGGAAGTTACTTATCCCGTTGTCAGACACGAAACGGACTTGCGATTTTTTGTGCGATCGAGGGAAAAACCCGCGTCGTATTATTCGATGAGAAATTTGAAATCTATTGTGAAAACACAATCGATGAATTCGATATGATACATTCAAATTATATCGACGGCGCAATCGAAACGTTCTGCATAAAAAACGGTAAAATAAAACATATTGTTTTCGATGCTTCTCTCAACACGACGACAAGCAATTTTATATTGCAAACAACCGATGCCAAAATAATCGAATGTATAAATTTCGGTGAAAATTCTTTGTTGTTTTTGCAGGACGGCGAATATGCTGTCGGAGCAATATATAATAAAAACAATGGTTTTATAGTGCGTTTTTCGTACAATAAACATCGTATTTTGCAAATTTTGCCTACAATTCAATCCTCTTCTCAGGCTTTTTCGATACTGTGTCAAACAGATGAAGGACTTGCTGTTTACTCTTGCTTGGAAAGTTTCGAAACAACGGCAAAATACACTTTGAAAGGTGAACGATTCGGAGCTTTGCTTAAAGTTGACAACGGAGTTGCGATCGTTTGCAAAAAAGAGTACGTGAGGCTTTGCTCACATCTCGATTTCATATCGAAAGCACCGCTTGAAGTCATATACGAAAAAGAGAACGGTATGACCTCATACGCACCAAAACAAGCGCATAACACTTACGACGGTGCCATGGAAAATCCGATGTCGGAATCACCGAAATACGCACTTGAAAACGCCATAGGATTTTCATGCGTTCTGCAAGAAGAAAACCTGTTTGTCATCAGGTTTGCCGACATCGACTTTCTTGTAGAATTCAAAGACGGCACTCTTGCGGAGATTTGCAGATTCAAGTATAATCACAACGCAATTGTATGGCTTGAAAAAACAAAAACTCAAAACAAAATATCCGTGTTTTTCGACTGCGATTCGTCAACGGATTCAACATACATGTGCTTTGGCAAGACGGACGCATTTTTCATATCGATATTGACATCGGCTCTTTGAGGTTGTATACTTTGATTATGGAAAAACAATCCGCGCAACCTCAATCGCAACCCTATTCCAACATGGCAGCAAGAAAAACCGTGTTGATTTTGGGTTTTGCAATGACAACCGTCGGGCTTTTGGCGACGATATATGCGTCGCTTGTGTTTTTCTTCCCCGCTCTCGACTTTTTCGACAACGTGCTTGCAATCGATTTGATGAAATGGCTTCATATAGCAAGTTTGCCTTTGTCTTTTGTCGGAATCGTTTTTTCGGTTGCCGGCGCAAACACTATTAAGGGACTTGCGAGGCTGTCGTTTTTCTTCGGAACAATGAGTTTTATAGTTTCGGCGGCACTGCTTGTTGTGATACTGTTTTTCGGTGTTTGGCTACCGTAATCAAAAAAACGATGATACAACTCCTGACAAAGAAACAGACGCTCAAACAGCGTCTTTTTTCGTCGTAAATGCAAACCGCAACACCACGCTTTGAAAACTTGTGGCTGTTATCACTAATCTCGGCTTTTGGTATCGTCAATGTCGTCTTGCGATTCTCTGTGATATTCGTATTGCCCCAAATCCACACTCAGTCTTCCTTTAAGTGCCGCCACGACAAAATGACAAAGTACTCCCGTCACAAAGCCGGCAAGCGCGCCTGCAAGCATCATATAAGGCAGGTATAAAAAAACTCCGTTCGAAACGACAATCGACGCAATGCATATTTGCATCAGGTTGTGCGTAATACCGCCCGCTATGGACAATCCGCAGATGCTGAAAAGACGCATTCTGTAAAGCAGAACCATAAGCGTGTATGCAACCAGTGCGGACGGAAGCGACCAGATAAGACTTGCCGCATTTGCGGCAAAAATCGCACTCAGAATACATCTCAAAACAAGCACGATGTATCCTTCCCAAACGCCGAGCAACAAAAAACACGCCAACAACACAACGTTTCCGAGCCCTATTTTTGCATACGGAAGCGCGGGAATGATGGGCGGAATATAGCTTTCGACAAGCGAAACAATGAGGGCCAGCGCAAGGAACAGTCCCCCGTATGCAACACGTCTTGTCGTAAAACGGGAAGGTTTTTTCATGTTATTGCGTCAACCTCCTTTGCCACTACTTTGACGACCACTTTGTTGGGTAAACAGACGATAACTCCGCCTTCTTTTCCGATAGGTTGCGCATGCACGCAAAGCTGATTTTTGCAATCGCTTTTTGCAACGAACGCTTTTCCGTCTTGAATTTTTATCTGCACTTTTCCGTCCAAAACGTCAACCGTTGCGTCATTGTCGAGGTCAAGTCTGTATACGAGATTTCCCTCAACGTAAACCTCCGCTTCACCGGCATCGGTTTTAAGTGCGAAATAGATTGTAAGCGCGACAAGCAAAACTACGACGACAAGCAAAATTATATCGCCTTTTTTGAACAGTCCTTTCAAAATGTCCGTTTTGTCTTTCGATTGTTTTTTGTCCATAATCCCCGAAAAAGCACTTAATTTACATCTTCCGATACGATAAACGTCGATGTTTTCAATTCAACATCGAATCCGCCAACGGTGTGAGCATTCATTTCGCCGTCAATCAAAAAGCCTTTAAGTCCGAGTTTTTGCAAAAGCTCAACGCCCTTATCTATGCCCAAAACGACAACTGCCGTTGCAACGGCATCGCCCAGCGCGCCGTCTTCTGTCACCACCGAGCAGGACACAACTCCGTTGCTTGTCGATGTATCCGCGGGACAGCCTGTAAACGGATTGATTATATGATGATAAACTCTGTCGTTTTCTTTTGAAACATAATATCTTTCATAATCTCCGCTTGTGGAAACGCACTCGCCGTCAAGCAATCTGAATTTTGCAAAATATGGCGTAATGAAAACTCTTCCTACCCTTGTCGGATTTGCAATGCCGACATTGAAACTTCCCTTCACCGCTCCTATGTTTCCGCCGAGATTCACAAGAGTCTTATCGCTTGCCAACGCAAGAGATTGCTGCACCGCATAGCCTTTTGCAACACCGCCGAAGTCGAGCATTGCGCCGTCGATAAGTTTTGTAATCGTTGCGTTTTCGTAGTCAATAGAAAACGCCCTGTCAAGCCCTACCAAACTCTTGGCAGCGGCAATATCCTCATCGCTCGGAGGATCGAAATCACCGACTTCCGAATACAAATCGCCGGAAAACTTCCAAAGCCTGACAAGCGGATATACGGACGGATCGTACGCACCATCCGACGCCTCGAAAACCGATTGAGCGACTTTCATAATTTGCATCGTAGTTTCACGACACGATACGGCTTCGCCGACCTTTGCATTGTTGACTATGTTGATGTCGCTTCCTTCGACCGTAGGCGAAAGTATGTTTTCAAGCGATGCGATATACCCGTGTATAGAGTCAACGGTTTTTTTTGATTTTATCCCGACGGACTGAATGTCAAGCGTTGTGCCGTATACGAAATATTGCTCCGCTCTTGTGCAAGCCGTAAGCGAAGCAATACATAAAATCGAAACAATGAAAACCAAAAGCAATCTTGATTTTTTCAAGTTCTCGTCCTCTGATTGTGCCGAACGCAATTATTTTTTCGTGAACATAAAACCGAGTGTGCCGGGACCTGCATGCGCTCCGATAACCGGACCGACAGGTTGTTGCCAAATCGTTACGTTGGGTTGAATCTCAAGAATTCTTTGTTTGAATTCGTCGGATATTTCCCTGCAATCGGCATCGACGAGTACAACCGGGGCATTATCGACGTTTTCGTAAGTTTTTGCAAACATGTCAAGCATATATTTGTATGCTTTTTTTGTTCCGTTCTGCTTTGCGCACACATCGAGTTTGCCTTCAGCGACAGTCAAAACGGGTTTGATGTTCATGAGATTGCCGATCTTTGCCTTTGCGGGAGAAATTCTGCCGCCGCGCGCAAGGTATTTCATATCGTCGACAACAAAATAAACGCCGATTTTGCCTACGTTTTTTTCAAGATATTCCCAAGTCAAATCGATGTCGTCGCCATGTTCTCTGCAATACTTTGCCGCCATATAAACCAAAAGTCCCGCGCCCATGCAAATATTGAGCGTGTCGAATTTTCTGAATTTTACATTCGGATATTCCTTTTGAAGCTCCGCAATTGCCAAATCGAGAAATTCGAAAGTGCCAGACAGCTTTGACGAAAACGCTATGTACAGAATGTCATCGCCTTTTTTGAAGAAAGGCTCGAACGTGTCGTAATAAATCTGCTGATTGAGACCTGCGGTGGACGCACTTGCGCCGTTTCTCATTTTTTGATAAAAATCGTGCGTATCGGTTTCTTCACCGAGGTCGCAAAGTTTTTCTTCTCCGTCGATGACGTAAGGCATGCGAATGACTTCGAGGTTCAATTCGCGCGCATGTGTGTACCAAAGTTCGCAATCGGTGTCGCAAAAGATTGTTGCCATATGCTTTCTCCTTACGTTTTGTTTCGCAAAAGCCCGAAACAAAACAAACATATTGTTTACTATTATTGTATCCATTCTATAATATATAAGATGTTTTGTCAACTTTTGCCGACTTATTGAATATTTTTGAAGATTGGGAAAATTTTTCAAAAAAAATTTGAAATTTAATGAAAATTTAATTGTCAGAACATACTATTTTGGTATAAGATATAAAAGGAGCAAAGGTATGGACGATTTTAACAATTTCTTTGACGATCAAAGAAATACACAACCCGAGCATACCCCCGTATATCACACCCCCTCACCGAATCACAACAACAAACTCGGTCCGGTCGGTATAATGTGCGTGGTGATTGCGGTTGTAATGTGTATCGTCGTTCTTGTCAACGTAATAGTGTTGGCAAGCCTCAAACAAACCATAGCCGAAGAATATGCAGCATCGATTTCAGCGGATATGAAACAACAATACCGCGAGGCAATCGACGAAGCGTTGAAAGGAACGGATGTCGTTGAAAACATCACGGACGCAGCAACCGAAAAAGCGTTGGAAGCACTCAAAACCAATGTCGGCATTGTCGCAAATTCAAAATCCGCATCTGTCGCAAGGCTGTATATGTACAAAGACTCCAACGTCAATCCGTCTACAACATCGTACAACGGCATAGCAAGCGGGTTTTTGGTCACCGATTCCACATCGGCAAAAAAACAACGCTACTTGCTCACAAATGCACACTGCGTCAGATACGAAGCGACAAAATCTTCTCAATCGGGATATCCGTTCGGAGGATTCGGCAAAGTCACGTATGAATGGGCGTCGTACGGCACAATCATCTGTATGTTCGACGGCGACACTTCAAACTACTACAAACTCGAAGTCGTAGCATACGGCGCATATCAAGGCGACCACATTTCTGCAGAATCGGACGATCCGGATATCGCACTTTTGAAAGTCGTAGGCAAAGTTTCAGGCTCAAGCGTCATTGACGAACAGCCCTCAAACGAAACTCATCCTTCCCTCAAAATTGCGGCAAACGACGCAACGAGAGGATCTGCAATCGCTTTGATCGGCAATCCCGAAGGCGTCGGAACGACAAACAGCATCTCGACAGGCATTATCTCTCAGACGGGAATCACGATTTCAAGCTGGGGTTCAGGCACGTTTGTTATGACGGATGCAGCAGTCAACGGCGGAAACAGCGGCGGTCCGATGATAGATATCCTCGGCAACGTTGTCGGAATCGTTGAGTCGAAACTTGTCGACGAAAGTATTGACAACATGGGCTTTGCCCTCTCTGCTTCAACGATAAGAAACTTTGTGGACAGCGTTTCGAAGAAGCAAAACCTGAATCTCACTCTGTGAGATTCCACCAACTTCATCTCCCCAATTATAGCCGGCACTTTTTTTTATCCTCCCTATGCCGGCAAGGAAAAACCCCACGTTTTGTGGGGTTTTCCTTTTTTTGATTTTTTGCATTGATAATGAAATTATAGGGATTGCAAGAACAAGCAAGGGGTTTTCGTCGTGTACTCTAAATTGGATGTACCCCCTCTTTCCCTCTCGGGCTTTTGTTCTTCCTACACAAGAGGTGAATGTTTAGAACTCTAAATGCAATTCCCCCTTCCTCACGTGTTTCCCCGACTGCCGTTCCCCCTTAAAAGGGAACCCACGGCGTCCGCTCCACGTGGGGCAACACTCGGCACTCGCATAGATAAGTATCGTCCCTTTGTTATGCCACTGCGCTTTGTGCGCCAGCTACGCAACAACACGGCGCAGTCGCTTGTACTATCCATCAAGCTCGGCGCTCCAATTTCTCGCCGCCGTTGCGGCTCGCACTCGAAATAGGCACATACCGTGTATAAGTAAGCTACGAATAAGTGTGTGTTACGTCCTCTACAAGAGTTTTTCGGCGTGAACTCTAATTGCAATTTCCCCCTTCCTCACGTGTTTCCCCCACCGCCGTTCCCCCTTAGAAGGGAACCCACGGCGTCCGCTCCGCGTGGGGACACACTCAGCACTCGCATAGATTGCTATCGTTCTCTTTTTATGACACTCGCTCGCGGACGAAAAGAATCCAAACTCGTCCGCTCACTTGTACTATACGTCAAGCTCGGCGTTCGCTTTCTCGCCGCCTTGCGGCTCGTGTTCCGTCTTTGAATAGGCACATACCGTTTATAAGTACGCTCTGAATGAGTGTTCGTTTGTCCGATTGAGATAAAGAGCGCGAAAACGCCCCTCGAACGACAACCCTAAACAGTATTTAATTCAAAACCTCTCCAAACAGTGCTATTGTAAATTGCGATATTTGGATGAAGAACAAGGAAGGCTGCGACCAAACAGACAAGAGCGTACTTGTTGTACGTGACTGTTTGGATGGTCACACCTGACGCAGTTGTTCGCCAAATAGTGCAATTTAATAGTTGCGGGCGATGGATAAGAGCTCATAATACCCACACATAATCACCCTGTCATATCTATATGAAAGCCACTTGTCGGAGTCTTTTTTGTTGTCGGATATGTAGGTTTTGCAGGCATTTTCCGTCCAATCGGCAGTTGAATCGTTGCCACAAAAGATAATATAAAGTTCCTCGGTGATTTCCGTGTCCTGACCTTCGACATTGCGGGTGTATGTTTTGGTTGAACGTATGAGATCCTCAAAAACATATCCTTTGGCTTGCGCGGTCATCGGTGTGGTACGCACATACGAAATGGATGCTCCCGCCTCTTTAAGACGAGATTCTATGGCATTTTGCTTCATGCCGATTTTCATACACGAAGTCAAACCGACAAGCAATATGCATGCCAAAAGCGCAACCGTTATAGACATAATTACTTTTTTTCTCATATTTACATTATAAATGCAAATGATATTTTGTCAATCTCAAAAAAGCGCTAAATAATGCGGACATACATGCGTCGTACTGAAATTTAGAATTGTAAAATCTTTCCATGCATACGAAAGCCATTGATGCAAACAATATAATCAGGAGGCAACAAAATGAAAAATTCACTTATCATCGGCACAATGCTTGGGTTGGTTACCGCTACAGCACTTTATTGCAGTATGTCGAACAATTCGCTAAAAAAAGCAAAACGTGCCTTTGTAAACAAAATCGAAGACATTGTTATGTAAATAACAGGTCAAGTTCATTTATCCTCTATAACACAAATCGTGTATTGATTGTTAAACACAATACACGATTTGTGTTTTTATTTAGATGTTTTAAGCAATATTACGGCAAATTCGGCAAATTATTACACGATACGTGTGTTAGGTCGTTTTTGAAATATGGTTGTTTATAATCGATTGAATTGCATCGATACACAAACTTTGACAAAAAAACAATCCGCAGTAAACTGCGGATTGCCAAACAACATAGTATGAGATGTGCGATTAAACAGTTTCTTTTTCAGGAACTTCGCCTTTCAGATAAGAATCGATTGCCATACGAATTGCGTCTTCTGCAAGCACAGAGCAATGAATCTTTTGCGGCGGCAAACCATTAAGCTCTTCAATGACTTGTTTGTTGGTGAGTTTCAGAGCTTCGTCGATTGTCTTGCCGATAATCATTCCCGTTGCGGTCGAGCTTGAAGCAACCGCGGCGGCGCAGCCAAACGTCTTGAATTTTGCGTCCTTGATGACGTTGTCCTCTATACGCATTGTAATCTGCATAATATCACCGCACACTTCGTTTCCGACAGTGCCGATTGCATTGTAGTTTTCAACCTCTCCCATGTGTTGAGGATTTTTGAAAACTTCCATAACTTTTTCGTTGTACATATATACTCCTTAAAGGCTATGCCTTAAAAAATTTTATTTGTTTTAGAGTTTCAAACTTCACCGCACCGCGCCTTACTTTTTGTAAAGCGGCGACATTTCTCTCAATCTCTTGACTATCTTGACAAGCTGATCGACGGTGTAATCCACCTCTTCCATTGTGTTGTGCTTGCCAAAAGTAAACCTTATAGATCCGTGTGCGGTACCGACCGGGACTCCGATTGAAAGCAGCGTTCTTGACGGTTCGAGAGAACCGGAAGAGCATGCCGATCCCGATGACGCGCTTATACCCGCAAGGTCAAGCGAAAACAATATCGACTCACCCTCGATATAGCGGAAACTGAAGTTTGCGTTGTTTGGAAGGCGTTTTGATGTATCCTTTGCGCCGTTGTAATAGATGTCGTCGATTTCGTTGAGCACTCTTTCGACAAAGTGATCTCTCAAAGACGCAACGTATTTGTCGTCTTCCTCAATCGTTTTCAAAGCCTCGTCAAGCGCGGTTGCCATACCGACTACACCGGGTGTGTTTGTCGTACCTCCGCGGTGCGCTCTCTCTTGCTCGCCGCCGGTGAGAAGTTTCTCGATGCGAATGCCGTTTCTCACATACAGCATACCCATGCCCTTGGGGCCATAGAACTTGTGTGCGGACATTGAAAGCATATCCACTCCCAAATCCTTTACGTCGTATTTGATTGCGCCGGTTGCCTGCACTGCGTCCGTGTGGAACAATACTCCGTGATTGTGTGCAACTTGGCAAAGCTCCTTGATGGGTTCGACAGTGCCGATTTCGTTGTTTGCATACATAATGCTGACAAGTACCGTGTCGGGACGAATTGCTTTTTCAAGGTCGTCCACGGATACAAATCCTTCATTGTCGACAGGAAGATACGTGACTTCCCAGCCATACTTTTCAAGTTGTTTGCATGTCGTGTAAACTGCGGGATGTTCGATGACAGATGTAATTATATGTTTGCCTTTTTCAATGTTTTGAAGCGCAATTCCTTTGATTGCCCAGTTGTCCGCTTCGGTGCCGCATGACGTGAAATAAATCTCACTTGGTTTTGCGCCTATGCAATTTGCCAAAAGCTGCCTTGCGTCGTTGACGGCCTTCGCACCTTCACGTCCGTAAACATGTTGAGAATTCGGGTTGCCGAACACATCCGAGAAATAAGGCTTCATTGCCTCAAACGCTTTATGCGACAGCGGCGTAGTTGCCGCATGATCGAGATAAATCTTGTCCATATATACCTTGTTGCGCTTTCGCGCCAAAACTTTATTTCGAGTTGCTACCGTCGAAATCGTCAAAACAATCTTCAAGCGGTTTCGACGAATATATTACGCTTCCGAACATGAAAAATATTTCATATTTGGCATAATAGGTATATCACTAACAGTCAAAATTGTCAAGCGTACAAATAATATTTGTACGGAAGACATTATTCCTCGTCTTCGACATCGAGAGTTGCGTTGTGATAGACGTTTTGCACGTCGTCAAGCTCCTCGAGTTTGTCAATCATTTTGATGATAGTTGCTTGTTGCTCGGACGTGGGCGACACATAGTTGTCGGGAATCATATCGACTTCTGCTGAAAGCACATTTACGCCGTCCTTTTCGAGAGCTTCGCGAACGGATTGGAGTTTCGAGCTGTCACAATAGACTTCAAACACTTCTTCATCATCGGAATTGATGTCCTCAAAACCGTCGATTTCAAGCGCATACATCATCAAATCGTCTTCCGTGATGTCCTCTTTTGCAATGGTAATGACGCCTTTGCGTTTGAACATAAAGGAAACGCAACCGGTCGTGCCCATCGAACCGCCGAATTTGTCAAACAAGTGACGAACGTCGCCTGCCGTGCGGTTTTTGTTGTCGGTGAGCGCTTCGACGATAATTGCCGTTCCGCCGACGCCGTATCCTTCGTAAGTCATATCTTCATAGTTGATGGATCCGAGTTCGCCGCTGGCTTTTTTGATGGAACGCATAATGTTGTCGTTGGGCATATTGTTGTCTTTTGCCTTGGCGATGACTTGGGCGAGCTTGCTGTTGCTGTTGGGATCGGCACCGCCTTCTTTTACCGCAACTGCGATTTCACGTCCGATCTTGGTGAACACGTTTGCACGCGCCGCATCGGTTTTGCCTTTCTTTTGTTGAATGTTATGCCATTTGCTGTGTCCGCTCATATTGTTCTCCTGATTATAAAGTTTGATACATCGAAACGGCGGTTGCGACCGCTACGTTCAATGATTCGATTTCGTTTTTCATCGGCAACGAATAGGTGTTTTTTGCCGCGCGTTTCAAGACATCGCGAACGCCGTGCGCCTCGTTGCCTGCCACCAAAAGTATTGGTGTGTGAGGTTTGTTTTCAATGATATTTTTGCCGCCCATATCCAAAACCGCGCTGTTTGTATCGCGCATAAGTTCAAGCGCAATATCCTCGTCTACTTCATGCAAACGAACCCTGAAAAGTCCGCCGAGCGTCGCTCTTACGACTTTGGGCGAAAAAACGTCGGTCGTATCCAAAAGGTATACGTCTGAAAAGTCGCATGCCGCAGCTGTTCTCAGTATCGTACCGAGATTGCCCGGATCGCTTACTCCGTCAAGCAAAAGAGCATTCCCCTTTGGCATTTGAAAGTCTAGCGAAGGCATTTTGCACACGGCGCATATGCCGTATGGAGAAACGGTGTCGGCAACATATGCCATAACCTCGTCACTGACATAATACACTTGCGCGTGCGTAAAAGCAAGGGAGTCATGCGATTTTGCGTCTTTCTCCTTGCCGAATACCTGCTCTGCTTCTTCTTGTCTTTGACAAGTTGCCAGCACGTATTCGACCTCAACGGAAGGTGGCATATCCTTGATGAGATTTGTCCCTTCAACCAAAAACAGTCCCGACTCTTTGCGGAACTTCTTTTGAGAAAGCGAACGCGCTTCTCTGACGAATCGATTTTTGGTTGAAGTGATTGTTTCAGTCATTCTAACCGCCTTAATTTTGCGCATTTGACATGTTTTCAAAAACATGAATCAAGCTGCAAAAAACGGTTTAACAATCAATGTTGCGCATAAATCTATGCGCAACATTGAAAAACGATTTGATTATGCAAGAGCTTTCTTTGCGCTGTCGCAGAGTGTTGTAAATGCTTGAGGATCGCTGATTGCGATTTCGCTCAAAACCTTTCTGTTGAGGTCGATACCTGCGACTTTGAGTCCGTGCATAAGAGTTGAATAGCTCATACCGTTGATACGTGCGGCAGCATTGATACGTGCGATCCAGAGACTTCTGAAATCACGTTTCTTTTGCTTTCTGCCAACGTATGCGTACACGCCGCTCTTGAGAAGTTGTTGCTTTGCAACACGATAAAGGGAATGCTTGCCTGCATAGTAACCCTTTGCTTGTTTCATTATTTTTCTACGCTTTTTGACTGCGTTTACTGCTCTTTTAATTCTCATTGTTCATTCTCCTTATTTGTACGGCAACAACTTCTTGAGTTCTCCGCATCTTGTTTCGTCGACGTATTCGATGGAACGAAGATCTCTCTTTCTCTTGGTTGTCTTCTTGGTAAGAAGGTGGCTGTGTGCAGAATGGCCTCTCTTGTAAAGACCGTTTGCTGTAACGTGGAAACGCTTCTTTGCTCCGCTATGTGTTTTTTGTTTTGGCATAGGTCTGCCTCCTATTTTATTTTGCTTTTGCTTGCAAGCAAGCAACAATAGTGTTATTTTTTTTGCATAGGTGCGAGAATGGTGTAAATCATACGACCTTCCTGCACGGGTTTTTTCTCGACCGTAAAGTCGCCACCGACCATTGCAATGTAGTCCTCAACGATCTTAACCGCGATTTCGGGGTGCGCCTGTTGACGTCCTTTGAGCCTAATCGACGCTTTGACTTTGTTGCCGTCGGCAAGGAATTTTGCCGTTTGCTGAGCAAGTCTTGTCGTATCGCCGATGTCGATTGTCGCAGAAAGGCGGATTTCTTTGATTTCCATAACTTTCTGATTCTTTTTGGCTTCCTTTTCGCGTTTTTGTTGCTCGTAGCGATATTTGCCGTAGTCCATCAATTTGCATGTCGGAGGCTGAACGGAAGGCGGCGAAACCTTGCAGATATCAAGCCCTTTTTCTTCCGCAATCGCTCGTGCTTCTCTCATCGAAATAACGCCGTATTGCTGACCGTCATCGCCGATGAGACGCACTTCTCTGTCTCTGATTTGTTCATTGATTTGCAGTTCTTTCAAATTGCTACTCCTATGCGCCCCGAAGGGTTATTTTACATAAAAAAGAAGTGTCGAAGCAAAACTGCCTCAACACTTACCTATTGTCCTTATCATAGACAAGACTTTGTGAAGTGAGAACCATATCGCCGACGGCTGATGGTGAAAGGCAATTCCTTTGCTTGCTCGTATATATTATCAAAAACACTGACTCGTGTCAAACAAAAGTCGGATATTTTTGAAAATATTTTAATTTTGTTTTATTGTTAGAACTAAATGTAGGTTTATTGTATCTTTTCGCACCGATATTGAGATGAAGAACAAGGAAGCGGTGTTTGGACGGCAACCCTAATGTACACAGCGTACATGAGTTGACGAACAAATGCCGCTGACGAAGTTATTAACTCAATAGCGGCGCGAAAATCATTTGATTTGTTTGGTGGCAACCTCGATAAGAGCGAGTTTTGCGAAGTCGGAAACGCTCATTGCGCCCAAATCGCCATTGGCACGGTGGCGCACGGCAACGACGTTTTGCTCTGCTTCTTTGTCGCCGACAACGAGAATGTACGGCACTTTTTCAAGCTGAGCGTCGCGGATTTTTTTGCCGAGCTTCTCACTTCTTACATCCGCTTCGGCACGCAATCCCATATCAAAAAGGCGGTTGCGAATTGTTGTTGCCGCCTCTGCCGTGCGGTCGGTGAGAGACAATACGCGTACTTGCTCGGGAGCAAGCCACATCGGAAACGCTCCGTTGTACTTTTCGATGAGCATGGCAAGTGTGCGCTCATAGCAACCGATTGACGAGCGATGTATGATGATCGGGCGTGCCTTTTCGCCGTTTTCGTCGATATATATCATATCGAAACGAGTGGCAAGCGAAAAGTCGATTTGCACTGTGAAAAGAGTGTCCTCTTTGCCGTGTACGTTTTTGCCCTGAACGTCGAGTTTAGGTCCGTAGAACGCCGCTTCTCCCCATGCCTCTGTGTGTTCTATGCCGAGATCGGCAAGAATATTCTGCATGGCGGTTTCAACCTTGTTCCAGTCCTCGGCAGTGCCGACATATTTGTCGGGGTTTTTCGGATCCCAGCGTGAAAAACGATAACTCACATCGTCCTGAAGTCCCAGCACGCCTACAAGATATTTGATGAGGTCAACCGCGCCTTTGAACTCGGATTCGAGCTGGTCAGGTGTGCAGATTATGTGTCCGTCCGAGAGCGTAAACTGACGGATTCTCGTAAGTCCATGCATTTCGCCGCTTGCCTCTTTTCTGAATTCTATTGCGGTTTCCGCATATCTTATCGGCAAATCGCGATAGCTTTTGAGTCCGTTTTTGTAGATCGTGAATTGAAGCGGACAAGTCATCGGACGCAAGCACAAAATCTCGTCGTCCACGTCCTCATCGCCTATATAGAACATTTTGTCCTTGTAGTGATCCCAGTGTCCCGAAATGATAAAAAGATTGTTTTTGGTCATAATGGGAGTTTTGGTGAGCTGATAGCCACGCTTTTGCTCCTCGTCCTCGACAAAACGCTCCATAATTTGAATTATGCGCGCGCCCTTGGGCATCATGAGCGGCAAGCCTTGACCTATGTTCTCGTCGGTCATAAACAAGCCGAGTTCTCTGCCAACCTTGTTGTGATCGCGCAGTTTTGCGTCTTCGAGTTTTTGGATATACTCGTCAAGCTCGGCATTTTTTGGGAAACACGTGCCGTAAATGCGTGTGAGCATCTTATTTTTCTCATTGCCTTTCCAGTACGCGCCGGTGAGCGAAGTCAGTTTGAAAGCCTTGATTTTGCCCGTTGACGTAAGGTGCGGACCTGCGCAAAGATCGATGAAATCGCCTTGTTGATAAAAGGTGATTTTCTCGCCCTTTGGAATATCTGCAAGCAACTCCGCTTTGTAGGGTTGTTTCATTTTGGCAATGCGCGCCTCCGCCTCTTTGCGGGTGCATTCGATGCGGGTTATGGGCATATTCGCTTTGATTATGCTCTTCATTTCCGCCTCGATTTTGGCAAAATCCGCTTGAGTTATGGGCGTTCTGAAATCGAAATCATAATAAAAACCGTTGTCGACGGCAGGACCGATTGCAAGGCGTACAGTGGGATATATGTTTCGCACCGCCTGCGCCAAAATATGAGCGCACGTGTGCCTATAAACCTTGCGCCCCTCTACATCCGCAAACGTCAGCACCTCAAAAGCACAATCCTTGTCAACGAGCGTATCGAGAGAGTATACAACGCCGTCAATCTTGCAAGCGAGCGCACCCTTGGCAAATCCGTCCCCAACATGCTTTGCAACGTCAAGCGCACTCAATGCGCCGTCAAAAGAAACCACTCTTCCGTCTTTCAATGTCAAATCCATAAAACCCTCCGCGCAATCTGCAACACCAAAGCAGTACGCGCAATATAGTGAAAGACATTATAAATACGGCATCGATTTCTGTCAACGAAAAACCGCAAATAAAAAACCATTGCTACATATGGTGGTGGCATATGTTTCAAACGACAAAAAAAGAAACAGCCGCACTCGGCGACTGTTTCTTTTTTTGTTTTTGCTTACAGTTCAAACATCTCAATTCTTAATCTTGATGGTGCACTTAGTTGGTGACTATCACTTATTTGAGTAAGCCTTTCTTTTGCAATCCTATAATAGTGCTTTATTTCTCTCATTTTTAATTTGTTGTTTTGAGTGGCAGTATCATAGAAATCAATAATTTTTTCCACCATCTCATCGGGATTGTTCTCATACGTATTTATAATGTCGACCAACCCCTGCGTATACATCTTAAAATCCATTTTTTTACCTCTTTTATAATATTTCCATCAATTCACAAGTGATATAGAATCAATGGATTGAATACTTAAAGTGAAATCGTGCCGTCCGTGCAAATAACCTGTGTCGCCGACACGTTGCCATTCCAACCATCGCCTTTTGTGATTGCATTCCACTGCTCTATCGTGCCTTCAAAATTGATAGTGTCTAATCTATTACAATTTGCAAACGCGTTTTTACCGATACTCGTTACACTGTTGCCTAGTGTAACACTCGTCATACTATCACAAGCAATGAAAGCCTCGTCACCGATACTCGTCACACTGTCGGGGATTATAATGCTCGTCAAACTGTAGCAATAATAGAAAGCACAATCGCCGATGCTCGTCACACTGTCTGGAATAACTATGCTCGTCAGCCCTGTGCATTCACGGAAGGCATAACCGCCAATGCTTGTCACGCTGTCGGGGATTATCACGCTCGTAAGCCCGCTGCAATCCTGGAAGGCACTCCCGCCGATGCTCGTCACGCTGTCGGGGATGGTTACGCTCGTCAGTCCACTGCATCCACAGAAGGCATTATTGCCGATACTCGTCATGCCATTACCGATTGTAACACTCGTCAAACCAGTGCAATCACGGAAGGCATAATCGCCGATGCTCGTCACACTGTCGGGGATTGTGATGCTTGTCAAACCGCTGCAACGATAGAAGGCATCCCAGCCGATGCTCGTCACGCTGTCAGGGATTACTACTCTTGTCAAATTGCTGCAACCAGAGAAAGCAGAACTGCCGATCTCGGTCACGCCGTCACCAAACAAGGAAAGCGTCACAAGCTGTTTACGCTGTTCATTATTCAATTGTTCAAGCAACCGAATGGGGATTGTTGCGTTCTCTATAATGCAATTTGCAAAAACAGAATAATCGCCTACACGCTTTACACTTTCGGGCATAATGATGTTCCTGAGTGTTTCACTCCCGGCAAACGCATAACTGCGCACAAAGAAAGTGCCGTCCTCAACGGTGTAATCTGCCGTGTTTCTGTTGGCATACGACAAAAACACTTTGCCGACTTCGCAGTCAAAATAGAACACATCGTCACGCTCGACAATATGTGTATTTTTTGCAAGCGTGTTTGTCGCCTTATATTTTTGAGTTGACATCGTTGTGCCAATCGTGACGTTGATAGAATACGTTGTGGAATCGTCTGCAATATTCAAATCCCCATAATTGACAGAAGCGGACATCACAATGTCGCCCTTCACCGTGCAATTGTAAAGTTTTGCATTGCCAAGCGGTCGAACGTAAAGATAGTCCGCGCTATTTGTGTGATTTACGCTGACATACAACTCTTTGAAAGTTGCGTCATAAATCGAGCCGCCTTGGAACAAATCAAAATATTCATATTTTGAAGTATCCACAACGTTGCTGAGACCGCGGATTGTGTGTCCGTTTGCATCAAAAATACCGGTGAGTTTGATTTGCGCTTTGGTTTGTACGCTTCTCAAATCCAAATCGTTCATCAACAGATAATACCCGTCTGTCATCGCAAAGAAATCTTCAACGGTATATATGCGTTTGAGCGCAGTGACATTGTGAATGCTATCACTCCAATAGTCGTTTTTGAAATCGCAACTCTGTGTGGTGTGGCCATAGTCGGCATAGCCGTATTCGATGCTGGTGATAGAAATATCTTTTGTGAATATTCTACCGCTGTCCACTGTCACAAAATCGTCACTTTCGTTGACTTTGAATACGGTGTAGCCGTCCTCGTTGTCAAAACTAAGATACACGCCGTCGCCGGTGTTTTCATATTTACTTATCGTTATGGGTGTATATGTGATATTTATATCCTTATATATAGGATACTCAACCTCAACGCTTGAGTCGATTGTTTGATTGACTTCTATTCCGTTTATAACGTAATCCACTCTGTCAATTGCAAACTTGCAAAGTCCCGACGTGGTAGGCACAAATTTTACAATTGCACTTTCGATTCTGTCACCGCCAACGACGGTTGCTTTTTGTCCGTTCACGTATATACCGGTGAGTTCGATTTCCGCCTCGTTTGCAAAATAAACACGCAAGTTGAGTTCTTCGCCGAGTTTGACAACGTTGTTGTTGAGCAACGTGAGGTTGTTCACAACAATTTTGTCAACGAGCGTTGAGTATTTTGCGTCAACATTGGCGGTTATTTCACCTTTGCCGTCATTCAAATCATACTTGTATTCGACAACAACTTTATATTCTTTTCCCGATTCAAGTCCGTCAAAAGATACGTGCGTTGCAAACGGCACGGATTTGACTTTGTTTTCCAATCTATAAAGCGCAATTTCAACGACACTTCCAACACTGTCAACGTCCGTATATGCAACGTTGCACTCAATGGTGTTTTGCGTGCTTGTCAAATTGCTTATCTTTGCACTCGGTGTTGCTTTCGCTTTCGTCTTAATGTCTGCTGTCTTTACGATTTGTTGCTTTCCTGCTCCGTCGTTGAGATCATAGGTATATGTCACTTTGACAGTGTAATCATTGTTGGAAAGCAAATTCTCAAAAGTGCGCGCGGTCAAATCAGTCGCCAAGTTAGGTTCGTCATTTCCATGCAAAAGTTCTATCTTTGTAATCGCACCGACATTGTCCGTATCAGTTACGTTCAATCCGAACGAAATTGACGTTTGTGTTGATTGTACGTTTGTGATTTCAACAGTCGGAGTCGCTTTTGCACATGTGACAAACTCGATTACAATGGTTTCGTCTTGGTTTTGAAGATTTTTGTAGGTCGCTTTGAGTGTGTATTCGTTGTTGGACTTCAAGCCGTCAAGGTGCGTTGCGGTTATGTCAACGTCCTGCACCTTTGCGCCGTTTTGCCAAAGCGAGATTGCACTCATTTGCTTGTTGGCAAAAGATTCGTTCCACACAAAACCCCATTCAATGCTTTCTTTGCCGACTTGCACGTCTTTGAACAAAACGATTGTATCGGTATAGACTGCTTTTTTGTAAAGAGTGTTGAGTTTAGCACCGTTTCCGCTCAGGTTGTCATAAAGTGCGACAACACCGTATTGATACACTGTGTTTGGGGTGAGATTGTCAAAGACGATGTTTGTCTTTTCGCCGACTTTGATGTCCTTTGTCAGCATATTCACACCGTCGTACAGCACAGCTTTTGCATAGCCGCCGCTCTTTTCGATGAGTGAATACAAGTCCACAACTTGCGCGTCAAACGAGATGCTTGTCATCGACTTTTGCTCGTTTGTTACGTTGACGTAGGTCTGATCGTCTGCTCTTACGCCTGCTTTGACGGTTCTATCCCCATCCATACGCACATCTTTGATGTCCGTGCCGTCAACGTACTTGATTGCATCGATTGTGTATTCGACAATCCCTCCGACATCTCCCACGTTGACTTTAAGCACCAAATTCTCCATGTCCGAGCCGTTCTCAAACATATAGTTGGAATACTTTTTACCATTGAGCGTGAATGACAAAATTTCGTAACTATCGGGGTTTGAAAGTCTGATTGTTATAAAAATATCTTGATTTTTGTCTGCATAATAAATGCTTTCCGCCGCACCTACAACGTCCAAAGTGCTGTTTGCTTTGTTCTCGATGCTCGGCGCATTTGGATCTTCAAAAGGCTTGTTTTGGTCAAAATCATCGTCGCGTTTGTCATAATCGCCTTCAACACGCCCTTGTTCGCCCTGCAAATCTGCATTGCCGACATCATCGGAAGCCGTCGTTGCAGATGCCATCGCAAAATTGCGTGAAATTGTCATGCCCTTGTATACGGGCACTTGTTTTTCGCCAACTTTATCGCAAGCGGCAAAAATACACGTCAAAATGACTGCCATTGTCAAAAAGGCTAAAATGCTGAAAATACGTTGCTTTTGGGTTTTCATGTTCTCCCTCGCATTTTGGATTGCGGGGATTGAAAACAATCTTGAAAAAATATAACAAGTGCATCCCCGCTGATTCTGCGACAAATCCACATGCTATACAATGCAAAAGCTATGTTACGCGGAAATACACCTGTTACCGAAGTAATAGGACTTTTGCATTGTTATATTCAGATTTGTCGCAGTTTTATTGTATGACAAAAAACACAGTTTGTCAAATTTTTACATAGATAAAAGGCATCGCAACAAATCGTGCAATGCCTTTCCGGTAATTTTTATACTAACTTTTATATAATTACTCTATAATACGCTTTATTCCGTTTTACGCTTTGATGACAAAGCTGAATTCGTGGTAACGGTTGGGAAGTATCTTGTAGCGTTTCTTCGTGCAGGCAAGTGCGGGGACGTCGCCACCCACGCCGCGTTGCGCGCCGTCTATGTAAACTTCAACCACTCCGCCGTGTTTGAGTTCGTGCGCATGAGTTGCCTCTTCGAGTGCTTCTTGCGTGTAATCGTGTACGCTGAATTCAAACGGTTTTTCGCAAGCGACAAACGTGAGTCCGTCCTCGCCTCCCACTTTGAGCCAGCGGGCGTCGGTGTGGTTGCCGTTCTCTTGCGGGACAAGATAGTTATGCTCGAAATCCGCAATTTTACCCGAATAGATGCCAAGTTTTGCCGCCGCTTTGCGGTCGCAATAGTTCTCGTGCGGTCCTCTTGCGAAGAAGGTCATATCATCGGATGTCGCAAGTCCCATACGGAAGCCGAATCTCGGAAGCGAGAACATTGCGTTTTTGACGCGCATTGTGATTTTCAAGCCGTCATCGCCTGCTTCGTACACCGTTTTGAGAGAGAGCATTTGCGGAGAGCAAGACCAGTCTATGACAAGCGACTTGTCGGTAATCGTCATATTTGACTTGACAAGGTGATCCTTGCAGGACTTGAAGAAGGTTTTGCCGAGCAGAGCAAGCGCGAAATGCGGAATTTGCGGAGATTTGTCGTTGTCGATTGCCGCGCGCCAGAAGTTGAGCATAATCGGTGAGGAAAGTTTCTCTTTGCCGTCCACGACAATCGAAGAAATACAGCCGCCGTTCTTGGACACGGTTGCGCGCATTTTTCCGCATTCGAGTACGATTACGCCGTCCTCGTTAAAAACGGTTTTGCCTTGCGCGCTCTTGAACTCTTGCGGGACATAGCCCGTCATATCGATTTGCTCGTAAGCAACGACGTCGCCGTCCTCGAACACGTCGAATTTGTCCTTCACAACCGCATAGCAGTTGATTGCGGTTTCTTTGCCGCTGTCTTTGATAGCGAACGGCATATCCACACATCCTTTTTCAAGCGGTTTGACAGAGGGCATATTTACAGTTTTGGTTTCTGTTACGACGCCGTCAAGCAAAAGCTCGAATCTCAACGCAAACTTGTCGAGATTGGTGAACATATACTCGTTTGTAAGCTCGATTTTGTCGCCTTTGCGTGCAAATTGCACTTGCTGATAGACCTTTGCAACCTCGTAGAATGCCGGATTCGGGCTTCTGTCCGCTCTGACGATACCGTTGAATGCAAACG
The DNA here is from genome assembly GCA_934233745.1 of uncultured Clostridia bacterium. Lineage (GTDB taxonomy): Bacteria > Bacillota > Clostridia > Christensenellales > CAG-917 > CAG-475. The sequence continues at coordinate 49,735 of CAKQGN010000008.1, forward strand.
TGCCGTCGTTGGGCTTGTCGCCCCAGTCGCCGCCGTAGGTGTACTCCACCACTCCGTCCTGATTGACGCGCTTTATCGCTTGATCGGCAAAGTCCCAGATATAGCCGCCGCAAAGTCTGTCGTTGTTTCTGAAATGTTTCCAGTAGTCCTCGAAGTTTCCGAGGCTGTTGCCCATGCAGTGGGCGTATTCGCATTGGATAAACGGCTTGTTTTTGTACATTCTCGGTGTGAGAAGATGTCCAAAAGGTGCCCACAGTGCCATGGAATGGATATGGCAACGATTGTGCGCAATCTCTTCCATTTGTTCTTCCTTTGTGTACATCTCGCTCATGATGTCGGTCGTTTTGAGATATGCGTCCGGCTCATAGTGAATCGGACGAGTATTGTCAAGTTCGAGCGCGGCTTTTTTCATTGCGGGGAATGCTTTGCCGTTTCCGCTCTCGTTGCCGAGCGACCAGAACAGTATGCAAGCATGATTGCGATAGGTCAAAACCATATTGCGCATGCGCCAGCACACTTGCTCCGTCCATCTTCTGCTCGAACGAGGCACACGAGTTGCAAGTCCGTGCGTTTCGAGGTTGTTTTCGCACATGACCATGATGCCGTATTTGTCGCAAAGCTCATAAAAATGACGACTGTTGGGATAGTGCGACGTTCTTATGCTGTTGACGTTGTGTTTTTTGAGAAGGAGAATATCCTTTTCGGTGTACTCTCTCGGCACGGCATGGCCGAAATCGGGATGAAATTCGTGGCGGTTTACGCCTCTGATTTTGAGTTTTTTGCCGTTGAGAGTTATGTATGGCTGCTTGCCGTCGATTGACGGAATTATCTCCACCTTTCTGAAACCGAAATCGATTTGACGAATATCGTGAACGACTTTTTGTCCTTTTTCCGTTGACGTAAACGTAAGGCGAAGTTTGTATAGATACGGATCTTCCGCGCTCCAAAGGTGCGGATTTAAGATATTTTCGGTTATTTTGAGTGTCATCGATTCGTCCTCGTCAAGACCGAGTACGGCAAAATTGCCCTCGCAAACAGTATTTCCGTCCATATCGAAAAGTTCGATTTTTACGTCTGCGTCCGAAATCTCCACGCCTTTTGCGCAGTATACGCTTGTATCCACCAAAAGTTTTGCCTGCGAATAGTCATCGCTAAACTCCGCGCGTGCGTACATATCTTCGATGCGAACGTCGGGAAGGAAAATAAGGTTGACGTCGCGATAAAGTCCCGATATGCGCCACATATCCTGGTCTTCGAGATAACTGCCCGTCGTATAGCGGTATACAATGATTTTAAGCTCGTTTTCACCGACTTTTACATACGGCGTAATGTCATATTCCTGATAATCGAAAGTGTCCTCGCTGTAACCGACAAACGAGCCGTTTACATAAACTTCCGCTCCGCTGTTTGCCGCAAAGTTGACATGGACGCTTCCCTCGACTTTGTCAAGCGTAAAATTGCGTCTGTACACGCCGCACGGGTTCTCGTTTTCGTTGATATGAGGCTTGCCCGTCGTGGCAATGGGATGCGGATAACGAATATTGGAATAAATCGGCTTTCCGTAACCTTTTAGTTGCCAGTTGGACGGAACTTCGATTTTGTCCCACTCCTTCGGATTCGAATTGAGAATGGACGCCGAAACATAATATTTGAAATCCCACTCACCGTTTAAGAGGATAGCTTTTGCATTTCCGTTTTTGTCAAGGGGGAACCCTGCGCCGTGCTTCTTTTCAACATTGACGCAATACACGTCGGGATTGTTGTAGCAATTGTTCATTTCCTTCTCTCCTTTGCAAATTGTGTCTTATTGTTCGTCTGCGACATAAAGTATTCTGCGGCAATTGGGACATTCGGCATAATCGCCCTCTTTGCGCAATTTCGATTTCGTATCGTTGGGTACGTCCATAAAGCAACGTCCGCACACGCCGCTGTTGCGGTCGTATGCGACAAACGCGGGCATCTTCTTTGCGGCACGCAGAGCAAGATACGCGTTCATGACATTCTCGGGAATTTCCGCTTTGAGAGCATTGAGCTGAGATTTGATTTCGACAACTCTTGGTTGAAATTTTCTCACAAGATTGTCATACTCTGCCTTTGCGCTCTTGTATACATCGGTTGCCTTTACGCCTTGATCCCATGTCTTTTTGTAGCTGTCGTTGACTTGATCGATCTTTGCGGCTGCCGAGTTTGCTTCCTTTTCGAGAGCGTTGATTTTTTCGGCAATAGACGAAACCATTTTGAGATAATGATCGGCTTCGTTCGCGTCTTGAACATCCTCCAAAATGCCGTCGAATTCATCGAGTTCTGCTTTTAACGCATCGATTTTTTCTTTCATTGCGGCATAACCTGCCAAAAGGTCGCTTGCTTCGCCTTTAAGTTTGCCGATCATATCGGTTGCGCCTTCGAGGCGTGATTTCGCAACGGCGAGTTTTTGACGCTCGTCGCTTTTTGCGACTTCGTTTTCCAATGCCATAAGCTCTTGGTCGATTTTCTGGTACTGCAGTATCTTGTCAAATTTCATTGTATCCTCCAACCGTCTTGAAAGGACGGTTTTGTTTTGCTTTTATAACTCTCACGCCCGTTGGCGCAATGACTTTTTCAAATAAATTTTGCACGATAATTTCGCTCGAATAATGCGAAAATTCGACGATGGGAAAATCATCGTTTTCGGATGCGACGTACATGTGATGCTTAAAATCGCCGCTCACAAAAACGTCTGCGGTCGCCTTTGCGTTTTCATATGCCTCGTCGCTTGCTCCTCCGCCGCAAATTATCAATGCTTTTTTGATTTCTTTTTTGCCGTCGCCGGCATATTTTATCGAATCGTCTTTGAGGATTTTTGCAACGTGCTTTGCAAATGCATCAAGACTTTGCGGCGCTATGTCGCACTCGACGCCAACGCCGTTTGCAACGAGATTTTCACCGCCCAAAAGCGTTGCCAAACTCATGCACAATCCGCCCTCGCACTCGTCGAGATTGGTGTGCGCGCTGTAAACCGTAAGTCCGTTTTTCAACGCCTCCGCTATTATCTCGCCCTGCGAAACTTCGAGGTCGATGCGTTTTATCGCGTGGAAAAAAAACGGGTGATGCGTCACGATGAGATTGCATTTTTGCTCAATCGCTTGCCGAATCACGTCTTTTGTCAGGTCGAGCGCAACCAGAACGCCCGTGCATTCGTCGCTCAGATTGCCCATCATAAGCCCCGGATTGTCCCAAGGCTCGGCAAGGAGCAACGGTGCAAAATTTTCGATAACGTCGGTGATTTGTTTGTTTTTCATATTGTCACAATCTGCCTTTTATCCTGCGATTTTTCAATGGTTATCCTTTTGTTGTGCGCTCAAAGCCTGCTCCAACTTTGCGATTTTGTCGTTGAGTTCAACGGCTTTGGGGTTGCTTGCAAGGATATTTTTCAAGCTCGCAATCTCTTTGTTTGCAAAATACGCAAAGTTGTCGCTTGTCTTGAAAAAAGCTCCGTAAAGGATTTGTTCTTGCGTAAGGACGCTCTTGCCCTCGTCGGTCTTTAATATGGTGTATGTCTTGCCCGCACACTCCAGCATCTGGTCAAACACAATAGTGTGTCCGCACTCCGAAAGTGCCGCTCTGACCTTTTCGGGATGAGTGTTCGGCGAGAGTATAAAGTGTGAAAAACGCTTGCCTTGCGCATGCGCGCGCAAAACTATATCGGATATAACGTCGCCTCCGAGCCCTGCGATAATCACGGTGTCGACTTCTCTGTCGCCCACAGGTTCGAGTCCGTTGCCGAGGCGTGTTTTCATAACCTCTTGAACGCCGTTTTCTTTGGCAAGTTCCTCGGCTTTTGCAAGCGAGGGCGCGGATATATCGGTTGCAATGATTTCGCTTGCCCTGTCGGTGCTTACAAGATAATAGCCGAGCTTTCCGTGGTCGCATCCGACGTCGGCAACCTTGCCATAGTCCACAAGATTCGCTATGGCGGCAAGTCTTTGGTCAAGTCGTATCGGCATCAGTCGAAATCCTTGAGTTTTTTGAGACGGTTTGGATGACGGAGCTTGCGCAACGCCTTTGCCTCGATTTGACGGATACGCTCACGAGTGACGTTGAATTCCTTGCCGACTTCTTCGAGCGTTCTGGGATGCGAATCGTCAAGACCGTATCTCAAACGCAACACCTTTTCTTCACGCGGAGTAAGCGTGTTAAGCACTTGAATGAGTTGCTCTTTGAGCATATTGCCCTCTGCCACTTCGCTCGGAGATTGAGAGGTGTGATCCTCGATAAAATCGCCGAGGTGGCTGTCTTCCTCCTCACCGATAGGCGTTTCGAGGGATACGGGGTCTTGTGCGATTTTTTGAATTTCACGCACACGCTCGACCGAGCAACCGAGGTACGCCGCAATCTCCTCCGCCGACGGCTCTCTGCCGAGTTTTTGAAGGAGTTGACGAGTGGCGCGCACTTGTTTGTTGATGGTTTCCACCATATGCACGGGGATACGAATCGTTCTTGCCTGGTCGGCTATCGCTCGAGTGATTGCCTGTCTTATCCACCAAGTTGCGTATGTCGAAAACTTGAATCCCTTTGTGTAGTCGAATTTTTCAACCGCTTTCATCAAGCCGAGGTTGCCTTCCTGAATGAGGTCGAGAAATTGCATGCCTCTGCCGACATAGCGTTTTGCAATGGACACGACAAGGCGCAAGTTCGCTTCGCTCAAAATATGCTTTGCTTCCTCATCGCCCTCTTCCATACGCTTTGCAAGCTCGATTTCCTGATCAGCCGTCAGGAGGGGAACTTTGCCGATGTCTTTGAGGTAAATTTTCACCGAGTCGTCAACGCTTGAATCGATGATTTTGTCAAGAGCGATGTCGTCCTCTTCGATGGTTTCTTCCACTTTGACGTTTTCGTTCTGCAAAGCGTTGAACACCATCTCCATGTCCTCGGCAGTCGCATTGAGATGCTCGAGTCTTGCCATTATGTCGTCTTCGCTGATAGAGCCTTTGCTCTTTCCGTAGGCGACGATTTTGTCAATCTCTTGTTTTAAAAGTTGTTCTCTGTCCACTTATACTCCTCCTGGGTGAATCAAAGTTTATCGTTGATGTCTTTTGATTTTAATATTTTTTGCAAGCGGGATATCTCCGCAATGCTCGCTCTTTTTGCTTCGGGATCAGACAGTTCGTTATAGCCGTTTTTGACTTGTTCGAGGCGTTTTGCCACGCTTTCGTTTGCAAGCATAAGCACGCAATCACCGAAATAATCCGCCTCTCTTATAGTGTCGGCAAACTTCATGTTGACATTCAGAATCTTGTTGATTTCATCGTTTTCATAACCGAATTTGCTGAACATCGGATTGACCAAATCGGTATGTTCGGGCATGGTTTTTGCCCAATCGAAAACTTCTTTATGCAAATCGTTTGCAAGCCACTCGGTTTTTATTTTGCTTATATCCACAAACTTCTCGCCTTTCAGAATGCGGTTCAGTACAAAACGCGACGCAATCAAAGTTTTTTCGATTTTTTCTTCGTCGTTCTCTTTTGTCCGTTCGATTTTTGTCGGACGAATCATGCCGACTTCGTCCGTAAGCGTGGCAACGGATACGCCGCTTTTTTGGGACACAATATCCATATAAACTTCACGTTCGGCACGATTATCAATCGTTTTCAGCACTTTAAGTGCCGATTGTATGTATTTTGCGCGCCCGTTGACCGAGCCTAAATTGTTTGCGTCCGCGCAGAGTTTGAGTTTGTATTCGATGACGGGCAACGCCTCTTTTTGCTTTTTGACAAACGCCTCCACTCCGCCCTCGCGCACGGTTTCGTCGGGGTCTTTGCCGTCGTCCAACGAAATAACTCTGACGTTTTGCACAAACTTGGCGAGTATATCCACATTGCGAATCGTTGCTTTTTTGCCTGCGCCGTCGCCGTCATAACACACATACAAAGTTTCCGTCATGCGGGAAAGCTCTCTTGCCTGCCCGTCCGTAAGAGCCGTGCCCATACACGCAACGGCATTCTTTATGCCGCTCGCGCCGAGCGATATGACGTCCATATAGCCCTCAACCAAGATAAGTTCCTTGTATGCAATGCCGTTGAGTTTTTTGTCGCGCTTTATAAAGTTGACTCCGTATATGGTGCGTCCTTTGTCAAAGAGTGCGGTGTTGGTGGAATTCTTGTATTTTGCAATGTCTTTTTCGCCGTGATAAATACGTCCGCCAAATGCTATGACGTTGCTCATACTGTCCATAATCGGCACGATGATTCGGTTTGCAAAAGCGTCATACGGTCTTTCCGTGTTGGCAATAAGTCCGCACTCCTCCAAATCTTTGAGCAAATATCCTTTGCGGCGCATATATCCGACCATGCTCTCTCCGTCAAGCGAAAGCCCCAGACCGTAACGCTTTGCCGTCTCGTCGTCAAGGGAGCGATTGTGCAAATACTCTCTTGCCTCCTTGCCCTTGTTTTCATCAAGAAGATTGTTGCGATAATACCTTGCCACATCGCGCATAAGTTGTTTCAAAACATCCGAATGTTCCTTCTTTTTGGCGTATTCGGGATCGAGCTTAACTTCGGGTAGCTGCATCCCCACCTTGTCGGCAAGCAACTTCACGGCGTCGTAAAAGGACACGGATTCCATTTCCATGACAAACTTGACGACATCGCCGGTTGCACCGCATCCGAAACAATGATACCAGCCGTTGTTTACGCAAAAAGAAGCGGTTTTTTCATTGTGAAAAGGACAGCACCCGAAATAGCGTCCGCCTTTTTTCTGCAAGGGAACATACTGCGAAATGACTTCCACAAGGTCGCATTTGTATTTGAGTTCCTCCATAAATTCGGGAGTAAAACCGCCTGCCATAATACCTCTTCTTATGTTTTCTAATTATATATACGAATAAAAAACCTTTTTTTCCTAAAATAAAATAAAAATTATGAAAAATTTGCTTAACTGTATATTTTGCAAATGAACGTAACCGAAAGAAATCGGTTCAATCATTACCGCAAATCAATTATTCAAATACAAAGGACGGCAGAGGCGCCGTCCTTTTGCACCGATTTATCATTTTTATTTGGTTTGCTTTTCTATGTAGCTCACGACATCGCCGACTGTTTTGAGAGATACGATTTCGTCGTCATCGGCGGTAAAACCGTATTCATCCTCAACCGCCATAATAAGCGTGACGATATCCAGGCTGTCAAGCCCCAAATCCTTGATGATGTCGCTGTCGAGCGTAATTTCGTTTCTGTCTTTTCCGAGTTCGTTTTCCAAAATGTCTTTTATTTTTTCGAGAACCATATATACCTCCGATTGCTCATTTATTTTTTATTATATCACCCTTTTTGCTCTTAAACAAGAAAGGATTATAATTCGATAATTTTGTTTTTTAAGATTAACATTGTTATTGTGTCAGCCGTTGTCGATGGCGGAAATGTCAATTTCGTATGCGATGATATTCTGCTCGTCGGCGCATACGCAAGCGTGGTAGTCCTCCCACACGGGAAAATGCTCGAAATGAGCGTCCTTTGGGATCTCACGCCTGAAAGCAGATAAACCTTCACCGGTAAATTTGAGATAACTCTCTCTTTCCGTCCATTTTTCAAAGAATTCTTCAATATTTGCTGCATCTATGAAGTCGAATTTCTTGAAGTCGATATCGCGTATCTTCTCGATGTCAACGCCGATCGGGGCGTGCGATATGCCAAGCATAACAACGCCGTCCGTATGCGAAAGATTGAAGTACGCCTCGTCCGTGTCAAAGCGAGGTTTTTCGCCGTCTGAACGGATGATTTCAACCTCTTTTGGCAAATCCGCACCGTACTGCGCCATTATATCTCTATAATGACCATAGCAGAATTTGACAAATTTGTCACTGTCGACCTTGCCTTTGGCAAAGAAAAGCACCATGATTATTCCTCAACTCTGACGAGTGCGACAACGCCGTTTGTGACGTCGAGATTTTCAATTTGCAAAAGCGTGTTTTTCATATTGCTTTCGCTTGTTTTGTCGGTGACAAACACCAGACAATCTTTGCCGTCTTTGGTGGTTTTTTGCAAAACCGATTGAATAGATATACGGTTTTTTGCAAATACCGCAGATATTTTGGCAAGCGAATCTTTGCTTTGTCGAACGTGTATGCGCACATAGTATTTCGATGAAAAATCGCTTGCGAAATCGTTATCCGAGATTTCGCTTTCAGTCATAAAATCAAATCTTCTGTGCGCTTGTTTTCCCGCTGCAAACACAATGTCGCTCACGATTGCGCTGCCCGTCGGGAATGCGCCTGCGCCCCTACCGTACAGCATAACGTCATCAACGCTGTCACCGTGGATATAAAGCGCGTTGAAAGAGCCTTTTACGGACGAAAGCGGATGAGTTTGCGGCAAAAACGCAGGGTGTACTCTCGCCTCGATTTTGCCGTCCGTCACGTTGGAAATCGCAAGCAATTTGATTGCGTAGCCAAGCTCTTTGCCTATTGCAATGTCCTCAACGGATATATTTGAAATACCCTCGCGATAAATCTTTTCGATCGGCACTCTCTTTTTGTAGGCAAGCGAGGACAAAATGCTGTTTTTGTAGGTGGAATCGAAACCTTCGACGTCCGCGGTGGGATCTGCCTCGGCATAGCCGAGCTTTTGCGCTTCTTTGAGGCAGGTTTGATAATCCACACCCTCATCGCTCATCTTTGACAAAATATAGTTTGTCGTACCGTTGACAATGCCTTTGAGCGAGGTTATGCGGTTTGCCTGCATACTGTCCGTAAGCGTGCGAATGACGGGTACGCCACCAACGCAACTTGCCTCGAAATACAAGCCTGCACCGCTCTTTTTTGCGGCGAGTTCAAGCTCGTGCCAACTTTTTGCAAACATCTCTTTGTTTGCCGTGACAATGCTTTTGCCTTTTTCCAACGCTTTGACGAGAAAACTCTTTGCAGGCTCTACGCCGCCAAAAAACTCCGCAACGATTTGCACATCGTCGTCGCTTAAAATATCGTCGATATTTTGCGTGACTATGGATTTGTCGACGCCGAGTTCTTCGCATCTAACGAGATTTCTTTCAAGAACGCGTTTGACTTCGATGTCAAGTCCCTCGTTTTGCTTTATCATTTCGCGCTTGTCGCGCAGTATTTCATACGTTCCGCCACCCACGACGCCGAGTCCGAGCAACGCAACCCCTATTTTTTTCATATTGCAATTCCTTATTCGCAACGTCGCAATGCAACGATTTGCAAATCAAAACTTATTTCTTTTTATTGTTTCTGTCGTAAATGTATTTCAAGCCTTTGAGCGCAAGCGCACGGTCGGTGACGTCGATAAGATTGGGCTCGACATTCTCTACAAGCACGCTCAGTCCGCCCGTAGCCACAACCTTTGCGCCCTGCATCTGGTCAAGTTCCTTGTACTTGTCAACAAGGTATTTCACAAGTCCCGTGTATCCGTAAACAATACCGCTTTGCATGCAACTTTTTGTGTCCGTACCCACGATATTTTGTGGTTTTTCAAGTTCGATTCTCGGAAGTTTCGCAGCCGTCGTGACAAGAGATTCCGTTGCGGTCTTGATGCCGGGCGCAATCGCTCCGCCGAGGTATACGCCGTCTTTTGTGACGAGATTGAACGTCGTTGCCGAGCCGAAATCCACCACAATTATCGGCCCGCCGTAAAACTTGTATGCCGCAGCCGCCCCGACGATTCTGTCCGTGCCGAGTTGCGTCGGGTGCGTGTAGGCAATCTTCAAGCCCGTATCCGTCGTTGCCGACACCAAAAGCGGCTCTTTTCCGATGTAATCGCGACACATATGGTCAATCGTATAGTTGAGCGCAGGCGCAACCGAGGACATAACGCAAGCGTCTATGTCGTCAAAACGCACGCCTCTTTGATTGAGCAAATCGTAAAGAACCATTCCGTACTCGTCCGCAGTGCGCGACGCCATCGTGGAAACTCTCCACGACGCAATCAAATTGTCGCCGTCAAAAACACCGTATTTGATGTTGGTGTTGCCGATGTCCATTGTGAGAATCATCTTGTACCTCTCATGCGCAAGCGTGCATATCGTGCGCAATGTTACATTAAATTTACAATAGTATACCAAACTATTCGGATATTATCAACAAGAAAAATCGACCGCCGCAAAGACCGTCGATTACTATTGTATCTTTCAAACAATCCGTTCAACGATTTATCGATGTCTTAGCCTGTGGCAAAATCATTTCGAACACTGCGCCGTTTCGGTTGTAGGCTTTCACGTCGCCGCCGTGGAGCTTGGCTATCTCTTTGGTGAGCGCAAGTCCTATGCCCGTATTGCCGTTTTTGCCGGTGTAGAATCTGTCGAAAATGTGCATAACGTCCCCTTTGTCAATACCCTCGCCGTCGTCGGAGATTGTCAGAACGACCTTGTGATTTTCAACGGTGCATTTGCACGACACCGCGCTTTTGCAAAACTTGAACGCATTGGATATGAGGTTGGATATGGCTTTTCGCATTTGCTTTTCGTCGCACGACACCATAGCCTCGTCGCAAAGTTCCGTTTGAATTTGCTTTTGGCTGTTTTCAAAGGCGGGGGCGAGCGAGCATACGACGCTCCTTACGATATCGACAAGATTTGTCGGTTTGAAGTCGGACTTTGTTTGCGCCGAATCTATCTTTGAAAGGGCAAGCAACTCCTCGATAAGAGTCGTCATACGGTCGCTCTCTTCGAGGATAATCCCCGCCGATTCCTTGGTTGGCAAAACGCCTGTTTGTATGCCCTCGGCATAGCCCTGAATCGCCATAAGCGGCGTTTTGAGTTCGTGCGAGGCGTTTTGAAAAAACGACTGCCTTATCTCCTGCGCAGACTCTATTGTTTTGCCGAGTTTCAGACCTATAACGCACACCGCCGCGCCGACTATTACCACCGCACCGCAAAACATCCAGTTGAGCCATCCGACATAATTGATGATTGCGCTTATGTCGGCATAAAGAACATACTCGTATTTTTCGGACAAATTTTCATTGGACTCGTATACCGCCAGAACTATATTTCGATTTTTATCCTGTATTCGGTAAAACTTGCCGTGAGCGAGCGTGTTTTTGTCGCAAAATCCCAGAACAGCTTTCTCCGTTTCGGTGAGATACACCAAATCTTCGTTTGACTGTCCGAGTTCGAGATACGCTACGCTTGCGCTCAAAAAATTCACTCCCGGCTTTTCGTCGTCGGGATAGTATTCGCTGCTTTCGTTTTCAATTGCTTTTTTTGCCTGAGTTTCAAGATTTTTTGGTATTGCGACGTTTACGACGACAAGAAGCGCGCAAAGTATAAGCGCAACCGAACATAAGCAAGTCAGCACTATTTTCAGTTTGATTCTTGTCATTTTTATTTCTCCGTGTTGCTCAGTTTATATCCGTATCCCCACACCGTTTCAATCGTAACGACGCTCTTTGCGGTTGCGAGTTTCTTTCTGATTCGTCTTACGGTTTCGTCGATAGCGCGTGTTTCGACGTCATCGCAAAGCCCCCAAATCTCGTCCAACAAGATGTCGCGAGAATAGGTTTTTTGCGGCTCGTTCATCATAAATGCCAAAACGTTCATTTCCGTCTTGGTCAGCGGAACAACGGTTTTATCTCTCAAAACCGAATGTTCATCTTCCGAATACGTCAAGTCGGCGTATTTCAGCACTTTGCTTTTCTGATTGTTTGCACCGCTCATTTCCGCACGTCTCAAAAGAGCCTTCACCCTCATCAAAAGCAATGTCGGACGAAACGGTTTTGTAATATAATCGTCGCTGCCCAACATTATTCCGTTGACATAATCGAGTTCGCCGTCCTTTGCGGTGAGCAGAATAATCGGCACACACGAAACCTCTCTCAATTCCTTTACGCATTCAACTCCGTCGCGCCCCGGCATCATAATGTCCATAATGACAAGGTCTGCCGGTTCTGTTGCAAACGCCGAAAGAAGCAAGTCGCCTGTTTCAAATGCGCTCACTTCGTATCCGTCGCTCTGAAGAAAGTTTTTCAGAAGTTCCCGTATATTCTTTTCGTCGTCGGCAATGTAAATTTTGTATGCCATAAGCCCTCTCACGGCAATCGGCGTTGCGATATCGCAACGCCTTTTGTCGGTTTTTCGGTTTTTGTGATTTCGTTGTAGTATTTGTTTTTCGTTTAAGGGTTTTGCTTTATGTTTTATTGATTCTTATCTGCCGCAATTCGCACCGCAAAGCGCAGTGAGTTTGTTTGCGATTTCATCGAGTTTTGCAAGGTCTTTGAGCAAAACGTCTTTCTCGTCCGCTGTCAAAGTTGTCAATGACGCAATGTAGGTGGCTTCGTCAAAGTTTGCATAATCGAAGTTCTCGTCAAGATTGTCATAGGATTCATAAACCTTGTTCCAAAGGTCTTGGCGAGCGTCCACAATGTCGTCAAATTCTTTTCTGAGGGCTTGAATTTGGTCGTTTGCAAGCTCTGCCTCGTCACACAATTTGCCGAAATTGTCGCCGAAAAAGTTTTCGTCGCACTCGATAAAGAGCATATCGTTGTCGCCGCAGGAACCGTCTGCTTCACAATTGCCGTCGGCGCAGTCGCCGTAGAGCATGTCTTCGTTGGTATCGAACAATTCGCCGTAGAGTTTTTCGAGTTGTGCATCGAGTTCGTCAAGCACGTCGACGTTTTTCAACAGCGTTGCCTTTTCGTCGTCGCTCAAAACGCTCAGGCTTCCGATAAACGCCTTTTCGTCAAAGTTGTCGGGGAGTTCGTCAAGTTTTTGAAGCTCTGCAAAATACTTTTCCCAAAGTTCCGCGTTGTCGTCGAATGCTTTTTGATACTGATTTTCCAAACTTTCGATTTGAGACATCGTTTGAGTGACTTGAGAGGCATTCGCCGTCTTGTCGGTTGTCGCATTCGCAACCGTGCGTTTTGGCAAGAATACCACCAAGAGCGTAATCGCGGCAACTGCCAGCGCAGTGACGATAGCAACCGCAGTTATCTTGATTTTCAAAGATTTTTCCGTTTTCATGGTTTTACTCCTTTTGTTTATTGTAAGCCTTAGCTTACGGTTGAAGTTTAACAAATCGACACAGGAAAATCCCCGAAAAACTGCCGGATATTTGCAACAAATTTGCAACAAAATCAATTGTTTCCGACAAGTTTTGCAAAAAATCAAATAACAATATACGCACGTCACGCGTCTATTTGTTTTTATAATACTAAACAAATTGTAATGTGTCAACAAATGAAAATTGCGCTTTTCAGTTGTTCAAAAAGATACACAGCACGCACAAATATCCGTAAATATTGAAAAGAAACGTCGGCAAAAACTCGATTGCGATTTTTATTTCCTTGGTGAGAAAGCGTATGAACAGCATATAGGACACGGCAAGCACGACGCACATACATATCAATCCGAAAAGCAAATTTTTGAGGGTGAAAAACGCAAGCATAAACAAAATGCAAAACACTCCCAAAATCACAAAATACAACATGGACGGGAAAATATGTTTGAACTCAACAAGACGGGATATGGCAAGTACGCTCGACAAATAGCTTGCCGCAACAAAAACCGAAAACCACCCTCCCGACAACACAAACGACGGTTTTTCAAGCGCAATCCACCAGTTTAAGTCCATGTTGAAGCACAACGAGCATAATCCCGAAACAACAAGCGTGAGAAGCAATCCCGCCACAAGTCCTATCATCCGCTTTAATTGGTCCACACAAAAATATATTTGGACATAATCGTTTCAATGCCTCTGTCACACAATTTTCGCAGGTTGCGTAAGGTAATGTAGGAGCAATCCGAATCTTTAAGGAGGTACATAACATGAACGGATTTTTTACAAACGGTGCAAACGGATGCGGCTGCAATTGTTGCGATATCATTTTGCTCTTGATGCTTCTCAACAACGGCGGTTGTACATCGATGGGCGGATGCAATAGTTGCGACCTTGTATGGCTCATTCTCATCCTCTCCTGCATTTGCGGCGGTGGGAACGGCTGCGGCTGCTGCAAGTAAAAATCGTTGCTTTGGCAACGGCAACGCATTATAAACGCGCATTGCCGAGAGCCACGCTTGATTTTACTCTTCTATCGCGCGGAAAATCTATGCCATCGGTTCATACACGGATAAAGACTCAATCCGCAATTTCGCAAGATTGTCCGCTTGATGCTCGCTCCGCTCGTTTTCTTTGAGCGGAACAATCGAAACAAAAACGGCCGAAATCTCGGTCGTTTTTGCCTTTATCGCCAAAGAATTTGACTTTTTGCGCGCTTTATTCTATTATCTTATAGATAATATTTGTCGGCTCATCATTCCGGATGAGTGCGAAAGGAGTTTTTATTATGGCACAACTGACTATGGACAAACTTGTTGCCCTGGCAAAAAATCGCGGCTTCGTTTATCCCGGCAGCGAAATCTACGGAGGACTTTCCAACTCTTGGGACTACGGCCCTCTCGGCGTTCAGCTCAAAAACAACATCAAGCAGGCATGGTGGAAGAAATTTGTCGTTGAAAATCCCTACAACGTAGGTCTTGACAGCGCAATAATCATGAACCCGACCACATGGCAAGCAAGCGGTCACATCGGAGGCTTTTCGGACCCCTTGATGGATTGCAAATCCTGCAAATCCCGTCATCGTGCGGACGATCTCATCGAAGACTACAATCAAAAACACGGTCTTGACGTAAATATCGCGGGCTGGACAAACGAGCAGATGGAGCAATACATCATCGAACATAAGATTCCATGCCCCGTTTGCGGAAACAGCAATTTTACGGGCGTGAGAAAATTCAACCTCATGTTCAAAACTTTTATCGGCGTGACGGAAGATTCGACATCCACCGTCTATCTCCGCCCCGAAACAGCGCAAGGTATCTTTGTCAACTTCAAAAACGTGCAACGCACAACCCGCAAAAAAGTGCCTTTCGGCATAGGACAAATCGGCAAGAGCTTCCGCAACGAAATCACACCGGGCAACTTTATTTTCCGTATTCGTGAATTCGAACAAATGGAACTTGAATTTTTCTGCAAACCCGGAACCGACCTCGAATGGTTTTCATACTGGAAGAACTTCTGTCACCAATGGCTTCTCAATCTCGGCATGAGAGACGAAAATCTCAAACTCCGCGACCACAACAAGGAAGAGCTTTGCTTCTACTCCAAGGCAACCACCGACTTCGAATACAAATTCCCGTTCGGCTGGGGTGAGCTTTGGGGCGTTGCGGACCGCACCGACTACGATTTGAATCAACACATCAAAACGTCGGGCAAAGATCTTTCCTATATCGACCCCGTCACCAACGAAAAATACGTGCCGTATGTCATCGAGCCTTCCCTCGGCGCAGATCGCGTGTTCCTCGCGTTTCTCTGCGATGCATACGATGAAGAGCAAGTTGGCGAAAACGACACTCGCGTCGTGCTTCACTTGCACCACGCTCTCGCTCCCGTCAAAGTGGCGGTTCTGCCATTGCAAAAGCAACTCAACGACAAAGCGGAAGAACTCTATATCGAACTTTCAAAACACTTTGCCTGCGATTTCGATACGTCGGCATCGATCGGCAAGAGATATCGCCGTCAAGACGAAATCGGCACGCCATATTGCGTCACCGTTGACTTCGACACGCTTGAAGACGGTTGCGTAACCGTGCGTGAGCGCGACACCATGGCGCAAGTCCGTCTGCCCATCGACAACCTCGTCGCCTACTTCACAGAGCAATTCAAGTATTGATTGCCACTTGCAACAATGCAAGTATAGAATCCAATTCTTATATCGCCAAAAATATAGTCTCTCGACTCATCCGAGGGACTTTTTTTTGTCGCTAAAGGCTATAAATAAAAAGATATCATACAAAAAGTATGATATCTTCGTGGTGGAGATAAGGGGATTCGTAGGAAGCGACCTGGACGCTTCCGTAATAGCGTCAGCGTCAGCCCGCAGGGATTCGCACGGTGAAACCGTGGTGCGATTTTTAAGAAAATCGCGCAATCCACTTATTCCCCACAAAGAAAACAAGCCGAACAGGGTTCGACTTGTTTTATTTTGGTGGAGATAAGGGGATTCGAACCCCTGACCTTCGCATTGCGAACGCGACGCTCTACCAACTGAGCCATATCCCCGATACGCAATCTCATATGCTTGCCGTGCTATTATATCATATTATTTGCAAAAGACAATAACTTTGCGGCAAATTCTTTTATATAATTTTCTATAAAGCGATTTATTGTATGTGTAATCGCAAAATCAAGCAAACATTAGAATACGATACGTATATCAAGTATCACCCTGTTGTGCCTACGTGTTTTTATGCGGTTTTGCTTTTCCCTTTCAGAGTGCTACTAATTACTACGGATTTCTTACTTTTTGTGTTTAAGTCAATTGTATGGACACCTTATATTGTAACACATATCGTGTTTTCACTTGGTTTTTTTTTACTAATTAATAATTGAGCATATTATATGAAATCTATGTGATATGAACCAACGACACCGATTTTATTATTGCGTTTTCCTTTTTCTTAACAACACAACAAATATTTGCATGAAAAACAAAAAGCAATGCATGACGCATTGCTTTTTTTTGTATACACAGACAAGCCTTTATCTGTCTTCTCTAAAGTATGACACGCCGAGTGCCGCCGGCGGTTGGGTTTCACGCTTGTTGAAAAACGAGATGATGATAAGCACCAATGCCGTAACAGCGTAAGGTATGATTTGTATTAATTCTTTGCCTGCAAGATCGGTTTCGATGATATCGTAGTATGCAACAATATAAAGCAAACCGAAAATGAAAGAACCGAAAATACCAAGTCCCGGTCTCCACAACGAGAAGATAACGAGTGCAACAGCAAGCCAACCAAACGCATCGACGACATATTCCAGAGATCCTCGTGTACAAGTCAGAATATAGCATGCTCCGCCAATACCTGCGATAGCCGCGCCAAGCACACATGCCGTATATTTATAACCGATGACATTGATACCGACAGCATCTGCAGCCGCAGGATTTTCCCCCACAGCCATAAGTGAAAGACCTTTTCTCGTCTTTTTAAGAACGAAAGCAACGATAATTGCCACGACAACCGAAAGATAAATCAACACGCCGTGGGAAAAGAATATTTGAGAAAAAGCATCGCTGCCGACATTGCCAAACAACGGAGCGGTAAAGCACTTGCTTGCACGCGCAAAAGATACGTCCGCCTTGCCCATCAAGCGTCCCCAAAATCCGAGAGTTCCCGTGCCGAGAGTTGTAAGAGTAAGTCCAGTAACATTTTGATTGCATCTTAGCGTGATTGTAAAGAAGCCGTATATCAAGCCCATAAATCCTGCAAAAAGCATTGCCATGAAGATTGCAATCAATATAACTCCGAAGTTGCTTGCACCGCCGTTGTAAGCCAGATTTGCACCGATACAACCGCCTACGGCTCCAAGGCACATGGTTCCGGGTATACCGAGGTTCAGGTGTCCCGATTTTTCAATGAGCGTTTCACCGGTTGAGCCAAACAAAAACACTGCGCCGATTTGAATTGCCTGAATGATAAGTTCAACCATATCACTTCTCCTCCTTTGATTCACTTTGGACGGTTTCGATCTCGATTTGTTCGATTTCGGCGCCGTTTGAATCATGGACAACGTCTTGCACGACATCTATGTGCATACTACCCTCTTGTTTTTCTACTGTTTCACTTATTACGATTTCTTGTTCGTTTTCCTCGCCGAGTGCGCCGACCGTATTTGTCTTGCTTTTCTTTGATTCATGAGAGTGTTTGAATACCACCTTATAGTTGATGAAAAACTCGGTCGCAATAATACAAAGGAAGAATATTCCGGTCATAACCGAAGGATAAGACGTGCCGAGTCTACCATATGTTCCGACCTCACTTGAACCGTTTGTGATAAACACAACGAGGAATGAGGTAAGAGTCATAGCAAGCGGATTGAAATGAGCAAGCCAAGAAATCAAAACCGCCGTAAAACCTCTGCCGTTGACAGCTGTTTCCTTGACTGCGTGGTTTTGAACGGAAACGAGAATAAAACCCGCGATACCGCACATCACTCCGCAAAGTATAAGTGTACGAATTATGACTTTTTTGGAATTGATGCCGATATAACGAGCCGTATTCGGACTTTCCCCTACAACCGTAAGTTCATAACCATGTTTGCTATACTTCAAATAAATTGCGATGAGAATCGTTAAAACGACAACGATAAGGATTGTCAATATATACTCATTGCCCGCAATGGGTGGAACGACGCCGTCGGACAAAGGTAAATCGCCGGTGCCGTTCGGCTTAACCTTTTTGATGAAGAAGCTGACAATGCAAGTTGCAATATAATTCATCATAAGAGTCAACAGTGTTTCGTTGGTGTTCCATTTTGCCTTGAACAATGCGGGAATGACCGCCCAAGCCATACCGAAAACGAGCGAAAGCATAAACGAAAGTATAATTGTACCTGCGTCGTTGATTTTACCGCCTAAAAAGTAGACTATTACGGCACATCCGAGCGCACCCATAAGCACTTGACCTTCTGCGCCGATATTCCAAAACTTCATTTTGAAGCAAGGTGTGATTGCAAGAGCGATCAACAAAAGTATTGCCGTTTCGCGCAAAGCAGACCAAATCTGCAATTCCGATCCGAAAACACCTTGAAAAAAGTATTTGAAAAAGAATCCTATCCCTTTGCCGGATGCGGCAACCGTAACGATTGCGCACAACAAGATTGAAATTGCAAATGCCGCAACACGGATAAGCCACGCTCTTTTGGCACTTGAATCAGTCCTTTTTACGAGATGGAAAAGAGGTTCTTTGACGGTTTTAGTCATTCTCGTTTTCCTCCTTTTCGTTGTAGTTGTCACAAATTGCCACTTCGTCTGGCATTTTGGTCATAAGCATACCGATTTGTTCTTTCGTTGCCTCTCTTGCGTCGACTATACCGCTGACTTTTCCGCCGCACATAACGAGAATTCTGTCCGACAAGGCAAGCAAAACGTCGAGGTCCTCACCGACAAACATTACCGCCACACCCTTCTCTTTTTGCTCGTTGAGAAGATTGTAAATCATATATGACGAGTTGATGTCCAAGCCTCTTACGGGATACGCCGCCATAAGCACGGTGGGCGATGCGGCGATTTCGCGTCCGACAAGCACCTTTTGCACGTTTCCGCCCGACAAACGTCTGACGGGCGTTTTTACGGACGGCGTAACGACTTCAAGGTCGTGCACGATTGTTTCCGCAAGATTTTTGGGCGACTGTCTATCGACAAAGATCGAATGTCCTTTTCTATATGAGCGGAGCATCATATTGTCGACAAGGTTCATGCTTCCGACAAGCCCCATGCCGAGTCTGTCTTCGGGGACAAATGAAAGTCTGACGCCGAGTTCTCTGATTTGCACGGGTGTTTTGGAGCGCAAATCGATTTCTTGCTCGTTTTGTTTTGGATCGAAATATTTGACGTCACCGCCTTCAAGACGCACTAGCCCCGCAATTGACTCGAGCATTTCTCTTTGTCCGCTGCCTGCAATACCGGCAACACCGAGAATTTCGCCTGCATAAAGGTTGAATGAAACGTCAGAGAGCGCAAACATACCCTCTCTGTTTTTGCAAGTGAGATTTTCAACGACAAGACGCTTTTTCGTATCATGTGGCACGGTTCTGTTGATTGCAAGTTCCACTTTTTCTCCAACCATCATTTCGGTAAGTTCTTGCTCGCTCGTTTCAGAAGTATTGACGGTTGCGATATGTTTTCCTTTGCGCAAAACCGCAACTCTGTCGCTTATCTCCATGACCTCGTTGAGTTTGTGCGTGATTATGATGATTGATTTCCCGTCCTCTCTCATCTTGCGCAAAACGTCGAACAGTTTTTTGATTTCCTGAGGCGTCAAAACTGCGGTCGGCTCGTCGAGAATGAGAACATCCGCACCTCGATAAAGTACTTTTATAATTTCAACAGTTTGTTTTTCGGAAACAGACAAATCGTAAACTTTTCTTGACAAATCAAGACTGAAACCGTATTTATCCACGACTTCTTGAAGTTTTTTTGCTCTGTTTCGCTTCAAATAGTCAAATTTAACGTATGCGCCGAATGCCCTAAACGGCAACGCTATATATTTCAAAACAGCCAAAAATCCGGATTTGGCATCGTCTTTCTTTTCGTTTTTAATTTTCTCGGATTCGCCTTTATAGTCGAACGCGAATTTTTCGCCCAAAATGATATTGTCGCAAGCGGTAAACAAATCCACAAGTTTGAAGTGCTGGTGAATCATGCCGATTCTGTACTTAAATGCGTCTATGGGCGATTTGATAACCACTTCTTCTCCGCCAACGAAAATTTGTCCTTCATCCGGATAATATATACCTGCAAGCATATTCATAAGAGTGGTTTTACCGCTTCCGTTCTCGCCGAGTACGGAAAGTATTTCTCCTTTGCGAACGTCAAAATCCACGTTTTCGTTTGCAATGGTACTTCCGAATCTCTTGGAAACGTTTTTCATTTCAACAATGATGTCGCTCATTGTATGTCCTCCGAAAATGAGTTAAGCACCCTTGGGTGCCAAACCGAAAAAAATTTGTTTGAATAAGCGGGCAATGCCCGCTTATTCAAACTTAATATACGAGATTAAGCCTTAAAATCGTCGTCGGTAACATCCTTCGGATCATATACCTTGTTGAGAAGTGTGATTCCGTCGATTTGAAGCTCGAAATAAGGAGCCGAACGCAAGCTGGATTCCATAAACACACCGTTTTGGATCACTTCTTGACCTTCTACTTTCACAGAATCAACGGGCTTTCCGTTAACAGTAAACGTAGTTGTGTCAAACACATTGAGTTCGCCTTTCAAAAGTTTGTCGCGAACTTCAACGATTTTTTCAACAGTGCCTTCTGCCATTGCGTTGCCGCCAAGGTCAGTAAGTTCAACCGAGCCGTTCTTGAGAGAGCCGGTCCAGTCGGATTCAACAGTTTGACCATTTACGGTTTTAGCAATGATGTATCTGAAGTAAGGTGCCCAGTTGATTTTTGAAGAGATGATGAACGTATCGGGGCAAGCCTTGACTGTGGAGCCGTTGTAAGAAACGTTGGGAACGCCTTTGCTTTCGCAAGCGTTGGGTGCGCCCATGGAGTCAGCGTGTTGGCTGATGAGGACGCAGCCTTTGTTGATAAGGCTGAGTGCAGCGTTCTTTTCTCTTGTTTCGTTGTACCAACTGCCGGTGAACGTAACATCCATTTTGACATCGGGGCAAACGGATTTTGCACCAAGATAGAAGGAGGTATAACCTGAGATAACTTCAGCGTATGTGAATGCGCCGACATAACCCATTTTTGCTTGTTCTTTAGTGATTTTGCCGTTTGCAATCATTTCGTTGAGTTTCATGCCTGCCGCAACGCCTGCAAGGTATCTGCCCTCATAGATGGAAGCAAATGCGTTGACAAAGTTTTTGACGCCGTCAGTATGAGCGGTTGTGCCGGTTGCGTGTGCAAAAAGAGTATTCGGATATTCTTTTGCTGCTTTAAGCATATATTCTTGATGTCCGAAAGAGTCGGCAAACACGATATTGCAGCCTTTTTGAGCAAGCGACTTTGCTTCGGTATAGCATCTTTCTTCTTCGGGGACACCTGTAACCATAAGGACTTGTTCGTCGGTGAGGTTAAATTCTCTTTGAACTTCTTGCATTGCGTTGATAAAGTTCTTGTCGTAAGTAGAGTTTTCATCGTGCAAGCAGATCATACCGATTTTGAAATCCTTGGGGATAACAAGTTTGGAATAATCAGGTGATTCGATTTGGTAAGAGGGCAATTTGACGATATTTTCATCGTCGGTTCTGCCGTTGCAAGCAACCAAACCGATAACCAATGCGGTTACGAGAGCCAAGCAAAGCACAAGTGCCAATACTTTCTTTTTCATGCGTTTCTCCTTTAATTTTGCCATTAGGCATTGTTGTTTTGTCTATATTCACGCCGTTATGGCGCAAATTGCTTTAATTGCGGAATACGATATGGCCTTCGTCGTCCATGCTGTCGATAAGAGCAAGGCTTTGGACGTTGATACCCTGCGCCCTCAACGCATCGCCACCGCCCTGAAAACCTTTTTCGATTGCGACCGCACACCCCACAAGCGTTGCGCCTGCCTGTTCGACAATGCTCATAAGTCCGTTGATAGCCGCTCCGTTTGCGAGGAAATCGTCCACGATAAGAACTCTGTCGTCCTTTGAGATGAAATCCTTTTCGACCATAATCACCTTTGTCACTTGGTGGGTAAAAGAATAAACCTCGGCGCAGTAGCAGTCCGAGGATATATTTATGGTCTTACTTTTCTTAGCAAAAAGCACCGGAGCTTTCACATAGTGCGCGGCTGCGCATGCTATGGCTATCCCCGATGCCTCTATCGTCAGAATTTTGGTTATATTTTGTCCGCAAAAGAGCGCAGAAATTTCCTTGCCAATCTCGTCCAACAGTTGTTGATCAATAAGATGATTGAGAAATCCGCCGACCTTGAGAACGTTTCCGGGCTTAACCTTGCCGTCCCTCAGGATGCGCTCCTCCAAAATCTTCATAGCGCGCTCCTTTACCACAATATCTAGTGGTGATTGCGGAATCGGTATTCCGCAGGTTGTGCGTTGCGATTTGGTTTGCTCTTGATGATACGGGCATTATATCCAAAACGATTCGCCGATGTCAAACGAAAATCGACACTATTTTGCATTTTCATTAAAAATTTTTTTAACAATACACGAAGGGTATTTTTTTTGCCAGATAAACGACAAAACGCCGTTTTTGTCTATTGCAAAAATATGTTGTTTTCGCACGCATACGCATGTGCGGATGCCTGCGCCCGCCTGCGTTTCAATAAATAACGGTCGATATGCGCCGTTGCTATACTCTTATATTTTCTTTGTCATGTCAAAAAAGTTTTGCAACCACATTTCAAAAAAATGCTTGACAGTATGCTTTAAGATAAATATAATGCAATTTCCGTTGAAACATCTCTATATGCGAGGCGCAAAACATAACCTATGCAAACACAAAACTCAACAAAAAACATATCGTTTTCGGATAGGATAAAAGCTCTTTTCGGGCAAATCGACTTGACGCAAGGCTCGATAATCAAAGTCTTGATAAAATTCACGCTGCCCATAATCATATCCTATCTTTTGCAACAACTCTACATTCTTTCGGACGCGGCAATATGCGGACAAACGCTGAGTGCGGATGAGGTTGCGGGCGTCAACGACACTTCCCCTCTTGTTTTCATATTCATGCAATTTGCATTCGGTTGCACGGCGGGTTTTTGCGTGGTGCTTTCAGGAAAACTGGGTGCGCACGACGAAGACGGTATGCGCAAATCCTTTGCGACGCAATTTATCCTATGTTCGGCAATAACCGTTGTCCTGACAATCGTATCGGTGTTTTGCATAAAGCCCATGCTTGCCTGGGTGAACGTCACCGAACAAAATCCCGTCGTATTTCAGGCGGCGTATACGTATTGTCTTGTGATATTCCTCGGCACGATTGCACAACTGTTTTACAACTTTATCATCAGCATATTGCGCAGTATCGGCGATTCGTTTACTCCGCTTGTGTTTTTGCTTATATCCACGCTCACAAACATCGCTCTCGACCTTCTTTTCATCAAAGTATTCAAATGGGGCGTTGCGGGCGCGGCGGGAGCAACCATACTCACCCAAGTGCTTTGCACGATAGCGTGTTTTATCTACACTTTTGCAAAGTACAAGTTTTTACGTCTGAAAAAACAGGATTTCAAAATTGCCCGGAAGGATATCTGGGCGCATGTCAAGCAAGGAATTCCTCTCGGACTTCAGTTTTCCGTGCTGTCGATAGGTCTTATCGTCATGCTTTCCGAAACAATCAAATTCGACCTGTTGCCGAACGGGCTTATGGTCAGCGGCAATCCGGCACAAAACGGTGTGGGAGCTGCAAACAAACTTATCAACTTCGCAATGGCGCCGCTGTCGGCTCTCGGCACTGCAATGGTGAGTTTCAATGCGCAGAACCTTGGCGCAGGCAACGTCGAACGAGTGAGAAAAGGCACAAATCAAGCGATATTGCTCGGTTTTGCCCTCACGGTTATTTGTGCGGGGATAGGACTTTTGCTCACCATAAACGGAGCATATCAGCATATATTTTTGTCGGCGGACAAAATCAGCGAAAAATCCGTATACTTCGGCAACACTTTCCTTTATATCGACTTGTCGCTGTTCTTCATTTTGTCAATGCTCTTTGTTTTGCGCAATGCGGTACAAGGCATAGGCAAATCGGGCTGGACGCTTGCCGCAGGCGCAGGCGAACTTATCGCGCGCGTGATGATATGCACTTTCATTCCTCCGCTCGTCAACGGAGGAGCAACCAATGCTCTTGCAAGCAACGCCTCATACATTGCGCTGTGCTTCGGAGATCCGGGTGCATGGGTATTTGCGGTTGTAGTGCTGTTATACCCCTACATCAAGCATATAGTCAAAAAGGACTATCGCTATGCCCTCGGAGATTCAGCCAAAACGGAAGAATACAAACTCGAATCTACAAACCGTGACGGCTCGAACTGACATCGTATATATTACTTTGTACAAACAAAAAGCAGGTTTTATACCCTGCTTTTTGTTTTATTAAATGCTTTTTGTGACAAAACATGCGAAATCGGATTATCGATTCGGATTATCGACGTTTTACGTCGGTTGGCTTGTCAAATCTTTCTCGTCGCTTTTTCGAGGAATCGCAAGTCCTTGCCCGAAAGGTGCTTCCCGATGACTTTGCGCACTCTGTCATGATATGCGTTGAGCCATTCTTTTTCCTCATCGTCAAGCATGTTTGCATCGATTGCGTCGAGGTCGAACGGCACAAGCGTTATTGTTTCGAATTCGCAGAAAGTGCCGTATGCGGTCTTTTCTTTTTCAACGCAAAGAATAAGATTTTCATGTCTTACGCCAAACTTGCCTTCTTCGTAAAAGCCGGGTTCGTTGGACGTAATCATACCGGGCAAAACGGCGTATTTGGGAAATGACGCTCTCGGTGAAATGTTTTGCGGCCCTTCGTGAACATTGAGCAAATACCCTACTCCGTGTCCGGTGCCGTGTTTGAAATCCATGCCGAATTTATACATAGGCGCTCTTGCAATCATATCGAGGTTTGCACCCGTTGCGCCTTTGCGGAATACCGCTCTTGCAAGAGCGATATGCGATTTGAGGACAATCGTAAAAACTTCTTTTTCTTCTTTTCCGACCTTTCCCATCGCAAAAGTACGAGTGATATCCGTTGTGCCGTAGCGATATTGTGCGCCGCTGTCAACCAGCAAAAGTCCTTTGTTTTCAACCTTTTTGTCGGTTTGCGCGGTTGCAGAATAATGAACAATCGCACCGTTTGAAGCGTATCCGCAAATCGTATCGAAACTCAAATCTATGAAGTTTTTGCTTTCTCTTCTGAAGGATTCGAGCTTGTCGGCAAGCGAAATCTCGCTCATATCGTCTTTGCCCGCCCTCTCTTTGAGATAGCGCATAAACCTGACCATTGCCACGCCGTCCTCGACGTGCGCTTTTTTCATATTCTTTATTTCGATATCGTTTTTGATTGCTTTGCGCAGTGTGGTAGGAAAAACGTCGGTTTCCTTCGCGTTTGCAATACGGGAAAAGAGTGCATAATTTGTCTTGTCTTTGTCGATAAGCACCCTGTCCGAAAGCTGTTCAGCAACGCCGTAAACGTCTTGGTACGGCATGAGATTTATGCCGTTTTCGGATAGAAATTTTCTGCCTTTTGCGTCAAGTTTTCTCTCGTCCATAAACAAAGTCGCGCCGTCCTTCGACACTATTGCGTAAGCATAATTGACGGGGTTATATTCGATATCGCTTCCGCGCATATTGATAAGCCATGCTATATCGTCAAGCGATGACACAAGCGCCACGTCGCAACCTTGTTTTTCGAGGTCGCTTTGCAAATTTTCAATCTTGCTTTTCACACTTTCGCCTGCCGCTTTATCGGGCAAAAACCACGCTCTTGTAGGTTCGATTTCGGGACGGTTTGTCCAGATACGGTCGATGATTTCTCCGCAATCGACGATTTCGACGCCTTTCACCGCTTTTTTCAAAGTCTCGACAAATTCGACGGTTGCGGTTGAAAAATCAAATGCGATTTTCGGTGAATCGGACAGTTTTTGTACAAACTCAAAAAGCGTCGGAACTCCTTCCTCGCCCGATTTCATAAGCACGGTATCGGTCGTTTTGAGTTGCTCTGCCGCCTGAATGAAGTATCTGCCGTCCGTCCAAAGATAAGCATTGTCTTTTGTGATGACAAGCGTGCCTGCGCTGCCTGTAAAACCGCTCAAAAACGCACGTGTCTTAAAGTGGTCGACAATGTACTCACTGCCGTGATCGTCGCTTGTAAACACGATATAAGCGTCGAGTCCGCCCTCTTTTACAAATTCTTGCAACTTGATAATGTCTTTTTTCATATTCTGCCTGCAAAATTGTTTTATTTCTATCGATTATACCACCATACTTAAAGTATGGCAATATATTATGTCAAACGATATTTTTGAACCGAATGGTTCGAGGACAAGCAACGGCATCGTTTTTAACTTCTCAAAAAAACTTAATGCCTTGCGGATTTCTTATCTTGAACCTTTATTTTTTGAAAAAAGAAAACAATCCTCTCTTTTCGTAAGGTTTAACCGAAACTTCTCCCACGCGGTAACCGTCTTTTTGGATTGCGTTTTTGATTGTTTCGACATCTACTTTGTCATCGCAAACCACAACCGTTTTGCCCTCGGCATGCGAGGATGTCACCTTTTTTACGTTTGCCGCTTTGCGCACAGCGTCATTGACGTGGCTTTCGCACATACCGCACTGCATTCCTTCCACTTTAAGCGTAATTTCTTTCATATATACCTCCGAAAAGCACTTTTCGCCTACGAAACAAGCATTGAAATCTTGCACCACAAAAAGTATACCACCGCCTAAAAAATTGTCAACTTGGTGAAGCGCACTGTGTGCGCAAGCGGATAAACGAACACTTATTCAGGGCGTACTTATAAACGGAATGTGCATATTCAGAGTGCGCCTTGGGGCTAGATTCCCACGGTCACTTTGTTCCCTCGGAATGACACGGGTGGGACACCCACACCCGAACGAACACTTATTCGTAGCGTGCTTATATACGGTATGTGCCTATTCGAAGTGCGAGCCGCAACGGCGGCGAGAATATGAGTGCCGAGCTTGACGGTTGTACCGTCCGACTGCGCCGTGTTGTTGCGTAGCTGGCGCACAA
>CAKQGN010000009.1:0-2500 GCA_934233745.1 uncultured Clostridia bacterium
GGCTTAAGTTCCGTGCTTCGCTTGCGCTAACACATCCCCTTAACCTTCCAGCACTGGGCAGGCGTCAGCCCCTATACATCATCTTACGATTTTGCAGAGACCTGTGTTTTTGGTAAACAGTTGCTTGGGCCTCTTCACTGCGGCCTGCTCGCGCAGGCTCCCCTTCTTCCGAAGTTACGGGGTCATTTTGCAGAGTTCCTTAACAAGGGTTATCCCGTCCGTCTTAGGATTTTCTCCTCGCCCACCTGTGTCGGTATGCGGTACGGGCACCTAACAACATATTTAGCAACTTTTCTCGCCAGTGTGAATTCATCAACTTCGTTACTAATTTTCACTCCCCATCATCGCCCAGCCTTAAAGCACGCGTACTTCACTACGTGCAAGCCTCACGATTTGGCCGCAGAAATCCAACTCCGCGGATTGACTATCCTACTGTGTCATTGCCTCATTTAAACGTCGCTCGGTGGTGCAGGAATATCTACCTGCTGTCCATCACCTACGCCTTTCGGCCTCGGCTTAGGTCCCGACTTACCCTGGGGGGACAAACCTTCCCCAGGAAACCTTAGGCATTCGACGGGGAAGATTCTCACTTCCCTCTCGCTACTTATGCCGGCATTCTCTCTTCTATGCAGTCCACGGCCCCTTTCGATACCGCTTCAGCCCGCATAGATTGCTCCTCTACCAATGTAATAAATTACATTCCTAAACTTCGGTGACAAGTTTTAGCCCCGGTAATTTTCGGCGCACCCTCTCTCGACCAGTGAGCTATTACGCACTCTTTAAATGAGTGGCTGCTTCTAAGCCAACATCCTGGTTGTTTTGGAATTGACACATCCTTTACCACTTAACTTGTACTTTGGGACCTTAGTTGTAGATCTGGGCTGTTTCCCTTTTGACAACGAAACTTATCTCACGCTGTCTGACTCCCTGAAAACAATTATCTGACATTCGAAGTTTGATAAGGTTCAGTAAGCTGTGAAGCCCCCTAGCCCATTCAGTGCTCTACCATCAGTAATCTATTCAGAGGCTAGCCCTAAAGCTATTTCGAGGAGAACCAGCTATATCTGGATTCGATTGGAATTTCTCCGCTAACCACAAGTCATCCCCGGTCTTTTCAACGAACGTGGGTTCGGTCCTCCACAGTGTCTTACCACTGCTTCAACCTGCTCATGGTTAGGTCATCCAGTTTCGGGTCTACGTCACGCAACTATGTCGCCAGTTTCAGACTCGCTTTCGCTTCGGCTCCGTGACTTAATCACTTAACCTCGCTACGCAACGTAACTCGCCGGCCCGTTCTACAAAAAGTACGACACCACACATTAAGTTGTGCTGTGTCTGCTTGTAAGCATATGGTTTCAGGTTCTCTTTCACTCCCCTCCCGGGGTCCTTTTCACCTTTCCCTCACGGTACTATACGCTATCGGTCACCAAGTCGTATTTAGCCTTATGAGATGGTCCTCACATGTTCACACCGGATTCCACGTGTCCTGTGCTACTCTGGATACCCGCCATCTGAAATCGTTTTCGCCTACGAGGCTATTACTCTGTGTCGCCTAGTTTTCCAACTATGTTCGACTAACGATTTTTTGAATTATGCAGGTCCGAACCCCATCGAAATAAATTTCTCCGGTTTGGGCTCTTTCGCGTTCGCTCACCACTACTTACGAAATCGTTTATTTACTTTCTTTTCCTCCGGGTACTTAGATGTTTCAGTTCCCCGGGTTCCCTTCACATGTACTATATATTCATACATGGATACTTCCGCATTACCGGAAGTGAGTTTCCTCATTCGGAGATCTACGGGTCAAAGCTTATTTGCAGCTCACCGTAGCTTATCGCAGCTTGTCACGTCCTTCTTCGGCGCTTGGTGCCAAGGCATCCACCATATGCCCTTATTAGCTTTAATCATATACGTCTAACCTAATAAGATCATTAAATGAATCTCTTGTTAATTTACTCAGCAAAAATATCTGTGAATCGGTAAATCCTTTGAAATCTGTTGAAAGATTTTTCGTATTACTCTAAACTTATAGATATTTTACTCTCTTTTTACTTGACCAACAGAAACCTGAGTTTTTCTGTTGGCTGCTATGCAGTTGTCAATGTGCGATGACCTAAGTCGTACCCATCAATAATTGAACTTGGAAAAGGATTTATGTGAATCCCGTACATTTTTTGGTAAGTTTGTACAAACTTTCGATTTTCGACCTCTCGGTCGACAGTCGTTTTCACAACTGCCTTCACAGGATTGCCTTTCGGCTCCTTAAAAGGAGGTGATCCAGCCGCACCTTCCGGTACTGCTACCTTGTTACGACTTCACCCCAGTCACTGATCCTACCTTAGGCGGCTTCCTCCTTGCGGTTGGTGCACCGACTTTGGGTATTACCAGCTCCCATGGCGTGACGGGCGGTGTGTACAAGGCCCGGGAACGCATTCACCCCGACATGCTGATTCGGGATTACTAGCAACTCCGACTTCATGTGGGCGGGTTGCAGCCCACA
>CAKQGN010000009.1:5000-56267 GCA_934233745.1 uncultured Clostridia bacterium
ACTATGAGAAGATTTTTTTCAACGTCTTTGCCGAGAACAAACCACCTTTCTCCCGTGCCGTCTACGCTTCCGCCGATACCCAATCCTCTGCGCTGTCCGAGCGTGTAGAAATATACGCCGTGATGTCTGCCGACCACCTTGCCGTCCTGCGTGACAATGTCGCCGTCTTTCATCGGAATGTATTGAGAGAGGAATTGTCTGAAATTGCGCTCGCCGATAAAGCAAATGCCCGTGCTGTCCTTTTTCTTTGCAACCGGGATGTCGAATCTGAGCGCAAGCTCTCTCACCTCGGGTTTTGTCAAATCGCCGAGCGGAAACATCACGTCGCGCAGTTGGTGCGACGACACCTGATTGAGAAAATATGTCTGGTCCTTGTTGTCGTCCTTTGCGCGAAGCAAATAATGCATATCGCCGTCGTGGCGGATTCTGCAATAATGCCCCGTTGCAACATAGTCCGCTCCGAGTTCGCGAGCAAAATCGGCAAACGGCCCGAATTTCACTTCACGGTTGCAAAGCACGTCGGGATTCGGTGTTCTGCCTTTCTTGTACTCGTCCACAAAGAGCTTGAATACGTTGTTCATATACTGCTCGGAAAAATCCACCGAATAATACGGGATACCGATTTTGTCACAAACATACTGCACGTCCGTCCAGTCCTGTTCGCCCGTGCAACATCCGCTTTGGTCGGTTTCTTTCCAGTTGGACATATAAAGTCCGACAACGTCAAAACCCTGCTCCTTCAAAAGAGCAGCCGCAACCGCACTATCCACGCCGCCGGACATACCGACGACCACACGTTTTTTCTTTTCGTCCATACGGACATTTTATCATCTCGCCGTCGGTATGTAAAGCGGTGTTATATTTTTGCCTGTTTAATAACCCATCCCTTATTCTTGACCAGTCCGAAATCATCAACAACTTGTTTTGCATCTTGCATTGTGTCAAACAACATCGCATCGTCTGCATTTGCGCTAGTATCGATTCCGTCGTCGGTTATCTCGGATGCATATACCTTTTCTTTCGTATTGAAAATTATGTAAACGCTTTTTACGACGTCTTTCGGTTTTGACGATTCATACAATTCTTTCGTAACATGCGTAGAATCCAAAAAGCAATTAAGCACAATATTTGAAAGCCATGCAACGATAAGGCTAATAACTCCGCTAAACGAGCCAAGAAACAGAAGCAAAGCTCCGTATAATGTCGAAAAACGCACCCACAAAATTACACCGCCAACAACGCTACCGACAATTTCCGCAATCGAAAATATTTTTAATAAAATATAGAAAAATTCCACTATTGTTGCCGACATTTCTAAATCTTCAAAATGTTTGTTGTTCATGTTATCCTCCAACGCTCCGCAATATCGGCATACCGATATTTTAATAAATAATATCATTATACCGATAATATGTCAATAGGGGTTCTATCATGGAAATTCTTATTGCACAGCGAATCAAAGATTTGATGAAAAGCGAAAAACTCACCCAAATGCAACTTGCCCGTGCGCTCGGCGTCGGACAGAGTTCGGTGAGTGATTGGATCAACGCAAAGAGCGAACCGAGCATTGAAAACCTTTGGAAACTTGCCGATTTTTTCGACGTTAGCGTAGACTATCTCATCGGCAGAAAAGAGATTTGAAAACAGCACCCGACGGTGCTGTTTTTTTGTTGCAAATGACTTTTGCGTATATCAAAATTTACATTCAAAAAGCGGAGCATTTTTTACTCCGCTTTTTCAAATCACTGTTTTATCTCTAAATTTTTGCTATATAAACGTTCGTTCTGCGCAATACATTGTTCACTTGCATACGCAACAAACGCCGCGAATTTGCCTTATATCAACGTCGATAGAGTCGGAAGAATTGCCGCATACGCTCCTGAACCAAGCCCCAAAATCGCAAAGAGAATTATGATATAAATTATACTTCCCACAACGCCCAGACATACGGAAACAAGGCAGCCGATGCCTGCGCTGCGTGACCTTGCGGGATGTTCGTCTTTCCACACAAGCCACAAAATGAAGCCTACGATAGGAAGGAAAAATCCGAGAATGCCCCAGCCGACCGTCCCGCCTTCCTTTGCCGATTGGACTTGCGTTGACGATGCGCCCAAAACGCCGTTTTGTACATTGCGCCCGTTTGAGGGCAAGGTGTAGTTTGCACCTTGGACAAGGTTGTTGCGATTGGTTGCGCCAACGTCGGACACCGAGAAAGACGAGGGATTTTCACCTTTGTCAAAGTTGAAAATCGTCTTGACTATGCCGCCGCAATGCGGACATTTTGCAAGCACGCAAATAAGGTCGCCTTTGAAATCGAACACAATCTCCCAGTCCACTTTCATCTCGCCGCAAAGCGGACAAGTGGAAAACGCATTGTTGATTTTGTTTTCGATGATCAAACCCACACCGTCGTAGTATCTTTGAAAATCCATAGCATCACTCCCTTTCAGAATATAAAAATCATATCATCTCGGTGCGACGTTCGTCAACCCCGAATCACTCATAAAGGCTTTGCGGATATCTGTTGCCGTTGTCGGGAAGGACAACCGCGATGTCGCCCACAACCTGTTTTGTGAGCGTTTGAGCGGCAAAATAAGCCGCTCCCGACGATATTCCGCACTTGATACCGAACTTGTGCCACAACTCTGCTACTGCACGTATGGCATCCTCATCGGCAACGTCTATAATAATGTCAAGTTTGCTTACGTCAACGATTGCGGGGACAAAATTTGCACCTATACCCTGAATCTTGTGCGCGCCCGCGTATCCTTTTGTCAAAAGCGGGCTCGCAAGCGGCTCGACCGCCACGAGCTTGCAATCTATATTGTTCTGCTCGATATACTTTTTCACGCCCATAGCCGTGCCGCCGCTCCCTACGCCCGCAACGACGTACTTTGCGGCGGGAACTTGCTTGAATATCTCCGGTGCAGTGGTATAAAAATGCGCCTCAACGCTTGCATAGTTTCCAAACTGATTGGCAAGCCACGCGCCGCCCTCAGCAATCTCTTTGGCTTTTTTCACCGCACCCGCCATGCCTTCGCTTGCAGGCGTAAGCACGAGTTGTGCGCCGTATGCCGAAATCATATCTCTGCGCTCCTTGCTCATGCTTTCGGGCATAACCATAACGGCGTTCAGCCCAAGCTCGCGCGCCACGTACGCAAGCCCGATACCCGTGTTTCCGCTCGTCGCCTCGACAATCGTTCCACCTTCTTTCAAGTCCCCGTTTTGAAGGGCGCGCAACACCATATAAAACGCCGCTCTGTCCTTTACCGAGCCGGCAGGGTTGTTTCCCTCCACCTTTCCGTATATACGCTCGCCAAGCGACACGATGGGCGTATTTCCAATCTTTTTTGCCAAAATATCGAGTTTTTCTTGCATTTTTGCAACCATAAACTGCCTCTTTTGCCAAATCGCGCTTCAAAAACAAGCAATAGAATCCCCTTTCAGACACGATTCGTCAAAAACTATTCTTATGTAATTATTATATCACCGCATATTTCATATGTCACCAAAATATTGTGCATGTAATATTTTGCATTATGTTTACTATTGCAAATTTGTGTGGTATAATTCATAAAAAGCATGGCAATCCGACACGGCATGCCCATACGCACCCATGGCGCAACTGGATAGCGCATCAGATTCCGATTCTGACGGTTGGCGGTTCAAGTCCGCCTGGGTGTACCACTCTAACCCCGCAACTTATGTTGTGGGGTTTTCGCTTCCCTCATGCGTACTTGTACCGATTGCTGACGCGATTGGTGCTATGCACAACAATCGCTATTACGCTCGTTCCTCGCTACAAACCCGCCTGGGTGTACCAAGCTGGACCCAGTTGAACCCGTAATGGTTTAACTGGGTTTTTTAACTATTTATACGGGTTCAAGTCCTGCAAACAAACCAAACGAGACTTGACCACATCGCGAGACTTATTGTTTAGAATAAATGAGTTTCGTTCAAAAAAATATTCTTCATAAAAACCGATATATCAAACATTATCAGCATAGACTTTCCCTACTTTTCCCAAGCCTATGCCGCTTTCTCTATATAGGTGATAAGATCATTATAATTTTACATCATATTACATAATTTATAAATACTGTATAACCTCTATAATTTGCCCTTCGTGGTGGTTATCGTCGCATAAGTCAGCGAATATATCAACGGCACGGAAAAAATAGTGGAGAACTGATTTTCTTCATAGACGCACAAAAAAGACGAGTTAAAATTATTAGCAAAATAAACAAAAAACCACTGTGTATGAGTCCATCTTGCCTTGCAAAATATCGCTAAAACCAGCAATTTTCTTACATTTTGTAGTTTTTTAAGAAATATTTTGCGTTCAAATCGATTGTTTTTTTGGTATTATTTGAGAAAATTTTCATATTTTCAAATAACTTTAACACCAAAATAATACCAATTTAATACCAGTTTGCATAATCGCATATCTATTTCAAAGCTTTCATCGCAGTATATCTAATAACTGATAGTTATAAATCAAGTAATACTGTGATAAGTCAAGATACACTATATATTTGTTTAGATAAACTTGTCTTTTATTGAACTTGGCAAATACTCTGCAAGAGTCAACACTAACTCATATACTTTTGTTGCAGGAGCAGATTTTGATGGTGTGCAATCTGAGAAACTCTCCATGCGTTTTTTTGCCCAAGTTATTGCCTGCTTTGGATTACCATATTTCAACAAGATATCAAATAATTCCTTGTTATTTTTTTTATATTTATCTAATCCAATGTCGGAAAATTTATTATTTAAATACTTTATATAGTCGGTCCTATGATTATTTGCTATGTAATAATCAAAATGTAATATGAACCAATATTCTACGCATTGATTAGACCAAGCAGCATAGTATTTATTTTTATCTTTTTTACGCAAACTTGTCAACTTTTGTTCTGCTGAATTAAAGTCGTCTTCAGGAAAGTCATCTTTATCATAGACACACCATATACTTGCTCCTTCTATATTGTTTTTCTCCGCGTATTCTTGAGCATCGTTAACCACGCATAACGTACTTTTGCCAACGCCGATAGGGGCAACAGAAACGCTATTTTTATAGATGGGATTCTTTTTGATCTCATTTGCAAATTCTTGAAAGTATTGTGGTTCTGTTTTTTCTCCTTCGCAAAAAATGTAAATCTTTTCAGCAGGTTTATAACAATCAATATTGCGAGGTCTTTTCCTGTTTTGAGAAGTCATTTATATTTCCTCCCAATTAATAATCTTCTTTAAATATGGATCCGCTCCATATTTACCCTCTAAATATCTTTTACTATATTTTCCATCTTTACGTTCAGTAGCCCCTGCCATTTTAATTTCGACCAATGAGTATAGCATGGAATTCTGTTCGTCTCCTTTGGCCGTAAACCAAATTTCATCCCTTCTAAGAATAGAGTTATCCATTAGAGACAAGTCATGAGAAGTGAAGATTAGTTGCGCATTTTTTTTGTTAATTTCGCTATCAGTAAATAGTTTTACAATATATTTTAACAACACAGGATGCATCTTTGCGTCTAACTCATCAATCATAAGAGTTGCACCCGTCTTTAATGAATCAACAATATAATGCAAAATCCCAAACAATTTTATTGTTCCGCTTGATTCTTCAGTTAAATTTAAGTCGTACGTATCAGAATTAACCTCATGTTGCGTGAATACTTCAATTTTTTTATTTTTATCTTCTACTCTATAATTAGAAATGTCAATATCCATTTCTTTTAACATTTTTAGAATAATTGGTTTCAAAGGATCATTCACGGTAATTCTTCTTTCTCTAAAAGGATTGCCATAATTCAAATAATGAATTCCGTTTTCGAACCATTTTATAATGTCTTTTATTGTGGAATTTCTCCTATGTGTAATTCCAAGATAAGACAACAAAGAAAGGTTGTCAGAGATGTCAGAACAAGTGTATGATTTTAGACTACCTTTCAAGTTAATCTGCCTTTCATTTCGAGAAAAGACGGAAGTATATCTTTTCCCGTCTAATCTTTTTTTATTTAAGCGCTCATTAATTATTTTGTCTTCTATAAATTCTATATTGTACTGATATTCAGCAATATTTGTCCTAAAAAACAACTCATATTGGGTAGGCTTAGATTTATAGTTCGGCCTAAATTTATAAGGGACAATAAGAAAGCTATCATCCATTTTCCCACATTGTTCATTCCCGCAAGAAACTGCACAAATCGGTCTCATTATTTTGCAAATTAAAGCAAAAATAGCCTCCAGCACCGTGGATTTTCCAGAACCATTAGGCCCATATATAACGCTTAATGGCAAAAATTTTTCTTCGTCACCATTTGTTAAAAGGGAATCTTCATGTTCTGAAATATTAGTTGCTTGTAAGTCTAGCGTAAAACTATCTCTAAAACACTTATAATTAGAAATTGTAACTTGGCACAACATAATTATATCTCCTTTGACTAATTATTCCCCAAATTATGGGGATTATAACTCGATTGTGAGATTTTTTCTCACATTCATTATAATAATAGGTTTTAAATAAAAAGTCAATAATTTGTGTCATAGATATAAAAAATGAACAAATAAACTAATAGCATGAAAATAGTATAAAACGCTGTTTATCTTTTTGTTACTGCTTGTCGGTTGACGTTCAATATGTCTAGGGTTTATTAAATATGCCACATAAAATTTGAGCAATTTACATTGGTTGCGGAACTTGCTCATGCAATTCTTTAATTTGCCCGTCGTGGTGGTTATCGTCGCATAAGTCAGCGAATATATCAACGGCACGGAAAAATAGCGGTAGATGTTTAGAGAGCCATTTTATAGAGTCAGACTCATAGCAGTTTGGCTCTTTTTTATTTTTACACTATTTTTCGCTCAAACGGATTTGGCCGTTGACATATTCCATTGCAACAGTATTCGCATTTGAAATGTTTCGACTTATGCTCCTTGCCCACTGCCGAACGGCAATATCAAATAAAAAGGAGTTAGAAAAATGATTGAACTCAACAAAATTGCATTCATTGATGAAGATGGTTTCGATTTCAATGACGGTGAAAGCCTTATCAGATTTGATACCGTTGCTTATTTCCCTGACAGAAACGAAATCATCTATGCAATTACCAACAACGGAAAGATTTCCGTTATCACTTACGACGTGTTTGAAGATGACAAAGGTCATTATATCGAATACGGAAACACGCTTATCAAGATTTATATCTCGGAGGACTGACAATGGGAAACATTAGTATAGTTATCGGATCTTGGGGTTCGTACAACGAATGCAACGAAAGAGTCTTGGGTTCGAAATGGCTTGATTTATCCGACTACAACGATTGGGAAGAAATCGTTGAAGAACTCAAACGAGAAGGCTTTGAACTTGACGGCATAGACGAAGAATTGTTTATTCAAGACATCGAAGGCATATATGATCGTTCTGTCAATTGGGATTATATGAATCCCGAAAACCTATTCAACACGCTTTACGAATCTGGCGTACTTACCAATGATTACAAATACAAAGAACTTTGCGCCTTCCTTGAAGTTAAAAACTATGACGATTTTGAAGAACTTGTTAAAAACCGCGGGGAGAATTGGGACGATAACGTCAACCTTTGGAGTGGCTTCACTTGGGAAGATTACGGAAAGGAAATGCTGGACTGTTGCGGATATAACATTCCCGAACACCTACTAGACTTTTTTGATCTTGAACGCTATGTCAAATACTGTGGCGATTACAACGTTTACGAATGCGAAAACGGCTTAATTGAAATTTATTAAAAGGAGAATTACCTATGAACATACGCATTGACGAATACCACACGATGCTTGCACGAGACGATGAACAGAAGCGCAAAGACTTCTATGAGAAGTTTGCAGCGGTTGCCAAGAAGTATTTGGGATTGCAATATGACAGAAAGATTGCACACCCTATCGTTAGTTCTTTGAAATCATGTCAATGTACGCTTGGACAAGGTATTCCGCAAACTGAATAAACAAAGCCGTATTAGGAAAATCAAAAACAATCAATACTATTGCAACCGCTTTTGATACAGCTCCCGTGATATTAGCAATAGCTTGGAATTTATTCTCACAAAGATTTACTTTGTTCATGAAATCCACACGAGTTATCTGCTGATTCTTATCGACACTTGATTTAGATTGCTTCGGCTTTTTGTTTGCATTTTTCGAAATCTTCCTGCAACATACCGGTAACCTTTCTATTGTTGGATGCTTATATACATTAGCACCTTTGCATGTCAAAGCATTATTTAGCTTATCTGCATATTCAATTATCTTTTTCCTATCATTTGTTATTAAATAATTATAAAGCGTCATATTTTCCTTTGTTTTCTATTTGTGGCATTGACTTTAATCAATGCCACATGCCACATAAGCTTTCTTTTAACACAACTATATCATTAGATATATATTGTGCCGTCTGTACAAACAATTTTGCAATTCTTTGAAACATTATAAGCCCACCCACTGCTCTTATTAATTGAGTTCCATTGTGCTATTGTGCCAAGGAAGGTTATTGATGAAGTAAGTCCTTTGCAATCTCCGAATGCACCATATTCTATACCTCTCACGCTGTCTGGTATGGTGATTGAAGTAAGTCCTGTGCAATATCTGAATGCCTCCCATCCTATATATGTCACGCTGTTGCCTATGGTGACAGAAGTAAGTCCTTTGCAACCATAGAATGCACTTCTTCCTATACTTGTCACGCTGTCTGGTATAACAAGCTCACCTGCGATTTCTTGTCCTGCTATTGTTAATTTGAAACCTGTATTCCTTGGGATATTAACTAATCCACTTATTGCGCACCAACCTGCTATGGTGCCTGTATAATTTACATCAGTGAGAGAGCTGCAACCATAGAATGCACCATAATCTATACTTCTCACGCTGTCTGGTATGGTGATTGAAGTAAGTCCTGTGCAACCATAGAATGCCTCCCTTTCAATACTGGTCACATTTGAACCCAAGAGTAAATACTTAATATTTTGATTATTTCTAAACTCTTGACTCTGTATGTTTCTATCTACAATCAAAACATTTGTCAACATTTGTCCATCAATATAAATTTTTATATCTTTTGTTGGAATATTGGACACTCCTTCTATAGCTGACAAGCTGTTCATATCGCCTGTATATTTTATTTCAGTCAGATTACATCCGTTGAAAACACCATTGCTTATGCTTGTCACACTATTTGGTATGATGACAGAAGTAAGTCCTGTACATAAAGCGAATGCACCTTCTCCTATACTTGTCACGCTGTCTGGGATGGTGACAGAAGTAAGTCCTGTGCAACCATAGAATGCATAATCCGGAATCGTTATTACATTATTCCCAATGTTAACAGTAGTAAGCTTAGAACAGCCCTCGAATATTGGATAACTATTTTGTCCGGCGCTTGTACAACTTGTTGCATTCCAATTGACTGTTGTAAGATTGCCACAACCCTTAAATGCACCATCTCCTATACTTGTCACGCTGTCCGGTATGGTGATTGAAGTAAGTCCTTTGCAACCTTTGAATGCATATGCCGGAATCGTTGTTACATTATTCCCAATGTTAACAGTAGCAAGCTTAGAACAGCCCTCGAATATTGGAGAACTATATTGTCCCGCACTTGTACAACTTGTTGCATTCCAATTGACTGTTGCAAGATTGTTGCACCTATAGAATGCACTATCTCCTATACTTGTCACGCTGTCTGGTATGGTGATTGATGTAAGTCCTGTGCAACCATAGAATGCACCAGAGTATATTTCGGTAATACCACTTGGTAAGATAAGCTTTGTATCCTTGCCTGTATATTTTACCAATATCTTTTCGTTTTGGGTTTCATCTGTATAGATGATATAACCATTTTCATCGGTGCTTAGCTTACTACCTCCTTCTTGTGTATATACATTCTTTGCATAATAAGCTACATTGCCATAATCACTGTTTCCAGCAACAATATTTAGGGTAGACTTGTTGTATACTTCTATCAAGCTGTAACAACCTTCGAATGCACTACTACCTATACTTTTCACACCTTCTGGTATGGTGATAGAAGTAAGTTTTGTGCAATCACGGAATGCATACCTTCCTATACTTGTCACGCTGTCTGGGATAACACTATTTTTGCAACCTAATACCAATTTGTTTGTTGCTTTTTCTACAATACAATTTCCTTCGCTGTAATATACACTATTACCTGATGATACTTCGATCCTTTCTAGATTGCAACCCTCGAATGCACGATTTCCTATACTTGTCAAGCTGTCTGGTATGGTGATTGAAGTGAGTCCTGTGCAGCCTGCGAATGCCTCAGAATATATTTCGATAATACCACTTGGTAAGATAAGTGCAGTGTCTTTGCCTGTATATTTTACCAAAATCTTTTTGTTCTGGGTTTCATCTGTATAGATGATATAACCATTTTCATCGGTGCTTAGCTTACTACCTCCTTCTTTTCTATATACATTCTTTGCATAATAAGCTACATAGCCATAATTACTGCTTCCAGCAACAATATTTAGGGTAGACTTGTTGTATACTTCTATCAAGCTATTGCAACCTTGGAATGCCCTCCATCCTATACTTGTCACGCTGTTTGGTATGATGATTGAAGTAAGTCCTGTGCAACCAAAGAATGCAACATCTCCTATACTTGTCACGCTGTTGCCTATAGTGATAGAAGTAAGTCCTGTGCAACCAGAGAATGCACTACTTCCTATACTTGTCACGCTGTTGCCTATTGTTATACTACTTAGTTTTATACAATCTTTGAATGCTTCGTCGCCAATACCCGTTACATAGTCAGGCACAACAAATTCTGTTATCGTTTTGTCTGTGATGCCGGTAATAACGCAAGTATCAGCAGTAGATGTAAACGCACAATCCTTTAATTCTTTATTGATTGCCCATTTTACAGTATATGAGCTGCTTGACAGCGACAATTTTGTATTATAATCAGCTTGACTAC
Organism: uncultured Clostridia bacterium; assembly: GCA_934233745.1. GTDB lineage: Bacteria > Bacillota > Clostridia > Christensenellales > CAG-917 > CAG-475. The sequence goes on from CAKQGN010000009.1 coordinate 15,976, forward strand.
TAAGCTGTTTATCGTTGTTATCATACCAACCAAGACAATTGTATCCAAGATTTGGCTTGGCTGTAAATGACAATTCGGAATCAACCGGAGCTATTATTTTGTTGTCTTTTTTTGCAACTGCAAAATTGTCGGGATTGACATCCGGCAATGCATCTCCTTCCATTTTGAATGTAAAGTAGCCGCTATAGTTATCGCTTGTTGAAGTAATTGATATAGTTACCATATCATATGCATTGAGTTGAAATGTCTTCAACACCCACGATGTTGATGTTTGATACCCGGGAGCATACACCGTGCTTATTCCTTGATAAACATTGATATTGGTTCTTTGTCCTGAGCCATTATTATAATAGCCAAGCGTAAATGTACCGGCTTTCATTGGTACAAATGAAAACTTTTGCGATGTCCTGCTGGTATATACTTTCTTTTCTTTATTCAATTCTAGAACAGTAGTTTTTTCATCAATATCTTGCCAAAGCGCAAACAAAGTAATATCTGATTTTACAGTAGATGAAAAATCAAATCTCTTTATGCATTGTTTATCTTTGTACCAACCCAAAAATACATAGCCATCTCTAACCGGTGTAAAGTATTCGATGGCAGGATTGTCTTTGTTCAAGACTTGTATTTTATTGTCCGGGCAATCTTTATAATTGTAATTAAAAGTAACTTTTATGTCCGACGCATTTATAGCTATATCGTAAGTACCACCATATTCCAAATTAGATTCTACTTCAAAAGCAACCATTCGCTTGATTTCAAGCTTATCTGTAGGAATAGACTGTATAGTTTCTGCATTTTTATCAAATGCAACTACTGTTATATTCTTCGAATTTTCGCTTGATGCCCAATCTGACCTTGGAATTATGTAAAAATTGTTCTCCGCTTGCTTTATCAAGCTAGTTCCGTTATATACTTTGTAAATAATTTCACTATTTGCAACACCTCTTACACTATCCCATTCCAAGACATATTCCATATTGTCATAATCAAAATATGATCTAAAATCGCCAGGCGTTTTCAACATATCCTTATAGATGCTATAACTATTGTATGAGGTTTGCCAGTTTTCCTTTTTACCTTTTACAACAACGGTATGATTACCCGCGTCCACATTAGTCAAAACAAATGATTTTTCGTTGGTGTCCTCAAGAATGCACAACCCATCTACATAGATGTCATAGCTAGTTGCTCCTTCAACCACTCCCCATGTTAGTGTAGAGGTGCTTTTATCAAAATTACAAAATGACAATTCCCCCAAAATTCTATGAGAAATATGCTTTGTTGTGTAAGATGAATTTATAGACTTGATACCATCGCCGTTCGCTCTAACGGACAATGTATAAGTACCGCTTTCATAGAATTGTGAAAAATTCCAATATGTATCATACGTTTTCTGCTCTTCGATTACATCGTAACCTTTCTTCAATATTACGTTGTAACTTTCAGCGTTGTTGATTCTTTCCCAAGAATATCTATACCCGTCAACGCTAACCGAAGGTGCCGGCAATTGTGCATCTTGCGTCGGAGCTAGTACCCATTCTGCATAAAGAATCAACTCATTATCTTCAACCTTTTGTGACATATCCCATCTCTTTGTCAAGATAGGTTCATCAGTTTCGGTCTTCCCTGAGGAAATCCACCATCCATTAAAAATATATCCTATCCTTTCTGGTGTATAGGTTATCAATTCGTTTTCGGTTTGTTTTGTTTTACTGTTTTTTGTTCCGTCATTTAGATAAAACGTAACGGTGAATTCATTGCTAGGAGACGGTGTGGGCGTCGGATCAACTTTTGAGCTCGGCGTCCCCTTTTTATATACGGTTTCCATTCCCATAAAAATCAACGTCAAAACGCCGTCGGAAACCGTGCCGCTCATCAATTCGTCATCGCCGTCGTACAACGTTATTTTTCCGTCTTTTATGGTAAATTTGCCTTCAAATTCGCCATCGTACCACTTGTTTCCCGATTTTAATTCAATGAAAGAATCGGGATTTAAATCCGTCCCGTCAACCTTGTAATACGTACCCAAATCTTTTGAGGAAACGGTTTGACCGTTTTTGTTGCACGCAACGAGTGATATAATACAAGTGACACTCAAAATAATTGCAAAAATAATCGAAAAATATTTTTTCATTAAAGCCCTCTCCTATGCCGACAATTACCGTTATATGCAAAGATGGTAGAAAATGGTAAAATCCCTTAAAATAGTCTATCTCCGCATCGGTCAAAGATAGATTAACAAACAAAGCGTGAAAAAAGCGTGAACGCCACGCTTATTAATTGCAAATTTAATGCAAAATCGGATATTATTTTCGCTTTGCGATTCGATTGTCGATTATGAAGTCAAGGCGGTTTTGCATATCTATCGACCAATCATAACTTATCAAAAATTCGTAATTGTAACTCAAATCGTTTTCGTCTTCGAGGAAATGCCAAAAATCGCAAGAACAAACCTCGGTGTTTATTGCCGCTTTACCTCTCGAAAACTTGACTATATGCCCTATGCCGTTTTGGCGAAGCAACAAATCCAAACGACTTTTTGCGTTTCGGTACAGCAGTTTGGATTTTTCGACGTCGTGGTCGGGCCAAAGCGCGGACATCATCTCCGACATCGACACGGACTTCCCTTGACGATAAAACAAATATGCGAGCATTTCTTTCGATTTCGACAGCGAAAACTCGACGCTTTTGCCGTCTATTTTCAAATCGAACACACCGAAAGTCTGAGCGAATATTTCGCGTTCGGAATCCAAACTTTCCTTTATGCGACCTATAATATCGTGCAGTTTTTCTTTTGTATAAGGTTTATAGCAAAATCCGACGACGCTGTGACCGAGTTCTTCCCTAATAGTCTTTTCGTCCTGAACGTAACCGGTTACGAACACGATTTTTGTTTTTGAATTTATTTGCAAAAGTCGTTTTGCCAAATCTACGCCGTTTACGTTCGGCATCATAACGTCCAAAAAAGCGGCGTCTATTTGGTGTTTTTGCGCATAATCGAAAAGCGCGTCGAGATTGCTCATAAACATAGAACATTGTATCGCGCCGTAATCGACCACGTTTTCTATAAAGTTTTTCAACGGATTCAACTCGTCGTCAACGACAACTATATTCATAATCGTTTTTCCTTTGGAACGCCGATGATAACTCTCGTTCCGCATTGCGGTTTGGTGTCGATTCTCACCTCGATACCCGTAATCAACCGTATTCTTTCGCTTGCGTTTCTCAATCCGACGGATGTGTCTTTCACCTCATTCAAATCGAATCCGCAACCGTTGTCTTCGATGGTGATAACGACGTTGTTTGCGCCCTCGTCATCGGTTTTTATAAGTATGTATCCGTCGTAATCGTCCACGATTCCCGAATACTTGATTGCGTTCTCGACGAATGGCTGTAATGACAGAACAGGCACTTTAACGTCGTAATTTCCTATATCTAACAGTAAGTTTATGCTTTTACCCTTGCTCAACTCGACCAAATGAACATAGTTGATGATGTTGTTTATTTCCTCGTCAAGACCTACCGTCGTTTTGTTGTCGGCGTCAACGATTGCACGCAAATGCGAGGCGAATTCGGATATTGCTTCGTCGCCTTTATCGAGGCTGTCGTGATACACCGTCTGAATTGCGGTAAGGCTGTTAAACACGAAATGCGGCTTGATTTGCTCTTTAAGCACGTTGTTTTTGATTTCAACCAACTTACGTTTGTACGTTTCCGTTTGCAACGCTTCTTTGTTCTTGTTTGCGATATTGATAAAGTGCATCGTAAATATCGCAAACATAATGACGACCATCGAGGACGCCGCAACAGATTCCGTGCCTATTATAACGATTTCGAGCATATCGAGCAACTGCGAGCCTATTGTGAAAATCAATCCGAACAGAACGACGATATACGCCCTTGCGAACTTGACCTTGTTGTATGCGGCTTTAAATATCGGATAATAAAGCAACGTCATCGTGGCAATCTGAATAAGCGGTGGTATAATGCGCTCTTTATATCCGCTAAGCATATAAAATGCGACGATGCACGCAATATTGACAACAATCAATGCGGCAATCGCCCACTTTTTTGGCACGTTCAACATTCCGTTTTTGTTGAGGTGCACCATAAACAGTATAACCGTGACTATCGCAAGCGCATAAAATACTTCCGCAATGCAGTTGTATGCCAACGTGTTCGTACTCAATGAAAACAACATCAAAATATCAATCGAGAATATGTACATCAGCACTATAAACAACAGTAGTACCGTCAGCGACCACGAACGCTCTTGTTTCTTGTATATAATGTTTGAAATGACGTTGACGAGCAACATCGCAAGCATAATTCCGAGCACGACCATCGACAACTGATCGCCTATCATTATCTGATTCGTTTTGAAATCCGAACGCAAATAAAACGCGTAGTGCATTCCGCCTTCGTTGTTGTCGGAAATCTCGACGACGACGTCCAGCGTTTCTCCCTCTGCGACTTTGTACGGATAATAGTTTTCCGCTCTGCCGTTCGATTTAGTTCCCTTTGCGTCTTTCGACATAACGCCGTATTCAACGTTCAGCACACCGTTTATATATGTCCTGTATGCACCGTCATAGTTGTTTGCAAACACGAGCACTTCAAGCCCCGGTTCTACGTTTTCAACAATCAAACGGAACGAGCCGTACCCCGTTCTCGGCAGTTTTTGTCCGCTTTCCGTAACCTTTCCCGTCCATACGTCGGGCATAGACAACATTCCGTCAGGTTGCTCGTCGGCAATATTGTCGGTGATAATCCACTTTTCGTAATAGTATTCCCATTCGCCGGGAAGCACCACCCAATCCTTTCTGCCCGTCATATCGATTTTACCGTGTTCGATTAGCGGCATACCGTATATTTGTGGCAAATAGCAAGAGCATAAATACGTCAAACCCAAAATGCCCGCGGTAATTATAATAAACGCCGCTGTCCAAATAATAGATTTTGCTGTCTTATTGTCTTTGAGGCTCACTTACTTCTCCCCCATTGCCTATTCATTAAAAATTGAAAGAATTATTCCAACATTATGTAGTATAACAGCAAATCGGATTTCTTTCAATATCATTTTAAAAACATCTATCAAACATTTATGTTTTGATTTACATAGCAATAAAATATGACGGACAAAAAACAGCGCAATCGTCAATACATTCGAAAATAATAGGCTTTTATTGTTTTTGCATTTCGGCGTATGATTACCTTGAACCAATTCTTGTAAAACACTATCTGTTTCAAGTGCCAATTTTCTCCATTTGACGATTAGACGTGCCGTAGTCTTGATACAAGTGGCGCCGCTGCGCGTCGCCAAAGACTACGGCACGTCTTCTCTAAAACACTAACCCGAATCCGGGCAGATCAGCACGGAGCGGAGCGAGGTTTCGCGCTAACCCGCTTGGCGAAATCCTCGCTTATCCGCCTGGCCGTTGCTGGTGTCTTGCCTCGGAATCTTCGGTGGTTTTTAGTTGGAAGTTCGCAGGCGCGATTTTGTCTTTTGGCTTATTACGCCTATCTGTTCGCCTTCGTCGTAACACATAAATTTGTCTTGCAATAACAGTTTCTTTTCTTCAACGCCTATACCGCATAATACATCGTTTTCATCTATGTCCGATATTACATACACGGGTAGTTTTCGAGAGTAAACAATCTTCTCGTGAGTCTTTTCTATATACTTCAAAATATACGCCATTGCGTTGCCCATTTTTACAAGATTATCATCTATGCGTTCAAAGTTGTTTCGTCCAAAACGAGAGTTAAAGTATTCACTTTGCAATGTTAACTGCATTTTATGTGAATTGATGTTGTAATCTTTTACTTCAATCATTTCGCCGGGGATGGTGCCTTCGGGTATAAAAAATAATCCGTGAAAATGCAATCTGTTTGTCTTTGGCGCACGCTCCCACACACCCATAATGTGATATGTTTTTTCTTTCTCTTTTATAGGTGGTTGTGGAGTTTATCAGAAAAGCATCTTTCTTCAAGGGGAAAAATATTGCAGATAATAAAAGCAAATATACCAACACAATATTTTCCCTATTTCCTTGACGATGCGATGCTTTCCCGATTTTTTCGAGGTGTCGAAAGAAAAAGACAACTCGACAAAGGAGTGTTCCAACTATGTTTCAACATCGTTTCAACAATGTTAATTCAGGCTTTCAACACCGTTTTACTAAATTTCAAATTAGGCACAAAACGGCTAAGTCAACGTCCTACCAATCGGGAATTGAACACCCTATACTCGAATTACAACACGTCAAAAAGGAGAAAACAATATGAAAAAGTGCGTCATTTACGCCAGATATTCAAGCGAACGACAGACTGAACAATCTATCGAAGGTCAACTTCGAGTTTGCTATGAATTTGCAAAAAACAATGAGCTTATCGTCGTACACGAGTATATAGACCGTGCAATGACAGGAACGAACGATTTGAGAAAAGAATTTCAACAAATGCTTTCCGATAGCGAACGAACAAAAGAGTGGGATATATGCCTTGTGTACGCCCTAGACAGATTCGGAAGAAACTCTATTGAGCAAGCAATCAACAAGTACAAATTGCAAAAGACAGGTAAAATTGTCATTTCTGCAACACAACGGACGTCGCGAAATATAGACGGCTCTCAAAACCTTGACGGCATTATTCTTGAAAATATGTACGTCGGCATGGCTGAATACTACTCTGCCGAGCTTTCACAAAAGGAAAAGCGCGGATTGAACGAAAGTCGAATCAAAGGACAATTTACAGGCGGTGTACCTATTTTCGGGTACGAGGCATACGGAACGAAAGCAGAAGGAAGAAAAGTGCGAATCAAAGAAGACGAGGCTGTAATCGTAAGACGAATGTTTGAAGAATACGCAAGTGGTAGACTCATAAAAGACATACTTGAAGACCTAAACAGCGAAGGCGTACTTTGTCATGGGAAACCGTTTGTACGAAGTGTTTTCTATAAATTACTAAAAAATGAAAAATACATCGGAATCGTCAGATTTGGAGACCAAGTTTACGACAAAATCTACCCACCTATTGTAAGCGAACAAGTATTCGACATATGCAGAGCCAAAGCGCAAGCAAATAAAATCGGAAAACATACGGACGCAACTTACTTGTTAAAAAACAAAGTGCATTGCGGCTATTGCGGAAGGCCTGTAAGTTCTGATACCGGCACATCAAAAAACGGCAACGTTATGCGATACTATAAATGTATTGGCAGAAAAGTTGATAAAAAATGTGACAATGTTCCAATCCGAAAAGACTTGCTTGAACAATTGGTAATCGATTCGACATATCAAGTTTTAGCGACTCCCGACCTAATCGAAAAACTGGCAGAACTAATTCTTGGCACTCATAAAAAGCGAATGGCTGACGCATCTATACTAAATATCTTAAAAAGTCAATTGCAAGATACTTCAACGTCAATTGCAAATTTAATTTCTTGTATGGAAAAAGGCATTGTTAGCAGCTCGACGGCAAAACGACTTGAAGAACTTGAAAATCAGAAAATTGCATTGGAAACAAAAATCTCTTTGGAAAAGGTAAATGAATCGACACTAATTCAAAAAAGGGATATCGTCAACTACTTGAAAACTGCAATAAAAAAGACTCCGCGATTAATGATTAAACTAATAATCAAAGACGTAATCCTTTACAAAGACCGAATAGAAATACACTTCAATTACACTGACTTAATAAGACCTGATGCAGAACCGCGTCAGGCCTTTTTATTTTTCAAATTTACCAAAGAAATTATCTTTGATTACCATTGGATGAACTGGAAACCGATTAAGAAAAATATCGAAATCAATCTACTAATATAACTCTCTTTTTGCAAAAAACCACACCGATTCCTAACTTCAAAACTGTAACTTTTAAGAAATTAATCTCCACAAAAATCAATTTTTAATATATAAAATATATTAATTCCCTAAAAAATCGGGTGTTCAACTGGGGTTTCATCTTGCGTACCATCAAGACACACGAAAAAGGAGCGTATAAAACTCCAACGAGTGTGTCTTTTTCTATGTAAAACAGGGGTAATTTGCCGTTTTTATGGTAGTTTACCCTTTTTGTTGTTTCTTCGAGTATCGCCGTAGGGATTTGTTCTTCACTCGCTTTGGAAAATCTCAAACCTTTAACGATTGCACAAAAAGGATTTTTGCACGATAAGGAGCGTATGATTTCTTCTGTCTTAATCAACGAAAAAATGACCGACCGCACTCTTATGAACGCAGTCGGTCGTTTGCTTATAAAGTTTCTCTTACTGTTATCCCGCACTCGAACTCGATTTCGATTTCCTTGTTGGACAGCACAGTGATTTTCCTTACAAGGCTTATGAACATCACTCGGTCGAACTCTTCAAGTGAACATCCTTTTCCCGACATGTCCACTTTATACACATATATGGAGTTCCGTGTGCCGAAGTTTTTCTTTTGAAACTCGTTCCGCACTCTCCGCATATCAGTTTTCCCGATAAATATTACCAACAAGATATCATAATACTTTTTGAGAGATTGTTGGTTTATCGCAGTTTGTAGTCACTCTAATCCTATTTTTCGCTCACAAGGTTATCTCTAATATATTTATCTATTTTCTTTTCGACATAGGTTTCCCAATAAGTTAAAACATCTTGATCCATATAATCTCTATCAGTTTTACCTTCTTTTCTCATTTCAACTTCATCTTTGAATTTCACTTCCGGAATTAACGGTACGGTTGGCTTTTTTATAACTTCTCTATTCTTGTTCAAATGTTCGATAATCTCATTTAACACTTTGACTAAATTTTCATAACTTTGCCTATCTAAGATAAATGAATCTTTATTTTTTACATTAAAACTAAATTCGGGTTTTCCGTTTGTTAAAAACTTCGGTATACTCTCATAGTCCAACGAAACAATACGATACATTCCTATAGATCGCGTAGCCCATGCCGCACCACCTTCGAACAAGCAATACTGACTATTTAAGAAATTCTTCGAAGTTAAAAACAAAATTTGAGTATTATCTCTTATGAGCATATTTTTTATTATCTCAGATAATGGGTCTAAACTATCAATATTAAGTCCATCAGATGAATAAAATATCTCTGTTTTGTCAATATCTTTGTCAAAAATGAACCCTAATTTTTGCAAATAAGCCGAGATAAAATCCGTAAAAATCCTATCACTACTTGCATGCGACAAAAATAATTTGAAAGATGTTTTTAAGTCATACTCACCTTTTAATTTATTCGCTATAACATTTGCCAACTCATTTGCTTTCTGTTTAGGTAATGTATCATCAGAGATTAATTCCTTATACACATCTCTCGAAAACGTTGTTTTCTCCCTTGATTGAATGGTTTTATTTTCCTCATCGACTAAAGATTTGATATTATCAGCCAATCTTTGTCTATCTTGTAAGAGTTGTCTACATATTCCCGCAAGCAGCTCATTAAGTAGATTTACGCGTTCGTCAATAAAAGAAAAATCTTGACGATTCGATGTAGCAATATCATCTAAATCGTTTTCATCTAAAATTTCAAATGCAATTTCTCCTTCGATATAATTAACGAATGCGCCTACCAGTGGCAAGCTGCTTAATATGCTATCATTAAATAATTTACCTCTAACATAAACGCGAATTTGATTTGGATTATAAAATTTGTTTTTTACATAACGGGAATCATTATTAACCGCATCATCTTTATCTATTGATGAATGAATTCCAATCCAACCAGTCAATTTGTAATTTTTCTCTTTACCATCTATAACAATTTTACCTTCAGTTAAGAATTTATCACGAGTCTTAGGATTAATTACATAATCAGGAAAGTCGTTAATTTCTATTTCTTTTGTATATGATTTAGTTTCGTGCAATTTATTTCTATAAGACATAGACACCGTGGTTTTTGTTGTTTTCACAAGATTTTTATCTGAAGTATAAATTGCAAACATATTATCAAATGCGATTTTTTTAACAACTGGTTCAAATAGAATCGAATCATTATTCGATTTGATAATACAAACGTTTAACTTGTTTTGAATGCTGTCAAATTGAAAATAGTTGGATAATTTATGTTTTAACGCATCAATCGCAGCTTCACCAATACGTTTTAAATCCACACCTTCTAACCTTATCATTGTTCCATGCGTTATAGCAGTACTGTTCCAATATTTATCGCATACGATATTGACTTCTCCATATGGAATAGGCTTTAAACTTGGAGTATCTTCATCATCCATATCAGATACATCCACACTCCATGCACTAACCTCATTATCCTTTCTTATTATAATTTGATATTTATCTGACAAATACAATGCAGCAAGTTTACCTATACCCTTGCGCCCCGCCGCAGTATCCTCATTGTTTTCAGTTCTTCGATTGCGACCTATTCGAACATACTTAGATTTTAAATCTTCATCGTTCATACCTATGCCGTCATCAAACAATTCAATCGTTGTATTACGTTTTTCTTTCATATCAATGTAAAGAAATACATTTTTTGCATTAGCATCAAATCCATTAGCAACCAACTCTGATATTGCAGCCCAAGCATTAGAATACAGTTGCCTACCAAACATTTTTAATGCGTTATAGTTCATCGTGAATGGAATGTTCTGTTTTTCCATAATCATTATTCCCCTTGTATCTTAGAAATTATTTCAAGTAAAATATATTGTAAAACGTCAATAACAACGCTATTGCCAAATTGAAGATATGCTTGATTATCTGATTCCGCGATCTTAAAATCATTTGGAAACCCCATTAATCTTGCACATTCACGAGGAGTCAGTTTCCTAACTTTGTTATTTATATAATACATACCCGTTCTTCCACCAGGGCCTCCACTTGAAGACGACAGCGTTGTTGCGCATCCGTTTACGCTATAAATCCGCTCCCCCTGGCGTCCTGGGCCAACCTCTCCAACTCTTATATAAGAACCCTGCCTATCTTTCTCAATATCAAGTACATCGTCTCTTATTTTATAATTTTGTTTGATGTAATATCGTTCATCAACTTTGTCTTCCAAAAAGTCTTTTAGTAATTTTTTTGTTTCTAATGGTTTAGGGAAATTAAAATCGTTTATACTCAAATCTTCTCTAAATGCAACTATGTATAACCTCTTTCTGTGCTGCGGTATTCCATAATCTATTGCATTTAGTACTTTTTCAAAAGGTTTATACCCTCGCGATTTCAATGCGTTTAGAATATTTTTAAGAGAATATCCACCCCAATGCTTTTCCAAATTCGCAACATTTTCAAGGAAAACCACTTTGGGCTTATGATCCTTTAATATACGATTTATCTCAAAAAACAACTGTCCCGTTTTGCAATCAGAAAAGCCTTCCCCTTTTCCTGAGATACTAAAAGCTTGGCAAGGGAATCCCCCACACAAAATGTCATGTGATGGTATGTCTATTGAAGAGATTTTTGTGATATCCCCGTATGGTAAAATGCCAAAATTCTTTTTGTAAACATTTTTTGCCTCTTCGTTCACATCAGAGGCAAAGACGCATTCAGCACCAAATGCCTCTAACGCCACATGAAAGCCCCCTATACCACAGAATAAATCTATGAATTTATAACCTTTTAATAAAGTCTTTTCAAATTCCTTTATTTCAATCATTCGTTCTTCATTGTACCTTTTAATTCAATTTTGTTAATTTAAGAGAATTTACATCCTTTTTCTTTTTAGTTATGGGCAAAAAATTCACCCGTTGCATCAGCGAATGTTAAAACTCATTACGAGATACACTCTAGTTAAGCATATTATACTATATTTTTAAAAAAATTTCAACATTTCTAAAATAATTAAAGCGAAAAAGAGTTCAAATCCCCGTGGACGCCTACCCTGTTTTCGACTTAAAAAGACGCTCTTTTTTGTTCGTCATTGACACTCAAAAACCGCTATATTTTATAGCGGTTTTATCGTCCTCACCAAGCGGACTTGAGTACCGATTGCTGACCGCGAGCGAAGAGAGAGGCAAGCGCACAGCATTTGCCGAAATCGTGCAAAGTGGACATAGCGAAACAATCAAAACACGCAGTGTCCGTGCCTAGCACGGTGGTGCGAAAGCACAGTTTGTTTTGCGTAGACGTTCCGCTTTTGCAAGTCAACTTGCCCACTCCTCTATTACGGCAGTCGCTACCCAGCCTGCCTACGAACCTCGGCAATAAAAATATCGAGCCGTCAAAAAGACGGCTCGTTTGCTTTGTTGCTCGTGTTCAACCTTGCAGGGTTATCCAGAGTGCGGGGACTACGCCGCCGTCGGGCACCAAATCGATACTACCCATGGCGCCTTTTGCATGTCTGTCAAGAACGAAGGTGGCGTATCCCTGATTGCCGTTGGCGGGAGCGGGCGAACGAGTGTACCAGGTAACGTATTTTTTATCGTTGGTATTCATCGGCGCACCGTGTAATTTGGCAAAATCGGTTGCTTGCAGGTTTCTTGCGGGATCTTCTGCTTTTACGTCCTTATTAAATCCGTACGCCGTGGTGGTAATATCTCTCAAAGACAGCAAAAAGATCTTATCGTCCGTATCTTTGCATTGGTCTGCAAACTTGTTTTTCCCTGCTTTTTCCCCGTAGCCGTAATAATTCGGGTAGTCATTCGGGTTGCAACTTCTCGCACTGTTGTCGAGTTTCATGGTTTTTATGATTTCTTTTTGCAAACCGTTGAAAACCTCGTTATAGAAGGTTTCGTTGAGCCATCCGCGCAGGAAACAATATTCCCAGTTGTTGGCGTAAGTTCCGTCCGGGACACCCGCCGAATTGTTGTACCAAGCATATAAGCCGTCGCGATTCTCGCCCTTTCTGTCGGGCTGTATCGAAAAGGAATCCAAAGCGATATCGCTCATAATAAAGGCGGAATTTCCGCTTGTCGTGAGGATTCTCCACTTTATCGGTTCATACTTGAACCAGTACACTTCACCCGTGAAATATCCGTTTTTCATGATGTAGCTGCGCAGACTATAAACCCCCGACGCGCGATAGTCGTTCATTTGAACGCCGAGGTATTTCGTGCCGTTATATATAACGATTTTTTGCCACATATAAGTAGTACCCTCGTGACTTTCCCAATTATAAGGATTTTCCTTATCACGCGGAAGGGGCGGCGTTCCTGCCACTTCGTTGAGTTTTGCAACGACGTTTTCGTCGCGCTCTAAGGTTTGCGGCCAGTAACCGAAATAGATATAGTTGCCCTCGCGCGTGTATTTTACGGGGTTAAGTCCGTTGCACGTGGTGCATACGTCGCAAACGTAACTATGCTTACCGTTGGCGGGGATTTCCACTTTCGTATTATAGTCGCAACCCTCGCGCTGACATTTGTCGTACGCTTCCCAACCCGGCAAGCAGTCCGCTTGTTTTGCCTCATAGTGTTTGAGGTTGTGTCCGAGAGCTTTTTCGACTAATCTATCCACCTTTGACGAATAATCGCAACCTTCGCGCTTGCAGGTGTAATAACTTCCCCAATACCCGTCCTCGGTGCAGGTTGCTTCGCAGGGATTGTGCCTTTCCTTGTCGTGTCCGAGAGCGGGCAAACCATTATAATCGGTATTATAATTACAACCCTCGTTTGAGCATCTGTAATACTCCTCGTGGCCCCACTTTTCGCAAGTAGGCTCGACTCTTGCAACGCGAACGGACAAATTGTGTCCTGTTTTATCGATTTGCTCATACCCTTCGGTTTTGCCGCAGTAATGGGCGCATCTCTTGTATGCTTTCCAGCCGATTTCGGTGCAAGTCGGCTCTTTGGCGGCAACGTCCTGCATGTCGTGTCCGATAGCGGGTATCGGCTTCTGCTCGGTATAAGTACATCCAGGGTTTATGCAACGTTTGCCGTGGGTGAGTCCGTCTTTTTCACACCGAGGATCGTAACCTTTTTCTTCGCGCAAGTTGTGAGGAGCAATCTCTCCGTATTCAAAGGTTTCTCTGCCCAGACTGCCGCAAATGCTGCAAACAAGGCGATACACCGCCTTTCTTTGACATGTTGCGTTGTCCACGAGGTTTCTGTCGGTGACTTTTTCAACGTAACTGTGTATATGTTGTTGATCGGCGTTTACCAAGCCCGCAACGATAAAGAACGAAAAACCTGTCGTTTCAAAGGATATATTGCCGCCATCAACCGCAGTTGCGAGTTCCTCGACGGTGTTGTCGCTTTTGATGTGATATGTGACATATCCGAGTTCCGACTCAAACGGCTTGGGCAAAGTAACCTTCACTTTGCCGCTCGGCTGCACTTTTGCGCCGTTCTTTGAAACGGAAATGTCAAATACGGCAACTTTTGCGCTGTCGTAGGGCTTGTCGATTGCCAAAATAGCGGTTTTGCCTTGCTCACTGTCGGCAGCATGGTGGGTGGCTGACAGCGTTGAGTCCTTGTCAAACACACCGACAACGCTCACGCCGCTGTCACTGCCAAGCTCGGTTGCAGCATTCCCCTTATCACCGCAAGCGACCAGCGCAAGGCACAGCGACAACGCCAGCGCAAGCGCAAGAAATAGTAATGATTTTGTTTTCATAAAAATCTCCTGTTTGTGAGATTGATTTCGGCATTTATGCTTGCCGAATTTTTGCAAATAAGCGGATTGCAACAATCCGCTTATTTGCTTGTTTGCTTATGCCAAACGACTTACGACACTTTCACAATATGGATTCTAACCGTTTGTGCGGAATCCGTCATGTTTTTCAATTTTATGGAATAGTATCCTTCCGTTGCGTTGGCATTGAACTTCGTATTGTCATTGATGGTGACAGTTGCGAAATTGGGGTCGTATACCATGTTGACGCTGATTGTCGTCGGCGGTATGAGAGCATTAGAATCGGTTGCCACTATCTCGATTTTGTATTTACCTGTCGTAGGCGCTTTGAACATGAAATTCATGCTTGCGTTCGCTTTGAAGGGGACTGTTTGGAATTCCGAGTTCAGCAGTTGTACACTGGCAGCTGAATGCTCGAATTTAAGTTCTGCAGTGCCTGCCAAATCCGCAGCATACTTCATCATAATATACGCATACGTTTGCTCGCTGTTCTGAGTTGGCAAATAGAACCGATGTCCGGAAGGTAAACTCTGATATCCCATTCCGTTATAGAACTTATAATTGCTGTCGTACACCTTTACCACGCCGCCATTGAAAGCCGAAACGTTTCCTTGGAATGTGACCGTATTTTTATGGAAATAAGACGTGGCTTTATTCAGCGTGACTTTAATCACGACTCTGTCACCTTTCTTGCCTGCCGGTATTGCAAGCTCCGATGTGACGTTTGTTGCCGGAAGTTCGTCTTTTGCGGCGATGAAGCCGATTTGAGCATTTAAGATGTTGGCATTCACGGTGTATCTGACATAGTATTTGCCGCCGGTTGACTTAAACATATCCGACATCATATCGACTTTTACACCGGCGTCCGTGTACACCTCATAACGACTACTGCCGTTGGTGTTAAACGCATTGACAAAGCCATACCAGCCGCTCGTGAGAGGTTCAAGCTCGTTGAGTGTGAAGTATTTCACCTCGTTCGCACCAATCGAACTCGTTGTTACGCTGCCTGCGGCAAGGTTGTCAACTTGTTGGGTTTGTTTTGCAGAAACGTCGAAAGTCACGTTTGCTTGGTCGCAAATCCAGTTGCCGTCGGCGTCGGTGAGTCCCGCAACGCCCTTTGCCAAATTTATGTTGATGTATGAGCCTTTCAACGTGCCGCCGTTTTCAACGTGCGCCAAATCGCCGTTGCCAACGCCAATGCCCGTGCGCTTGTAACTGCCCACAATCACGCCGTTGTACTTGACAACCACGTCGATTGCCTCGCTGTCGACGAGGTCTTTGATCACGGTACTTCTGTTCAAGTTGAGCGCAAAGGTTTTTTCGCCGCCCTGGATGGGTTCGATGACCGCTGTCTTGCCTGCGGGCTCGCTCACCGTGCAGTTTACTCTCGTCTTGGGAGCAACGTCGGTGACTACGCCCTCTGCAACGGCTTTGCCGCCCTCGATGAGCAAGAATCTACGTCCTACGAAAGCGGGGACTTTTGCGCCTTTGAAATCAACGGTGACGCCTGCAAGCGTGTAGCCGGGCATAAGCATACCGAAACTTGTCGGGAGTGTAATCGTGGACTGTATGTCGCCGATGCCTTCGATAAAGATAAAGCGTGCGTTGGGTTTGTAATTGTTTTGCAGCGGGCTAGGTTTCGTTTCCAGCACTCTGATAGTTGCGGTAAATTTGTCATACGAAGCCACGGTGTCGAGCTTTGTAATCGTATATCCGAGCTTAACCTCATCTTTGTCTTCTTTGGTTATGTCTTTTGTAAGCAAGGCTACCGTGTCGCCTGCGGTTGCCGTTTCAACCGCTTGACTGCCCTTTTCCATCGCCGTCACGGTGAAAACCTTGCCAAGCTCGTTGATGTGGAGCTCATCGCCTACATTCACGGTGCCGTTGGCAATTTGAACCTTCAAAACAGTTCCTCTGCCTGTAATATAGGAGGTTTCCTGAACGCCGGCATAAAATTCGGGAGCGTCCCAAACGGTGAGTCTGACCTCTTTCGATTCGTCGGCGATGGCGAACATATAGTTGGGGTTGTCGACAATCAACTCGCCAACGCGCATATTGTGAATGCCCACCGTGCGGTATTGTGCGGGCACTTCAACGGTAACCCAAGTCAGGGTGTTGTTGGTTTCTTCGGCAACGTTTTTGCACTCCAAACCGAACTTACCGCTTTCGAGGTTTTGGTCGATTTTTCTAGAATACACGCTTTCGCTCAGTGTGAGAATGCGATGCATTATCGTAAACAATTTGGTGTTTGATGTTCCGTACCACTCTGCCGTGCCTGCGACTCTTGCGCGCACGATATACTCGCCTGCGTCCGTGGGTGCGGTTGTGGTGTATGTGCTGTCGTCCTCGTCCTCGAGTTTATATTCGATTGTAAGTGCGCCGTTGCCGTTGAAGTGGACGTTTTCGGGGTTTAGCACGACAGGCGTTCCGTCGTAGGTTTTGCTAAGTTCCAAACCGCCGTCAAACGTGAGTGTATTGTACTTTGGCGGGGTTGCGGGGATGGATTCCACTCTTGTTGCTTTACAAGTGGTGCAAGTGTAGGTTTTTTCGCCCTCAACGCCGTAGTTCGGCTCTGTGGTGACGACGCCCGCGTTCCAGTTGTGAGCTGTAAGGTCTTTCTTTTCGTCCGTGTGGGCGCAGGTTGCGGGATGCCAGTGATTTTCGGTGTCATAGCTCCACTTCGTCATATCGAAAGTATGCTCATGATCGAGCATGCCGATTGTTGCGGTCTTGGTGTTGCCGCAAGTGGTGCAAGTGTAGGTTTTTACGCCCTCGGTTGTTTCGGTGGGCTGGGTTGTGACAACGCCCTCGTTCCACACGTGCGCGCCGAGGTCTTTCTTTTCATCGGTATGACCGCAGGTTGCCGGGTGCCAGTGATTTTCGGCGTTATATTCCCATCTTCCCGTATCGAAAGTATGCTTGTGTTCGAGCGTTCCGATTTTTGCGGTCTTGGTGTTGTGGCAAACGGTGCAAGTGTAGGTCTTTACGCCCTCGGTGGTTTCGGTGGGCTCGGTTGTGACAACGCCCTCGTTCCATACATGCTCTGCTTCGTCCTTTTTCAAGTCGGTATGCGTGCATGTTGCGGGATGCCAGTGCGTTTGCTCGTCGAACTTCCAGTTGTCCATATCAAACGTGTGTCCGAGCTTGGGAACGGACTGCGTTGTTTGATAACCGCAAACCGTACAGGTGAGAGTTTTCACACCTTCGGCGGCTTCGGTGGCCGGAGTGGTGATGACGCCTGCGTCGAAAGTATGATCCGCTTTATCCGCCACATCCGAGTGTTTTTTTGTCATACATTCGTGCCAGTGGCTTGTTTCGTCATACTCCCACTTGCTTGAAAAATTATGCTTTTTATTGTTGCAAGCAGTGAGAAGCGCAAGTGACAAGACAAGCACCATTGCGATTGCCAAAATCGCGATGAATGTTTTTCTTTTCATAGTTTTCTCCTTTTGATAGATTATATTTGATTGGTATATTTCAAATCGCACTTGGGATTTGCGATGTGAAATCGATTATGTGTTTTTTGCAAAACTTGAACTTTTCAAGGCAAAATGCGGCACATAAAGTGCCGATTTTGTCAGTCTTTGTTCTTTTTGCACTTGTTCTTAAGCTCCTCGAACTTGCGCTTTAATGCCTCGCCCATGCGCTTAAATGCTTCGCCCATGCGCTTAAATGCTTCGCCGAGATCTTTGAAGTTCTTTTTCTTGACGGCAAACCAGAAGATTGCAAATCCGCCGATTCCCGCAAGCAGCAGCGTGCCGATTACGATACCCGCAATCTGTCCGCCCGAAAGACCGTCCTTTTTGGCAGGCGGAGTGATTTCGCCGCCCGAAGACGTATCTTCATACACGGCGGTAAGAGTTGTTCCTTCCGCCACCGTAAAGGTATATTCCTTTTGGGTGCTGACGATTTTTCCGCTTTCGTCCTGCCAGCCTGCGAATACTTTGCCTTCTTTATCTTCTGCCGTTACGGTTACGCTTTCGCCTTGCGTATACGTACCTGCGCCCGTTCCTCCGTTGACTTTGATTTCAACGGACGGTTTGTCGGCAACGGCTCTGAAATGCGCTTGAATCTTGATGTTGCTTGCAGGCATCACAAAGGTTGTCGTAGAACTCGTTGCGTTTGCAAACTCTATGGTTACGCCAGCCGTTTCGCAAGTCCATTTGTCAAAGACTTTGCCTGTCGGAGCAGGGTTTGCGGTTATAGTCACGGTTTCACCGGCTTTTGCGACTTCTTTGTCTTTCGTGCCGTCCACCATTTCTATTGCAAACTTTTCAATAGCCCGATAGGTTGCCTTAAAGGTCACGTCGCCGGCAGGCATATTGAACTTGATTTCCGTTTTGGTCAAATCCATACCCTCGGTGTCAAGTCCCTCGACTTCCCACTTGTCAAAATACATATCGGTTGCAGGCTCGTTTGCCTTTACGGTGACTTCTGCCTGATAGATTGCCATTTGAGGAGTTGCCGTTCCGTTGGTGACGGTAACCATGTAAACAACTTTTTTGTATGTTGCTTTCATTGTCACGTCGCTTGCAGGCATCTTGAAACCGACCGTCGATTTTGTCAAATCTTCGGCAGACAAATCAATTCCCGAAACAACCCACTTGTCGAACTCTTTTCCCGTTGCAGGCGCGTTTGCCGTCACCGTGATTTCTTTTTCATATTTTGCCGTAGGCGCGCTCGACGTTCCGTTTGTTACCGTTACGTTGTAAATAATATCCTCAAACAAAGCGGTCAATTTAACGTCCTTTTCGGGCATCGTGAACGTAATTTCCTGTTTCGTTACGTCCTCCGTAGGAATGGTAACGTTTTCAAAAACCCATCTCGTGAACGACTTGCCCGTAGGTATCGTAACTGTCACGGTAACGTTTGTTCCGCTTTTGTGTTTGGTAACGGTAGTGTTTGCGTCAATAACGGTAACAGTATTCAGTCTTACGTGAACGGCAACATGATTGCTTGCTTCGGTAGTAGTGGTTGCTTTATAGCGAACGTAATACGTTCCTTCGGCAAGTCCCGTTGTTTCGCCGTCCGCACAATCGTATGCAGTTGCAAAAGTCTTATCGGTGGAATATTCCATCTCGGCGGTCGTTCCCGTAATCTTGCCGTCCGCCAAGCCGTCAGCCGACGGAGCAATGCCTTCAAGTCCCGTAGGCTCTCCCGTCGTGCGTTTTACAATGGTAAATTCCTTTGTAACGGTATTTGTGATTGCATAGT
Organism: uncultured Clostridia bacterium; assembly: GCA_934233745.1. Classification (GTDB taxonomy): domain Bacteria; phylum Bacillota; class Clostridia; order Christensenellales; family CAG-917; genus CAG-475. The sequence goes on from CAKQGN010000009.1 coordinate 35,724, forward strand.
TTCCTTTCCCGTTGTCCTTGATAACTACCGTTGCCTTGCCGACTTTTGTGTTGTTTGTGTAGATGATGTCACACTCGCTTTTATCTATTCGCTTGTCGGTTCCCTTTATTGTAATCGTGAAATACGCTGAAATTTCCAACCCCGTATATTCATACTCGGTCTGCGTAAGAGTGACTTCGATTTCAACGTCGGGCATTCTTGCAATTTCCCAAGTTACCGTTTTCGGCGCGGTTGAGCCGTCCGTCCATTTGAAACCTTTATTCAGCGTAAGCGTTGCAGTATGTGTTCCGGCGTTAATTGCGCTTCCGTTTGTCACGGTATAGGATTTGTCTGCCGGTTCCGATATGCCGATTTTAACAGCCCCATCGTAAACAAATCCGGTTGCGGCTGTCGGAACGTCAACGGGCGTACCCGAAACAATGTCAAACTTGATATTCGTTGTTTGTACAATCAAAGAGTACGTCGCCGTTTGCAACGTTCCTACGGGGATTTCAATCAAAATAAACGCACTGCTTGCTTCCGTAGGCGTTCCGCTTATGGTAATCGTCATTTCGGTAGCGCCTGCCGCAACGTCCGCTTTTACCTTTGCGGAAAGACCTTTCGGCATATTCTTAAACCACGCCGTTACGTCCGTATCTTTTGCAATCGCTTTGAAATTGCCGCCCGTAATCGTCAGTTTTATATCTTGTTCCGTCAAAGCCGCGTCCGTAATTCCGCTTATCGTAACGTCGTCCGCAATGGCAGATGCAGGCGTGGTTGCGCTGTGAACAAACCTTAAAATACCAGGATTTTTATACTGAAAACCATATACCCACGTGCCGGGATTTGCAATCAATTCCACTTTTATGCCCGTTTCCATAACCGTTCCGGCGCCGAGAGTTATTTCTTGACTTGGCGTATCTGCATACATATAGTTACTCACCATTGTAATGCTGCCGCCGTCTGAAAGTCGGAACAAGACTTCTTCCGTTGCAGGAGCAATAGGGATACCTTCTTTCGATGAAAAATACACGGTGGATTTTCCTGCAATCTCTAATTTTTTGGATACAGTAGTCTGAGCCGGATAAGATAAAGTGGTTGCCGCCGTTACATTACTGTCTAATATCTGTATAAAAGACGTAGTTCCGACATCTATCGTTGTGGTTTTAACCTTACTGCCGGAAATTTCCACAGCAGGACTGCCCGAAGAATCTGCGAAGGAAGAACTTATTTTTTCCGACACATCCACGTCGGCTTTGCTGTGTATTTTGATTTGTTTTTTTGCTAAAATGGCAGTATCAAAGCCCCCGCCGCTATTTGAGAATAAACAGGTTACTTTTCCCTTGTCCGGACTATCCACGCCCGAAATATCCACTTCGCCTCCTCCGGCGCGAATTCCGTCGGCTTGAAAGTTTTTGCCTTCTTTATTTATCAGTATTTTTTTATTACCCTCGCCTGCCAACGTGATATTTCCTTTTGATGCGTTTATCGCACTGTAAGTAGTCGTAACGTCGAGCGACGCTTTTCCCACTACACTGATGGAACCGTCGTCCGAATAAAGTCCGGTTCCCCATCTGGCGTTATCTACATCTTTGCCTATCGTGATATTACCGCCGTTTATGGTAAGATCTCTATTTGTCCAAATACCATAGGCGGAATTGGTTATATCGGTTTTATCAATGTTGAACGCCAAAGAACCACTACCCGTGATAGTGATTGCTCCCAAAGAACCAATACCGACATAATAAGAATAACCAAAAGCGTTAAACGTCTTGGAAGTTTTGTCAACCGTTATGGTGTTGTTCCCTTCAACTTTAATTGTCGAACCGCTAAACTCAATTTCCTTGCCGTTGTAGTTTTGGAGCGTCAGCGTTTGTGTCGCGCCGTCATAGGCATACCCGTCGCCGGACGATGATGTTGTTCCGCCGATTGTAAGTCCTCCTGTCGCTGTGCCTGTTGCTCCCGCTGTGCCTGTTGCGTGAGCCGTGCGTGTCGTTGACAACAGCACTATGCCCAGCATAAGCACAAAGCAAACAACAAGAAGCGTCATTGCTATTCTCGTTTTTGTCAATGTTTGTTTCATATCGAATCCTTCCTTTTTGTTGTTTCGGGGGCGAGGTGCGCCCTCGGTTTTCCGAGAAATTTTTTTTCATCGATTCTTGAAAATCTCTCGTTGCTATGGTATAGTGATTTATACAATACATAGTATTGAGCTATATATCCCATATATATCGACACTATATCATCATCAAAATTATATGGCTCAAAGCGTCGCTTGTCCCCTACCCAAACCCCCAAAAGGTAGGGAAAATTCAAAAAAAGTTTGGATTTTTTTCAAATTTTTTTTGAAAGGCTCACCCCCGCGGATTGCTCCGCAACACAAGGAACATCTTTATGAAAAAAACTTTGCCTATCATAGTTTTGGTTTGTGTGCTTGCACTTTTGCTTTTCGGGTGCGATAAGCAAGAGACGTTGCTCGATCCCCAAAAGCCCGTCACGCTCACCATGTGGCATGTCTATGGCGAACAAGCGGATTCTCCCATGAACAGATATGTCGAGGATTTCAACCGCACCGTCGGCAAGGAAAAAGGCATCATAATCAACGTTACGCTCATGTCCAACGCCTCGCAAATCGGGCAAAAACTCGTCAATGCGCAAAAGGGCGTCGCAGGCGTGCCGTCTATGCCCGACCTGTTCTTCTGCCACAACTCAAACGCGCAAGAGCTTGGCGCAAACAACCTGCTCAACTGGCAGGACGTCTTTTCGGCAAGCGAGCTTTCAAAATTTGTCGACGAGTTTGTCACCGACGGCATGGTTGACAACTCGCTCTCGGTGCTGCCCGTGTCAAAGTCCACACACCTGCTCTTTTTGGCAGGCGGTGCGTTCGACAGGTTCGCACAAGCTCAAAAAGCACAAGGTCAAAACGTCAGCTACAACGACCTCGCAACCTGGGACGGTTTCTTCTCCGTTGCCGAAAAATATTACAACTATTCGGGTGGCAAACCCTTCTGCGCCATCGACTATCTCATGCGCTCCGTCGAGCTTGACGCCATAAGCCAAGGCGCAACCGATTTCTACCAAAACGACTGGTACAAGCAAAACGACGCACTGATTGCCTCCTACAAAAAGTTTGCCGAGGCAATCGCCAAAGGGCATATCGTCGTGTCCGACCTTTATTCCAACACGCAGGTTATGACGGGACAAACCATAGCAGGCATATCCTCCTCCGCCGCCGTGCTTTACTACAACGACACAATCACCTACCCCAACAACACGCAAGAACCGACCAATCTCAAAGTTCTGCCCGTGCCGACTTCAAGCGGCTCAAAGTATGCAACGCAGGCAGGCGTAGGGCTTTGCGCCTACAAGACCACGCCTCAAAAAGCCGAGGCTGCCACCGTCTTTGCAAAATGGTTCACCGAGGAAAAACGCAACCTCGACTTCGTTGCCCAAACAGGTTATATGCCCGTCAAAACAGGCGCGTTCGGCAAGTTGGACTCCTACACTTTCAAGACGGAGGCTTTCAGAAACACCTACTCCGCCTTGAAATCCACCGTGGACTCCTGCACCTTCCTCTCCGAGCCGTCGATGGCAGGCTACTACCCCAACACCTACTCGCTCTATTCCAAAATTCGCGAACTGCAAAAGGGGCTGACCTCGATGTACGCAAGCGGCAGAACCCATGAGGAAATCACCGACCAACTCGTTGACATGTTCCTCACCATCCCCACCGCATAATATCTTTGCAAAAATGAAAATAAAAACATAATATATCATGTAAAATAACCGCTCGACAGAAATATATGAACGCTCCGAAATTCCTGAAACCCAAAAAATCACCCATGAAGCAAAAGCTGTTTTGGTATATGCTTGCGCTTGCGGTTATCGTTTTGTCGTTTTTGGGGTGCGGTCTGTTCTTCTTCGGGCACTTCTCCACCGCAAAGGAAAGCGTCGAAAACAATCTTGCCTTCCAGATGCGCACTTACGAGAGGCAAGTGTCCAAATATTTTGAGGATATGACGAGAATGGGCAACTCGCTCTCCTACTCCGTTGCCGAGAAAATCAACGCCTATCTCGACTCCGAGGGCATTGAATTTGGCGAATTGGACGACGATGCGACGCGCATTGCCGCTCTTCAGAATACACTGTTTGACAAACTTGGCATAGAGTTGTTGAAAACCGACTGTTCAGGCGCGTTTTTGATGCTCAATGCCACCGTAAACACACATATCGACGGCGCGAAATTCTCCAAAACGGGACTGTACTTCCAGCGTGCTTCCCTCGACGAAACCGACGAAACTTTGCTGCTTTACCGCGGCATTTCGGACATTGGGCGCAACCGCGGCGTCATGCCTCACCGTCAGTGGCGGCTTGAATTTAATCTTGCCAACCTGCCCGACGGCGACAAGATCGTTGCCCTGTTCGAATCCACCGAAAAAACACCGCGTCTGACGCAAATTTCAAGGCTTTACGGCACCAGCGAGCGCACAATGAACTTCGTTGTGCCAATCATCGGTGACAACAATAAAGTCTACGGCGTGTGCGGCTTTGAAATCTCCGAAAACTACTTCAAAAAGTATTTTGCACAATCGACGCAGCTCGAACACCTCACCTGCATGTTCTTCCCCAAAAACGGCGGGACGTACAACACCGTCAACGGATTTTCGGCAGGCGTGTACGGCGGCTACTATCTCCCTCCGCAAGGCGAACTTACCGTTGAGGACATGGGCGGCGGACTGACCGCATTGCATTCGCGCGACGGCAATTCCTCTTTCGTTTCCAAGACGCAATCCGCCACTATTTGCGGTGACGAATACGTGCTTATCGTGTCCTATCCAAAGGAAGAGTACGACATGAACGTTGCAAACAGCGTCATTTCGGTGCTGCTGCTCGTGCTGCTGCTTGTGGGCATGACGATTGTCGTGTGCGTGCTTTTCAGCAGACGTTTCTTGCGCCCTCTCCTCAAAGGCATCGAACAAATCCACAAACAAGAACACAAGAACGCCGAGTCGGAATTTGTCGAAATCGACGACCTTTTCGCATTCCTTGCCGAACAGGATAGAATCAGAGATGAGGAAACCGAAAAACTCCGCTCGCAATGCGATGAACAAGGTTCTTCTCTCGAACAAAAACAAGCGGACATCGACCGCCTTGCCTACTCTCGCAAAAACGAGGTATCCCCCGACGACTACGAGATGTTCAAAGCGGGGCTTAAAACCCTCACCAAAACCGAAAAACAAATCTTCGGCTTGTACCTCGAAGGCAAATCCGCAAACGAAATCATGGAAATCTGCCACATACAACAAGGCACGCTCAAATATCACAACCACAACATTTTGGGCAAACTCGGCGTGTCCTCGCGCAAGCAAATGCTCCGCTATGCCACCCTTCTCAAACAAGAAACTCAGGGTGAATAACATACTTTTTCGTTAGGTTTTCCACCTTTTCCGATTAGATAGCCTGTTTTTTTGTAAAGAATCGTTTGTATCTTTATTTTTGATTTTCTTGTTTTTGGTTTTTGTTGTTTGCAAAAACATCATATTTTCGGCATTACGACACCGCACTTCGGTGAAAAACAAACTTTCGACTAAAAATATAGGATATCCGATGTGTTGGCGCACCACATCGAATGATTATAGTTTTTTGTAGCGCTTGCAAATATTGCGTTTTGGGATTATCATATAAAAAAATCTATAAAGGACGAATTTATGGACGTCATCAACTTTTTGGACAAATCCTACACGGCATACCACGCCGTCAGACACAGCCAATTTATTCTTGAAAAACACGGCTTTGAAAAGCTGAACATTGCAAATAAGTGGAATCTCCGCGTCGGAGGCAAATACTACACCGTCAAAAACGGCACCTCCGTCATCGCGTTTGTCATCGGCGAAAATTTTGCTTTCAATATTGCCGCAAGCCACACCGATTCGCCTTGTTTGCATATCAAGGGCAAAGAGGTTATTCCCTCCGCCGAAGGCGCGCGCCTCAACGTCGAAACGTACGGCGGACTTATCCTTTATTCTATGCTCGACGCACCGCTCAAAATTGCGGGCAGAACGATAGAAAAGCACGGCGATGCTCTTGTGAGCAAGGTTGTCGAAAGCGACTATTTTGTCAATATCCCGTCGCTTGCGATTCATCACAATCCCAACGTCAACTCGGCGTTTTCGGTGAGCGTGCAAAAAGATATGCTCCCTCTCATCGGCGAAGTCGACGATTTCTACGCCACACTTTCAAAAGACGAAATCGTGGACGCGGATTTGTATGTCGCGCCTGCAACCTCCCCTTTCAGAAGCGGAGCAAACGGCGAATATCTCTGCTCGCCGCGAATCGACAACCTTACAAGCGTATATACATCTTTGACCGCTCTTGTGTCCTGCAATCCGCAAAACATCGCAATCTGCGCATGCTTTGACAACGAGGAAATCGGCAGCAGAACAAAACAAGGCGCGGATTCCTCATTGTTGCAAACAGTCCTTGAAAAAATTGCAAGCGGACTTAAAAAATCCAAAGACGACTATGTTTCGGCATGCGAAAACGGCTTTATCCTCTCAATCGACAACGCACATGCCCTGCACCCCGCTTTCCCCGAAAAAACCGACGTCAAAGAGCGCGTCTGCATGGGCAAGGGCATAGTGATAAAACACCATGTCAACTACTCCACCGACGGCGAGTCCTCGGCGATTTTGAAAACGATTCTCGACAAAGCAGGCGTTGACAGACAAGACTACTACAACAATTCCGACCTTCGTTGCGGCGGCACCTTGGGGCTTATGGCAAGCGCAAATCTCGGCATGAGAGCGTGCGATATAGGTCTTGCGCAACTTGCAATGCACTCTGCAGTCGAAACGGTCGCCTATGACGATATTGCCAAAATGCAAGCGTGTATAAAAGAGTTTTTCGACGTAAAAATCAACTCAAACGGCGATATAATCGAGATTAAGTAAAAATCACAACGACAAACAAAAACGGCACTTTATTTGCTCAAAATCCGCAAATAAAGTGCCGTTTTGCTTTGTTGATTGCTTATTTCACAAATGCGCTGAACGCCTTGTGTGCCGAATAGATGTCGGCTTTTGAGATAAGCTCGTAGGGTGCGTGCATGGAAAGCACGGGTACGCCCATATCCACGGTGTCGATGTTCATATTGGCAATGAATTTGGCAACCGTTCCGCCGCCGCCGAGGTCAACTCGTCCAAGCTCGCCCGTTTGCCAAACGATATTCTCTTTTGCAAACACGCCTCTCAAATATGCGATGTACTCTGCCGAGGCGTCGTTTGAGCCGCTCTTGCCTCTTGCGCCCGTAAACTTGTTCATCGCAACGCCCTTGTTGACATAGCCGACGTTCATCTCCTCGAATGCGGATGCAAAAGAAGGATCGTATGCGGCGGTGACGTCCGCCGAGATGCACTTTGAATGCTCGCGCACAACAGAGGGATTTGCGCCGAAACTCTTTGCGATTTCGTCAATCAAGTCGTTGATGATGACGCATTGCATACCCGTGTTGCCCTCGCTGCCGATTTCCTCTTTGTCGGCAAGGATGCACATGACTGTTTGGTCGGTGTCGGTGTCGAGAGTTGCGGTGATTTCGGGATAAGCGCACACTCTGTCGTCGTGACCGTAGCTTGCCACAAACGCCCTGTCAAAACCTACGTCCCTCGCATTTGAAGCGGGTACGGCTTCCAATTCGGCAGACAGGAAGTCCTCTTCGCATACGCCGTATTTTTGATTGAGGATTTCAAGCACGCCTTTCTTCACCGCGTCCTTTTCCTCGCCCTTGACGGGAATGCCGCCCACCAAAAGATTGAGATTCTCGGCAGGGAATCCTTCCGCAATGGTCTTTGTGACCTGCTCTTGCGCAAGGTGCGGAAGAAGATCGGTGATATAAAACACGGGATCGCCTTGCTCGTCGCCCACCTTCACTTCAACGCTCGTGCCGTCTTTGAGGACGATAACGCCGTGAAGCGCAAGCGGAATCGTGAGCCATTGATACTTCTTGATGCCTCCGTAATAGTGCGTCTTGAAGTACGCCATATCTGCCTTTTCGTAAAGCGGAACTTGTTTCAAGTCAAGCCTCGGACTGTCCACGTGCGCAACCAAAATGCGTACGCCGTTCTTTTCAACGTCAGCCTTGCCTGCGCGCACGATAAACAAACTCTTGCCGCGATTGTTGTAGTAGAGCTTGTCGCCCGCATTGATTTTGTCGCCGAGCGTATAGGGCTTGTAGCCTCTCTTTTGGATAATCTCCACGGTTTCTTTCACCGTTTCGCGCTCTGTTTTGCCGTTGTCGAGGAACTTCTTGTAGCCCTCTGCATAGTCGCTTATGGCTTTAAGCTCTTGCTCGTCCGCCAAAGCGTAAACGTTTTGTCTTTTATAGGTAAGATCCATAAAAAGCCTCACAAAAAATATATTCTGCCAACATTATACCACACCGTGTGCAAAAATCAACTTTTACGGGAATGGTTTTCGCAAGTGAAACGCAAGGATTTCTATTTTACTTTGGCAAATTGTGTGCTATAATGTTTTCATCAAATTTTTGTAGGTGAATTATGATTTTGGACAATAGGCAACAAGTTTTGGCGCACAACCTCGTCAACTATTCCATTCACGTCGGCAAAGGCGACAAAGTTTGGATAGACGCTATCGGATGCGGCGAGCAATTGCCCGCTTGCATCATCAGAGAGATTTACAAAAACGGCGGTATCCCCTTCCTCAACATCATCGACAAGCGGCTTGAAAAGGAAATCCTGAAAGGCGCAACCCCCGAGATGCTTGATATGTGGGCAAAGCGCGACGCCGATTTTATGGATAAAATGGACTGTTATATCGGCATTCGCGGCGGCGACAACAGCTATGAGCTTTGCGATTTGCCCGAGAGCATAATGCAAGAGTACGACAAGAGATACGGCATTCCCGTACACAGCGACAGGCGCGTGGCGCATACGCGTTGGGTGATTTTGAGATACCCCACGCCGAGCATGAGTCAACTTGCCGGCATGAGCACCGAAGCGTTTGAGGACTACTTCTTCAACGTGTGTTGCCTAGACTACCAAAAGATGAGCAATGCGATGAATCCGCTGGTTGAATTGATGAATCGCACGGATAAAGTGCGCATTGTGGCAAAAGACACCGATTTGACGTTCTCAATCAAAGGTATCCCCGCAATCAAATGCGACGGCGCGTGCAACATTCCCGACGGCGAGGTTTACACCGCTCCCGTCAAGAACAGCGTCAACGGCGTGATAACCTACAACACCCCCTCAATCGAAAACGGATTCCGCTTTGAGAATGTCCGCCTCGAATTCAAGGACGGCAAAATCGTCAAGGCAACCGCCAACAACTCCGACAAAGCCAATGCGCTTTTCGACACCGACGAGGGCGCAAGATATGTCGGCGAGTTTGCAATCGGCGTCAACCCCTATGTCACCAAAGCCATCGGCGATATCCTCTTTGACGAGAAGATAAGCGGCTCGATTCACTTCACCCCGGGTTGCTGCTACGACGACGCACCCAACGGCAACAAGAGTGCTGTTCACTGGGACTTGGTGCTTTGCCAAACGCCCGAATTCGGCGGTGGCGAAATCTGGTTTGACGATGTTCTTATACGCAAAGACGGCAGATTCATTATCCCCGAACTTTACGGTTTGAATCCCGAAAACTTGAAATAATAATTGTTGCAAATGCAAGACACAAAAAAGCGATGCGCCTGCATCGCTTTTTTGATGTGTTTTGTTCTTCCTCTACAAGAGTTTTTCGGCGTGTACTCTAAATGTAATTTCTCCTTTCCTCACGTGTTTTCCCTATCACCGTTCCCCCTCAGCGTGACCTTGAGGGAACCCACGGTGACCGCGTAGCGGGGGACAACACTCAGCACTCGCATAAATTGCTATCGTTCCCTTTTTATGTCACTCGTTCGCGGACGAAAAGAATCCAAACTCGTCCGCTCACTTGTACTATACGTCAAGCTCGGCGCTCATATTCTCGCCGCCGTTGCGGCTCGTGTTCCGTCTTTGAAGTTGCACATACCGTGTATAAGAACGCTCTGAATAAGTTTTCGTTCGGGTGTGGGTGTCCCCACCCTTTTGTCATTGCGAGCGTAAGCGTGGCAATCTCCCGGAAGGGAAATGATGTAAATTAGCGCAAGTATAGCGTACAAAATTTTCAAGTATCCGCTTGCGTGCAAAGCACGCACCCACCAAGCAGACAATCTTGCGAAACTGCGACAGGAGTTTCTGTCCCTGCTTTAACTGATAGCAAAGATTTTCTGCGCGGTTAGTAGACTGAAAACCTAGCAAGGCTCTTGGCAATCGCCACCATATTTTTCACTCCTATTTAGGGGATTCCCACGTCGCTTTGCTCCTCTGAATGACATAACCCAGGCGATTGCAATTGCCTTAGCAACGGTTTTCAGTCGGATGAAGAACAAGAAAGAGCCGCTCTCAATGGGTAGGAGCGTACATAGGCGTACGTGACTACTCGAGGAGAGCGGCTCTGCCGCAGTTATTCGCTAAATAGCGCAGTTTTTGGAAAAACGACGATATTGAGATGAAGAGCGCGAAAAAACCCCTTGGCTGACAACCCTAATGTACAAAGCGTACATGAGTTGGAAACCAAGGGGCTTTGACAATGCTATTTGCTCAATAGCGTCGTTTTAGGCTTTGCCGTTGCAGCCAAGCACGTCAACCAATTTGTGCTTCACAACCTGCTTCACCGCTTCTCTTGCCGGTCCGAGATATTGACGAGGATCGAAATGAGAAGGATTGAGAGCAAAATGCTCACGGATTGCACCGGTGACTGCGAGTCTGAGGTCGGAGTCGATGTTGATCTTGCAAACAGCCATGGAAGCTGCTTTGCGGAGCATGTCTTCGGGGACGCCTTGTGCGCCGGGCATACTGCCGCCGTATTGATTGATTTTTGCGACAAGCTCTTGCGGGACGGATGAGGCACCGTGCAAAACGATGGGGAATCCGGGCAAACGTTTGCTGACTTCTTCAAGGATGTCGAAACGAAGTTGCGGTTGACCTTTGAACTTGTATGCGCCGTGAGAAGTGCCGATTGCGATTGCCAATGAATCGACGCCGGTCTTGCCGACAAACTCTTCGACTTGATCGGGATCGGTGAATTGAGCGTCTTTTGCGGCGACGTTTACGGCATCTTCGATGCCGGCGAGCTTGCCGAGTTCAGCCTCGACGACAACGCCGTGATCGTGTGCATATTCGACAACTTGTCTTGTTATCGAGATATTTTCGGCAAACGGATGTGCGCTTGCGTCGATCATAACGGATGTGAAACCGCTGTCAACGCAGTCTTTGCAAAGAGCGAAGCTGTCGCCGTGGTCGAGGTGCAAGCAAATGGGAAGACCGCTTGTTTCGACTGCCGCTTCAACCATTTTGGTGAGATATGTGGTGTTTGCATATTTTCTTGCGCCGGAGGAAACTTGAAGAATAAGCGGGGCTTGTTCTTCGGTTGCCGCTTCAACGATACCTTGGATGATTTCCATGTTGTTGACGTTGAATGCGCCGATTGCGTAACCGCCTGCATATGCTTTTTTGAACATTTCGGTTGTTGTAACTAATGGCATAGTGTTGCCTCCAAAATTTATTTCGTCAACATTATACAACCTTACAAAGAAAAACACAACCGTTTATATCAAAATCTCGGTTGTGTTTGAATTTTCAAAAATCAGATGAGGTCGTCCTTGTCGACGATTGATTTGTTTCGTTTTTCGTCATGTCCTATGACAATGTGCTTGTCGCCGTTTTCGTCGATGTACTCCTTTTTGATGAGGACTTTTCCGTCTTCATCCGCCTCTTTTTTGAGAACGGCAAGCTCGTATTCGCTCTTGTTTGCGTACTTTCCAAGCTCTTCTTTACGTTTTTTTTCAAGGCGTTTCGAGCGGGAAAAATACAGCGTAAGAGCAAGTGCTATCGCCAGAACGACAAAACCGTAAAGAAAAACGTCCGCATACTGTCTTGGCAAAAAATACGCAATTGTGGTCAATATCAAGCCGGCAACGATATTTCCCAAAAACACGGCGAGCGATGCCTTCCAGACGGGAAAATCCAAAAAGCTGCCGATGCACGAGCCCGTCCACGCCCCCGTCATAGGAAGGGGTATCGCTACAAAAACGAACAGTCCCAAAAACTTTTTTCCGTCTTTGGACATTGATTTTCGGCTGTGCTTTGATTTTATTTCGTCGATTTTTTCGGTTCTTTCTTCGCTATATGCGCTCTGCGCTCTGTCGGCAAGGTTTGCTTCCATGCGCTTTGCGAGCTTGGAAAACCATTTCGAGCGGCGCAATTTCCTCAAAAACGGTCTGGTGACGAGAATAAGAGGCACGATGACGGTCGTCGAACCCGCAATACAACAAAGCATGCCGAGCATCATTTCCTGAATGGTGTCGAACATATACGGCATAAACAAAATCGCCCCGCGAAGTTCGATTATCGGGATAATGGAAATCACGTACAGCGTCAGATACGGATTGCCTATGGCGTCGCTAATTTGGGTGATCAAATCCTGAATCATTGCCTTTGCTCCTCGAATCAAAGTATAAGTTACGTCGTCATTTATGTCAAGGCGATTTGCTTTGTTCCGCTTGCAAAATAACGCGCGCTTATATATAATTTTATCAAAATAATATATTTCGGTTTTACATAAAATAGGACTATGCAAAAGATTCTATCCGCAATGAGAAGAGCCGTTCAGGACTATCATATGATCGAGGACGGCGACAGAATTTTCGTGGGGCTGTCGGGAGGAAAGGACAGCACCTTGCTTCTGCGCGCGCTTGCCGACTACCGCCGCTTCTCCCCCGAGAGATACAGCCTTGAAGCAATCACCGTGGATATGGGGCTGAAAGACACAAACAAAAAAGAACTTCAAGCCCTGATAGACTACTGCGAAAGTCTGAACGTACCCCACCACCTCTTACAAACGGATATTGCCGAAATCATATTTGACGAACGCAAGGAATCAAATCCCTGCTCTCTTTGCGCAAAGATGAGAAGGGGCGCGCTTAACAACGAAATAAATCGCCTGGGCGGCGGAAAACTTGCCCTCGGTCACAATGCAGACGACGTTGCCGAAACCATGCTGCTGTCTTTGTTGTACGAGGGCAGATTCTCATGCTTCCCTCCCACAGCGTATATGGACAAATCGGGCGTAGCCCTCATCCGTCCTTTCATATATCTTGAAGAATACGATATAAAATCCGCGGTGAAACGCCAAAACTTGCCCATCGTCAACAATCCTTGCCCTATGAACCACGAGTCGCAACGAGAATATATGAAAAACCTCATCAAGACCATATGCAAGGATATTCCTTTTGCCAAACAGCGCATACTCGGCGCAATATATCACCCCGAACGAAACAACCTTTGGGAAAAACCCGAAAACTAATCGAAAACGGCACAAAAAGTGCCGTTTTTTTATTTTTGTTTGTGTTATCGATATAAAAGCCGTTCTGTTGGCCGTTTTTTTAGTTTTGCTCCGAAACTCCTTTTTGCGCCTTTTTCTTACGCACAGAAAGAACCGCCAGCGTCGTCACCGCCGCAACGATGAGAACCAACCCGACTACCAACATCGACAAATCGAACGGACGAGCGATGAACGACTTGACGTTTGCGGTAAATTTGTACTGATAATCCACCACAGCCTCATCGCCGTAGCGAGCCGTGATGTAATACGTACCCGCTTTTTTCGGTGTAAAATCGAAAGTTTCGCCCGATGCGACATACTTGCCGTTGACATACCACTTTGTTTCCACGTCCGGATTGAGATATTTTACTCCCGTAAGTGCGAAACGAGTTGTTTCTGTCGAATAAAGCGTTGCGGACGAGGGGGCGTCCGATACGTCTTTTTGCGCCTCGTTTGCCAACGTTACTCTCACTTCTCCGACATAATAGTTGCCGTACTCAACGTGGATTTGCACTGTCTGCACAACCGCATACCCCGGAATTTTTGCCGTGATAACAAAATCTCCGCCACGCGTCGGCGTATAAACCGTACTTGTGCCGCTGCCTATCATGGCGGGGTCGGAAACGGCGGTGTCATCGTCTGCGGATTTTATCCTTGTCACGCTCCATTCAAGCGTATTCTCGATGTCCGGATCGACTTTTCCCACTGGATTGACTTGCGCAAGAAACTCAATCGGCGACGCACTGTCCGCCCGCATATATATCATGCCGGCGTAATCTCCCGTGCCGAGAGTTCCGTTGTGTCTGATTGCAATCGATTTGGGCGTTTCATAGTCGAATTTAATGCTGTCGATGTCACCGCTCGCAATAGATTTGAAATCAAGACATCTAAACGTCAAATCGTTTTTTGCAAGCGTTTTCGTAAGCAGTGCGCTCACTGTTTTTGCAAGTTTTACGGAGTCGATATCTTTGCCTTCGATTTGACATCTCAACTTCAAAAGAGCGGTTGCAAAACTCGCAAACGTTGCAGACATGCTTGTGCCTTGTTCCGTGCCGTATGTGCTTGCCGTCTGATAACCTTTCGATGTCCAGATGCCGTAGCCCGGAGCGCAAAGCGTGTATGTCGCTCCGAAGTTGGAGGTCGAATACAATTCGTTTTTATACTGATTCATCACCGACACAACGCCGGGATACGCCGCGGGATAAAACAAATCGTTTGCGTTTTGGTCGGACTTTTTGTTGTTGCCTGCCGCCGCCACGACCACCGATTTGCGACGAGCGTTTTCGACCGCAGTCGCAAAAGCACTCTCCTCCGTTTCGGTGAGTTCTTTCTTTTTTTTGAGGTCGGCAATATTTGCAGCGGTCAAGCCGAGTGACATATTGATGACGTCTGCTTTTGCGTTGTCAACCGCCCAGTTTATCGCGCTCGTAAGACTTGTCAGTTTGAAATTGTCACGGTTGCCGTCGTTTGCTTTGATGCTTTCGTTTGCTTTGATGGGATAAATCTTGATGTAATTTTCAAGCCCGAATTCACGAATGAGCATTGCGATACTGCCGGCAACCGCACTTCCGTGTTTGCTCGTGGCATCGCTTATATCCACGTTCCCCTCGCTGTCCGCACCGGAGAGCGAATTGTATCCGAGTATATCGCCTTTTGCGTTTTTGCAAAGAACGCTGACGCCGTTTTTATCGTCCGCAAAAAGCTCGTGTTTTGCGTCGATACCCGTATCGACAACGGCAATCACAACAGGTTTTGCAATTTTGCTTTTATCCCATTTCGCAACAATGTCTTTGGCGGCAGCGATATCGAGGTAGTCTGCGCCGTAATACCACAGAGATTCAAAGTCCTTTCCTCCCCAGCTAAAAGCATCGGCAACGGACGACGGCGCAAAAATCATGGCGAAAACGCTTGCCGACAAAATTGCGACAAGCAACACGATTGCCATTGTTTTTTTGCAGAATGATTGTGTCATATCAACCTAATATAGTGTTTATCTCATCAAAACCACAGGTTTATCTTGCGTTTTTGAGAAGTTCGAGAGAATAATTCAAGCGACGCAGCGTTTCGTCCTTTTTGAGAACCATAGCCATTTCGATTGCTCCGCCGGGAGTTACGGGCGCGCCCGTCAAAGCAACGCGCATGGAGAACATAACCTGTCCGCCCTTCATACCCGCTTGCTCGGCGCAGGTTTTGATTTGCTCCTTGATTGCGTCCGCGCTCCAATCCTCGAAGTCTTTGAGTGCGTCAATCGACACTTCAATCGCTTTGAGAGCAACGTCTTTGTCCACTTTCATTTTTTGGTGAACGTACATGCCGAGGTCGTAGTCGCCAAACTCATTGAGGAATGCGAGTTTTTCGGGTATTTCGCTCAAAATGTCAACTCTTGTTTGCATGAGCGACGCAAGTTCTTTTATGTCGTAATCTTTTCCGTCAATCGATTTTTCTATCCACGGCGTTGCAACTTTTTCAAAGTCCTCTGCGCTCATAGCTTTGAGATATTCGCCGTTGAGCCAACGCATTTTTGCCTCGTCGAAAATGGAGCTTGAGTGCGAAATGCCGTCAACGTCAAATGCCTCTATCATCTCCTGCATGGTCATCTTCTCTTTGTTGTCCTTTGGACACCAACCAAGAAGCGCAATATAATTGACGACCGCTTCGGGCAAGTAACCCTTTGCGATGAAGTCCTCGAAGTTGGCATCGCCAAAGCGTTTTGAGAGTTTTCTTGTTGCGTCTTTCATAATCGGAGGAAGATGCATATACTTTGGTCTTTCCCAACCGAATGCGTCGTAAATAAGATTGTATTTAGGCGTTGAACTCAAATACTCCGTGCCTCTTATGACGTGCGTTATTCCCATAAGGTGGTCGTCCACGACGTTTGCAAAGTTGTAGGTGGGAAGACCGTCGCTCTTCAAAAGCACGCCGTCCTCGATGTCGGCACTGTCAACGCTTATCTCGCCGAAAACCATGTCGGTGTAACTCGACACGACGCCCTCGGGCACTTTTTGGCGGATTACATAAGGCTCGCCTGCGGCAAGTCGTCTTTGCACTTCCTCTTTTGATAGGTTGCGGCAGTGCTTGTCATATGTGTGAACGCCGTTGCCGTCTTTGAGACTTTCAAGCCTTTCCTTGTCGCAGAAACAATAGTATGCCCCGCCGAGTTCGACAAGTTTTTCGGCATACTCTTTGTAAAGCCCCATTCTTTGAGTTTGAACGTACGGACCGTAGCCGCCGTCCTTATCCGGACCTTCGTCGTATGTTATGCCTGCGGTCGCAAGCGTGCGATATACCATCTCAACCGCCCCTTCGACCTTGCGCTCCTGATCGGTGTCCTCGATGCGAAGAATAAACTTTCCGTTGTTTTTGCGAGCAAACAAAAATGCGTACAATCCCGTGCGCAAATTGCCGATGTGCATAAATCCCGTCGGTGACGGAGCAAATCTTGTTCTTACTGTGTCACTCATAAAATGCTATACCTTCTTTTAAGCCTTCTTGCAGGTTTTTGATTTTGTCTATAGTGCCTCGCTCTTCAAAGGAATAATACTCGCTTCCCGAAAAGATGAGGTGATCCTGAAGTTCGACGCCGATGCCCGAAAGCGTCGACATTGCCTCTTGAGTCATATTGACGTCTTTTTGTGACGGCAAGAGATTGCCGCTCGGATGATTGTGCGCGATAAGTATCGCGCTTGCGCCCGTTCTCAATGCGAAATCTACGATTTTTCTGACATCCAGACGAACGGTATCACCGCTGCCTTGCTCGATAATCTCGCATTTGATGAGCTTGTCATGCGCATCCAAAGCCGCAACGCAAACATGTTCCTGATTGAGCCCGAACAGCCTCGCGCACAAAAAATTGCGCGCTATACCTCTGCCCGATAAGTCCTGCCTCGACGAACTGTCGTTGTTCACGCCGTCCACATAAGCCCTGAATACGTCGGGCAACGTTGCCAGAAACAACGCCGCGTTTTGAGTCATTCCGCTCACCTTGGCCAAATCCTCTTCACTTGCGTTGAGTACGCCCGAAAGCGACGAAAATCTGTCTATAAGTGCGTGTGCGATCTCGTTGGTGTCTTTCCTCGGCACAAACGAAAAGAGTAAATACTCAAGGATTTCGTGTTGCTGAAACGAACCTATGCCGCCTTTTCGTATTCTATCGCGCATACGCGCCCTATGCCCGTCGTGAATGCCCATAATATCACAGCTCCGGATACATCTTAAACACGCTTTCATCAAGCTTCACAAGCCTGACGAGAATGGTGAGTGCTTCTTCTTCGTCCTTGAATCCGTATGTTTTTCCGATAACTTTCCATGCGCCGTATGCATGCAAAAAATCATACCAAAAATAACACTCGTCCTGCAACTGGAAGATTTCGAGATAATTGAAAGTTTCATACTTGCTCCATTTGCGCAACACCTCTATGAGCGACATCACCTCCTGATTGTCGTCATAGCGTGCATGAATGAATTGAAGCATGTATTTTTTTACTTCCTTTGAAAAGGTCATAACGCCTTGTTTGGCGTTTTCTATATCCTTCAAAATGAGTGCGATTTCTTCGTCACCGCTGTGTTTTTTGAGGATTTTTTGACACGGAAATGCAAATGCGTTCGTCATATTGTTATATTATAGACGATAAAAAGTTATAAATCAAGATTTTTCGCGCAAGCGCGCACATTTACCTCACAATTGTAAAAAATCTCAAAACAAATTGGCGCATTGCCTATATGCAAAAGCCGCAAAATTCATGTCGATTCTGTTTTGAGGCGGTTCCTGTTCAACGATTTGTGACATATCTCGCAATCGCACTACACAAAACAGCGGCTATCCTCATTTGATATTCGGTTTTTTGCAAATTTATTTCATCCGCATAGTTGCTCAAAAAACCGCATTCTACGATTGCCGACGGGTAAGGACTGCATTCCAAAAGATACTTCCGTGCGCATAATGCGCCATATTCCCTTCCGCCTTCCTTTGCGTTTATTTCTTTGTTTAGCGCGTCTTGCAACGCGTTTGCAAACATTCGCCCTTCTTCGCTCGATTTTGAAAAAAACACTTGTGCGCCGCGCCTTGTCGGCATCGAATAATAGTTCATGTGTATGCTCACCGCCACGCATGGTTTCACATCGTTGACAATCTGCCCTCTTCTGAACATATCCGCTCTCTTTTTATTGTCGCTTACTCCCAAAAACTTGTGCATCGCATCGTTTCTTCTGGTGTAAACGACATTGAATCCGCATGCCGAAAGCATCTCGCCCAGATAATTTGCTATGATTAGATTCAGCGTTTTCTCTTTTACGCCCGTTTTTGCACCGCTGACACCGCCGTCCTCGCCGCCGTGCCCCGCATCGACGACAACCGTGACAGTTTTCGGTTTTTCTCTTTTTATTGCATTCACGATAAAAGGCGAAGAAACGCAATACGCAAGAAAAAGCGCAACCGCACAACACAACCCCAACAACTTTTGCAAATTTTTATTACGACATATTTCGACACGCATATAGTTACAAATGAAAACATATTCATGCAAGCATAAAAATACCACCTTTTCCACAAAGTTATCCACATTTTGCCGTAAAAATGTGGACAACTCGGTGGATAACCCCGTTTTTTCTTGTACAAAACGTATTTTTTCAATCAGAAGAATTTTGTCGAAAAAAGCGGTATTCTAATGTGGAATTCGACATTTTGCGACAATTTTCCGACGCTCTATCTCGGTGTTTTTCCTGCGCATTTATCATAAAAACAACATAAAAAACATACTTTCAATCGAGGTGAAAATTATGGTCGAACTATCTTCTCTTTTATTCAAGCCGGTGATTGACCGCGACACTTCAAACGTGGTCGGGCGCATAAAAAATGCATATTTTTCGCAAGGTTGCAATAGTATTGCATATTTCGTCATAACATCGGACAAATACGATTGCGACTCGCTCCTTCCCATCGGCGACGTTTTGTGCTTTTCGGATGCAATCGTCATTCAAAACGACTCAAATGTCAGATGTGTGAACGATGTCGATTTCACATTGTTTTCAAACGGAATTATAGGAATGGAAGTTTACACTCAAAACGGCATTCTAAAAGGCAAAATTCAACAAGTCGAGTTTTCAAAAAGTGGCAAAGTAAACAAACTATGCACCGAAAACGAACAATTTACGCCCCAAAACGTCGCTTGCGTAGGCGATGTAATCTTGCTCAAAACCGCAAAACAAAAAAAAGCGACAAAGGCAGCGATACCTCGCCCAAAAAAAGAAACGAAAGTGTTTGTTTTATCAACCGAGAAGCAGTTTTCCCACGCCGAAAGTATCCCATCCGATGTAGTATCGCCTGAAAACAAGGAATATTTATCCGACAGCGAAAAATCGGCATCTATCTCGTCGGATTTTATTCCGATGCAAATAACATGCGCACCGCTTGCAACGCAAACATCTCCCGACTCGCCGTATTTTTCAAACAACGCTCTGAAAATGCTTGACGCCCCGAGCGTCGAAGACGACGGCCGCACTCCCGCACGAATTATATCCGATTATTCGTTTTTGCTCGGCAGAATGCTTTCGGGCAATCTGACGTCATATACAGGTACAATACTCGCACAAACAGGAGCGATTGTCGATGACGACTTGGTTGAAAAAGCCCGCCTCGCCGGAAAACTTGTAGATTTGGTATTGCTGGCAAAACTCGACAATCAATAACGGATATGTCAATATTCCCCTGAATAAGTGTGATTCTACCTCAACAAAAGTTTGTCGGTGTGTACTCTAATTAGATGCGCCCCCTCTTTCCGGACACGCCGGTATTTCTCCCACCACTCAAATAAGGACAATTCTCTACAAGATTATCCGTCGTTCGCGGGGGAGACAATCGGCACTCGCATAAATAGGGGCAATTCTCTCATTATGCCACCGTCCTTTGTGCGCCAGCTACGCAACAACACGGCGCAGTCGGACGGTACAACCGTCAAGCTCGGCGCTCATATTCTCGCCGCCTTGCGGCTCGTGTTCCGTCTTCGAAGTTGCATATTCCGTGTATAAGAACGCTATAAATGGGTTGAACGTTTAGCACTCTAATTGCAATTTCCCCCTTCCTCACGTGTTTCCCCAACCGCCGTTCCCCCTTAAAAGGGAACCCACGGCGTCCGCTCCGCGTGGGGA
>CAKQGN010000010.1 GCA_934233745.1 uncultured Clostridia bacterium
ATCACTTGCGCAAAGCGCAAATATCACTGTTGCCATAGGCAACAATATCACGCACACTTTGCGTGCATATCACTTACATTGCCGTTGCGGCTCGTGTTCCGTCTTTTAATGTGTACATACCGTGCAATAGTGTTTGGATAAATTTTAGATTTCGATATGGTCCACATCGTCGCGGGGGCTGCGTCTGAAAATGACGACTTTGTTGCCTATTGCCGTGACCGGTTCTGCGCCGGTGAGTGCGCAAATCGCGTTAAGAACGGTTTTCGCATCGGTATCTGCGTTGCGCAGCACGGAGATTTTGATAAGTTCGTGCAAATCAAGCGCAAGGGAGATGTCCACGATTTGTTGCGACCCGATGCCGTTTTTGCCTATTTGGAAGATTGGGTTTATCGATTGCGCCATACTGCGCAGTTTGGCGCGTTGAGAGCTTGTGAGCATAGTATCCTCTATTGAACGTATTTATTTGTATGGTTATATTATCATTTTTGCGATGCAGATGCAAGCGTCACGACATTTTTCTGTCCGCATCTATGACAAAATAGTATTTGACGGGATCCTTTCCGAATTCCTTTTGCATTGCGTCGTTTACTTGTGCGAGCGTGATTTTGCTGTCGTAGGGGATGACGACGTCAAAAAGCATATTGGTGTGGGTTTCGCCGCTTACGAGCCTGAAATCGTGAAGAGAAAGGTTTTCGTCCAGATTTGCGAGGGCGGTTTGCGCACGGAGTTTCAGCTCGGCGAGTTGCTTGTTTTTTGTGTCCACGGGGTCCATGTGAATGGTGATGCGCACATGCATTTCGTTCCATAAGTCGTGTTCGATGTTGTCGATTATATCGTGGCTTTTGGTTATTTCAACGTCGGCGGGGACTTCGACATGCGCAACGACAAAGCAATGATTTTCGCCGTAGCTGTGTACGACAAGGTCGTGTACGCCGATTACGCCGTCGTAGGATAGAATTTTTGCGATGATTTTGTCAACGAGTTCTTTGGGCGGTTTTTCACCGAGAATGGGGGATATGGC
The DNA here is from genome assembly GCA_934233745.1 of uncultured Clostridia bacterium. GTDB lineage: Bacteria > Bacillota > Clostridia > Christensenellales > CAG-917 > CAG-475. Next base: position 1,022 of record CAKQGN010000010.1, read on the forward strand.
TTCTTTTACGAGCAGTATGCTTGACACGATTATGAATGCCGACACGGCAATACCCATGATGCCGTCCACGCTGACTTTCGGGCTTATCTTGTCGCCTGCAACGTCGATGACCACGGTTGATATGAGGACTGCCAGCGTTGTCAGAACGTCGTTGCGGCTGTCCGCTGCCGACGCTTTCAGCGCGCCGCTGTTTATTGCCTTTGAAAAGTCCATATAAATGAGCATCTGCACAAGTTTCATCACGATTGCCGCGCCAAGCACGATATATGTGTATGCGTTTACGCTTACTTCTTCGGGCGAGATACACTTTTCGATTGATGATTTCAGAAGCAGTATTCCGATAAAAAGCACCGTCACCGACACGAGAAGAGAGGTGATATATTCGTATCTTGCGTGTCCGAACGGGTGGTCCTTGTCGGGAGGCGTTGCAGAAAGTTTGAACCCTACAAGCGTAACGACGCTGCTGCCCGCATCGGAGAGGTTGTTGATTGCGTCTGCGATGATTGTGATGCTGTTGCCGATGATACCCACGATGAGTTTGAACACGCAAAGAAGGGCGTTGGATATTATGCCGAAAATGCCCGCAACCAGTCCGTAGCGGAAGCGGACAGTCGGATTTTGCGTGTCCTGATAATCTTTTATGAAAAGTTTGCGAAGAAATTTCATGGTTTTTGCTCTCTCTCTTTTATACTAATAAAATATTCCCCTAAAAACTTGATGTCAAGGTTTTAGGGGAATATTGACGCTTTGTTTGGATTTGCTTTGAGAAAAATGTTATTTTTTGAGTTTTCTCGGACGCAACTTTATTGCTTGAGCGGCAAAGTATCCGCCCACGACAACCGCAATCACACCGACAATCGCGGCAATAATATACCAAAGGTTGACATCCACTCCGTTGCCTGATTTTGCGCGTTGCCACATGTTGACGACGACATCGTTGCGTTTGCCGAAGTCGCGCATGACGCCGAGCGTGTCGTTGATGACGGGATAGCGACCTTCGTCTGCAAAATACTCGTCCGTGTCGTATTCGCAATCTTCGAGATATGCAAGCACGTCCTCATCCGCTTGAAGTACGTCTTTGCCGGTTGCCGACGTATAACCGATGGCAACGGAGTTGCGCACCGAGCTCATCGGTCTGCACATATAGTCTATAAACATCATGGCTGCAAGTTTGTTGTTGACTGACGTCGGTATGCACCAGCCGTCATACCAGATGTTGCTTGCAATCGGGGGAACGTAGTAGCCGAGTTGATATTCGCCCGTTTCTTCGTTGTAGCCGCCTTCCTCTATCGCCCAAAGAGCATCTCCGCTCCATGCAAAGTCGGCGTAAACGATTTCGTTTATCATATCGTCTTTGCCGAAATCGACTTCGTAGCCCGATATATGTTCACGTTGTTCGGTAAGCACTTTTTCTGCTGCCGCAACAATTTCGTCGTCGGTGCAGTTGATGAGTTGTTGTACGGTGTAGTCTTTGTATTTTTCGGGGAGGAGGTTGTATTCGTACATGTAGAAGATTGAGGCGGCATAGGTGTCGCGCACACTGTCTTTCATGAGAATTTTGTTTTCGAGTTTGGGATTTTTTTGCACGTTCCAAAGCACGCCCCAGCCGTATTTTTCAAGTTCTTCGAGACTTACGACCGATGTGTTGTAAAGGATTCCCAGCGTGCCGTACATATACGGAACCATGTATTCGGTCATGTCGTGAGATACGCCGTCTTGTGACTTGACGTCGTTGAACATGCTCGATATTTTTTTCATGACTTCGGAATCGATGTTGCCGCAACCCGCTCTTAAACTGCTCATATTGTCAAGTGAAATGCCGTATTTGGTCAAATCGCCCTGAATTTCCGCTTTGATGTCGTTGTGATTGAGAAGACAGTTTGCAGTGAGCAATTTCTCGATTGCGTATTCGCTCGGGCAAATCAAATCGACGTTTGCATCGCCTTTGAGAACCTTTGTCATCATAGTTTCGTTGGTGTCGAAAGTGGTGTAAGTGATTTTGAGAGGACGCCCGGTTTTTTCTTTGTAGTAGTCGGCAAATTCGTCAAGTAACGTTTTGCCCGTTTCTTCGTCGATTTCCGTGTCGATATAATCTTCCCAGTTGTAAATGACAAGTTTGTCGCCGCCGCTTTCGCCCTTTGCGCCGTTGTTGCAGGCGGTGAGGGTGGGCAGTGCAATCGCACACAATACGAGGACAAGAACGATGAGTGAGGATATGCGTTTTTTCATGCGTTTGCCTCCTTGTTCTTTTTCTTTTCATGCGAGATTTTGACAAGATTTATGGACAAGACCGCCGCAAGTACGATGACAAAGATGATTGAGAATATTGCGTACCAGAAAGGTTCGAGACCTTGCACGCGCGCGTCCGAATAAATGTAGGTGGACAATGTGTTGATGCCCGTCGCCGCACCCTTGTTTATCTGGGTGATGATGAAGTCGTCCATAGACATGATAAACGCCATCACGAATCCGCTTACGATGCCCGGAGTTATGATGGGGATCATGACTTTGACAAGTGCTTTGAACGGATTTGCGCCGAGGTCGAGCGCGGCTTCGTATATGTTGGGATCCATCGATTCGAGTTTTGGAAGCACGCTCAACACGACATACGGAGTGCAGAAAGCGATGTGCGCGATGATGAGTCGCAAATACCCTTCGGGGAATGCAAACGTGATGAAGAACACCATCATTGAAACAGCCATGACGATTTCGCTGTTGATGATAGGAAACTGGTTTACGTTTTCCACGATGCGTCTTGACCGCTTGCCGAGGTTGAAGATGCCTATCGATGCAAACGTGCCCATAATCGTTGCGACGACCGAAGATATGCTTGCGATGATAAACGTGTTGGCAATCGCGCTCCAAAGGTCGGGAGATTTGTCCGACTTGAAGATTGAAATGTATGCCTCGAAACTGAATCCGTTGTCAAAGTTGAAATTCGAACTGTTTGAGAACGAATAAACAATGAGCAAAATTATCGGCGCATACAAAATCGCAAGGATTATCAAAAGATAAAACTTTTCAAAGAAGCTTACAATTTTTTGTTTTACCATAATGACCTCCTCACAGCATTGCTGTTGCGGTTAAACTTGTTCATGACAAAGTTGGATATAAGCACGAATACAAGCATGACAAGGCTCATTATCGATCCCACGCCGTACATGCCTTGTTCAAAACTCAGTTGAATGGAATCGCCGAACAGGAATATCTTGCCGTTCGAGAGCAATTGCGATATGGCATAAGTCGAGATGGTGGGGATAAACACCATTGTTATTCCGCTGAATATTCCGCTCATAGAGAGGGGAAGCGTTGTTTTCAAAAACACGGTCGTTTTGTCTGCGCCCAGGTCTTGCGCCGCTTCGATATAACTCTTGTCAATACCCGAAATGGTGGTGTGCAGGGGAAGTATCATAAACGGCAAATAGTTGTAAACCATGCCGAAAAGCACCGTTCCCATACCCAGTTCCACGCCCAGCGCAATGAAAATCGCTTTTGTGGCAAGAGTGCGGATGAGGAAGTTGACGCCCATTGGAATGACATACAACAGCACAAGTATTCGTCCGCTCGACATCTTTGAAAGGAAGTATGCCACAGGATAGCCGATGACAAGGCACAAAACCGTCGTGATAACGCCCACAAGCAGTGAGTTGCCAAGTACGACAAGGCTTGATTTCGATGTGAAGAATATCTTGAAATTTTCAAGAGTCAGGTTGCTGTCGCTGTCCAAAAACGCATTGACGAGGATAAGCACCAACGGCACGACCACAAACAGCAAGAGGAAAAGGATGTAGGGGACTGCAAACACCTTTTTCGTCAACCTGAATTTTTTGCGAGAGGTGTTTTTCACTCCATATCCTCCTTTTGAGAATCGTCGGTATTTTCTTTAGATTGTTCTTGTTGTTCTTGTTCGTAAACGATTTCTTCAACGGCGTCGAATTTTTCGGGCTCCGTGAGTCTTGCCGCTTCGACAGCCGCCTGTTCTTCTTTGGTGAGCGTTTCGTCTTTGACGACTTTTTCAACCGCTTGTTCGTCTTCGTTGCGCTTTTCGATGATAATCTTTTCGGGTGCAATCTTGATGCCTACGCGGTCGCCTTTGAGCCAGTCGTCGTCGGTGTCGGCAAAGAAAATATAGTGGTCGTCGGCGGAGAGTATCGCTTGATAGTAGCTTCCTTTATAGATGGAAGAAAGCACGGTTGCGCCGATTTGTCCGTCCTCTTCGTCGTCGGTGATTTCCACATCGTCAAAGTCGATTGAAACTTTGACGGGGGTGTCGATGGCAAGGTCGGTTTTGCATTCGAAGTCCACGCCGCAAATCTTGACGAGATTTTCACCGGTAATATAAGTGTCGATTTCGTTGATGATGCGGGTTTTGTGCATGATATGAAGGTCAAACGGCTTGATGTAGATGCCAACCGTTTCGCCAACGTCGTAAGTGTCGGTGTCGTGTGCCACAATCTCGTTTCCGTTGGCAAGCAGGGTGATTTGATAGTGGTCGCCCTTGAACACGCTTGACATAACCTCTGCCGTGAGAATGGTGCGTTTGTCGTCTACCTTTTTGATTTTTACGTCCTCGGGGCGAATTATGACGTCGATAGGCTCGTTGTGTTTGAAGCCCTTGTCCACGCACTCGAAAACGGTGTCGCAGAATTCGACTTTGCAATCTTCCAGCATAGTGCCCGAAAGAATGGTGCTTTCGCCGATGAAGTCGGCAACGAACGCGTTTGCAGGCTCGTCGTACACTTTTTCGGGGGACGCGATTTGTTGAATTTCGCCAAGGCGCATAACCACGATTTTGTCGGACATGGTGAGTGCTTCTTCCTGGTCGTGAGTGACATAGATGAAGGTTATGCCGAGGCGTTTGTGCATATCCATAAGCTCGAGTTGCATATCTTTGCGCATTTTGAGGTCGAGTGCGCCGAGAGGCTCGTCGAGAAGCAATACTTCCGGCTCGTTGACAAGTGCGCGCGCAATGGCGACGCGTTGCTGTTGTCCGCCGCTCAACGAGGATACGTTTCTGTGACCGTAGTCTTCAAGGTCAACCATTTTGAGAGCGTTGTTGACTTTTTCTTTGATTTCCGCTTTTGTATACTTTCTGAAAAGTTGAACGGTTTCGCCTTTTTTGTTTGTCTTTGTGCCGTTGGGAATGACTTTGAGTTTGAGTCCGAACGCAATGTTGTTGAACACGTTGAGGTGCGGGAAAAGCGCGTATTTTTGGAATACGGTATTGACCGGGCGCAAGTGTGGAGGAGTGTCGGTGATGTCCTTGCCGTTGAAGATAATCTTTCCGCTTGTGGGCATTTCAAAGCCGGCAATCATACGCAGGGTGGTTGTTTTTCCGCAACCGCTGGGACCGAGCAGAGTGACGAATTCGCCACGCTTTATGGTGAGGCTTGCGTTTTTGACCACTTGCTTGCCGTCGTACTCTTTGTAGACGTTGCGAAGTTCGATGATGTTGTCAACAGGTGTTTTGTTTGTCATAAGTATGTCCTCGATTGCAACCGGGAACAGTTGCGGTTTATTGTCCTTGCGGACAGTGATATTGCGCATATGGCGCAGTGATATTTGCGCGATGCGCAAGTGATATTGCACGTTGCGCAGTGTTATTGCAAAGTTGCCGCAGTTGCGGAAGAATTAAGTTGAGATTTCTATATGCTAAAAATCAGAACGTCGGCGGTGACGCCACCCACAACACAACCGCTTTTTCGTTTGTGCGGTTTTCAAGACGGTGCGGCTTTGAGGAAGTGAAGTAAAAGACTTCGCCTTTTTTCACGCAATATGCCGCTTGCCCTATGTGCAACCACACTCTGCCCGAGAGGACATATCCGAATTCCTCGCCCTCGTGCGGAACATCCTCTTCAAGCGTTGCGTGCGGCTCTATTGTCACGCGGATAGGCTCCATTTCGTTCTTCTGAGCGTTCGGTACGAGCCATTCGATTTTGTGAGTGTCCGCCACTTTTTCTATAAATTCCGCCTCGGTGAACACCACTTTTTCTTCCTTTTCGTCCTTAAAGAAGTCCGCAAAGGTGGTTCCGAGTGCATTAAGAATGTCCTCAAGCGTTGTTATAGAGGGGGAAGTGAGTTCGTTTTCCAGTTGCGAGATATAGCCTTTTGTCAATTCGCATCTGTCGGCGAGTTCCTCTTGCGTGAGGTTGTTTTGAAGCCTCAACCTTTTGATTTTTGTGCCAAGTTCCATACAAACTCCTCAAATGCAAAAAAGGTACACTCATCGTACTTTTCGTTTAGCTCCACTAAACTTTTGCGTCGGTTTAGGCAAAATCGACCACGGGTTTAATGGGTTTTGCATTTTTTAACAAAAAGTTTAGCAAAACTAAACTTATTTATCAAAATCGATTATATATATTTGCAGATACAATGTCAAATATTTTGCAGTATTTTTTCAAGATGAAAACAAATTTTTTTGAGCGGCGCTTTTATATGAAAAGACCTCGCATATTTCGGCGAGGTCCAAATCCTTAATTTTTGTTTGATAATCGTTATTTTACGATTTATTCGGCAGTGCCCGCAACGGAGATGTTGCCAAACTCGACGGCGTAAGGTCCTTCATAGTGTGCCGATACAAATCTCTCCTTGGAAAAGCGCATATTTTGTTGCGCCTCGATTAGACTTCCGTTTATCGAGCCGCCCGTTACGGGAGTGACTTTGTCGCCGTCGATGAGGTAGGCAAGACGGATTTCGCCGCCGAAGTGTCCCGAGAAGGAATCCATCTGGAAGTCGGAGAAAGCGACTGCCCAAAGGCAAGGTTGTTTTTTCATGTCCTCAAAGGATACGTTGCCTTTGTTTTCGCATCTTGTCTTTTCGTATGCGCCGGTGGGGACGATGCCGAGATAGCGACAGAAGGGGGTGCTGCCGTGAATTGCTAAAAGTCTGCCGTTGTCGATGACTTTGAGGTCTTTCATCTTTATTCCGTCGCCGCTGAAAGGTCGTGTCGCAACGAGCGAAAGTCCCAGAGCGTCGCCTGTTACATTGCCTTGAACGCCGTCGCCGATTTTCCATGCGGAATAACCGGGATAAATCATATCCGCCGCCGATTTTTCAGTGTAGTACGAAAGGATTTCGGCAAGGTTTTTTCCACTCAATACAACGTTGTATTTGCCGCTTTTAAGCACTCTTTGCGCGCAAGCTCTGTCATACACGAAGTCGAGATATTCTTTGACTCCTTGTTCGAGCGCGTCGGTGTCGACGTCGTCGTACTCGAATTGATTGATAAGCTCGACGTCCTCGGGCGATTTGCACTGTACTACATAGTCGCCTTTGCAAACCGCGTCGGTGAACGATACGTCTGTGCCTTCCGAAGTCAGAATGTGAGTGAAAGTCTTGTGGCAAAAAACTTCCGTCGAGTTGACGTAAGCATGCTTGTTTTTGTCCGCAGCAAACACTGCCGCCGCCATTTTGCCTGCGCTTTCGGCAAGAGGCGCACTCGCAAGTTCGCCCTGTTTTACTATTGTGTCCGACGTGACTTTTTCGGGAGCGTCGAAATAAGGATTCATCGCAAATTGAGCGGCATAATACGCGCTTTCGATTGCGTTTTCGATTTCCTCGTAAGACATCGAAGAAATGACGCTCGCGCTCATATTGCCGACGAGTTTTTTGCCGTCCTTTTCGCTTTGTCTGTACACGGTGACGGTAAATTTGTGCGTGTCTTTTATGCGTCTTGTGTCAAGATTGTGCTTGACGAAGAACAATTCGGCGGACTCTTCCTTGACCTCGTTGATTCTCCAACGCTCGATATTGAGTTTCGATAATGCTTTTTTGATTTTTTCCAACATAATACACCTCTCAGCCAAGTCTTATGCGAGCCTTCATATACGGGCCGCCGTCGGATACTTTTACCCACTCTTTGTAGCCCTTGCCGCAGAAGCCGCCGCCGCAAGTCACCAAAGACGAACTCATCATGCTCACCGATTTGAGAAGGTCGGGAACATAGCCCGTAAGCACGATGGGGGAGAACACTCTGCCCGTGAGTTTGCCGTCTTTGATTTCTCTCGCTCTTGTAACCATGCATTGAATACCCCAGTTTTTCGGGTCTTCCATACCGCTCGATGGCGATTCGAGCAAGAAACCGTATTTTACGGACGCAATCATATCCTCTGGAGTTACGCCTTCTTTTGCGCCCTCGAAATAGGTGTTTGTCATACGGGTGTAGACCTTGCGCTCGTAACTTTCGCGTCTGCCGTTGCCGGTGGGTTCTACTCCGAGTCTTGCCGCGGACAGTGCGTCGCACATGCCGCGTTTCAAAATGCCGTTCGAGATGACGACCGTGTCGCCCGTGAGCGTGCCTTCGTCGTCGAACCAACATGTTGCCGTATCCTCGACTGCGTTTCCGTCGTGCATTGTGACAAGGTCGCTTGCGACTCTCTCGTCAATGAAACTCGACGCCAACGCTCTGTCTTTGACAAACATATCCATCTCAACGCCGTGACCGAATGCTTCGTGGACGATCATACCGGTGGTGTCGGGATCGCAAATGCAATCGTATTCGCCGGGAATCATAGGCTCGCTTTTGAGAAGTTCGACTGCCTCGGACGCCACTTTTGTGGCATAGCTGTCCATTCTGTCCAAAAGTTCGGCACCGCCGAGAGTCGAAAAGCCTTTGTATGCGTCCTTGACTTCTTCGCCTCTTGAAGCCATAGCCATGATTGCGCCGTTTGTCCACATCACGGTTTGGTCGAGGTCGCGATTTTCGGAGATGAAAATCTTTCTGAATGCTCTATACGATATGGTTGCGATTGCGTCAAGCACTCCCTCAACCGTCAATGCCTTGTTGCGTATCTCGTCAAGCCTTGCAAGGATTTTTTCATCTCCGAGTTCTTTCGGATGAATCTCGAATGCGCTCACCTTTTTGAGTGTTGCGGGTTTATCGCCCGGAACGGGGGTGTGCAGAGGTTCGATTCCCGCAGGTATGTTTCGGGCCTCCGCCGCTATGCGTTCTTCCATGGTCTTGACGATTTGGGGGATTTTCTCTTTTGAAAACTCGTTGAATGAATATTCCGCACAACCGATATTGTCGAATACACGCACGACATAGCCCGATCCGCCGCCAAAACCTTGATTGTTTATTCTCTTGCCCGTGCGGCTTATTCTCCAACCACGGTTGTCGTCCTCGACGGCAAGCACGGATGCATAAGCGTATTTCTTGCGAAGTTCTTTCACGAGATCTTTGAGCGCGGGCTTGATTTGATCAAGTTTTTCAAACATATTCCGTTCTCCTTTATAGATTTTCAAAGCGCAAGACGGTTGAATAGCCGTGTTTGCTTTGACATTTATCTATATAACTTTATTTTTATATATTATCAATCCATATAATCTGTTTTGTCAAGCTGTAGGGCGGTTGCGTTTTCGCAACTTTTCGTTGCTTGTCGCAATAAATCAAAAAACAATTGACCGCCGACGGAAAGTGATATAAAATTCAATCACCAAACAGAGAGAGGTACAATATGCATTATTCATATAAAACCGAAGGCACTTGCGCAAGAGAAATATCGTTCGACATCAACGGCGATGTCATCACAAACGTTCGTTTTGTCGGAGGTTGCCCGGGCAATCTCAAAGCCATTCCCATTTTGGTTGAAGGTATGACTGTCGATGAAATCGAGAGCAAACTCAAAGACGTCAAATGCGGTTTGAAAAACACTTCGTGCGCAGGACAACTCGCAAAAGCAGTAAGAGAAGCAAAAAACGCTGAAAAGAAATAACGCAATCAATAGACAAATTTGCGCGCTTTATGCGCGCTTATTTTGTATTTTAAATTATCTTATAAGGCGAAATAATTGCAATTCCGTTTTAACTTAAAAACGGCAAGAATAACCCGTTGCCATGCTTTTTTTTGCAAAAGTGCGCAACATTCGCGATTGTCAATCGCATTCCTCGTCGTCGCAATCGCACTCGCAATCTTCGATATAGTCGCCGCAATTGTCGCACTCTTCCTCGCCGTCGGTGAAAGGAATTGCGGTTTGTTTGTCCTTTTTCGCGTCTTTCCCGAGCAGTATATCGAGAAAATCAAGAATACACATAAGATTTTTCCTCCGCAAATATTATATATCGAAACGGCATATACCGCAACGGCTATTTTTTGGAATCAATCGGTTGTTTTTTGAAAAAGCATCAAAAGATTATAAATTAAAAATACAATTTGTTGAATTTTTGAGTTGATTGTTGCAACACTTGCTGTTATAATAATACGGTAGTATTGTTTTTTAAACAAAATTTATCGCTACAGGGTGAAATTATGAGTGAAAATTCTCAAGCGACTCAAAAAGTGAGCGGAAAGCAAAAGCTCAACGCGCTCACGCACAAGCTCTTCGGTTCGACTCCCGGCGACGGTGAATTGCAACCAAAAGAGGGTTTCAGTTATTCTCTTTGCGGTTTTGGTCAAAACCTCGTTTGCACAATCATAGGTTCATACCTCACGGTATTTATGACTGACGCAATCGGTTTCAACGCAATGTTCGTTGCATTCCTAATGCTCGGCGCGCGTATTTTCGACGCTCTCAACGACCCGATTATGGGCTCAATCGTTGACAGAACGCGCACCAAGTGGGGCAAATGCCGTCCGTATATGAAGTGGATGGCACTTCCGATTGCCGCCATGACGGTGATTTGTTTCTTGCCTTGGTATCCCAACAACGACGGAGGCTTTGCGGCTTTGTCCATTATGTACATAGTTTGGGGCATTGTCTACACGGTTGCGGACGTTCCTTATTGGGGACTTTCCACAGCAATGAGCAACGATACGTATCGCAGAGGCAACTTGCTCACCATCGCGCGTTTGTTCTGCACGGCGGGCGCAGGTATCATCACCGTTTTGACGCCTATCATCACCCAAGCATTGACAGCCGACAACAACTCAGTCGTCACCGCAATTCAAGCGGCAATGAACTATCTCAACGACGGCAACACCGTTGCGGCAACCAACGAAGGATTCATCGCGTCATTCAAATCTCTCGAAAATCTCGGCGCGTCTTTGGCATCGTTCAGCCCCTCGGCAGAGTATGCCCCGTTTGCCGCAAAAGATTTGGAAGAAGTCTACAAGCTGTTTGCAGCCGCCAACATCGATTTGGCACAAAGCGGCGAGGTGCTTTTCAACCTCAAAGAGACTGCAAGAGCCGGTATGCAACACTCCTTGAGCTGGGCATACTTTGTGATTGCAATCATCTGTTGCGTCATCGCAGTGCCGCTATTCTACCTCGGATTTAAGAATACTACCGAAAGAAATATATCGACGGAAAATCCGCCGTCCCTCGGACACAACCTCAAACTTTTGTTCAAAAACAAACCCTTGATGCTCATCGTCCTTTCGGGTATCGGCGGCGCGGCGAGAATGCTTTTCACCTACACCGGCGGTTTGTATTTTGCAAAATACATTATGAATAAAGAGTCCATGTACGCATTGTTCACAATGGCAATCGTTCCCGGCGGACTCATCGCGTCCGTTCTCGTGCCTTGGTGCACCAAGAAATTCGGCAAAAAGAACACCTACATTTGGTCGCACGTTGTCGGCGGCATTGCAATGCTCGTTGCATTTATCGTCGGCATCTCGGTTGACAGAGGCAACTACACAAGCACCGCAACCACCGTTGTTCTTCTCATTGCGTTGGTCATCGCCGGCGTTCCCACGGGCTTCGGCAACATCCTCACCTACGCTATGATTGGCGACACCGTTGAGTATCTCGAACTCAAGACAGGCGAAAGAGCAGAGGGTATTTGCTTTGCAATGCAAACCCTCATCAACAAAATCAATATGGCGGTCGGCGCATTTGTCGGCGTTCTCGCTTACTACAAGTCCGGCGCAGAAGTCGGCAACGCAAGAGGCGTCGAGGCAGCGGGCAAGGACGTTATGTGGTTTATGCTTGTCGGCATCGCCGCAATCAGCTTCTTCTTGACCGTCATTCCGCTCTTCTTCTACAAGTTTAACGAAAAGCAACAACAGGAAGCAAAGGCAGAAATCGAAGCAAGAAAACGTGCAAACGGCGAACTTTCAAACCAAGAAATCATCGACGAGATCGCTCGCGAAGCATCCGATGACGGAATCGACGAGGGAGCGGCGCAAGCGGTTTTCCCCAACGAAGACAATCAGGCGGTTGCAATCACGGAAGATAAGAGCTGTGACGAAAATTGCGACGAGTGCGAAAAGAGTGCCGATTGCGACGTCAAACCTCATAGCGACGCAGACGCTTGCGATGAAAATTGCGACGAGTGCGACAAAAAAGAGGATTGCAAAAAAGACGAAGAATAATCTTTTCTACCAAATGACATCCGTAAAGGCGGAACGCAAATTGCGTTCCGCCTTTTGCATTATTTTTTCTTTTCAGCATATGGTTTAGTATGCGAAAACCGGCAAAAGACAATATCATCGTTGTTTGCACGATCGTGCTTTGCGTTATGCTTACGCTTGCGCTTTGCGTATCGTTTTCCGAGGGCGGACTTGTGAGCGTATGGAACAAGGTTGAGAGCAATGCGCAGAGCGTGTGGACAATTGCATGCAACGGCTATCCCGACATGACGATGGCAAGACAAAGCGCAGAGATGATCAAATCAAAGGGCGGAGCAGGATATGTCCTAAACCTAGACGGTATCGAGATAATATACGCCGTATATAAAAGCGAGGACGATGCAAACGACGTGCTTGCAAAATTGGCGGACAAAAGCCTTTATGTAAAGAGATGCGACATATCCAAAGGCAGTTTCAAGTGGTGTGACGGCGATTTGAAAAACACCGTTCAAAACACTTTGAATTATTTTGACGTGGCGTTTGACAGCATGTACGAATGCTCGAATCTTCTCAACGATTCAACCATAGGTATTGAGGACACAAAAACCAAAATCAAGGTTTTACGCGCACAAATTGAGGATATAAAGTCGGTTTTTTATCAAAATACGGCAAATCGCAGTGAGGAGCAAATCACACAAATCAAGCTTGCTCTGGTGACGACGCTTGCGCTTTTGGACAATATCGATTTTTCAAAAAACGTTGCATTAGTCACGTCGTCGATAAGGTATCAGCTCGTTCAACTTGTGCTGTGCAGGCAATCGCTTATGAATTGCATCTGACATTCGTTTTTTATTCTTGCCATATTTGATAATATAGTTTATAATATTTTCTATGGCATATACATCTTTATATCGCAAATATCGTCCCGACACTTTTGACAAAGTTATAGGGCAGGATCATATCGTGCGTACGCTCAAAAATCAGATTGCACACGGCAATATCGGGCATGCGTACATTTTTACAGGCACGAGAGGAACGGGCAAAACTTCCGTTGCAAAGATTTTTGCAAGAGCGGTCAATTGTCTATCCCCCCTAAAAGACGGTTCTCCTTGCGGAAAATGTGAAAATTGCGTGGAACTTGCGTCGAGTTCCAATTTCGATATTCTCGAAATCGACGCCGCATCCAACAACTCGGTTGATCAGATAAGGGAACTTACCGACAAAATCGGTTTTCCCCCGACGGTGGGCAAGTACAAAGTCTACATCGTAGACGAAGTTCATATGCTTTCCAAGGCGGCTTTCAACGCCCTGCTCAAAACACTCGAAGAACCGCCTTCTCATGCGATTTTCATTCTTGCGACAACCGAGATTCATCAAATTCCTGCCACGATTTTGTCAAGATGCTTGCGTTTCGATTTTCGTCTTGTGCCAAACGGAGTGATTGCCAAGCGCATTCGTTTCATATTTGACGACATCGGCGTGAAATACGAAAACGAGGCTGTCGACCTCATTGCGTCGGCGGGTGCGGGAAGCGTGCGTGACGCCTTGTCCGTTGCGGACATGTGCGTGAGCTATTGCGATTCGGATGTCACATACAACGGTGTTTTGGAAGTTTTGGGTGCGGCAGACCCAAAGAAACTCCAAGCTCTTGCAACGGCAATTGCGGACGGAGACACCGACAATGCGCTTGAAGAAGTCGCCGCGCTTTGCGACCTCGGCAAGAGCGTGCCCATCCTTGCGCAAGACCTTGCCACGCTTTTCAGAAACGTATTATATATCAAAAATTGCTCGACGGCGAAGTCTTTGCTTGCTTTGCCCGAATCCATATATTCCGCACTTGCCGAAATGGCAAAGAAATACTCAACCGAAAAGTGTATGGGCATAATGAAGATAATGTCATCTCTCGAGGGTGAGTTCAGATACAGTGCGCAGCATCGCATATTGTTTGAGGCGGCGGTAGTGCTTGCTTGTAGCGGCGGCGACAGAGATGTCAAAGTCGAGGAATTGCAAATGCGTGTTGCTCGGCTTGAAAAAATGCTTGCAAACGCAAGGAAATCGGATTTTGAGTCGGCACCTGTCGTGACGGATGCGAGGCAGGTGTGGCTCAGGGTAGCATCCGAACTCAGACAAAGCGGATATACATTGCTTGCACTGTCCACTCAAGACGCGCAGTTTGTTATGACGGACGACGAGTATCACGTCAAAGTCGCAGATGCCGCAACACTCAACCTGCTCGACGACAGAAAAAACAGAGATGCAATAAATGCCGCATTCAAGAGCGTAGATTCTCGCCACAGACTCGTTATCGAAACCGAACGGCATCTGGACGAGGACAAGGCGTTGCCGTTTGTCAAGGAGATGTTCGGCTCGCTTTTGGAAATAAAATGAACGAATCGGACAATTTGGCATAAACTGACGAAAACATCGTGCATAGCACGCAAAAAATTTTAATAATCGACTTGGAGGAACAACATGGGATACGGCGGATTTGGCGGCGGTAACATGCAACAACTTATGAAACAAGCCCAAGCAATGCAAAGAAAATTGCAAGAGGCTCAACAAGAAATCGCACAAACCGAAATTACGGGCAGTGCGGCAGGCGGTATGGTGGAAGTGACCGTCACGGGTGACAAAACCCCGGTTTCCGTGTCCATAAAGCCCGAAGCGGTCGATCCCGATGATGTGGAAATGCTCGAAGACATGGTTCTTGCCGCACTTAACGACGCAGTTGTGCAAGCTGACAAACTTTCCAAAGACTTGCTCGGACCTTTGGGCGGAGCAGGCGGACTGTTTTAATTTTCCGAAACCATTGTCAACGGCACACTTATTCTGATCGTTCTTAAAATATGAAGTACATTGAACCGCTTGCAAGGCTTATTGCTCAACTTTCAAAACTGCCGTCCGTGGGAGAAAAAACCGCGGCGCGTTACGCATACGCAATTCTCAACTCGCCCGACGACGAAGTCAACGAGCTTGTGGACGCTATTCGTGACGTCAAACAAAACGTGCATTTTTGCAAAATCTGCGGCAATTACACTCAAAACGAGATTTGCGATATTTGCCAAACTCGCAAGCCGACAACTATTTGCGTTGTCAAAGAGCCCAAAGACATCGTTGCTCTTGAAAAAGTCAAGGATTTCAAGGGCGTTTATCATGTTCTCGGCGGCGTTATTTCACCTATGGAACGCATCGGTCCCAACGACATACGCATCAAAGAGTTGCTTGCTCGTTTAGACGGCGTCGAAGAGGTGATTCTTGCCACAAATCCCGACGTTGAGGGCGAGGCGACCGCCATGTATATTGCGCGCCTCATCAAGCCCATGGGTATCAAAGTCACTCGTATCGCAAGAGGATTGCCCGAGGGGAGCGTCATCGAATATGCGGATGAGAGTACTTTGTCGCGCGCTCTTTCCTCTCGCATCGAGCTCTAAGCGCACTATTGAGCGAATAACTGCGGCAGAGCCTCTTTCCCCGAGTAGTCACGTACGTCCATGTACGCTCCTACCCGTTGAAAGAGGCTCTTTCTTGTTCTTCATCTCAATATTGCGCTTAGAGTGTGATGCTGTGAAAAACCGACAGACACTATTGAGCAAATAACTGCGTTAGAGTCTGCTCCATAAACAGTCACGTACGCCAAGTACGCTCCTGTCTATGTCGTCAGACTTTTTCTTGTTCTTCATCTCGATATTGCGCTTAGAGTGTGGTGCGGTGAAAAACCGACAGAAACTATTGAGCGAATAACCGCTCAGAGTCTGCTCCATGAACAGTCATATGCAACAAGTACGCTCCGCCCGAGGGTGGCAGGTTTTTTTGCTTTTTTTTCTCCCAATATTGAAGTTTTGAAATTTTTATCGTTTTTTGATATTTTATTCTGGTGTTTTACGTTTCGAAAATCTCCTTAAAAATCCAATCTTGAAATGAAGTGTCGATTGTGATAAAATACTTTATTGAGAGAATATACATATTTTGAATCGAAATGAATTTTAGATTTGAGTCGGCTCAAAAAGAATAATATCGTTCAAGCTATGCTTGAAAAGTGAGGGGAAAATGATAAAAGTTTATGTAAACGGAATCGAACGAGAAGTAAAAGACGGCACAAGAGTTATCGACTTGCTTCCGTCCGAGGATAAGCGCAAGTATGTTGTGTGCAAGCTCGGCTCGCAAATCAAGGAACTCAATCGCAAATTGTCAAGCAAAGACGACGGCAAAACAGTGGAATTTCTTGGCATTGACAATCAGGAAGCGGTGAAGGCATACGAGGCAAGTTTGAGATATATCGTGGCAATGGCGTTTCACAACATATATCCCGACGTACGCATACGCTTCGGCTACAATGCTTCGCGCTCGATTTTCTGCCAAATCCTTGCAAAAGGGTTCAACGTGTCCAAAGCGACCGATGAGGTGCGCGACGAGGTGGACAGAATCATCAAAGCCGATATGCCGATAGAGCGTATCACCGTGTCAACCGACGAGGCGCGCGAGATTTTTGAGAAAATGGACAGAGATGACAAGTTGCGTATCTTGCCGTATCGTCCCGAAAGTTTGGTGAATATTTATGTTTGCGGCGATTATTACGATTATTTGCATGCGTATATGGTGCCGTCCACGGGATGTATTTTCAGCTACAATCTCATGCCGTACAGCCCCGGTATCATTGTGCAATATCCGCGTTCGGAGCTGAATGCCGAGATCCCGGAATTTGTTGAGGAAAGCACATACGGTCGCACTTTGCAACGCGCAACGACATGGGCAAGCAAGACCAAAACAGGTACGGTTGCGGATATCAACGACAAGGTTGAACCGGGCAGAGAACTCGATTTCGTGCAAATGTGCGAGGCTCGACAAAACAGTATGTTGTCCGAGCTGGGAAACAGAATCGAAAGCGATATAGAAAATATCCGTCTTATTTGCATTGCGGGGCCGAGTTCGAGCGGCAAGACGACGTTTTGCAACAGAGTGCGCATCGAACTCATGTCAAGAGGTATAAACCCCGTGATGATTTCGATGGACGACTACTATCTCGAACGCGAAAAAATATGCAAAATGCAAGGAAAAGCGGCAAATGAAGTCGATTTGGAACATGTTGAGTGTCTTGACATCGAGCAATTCAACAAAGATCTTTTCGACCTCATCAACGGAGAAGAAGTCACGCTTCCGTGCTTCAATTTCGCAAAGGGCGCAAAAGAAAGAGGACGTACTATAAGAGTCGACGAGCATAGCCCGATTATGATAGAGGGAATACATGCGCTCAACGAAAAACTGACGGCATCCATTCCCAAACACCAGAAATTCAAAATTTACATTGCGCCGCAACTTGCAATCAACGTCGACGATCACTCGCCGCTCAGCACCACCGACTTGCGTCTTATTCGCCGTATCGTGAGGGATATGCAGTTCAGAAACTATCCCGCAAAAAACACAATCGATATGTGGCAAAGCGTCAGAAGCGGTGAATTCAGGTGGATATATCCGTGGCAAGAGGGCGTGGATTTCGTGTTCAATTCCGCACTTGCGTACGAGCTTTGCGTGCTGAAAAAACTTGCGCTTCCCGCGCTCAAAGAGATCAAGGACACCGATCCGCAATTCCTTGTGGCGAACAGGCTCATAAAATATCTCAAATATTTCAAGACGATAGACGACGAAAATTTGATACCGTGCAACTCGCTTTTGAGAGAGTTTATCGGCGGAAGCTGTTTTAACGTATAAAGCGGTCTATACTGACGAAATCGAGTGATAAACTTGCGGTTTTGTCGCAATCGGCGACAGCGCATTTATGACAATGCCTTTGATGGGAAGCGGAATCGAATCGTCGATGAAAGCAGGAAAAATGTTTGCGGATTTCATCCGAGAAAACAATGTCACCGAGTTTACGGCAAAGCACTCGGATGTCTTTTAAGAAGCCTTAAAGCGAAAAGAATCGCAAAAAAGATTCCTGCCGTTTACGACGAAAAGAAACTTGCGAAGTGGACGAAAAAATACAACAAACTCATATAAAATTAAAGCGCATACAAAGTCACATTTTTCAAAAAACAACTATGTACAAGATTGCGAGAGTCGGATTGCATCATTTTGAAGAGCCGTGTTTGTCGGGCGAGAGGGGTAGCGGAACTATCTTCTTTTCGGGGTGCAATCTGCGCTGTTTGTTTTGCCAAAACTATGAGATTTCACACGAGTCAAAAGGACTTGAAGTGAGCGAGAACGAACTTGTTTCGCTCATGCTTTATTTGCAGGAAACAGGAGCGCACAACATAAATCTCGTCACGCCGTCAAATTACGTTTATTTGCTCAAAGATACGCTTAAAGTTGCAAAACCGCAACTTAAAATACCGATTGTGTGGAACAGCAGCGGATATGAAACCGTGCAGAATCTCAAAAAACTCGATGGTTTAGTCGATATTTATCTGCCCGATTTCAAGTACTCCGACGACGATTTGGCGTGGGAATATTCGCACGCAAAAGGGTATAGAAAAGTTGCCTTTGACGCTCTTAAAGAGATGCGCCGCCAACAACCTTGCGACATTTTTGACGACGACGGAATGATGCAAAAAGGCGTTATCGTACGCCACCTTGTTTTGCCAAACGCACTTGAAAATACGAGGGGAGTTTTGCAGGATATTGCCGCAATCGACAAAGATTTGTTCGTGTCGCTTATGGGACAATATTTTCCAACGCCAAACGTTGAGCGTCATCCGATATTGTCCCGCCGCATAACTCAACATGAGTACGACAAAGCAATCCAAATGTTTTTCGACTCAGGTTTGCAAAACGGCTTTTCCCAAGACCTTGACAGTGCAACCGAGGAGTATGTGCCGAATTTCGATTTGAACGCCCTAAAAAGGATATTAAAAAACTTAAATCAATAATTATTATTTGCGGGTGGGATTGCACCCGCTCCCGACGAATCACACAAATCGTATTTTTGAAAAAAATTTGTCGAAATCGGTTGCGCGATTGAGTTGTTTATGCTAACATACTGTCAAATGTGAATCGGAGGGCAACCATGGCTCAAAGCGTTGTCAAACTCAAGAAAACAATTCTTCTCGCAACAGCCTCTGTTGCAAAGATGGTATTTTCTTCCTTTGACGAGTGCCGTTTCCCCTCGATTGATAGTGAAATTGCCTAATGCAGATGTCCCTCGGCGGACATCTTTTTTTTGCCCTCAAAGGGCGTTAGGCTCATAAAGAAGATATCAAATAAAAATATAGGAGAAAGACAATGTCAAAAAATCAACTCGTCTATGACATCAACGACAAGCCTGCTCTTGGCAAAAACCTCGTGTTTGCATTCCAACAAGTGCTTGCAATCATGGCGGCAACCATTGCAGTCCCGACCATCATCGGTCTGCCGACGCAAATTCCGGCGGCAATCCTCGGCGCAGGCCTTGGTACAATCGTGTATCTTCTTTTCACAAAATTCAAAAGCCCGGTCATCATATCGAGTTCGTTTGCGTTTTTGAGTTCGCTCTCGACGGCACTTGCATTCGGATATTGCGGAATCATCCTCGGCGGTATTCTGGCAGGTCTTGTGTATGTTGTTTTGGCACTTATCATCAAGTTTGCAGGCAGCAAATGGGTGTCCAAACTTATGCCTCCCGTCATCATCGGTCCGACCGTCGCACTCATCGGTCTTTCTCTTGCAGGCAGCGCAATGGGCGACATCGTCAAGGCGAGCGGTGCGGTTGTCAACCAAAGTTACAACCTTGTCGCTCTCTTCTGCGGACTTATAACGCTCATCACAATCTGCATTTGCTCAACCCAAAAGAAATTCAAAATGGGACGCCTCATTCCGTTCATTCTCGGCATCGGCGCAGGATATGCGGTTGCGTCTTTCTTCTCCATATTCGGATATGCGTGCCATGTCGAATATCTCAAAATCGTTAATTGGCAACCCCTTGTAGACAACTTTGCGGCACTCGGCGACAGCACCGCAAGCGTCGGCGCAAAATTCCAATCTTTCCTCAACTATCCCGACTTTGCTCTCATCGAAGCTATCAAAGAACTTGTCACGGGCAACGTCAGCGAAGCCGTCAAGACTGCAGTGAGTGCCGCAACCGATGGCAAAGTAACCGCTAGCACGCTCACGTGGGCAGGCGTCGGCGAAGTCGTACTCGCATTCGTACCCGTTGCGCTCGTCGTCTTTGCAGAGCATATCGCAGACCACAAAAATCTCGGCTCCATCATCGGCAGAGACCTTGTCGAAGGCGAACCCGGTCTTGAACGCACACTTTTGGGCGACGGCGTCGGCTCCATGGTCGGCACGGTGTTTGGAATCTGCCCCAACACGACTTACGGCGAGTCCGTCGGTTGCGTTGCAATCACCAAAAACGCTTCCGTATCAACAATTTTCCTTGCCGCAATCATGTGCATAGTGCTGTCCTTTGTAAGCCCGCTCATGGCATTGCTCCGCACAATCCCCGCTTGCGTAATGGGCGGTGTGTGCCTCACGCTCTACGGCTTCATCGCAGTCAGCGGTCTTAAAATGTTCAAAGACATCAACCTCGGCGACAACAAAAACCTCTTCACGGTTTCCACAATCCTCATCGCAGGTATCGGCGGACTCTCGATTCAAATTCCTTATAGGATTCTCAAGAGCGATTTAATCGGTCAAACCATCAAAGACGGCGCAATCATCGACGTGATTCTGAAACCGGCAGGAACTGTGGATAAGACAATCACAATCACTTCAATCGCAACCGCGCTTGTGCTCGGCATCATTGTACACGCAATCATCAGCGCAATCGAAAAGAAACAGGGCGGCGACGGCAACGAGGAATTTGCCAAGGAAGAGCCCCAAAGCCTTATCACAGGCGCTGTAGCGCCCAACGCAACCTTTGATGTCGGCGTAGACGTCGTAAAGGCTGCCGAAGAAAAAGAAAGAGAAGAAGAGGTTGTAGAAGAACTCCGCGAAGAAGAAAAAGCGGAAGAACAATCCGAATCTTCCGATAAAGAATAAGTATAAAAATATATCTATATTGCAATAAGGAAAACAGGAGATAACATCATGAAAGAATACGACAACGTGCACATTCTCGACCATCCGCTCATCCGTCACAAAGTGGCGATTATCAGAGACAAAAACACCACGACCAAACAATTCAGAGAGGTCATCGGCGAAATTGCAACACTCATGGCATTTGAAGCGTTCAAGGATGTTCCCACTC
Source organism: uncultured Clostridia bacterium (assembly GCA_934233745.1). Classification (GTDB taxonomy): domain Bacteria; phylum Bacillota; class Clostridia; order Christensenellales; family CAG-917; genus CAG-475. Next base: position 22,411 of record CAKQGN010000010.1, read on the forward strand.
AAACCGTGACCGTTGAAACTCCGCTCGAAACCGTCGAACAAACAGTGGTCAAAGAAAATTCAATCGCAATCGTGCCAATCCTCCGCGCAGGACTCGGCATGGTAGACGGCATCCTGACGCTTTTCCCCGCCGCAAAGGTCGGACACATCGGTATGTATCGCAACGAGGAAACCCTCGAACCGCAAGAGTACTACTGCAAGTTGCCCCAAGGCATCGAGGACAAAGTCGTTATGCTTGTAGACCCTATGCTCGCAACCGGCGGCAGCGCCAACGATGCAATCGCGCTCCTCAAAAAACGCGGCTGCAAACACATCAAATTCCTTGCCATCATCGGCGCTCCCGAAGGAGTCGAAAAAGTCCACTCTGTGCATCCCGATGTTGAGGTTTATGTTTCCACGCTTGACCGCCAACTCAACGAGAACGGCTACATTTTGCCTGGGTTGGGGGATGCCGGCGACCGCATCTTCGGCACAAAATAACGCGTAAAACAGCGAACAACTGCGGCAGAGTCGCTCACTCGAATAGTCACGTACAACAAGTACGCTCCTATCCGCTTGAGCGGCTCTTTCTTGTTCTTCATCTGTTTTACGCGTTATTTTCAAAGAGACTCAAACAGCGAACAACTGCGGCAAAGTTGCTCACTCGAATAGTCACGTACGCAAAGTACACTCCTATCCGGATTGTTTACTTTTCGCCCGTTCGAATCCCTTAAGAACAAGAATAAAGCGCAAGACGAATAAATCAACTTGCGCTTTATTTGGCGTAGCATAAGGGATTCGAACCCCTGACCTTCTGGTCCGTAGCCAGACGCTCTATCCAGCTGGGCTAATGCTACATTGATAGGGCTTTGATTTGAAGCATTAACATTATATTGTTATACAAAAGAAAAGTCAACCGTTTGCGAAAACATCGCTCGCATTTTTTTGTACTTATTTGTTTTCGAAATCTTTGACAATCCCGTTTATGCCGTTGTAAGAGAGGTTTGCGACAATCCTTGCCAAATCGTCGAGGGGACGTTCCTTCGATGAATTGAACCAGTGCTGAAACACCGTAAACATGCCCGATACAACAAAGTCAAGCACGATGTCGAGTGTGGATTCATCCAGAACCGTATATTCGGATATGACTTCTTTTGCGCGGGTTTTCAGCGAAAGCACGAGTTTTTTGACAAGATTCGAATTGCTTTCGATGGAAATCAAGTGTTGATAAAAGTCCGGATCGCTGTTGATTATGCTCGTAAGCTCCTCATACATCAGGTTGGGGTTGCGAAGAATATCGTTGACATTGTGCTTGCGAATGACTTTTTCGAAGTTGTCGATAATTGTGTTTTCGATTTCGCCGATAAGTTCGTAGATGCCGTCATAATAATTGTAGAATGTTTTGCGGTTGATGTCGGCTCTGTCGGCAATATCTTTGATTGTGATGTCGTTGACGTTTTTTTCCGAGAGCAGTTCGGCAAAAGCGCGGTAAATTGCTTTTTTTGTTTTTGCGATGCGTCTGTCCACTTTTTTGTCTTCCATATCCGATACTATTTTCGGTAATTTCGTGGAATAATACATAAAGACTGTGCTTTGTGTGTAATAAGTCGTTGTTTAAGCTGTTTTACGGCTTGCGAAACTATCGAAAAGTCCTTGCGATTTTTCTTATTTGTATTATAATACACATATGAGGCATAAGTCAAGATGTTTCCATAAAAACTTTGCCGTAAGAGGGAATAAGACAGAGAGGATATAAAAATGAAAGTTGCAATAGTAATCGATATTTTCCACGATAAAGGCAACGGGACATCTATGTCGGCTCGGCATCTTGTGGAGAATCTCATTGAAAAGGGCATAGAGGTCAAAGTGCTTTGCGACAATGCGGGGCAACAAAACGAAACCATAGAGGGCGTTGAGTTCGTTACGTTTCCGATTCAACAGGTGCCCGTTTATCAAAAGGTTATCGAACAACAGCATGCATGGCTTGCTTCGCCAAACGACGCGCGCATAAAAGAAGCTCTCAAAGATGTCGATTTGGTGCATATATACATGCCTTTTGCGCTTGGAACGCACTGCGCACGCATAGCGCACGAGTTGAAAATTCCCGTGCTGGGATGCTATCACGTGTCCGCCGAAAACATCACCTTCAACGCAAAAATGAAATATATCCCCGGCGCGACGCCTGCAATGTACGAATTGCTCAAAGTGTACCACTACAAACCTGAGTGGATAAACAACATTCATTGTCCGTCAAGATGTATCGCATCAACGCTTATGGGGCATTTTTACAACCAGAATCTGCACATCATATCCAACGGATACGATCCTGCATTCAAGCGTATAGACGGTGTAAAAATTCCCGACGGGTGCGAGGATAAAATCATTATTACAAGCGTGGGAAGACTCACGGAAGAAAAACGGCAAGACCTGATAATCAAGGCGGTTGCAAGGAGCAAATATTGCAACAAAATCGTGCTTTTCCTTGCGGGAAAAGGTCCCAAGCAAGAAGAATATGAAAAACTTGCAATCGAATCGGGCGTGGATATGCGCATAGTGTTTTTGCCGCAACACGAGCTTGTCAATTTGCTCAATGCGTCATACTTGTTTGTGCAAGCCAGCGATGTGGAAACCGAATCCATAGCCTGCCTCGAAGCAATCGCATGCGGAACCGTCCCCGTTATCAGCAACGCAAAGATGTGCGCGACAAAACAGTTTGCACTCACGCCTCAATCGACGTTCAGGAAGGGAAGCGCATATTCGCTTGCGACAATGATGGATTTTTGGATTTCCAACAAGACAACGCATGACGAAATGATGCCGAAATATTGTGATTTTGCTCAAAGATTCAGCCTTGACAAGTGTATAAACTATATGCTCGAACTTTACGACTTTTTGCTTTCCGACGACAAGAAAAAGTATATTGTCAAGGACTATAACAACCCCATGACGTTTACGCTCGAACGCGACGCGTTGGGATTTATCTCGGCAAAACATCGTCAGTTTCAAACGCTTGAGAAACAAAAACGACTTATGGAGAAGTGTTGAGAAACAACAACCCAAAACTTCGAAAAGTATTTATATTTGGAAAAAACGAGAGCCGTTCCGATGTGAAGGCTCTCGTTTTTTTTGACTATAAGTGTTATTTGAGCTTGCCGAGTCCTATCGAATAACCTTGGGCTTTTCCCAGTTCTTTCGCGCTTTTTTTGTCCAGCAGCTCTACGCAACGAATGAAAGTGCATATCTGTTCGCAAGCAAGGGCAGAGTTGTATTTGTCCATATGGTGATTGTCGGCAATCGAGCAAAGATAATCGGGAGCGGTGACAAGCGCGATTTCGGGAATGCGCTTATTGAAAAGCGGTTGACCTTCGCCGAAGTGAAGCATGTTGTGACCGCGCAGCGTCATTGTGCGAACCATATCGCGCTCTTTTATCGCTTCGTAGTATATATCGTCGACGGCTTTGTTGCCGGTGTACACGATTTCCACGTCGATGGGATTTGTTTGAGTGTACACTCCGTCGACATCCTTCCATTCCGTACAGCCCAGATGTTCGACAGCACAACCTGCAACCGCTTTCAATCCGCCTTTTTTGCCTTTCCACACCTGTTTGTTGTCGGCAAGGAAACGGGATGTTGCCTGATCTGTACCAGTGCGGAAGTCGGGAAGACGGAAGTGTCCCGTGACAAATGCAAAAACGAGATTTCTGTCCGTCGGATGATCCTTGAAGTATTTCATCATCCGCAAAAGACCGATAGCGCCGTTTTCTTCGCAGAAGTTGCAACCGTCGGTGTGAGTGTTGATGAGGATTGCTTCGTTTGTGTTCTTTTTGCCTCTTATTGTCGTGTAGAAAGATTGCGTTTTTGCGTCTTCAAGCGTGCCGGTGAGTTTGATAGTCGCGTATTTTTTCGCTTTTGCCGCTTCGAGTACGTATTGTCCGTCCGTTTCGTTGACCCAAACCATAGGCACTTTTAGGTAGTGCAGAATGAAGTTGAGAACCTGACCTTCAACCATTTGATCGGACATATCCTCCCAAATACAAATCATGCCTTTCATGCCCGAAAGTTGCGCCGCCCAAAACGTGAGCAAGGTTTTTACAAAAGAAGTGCTGACGGGGCCTCTGTAACTCTTTTCGATTTCGAGGTCGCCCGGAACTGATTTGCGCTTGTCGAAGGCGATTTTACTGCTTATTTTCGAGAGATTTTTTATGCGGCATACGGCAATTTTCCCCCTTGCTCTCTGAAAACCGAGAGGATGATTGCCGACAACAACCAGCTTTCCGCCGACTCCGTTTTCGTCGGTGAGTCCGCTGTAGGGGAAGGGCGACGACACATGCACGTCTTTGCCGTCCACCGTAAGAGAACAGTCTTTTGCTTGCCAACGCTTGAAAGTGTAAGGCGTGACGTGGACATCCACGCCCATATCGATTATTTGAGCTTTTATCCACTCGCAGAATTCGTTTTGAGCGTCACTGCCTGTCAGTCGAACCCCGAAAGCATTCATGGTATTCATATCCTCGTCAACTCTTTCAGGACTGAAATATTTTGTTACATCCATAATTTTCTCCTTGAAATCGATACCGAATATCGTTATAAATATATCGACATACTTGATTGTAACACATTTGTAAGATATGTCAATGCGCAACAAAAAAGAAGAATGGATTTTGCAAACGAACAACAAAAAAGAGAAGACCGAAATTGCGAATTAAGCCGATTAGATATACAAAAAAAGCTCGACATCATTGTGAGGAGCTTTTTTGGTGCTATATTTGGACGGATTTTGTTTATTCGGTCGCCTCGCTCATCTCAATGCGGGTGTTTGGCATAAGTCGCATGAGAAAATATTGTATTGTCAATGTAAATCCGACCGAACAGAATACGTGAATCTGAGCAATCGACGATATGGGATAGGGGCGTTCTATGATACCTTTCAGATTTGCCAGTTTGAGCATAATGACAGAGGTCATCAGGACATAGGCAAGCATGCCCACGGAAATCATGCCTTGTTTTGGGTTTCTCAAAAGCGTTGTGATAAAAAACAAAACTTCCGTCACAAAAAACATAATAAAGCCTATCGTTGCGACGTTGTTGTGAATTTCCCGCAATCTCTTGTATTTTTCGGCGAGTTCGCCTTCGACTTCGATCCACGGTACGGACATGCCGGCAGTGAGAATGGTTGCGCTTATCAGGCTCAAACCCAAAAACAAATACTTCAATTGCTTCGAATACTGCCCTGCGTCAAGACACATTTTCATCGAAAGGATGAATCCTGCAACGAAAAGGAATCCGTAAAAGAGGATAAGTCCCATATGTTTTTCCCTGTAAGCGATATAAGAGAGGGATTTGAAAATAGGTTTTTGACCGTTCAAACTGCAACATATTGCCGAAATCGCAGGGAAGATAACGCACCAAAAGGCAATCAAAATCACTTCGAACGCTTTTTGATGTTTATCGAGATACTTGGGTTTCGACGCGCTATCGTTAAAAGCTTTCATATTCAGTCTCCCGCAAAGTTTATCCTAAAAACATTTATAACACAAAAAGCCGAGAAACTCAATAGTTGCTTCATTTTTTAATATTTCTCCATTGAGTTTTGCGTGCCGAACCTCTCAATCGACATTCGGTTTGTCGGTAAAAGTCGCCATATCCAAGCACTTTTATTAAAATTTGCAACCATGTAAACACAATTCGTATAGCGACGTGAAATTACGTTTTTACAAATGCAAGCAGCCGGCGCAACTTGAAAAACACAGTGTTTAGTAGCGGTTTTTGAAGAAATATTAAAAACACAAAAGGAAGATAAAAAACATTAGTTTGATAAAATTCGACTTTTATTAAAAGATTTTATTGATTTTTGAAATGGGCATTGTTTTTTCTTTTCAAATATGTTAGCATATCATAAAAGCTAAACGATGATAGGCCGCATATTATTTAATATGTATGCGCAAAAATCTTACCATTGCTTGCCATGGACGACTCGTGCCTGCATGCTAAAGAGGGAATATTGATGGTATGTGACGTACAAAAAGACGGTGTTATAAAGAACGCCCCCGCGACTCTTTACGACAGCAATCTCATTGCCGTTTCGGCTGTGAGATATATAGCGTTTTTGTTCGTGATTTACATCCTCGTCTGCCATTTTGAAAAATTTATTGATTCATCGCATTTTGAAACTGTGCAAAAAAACGTAATTTTACGTATATGTGACGAATCTGTTAAAAAAATCCGCATAAAAAAGAATGAATATAGACAAAACACCGTGCCGTTTTTGTATCGGTTCGGATATATACAGGCTGAAAACCGCCTGATATTTTGATTCAAAAGGTATATAGGAGATCAAAATGTTTGATAGCTTGTTGCTTCTAAATAAATTAGGTTCTGTGGATGCCGGCTTTTTTGTCGCCTGCGCCGTGATAATCGTACTTATCGTCGCGATTTATTTTTTGATACCGGTTTTCAACAAAAAACAATATCAAGAGCAAAGGGACAACCTGAAAAAGCGCGAAGAAGCGTTCAGGTCGACAAAAAACGCAATGGTAATGACAAATGATCGGCTTTCTGCGACGGAAGATGCTTTTTCCGGTTTGGAAAGGAAAGACGAGAATGCGGTAGAAAACAACGAGTCGCCGCAATCCGTCGGCGAGCATGAACAAAATGCCGATTCGGACGGCGCGCATAAACAATGAAAAAAGGTCTTGTCGTTGCCAACATTATCTACTATTTGTTCACATTCACGATAGGCGTGTTGCTTGCCGTGTTTCTGCCGTACTTCATGATGCTGTACGGAGAGTCATTGAACATAATAGAGAAATCTTTGTCCGAAAAAAACTATACGCAAGCGATGTCAATCGTGGGCGGATACTATGACGACCGATATGTTTTGCAGCAAGATTTTTCCTCCGGCGGCGGAATCGTGTTGTTTAAGGCGGCAACGCTTTACCCGGGTGCCGACGAGGAAGGCAACAGCGTGCAAGACATGTACATGCACAAAGCCTATGCCGGTTTTATATATGGAATAAAAGATATATATAAGATTACAAAAAACGAAAATAATAACGCAAAAATCAATGTGACCGATCTCGAAGGTAACGTACATAAAGTTGAGGTGCTTGACACCGACAGCAACGGAGATTCGTCGAAAGACACCAATTCGACTTACACTAAGAACGGTTTTATCTATGTGGATTTCGATCAGGCAACGCTTTCGTCGATTGCAAAAATCGAATTGATAGACTGCGACGGCACCGTGTTTGCAAGTATAGATGCAAATCTCGACTACGGCGAGGAATTTTTTGCGGACTGCAACGAGTTTATCGCCGAATACAATGCAAGCTTCAAATCCGACAAGCTCAGCGATTTGAACAGCAAACTTCTTGCAAAGGATGAGCATTACAAGAAAAGCTCCGACGGTGTGGTGAAGAGCAGCGCCGACAAAAAATCTGCAATTATAGTCGTTGTTTACTTCATCGGAATCTATCTTGTCGGCGATTCGCTGATCGGAAAACGATATGTGATCAGATTCTTCAAATGGCTCTTTGTCAAGGTTTTCAAAATAAAGCCGAAGAAAAAGAAAGCCAAGCAAGAAGACGCATTCGGTCATGATTATTTCTGCAAGCTCACTATGAGTGCAGATATCTCGGATGCTCCAGATCTTGATACGAGCGTGCAAGTGAATTATTCAAATGAAAACGGAGAGGCACTCTTTACGCTGACGAAAAGCGCAAACTACACCGAAACGAAACAGATCAAAGCAGGAGATTATGTCAACCTCCGCGTTGATTTGGATCAAAACTATATAACCCAAGGACTTCCCGAAACTCTCGAAGTTGAAGGATATCAAAAACAAATAACGTTCAAGATTGTAAAACGAGAGGAAAAAAGTATATGAAAATTTCCATCCAACACCTAACAAAAGTGTTCCCTTCAAGAGAAAAGAAAGGTAAACCCGTCGTTGCGGTAAACGATATGTCTATCGAAATTCCGTCAGGAAAACTTGTCGGTCTTCTCGGCCCGTCAGGCTGCGGAAAATCAACGACGCTGTTTATGCTTTCCGGTTTGGAGTCGCCAACGCAAGGAAACATCTTCTTTGACGAACAAGACGTCACGACGCTTGCCCCCGAAAGAAGAGGTATCGGTCTGGTCTTCCAAAACTACGCGTTGTATCCTCATATGACGGTTGCGCAAAACATTATGTTTCCTTTGCTCAATATGAGAATTCCCAAAGAGCAGGCAAAAGAGAAAGCTCTCGATGCCGCTCGTTTGGTGCAAATAGAAGAGTTGATGGCAAGAAAACCCTCGGAGCTTTCGGGCGGTCAACAACAACGTGTCGCAATTGCGCGCGCTCTTGTCAAAATGCCCAACGTGCTGTTGTTGGACGAACCGCTTTCAAACCTTGACGCGCGCCTCAGACTTCAGACGCGTGAGGAAATCAAACGTATTCAACGCGAAACCGGTATCACGACGGTTTTCGTCACTCACGACCAAGAAGAAGCAATGTCCATCTGCGACATCATGGTTGTTATGAAACTGGGCCTTGTGCAACAAATCGGCGAGCCGCAATCCATTTATGACAATCCCGCCAATTTGTTTGTCGCCAACTTCCTCGGAACACCTCCGATCAATATTTTTGACGGAAGAATCGAAGGCGGAAAAGTTTATATCGGCGACGAAGTCGTGATGGAAACCGAAAACGAAGATCAGGCAGTAAAGGTCGGAATTCGTCCCGAAGGATTTATTTATAACGAAAAAGGCGCGTTTTCTTTGCAAGTCGATCACATCGAAGTTATGGGACGCGACAAATCCATTGTTTCTCGTCATACGGCATCGAATAAACCCACCGTTCGCAGTATCGTCGATTCCGACGTAAAACTTCCCGAACAAGTCGGTACATTCAAATTTAATCTCAAACCCAACAAGGTGTTCTTGTTCAATGCAGAAACCGAAGAGAGGATCAAATAATGGCAAAAAAGACTGTAAAAACGACAACCGAGCAAGTTTCCGAAGAAAAATCGAACAATTTGGCGGTCGAGTCCGAGCCTGAAATTGACGTCGCACAAATTGTCGAGAGTCAAAACGAAATAAACGACGAAGATATAGAAAACGTCGTTATTTCGGACGATGTGGCGAGCGGTGAAGAGCCTGCCGCAGATCTTGCAAACGATCAGATTGAGAAGAAGCCCGATTTTTTCACCGATTTGGGCGGAAAAATCAAAGGTTTGTTCACAAAAAAGAAAAACTGGCTCGAGGACGTAGAGGGAGTTGAAATCTATCCCTCGACTTATTCGTTGTCCGCCGGAGAAAAGGTAAAGAGATTTTTTAAATCGCAATCGGGTTGGCTGTTCGTGCTTCCTGCGGTGATTTTGATGTGCGTCTTTACGTTTTATCCTATCATCAACGCTTTTATCGGCGCATTCAAACAAAATTACAACGGTCTTAACGGCGCGTTTGACGGTTGGGGCTTTGAAAACTTTGTGCGCGTTTTGAAGGGCGATACGGGCACGGGCGGCGCAAATTTCTTGCAATGCCTTGTAAACACCGTTGTGTTTACGCTTGTATCCGTTCCGCTTTCAACGTTGCTTGCGCTTCTTATATCGGTTGCGCTCACATCGATAAAACCTTTGCAAAAGGCGTATCAAACGGTATTATTCCTGCCGTATTTGACCAACGCACTTGCAATGGGCGCGGTTTTTGCCACGTTCTTTACGATTGTCGGCACAAGAAGCAATACGGAAACGGTCGGTTTGTTCAATATGGTGCTGGGATGGTTCGGAATCGATCCTGTCGACTGGATAGGAAAAGCAGGCGGACCGCACTGGGAATGGGGCAGTTTGTCCATTCCTTGGGCAAAATACATCGTGATTATCATATACGAAGTTTGGGCGGGATTGCCGTTCAAGATTCTGATTCTGTTCAGTTCGCTTCAAAGTGTAAATAAACAGTATTACGACGCCGCAAAAATCGACGGAGCTTCCAAAAATACCATTTTGTGGAAGATTACGACTCCTATGATTTCACCTATGATCAGCTATCTTATCGTGACGGGTATCATGGGCGGCATGAAACAGTATACGGCTGTCGTAGGTCTGTTCGGCGAGCAGATGGGTATCGACTACGATATGGGCACTGTCGTCGGATACATCTATCAGTATATCGACAAAGGCATGACGGGATATGCGTTTGCAGGCTCGCTGTTGCTGTTCTTTATCATCATGATATTTACGGGCATCAATCGCGCGGTAAGCAAAAAGAAAGTGAAATTTTAAGGGGTGCGCTATGACTGAAATCGAAAACAAAGATATGTTGGAAAACAACGAAAATCAAACACCTCAAAACGAAGAAACAGCAGCACAGGACGCAGAAAACATCGTCGAAGAAAACGACGCGATGAACGTTGTCAGCGCAAAAGATTCCGTACTCGATCAAACCGTATCGGCAGTGTCTTCCGACGCGGCGATTTTTGAAAGAAGCTCGACGGATTTCAATGTCGAAAAAGAGAGAAAGAAGCAAAAAGTCGGCAATATACTCAAAAACATATTCGTATACACGTTTTTGACGCTTTGCGCGGTGCTGGCATTTTTGCCGTTCTATTGGATGGTCATATCTTCGCTCAAAACCGAAATGGAATATCGTCAATCCGTGCCGTCTTTCTTCCCGCATACGTTTATGTGGAAAAACTATGAAGCGGTGCTCAGTCAGACGTCTTCGAGTGGTTCCGGCGGATTCGGACAAATTTTGGTAAACACGTTGGTTGTCGGATTTTTCTCCACGACAATAGGCGTAATCGTCACGATTGTGACGGCATACGCACTTGCTCGCATGAAATTCAAAGGCAAAGGCGTGTTGTTCTCGCTCATGCTTGCAACAATGATGATTCCGGGCGAAATGTACACGATCACCAACTATCTCACGGTTTCCGCTTTGGGATGGAAGGATACGTTCACGGTGTTAATACTTCCGTTTTTAGTGAGTGTGTACTACATTTACCTGCTCAGAAACAACTTTATGCAAATCCCCGATTCGCTTTATAAGGCGGCAAAAGTGGACGGCTTGTCCGATATGGGCTACCTTGTCAAAGTCATGGTGCCGCTGACCGCGCCGACGCTGGTCTCAATCACGCTTTTGAAGTTTATCGGGACGTGGAACTCATACATTTGGCCTAGACTTGTCAACAGCAAGGATTGGCAAATGGTCACCAACTGGGTTACAAACGGATTCACGGACAGGATAGGAGGCGTAGCAGGCGCATTGTACGGATTGCCGGGATACGGCTCCGAAACGCTCACAACGCTCAAAATGGCTGCGGTGTGCATGGTTTCGCTTCCGTTGTTCATTCTGTTTATCACTTGCCGCAAATACATCATGCACGGCGTGTCCAAGAGCGGTACGAAAGGCTGATTTAGAGCCCGTATTATAAAAGGAAATATGTGCCAATAGGCTATATTAATAAAACCAAAAAAAAAGGAGAGTAATTATGAAAAAGATTATGTGTATTTTGCTTGTAGTTGCTGTTGTAATTACTTGTTGCAGTCTTATGCTCACGGCTTGCAACGAGACATCAACAGACTATACGCATACCATTGTGTTCTATTCCTCACAGGGACAAGATTTGCAGAGTAAAACGAAAATCGCAATTGCAAGTTTTGAAGCGAAGTTCCCCGGATGGAAAGTTCAGCACGTGGTTCCGGGTGGTGGCTATGATGGCTTGAAAGAGAAGGTTATTTCCGACTTCCAAGGCAAACAACAACCCGACTTGGCATACTGCTATGCGGACCACGTTGCGCAATATTTGCAAACTTCAAAAGTTGTTGATATGAACACTCTTATCAATTCTACAGAAAAAGTGAAGGGCGCAAACGATGTCGAATATCCCATCGGTTACACCAAAGAAGAGCTTGCGGACTTCAATCAAGGCTACTACAAAGAAGGTTTTGCATCCAACTACGGCGACTTTGCAAAATACGGCTACGACAAAGACGCAATGCTCACGCTTCCGTTTGTCAAATCAACCGAATTGATGTACTACAACAAGACCGCTCTTGACGCACTCGGACTCAAACCCGCAACCACTTGGGACGAACTTTGGACACAATGTGCATACATCAAGGCAGAATATCCCACCGCAACGCCCTTGGGATATGACTCCGAAGCAAACTGGTTCATCACCATGTGCGAGCAAAACGGTTGGGGTTACACCAGCGCAAGCACTCCGCACTATCTCTTCAACAACGACAACACCAAAGCGTGGTTGAACAAGTTGAACGAATATTATGAGAAGAAGTATATCACCACTCAAAAAGAGTACGGCGCATATACCTCTGCATTGTTCACCAAGGGCACAGACGGCGGCGCAATCTACTGCATCGGCTCATCCGGCGGTGCATCTCACCAAAATCCCGGCGACGCATTCAAGTGGGGCATCGCACCCATTCCGGGAAGCAAACAAGCAGACGGTTCTGTCAATTATGCTGCAATCTCGCAAGGTCCGTCCCTCGTTATGTTCGAAGCAGGCAACGGCGTTGAAAACATTGACGAAAAGAAAGTTATGACATTCCTTTTCCTCAAGGAATTGTTGGACCCCACCTTCCAAGCCGGGTTTGCAATGGATTCCGGTTACAATCCCTCGCGCAATTCCGTCTATGACCTCGACGCATATGTAGAACATATGAACGGCGACAGCATCAAAGCAGCTGCTTCAAAAGTTGCGGCATCTATGGCAGACAGATTCTTCACGTCACCCGCATTTGTCGGTTCGTCCACAGCGCGTACTCAAGTCGGCAACGTCGTTCTTTACAGCTTGATTGGCAGCAAATCACCTGAAAAAGCATTGGCAGACGCAATTGCAAACTGCGGCGGAAACAAATAAGCCAAACGCTTGAATTTCAGGAGCGCAAACGAGATTTAATATGAAAAAAGCAATAACTATACTTCTTTTGATAGCCGTGGTGCTTTGTTTGTTGCTTACAGTCGTTGCTTGCAACGACAACAAAATTGCCGACAATACAAAGTATTACGACACAATCACAAAGAAGGCGAAACTCACAAAGTCATATGAAGGGAAATCCTTTATGAACGACGGCATAGGTCCTGCGACGGTTGACGCCTACACCGACGGCGATACCACACGTTTCAACGCGGGAGCAGATAAGGTTGTAGTCCGTTATCACTGCGTAGACACTCCCGAATCTACCGGCGGCGTTGAAAAGTGGGGCAAGGCGGCTTCGTTGTTTGTCAAAGACAGGCTTTCAAAGGCGACGGAAATCGTGTTGGAATCCTCAACAGGCACGCGTCCGACGACCGATTCTTACGGCACTCGTTTGTTGGGTTACGTTTGGTACAAAACCGCGGCGGACAAAGACTTCAAACTTCTCAATTTAGAGCTGATTGAAAACGGCTTTACCGAGAACAAGGCTTTGAACACGGCGGCATATCCCTACTATTCGTATATGGATGAGGCAAATCAGTTTGCAAAAAAGATTCAGTTGAGAATCTATTCCGACCTTGAAGATCCTCTGTATTCGACAGATCCCGTTGATATGACAATCAAAGGTTTCTGGGAAAACACCGAACAATACTACAATGCCGATGCCGACGCAGGTTCAAAAATCGTGATGACAGCGTATCTTGAAAGTTTGACGATATCCAATAAAGGTACATATACTTTCGTTGCAGGTCAGTACGATCCCGAAACGGGCAATGTGTACAGAATCAATGTATACTGTGGCTATACGTCAAGTTCCTCTACAACAATGAAGATCGGTCAACTCTATAAGCTTATTGGAAGCGTACAAAAATACGGCACACACTTCCAGATTTCAGGCATCGAATACAGTTCCTTGTTTGGAGGCAGTATCGGTTATACAAATCCGGGTTATTCCGGTTCTCGTGTTTTGCAAGAAAACTACTTTTTGACGTTCGATTCATCGGTCAATATGATAGAGCAATACAGCAAAACGCTGTATACGGATGTGACGGTGGTCAGCTCGGAAGTGAAAGACGGCGTGCTTACGATTGTCGGCTCGACTGCCAAGCGCAGCAAGAGCGGCAACGGCGACGCTCAGGAGTTCACCTATGAAGTGAAAGTTTCTCACGGCTATGTAAACTCGTTTACGGCAGGCAAGAAGTTCAGCGTCAAAGGTTATCAACTTGTTGATAAATCAGGTAAAATCGTTATCCCGAATATATCGGATATAACAGTTAAATAATAAATATAAAGGAGAAATTAGGAGATGAAAAGAAATATCATAGCATTGCTGGTAGTGGTTATGGTATTGTGCTGCTGTCTTACGTTGGCTGCTTGCAACAACAAAACCAACGTGTTGGACAACTACATTTTTGAAATGGACGGCACAACGGTTTCCGACGATTTCGTGCTTCCCGCAACAATCGGCGGTGAAAAGGCAGAATGGAAATCCAACAACGGCGCAGTACAAATCGAAAAACGCGAATCGGATGTGTTGGCAAAGGTCACATTGCCCGAAAAGGACGCTGTCGAAGTCACTTTGACCGTCACTGTCAAAAAAGAAAGCAAGAGCTACACCGTAAGAGTCAAAGCACTTGACGTTTACGATTTCATGAACAACTACGTTTTCCCCAAGAACAAGGCGACTATCGTTGACAACTTCGATTTGGAAACCGAGTTCACCTACAAGGGCAAAAAAGCAACCATCGCATGGTCTGTTTCGGAGGCATACGAGCTTTATATCAAAGTCATTGAAGACGGTAAGAAACTCCAAGTGACTCCTCAAAGCAAACAAACCCCCGTTGACATCAAAGCAACCTTCACCTACAAGGGCGTATCGTCTTCTCAAAACTATCATATGACAGTTTACAAGACCTTGGAGGGTATGGAACTTGTCAACTACTGGTACAACAACACCCCCGTGTCCGTCGATATGAGCGGCTATGTTGTGGCAATCGCAGTTGCATACAGTGACAGCTACGGCAACGTCAGCCTCTATATGGTCAACGACGATTTCACTGCAGGCTACTATGTCTACAGAGTCAAGACAACTGCAGCACACGCAGCGAAATTGCAACCCGGCGTGCATGTCACAGTCACAGGCACAACCAACCAAAACTATAACGGTCTGGTGGAAACCAACGCAGGCGGAAAGCTCGTTGTTGACGATGACAAACCTGCAATCAATGTTGCAGAAAAAGTCCGTGCAATCGACGAAGAAGTGCTTGGCAACTTGCCTTCGACCGTTTATAGCGAATCTCGTTTGGTCTCGCTCTCCAACTGGTCGGTCAAGAGCGTTTGTGCAGAAAAGGATAAGAAAGAAGGTGACAACTTCACATTGATGACGCTCACAAAGGGCGGTGTAGACGTTGATATCCGTATCAGCAAATATATGGAAGGCGCATACATCCCCCAAAAAAGCGATACAACCTTTGATGCTCTTTGGAAATTGACCGACACTTATCCCGTTGGCAAGACTGTCAACGTGACCGGAATTCTGTCCAAATACGGCAAAAAATGGCAAATTATGCCTTTGAGCGCAACGGCAGTGACCGAAAGTGGCAAGGATGCAGATCCCGCCGACAAGAAAGATTATGTCGGTATGCAAATTGCAACCGCAATGGGCAAAGTCAATGCACAACTTCTCAAAGACGGCGTCATTGACAAAGACGGCAAGACCGTTCGTATCACCAATCCCGCAGATTTCACTCTTCTCAACAAGGACGGCAACGTCACCGTTGCATATCAAGTTGTTGGCACGAGCAACGCTGTTGTATTTGACCAAAACAAGATGACGGTCACCCCGGGCAACCCCGAAACCACCACCGTTCTTGCAACCTACAAACTCGGCGATTATGAGGCAATTCAATTCATTTACGTTGAATCTTTGATCCCGACCGCAGCTTCCATGCTTGACGACCTTGCAGTCCCGAAAAAGATTAGCGAGGAAATAACACTCCCGACCGCTCCTGCAGACGCAACACTCACATGGGAAGTTGCCGAGGAAAGCAAAAAAGTTGTGCAAATCAAAGATGGCAAGTTGATTCCTGCTACCGTCAATAATGACACTCTTGTTATGGTCACAGCTACGTTATCTTACAAAGGTGTTGTCAGAACGAAAAACTTCGTCATTATAATTGAAGCTCCCAAGACCTTCATTAAGTTGGCTTTGGATGCCGCAAACGCACTTGAAGACCAAAAAACAACAGAACAGTCACATATTCTCATTGGCAAAGTAACAGAAATTACAGAACAATACAACGAAGAATATAAGAATGTTACGTTCAAGATTTCTGACGGTAAATTTGAAGTGCTCATCTTCCGTTATAAGCTTGCCGATGCAAAAGACATCAAAGTTGGTGATTCGATTGCTCTTGCAGCCCCGATGAAGAAGTTCGGTTCAACGCTTGAGGCTGTTGCAAAGTTCGTCAAACTCAATGTGACCGATATGGCGGTTGCATACCAAGCAGGCGCAGATAAAACAGGTGTTGACGGCACAACGGTTTATGGAAGAATCACCAAGATTAGCACTCCATACGATTCGGATAAGAACAGTATTTCTTTGACTTTTACCGATGGCACAACGTCTATGGATTGCTACCAAATGAAAGGTGGTGCAGACCTTAAGGTTGGCGACTACATTCTTGTCACCGGAAAACCGGATAATTATAAAGGCACAGTTCAATTTGCAAAGGGTGCAACATATGTCAGCGACGGTATTTACGTTGCTGAACCGACGTTGGTTCCCGAAATAGCAACAACTATGAAAGCAGGCACTTACAAGTTCACTATGGACACCACTCCCAAGGGCGGCAAAGTTTTGTATGCAACAGGCGAAATTGACGACAAGGGCGCACTTAAAACAACCGAAGATGCAACAAAGGCAGCAGACTTTGTTGTGGCGGCAGTTGCAGGCAAAGAAAATGTCTACACAATTAAATTTGGTGATAAGTACCTTGTTGGTTATCTCAATGTCACATTCAACAATATGAAACTTGACGCGACACCCGGTGAATGGACATGGGATGACACAGTCAAAGCATTTACTTGCACGTTCAAAGATAAGGACGGTAATGACTCAACGTTCTATTTTGGTGCTTTTTTCAATAGCAAGTACAATAGTGTTGGCAAAACTATGTCTTTGAGCAAACTTTCGTTTATTACAGGTGATAAGGCGGCAAACATTGGCAAAACTCAATTTATTGGTTATGCTTGCACTTTGAAAGCAGCTGAATAATTGACATTTGAAATGACAATTTGATTGTTTCAGAGTCAAACAAAAGCCTCGCGTTTGCGAGGCTTTTGCATTTCGAATCCACCTAACAGCGATTGAATCATAGATCTAATCGCGTGCAACGGACGGTGCCCGTCCCAACAATGCGAGCATTGTTGCCTGCAAATTGAACAATTTGCAGGGGGAGTTCAAGTTCGGTGTCCGCAGAAAAAAGAAAAAGCACGAAAAGTTCGTGCTTATCTTTTTGTGGTGCGGTCACCGAGACTTGAACTCGGACGGTGTAACCATACGCCCCTCAAACGTACGCGTCTGCCTATTCCGCCATGACCGCTTAACATTGCCTATTATATGATTAAACCCGATGTATTGTCAAGGAGTTTTGCATCTAAATTTTGTCAAAAGGCAACATTTTTTTCAAGCTCATATATTGACATTATGGGCGAGAGTAATTTTTTCAAGCAGAGTGTATCGGGAGCGGAAAACATATCCGCCATCAATATTCCGTCCGATTCGCTTAAACAAAACGTTCTTGCAAGCGTGCTTGCCGAGTCTGTGTGCAAAAACAAGAGCAGGACGGAAATTGCAAGCACAATTCAATTTTTGCAGATACTTTGTTGCCTTTTGAAAAACTATCTGTATTGAACGATTTTTTGTTTTTTCGCCCTTGAATCGGCGACTTGTTTGTGGTATATTTATTATATTGTTTTGCAGGCGCATGCAACGATATCGAAGTCGCCTGCAAAGTGTGCTATGATGACGGACAGTTTTGGTTTCAGACACAAGAGCGGAATATTGACTGCGGTCAGTTCGCTGCCGAGCGAGTGGGGTATAGGCACGTTTGGCGTGCCCTGTAAGCGATTTGTGGACTTTTTGAGCGCAACTCGCACCAAGTGTTGGCAAATACTGCCGCTCAATCCCACGGCTTACGGAGACAGCCCATATCAGTCGCCCGCATCGTTTGCGGGCAATCATTATTACATCGATCCTCAAACGTTGTTTGAAAAGGGGTTGCTTGACGATGACGACTTGAAATCCGCACGCCATATTTGCGACAAAACCGATTACGGCTGGTTGTTTGAAAACAAAACAACGCTTCTCAAAAAAGCGTATGCTCGGTTCAAAACCGATTCGGATTTTTCTTCGTTTTGCAACGAAAACGTCGAGTGGCTTGACGATTATGCTTATTTTATGTCGCTCAAAGCCACTTTCGGATACAGGGCATGGAGCGAGTGGCCGGATGAGTTTCGTATCTATTCGACGGCACAGGCACACAAGGCGGATTTTGCAGATGGAATTGCGTTTTGGAAATTCGTACAATACGAGTTTTTTGCCGAGTGGCAAGACGTGTTGGCTTATGCACATTCGAAAGACGTAACCGTTATCGGCGATATGCCTATCTATGTTGCATACGATTCCGTTGACGTTTGGAGCAACCCGTCCATGTTTTTGCTCGATGAAAATCTTGATCCCGCTTTTGTCGCAGGTTGTCCGCCCGACGCATATGCCGAGGACGGTCAGTTGTGGGGCAATCCTATTTACGACTACGACAAGATGAAAGAAGACGGTTACGAGTGGTGGATTGCGCGCATAAAGCAGAGTTTCAAACTTTACGACATCCTGCGCATTGACCATTTTCGCGGATTTGCAGGCTATTTTGTCATCAAAAACGGCGACGCAACCGCAAAGGACGGAAAGTGGATGGTAGGCCCGGGGAAAGAACTCTTTGACGCCGTAAACAGCCGTATGCCCGGCGCAAAGATTATTGCCGAGGATTTGGGATATATCACAGACGACGTGCGGCAATTGCTCTCATATTGCGGATATCCCGGCATGAAAGTGCTTCAATTTGCATTTTCAAACGACGACAACGAGTATTTGCCTCGCATGTACAAAGACGAAAACTGCGTTGTATATACAGGCTCCCACGACGCCGATTGTACGACATCGTGGTGTAAAAAACTCAAAGGCGACATTTTGGCTCGGTTCAAAAAAGAGTGCTTGCGCTTGTGCGGAGGTGCAAATCGCACATATGCGATGATAAACCTTGCTTTCAAGTCGATTGCAAACCTTGCTGTCGTACCCCTTCAGGACTGGTTGTTGCTCGCAAACGAGCAGGGTAGAATGAACACACCCTCCGTCGCGCAAGGCAACTGGGTATGGCGCGCTCCGAGCGATTATGACAATCCCGCCCTCGTAGCGAGAATCAAAAAGACTACAGAACAGTTCAAAAGGGAAGCATAGAGAAAATCGTTTTAACAAAAACAGAAGCACTCGACCGAGTGCTTCTGTTTTTTGTTGTATTGCTTTATTTACATTTTTGCAATGTATGCCGCAAGTTCGTTGAAGATGACATCGAGTCCGTGTGCGCCTGCGTCCGGATAACCGATAGAACGCTCGCCGACAGTGCCTGCTCTGCCGAGTGTCGCAACGTGAGTTTTTGTCGCTTCTGCGCCTTCATGGGCGGCTTTTGCGCCAAGGTTGAGACCTTCTTGCAATTTCTTTCCGTCCTCGGCTGCTTTCGTGAGAGCCATTGCGCAAGGTTTGAGTGCGTCGACCAACGTCTTGTCGCCGATTTCCGCGCCCTTGCCGAATGACTTTTTGCCTGTTTCATACACGCCGCGGTTTGCTTCGGTGAAGAGGAGTGCGATATCCGCAAGGCTGACTTCTTTCTTGCCGAGCATTGCTTTGCCCGCATATTTGAATGCAGAACCCCAAATCGGGCCTGATGCGCCGCCGCAGTACTCTTTGATGATTTCGCTGCAACTGACGAGGAATTGACCGATGTCGCCTTTCTTTCTTGTCGCCCAGTCTGCTTTGAGTTGTCTGAACCCTTTTGCGATGGACATACCGAAGTCGCCGTCACCCATTTTGTCTGCTTCGCAGAAGGGAACTTCGTTTTCGATGATGATGTCCGCCATCTTGTCTACGATTTGAACGAATGCCGCAGTATTGATTGTTTCTTTTACAACGGGTTTGCCTTCGACTTCGTATACGGCAACTTCCTCGACTTCGGCTTTTGCAGCTTTCTTTGCGGTTTTTGCTTCGACGTGTTCTTGAGGAACATATCCGAGCGCTCTGCCGATTGCTTGAACTGCCTCGAGAGCCGCTTCCGCTTGTTCGCTCATTGCCGCGCCCCAGGTAAGTGCGGGAGTGCAGACGGGGTAGTCGACGAGGGCTTTTAGTTCACTGTCAACTCTGAGTACGGAGATTGATGCGCCTGCCATATCGATGGAGGTCATGAAGTTTCCGACAATAGTGCGGTGAATCTTTATGCCGTCCGCGTTGAGAGCTTTCGTGACGGAGTTGTTGAGGATGTAAAGCTCTTGAAGAGGAGTGCCGCCGAATCCGTTGATGAGAAGCACGATTTCTTCGCCTTTTTGAAGTTTGAGGTCTTCTTCGAGGTCGGTGAGGATACGTCTTGACAAATCGTCGCAGAACGTGCCTGTCGAATAGTCGATTTTCTCACGGAAACGACCGGGTTCGCCATGAATACCGACGCCGAATTCCATTTCGTCATCGCCGATGTCAAACGTGGGATGTCCTGCTGCGGGAACGGTGCAGCTTGTGAAAGCAAAACCGAATGAGCGAACGTTGTCGATGACCTTGTTTGCAACTGCTTTGACTTCTTCAAGGCTCTTGCCTTGTTCTGCCGCCGCGCCTGCGCATTTGTGTACGAGGACGGTGCCTGCAACACCTCTGCGACCGACGGTGTAGAGGGAGTCTTTGACTGCGATGTCGTCGTTGACATAAACTGCGTCAACCTTGATGCCGTCGTCTTGAGCGTCGCTCATGGCGTTGTTGAAGTTCATGCAATCGCCGGAATAGTTTTTGACGATGAGAAGCACGCCTTTATCCGTTGCGCATTGCTTGATTGCGTTGTAAACCTGAACTTGAGAAGGGGATGCGAAAACATCGCCGCAAACCGCTGCGTCAAGCATGCCTTTGCCGACAAAACCTGCGTGAGCGGGTTCGTGACCGCTGCCGCCGCCTGAGATAAGACTGACTTTTGCGTCGTTGATGTCTTTTTTCTTGACGACTTTGTATTTCTCGACAAATTCAAGTTCGGGATGTGCTGCGGCAAGTCCGTGACACATATCGTACACGAAACTTTGAGCCGTATTCATAATTTTTTTCATAATAGTCTCCTTGTTGCCGTATCGAGCGGAATATATCGATAAATCTTATATTCAATTATTATAGATTGACATATCATGTTGTCTTAAATCGCATCAACAACGATTTAGGTGGTTAGATAATCGAAATATCGATTATATGTTCAACAATCGATACGGATTTTTATAAGACACTCCCTTGCGTGTGCAAGGGAGTGCTTTATTTTTTAGTGGCAGCATTCGCAGTCGCAGCCGTATTTGAAATCGTGACCGATCTTATCCGCTGCTTTGATTGCGGCAATAACCATGTCTTCCGTTACGGGGAAGGGCATGTTGTGGATGGATTCGTCGGGGATGCATGTCTTTGCGGCGACGATCTTGTATTCTTCTTCGGTGAGTTCTTCTCTGATCACTTCGCCCGTGCGAGGATTTGTCATAAGGTCGTGCAAGCAGACGGGGAGTCCGACTTCGTCGCAGAAGTTGAGCACTTCATAGAGTTCTTCTTCGGGGCTGTTTTCAAGCACGAGTTGGCAAATTGTGCCGAATGCGACGACTTCGCCGTGCATGCAGCATGCGTGTATATCGTGAATCGCAGTCAAACCGTCGTGAATTGCGTGTGCCGCTGCAAGACCGCCGGATTCGAATCCGAGACCGGAGAGAAGAATGTTGGTTTCGACGATTTTCTCAAATGCGGGAGTGACGACATTGCAATCGCAAGCTGCTTTTGCTTTTGCGCCGTCGCTGATGAGGTTGCGATAGCAAAGCTCTGCAAGTGCGGCTGCCGTGTATGTGCCGTAGCCGAGGAGAGTGCCTTTCTTGCGGTCTGCTCCGCAGGGGAGACCTGCGTTGACGTTGGAAACGCTGTTGACGTTTGCTCTTGCTTCGAAGTAAGTCGAGAGTGCGTCGCCCATGCCGCTCACGAGGAAACGAGTCGGTGCGTTTGCGACGACGTTGAGGTCGATGAGGACTACCGACGGGCTTTGACGGAAGTATGCATAATCGTCAAATTCGTGATTATCGGTGTAAAGAACAGCAGAGTGAGATGTCGGAGCATCGGTTGCCGCGATGGTGGGGCAGATGATGAGAGGATTGCCTGCCGCAACGCACTTTGAAGTGTCGATTGCTTTGCCGCCGCCAAGACCGATTGTGCATGCGCACTTGTTTGCTTTTGCAAATTCTTGCAATGCTTTCACAACCGTGCGAGAGCATTCGCCCTTGAAGATGTCGCAAGAAACAAATTCAACGCCGTATTTCTTTTGGGTTGCTTCGAGTTTCTCTTTGACGAGGTTGAGCGCAAACGGGTCTGCGATAAGAAGTGCTTTCTTACCGAAGGTTTTTACAAAATAACCAAGGTTCAACAATTCGTTTTCGCCTTGCACGTACTTTGTGGGACAAATAAATGCTTTTCTCATAACATTCTCCTTTTTGTAAGGTTATTTTTTAAGATAAAAATATTATATATCGAACAAATGAATAATTCAATACCCAAAATGCTAAAAAATGGGATTTTTTGCAAAATTTTTCAAAAAAACGTTGTTTATGAGTGAGTAGGGGGCAATTTTTCATAAAATTTTAATGTTTTTATTAAAAAAAGTTGAATATTGCTAAAAACCGATTATAATAAAAATCAATAAAAATACGGCAAAAAGCACTATTTTATTGCGTGCGTCATGCCATCAATCAAGGAGGTCGTATGGACGTTCAATCTTCAATTCAAAAACGCGTGGAATGGATCAAAAAAGTTCTTTCCGATTCCGGTGCAAAAGGCATTGTTTACGGCAACAGCGGCGGCAAGGATTGCACGCTTGTGAGCGCGCTTTGCAAACTCGCAACCGACAACGTGCTCGGAGTCATCATGCCTTGTCAATCTTCTCAAAACTACGGCAGCGATCGCGACGACGCTTTGAGAGCGGGCAAGCACTTCGGCATAGAGCAAATCGAAATCGACCTCACAAAAACCAAAGAGGCTCTCGTGAGCGCGCTCGGCGAGCAACTTGAAAAGGACAATGCGGGCGAAGCAAATCTCAAAATGGCAAACGTCAACGTCAATCCGCGCCTTCGCATGACCACGCTTTACGCTCTCGGCCAGGCAAGAGGATATCTCGTTGCCGGCACCGGCAATCTTGACGAAGCAACCCTCGGATACTTCACCAAGTGGGGTGACGGAGCGCATGATTTCAACCCGATCGCAGACCTTACCGTCGGCGAGATATACGAGCATCTCAGAGTTTTGGGTGCGCCGTCGTCTATTATAGAAAAAGCACCGTCCGCAGGTCTTTATCAAGGTCAAACAGACGAGCAGGAAACCGGCATCAAGTATTCGGATGTGGACAAGTATTTGCGCGGCGAGGAAATTCCCGACGATGTCAGAGAACGCATTGAAAGGATGAAAGCGAGGGCGGGACATAAGATGCGCATGCCCCTCAAATACGGGGAAACCGTCTGATTGAGCGAATAGCTGCGGCAGAACCGCCCACTCAAATAGTCACGTACAATAAGTACGCTCCTATCTGTGTGAGCGGTTCTTTCTTGTTCTTCATCTACAAGAGTTGAACGGCGTGAACTCTAAATTAGATGCACCCCCTCTTTCCCTTTCGGGCTTTTCTCCCACCACTCAAATAGGGGCAATTCTCTACAATATTATCCGTCGTTCGTGGGGGAGACAGTCGGCACTCGCATAGACGAGTATCGTCCCCTTTTTATGCCACTTCGCCTGCGTGGCGGCTACGCAACAGAATGCCACGCATTCTCGTACTTATCGTCAAGCTCGGCGCTCATATTCTCGCCGCCGTTGCGGCTCGTGTTCCGTCTTTGAAGTTGCACATTCCGTGTATAAGTCTCTGAATGAGTGAAGATTCGTCCTCTACAAGGGGTGAATGTTTAGATCTCTAACTACAATTCCCCTTTCCTCATGTGTTTTCCCTATCACCGT
>CAKQGN010000011.1 GCA_934233745.1 uncultured Clostridia bacterium
CGTGGGTTCCCTTTTAAGGGGGAACGGCGGTTGGGGAAACACGTGAGGAAAGGGGAAATTGCAATTAGAGTTCACGCTCTTTATACATTTTTTAGGAATTAAAAAACTGCACCAAATCGATGCATAACAAGGAAGAGCCGCTTTGCGAATCCGCCCAATGTACATGTAAGTACATGACGGGTGAGCAAAGCGGCTCTGACGAAGTTAGGCGCGATTTGGTGCAGTTTTAATACATTTCACCCATACCGGCTGCTGCCCCCGCCGCCGCATTATTCACAGGTTCCTTGATATCCGTCACAAGACTCTCGGTTGTGAGCAAAGTGGATGCAACGGAAGCGGCGTTTTGAAGCGCGCTGCGCGTGACCTTGGTCGGGTCGAGAATGCCTGCCTTGACCATATCGCAATAGACTTCTTTTTGAGCGTCGAAACCATAGTTGGTTTTCTTTGCGGACATAATTGTGTTTGCGACGATACCTCCGTCGATGCCTGCGTTTGCGGCGATTTGACGGACGGGAGCTTCGAGGGCGCGGAGTACGATTTTCGCACCGGTTGCTTCGTCGCCTTCGAGTTTTGCGCAAGCCTTCTTGACTGCAGGGATAATGGAAAGCAAAGCCGTTCCGCCGCCTGCGACAATACCTTCTTCAACAGCCGCACGTGTAGCGTTGAGAGCGTCCTCGATGCGCAGTTTCTTCTCTTTCATTTCGACTTCCGTCGCCGCGCCGACGCCGATAACTGCAACGCCGCCTGCAAGTTTTGCAACGCGTTCTTGGAGTTTTTCCTTGTCGTATTCCGATGTGGATTCCGCAATTTGAGCGCGGATTGACGCAACTCTTGCGGCGATATTCTCGCTTGAACCGAATCCGCCGACAATGGTTGTATTGTCCTTGTCAACGCGCACGGATTTTGCTCTGCCGAGCATATCGAGAGTGACGTCTTTGAGTTCGTAACCGAGGTCGCTTGAAATATAAGTACCGCCGGTGAGGATTGCTATATCTTCGAGATATGCCTTTCTTCTGTCGCCGAAACCGGGAGCTTTGACAGCAACGACATTGAATACGCCTTTGAGTTTGTTGACTATAATTGTCGTCAGAGCCTCGCCCTCGATATCGTCGGAGATGATGAGGAGTTTCAAGCCGTTTTTCAGCACTTGCTCAAGGAGCGGCAAAATCTCCTGGATATTGCTGATTTTCTTGTCGGTGATGAGGATAACGGGGTTGTCGAGTTCCGCAGACATCTTGTCAGTGTTGGTGACGAGATACGGAGATACGTATCCTCTGTCGAATTGCATACCTTCCACCACGTTGAGTTCGGTGGTCATAGCCTTTCCTTCTTCGATTGTGATAACGCCGTCTTTGCCGACTTTTTCCATAGCGTCGGAAATGAGTTGACCTATCTTCTCATCGCTTGCGGAGATAGACGCGACTTGAGCTATGGCAGTTTTGTCCTCAACGTCTTTGCTTATCTTTTTAAGCTCTTCCACCGCCGCTTCTGTCGCTTTCATAATACCGCGTTTAAGCACCATGGGGTTTGCGCCGGCAGCAACGTTTTTCAAGCCTTCTTTGACGATTGCCTGCGCAAGTACCGAAGCGGTTGTAGTTCCGTCGCCTGCAACGTCGTTGGTTTTTGTTGCGACTTCTCTGATGATTTGCGCGCCCATATTCTCAAACGGATCGGAAAGCACGATATCCTTTGCGATAGTCACGCCGTCGTTGGTGATGAGCGGTGCGCCGTAGGGACGGTCCAGAACAACGTTTCTGCCCTTGGGGCCGAGAGTTATTTTGACTGTATTTGCCAATGAGTCGACGCCTGCTTCCAAAGCCTTTCTTGCGTCGTCGCCATACTTAAATTGCTTTGCCATAAAAAGTAGCCTCCTTATTCAACGATTGCGAGGATGTCGGATTGACTTACGATGACAACTTCTTCACCGTCAATCTTAAACTCGCTGCCTGCGTATTTGCTGTAAAGAACGGTATCGCCGACCTTGACCTGCATTTTGACGTCGTTTCCGTCGATTGTTCCGCCGGGACCAACGGCAAGAACTCTTGCCAATTGCGGTTTTTCTTTTGCCGCGCCGGGAAGAACGATTCCGCTTGCTGTTTTCTCATCTGTTTCGATTGCCTTGATGACAACCTTGTCAAACAATGGTTTGATTGTCATATTACGCCTCCGTTGTCGAGTTTGTATTTGTTATTTAGCACTCTTTGTGCTTGATTGCTAACAGTTTATACCATAGGTTGCCAAATGTCAATATTTTATGCAATGTTTTTTTGAGTTTTTCATCACATTTTTGCAAAGACCTTGTTGAATATTGCAATATTATGTGATATTATCGGTTTATAATAAAGTTTAGAGTGGTAGTGCTATGAACAAATGGGACAAAAGATTTATGGATATGGCGGAACTTGTGTCCACTTGGACGAGTTGCGCGCGTGAAGGCAGAGCTATCGGTGCAATCATCGTCAAGGACAAACGCATTTTGACCACGGGCTACAACGGCGCGCCGTCAGGCATACTCACCTGTCGCGACAAAGGCTATTGCATGCGCGACCGACTCGGCATAAAAAGCGGCACTTGTGCAGAAAGATGTTATGCCGTACATGCCGAGCAAAATGCGATTACTCAAGCGGCAAAACTCGGCGTTTCCGTTGACGGAGCAACTCTTTACTGCACACACCAACCATGCACGATTTGCACTCGCATAATCATCAACAGCGGCATAACGAGGGTTGTATACAAAAATCCCTATCCTGACGAGTTTTCCATGCAACTTTTTGAGGAAGCCGGCATTCTCGTGGAGAAGTTCGACGAATAAGGCAAACCTTGCAATACAGCAAGTCAAAAATTCTTTTCTAAAATCACAAATCGAAAGCCACCGCAAAAGCGATGGCTTTTTTGTTATTTTTCAAGGATTGCAGGCATCAAATATCGTATTTGACGAGTTCTCTTTCGCTTTCGAGGGATTTTACGGTGACGCTATGCTCGTCCAGTATCGCATACGAACGCTCGACGCCCTCGGGAGAGAGTCCGAGCGCGCCCACGCAAACGTAAATCACGCCGTCTTTGACCTCTAACATTGCGCGATGGAAATGCCCGTAAAACACTATATCTCCGCTTTTTGCGTCCTTTGGAGGAAGGTCGGGATTGCACTTGTGACCGTGTGTGAAAAATACGGTGCGTCCTTGCCAATCGAGCGAAAAATCGCTTTCAATCGGAAATTCGCTTATCATCTGGTCGACTTCGCTGTCGCAATTGCCCTTGATTACGCGGATAAAATCCTTGGATTCGTTGAGTATTTTTGCAACCGTCATAGGCGCATACCCTTCGGGGAACGGATTGCGCGGACCGTGATTGTATATATCTCCCAAAAGCACGACTTTTGCGTCGGGATCGGTCTTGCGAGCGTCGTTGACTATGTTCAAAAACCTTTGGATATTTGCGCTTGAACCGTGAATATCCGAGCCGATAAAAAGTTTCATCTCGTTTTCTCCTTTCGTTTTCGCACAAAGTATAACACGCAAAGAGTTTGTAGTCAAAAGATGACAATAAAATTGCAAAGAAATTGGCTTCGAATTGCAATTTTAGCTCTTGCTTGCATGATACGGATATGTTATACTATTGTAAACTATTTGGAGGAAACTATGAAAACAGTAAGACTTCGCACACCTTTCGAGGTCGGTTCAACACCGCTTGCGGAATATCCGCGTCCTCAGTTTGCAAGAAACAGTTATGTCACTCTCAACGGCGAATGGGATTATGCCATTTTGCGCAAGAGCGAAAGTTTTGACGGCAAATATCAAGGCAAAATTCTTGTGCCGTTCTCACCCGAATGTCTGCTTTCGGGACTTCCCGAAGGCACGAGAGTCACTCCCGACGATGCGCTCTATTATCATCGCACTTTCAATCTTGACGAATCCTTCGTCAAAGCGGTTACGATATTGCACTTCGATGCGGTCGATATGATTTGTTCGGTCAAACTCAACGGCATCTCCGTCGGAGAACATATCGGCGGTTACGTTCCCTTCTCTTTCGATGTGTCCGGAGCGGTCAAGACGGGCGAAAACGTCATCGAACTTGTCGTCACCGACCCCTGCGATACGAGCTATCACACTCATGCGAAACAATCCTCCAAACCGGGCGGAATCTGGTACACTCCGCAATCGGGCATATGGCAAAGCGTATGGCTCGAAAGCATGGACGAAGTATACCTCAAAGACGTCACCATCGTGCCCGACATCGACACCGACACAATCAACTTCAAATTCGACAAGTCCGCAAACGTCCCCGTAGACGTCATCGTTATGGACGGCAACGAGGCGATTTTCAGCGGACAATTTGCCGGCGACACCGCAAGCATTAAACTTGAAAATTACGAGCTTTGGTCGCCCGAAAATCCAAAACTCTATGACGTTGCGTTCAAAGTCGGCAACGACATAGTCAAATCCTACTTCGGTATGCGCAAATTCAGTTGGGTGACGGACAGCAAAGGCTTCAAACGCATGGGACTCAACAACAAGCCCTATTTCCACACAGGACTTCTCGACCAGGGCTATTGGTCGGACGGCATGCTCACTCCGCCCTCGAACGCCGCACTCGAATGGGACGTGAAAATGGTCAAATCCATGGGCTTTAATATGCTGAGAAAACACATCAAAATCGAGCCGTTGCGCTGGTACTACCACTGCGACAAGGAAGGCATTTTGGTGTGGCAAGACATGGTGAGCGGCGGCACAAAGTACAACCTTTTGCACATCGGGCTTTTGGCAACGGTGTTCGAGTATCACATCAAAGACGACAACGAATCGGGCTACAAGAAGCTCGCGCGCGCCGACAAAGAAGGCAGAGACGAGTTTGAAAACGAACTCAGAGTAACGATGAATCACCTCAAAAACGTCGTTTCTCTCGCCGTATGGGTGCCTTTCAACGAGGGTTGGGGACAATTCGACTCCGTGCGTATCACAAAGGAGATGAAAAAAATCGATCCTACCCGTCTTATCGACAGCGTAAGCGGTTGGAACGATCAAGGCAAAGGCACGTCGGACACAAAGAGTTTGCACATCTACTTCAAGCCGCTTTTCGTACCCAAAAAAGACGATAGATGCTACATTCTCAGCGAATTCGGCGGCTACGCAATCAAGACCGAGGGACATATGTACTCCCCCGACAACCAATTCGGTTATCGCATCTACAAAAAGCCGGAATCCCTTGCAAAAGCAATCAAAAAACTTTATGAAAAAACAATCGTTCCAAAGATTGACAGAGGACTTTCGGCAACCGTTTACACCGAGGTCAGCGACGTCGAACAAGAAATGAACGGACTTGTCACTTTTGACAGACGCGTCATCAAAGTACCCGTTGACCTTATGCGCCAAATCAATGCGCAACTGGTGATAAAAGACTGACCGACTCAAAGGCTTCATTCGCAAATGAAGCCTTTGCAATAAAGAAAAAGGATAATATCATGAGCCTTGCAGACCAAATTTTTATAGACACTTGTCGCAACATTCTCGACAACGGCATCAGCGACGAAAACCTCGACGTGCGCCCGAAATGGCTTGACGGCACGCCTGCGCACACAATCAAAAAATTCTGTATCGTCAACCGATACGACCTCTCAAAAGAGTTTCCTATCATCACTCTACGCCGCACAGCGTTCAAATCCGCAATAGACGAAATTCTCTGGATTTGGCAAAAAAAGAGCAACAACGTGCACGACCTCAACTCTCACATCTGGGACAGCTGGGCGGACGAAACAGGCTCTATCGGCAAAGCGTACGGCTATCAGCTCGGCAAAAAAAGCATTTACCCCGAGGGCGAATTCGACCAGGTGGACAGAGTGCTTTTCGACCTCAAACACAATCCGCAATCGAGGCGTATCCTCACCAACATCTACAACTTTGAGGATTTGCACGAGATGCACCTCTACCCTTGCGCCTACTCGATGACTTTCAACGTCACGGGCAACAAGCTCAACGGCATACTCAACCAGCGCAGTCAGGACACCCTCACCGCCAACAACTGGAACGTGGTGCAATACGCAGTGCTTTTGCATATGTTTGCGCAAGTGAGCAACCTCGAAGCGGGTGAATTCGTACACGTAATAAGCGACGCGCACATCTATGACCGCCATATCCCGATTGTCGAGGAAATATTGAAAAATCCTCAATACCCTGCGCCGATATTCAAGATGAACAAGGATGTAAAAAACTTCTATGACTTCACCGTCGATGATTTTGAACTCGAAGGCTATCAATACACCAAACTCGACAAAAAAATCGAAGTCGCTATCTGAAAAACGGATAATTTTTAAGCAATAACTCTCAAAACCGCAAAGGGTTTTGACGCTACAAATCAAAATGAAAACAATTTTTGCAGTTGACAACAAGTGGGGATTGGGCAAGAAAAACGACTTGCTCTTTTCTCTGAAAGAGGATATGCGCCATTTCGTTGCGCATACAAAGGGCAAAACCGTGGTTATGGGCAGCAATACTTTGCTGTCTTTTCCCAACGGAATGCCCTTAAAAAACCGCACGAATATCGTGCTGAATCCCAACGGCACGGACGAAGACGCAAAAGCCAAAGGCTATATTCTCGCAAAGTCGCTTGACGAGCTGTTTGCAATCCTCAAAAACTACGACAGCGAGCAAACCTACGTCATCGGCGGAGCAATGATGTACCGCACCTTGCTCCCCTACTGCGACACTGCCTACGTCACCAAAGTCGATGCGGACGGCGACGCGGAAGTTTTCCACGAAAACCTCGACAATATTGACAACTGGCATCTTGTCGAAGAGAGCGAACCAATCTTTGACAACGGCTACAAAATTTGTTTTTGCACGTACAAAAACAGCGCCGTAAAGGAGTTTTGATAAATATTAGTTTTTGTATTGTTAAAATTATTAAAAATAAAACTAATCTTTAAACCCCTATTTTTCAACGCAAAAAATCCCGCATCTTTCGGTGCGGGATTTTAATTTTGATTACAATCGAAATCGCATGCTATTTCTCGCCTCTTACAACCATTGTTACGTTCACGTTCGTGTCCCATTGTTTGATTCCGCAATCATAGAGTTGCAACCGTTTGTCATACTTTTTGTTCACCAACCGTTTCAGCTCGTCGACTTCCGACGGTTTGACAATCTGAGGCGCAATTCGCAACATATTGTCTGCGCTATCCAAATCGTTTTGCCTGTTTGCATTTATCATGGCATGCGCCGTTTCTGCCGAGTAACACGGATTGTCGGGTGTCAGATTTGCAACGATATATTCCGTCGTGACGTTTCTAAAACCGTACTTTTCCATACAAAGCGGCAATTCCGCTTCGTTTTGCGGATATTCACACACACCGTATTTTGCATGCGCTTGTCTAAAATACTCCTCTGTTCGTTTCCAAACGTCCCGTTCAAATTCCGTTTCTTCGGATATACACGGCGCAGGAATATTGATACCTCTGCGCGAAGACAAAACAAGGCACACGCCGTTTTTCTTCAAAACCCTATATTGTTCGCCATAAAATTTTGAAGGTTCGATGTGTTCTGCAACCGTATTCGATATAGTAACGTCAAACGAACAATCGTCGAAAGCGAGTTGCGTTGCATCGCCTTCAAAAAATTCAACGCCTGATACTTTTTCGCGCGCAAAATTGACAAAACTGTCGTCGCGGTCAACGCCGTATATTTTTGAATCGGGATACCACCTCGAAAGCGATTCCGCCAAAGCTCCGGGGCCGCATCCGATTTCTAGTATTTTGCTTTTATCGGCAATAGCAAACGCTTCCTTGTATCTTTCTTTGAAATTGTCTGCAAATCTCAAAGCTCTGGAAGTGTACAGCGTCCCGATACTTTGAATATAACTTGACCAAATCGTGTTCATATCACCCTCGTAAATTTCGAATTGCTTCACAGCTTTAAACGAAACTTATCAAACATATAAAATGTGCTTTCAAAATAAATCCCGCATCTTTCGGTGCGGGATTTCCGATTTCATGTTGCAATTACAATCAGTTATCGCTTGCGATAATCTTGTTGAATTGCTCGAGAAGCAATGCCATTTGAGCCGCTTCTTCGCTTTGTTGTTGAGTTTGTGCAGGTGCTGCGGGAGCGGGTTGCGGAGCGGGAGCCGGTTGAGCGGGTTGTTGATAAACGGGTTGAGCGGGTTGTTGATAGACAGGTTGCGGTGCGGGTTGCGGAGCATATTGCACGGGTGCTGCCTTGGGTTGAGCCGCTCTCTTGACGACGGGAGCCGCATTGACCTTTTTGTAGCCGGCATTGAGCACGGTTTGAGTGGTCGCTTGTGCGTCGAGCATGATGACCTTGTTGCAAAGAACGGAGTTCTTGTCCGGTTCGATGACGCCTGCGACGACGTCTTTGCCGTATGCCTTCAAATACGCAATGAGCGGAGTGATATCACCGTTGCCGTAAATGAGGAAGAAACCGTCAATGTTGGGGAATTGAGCAAGTCTTGCCGCGTCGATAACTTGACGAAGGTCGAGTTTGCCTTTTCTCTTTTTGGGAAGTGCGGAAAGTGCGTCGTAGCTGTTTTCTTGGATGAACTCGCCGTAGTCTTTGGTACGTTTTGCGGAATATCCGTAGAATTTGCACGCTGCGATTTCGCCGATGCGAGAAAGCTCTTCAAGTGCGGATTCAAACACACTGAACGGAACTCTGACGCTCTCGATATCTGCAAGAACTACATATTTTTTGCTTGCTGCCATAATCTTCTTCTCCTCTTCCAAGTCGCAAAAAGCGGACTTGTACTACTCATTTTATATTGATAAACTCATTTTAATATAAAAAATGCGTTTTGTCTATACTTTTTTTGCTCTTTTGTAATAAAATGCCCATTGTTGCACAAAACCGGAGTTTTCTTTATACTTGTGTATCAATAAATCGGACATTTTTTCGGGTGTAACGCCCTCATATTCGCTTTCAAACGCTTTTTTAATCCACGTATCTACGGGGAACACGTCAAAACGAGAAAATCCGAAAAGCAATGCGCAATCGGCAACCTTTCTTCCTACGCCGTATAGGGACAGCAATTTTGCTCGAAGCTCCGACGTCGAGAGTTTTTGCCACTCGTTTATATCTTCATCGAGCAATGATTTTGCAACTCTGTCCAAATATGCCGCTCTATACCCTGCGCCTATACTCGCATAAAAGCCCTCACCTGCGCTTGCAAGTCGCTCAACGCTAGGAAACGCGTGATATTCGCCCATATCCTCGCCCAAAGTATTGCAGATACGTTCGATTATGCCCTTTATGCGCGGAATATGGTTGTTTTGCGATATAATGAAAGAAAAAATCGCTTCTATGGGGTCTTGGCGCAGAATGTGTATCCCCTTTCCGTACTCGATTGCCTCTGACACGAATCCGCCGTCTTGAACTTGCGCCTGAATCGCGGCATAGTCAGTGTCAAAATCGAAGTATTTTTCAAAAAACTCTTTATCGTCGCATGAAACACGGTATTCTTCACCGCTGTCAGAGATATGCGCCATATGGTTTTTTGCGCAAATCTTGTAACGATCGCCCTCTTTGACGAAACGGAACACCTGACCGCAATCAAGGGTTTGTCCGATGTCGAAAGTCGGTGATTTGGGAATTGAAAACTCAATCTGTTTCATCTATAAAGTATATTTGCGCTCTTGCAAAATATTGCAAAACACGCACATTTGCGTATTAGTATTGATGTGCGCACGTATACGTTTCGCGCGCACGCGCGTTAGAAAAAACCGCCCTGAAATCGGGCGGTTTTTTATACCGTTATTGTTCTTGTGCGTAAACGGAAACTTGTTTTTTGTCTTTTCCAACACGCTCAAATTTCACAACGCCGTCAACGAGCGCAAACAACGTATCGTCCTTGCCGATTGAAACGTTGTTGCCCGGATGATATTTCGTGCCTCTTTGGCGAACAAGAATGTTGCCTGCGAGAACGAATTGACCGTCGGCGCGCTTGGGGCCCAGACGCTTGGATTCGCTATCACGACCGTTGTGCGAAGAACCCGTTCCTTTTTTATGAGCGAACAATTGTATATTCATAAACATAATCATTCTACCTCCAATGTGATGAAGTCCGAAAAGTTTTCATAGAGGTCGGACGCCCCTAAATAAGCCGTTCTCAAAATCACGTCGGCGTCGTGCGCTTGCGAAGAAGTCATCGACTTTGGCAACATCGCATACAAATAACCGTCTTTGACGTCGGTTTCGTACGCTATATTGACTCCGACTATGTGCATGATGCCAAGCACTGCGGTTTGTACAACCGAACTTAGTGCCGCGCAAACTATGTCTGCGCCCTCTTCGGCATACTCGCAATGTCCCGAGCACTCAACGCCCACAAACTTTCCGTCTTGTGTTGAGAACCTGACCTTGACCATCGCTTAACCCTCGATTGAAACAATCTTCAACTCGGTGTACGGTTGACGATGACCTTGACGCTTTCTGATGTTCTTTTTGGACTTGTAATGGAAAACGTATACTTTGGGGAACTTGTCCTGTGCATTGACTTTTGCGCTTACTTTGACAGCTTGTGCGTCTTGTCCTGCTTTAACGTTTCCGTTGTCGTCGACGAGCATAAGAGCTTTGAGTTCGATAACGTCGCCGATTTCGGCATCGATTTTTTCGACCTTGACGAGCATATCTTTCTCGACCTTGTATTGCTTGCCTCCGCATTCAACTACTGCGTACATTGTTTTTACCTCCTCTAACCAGTCTCGCCGACATAGGTGCAATCTACGATTGACTTAAAACCACTTTCGAGCGGCTCGACATCTAATTTATCAAAATACAAGGCGATTGTCAAACGGTTTGACAATATTTGTTTTGCAAATATATTAATATTTATTATGTAGTGGAAAACATGGACAATCCGCACTGTTTTCAAGCGGATTTACGGCACGATTATATTGCCGTCAAAGAAATTTGCGATACCTTTCGTGAGCGTACTTTTCAAAGCCGATTGACTCAAACGCCTTTCTGCTTTGCAAATTGAAATCGTAAACTTCGCACTCGACGTGATCGAGACCTATCTCTTTGGCTCTTTCAAGCATCGCCTCAATCGAACGCCTGCCAAAGTGGCGATTTTGATATTGCTTGCAAATCGCTATGCCTATCTCGCCTTTGAAAAGAGATATATCCCCCACAAGACGCCACTTGCCGTTGTCTTTCACCTTGATATAGTAACACTCGCCGCCCTTTGCAAGCGCATTGTACATCGCTTTGAGCCTTGCAAGGTCGTAGGGAAAATCGATATTGTCCACTTGCTTGCATACGTCGAGATCCTGATACCATTCGAGAGTTTGCTTGTAGCGCGGATAATATTTGACAAGTTGCAAATCATCTGCAACTACGATATTTTTGGGTTGAACGAAACTGTCTATCATGGGTACATAATACAACTTTTTTTCAAAACCGCAAAACGAATTACGTCGAATATCGCATTTTTGATTTATCTTGGCTTTTTATAAAATCGGCAAGCGTTTGAATTTTTCAAACCGACGTTTTTGTCGTGCGTATTATTTTGACGCGTCGCACCATACTATTTATAAAAGGTAACGCTTTTGCGTGTCCAAAACAAAGAGGTAAAAATGAAAGACAGCGGCAAAATAACGATCAAAAATCTCAACGTGGTTTACGGTATCGCAATGATTGCAGTCGGCATAATCTTTTGCATATTGCGCTCCTCGTTCGTAAGCGCGATGCTGACCGTTGCCGGCGTGATGCTTGCAATCGTCGGGACGATAAATCTCATCGGCAAAAAATGGGTTGAAGGCGGCGTTGAAATCGCGCTGGGAATCGTGG
Organism: uncultured Clostridia bacterium; assembly: GCA_934233745.1. Taxonomy (GTDB): domain Bacteria; phylum Bacillota; class Clostridia; order Christensenellales; family CAG-917; genus CAG-475. The sequence goes on from CAKQGN010000011.1 coordinate 11,793, forward strand.
TGATAACGTGTGGTTGGACAGTTGTCGATATTGCGCTTTTGGTGCTCGGCATTGTGCTTTGCGCTTATGCCGTATATATGCTTGTTTCTCAAATATCGATGTTTAAGAGTGCAAATACAAGAGATAAAGTATATATTCTGCTAAATCCGACAATTATGTTTGTCATCGGAATTTTGTTTATAGTCGCAAAATGGTATATGATAGACGCAGTGTTTATAACGCTTGGCACGATTGCCATATTGCAAGGACTCGCGCTTATGTTCAAAACGGATTCCGCCGAAAAACACGACGAAAAATCAGCATAAAAACAGTGACAAAAACATCGATTACGCACATAATATTCTATAAAATTTTATAAAAAAAACGCCATCGATTTCGTGGCGTTTTTCATGTTTTTCAAAAGCGATTATATCAACAAATTTTGAGCGTTGTCAAAGTTTTTTTGCACTGCCTGAAACACCTCGGAAAGACGTTTTCCGTCCACAAAGCAGTGATTGACCGTAACGTTCAAAAGCATAACGTATCTGCCGTTTTCCATCCGATATTTGTCCCAGCAGACTCTTGCACAAGAGGACGATTCGATATTGTTGTCGGGAAGCGGATGAGAGAACGATTCCACACTTATCCAAGGCAAACAAGTGATGTAATAATCGTCGAAATCCTCCGAATCATTGTATTGATTGTCAAAGGATGTTTGCGATTTTTTCTCCTCGATTATTCTTCGCGTTTCGTTATAAAATCCTTGATAATCCTCAATCATCTTGAAGCCGGCATTTGCAAATCTTCCCGAATCCGTCATCACCGTAAAGGTCGGATTGATGACATCGTAAAGCCGAATCTCCCCTCCCACCTCGCGCATGCGAAGGACGTCTACGGAGTTGAGTGCTTTTGTGACGAGATAGAGCGTGTTTGCAAAAAAGCTCGTACCGCGTTCCTTTGAAATTCTGACGACTTCGCTTACGTCCGTTTTGACGTTCATGCCGTAACACGGATTTGCAAAAGTGCGAAACCACTTGTATTGTGACGGGTTTTCAAGTTCTTCGACTTTGAGTACTTTGTACATACGCTTCCTTTTATTGTCCGTTTTCAGTCTTGCTCGTCAAATCTCAAATATGCTTCTTTCAGAATCTTGGCGCAATTTTCCACTCCGATTGCGGAAGTGTTGAGCGTGATATGATAATTGTTTGCTTCGCCCCACTCGCTGTCGGTATAATAGCGGTAGTGTCTTGCTCTCATGCGGTCGTTTTCTCTGATGAGTCGTTCGGCTTTCTTTTGGTCGTCGGTGCGCCTGAACACCTTTATAACTCTTTCTATTCTCGACTGCATATCGGCATGAATAAACACATTGAGGCATTTGCATTTGTCTTTGAGAATGTAATCGGCGCAACGTCCGACTATAACGCAAGGCCCTTTCTTTGCGATTTTTTCGATTACGTCCGCTTCGCAAGCGTAAATCTTTGATTCTATGTTCTCAAAATTGTTCATGAGGTTGCCGCCCCACAAACCCGCCGTAAACGCAATGGCAGATATGCCTTTCATCTTCTGTTCGTTTTCTTTGATAAACTCTTGAGCAAACCCCGAGTCCTCGGATGCCATTGCGATGATTTCCTTGTCGTAGAACGGAATTCCCAACTCGTCGGCAAGCAATTTACCCACAAACCTGCCGCCGCTGCCATATTGTCTTGAAATTGTGATAATCGTGTTCATATGCCCTCCTTCCGAGCGAAAACGCCCACACTTTCTTGTATATATTATCCGCCAATCCGCTCGATTCGTCAATACGCATTTTTCAAAAAAACATAATCTGCCATTGCCGTTTTTCAAGCGTTTTCTGCTTGAAACCGAGATTTTTACACGCCAAGAAACAAACGCGTATCTTAATTGACTTTTGAGTGTCAAAAATCTATAATTTAGGCATCAACACTGCGAGGTGACATATGCCATATACGGTATATCTCAAAAAGGGCGAAGAAAAGCGTGTGCTTCAAGGTCACAGCTGGGTGTACGCAAACGAAGTCGCGCGCATCGAAGGCAAGGATAAAAACGGTTCTTTGGCAACCGTTTGCTCCTACGACGGCAAATTTGTCGGCAAGGGTTATATAAATCACCTTTCCAAAATCCTCGTGCGCATATTCATACGCGACGAAAATCAAGTCGATGACGAAAACCTCTATATCGAACGCATAAAAGCCGCAAAAGACTCTCGCACCGCCCTTGGCTATGACAACTGCTATCGCGCGGTGTTTGCCGAAGCGGACAATTTGCCTGCCCTCATCGTTGACAAATATTCCGACTATCTTGTCTGTCAGTTTCTATCGCTGGGAACAGACAAGCAAAAGGACAAAATCGTGAATTGCCTCGTCAAAGTTTTCGAGCCGAAAGGCATATACGAGCGCAGCGACGTTGGTGTGCGTCAAAAGGAAGGACTTGACGAGCGCACTGGCGTTTTGTTTGGCGAAGTTCCCGACAAAATCGTCATCACGGAAAACGGACTGAAAATGTCCGTTGATGTCAAAAACGGACAAAAAACCGGTTATTTTCTCGACCAAAAAGAAAACCGACTTGCCGCGCGCAGATACGCAAAGGGCAAAGTGTTGGATTGTTTTTGCAACAGCGGAGGTTTTTCGCTCAATTGTGCGCTTTCCGCAAAGGAAGTCATCTCTTGCGACATATCCAAAACAGCCCTCGAAAACGTCGAAGAAAATGCACGACTAAACGGTTTTACAAACATAAAAACCAAGTGCGCCGATGTTTTCGACGCATTGCGAGAGTACAAAAACAACGGCGAAAAATTCGACCTCATTATTCTCGATCCTCCCGCATTCTGCAAAAGTGCAAGCGAAGTTAAAGACGCATACAGAGGCTACAAAGACATCAATGTGCTGGGCATGAAACTTGTAAAAAGCGGCGGATACCTCATATCCTCGTCTTGCTCGCACTATATGACTTTTCCCCTCTTTGAAAAAATGCTTGTGGAAAGCGCAAAAGAAAGCGGCAAAACCGTGCGCACGGTTGAGATAAAATCGCAAGCACCCGACCATCCGTCACTTCTCTGCGCCGAAGAAACCCAATATCTCAAATTTTTTGTTCTGCAAGTCATGTAAAACGCCTGCGACTTTTAACTTGTAAAACCTTCAAACTTGTATAAAAAACAAACGCGCACCGAAACGGCGCGTTTGTTTTTTTATAATCTTCCGCAACTGCACGCTTGTGTGCAATTTCATTTGTGCTATTCGCAAATTTCACTGTCCGCAAGGACATTTTCACGCACGCTTGCGTGCATATCACTGTGCAAAATGCACAATTATGCGACGGCATCGTCGCTTTTTGTCGTTGCGTCGCTGACGACATGGACGTCGAGTTGGTTGAACGGTATCGTTATTCCGTTTTCGTCAAACGCTTTCTTCACGTTTTCAATCATATCGAAATTGACCGTCCAATAGTCGGCGTTTTTGCACCATACTTTTGCGGAAATGTCAATGCTGCTCGAACTTTGTGCCGATACGCGAACAGACGGTTCGGGCTCTTTGAGGACAAGCTCGTTGGCATTGCAGACATTTCTGATTATGGATTTTGCTTTTTCAAAGTCATCGGAATAGGATATTGAAAATTTGAGGTCAACTCTGCGCAAATCTTTTTCGGAGAAGTTTACGACTTCGCTGGTGGAAAGTTTGCCGTTTGGCAGATACACGACCTTGTTGTCCGTTGTGCGAAGCCTGGTGTGGCAAATGCGAATATCCTCGACTGTCCCCTCATATCCGCATGCCTGAATGTAGTCGTCGTCCTTGAAAGGTCTTGTGATGAGAATAAGCACGCCGCCCGCAAAGTTTGAGAGCGTGCCGTTGATTGCAAGCCCTACGCCGACGCCCAACGACGCTATCAGTGCTGTGATTGCGCTTGTATCTATGCCCACATAACTGACAAGTCCGAGTACGACAAGCACTTTTAGTCCCACTTTCACCACATAGCTTGCGGTTTTGTAAATCGTTTTGTCGATTTTTTTGCTTTCCTCAACCTTTTTATCGGCGCGCTTTGCGATTTTTTTACTCAGCCAATTGATGAACGCAAACGACACGATCATAATCGCAATCGCAATGAGCAACTTGATCCCTGTGTTTGTGAGCCAGTCCTGCACGGTTTGCCACACTTGTTGCCAATCCATAATGTAAATCTCCTGTATTCTAAAATTTTCTATGTACAAACGCAAATAGATTGCGCATCGACAAGTGATTATACCCTCAAATACACGTTTTAGCAACACCTAACCTTATATTGTTCGGCGTTTAACCGATATACATCTGTGAGTGAGAGAAATGATGGAGTGGATAGGTGACGCAATCAATTGAAAAAACGGCAAACGAATATGTCTAAAAAGGTTGGAGGCTCTTGTTTTTTTCAATCACCACCTCCGCAAGTGCTATTCTCATCTTTGAAACCGACTCCGAAAATAACCAACCAAGTTCTTTATTTAGTCCGACACAGCCGCTTGCGATGCAAGCGGCTGCTATGTTGTCGCTATTCTTTTGCGCCGTTTTTATCGGGCACAATTGAAATTTAAGTTAAAACTTTCTCATCCTTCAAAGCTTCTTTGGTTCTTAAAACGATAGTTCCGTCCACCGCATCGATATAGTATGACCACTGCGTTTCACCGTCATTGAATACAAAGTAGAAGTACGGTGTTCTTTCAAGCTCAATCAACTCTTCGACGGTAAATGTTATACTGTTTGCAATCGCTTCCGCGAACACGTGCTCAAGTGCGATTCTTTTTGCTTTTTCAATGTAAATGTACTGTGTTTTTGAGATGATTTCGCCCGATTTTGCGTCGATTTTGTAACTGTACTGGTATTTCCCGGCATAGAATTCCAAAACCCAGCACGGACGTCCCTGATTGCGACTCAAGACTTCCGTTGTGAAAACGATTTCCAGCGACTCTCCTATATTGGCGTCCATGATTGCAATCTCTTTTGCCCTGTCCGAAGTTATGAATGTGATCGGCTCTTTATTGAGTTGAGTCGCTAGTCCGAGCGTTGCGTCGACTTTATACGTCCACTGCGTCGCTGCGTTGTTGAATACGAAGTAGAAGTACGGAGATTTGATGCCGCTTCCGACATATTCCTCGACGGTAAACACAAGTTTTGCAAATTCGTCGTACACGCCTGCGTCTTTTGCGGCTATTTCTTTCGCCTCTCTGACGTCGATGTGATAATCGAAATAGAATACCTCGCCCGATTTTGCGTCGACCTTGACGCTGTATTGAAACTCTTTTGTATAGAATTCCATCACCCAGCACGGACGACCTTGATTGCGACTAAGCTCTTCCTTGGTGAAAACGGCATCTTCGGCTTTTACGTTTGCATGCTTCAATGCAATGTCTTTTGCTTCTTCAAGCGAAATAAACAATGCACCTTCGCTTTTTTCAAGGATAATTCCAAGGGTTGCGTCGACTTTATACGTCCATTGCGTTTTTCCGTTGTTGAAGACGAAATAGAAGTACGGGGTTTTGATGCCGCCTCCGACATACTCCTCGACGGTAAACACAAGTTTTGCAAATTCGTCGTACACGCCTGCGTCTTTTGCGGCTATTTCTTTCGCCTCTCTGACGTCGATGTGATAATCGAAATAGAATACCTCACCCGATTTTGCGTCGACCTTGACGCTGTATTGAAACTCTTTTGTATAGAATTCCAAAATCCAGCACGGACGACCTTGATTGCGACTAAGCTCTTCCTTGGTGAAAACGACTTTTTCTTCGGATTCGGTATTCACGTTCGCAAACTTCAACGCGATTTCTTTTGCTTCTTCAAGCGAAATAAAGAACACTATATTGCTTTTTTCAATGATCGCGCCGCTCGTTGCGTCGATACGGTAAGTCCACTCGACGTGTCTGTCGTTGAAAACAAGACGATAATACGGAGTTTTTATTCCGCCGTCGACAAGGATAGCCTCGGTGAAAGTGACTCTGTTGACACAGCCCGAATCTTTCAGAGCAATTTGTTTTGCGCGCAGAATGCCGATAAACCTTGTGGAAAGAACTTTTGAATCTACGTTTTCTTGCAGATCGACCAACTCGTCCAGCGGGAGTTGCGCCAGTTCTTCCACCGTCAGACCGGTGACTTTCGACGCTTCTTCGATAAGTTTTGCCTTGCCCTCGGACACGCTGTATTTTTGAGCTATTTCGGCTGTTTCTTTGCTTTCCGCCTCGTTGACATACACCAATGTGTTCACCGCATTGGTTTCTTCAAGAGCGGACTGCACGTTCGCTGCCACCGAATTTCTGAGCTTCTTGTTCTCGCTCAGCTGTTTGTTGAATGAGACCAAAACGGTGTCGTTTCTGTCCATATAACCGCCCGCCTTGTACGCCGAGATAGTTATCATGATTGCGGTTCTCAAATCTTGTCCTTTCAGCGTTGATGCGCCAAGGACGTTTTCTGCGTCGTCGTTCAGGAAGCGCACCGCTTTTACGCTACCGTTTCTTGCGATAGTAAACTCGACTCCGGGATTGATTTCCATCGTGACCTTTCCCGCTTCTTTATTGCCGAGCGACAACGGCGTCGCGACACTTATGCAAATCACCAACACCAAACACGCCGCCAACAGCGCAAACCACTGAGGTTTGACCTTTTTCTTTTGCGCTCTCGCTTCGGGTTTTGCTTCTGTAATCAAATCATCGTCGATCTGACCGATTGCGTTCAACAATTTTTCCTTCTTCATAGGTAGATTTCCTCCTTTTCGAGATTCTGTTTGAGTTCGACGCGCATACGATACAAAATGGATTTGACTTTGCTTTCGCTCATATTGTGCATTTCGGAGATTTCGCGAATCGGATACATATACCAGTATCTTTGCACGAATAAATTGCGTTTCGTCTTGTGTTGGGCGCGCAAAAAGCGGTTTATAACCGACACCAAATGCGCTTCGTCAAGTGCCTGTTCAACGCCCTTGATATCGGGAATGCAGTTTTCAACCTCGGACAAAACGATTTCGATCTGCCCCTTCCCGCGCTTGGACGTCTTGTGGCGATTGTAGCGATTGATGGCAAGATTGCGAGTGATTTTTCCGAGAAATGCCGTCAGATTGTCGGGTTTTTTTGGAGGGATACCGTTCCAGGCGCCAAGGTAGGTATCGTTGACACATTCTTCTGCATCCAAGTGATTGAAAAGAATGTTGTAAGCGATCGTATGACAGTATTTCCCGTACTTATCCGCAGTTACGGATATTGCACTCTCGTGTCGCTCCCAAAACAATTCGATAATTCTTTTGTCGTCCATATTGAATCTCCTTTGTTGCAATAAAAACCGCGCTTTGCAATTTCAATAACAACAATCGTTCGCGTCTCACCTATAAAGACAGCAAAAAAGCAGCGATGTTGCGTGAAAGTTCAAAATTTTCAAATTTTTTCACCCTTTTCAAGTTTTATTATAGTTAAATGCGAAGTTATCGGCAAGACTTTTTTGCCGTACCCTCCGCTTCTCGCCGTGCTACAATCGCAAACGGAAGGCTATAAATCGGACAAAAACAGCACCGGCGATACCCGCAAAACAATAATTATTCGGTTGTATCGGGTGAAAGCAAAACTTAAATCGGACGCCGGAAAAATCACTTGAACAAAAAAAACCTCGGTTTAATATCGGAGTTCGTTTTTTATCCGTGGCGGAGGCTTACGGTACAAGCCGTCTACAACTCAAACGACCGCCACGTTTCTAAATATGTTTATTTCACCACACGCAACAGGACTCACCCGACAGCGAGCGGAAATGCTTGCATTTTGCAGCGACGCGTGCAGTGTGACCGCAGGGCACAGCCATGCATCGCATGGTGACGGCGATATGCCGTCAAGTTCGAGTCTGTCTGCCGACATAGCATAAGAAAAGCCCTACTGTTTAGTAGGGTTTTTAGGTACTGGCTATAAAGTACGAAATAGCTACACTATCATTCCCGTTTACAGCCCCTCATTTTTGAATGCCACCTGCCATTCATTTACTATTTTATCAAATTCATCGTTTCGATACGCTTTAGGGACATAAAGATATTTGACTTCGCCATACTTGTACATCATTACGGCATACGCATACGCAAAGGCATCCATCTCCATATCTTGCAAGAAATAGTCCGTATTCTCTTTACCTTCTTTATTCAAAGCGGTTACATAGTTATCCTCTTCCTCCGACCACTTCTTTGCCAACTCCGCATTATTACACTTTGTTGGATCTTTTCGATAATCTTCAATTTCTAAATGTTGATAGATATGGCGTATTTCGTGTAGAAGAAAATATTCAATATGTAACGGTTATAATCTCTTTAGAGCATCCGAAACAAGCAAAAGAATCAGAATGGATATTTTTTTCATATTCAGTTCTCCTTTTGGAAACAGCATTAATTGAAAAAGAGTTGTCCGTGTCTATAAAAGTTTTTTTATCGTCTTTTCGATTTTCTCTTTTGACCGAACGCCTATAAGCGACTTTTCGGGTTTGCCGTTTACGAAAAACAACAATGCCGGAATGCTCATAATGCCGTATTTTACCGCAAGATTTTCGTTTCTATCGACGTCTATTTTTACGATTTTGATTTTCTCCGCGTATTCTATTGCGATTTCCTCTATCGTCGGCATTAAAGCCTTGCACGGTCCGCACCACTCGGCATAAAAATCTACGAGTACGGGAGTTTCGGATTGCAAAACATCTTCTTTGAAATTCTTTTCGTCAACGATTACCGTCATTTTTTTATTCTCCTTGTTTCAAAAGTTCCGCCACATACGATTTAAGGACGATTTCGCTCATCGCCCCGACCTGCGACTTCCTTACTTTTCCCTGTGCGTCGATGAATACCGTTACGGGAATACTCGACACGTTATATGTGCTCGCCGCTGTTCCCGTATTGTCGAAATACAACGGGAAAGAGTAGTTTTCTTTCTGCACAAATCTCTTGACCTTGGTTTCGGTTTCGCCAGACAAAAGATTTACCATCAGAAAATGCACTTGCCCTTCGTTTTCTTTTGCCACTTTATCGAAAGCGGGCAATTCGCTCCTGCAAGGGCCGCACCACGACGCCCAGAAGTTTATGACTATGGGCTTGCCGATAAAATCGGAAAGTTTAACTTCTTTGCCGTTTACGTCCGTCACCGTAAAATCCTTATAATCACCCTTTTGTTCCGTTCCGAGAGTCCCCGTATCGGGCGGATTTTTCTCCGATAATTTTTTGTATCCGAAATATCCGCCGACAACGACGCCCGCAAACAACAAGATACTCAAAACCGTAATAATTATTTTCTTTGTCATATCACACCTCCTTACGCTAAAATTGCGCCGAGTTTATCCATAACTCCCGCGGCCAAAAGAATACCCATCACGATAAGCAAGCTGCCGCTTACGATTTTTATGACTTTATAGTGCTTTTTTATAAACGTGAAAAGCCGTTTCAGTTTATCCGTCAAAAGTGCGGTAAGCACAAACGGTATGCCCAGCCCCAACGAATAGCAAAGAAGCAACAACACACCTTTTACGACTGTTCCCGCCGTTGAAGCAAGCGCAAGTGCCGAGCCTAAAAATGCACCGGTACACGGGCCTACTCCCACCGAAAACACGATACCGAACAGAAATGCCGAAAATACCGTGTCCGCTTTTCTCGCTTTTTTCAGACCTTTGAAAAAAGGAAGATTGAAAAGTCCGACATAAGACAGTCCGAATATGATTACGATTATGCCGGCGACGATATTGACTACGGTTTTGTATTTGGTCAGAAATCCGCCGACGAGTCCCACAAGTCCGCCGAAGAAAACAAACATCAGCGTAAAACCGAGAACAAACGAAAGCGCACGCACGATAACTTTGCCGTTTATTTTGCGTTTTTTTACTTTCTTAGGCTGCACATCCACCGTTGCGACAATGTTTTCGTCTGCCGTTGCGACAATGTTTTCGTCTGCCGTTACAACAATGTTTTCGTCTGCCGTTACAACAATGTTTTCGTCTGCCGTTACAACAATGTTTTCGTCTGCCGTTACAACAATGTTTTCGTCCGTCGTTCCCTTTGTTTGTGTATTCCCCTCTTCATCGTCGCTGCCGACAAAATACGAAAGATACAACGGTATCATAGGCAAAAGGCAAGGGGAAATAAACGACGCAAGCCCTTCCAGAAACGTTAATAGATACTGCATTCTTTTCCTCCTTTTAGTATTTTCGTTATAATCCGGGCTCTGCCGTCACTCTCATACTATAATACCTTATTCTCTCGTCTATTTCCCCAAGAATCTGCGTTATAATTGCAACAAATCTGCAACAAATCTTCTTTTGCATTTCAAACCGACAACATACGAGCATTCTCCGCTTTGCTCTACCGGATCGTGCGAGAAATTCCGTTTGTTTACCGTAATGCTAAAGGTTTCGGGCACAGATGTTTGTTGCAAAAACGTGTTTAAATGCACCCGCTTTCTTCTTTGCCGGCTTTTGCACAAAGAACAAACAAGCCTTATGAAATCTTAAACAACAAATTCATTTGTGTTCTCATTGTTTTAATTCTTATTTTTTAAAAGTGTTTTGTGTTTCCTCTTCGGTTTCTGCCGATTCTATCGCCGTTCTTTTATTTTACTTCACCTATAAACCCGGTGACGAATTAATTTGCGCCGTTTTCTCTTTTTGTCAAACAAGACGCTTGTGGTGCAAGCGTCGACGACAACGGAAACAACTCATTACAACACAAGCGAAGGTGCGGCATACACACGGGCTTTCAGTTCGCTGTTGAGCATATAAAGCCCCTTCGCATCGGTGCCGAACAATTCTATTTTGGTAATCATATCCGACGCGTTCTTTTCCTCTTCGCCCTGTTCTTTTACAAACCAATCAAGCAATTGCATGGTGCGAAAGTCCCTCGCTTCATAAGCCGCCGTATAAATATCGTTTATGGAGGCAGTAACGTATTTTTCGTGTTCGAGTGCTTTTTTAAGGGGCGTCATATTATCGTCGCGCTCCCATTCGGGTTTTGCGATCGCATCAAAAGTAACTTTTACTTCATTGTTCAGAAGATATTGAAAGAACAGCATTGCGTGATCTCTCTCTTCCTGCGCCTGTACTCTGTACCAGTTTTCAAAGCCGTCAAGCCCCACTTCTGCATAATAATTGGCGAAATCGAGATAGAGATACGCCGAGTAAAACTCCTTGTTTACCTGCTCGTTCAAAAGTTTTGCTACATTTTCGTTCATTTTTATTTGCTCCTTAAAAATATTTTGTCTTATACGCGCACTTCTTCGTTCTTCTCGCCGAACCTCTCTCGCAAGGCAAGGCATATTTCGTCGCGCGATTTACCTTGTTTCTCGCCATTTTTGATGAGTTTGTATGCCGAAAACAACGCCGAAGGTCCTATCTCGGAGCTGAAAAACCCTATCCCCTGATTCCACACCAGAAGCTCGAAGACATCGTCCAACTCTTTGCTCGATACGCCGTGAATATATGCTTTTACAAGCTCTCGTACCGCCTGACGCATTCTGCCCGCCCCAACAGCGTTTGCAAGTGACAACAAAAGTCTCGTCTCATATGAAAGCGTGCGATTTTCGCTCTGCCACGTTATTTTCCAAAAATCTGCGGCGATTCTGCCGAGTTCTTCGTCAATCATAGGATAATTGAGTAATGCAAGCGGCTTGAAGGCTGCGTCGTCTTCTCCGCATTTATTTCCCGTGCGGTAAAAATACACGTGGAACTCCGTTTTGCCCGTCTTTTCCGTAAAGCGCTCATATCCGAGCCCTTTCATCACCTCATAAAGCGGATACGGCTCGAAACTCTGCACGATATGCAAGCCCTGCCCGACGGCAAGATCTTCCGCTTTCTTTTTAAGTCCCTCGAAGAAATTCCCCTGCAAATGCCTTACGTCAATCGTCTGAAATTCTTTTATTTTATCTTTCCAAAAAACGTTATACATTGTTTTCTCATTTCTTTACGCGATAAAAATATGCGTGATACTCGTTTTTCGAAGCCTTTTCGGTATAACGTTCAAAGCCCATTGCCGACATAATCGGATATAGCGGCACGGGATCGAAGGTCTGAACGACGTGCAAGCCCTCGCCGTTTTTCTTTGCGGCAGCTTTTTGCCTCAATTCCGAAAAGAAATTCAACGCTCTGCCCCTCACGTCCATAACCTCAAAAGTTTCGATTTTGTCTTTCCACGTTATATTTTTCATAGTCACACCTTTCAATCGCTTAAAATTTGTCCGTCCACCGATACGATTACCACCTGCCACGGAATGAATTTTCCGCTTCGTTGCAATGCGTTTTTCGTCGCCTGTTCGAGCCCTCCGCAACAAGGAACTTCCATACGGACGATCGTCACGCTCTTTACGTCGTTTGCCGTCAGAATTTCCGTCAGTTTTTCGCTGTAATCCACGCTGTCGAGCTTCGGACAACCTATAAGCGTGATTCTTCCCGACATGAACTCGTCGTGAAGAGAGGCGTAGGCATAAGCGGTGCAGTCCGCCGCAATCAACAGTTTTGCGCCGTCAAAATACGGTGCGTTTATCGGCACGAGCTTTATCTGGCACGGCCATTGCGCAAGTTGAGAAACACTTTCTTTTGAAGTTTTTTCTTCGACGGGACGGGGCGACATCTGTCTCATTCTGCTCCCGGGGCAACCGCCGTGAGCGTGCGTATGGTCGTGCGAGTGCGTATTTTTATCCCCTTTTTTCTTTTTGTTTTCCATAACCGCCGCTTCGTCGTACTCCGCCGCTTCTCTTTCCACAAAAGATATCGCACCCGTAGGACACGCCGGCAAACAATCGCCGAGTCCGTCGCAATAGTCGTCGCGCAAAAGTTCCGCTTTGCCGTCAACCATTCCTATCGCGCCCTCGTGGCAAGCGTCTGCGCACGCGCCGCAACCGTTGCACTTTTCTTTGTCGATCTCAATAATGCGTCTTATCATCTTCTTTACCTCCGATTCTTGACTTTGCACTTCGATTATACTATAATCATAAATGAAAATCTGTTGTTACAACAACAAAAACGGAGTTTTTTATGAAATTATCCAACACGCAGCTTTTCCGCGGAATAGAAGAACCGAAAATCGAATCCCTTCTCGGTTGCTTTGAAACGAAAGAAATCGCATTCAAAAAGGGAGAGTATGTTCTTAAAGAAGGCAATCCGACGGAATATATAGGCGTCGTGCTTTCGGGCGCGGTGATAATAGAGCTGAGCGACGTGTGGGGAAACAACAGTGTGATAAGTCGCATAGGCGTTGGCGGTACCTTTGCCGAAGCGTTCGCCTGCATACCGGGAGAGCCGATGACGGTCAACGTCCTTTGCGCAGAGGATTCGACGGTGCTTCTTGTCAGTATGCGTTGTATTTCACACCCGTGCTCGCGTACCTGCGCCGCCCACACCAAGCTGATACAAAATCTGCTTTCTCTTTGCGCCGAAAAAAACCTGCGACTTTCCAAAAGAATGCTACACACTATGCCCAAATCGATCAGGCAACGGCTTCTTTCTCTTTTTTCGGAATACATCAAAAAAACGGGTAGTTTTTCATTCGATATCCCTTACAGCCGTCAACAACTTGCCGACTACCTCAACGTGGAACGCAGCGCGCTTTGCAACGAGCTTTCAAAAATGCAGAAAGACGGTATTATAAAATACGAAAAGAATCACTTTGTCGTCGATGATTCCAAAGTGTTTTGATGCTTTACCGCAAAGCAATGTTTTCCACATCCGATTCGTCGAGTTATATCATTTCTGTCCGGCGGTTATAACTTTCTTTTAATCCGTGACCGTGCCGTATGTCCAGTCGTTTATGCCGCCGAAATCATAGACGCTTACGTAACCGAGATTTACCAACTTTCTTGCCGCCTCTTCGCTTCTTCTTCCGCTACGGCAGTACACAAGAATAATTGCGTTTTTGTCGGGAAGATTTGTGGGAGGGTCGCTGCCTATCGTTTCGTTTGGAATAAGCACGGCGTTTTGAATATGCCCTTCGTCATACTCGCTTTGCGTGCGGACGTCCACAATTACGACTTCTTGCGTATTCATCATTTCATATGCTTGCTCGGCGGTTATTTTGCGATATTCGCCTACTGTTTCCCAGCTATAATTATACCGGAACGCCATTACTTGCGA
>CAKQGN010000012.1 GCA_934233745.1 uncultured Clostridia bacterium
ATTTAATATATCTTGAATTGTTCCATGATCATTCTGATATCGTTTATCATTTGTTACTTTATCTTTTAAAGCCTGTATTTTATGATTTTGGATTTTCTTTAAAGCTTCCTCATGTTTTATATTCCTATTTATTTGACAGAATCCATAAATAGGAAAATACTGAGCTTTGTTGATTTTAAACTTATCAATAAGCGACAATCTTTGTTCATCAGCCTCTTCTATAACTGAAAAATAATCAACCATTAATTCTTTAGATGTCTGATACTGATATTTGATAGTCTTATCAGTTCCAATAGCCAAAACCTTATCACTATTTTTTAGAGTCGCTAAATCTTCAGTTATCTCAACCTTTATGCCATTTGCACCTTTATATATATCACCAACAATATCTTGTACCTTTCTGATATCCATAGCGGATATAGGTAAGCGCAATTCTGATAAAGCCTGATAAACAGCAGTAAAATTATCCGTTTTAATCTTATTTACTCTGATATTCTTATTGTCAACAATTATATCAAAAGGAATTACTTCGGTATTTTCACTACCGTGATTCCTTTCTATAATCAAAAAGTTGTTCCTTATTTTTTCAGCTGTTTCTGAATCAGCATTTACATAAGAAAAAATAGTATGAAGTAATTTCTTTATATTTTCATCAGTTAAGCTATATCCGATAAAGATTATAGGATTATGCATGAATAATGACAACAACTGAGCTCTGATAAGTTCATATTTGGTATCAAAATTTCTATAATCTCCAGCAGTTATTATAATGGAAGATGGATTTTCTATTGAACCATGTATCTTATATACTGCACCATAAGGATTACTCAACAAAATATTATTACCGACAAGAGGATCAAACTGGAAAACTTGCTCTACGAGATTATCATAGTTCGTTGTAATGACAGAACTGATATTTTTTCTTATCGTTTTAAGAGTTTTTATTTCTTCAATCATTTCCGGTTTGAAAGTATTATCAGCAAGCAATTGAGAAATATAGATTTTAAAACGGCTATTATCTATACCTTTTCTTTTATCTTCGAAAAAAATGTCATTTATGTTTTTAAACTTACCATTTCTATCTTCTTCCAATTTTTGATTAAAAATCTTTTCTATCTCAGAAGCCATCTTTGGACAATCACCGTTGAAACGAGAGTCAATATTCAAAAACTGCTCATCGTTGCCCGTCAAATCTACAGTAATTTGTTCTAAAAGAGATTTCCAAGAATAAGATTTTTGAAGATACCTCATAGACATACCTGTTCCGACAAACAACACAGGATGCGTATGATAATTAGAAACAAAATCTTTTATATCCATTTTACTCCAATGCTTTTTTAATATCTACGTCAGAATCCTCACTTATGTTATTCCAACTCAAATCTACAGATGTACCCTTGACATTTGCTATCTTTACATTGCTCTTTAGCCCATACTGCAACAACTTTACACCAAGAGGTGAGAGTATGTATGTATCACCATCTTCAGAGAGCAGAACAGGTCTTAGTACACCTGTAGAATTTAGTAATTCCGTATCGCCATCCTCATCATAATATGGAGTTTGATATGAAGGCAACTTTGCCAAATCAATATACGGAATACTTTCTAATACAGAAGCCAAGCGAAAAAAGTTT